>CAWFUU010000014.1:0-348822 GCA_963819035.1 uncultured Acidobacteriaceae bacterium | reverse complement strand
CAGCCAAGGCAAACGGGCGTGCAAGTCCACGCCTTGGCTGTACCACTGACTCAGCCGGTGAACCGCGAAGGCATGACGCAGGTCGTAAGGTCGTGGGCCAGCCCGGCCTCTTTCCGGCTTCAAACCGGCCAGCTTGAACAGACGACCGAGGGTCTCACCCGCTGTCTTAACCGGAAGCCGCTGTTGATTGGCGCCAACGAAAAAGCGCGCGTCCGGGTCTGAGTTCGCGTACTGAGCGCGGCTGACAAGATATCGGTCCAGTTCTCGGGAAAGCGATCGATGAAAAGGCACCCACCGTGTCCGTCCCTTGAATGTGTCGATAAAGAGCACGGCAGATCGGGCATCCACATCCCGTATGCGCAGCCGGAGCGCTTCTCCAAAACGAATGCCAGTACAGTAGAGGACCAGAATCAGCGTCCTGTAAAGCACAGCTCGGAAGTGAGGACGCTTGAGATCAGCGCAAAGCGCCAGCAGATTGAGAATGTCCTGTTTAGAAAGAAAATAGGGGATGAACTGTGACTCCGTAGGCAGATGAGGCCAGATCGGTTCAACAACGGTGTCAAACGCGGAAGATCTCCGCAGATAACGGAAGAACTGTCTCAGGACCCCTGCATCGTCAGAAACACTGACTGCTTTACGGCCTGGCTTGCTCGACAGCCAACTGATCGCGGCTTGATCCAGTTGCCAATGGCGATTCTTGGCTAGGTACTTGATGAGAAATCGATCGAACTCTCGGAGGGTGAACTCCGCGCGCCTGTATCCATAGCCGAGGTCACGCTTGAACTGGAGAAAACCACGTAATTCGGCTGCAATGGGACCACAGAAGATATTCATCGTGGCACCGGAAGACCAACAGTTCGCAGACGCGTGAAAGCTACCCGAACATAAATCGATGTCGACGAGGGACTTCGGTGGCCGAGGATGTCGCTTACCACTTTGATGTTGGCCCCCGCATCAACCTGTCGGGCCGCGTGGCTGTGCCGAAAAGCATGCGCGCCGATTGCCTTGGCCGGAATACCGGCCAGCCGCGCGTAGCGCCGGATACGATAGCGAATAGCAGCCCCGGTCATCCGCTCGTAGGGCATATTTTTTCGCAGAAAGATGTGCGGTATTGATGGGGCAGGTGGCCGTTCTTGCTTTAGGTAGGCAATCAACGCTTTCGCGACTGCGGGCAGCAGGGGAAGCTCGATGCGCACATTCGTCTTTGGCCGGCACGCTTTCAGTATGCCAGCTCGCCAATCCACGTCCTGCAATCGCAGTGCAAGAACTTCAGCTGCTCCTAAACCGTAGGTGGCCAGCAACAACAGAATCGCGAAGTCGCGTTTGCCTGGAGCTCGTGATTGAGAGATCACGTGCAAAATCTTCTGCACATCCTTCCAATGTAAGATCCGGGGAGGCCGTTCATCTATGCGATATCGCGGTGCAATCACCCCACCGGCAAGGTCAGCCGACAACTTTCCTGTAATCCGCAGGAATCGGAGAAATGCCCGTAGGGAACTGCAGGTATCAGCAACGGTTCGCTTTGCCATCCGGGTAGAGAGGGTCCGCACAAACGCATCGACATCGAGTAACGTCATCTGTTCAACGGACTTTGTTCTCCGCTGCAGGTGCCTTAGAAAGCTTCTTGCCGTCTCGAGATCGCGTATCAGTGTTCCTTCCGAGACGCCAGTGTGAACTCGCCGATACTGACGATATTCGTTGAGTACGGGCGGGAGCGACGTTTTTTGTTTGTCACGCCACGGGGGCAGCGGCGTGCCGAGAGTATGCAACGCGCAGGCCCATGCGTGGAGGGCATTGTTAGCGAGATTGCGGCTGTTTGGAGCACTTGTCGGCCTCTTCAGCCTAGGGCCAACATAAGCACGGAGGAACCTCCCCAGTCCAGACGCGGTTAGCTGTTCTGTCTCGACCAGCCTTTGTTTCTCGCAGTAATTTCTGAATCGCCGGACCCAGTACAGATAATTAATGATCGTTCCACGACAAAGGCCGCCCTTTTGCCACAGATCAACTACCGCACCCTCGCGTCGATCAATCGCTCGCACCTGTTCATTCACGAGCTCTTGGACGTGTATTGCTTGAGGAAGTGTTTGAGGAAATCAGGGATTCATTGAGGAAATTGCGCAGGAATTATCACGATGCTCGCGAACGATTCACCCATCTCTGCGCAGCTCCAATCGATTCGCTCTGGATAACACCGGACTCGGGATAATGCGCCCAACACGCTGCATGCACCATTCCTGGCCCGCCGATTTGATCGTAGGCGGCGTATCCATCTGTTTGCAGAATGCCTTCGAAGTGTCCCAGGAACCGCCTCGGTCCATCCCGTCCACGACCCAAGCGGAAGTCGAACACCACGGTTCCTTCAGGGCGACTGTATTGCCAGAGGTACGCTTGGTGGTTCTTACCTCGGCCCTCACGCGTCTGCACGTCGACTGGGGTTTCATCCGCCTGAATGTAGCTTCCGCTGATCAATTCTCGCCTCATTGCCGCAACCATCGGGATCAGCAACTCGCCGACTTTGAGGACCCAGCCGTCCAGCGTCGCTCGGCTGACTTCCAAGCCGAGGTCCCTTTCCAGAATCATGCTCTGCCGATGCAGCGGTGTGTGATTGCAATACTTGCCGACGACCGTGTCGATGATGATCCGATCACTCGCGAGGCACTTCTGGATGATCCGTGGCGGCAGGGGCGCTGCAACGACGCCGAGATCCTCACAAGACCGGCAAGCCCGCTTCTCTCGTTTCGTGACCAGTACGAAGTACTTCGCTGGCTCCACATCCAACTGGGAACTCTCCTCGTAGCCGATCACCACTGTTTCTTTGCCACAGCGTTTGCACACGCGCTGATCCGGTGTGCAAGCCAAAACCCGCTCCACGCGAGGAAGATTCGCCGGCAACTCCTGGCGACCCGGATGCTTGCCCGATTTCTTGGTCGAGCGATGCAGCGGCTCGGGTTTACTCTCCGCCTGCTCGATCATTTCACTGACGACAGGCTCAAGCTCGAACAATTGCATTTGCGCCTGCGAAAGTTTTAGTTTTTCTCCGCCCGCACCATACTTCTCGATCCGCATCAGCCGCAGTCGCTCTTCCAGCACACGAATCCGCAGCTCCGCGTACTGTAGCTTGCTCTTCAGTTGTGCGATGAGTTCCAGATCGGCTGGTGCTGAACGAATGGGAGCTACACTCACAATGGGTTAATGATTTACCAGAGTCGCTCGAAACGATCAAACCACCAAGCAACTTATGCGGCAGCGTGTCCCTCGGGGGAAGCCTTCCGGTACCACCGCTTGTGCTTGGTTTTGGTCAGATCGATCCCACCCAACAACAGCGAAAGCTCCTCGTGACTCAGAATGACCTTACCCTGCGCATCGCCGGATTCCGGCCAGGTGAAACGCCCTTTCTCCAAGCCTCTTGGCACAGACCCAGAGACCGCTTCCGTCCCAGACGAGGACCTTCAGCCGATTGCGCTGGGCGTTGCAGAACAAGAACAGGTGCCCGCTCAGAGGCTCACACGACAACCGATCCCGAACCAGCCCGTACAGCCCTTCGAACCCCTTGCGCATGTCGGTGACTCCGGCAGCCAGATAGATCCGTGTGGCTGGACCCAGTCCAAACACGGCTTAGGCCCGCTCCAGCAAACTCACCAGGCGCTCGAACGTGGTCGTGTCAAAATCACGTTGCACTTCGATCCGGCGACCGCCCGACAGCACCACGGCCAGCCCACGAGCCGGTTCGTGCTGTTTCGGCGATTTCCTGGCGGCCAACTCCACCTTCACCAACCGGCCGGCCGAAGAAGCTGGTCTACGCCTTCTCTTCCAATGCTGCTTTTTCAGATGGCGATCCAGAGTGCTGAAGCTTAAACCTCGACTCTGGCAAAACTCGCTCCGCCGCATACCGCTGTTCACAAACTCAGCCACCAACTCCTGAACTTCCGCTCGTGTACGTCGCTTGGGCGCTGACAACTCTGGTTTTACGGTCATCCGGACACTTCAACACAGACCCCGCCTGTCGAACAGGGTCGAAAATCGCGCTGCTCATGCCGGATCCGCTTGAAGTTCGACTCGGTAGCCAAGCTTGCGGAGTGTCCGGATCATCCGGGAAGTGCGGGCTCGTCTGGAGTTTTCCGAAACCGCCGGGCCCCGTTCCTCATAGCGAACGCCTTTATTCAGGATTATCCAGATCAGCTGACAGATGCGATGCGCAATTGCGCCGATGGTTTTGTTGTGGCCGAGGCGCGGAACGAGACGACGGTAGACGATCTCGAAGATGCTTCCTTTAACTTTGACGGCAGCATTGGCAGCCTGATTGAGAAGGCGACGCATGTGCCGGTTCCCCTTCGGTGAGCGCGCGCTGTAATTTACTTCCGCGGTCTCTTCCTCTCCCGGGCATGCCCCGACCCACGAAGAGAGATTCTTGGCGGAAGCGAAGGTCCCTGCCTTGGCACCCACTTCGGCAATGATCTGTTGCGCCGAATCCACCCCGAGACCGGGGACTTCAGCGAGCCGCTGGACTGCATCCTGGTGCTGGCGGAGCAGGCTTGCCATCTCCTGGTCCAGTTGGCCGATTTGCTGCTCGATCCATTGCAACTCCTCGAGCACCATCTTCACCAGCCGGCGGTAGACGGGATTGAGCTCCGTGCACGCACCCAAGGCATCGCCTAGCTGCGTCGACGTGGCGCGCAGGCGTTGGTCGGCCAAGGCGGCCAACGCCGCCGGATCCGTTTCTCCCTCCGCCAAGGCCTGCAGCATCCGCCGTGCACTGGCGCCGAGCAGATCTGAAACCAGGCTGGATAACTTGATATGCGCTTCTTCCAGCAGCGCTTCCAGTTGATTGTGCAGCCGCACTTTGTTACGCCGGAGCTGGTATTTTGTGCGCGTCACGGTCCGCCAGAGACGCTGTTCGGCATGGGGCACGAAGCTCAAGGTAAGCTCCTGAGACACCAGCCGCTTCAGCAAACGTTCGGCATCGCGAAAGTCTTTCTTGCGCCCCCGCCGCCCACGATTGGACAAGGCTTGCGCCAGATGGAGTGTGCCAGACATCCGGCCCGCACCTTCCCGCTTCTCACAGCTTGGCTTCCAATACTGCTCGAGCGCTCCCCAAACCGGTTTCCAGTATTGCGCAGTGGATTCCATTACCACTTCCTCCACCTGCTGCTGGATAAGCCATTCCGCCAACAGTTGCAACTGCTCCGGGTTGCTTCCGTACCAGCGTCGCTCGAATTGGTATTCGTCTTCAACTTCGACGTCAGCCACAACCACGGCCAGCTTCTTTTTATGTACATCGATTCCCGCTATCCTATACGGCATAGGTTTCCTCCTGGCGGGAGCGGAGAGCGTGCCGAAGGTACATTAAGCAGGGTCTCGGGCTATCGTCGCTCCCCCAGGGGAAGAGACAACGCCCATTTATTCGCTCTATCACGCACGCTCCGGATCAGACAGGTGTTCGGCCTCAGCTTCTCCACTGTTCGATCAATCTCGCCACTCCCAACCATTGAGAATCATTGCTTAAACTCGGAGCGATTTTCATGAGATTTCACGGGCACGTAGCGCCCTACATGACAGGTGTGTTGGTCAGACGCTTACGCTTGACCTCGCGGCACTTGCTTCACGTCGGTTTTTCGTAAACGATGACCTTCGTTGCGTGCTTCATTTCCCTGCCTCCAGAAACTGCTCCTATGCGCTTGCTCAACCGCACGCCGGAAAGAGGTCGTAGCAAAGCCTCAGGTTAATGTACCTGGAGCACCTCACTGGTTGTACTTCTTCTTGTAGAAGTCAAGTTGTTGTTGAAGCTGTTCTTTGCTCAAGCCTTTTGTCCACTGGTGGTAAGGGTTGTTCATAACGTCGGCGGTCACACCAGGCAGAAGCGCCTCAGCTTCGGGAATGAATTCCGTATAGAACGTCTTCGCGACTTCGTAGAAGCCGTGCCACTGGGTGTAATCCGGGCCCATCATTGCCGTGCCCATCCGAGCCCGCCGCCCCTGATGATGCCAGAGCTCATAGTAGGTCCATTCGATCTTTTCATCGAACGGTGTCTTCGTCAGCTTATTGGCGGCATAGAGCTTATCCATGATCGCTTTGGCTGGCTTGGCAAACTTCTCGTTGTAGAGATCGACTGTATTCTCGTATTGCTTGTAGAAGTTCTCTACCCAGCCGGTAGCGTGGCAGTTCGAGCAGACATCCTGCATTGCGGCGCGACGCTTCTCCCAGTTTTCCAGCTTGAAGCTGACGACTGGCCGAAGTGTGAAGCTGATACGGTCGCCCACATCGTGTGTCACTGGCTGATTACTGGTCGCGCTCATGTGACAGGTAGCGCAGGTCGGTGCCGCGGAATAATCTTTCCCCACTACCCAGGACTTTGCATCCAGGTTCATCTTGGCGATGTTGGCACGAAACTGAATACCATGTTTCGATTCAGTGTAGATCTCCATTTGCGGATGATCTGGACCCAGGTGACACTTACCACAGTTCTCGGGCTGGCGAGCAAGTGCTGAACTGAAGGAGTGCCGCCCGTGACAGGCAGCGCAGGAGCCTCGGCTGCCGTCAGGATTCACGCGCCCAATCCCACTGTTCGGCCAGGTATCCGCATCAAACTTGCCGTCCTTCACATACTTGATTTCGCTGCCGTGACACTGCCGGCATCCGTTTGCCGCAGCTGGGCCGCCCTCCACTACCTCTCCCAACATGTTGTCCAGAGACCCGATAAATTGTGCTGCCTGAGAATGACGACTTTTTTCGAACTGTTCTGCTTCTTTGCCGTGACAGCGAGCGCAGTAGTTGGGTGTGACAATCACGGCGATACGATGGCCGTAGTGTTCAAAGGTTGCCGGATCTTTCTCATTGGCACGATGGCATGAGTAGCAGTCCACATTCCTTTTGGCGTGAGCGCTTTCTCGCCATTGCTCCACAATGCCTGGCGTGCTACTACTGTGACAATCCAGGCATGCCTGACCGTCTGCGGATACCTGGGCACGAGCAACTGTAATCAGTAGGAAGAAGAGAAAACCGAGAACAGCTACAAAGCGCATGGAGACCTCCGAACGTCAACATTCTTGCAGCAATCATATCCTCAGCTACCCTCGTGCATGTGGCTGAGAAACTGCACCAGCAACGTCATCATCATCGGAAAGCCGGGCGCATTGGTCCGGTCCAGCTTAGCCTTAGCGGCAGGGAGCCAGCTCAATAAGTGGCGTTCCAGAAATTCAGTCTCGGCTCGCGCGAGCGAAACAGCAGTGCTCTCTTCGGATGTATGTTCGCAGGTATAGCGCAGGGCGGCGAGGAATTCCAACTGGGTGACAAGGTAGTCGGGAACGGCGCGGACAGGATCCGACTTGAGCCCGAGAACCTCGTAGAAGTAGGTATTCTCCAGCGCAATCTCCTGCGCAGGATGAGTCTTGTCATGGGCTGACTCGAATAGAGGCACGGGCGGTTCGGGTATGCCAACATCAAAGAGTGCGATATAGGCGGATTCGTACTGCTCGTAACTGGCGAACCATTCGAATGCCGAATATTCTCCTTCGCACTTCAACTGCTTCCATAGATTTCGCAGTGCCTGCGGCAGGCCAGGTTGCGACAAAAGGTCGAAGCACTCGCGCGTTGGCGGCGCAAAGACGAAAGCGAAGAATCGGTAGAGATCGTTCTGCTGCCAGTCGATCGAGGTAAGCGCTTTCTCATCTGGAACGATTGTTAGCATCGCGACTCCTGTTCTTGAACTTCCGTCTCTACTCCAGCACTTGCCAGACCGAGAAATACTTGCGGCCGTCGCGGTCCTTTTGGCTCCCGTTCCACACGGCGAAGGCCACAGTCGTGCCCGAGGGCAGATCGGGCAACTCGAAGATCACGTTCCACTGGCCATTTTGATAGGTACTATTCACCGGAAAACTCTGACCGGTGCGACGCGTGGTGCCGCGTCCCTGGGCTTGCATCAGCATCGCGCCGCGCGTGGCGTTCCAGTAGTAGATCTCCACTGGATGCTCAGCATCTCCCATCTGCAGCGAAGGGGCGATCGCATCGGAGCCTGGCTTTGCAGGAAACATAACGGCGGCAGCATCGAAGAATCGGTCGTCAGCTTCCGTCTGAACTTTCCGGAAGCGGGTCTCGGGCGGCGTGTTGGGGACTTCCGCCTGCGTTATCGCGTCATGCGTCGGATCGCGCCAGCTCAGCTGCACCAGCAGCTTTCCCCCGGCACGAGCGGTGCGGACGTCAACGCTCGGGATTTCCATGGTGGCGGGCTCGTCGGTGTCATAGAGTGGAGGCGTGCGGTTCAGAGCAACGCGCTTCGCCGCAATCTGATTCCACGCAGCTGGTTCGCCATTGAGCAGATTGTCGGCGCTCGCTGACGACGCCGCCACGGACAGAGACTGTCCCGCGACTGGCTTCGCCCCGGCTTGCGCCCAATTCATCGAGGAAAGGAGCAACACGGCGAAGCAATGATCAGAAGTTGGCGAGTTCGCATAACGTTCTCCTACAACTGGATTTGCACCAACTGAGGCCGGACGTGGAAACGGGTCTCGGCGTCGCGGCCGATGAGCAGTTGCAGTGCTTCGCTGCGCCCGCCTTCCTGCGTTTTCTTAAGTTCTGCCTCCAGACGCGTGATCACATCTTTTACGTCCGGTCCGAACAAGTAGATCAGATAGTCGAGTGGAACTCGTGGATCCTCCTGAATGCTCCTGCCGTAGTTCTCTCGTTTCGGTGGATTGAACGGCGGCACGTAGAACACGTTGGGTTGCGTACCCTTCTCGGGGAAAAGCGGTAAAGCGATCTTGTGCACCAGGACCAGCTTGTGCACCGGTGATTCGGGATCGTCGAGCAGGCCGACGAAGCGTAATCGACCGGGACATTGCGCGGCGCAGGCGTTGACCTGACCCTTTTCCAGACGCGGATAACAGAAGATGCACTTCTCGGATTTTCCAGTCACTTCGTTGAAGTAGATCTTCTTGTACGGACACGCTTTGATGCAGTAGCGGTAACCCTGGCATCGATCCTGGTCGATAACCACGATGCCATCCTCTTCGCGCTTGTAGATGGCCTTGCGCGGACAGGCTTCCAAGCACGCGGGATGGGTGCAGTGGTTGCAGATGCGCGGCAAGTAGAAGAAGTAATTCTCGTCCTCATTCATGCCGCCTACGTCTTCGTCCCAATTACAGCCGGACTTAGGCTCGGGCGAGGGCATGACGGGTTGCTTCTTGCCTTCGTAGAGACGCTGCTCGTAGTTGTATTCCCAGGCATGACCGTAGTCGTCCATCGTAGGCAAGGGGCTGGGCTGCAGCGATCCGTCCTTCCAGCCGCCACCGATACGATCCCACTGGCGCGGATAGCCAAGGCCGGGACGGGTCTCGACATTGTTCCAGTACATGTAGCCGGTGCCATCGCGATCGGTCCATAGCTTCTTGCAGGCGATCGTGCAGGTCTGGCAGCCCAAGCACTTGTTCAGGTCCATCACCATCGCGTATTGGTGTCTTGACATGGCTGCTTCTCCTCAGACCTTCGCCTTCTCAACGTCCACCTTGATGTCGCGGTTATTACCGGTGGGGCCCCAGTAGTTCAGGCGAAAATTGACGTGTCCGTATTTGCCGATGAGTTGCGTCGGCTTGATCTTGATGTAGGTGAGCGACTGCCATCCGCCCTCCTTAAACCCGAGATATTTCTCCCAGCCGTGATACATGGTGACGCGACCGGGTTTCTCGCCGGGCAATATCTGCAAGCGGCAAACGCAGTGGCCGACCTCGTTGTGGATGCGAACCCAGTCGTTGTCCTGCAGGCCGCGCCTGCGGGCGTCGTCGGGGTGCATGTAGACGATCGGCCCGCCACGCTGCAGGCGCAGCATCGCGCGGTGGTCACGCCAAGTGGAGTGGATAGACCAGCGCCCGTGAGGCGTGTTCCAGTAGAGCGGATATTTTTCGGCGACCGGTTCTTTGAACGTCGGCAGTTGCTCACCGAGTTCTATGTACCAGGGATGGTCGATATAGAACTGCTGGCGGCCGGTGAGCGTGCGCCACGGCCGTTTTTTTTCGAGCTGGTGCTTGAAGGGCGTATACGCAATGCCGTCTTCAATGTCGCTGTTCCACGATTCGGGATCGGTAGCGACGAAGCGCTTCGGCTTCTCCTGCAACTGCTGGTATGTCATGCCCTTGGTTTCTTCTGCGTTTCCGAGGATGAAGTCCACGGCCTGCTCGTCGGATTGGATCGTGCCCTTACCAGTCCAGTCATGTGCGAGTTGCGTGAAGTCGCGGTTCCAGTCAAAGGCCTCGTCGTGAAAAGGCTTCAAGCCTTTCTTGGTGGCAACTTCCGCCATCTTTTCGGCCAACGCGCGGAAGATATCCCAGTCGGTCTTGCTTTCGAATAGCGGTTCACACGCTTTACCGAATGGGTGAATGTAGCTGTGACAGTCGGTGGAGTTGATGTCCACCTTTTCGTAGTAGCTAGCCGCGGGCAACACTACGTCGGAGTAGAGCGCTGTGGTGTCCATGCGGTAGTTGATATCCACGATCAGGTCGAGATCTTTCCAGAGTGACGATTCCAGAATCTCGTTGCCCTTGGCCTGGTTCAGGTAATTAGCGCGCCACACGATGAACGCGCGGGGCTTTTTGCCGTCCTTCGGCCAGAGCGGCATCCATCCGTTCTTCACCGACTCCTGGATGTACCACTCGATGGGTTTCCCGTTGTAGAGATGCGGGTCTTTATTCGTAGAGTGGACGTAGCTCCAGAGCGTGGTGTTTTGAAAACGCTGCTTTTTGCGGGTTTCGGGGAAGGCCAGTTTGAAAAAGCCTTGCTCGGGCCAAAGGCGTTCCTGCCCCACGTAGTGATTGAATCCGCCGCCGTTTTTGCCAGTGTTTCCAGTCAAGGCGACCAACAGGATGAACGAGCGGTTGGTAAGGTCGTTGTGAAACCAGTGGTTCGTGCCCGCGCCGTGGATGATCATCGCTGGCTTCCGGGTGCCCAGTTCTTTGGCGAAGAGTTCGATTTCGTTCGCGGGCAGGCCGGTACGCGCGGCAACCTTATCCACCGTGTATCCGGCGATTTCTTTTTTCAGGAGTTCGAAAACCGTGGTGACTCCAGCGGTCTTGCCATCGGCGAGTTGCACTTGGAACATGCCAGTCAGAGCGGGGTCAGCGCCATTCAGTTGGATGGTCTTCTGATCCGACCCCATGGAACCGGGAGTGGGCACTGCCTTTTGCTGTTTCGTATCCCAGAAATAGAAAATGTCCTCCTTGCCGCCTTTCTTCAAATCGGACTCACGCAGAAACCGGTTCGTGCCCGAGAGCACGAGCAGAGTCATGTCGGTTTGTTCTTTTACATAGGGCACGTCAATCAGATTCTGATCGATGAGCAGCTTGGCTACAGCCAGCGCGAGAATGCCGTCTGTGCCGGGGTTGATGCGGAAGTACAAATCGGCGTGGATCGCGCTGGAGTTGTAATCCGGAGAAATGCACACGATCTTGGCGCCGTTGTAGCGAGCTTCATAGGCAAAGTGAGCATCCGGGATGCGGGTCTGCGAGATATTCGATCCCCACAGCACGATGTATTTTGAATTGAACCAGTCGGCGCATTCGCACGACTCCGTCTGAACACCCCAAGTCAAAGGCTCGCCGGGGGGTAGGTCGCAATACCAGTCATAAAAAGAAAGGAAAACGCCACCGATGTAGTGAGCCAGGCGCGAACCCGCGCAGAAACTCACCGGGCTCATGGCTGGGATGACGCTGAAGAACGAATTCGTATCCGGGCCGTAAGTGTAGATATTGTCGAGCAGTTTTCCGGCAACCATCGTGAGCGCTTCGTCCCAGGTGGCGCGGCGCCACTTGCCTTCACCGCGTTCTCCGGTGCGAATGAGCGGATAGCGCAAGCGCTGCGGGCTGTACACATACTCGGTGAAGCAGCCGCCCTTCTGGCAGCCGCGGGGGTTGTAGTCGGGCAGGTCGGCATTGATACGCGGATAATCAGCTGCCTGCTCTTCCCGGACCATAACGCCATTGCGTACATACACCTTCCACGAGCAAGAACCGGTGCAGTTAGCGGAATGCGTGGAGCGGACGACTTTGTCCCACGTCCAGATCTTGCGATAGAAGTCCTCCCATCCGCGATAGGGATAGCTGCGCAGTGGATCAAAGTCCCCCGTCAGCGTAGTCAAGACAGGCTTCTCTTTGCGCGAGCAACCGGGCAGGGCGAGGGTCGCCGCCGTCATGGCGGCAGTTTGGATAAAGCTGCGCCGCGAGAAGGGTTTCTGCGGTTTGTTCTTGTCGCTCATGGCTTGCCTCCCGGAGGAGTTCCTGAAATCGCGTTCTGAGCCATCGCTTTCTGACCTTTTGCTTCTCCTAGCGTCCGCAAATAAGCAAGCACGTCGGCGATGTTCTGATCGCTGAACGCCGGGGCCTCGTTACGCTGGAAGGCAGGCATCGCGGTTCCGATGCGGCCGTTGCGGATGGTGCGAATGATGAATTCGTCGGTGGCAGCTTGTTGGAATACCGGATTGCCCACTTCGGGCGCCATTCCTCCGCGGCCATTCATGCCGTGGCAACCTGCGCAGTTTCTCAGGAAAAGAGAAAGACCGTTGCTGGCGTCCCCGTGTAGCGTCAGCGCCGTCATCGTGGGAGTTTCCGGAGCGCCCGCGCGGAGATAATCGATCACTCCCTTGATTTCTTCGGGAAGCAGTCCACCCGCATGCAGACCCCAGGCGGGCATCTGCGTGCCGGGACGTCCTTGCTCGATATTGCTTTGGAAGTATTCGCTAGTTGCGGTTGAGATCAGCGAAACGCCGCGAATCGCCGGAATAAAGCGGTTGAATTTCTTGTCCCAGCGAGTATAAGTGCCGTTGCCGTGGCAGGCCGTGCAGTACTGCCGGTAAACCTGCTCGCCGGTCAGCGGTGTGGGATGGAGTCCGCGGTATTTCTGCTCGATCTTGTCGGGCGCGAGATAGCTTTCCGGTACATCGCGCTTCCACTGCGAGAGCATGTACGCGGTCAACGCCAGCGCTTCCGTCCGTGTGACGGTTGGATTGCGCATCAGGCTGTCGGGAACCACTCCACCGGGATCGCGAAAGTGCGCATTCTGCCAACTCCACGTAGTGTGGGGCGGCTTCAGGTTCGTCATGATGAGCTGATGCTTGGTCTTCGCGCCTTCGTTGTCGAGCGCTGGACCGAGCGCGCCGCCCCGTCCACCCAGTTTGTGGCAGGAGCCGCAACTCTTTTCTCGATAGAGCCTCATGCCAGTGACGAGCAGGGGGATCTGATCGGGCGGCAGTTTCTCCGCGTCGTGACAGGTGACGCAAGTGGCCTCAGTCA
Organism: uncultured Acidobacteriaceae bacterium; assembly: GCA_963819035.1. GTDB lineage: Bacteria > Acidobacteriota > Terriglobia > Terriglobales > Acidobacteriaceae > Sulfotelmatobacter. The sequence goes on along the minus strand of CAWFUU010000014.1, from coordinate 335,554 downwards.
TCTCCGGTGGCAGCAGCGGATAATCCCAGAACACGTCTTCGGCCTTGGCCTCGTTGAAGGTCATGGCCGCGCCCTGGCCGTGATGGCACACTGTGCAGCCGAAGCGATCCACGGGATGCTTGTCGAGGATGTGACCGGGATGGGTACGATGCGGCTGCGGGACATCCGTCATGCGCGGATCGTCAACACCGTTATGGCAGGTGACGCAGCGATCCACCGTGCCCAGCGCCGGTATGCTGGCCTGCTTCATTTCCACGCGGAACTTGGCGAGCAGTTCGCGGCCGCGATCATCAGTGGCTTTTTCGCGAAGAATGTTGCGGTATTCCTGTTGCACGGTCCGCCACTGCGCCAGATAGTTTTCGCGTACCGCTGCGCCCACCAGATAGACAATGGTGACGACGCTCGCCACCAGCAGGAGCCAGCGATACATCCGTGATGGGTCGCTCATCGCATTCTCCTCTCTAGTGCACCGGCCACTGTGAGGGCCACCAGTAAAAGTGCCAGTTGGGCCCGCGATGGACCGTCGCGAAGTAGGTCAGCAGAGTGAACCCGACCAGAAAACAGGTGAACAGCGAGACTGCTGCCAGGCGCACCGAATCTTTGCGCTTCAGAATGAAGAGCGACCAGGCAGCAAAAATCAGGACAAACAGCGAACCGGGGTTAATCGCGATGATCCAGAGCTGGTGAATGTTGGGGAACCAACTTCGCAGCCAACCGTAGTTGACCGTAAACGCGAGCATGCCGACGGTCACAGCGCAGGCAAAGAACAAGGATTGCCAGAACACAGAGCGCTCACGGCTAGTGCCGAACCACGTGCCTTCGCCTCCAGGACGGCGATCCAGAAACGGAATCAGCGCAAGTCCGACTAGGACGATCATGGGAATCAACATGCCTCCCATGAACGCCGAATAGGAGACCAGTTCCTGAAGCCCCAGGAAGTACCAAGGCGCCTTCGCCGGATTTTCCGGAATGGCGGCGTTCGCGAGTTCTTTCAGCGGCGCATCGCTATAGAAAGCCAGGATCAGCGTGACCGCCACCGTCACCATGAAGACGGAGAGTTCCGCCCAGAACAAGTGCGGCCAACTCATCACCGTGTTCTCGGGCCCGCGATTCACCGGCGGACGCTTGCCTTTCACCAGCGCCATCAGGCCATAGGTTTTCGTGGCCAGCGGCTGGAATACCGGGCGCCTTTCTCCGCCCCACTCGGCCAGTCCGCCGGGCGGATCCTCGGGCTTGGCGAGGCCGCCATCTTTGCGGATACGCCAGAAGTGCACACCGAGCAACGTAACCAGTGCGAGCGGAAGAACGAAGACATGCAGAACGTAGAAACGAATCAGCGCGTCCTGCCCGACGTAGTTCGCGCCCAGCAGAAGCCGCTTTTGGAAGCCGCCCGGGTCAAAGAACTTCGTAATACCGATCGCGTCGGTCAGTTCGCGCGGAGAGTTGGCGATGTTCGAGCCGATCGTAATCGCCCAGTACGCCAGTTGATCCCAAGGCAGTAGGTAGCCGGTGAAGCTCAGCGCCAGAGTGATCACCAGCAGCCCCAGCCCGACCAGCCAGTTGAATTCGCGCGGCTTCTTGTAACTCGCGGTAAAGAAGACCCGCGCCATGTGCAGCAGGACCACCAGCACCATCAACTGCGCCGACCACCGATGAATATTGCGGATGAAGCGTCCCGTGGAAACTGTGAAGTGAATATCTTTGATCGATTGATAGGCGAGATCGGTTGAGGGCTTGTAGTAGACCATCAGCAGCACGCCGGTGATGAGGGTGATCAGGAAACTGGCCGTGGCCACCAAGCCGAGACCGAAGGTAAGCGTAGGTTTAAGCGTGCGCACGTGGACCCGGACGCTGTGGATGTGCAGAAAAAGGTTATGAAATGTGGCTTGCGATTCTTCGCGCTCCGATTCGGGCTCTTTCCCCAGGCGGAAGCAGGAGTCCTTCACCGTCTGGGGGAGTTCGCGCAGGTTGTGCAGGAATTCTTTGGTTGCAGTCTCTGCCACGGTGTGCCTCCTATACGCGGTAGCGCGTGCCCTCCGGGACTTCGTTGTCTGCGTTGACGATCAGATCGCCATTGGCCGCGCGGCTGACTTCGAGCCAAGGCAGTGGTCGCGGCGCTGGGCCGCCCACCACGCTGCCCTTGCTGTTAAAACGGGAACCGTGGCAAGGGCAAGCAAACCCATCCTTTGATCGCGCCACAGTGCAGCCCAGGTGCGTGCACGTGCTCGAAATCGCGTAGAAGCCTTCGTCGTCGCGAAAGAGCACGAGGTTCTGGTCGGCAAAGGGAGTTTCACTTCCAGCAGAAAACTGCTCCGGCGGCCCGAGTTTGAAGCGGCGCACAGGGCCGGGCAGCACCGCCGGGTTCGGCAGGCGGAGCATACCGACAGCCGCTGTGCCCATTGCGACAAAGAAGCTTCCCAGCGACGCCAAGCTCAAAAAGCTGCGCCGGCTAACGCGGGGTGGATCTAGACGGGACATGGCTTCCACTCCTTGGCAAAACTGAACTGTTCCATGGTGATGGCGGTAGTTGGACAACGCTGCGCACACAATCCGCAACGGATGCAGCGTTCTTCATCCTTAATGATGGCGGAGAGATCGGTAGGATCGAGGTTCAACTCGCGCGTGGCGGTCTCAAGTTCGGGCGTAAGTGTTAGACGGTCGAACGTCACCAGCTTCAGACATACAGTGGGACAGACATCCACGCAGCCGCCGCACAAAATGCAACGTTCTCCGTCGAAGATGGTGTTGATGCCGCAATCGAGGCAGCGGCCGGCTTCGGCGCACGCCTCTTCCTCGTTGTATCCAATCTCGACGAGTGCGGTCGGACTCTTCAGGCGTTCTTCCGCTGCGAGTGTGGGAATGTGCAGGCGTGAACGCCGCTCGTAGTGTTTCTCGCGGTGATAGTGGTCAATGGGGTAGTGGAACTGGACTTCTTCCGGCGCGATCTCCTTACCGCGTAGGTAGCGATAGACCGAACGCGCCGCCTGCTTGCCGCTGGCAATGGCATGGATCATGAGCCGGGGCCCGTAGGCAATGTCGCCCGCGATAAATATGCCTGGCGCCGAGGTCGCACAAGTCGCGGGATCGTTGACGATCTGCTGCGGCGAACGCATCTCGATCCCGTCTCGCTGGGCGTCGATAAAACTAAGGTCCGCAGACTGCCCGACTGAGAGCAGAACGGTGTCACCCTCGATCTCGGTTGTAACCGACTCATCGAACTTCGGAGCGAAGCGCTTGGTCTCGTCATACACTTGCGTGCATCGTGCGAACTTCACGCCGCGTACGAACTTCTGTCCGTTCCTCTCCTCGACCAGAACCTCTCTCGGCCCCCAACTGTTGTGGCGTGTAACACCCTCTTCCTGACCTTCAAGGATTTCCACCGTGTCGGCGGGCATTTCTTCGAGAGATTCCAGGCAGACCAGATTCACCTGCCGCACACCCGCCATACGGGCCGCCGTTCGCGACACGTCATATTCTTCCTGGCGCAATACTGTGCGGGCGACGTCGTAAGCAACATTGCCGCCGCCGATCACAATCACCCGCTGTCCCAGCGAAACATCTTTGCCCAGTGACACATCGCGCAGAAAGTCGACTCCACCCATCACGCCAATAGCGTCGGCGTTGGGAATGGGGAGCGCTCTGGACCTCTTAGCTCCACAGGCGATGATGACGGCGGCAAAGTCGCGCCGAAGACCTGCAAAACTGACATCTTTCCCGACCTGTGTGCTGCAACGGATTTCGACGCCGAGGGACTGAATTACCGCGACCTCTGCCCGGATCAGTTCCCGCGGCAGGCGATATCCGGGGACACCGGTGTACAGCATTCCGGCAGGCTGCGGTTCCATCTCAAAGATCGTGGGGCGGAATCCCATCAGGGCTAGATCGTGTCCGGCGGCTAGCCCCGCTGGCCCAGAACCGATGATCGCGATCCGTTCTCCGGTGGGTTTGGGAAAGTTGGCGTTCGCAAGGAACTCAAGCAGGTGGCTGAGTTCTTCAATGTCGTCACACTGGCGCGTTTCCGTCTTATTCTTTAGATAGGGAAACAGTTCACGCCCAGCATCGCTGCGCGCATCGCTCCCGAATTTCTCGCAGACGAAGCGCTTGAGAGCGCGGATGGAAATCGGCTGATCAATGGTTCCCCTACGGCAGGCCGCTTCGCATGGCGCACCACAGATACGGCCGCAGAGAGACGCTAAAGGATTGGGCCCACGTGCAATCAGGTACGCCTGTTCGTAGTCCCCCGCTGCAATTGCCCGCACATAACCGCGAGCATCGGTGTGAACCGGACAGGCATACTGGCACTTGATCTGTTCGCGCCAATACCCGTCGTCCGCCACTCGGACGCTGTAGCGTGGTTCGTCCACTGTTCTCGCCTACTGTCCACAGATACGCAACAGTCCACCTTATGCAAGGGGACAGGGGCAGTCTGTGACCAAAGTCACGATTTCTCGGTTACTGTGCCTGTTCCATCGCGATCGCTCGCGGAAACAGGACGTTGTTTTCAAGATGAATGTGTTGGTGCAGATCCGCTTCGAATTCCGCCATGGTTTTGTAAAGCGTCTGGTAGCTGATACACGCATCGGGAGGAGCGGCGTAACCACCACTGGCCTGGCGCATGGCTCGCAATGCAGCACCAGCGGAGTCGTGCTCGTGCTCCATCATCGAAACCGGGTTTTTCACGCTGCCGAAAGGCGGGGGGAGGATGGGCTCATTCTGAATCACAGCCTCCTCCATCCTGACGATGTAAGGAAACAGCACCATCTCTTCTTTCATCATGTGCATGGTCAGTTCCTGTGCCAGCCCGGCAAAGGTTGTGCGGATCTCCACCAGTTCAGGGTGATTTTGGCCATGCACAGAGCAGACCTTGACGAACAAAGGACCGAGGCGGGCAATCTCCTCGCGCGTGTACTTGTGATGAGTACCCTTGATGTGCGCAACCAGATCGCCCAGCATCTCCCTTTGCCAGTCATGGATCTCCTGCGCCGCCCGCGTTGTCTGCTCGGCCATTTCAAGCGAATCCAGTACCTGATCCACCGCCAGATTGGCTGCGCGGCAGGCTTGTTCCAACGACTGATTTCCGCCACAACAATAGTCGATGCCGAGCTTCTCAAAAACTCGGGTTGCAGCGGGGTTTTCCAGGGCCAATTCCCGCACAGTCTTCTCGGTGGTCACGCTCATCGCATCCTCCTCGGCAGCGCAACTCCACTTCTTGTGGTGCGCTTGATGCTCTGAAGTTAGTGGAAGGGCGGCCGCGTGCCGATGACTTTTGTCACGGGGACCGCAAGAAGCCGTCAGATGTGGGTCTGGGAGGTCGACAGAGCTATTCGGCAGACTGGATTTCAGCTTCCAAAGCCTTCAGATCGTGAATGATCACGCTGCGTCCATCGATCTTTACCATTCCTTCGGATTGAAAGCGGGAGAGATTCCGGGAAACCAGCTCGCGAACCGTCCCAATCTGCGACGCCAATTCCTGGTTGCCAATCGGCAAAGTAACCTCCACTCCGTCAGCCGCGCGCTTGCCTTCAGTTCGGGCAAGGCGCAAGAGGAACGACGCCAGCCGGTGCCGCACGGTGGTAAATGAAAGCTCCTCGATGATTCCGACCAGCCGTCGCAGCCGGGCACCCACCACGCGCAGCACCTTGAGCGCGACCTGAGGATGAGCCAGGCAAAGTGCCTGAAAGTCGTGTTTACTGACAAACAGAAGCGTGGCGTCGTCGACGGCGGTCACCGAGGCCGGGTAGTTGCCTCCATCGAAGACCGGGAGCTCTGCGACGGAGCTGCCTGGCCCATCGATACTGAGAACCTGTTCACGTCCACCGGCGGAACTTTTGAAGATACGGACGTGTCCGGACTCGACGACATAGAGTCCTGCGCACGGCTCGCCCTCGCTGAAAACGGTTTCGCCAGGAGAAAAACGGCGAGGCACTGCTCGCTGGGCCAGGAAAGTGAGTTCAGATTCCGTGAGCCCAGAGAAGATCTGGACCTTCGCAAGAGTCTGAGCGTGGTCAATCTTGCTTTCCGCCACGGTGGCTATTGTACCGAAGCGAGCCGGCATACAAGCACGAGGGGAACCGCGCGGGCGGCTTATCGCACGCCGAGCGGGAACGGCGCCGCCAACATCTTAAGGCGGCCCGTCTTCGCCACGTTCATGGTTCGCCACAGCTCGACTCCCCACCACAGCAGCGCAGTGAACTCGATGAAACCGGTCAATCCCACCAGCGGAAAAGCAACGCTGGGCACGAAATCAGTCAGTACTTGCAACAGGACGCGCCCCGAACAGCCAAGGTTGATGAGAATGAAAGGTACCCAAAGCGAGTTCATCCGTCTGGCGTCCATCCCGGCCAGGATCGGAACAACCCGCGAAGACACACCCATAATCATCAGGCTGATGAAACCCACCGTGAATGCATGCCGATGCGAGCCCATGTAGGTGTGCGCGAACACCTGGTGCGTAAGCACGCCATAGAGTGGGAAGAATGGCATCATCACGCAGGAAAACAGGAGCCATATGTACGCTGCTCGAACGAACTTGAAGGTCCGGTCCGGTTGCGAAGGCTTGCTGAATACACCAATCTGCCGCGCTAGCAGAAAGGCCCAAACGGGCATGAGCAAATAAGCGACTTCGAGACCGAGGGCAAAGTAAAGCTCGTGCGTTGTGAGCAGCAACACATAGCTGACTATGTTTAGAATCAGACTGCCGTTGATCAACCAGAAGATCAGGCTCTGACGGTCGCGTGTAGGCCGCTCCTGACCGTACACCTGCGGAACGAAACGTTGGCTGACGCCTGCGATGATGAGCGCCGCGAAACCAAGCAACTGGATGTCCCGCAGCGGCCCGTCAATCAGCGCAATACGCATAATCAACTCATACTCAGCATGGGCTGTAGCCTTGGCAAAGAAGAACACAACATTCAAGATCGTGCCCAACAGGAACCACAGGAACGAACCGGCGATGAACTTTTCATACGGATTGTGCGGTTCGATCGACTGCCGCACCGTACGGAACAACACCAGCATGAAGAGCACAACCGCAGAGACTTGAGCGATGCCTGAGAGCGCTCCCAGCACCAAAGAGGCTGGGTTGGGCAATAGCATCTCTGCGGCCATGCCTGTAAGGATTCCCCCCGCCAGAAGATAGAAACTGAGGTTCGCAAGATCCGGACGCCACAAGGTCGTGTTCTTAAAACGCGGAAACGACTGGTAGGCGAAGCCCATAACGAACATCCCGACCCAGCCGAAGATCATGGCGTGCGCGTGCGCATGAATCGAGGGTAGCAGGCGCAATTGCAGGAAGTTCTTGCCCAACGCGATCTGTAACAAGTTGACCGCACCCCATAAACAACCGACCGTCAATACTGTTACCACGCCAGCTTTGAAGAAGCGCCGGTAGATGTAGTCCGGCAAGGTTTCTTTATAGACATAAGGCTGAGCGGACGGACTTTCCATCTCGCGATTGATCTCCCGTATCAATTCATCCACGTTGACCTGGTGTACCGTCGCAAAGAAGGAGAGCGACTCGCTCGGGCCGTGTTCGCCGCCACAACCTTTAAGTCCATGGCGGTCAAAGATGTGTCGCGCGTTCGGACAGGCCTTTACCACTTCCGATACGCTCGTGCTCTCATTGATCGTGTTCATTGCTTCGCCGCCTTGTCTATGCACAAGGCAACGATAAAGTCGCAACGGATGCGAGACGATGACTTATGTCACAGTAACGGTCGCCTCCATTCTTATGGGATCTTATGGGAGCTCCGGTGTCCAGCTTCTTGCGGCTGAGGCGCCGCCAGAGTGGGAAGTAAAATCAAGAACGCGAAACTTCGTGCCCATTTCATCGTTGCACCTCGCATTGGTCTTCTGAAGGCCTACTTCACCCAAGCTTGATTCGGGTAGCTCCATAACACACTCGCTAATGCATCAAGGCGCCGTTTCTCGACACGCCGTAGATCGTCACTCTTCTCGCTCTGTCTGATGTGTCATCGGCGTCGGAATCCTGGGCGTCTCTGGCTCGACAGCTGCATTTTCTGGCCCGTGCTTGTGGCGAGGCTCGCGTCCAAACAGTGGATTCGTCCGGATGATCAGCGCCAAACCTAGGAAGTTCACGCTGCGGAAAAACTGATCATCCTGGCGAATGTAGGAGGGCTGAAACGTCAGGTGCCGATTGATGGGCATGTCTACGGCGGCTACGGCCCAGTTACGCCGCAGCCATTTTCCGGGCGCAAAATCGTGATACTCCTCTTCGAAGACGAAGGGATTCACCTTGTAGGAACCGAATGAAAGCGGATGTCCTACATAAATCCTGTTGCGGTAGCGATTGATCTCCGACGTGGGGGTGAAGCGGCGCACATACATGTTGCGGTCGGAGAGAGTGAATCCATGCCACGAAGTCTGCACCGTGCCGGCGAAACGGAACTGATTCTCGTGGTAGCTCTGATATGCAGTTCGGTTGGTCAGAAGCGAGAAGCCCCCCGGCGGCACGTTCACGAACATATAGCTAGGCGTGACCACAAAATGCTTTTGTACGGTTATGGGCACTTCGAGCAAGGCGAGGCTGGCGTGTGCATTTCCCGCATAAAGTCCGTAGGTGCTGACCGTCACGCGTCTTGTAACCGGAATTATGAGCTGAAGGTAGTCCGCCGGCGAAAAGATCGCACCGGAACTCTTTCCATTTCCTTCCACCTCCTGGGCAATTCCTAGGCTCACGAGAAACACCAGAAATGGAAGAAGGATGCAGCGATTCAACATGACCTTTGCCGCTCTAGACAATTTCACGCGGGAGTCCCTTCTCGCAGAGTCAGTGGACTGCTCAGCGCGAATCGAGCGATTTCGTCTTTCCGTAGAAAGGCAACCCCCGGATGCTTTTGTGCATAGGTAATGAAGTCCTCCAGAACTTTCGCTCGGGCCGGCCTACCAGCAATCCGGTCGTGAGCGCTGACCGACATCATGCGGCGCCGGTTTTCTGCTTCTGCGTAGAGCAGGTCGAACTCGTTCTCTAGCTCACTCGCGTATGCTTCGGTGCTGAAATTCCGCGCCTCGTAGTCCACAATGTCATTCATACCGAGAGTGTAGGGAACCACGACGAACGGCTTTCCTTTAACCGCAACCAAGAAGGGCTCATCTCGGCTTAGATCGTCAATGTGATGAATGAACCCCAGATCTTGGAGAATTTCCAGGGTGTGTGGAGTTCCGCGCATCCAGAATGCATTGAAACCGATCGGACGCGTTCCTGTAGCGCGCAGAATGCTCTGGATGCTCTGTTCATACGAGGCACACTCCTCTTCGGGGGGCATGGAGTACTGCGGAGTCCAAGTTTGACCATGCCCGGAAGCTTCATGGCCGCGTTGCACGATCTCCCTGGCCAGTTCCGGATTGCGGTCCACCGCAGCGCCGACCATATGTGAGGTGACCTTCTCACGGCGGCGGTCGAACAAGTCGAGCAAACGCGGAATACCTTCCTTGAAACCGTACTCGTACCACTTTGCTGCCGGAAGATCCTCGTATTGAGGATCGATTTTGGGGTATGGACTTTCGGCTCCGCGGTCCGCTTGAGCGCCGGCTTCAAATTGCATCGAAATCGAAACAACCAGGCGAACTCCGTCGGGCCAGAAGCCACCTGTGACGCTCCCAGTCGAAGTCGAAGTGACCGGTCTATCGTTGCCAAAGGTCGTTTGTGCGGACAATTGAGAGCCCGCACCCACCGCAAGCGTGGAAACGACACTCTGTTTGAGAAATTCACGGCGTTTCATTGAGACTCCAACCTCCCACTGGTGTGTTCTGAGTCGTTACTAAAAGGTGCGGAGGGCCTTAATTATCGGCGAGATGTCACCGCGGAAGCCAAGTCCTAAACCTCTTGGGACCCTCAAATGCTTCGGGGGAGAAGCGACTCAGAATAATGTAGGAAGTCACAGAACGCCTCCTTGACCTGATAGCTAACCGGGGGCGAACTCCTGGGCTTGACCTCCGGAATGAGTAATCGTCACTGTTAGGTTCGCCAGCGGACGAACGCTCGCTTGGCCCAGCAAGAGATCGGAGCAGACGAGCACAATGCAGGCGAACACAAGGGGAGACATCTTCACACCTGAGAAGTTGGCCTTTTCCCTCAACGTCCATCCCCCGCCAATACATACGCGCTTGTCTGTGATCACGGTAACCGGTGCGTGCCGGCCCGATTCAAAGCGACACAACGGCTTTGTCGCCTTACACCAGCTGTGGTCAGTGCGCGGCGTGTTTGCGGGGGCGTCCGAATGCCTGCCAGTTTAACCAAACTCTCGGCGTGCAACGGGACGGTGCACTCACCGAATTCATCGCGATGCCGCCGGAGAAGTTGTATCCGGCAAGACTCACACCGAAAGCGTTGTGCCTGGTTGAACCACTGACCGTGGGATTTCATGCAGTGGCACGCGGACGGGTCACCGCCAACGACACGGTGGCGATTATGGGCTGCGGCGGAGTGGGCCTCGGCGCGGTAGCGGCTTCGAATTCTCGAGGGGCCCGCACGATCTGCATTGATGTGGATGACGAGAAACTGGAACTCGCGAGATTGGCAGGCGGCGCTCACAGCATTAACAGCCTGCGGGAGCCATTGCATGATCGCTTGCTGGACACGACCGACGGACACGGTCCGGACGTTTTGATCGAAGCGGTGGGTACGCCGGCGACCTTCCGAACTGCTGTGGAAGAAGTCGCGTATACGGGCAGGGTCGTGTACATCGGGTATGCGAAGGAACCGGTTAGCTATGAGACCAGACTATTCGTGCAAAAAGAATTGGATGTTCTCGGATCGAGGAATGCGCAACCGGAGGATTTTCACGCCGTGATCAAGCTGCTCGAGGCGCTGAGGTTTCCTGTGGATGAGGTCGTGAGCCTGATTCCTCTTGAGGAAGCGATTCACGCATTGCAGTCCTGGAGTGAAAATCCGACGCGGTTCAAGAAGATTATGATCTCTTTTGACTAATCACGCTTGACTCCAAGTCCGCACTGGTAGAAGTACCCGACTTTCCTTTCGGCAGCGGAGAGACTCTGGTCGGCCGCTTTGCGGTACCAAGTAAGGGCCTGCTCATAGTCACGATGGACGCCGCGGCCCGCCTCGAATAATGCCGACAGATTGTACTGCGCCGGCGCAAAGCCCTGGTTCGCGGCCAGACGGTAGTAGGTTGCGGCGCGCTTGTAATTCTGTGGCACGCCGACAGTATTTTCGTACATGCTGCCGAGCTGATTCTGCGCCGGCGCAAAACCTTGGGCAGCAGATTTCCGGTACCAAGCCAACATCTCTGCGTAGTTCAGTGTCATGTAGCGTGCACGAAAATAGTCATTCGCGAGGGCGAATTGCGCCTGGGCGTTCCCGGCAGCGGCGGCCTCCTGAATATCAGACGTGGACGTTTGCGCAAACAGCAGTGGTGAAACAATGCAGAGGAAAAACAGCTGGAGGGCGGAAAACTGCGCTCGCCCGGAGCCCGTGATCCTTGCCCAAGTATTCATAACCATCTTCATTCTTTGATGTCGATTGAGGGCAATTCTGGACTGTTCGGAAATAGGCGCGAAAGATAACGCAAGTAACGAGATGAAGCCGATACCCGGATCAAGATGGTGCAGTACTTCACAACCAGTGACCGTTTTTTGTTGGACACTCGCAGCGGAGCTGTAAACGGAGTGCGCAGCGACCAGAGCAACATCACGCTCGATAGGGTTGACGTCAACGACCAGTCCAATGGATACGCCTTCACCTCGCTCCTGCCAACCACTATCGATTCAGTGCAGGAAGAGGCAGGGTGCCGCGGTTGGCGATCGTTGCGGAATTCACAGACCAGGGCGGGTCTGGCTGTGAGGAGTCACAGCCAGTGGCCAACCGGCTGATGTCGTATGTCTGCCGCCGACATATCAACCGGATCAATGACGGCCCAGCGCTCGGCTGAGTGTAAAATCCTTGCTGGTTTCGTAGGAAGTAGGGTTAGGCCCGCAGTGCTGTTTTCAGGATGGCCTAGTCCGTTCAGTTTTGCTTCGAAGGAGTAGCATGACGATGCCCCGAAAGCTTCTGATTGTGTCGGTGGCCGTCGTCGCGCTCCATGTGATGCAGGAAGTGTTCCTTGGGGTAAGCCCTCTCGGTTCCTTCTTAGCCAACGCTCTCCAGATCTTTACCGCCTGCTTGGCTGCCGTCCTCTGCCTTAGTGCTAGTCGCCGTGGCTCCGGCTTTACTCGCCCATTCTGGCTTCTGATAGGAGGCAGCTTCCTGATCTGGGCAATCGCCAACATGGGCTGGGTTTACTACGAGACCTTCCGGCACATGGAGCCGCCAACTGACTCGATCTTCCCCTTCCTGGTAGAAAGTCGCTCTTTCTTTCTCGCCCTGGCACTGCTTCTGGATCAGAAAGAGGAGTCAGAAAGCTTTGATCTCACTTCGTTCCTTGATTTTGTGCAGCTCCTGATGATTTTTGCGCTGATCTATCTCGGGTGGTACTACCTTCCCGTGCTGCATCAGAACCATCAGGCCGCCTTGGTGCGGGCAACCGAAATGGAGATTGGAGAAGATCTGGCGGTCCTCGGTTTGGCCTTCGTCCAAGCTAGGCGGGCACAGACAAAGCCGATCCGTTCACTGTATCTGGGTTTTGCGTTTTATTTCGGAGTACTTACGCTGGGAGCGACCATCACGGATTTGACGCTCCTCGTCAAAGAGATACCTACTGGCACATGGCTTGACCTGTTGTCGACCATCCCGTACCTGGTAGGAGCTTTCTGGGCGACGACCTGGGAGCCGGTGGCGGATTTTTATCCCACCTCACGACATGAAAAGAGTATTGCAAGCATGCTTGCAAACAACGCGATTTTCGCGCTTGCACCTCTCATTGTGTTGCTGCAGGCTGCGGAACTCGGTCCGGGCTGGCGCCGCCTGAGTTTCTCGCTTCTTGGCATCTCGATCTTGTGCTTTGCGGTACGCCTCGCCCTCAGCGAGTTCCGCGAAGTCCGGAGCTCTATCAGCGCCCATATTGCCGATCAGGATCGACTGGAAGCAGAATCAAAATTCCGCATTGCGTTTCATGCCAACCCGGAAGGGATAACTATCTCGACTCTCAACGATGGTACCTTCCTCGAAGTCAACAACGCCTTCGTTACCACGATCGGATATGAGCGGTCTGAGCTGATTGGGAAGAACGCATTGAAACTGAACCTATGGGTGAATGAGCAATCCCGGGCTGTCCTCAGAGATAAGCTCCAGCGGGGCGAACGCATAAGCGAATCCGAAGTCAGGATTCGAACCAAGTCCGGTGGAGAACGACAGCTGCTGCTCTCGGCGGACCCGATTCAGGTGCAGGGTCAGCTTTGCGTTTTGGCCATCATGCGCGATGTGACCGAGCAGCGACTGCTCGAACAGCAGTATCAGCAGGCACAGAAAATGGAAGCCATCGGCCGGCTTGCGGGAGGAGTGGCTCATGATTTCAACAATATCTTGATGATCACCAGCGCCAGTGCACAGCTGCTTGAAACATCACGAAATGATCCAACCACAGTTGAGCGCTATGCCCGGCAGATCCAAGACGCCGCCGGCCGTGGTGCGTCGCTGACCAGCCAATTGCTGGCGTTCAGTCGTCAACAAATGCTGAATCCCTCCATCCTGGACTTGAATGCCATAGTCAGCGAGTTGTGGAAGATGTTACCTCGCCTGCTTGGCGAGGATGTTAAGACGGTTCTGTCCCTGGATCCCGCGCTAGGCCAGGTGAATGCCGACCGCGGTCAGCTCGAGCAGGTCATCATGAATCTTGCTGTAAACGCACGGGACGCCATGCCACAAGGTGGCAAGCTTACCGTGGAGACAAGAAACATAAGGATCGACGAAAGCCTTGCAAACAGCGACCGCGTCGAAATCGCTCCGGGAAGTTACGTGATGCTGGCGGTGACGGACACCGGTCTCGGCATGAGTACAGAGGTGCAGGCGCACGTCTTTGACCCCTTCTTCACAACCAAGAAACTCGGAAAGGGCACTGGCTTGGGTTTGGCTACGGTGTACGGAATTGTAAAGCAAAGCGGAGGCTATATCTTGGTCCGCAGTGAAGTGGGTGTGGGAAGTACGTTTAAGGTTTACCTGCCGCGCATCGACGCAAAGCCGAAGGTGCTAGCAGGCGTCACCGTTGTCCGAGCCTGTCCCTGTGGGGTCAGGGACCATTCTCTTGATAGAAGATGAACTTGCTCTCAGGGGTGCGGCTTCCGAATATCTTCGTTCAAAGGGATATGAAGTAGTGGAAGCCGGAGATGGAGAGACCGCCATTGAAATCTGTAAGTCACACAAGGGAGCAATCGATCTCCTCATCACTGACGTCGTCATGCCCGGAAAAAGTGGGCCAAGTATCGCCAAAGCTATCCTCGAAGCGCGGCCGGGACTACGGACGATTTTCATGTCCGGCTACACCGATCGAAACTTAAGTCCCGAACTTCTCGGTCCGAATAACGCCTTCTTCCAGAAACCCTTCAGCTTGGAAGCGCTGGCTCGGAAGATACACTCCATGCTCCAAGGCGGCAACTAGCGGTCATTCGGTCATTCCACGTCAAGGCTTGATGGGAAGTGCTCCCCGCACGATGTTGGAGTATGCGGACTCGCCGTCACCATTGATTGCGCGCACCCGGTATGCAAACCGCTCACCCCTTTTCAAACTGGAGTCGCTGTACTCTGTCGTTGTGGCTGACAGTTTGGCAAGTCGATTCCAAACTTTCTTCCCGCTGCCCGCCTCATCGATCCTGCGCTCCACCACGATTGCGGTTGGACTGCCGCCATGCACCTGCCAGTCAAGTTTCGCAGTATTGCCCGTAACGGAAAGATTGAGCGAGCTTGGGGCTTCGGGAAGAACCGGCCAGTCGAAGTAGCTCTCATCGGTGACTGCCATAATGCTGTCCTTGATCGGCAGCGCTTCCAGCGTATCGGTTGTACCCGGTTTCCACGAAACCCGTTTGATCTCGCCCGACACAACATCGACCAGAACCGGATGTGTAATCCCTGTGTTTTTCAATGATAGTGTGGCGTAGAGGGGTGGAAATACGTTGCCTGGAAGACTGTGAGCAGCTACCCAATACGCGACGATAGCCTTTCCGCCATCCCCTCGGAATCCGTACGCCAGGAAAGGGAATCCAGCCTGGCGCCGTAAGGCCGGCAAGTCCGGACCGCTGACTTCGATCGATGGATCGAACTTCGTATCCGAAAATAGCGCGTTCGTGTTCTGCAGCGCATAAAAGACCGGCCGCGGCGTGAAGTCGGTATTGTGATTGGTGAGCCCGTGGATGATTCCGAAGTCGTCGTACTCATTTCCATCTGTCCCCGCGGCCAGCAGCCACACGAATGTCTTCACTCCGGCTGCCAGGTTGTAGATGAAACCCCGCGGAACATACTTTGCCTGCACCGATTCATCCGATCCTACCCACGAAGGGATCGAATTGAATTCGTCATCGAAGAAAGGGATACCCGACTTGATCCCGGGATAATGGCTAACCAAATCTCGCAACGCCCTTGGGGATTCGGCCTGGTAAGCACCGTAATCCATGGTTTCCGGATTCAGGTTCTGACCATACCCGGGGTACGTGTGATAGGCATATACATCGATTCCGGAGGCACACTGGCAGGTATCAAAAGCGCGCTGCGTGAACTCACGGGAGGGATCCGCCTGACCGCCGTAAATCACTTTCGCTTGCGGATCGGCTCGGTGCACGGTTTCAATAAAAGGAGCCAACAGTCTTCCAAACTGTTCCGCGATTGCCCCACGGGTTCCAATAACCGATGTCCTGTTCATTCCACAAAGCCCAATAGTGAACGCGATCGTGAAAATGATTCACCATCCATGCAGCGTATCGATTGAAGGCCGTGATCTGCTCGGGCGTAGTCTGGCGGCCAGAAGACCGAATACAAGCTCCGGTCATCATTATGAAATGAGCCGGGTTCCGGCGTGCTGACATCCGGACGCTTGCCGCTCGGGGATGTATACATGACGTTGCCATAGATCAATTGCACTTGGATATCGATTCCGTTGTCCATCAGCGAATCTACATAGTCCTCTAGCTCCGGCGAACTAATGAATACTCCACGCTTCTGCTCGATCCAGTCCCAGCTAGTGCGGTCTGAGCTGTTTTCGTATTGACCGATGCGGGCCCATTTGAAGCCGGCATCGAACATACGCGTCCACCACCAGCGGTTCCAGGGAAGATACGGACCGCGCGGCATATCGGAGTTGATGCCGAACCCGTCGTGAATTTGCGACGACCGCTTGGGAGGAACGTGGTCAGGAACCGGGCGTGAGGTTTGGGCCTGCAAAGTCAGCGGAATCAGGAATAGAAAAACAAGCGAAGTTAAAACAAAACGATGACTCGAAGACTGCGCCATGCACCCATTCATGTTTTTTCTCCCGCCTTTCGCAATCCTGATTCAATCCCGCGACGCGGCTGTTTGCCGAACCCTCGGAACAACCGACGAATCGATCCAGGTATCGTTTTCTCCGCTAGGCACATCGGCAAACAGCCACCAGCGCTCCACGTGTTCCACCACTTGCCCCGGCTGCAATTCGACTAGGGGTCCAAGTGTTTCCAGTTCGAGGAAGTTGGGGTTGGTGAACACCTCGAAATTGCAGCCGAAATCGGGATAACGACCATCGCGGACAACCGTCGCGCGCTTCACAAAGAGATCTCCCTGGCTGAAATAAGCTCCCCAGCCGGCAGCGTTGTAAATGCCCGCCATCTGCTCTTGGAAGCGGCCCTGTGGATTCGCCAGTTGCCGCAATTGGATATAGGCGGTGCCGAGCACCCATCGTGGGTCGGCAAGATCTGTAAACGACCAGATGCCGAAAACTCCCACCGGCAGGTAATGATCCTTATCCATCGCAATCCTGGGAGAGAGGGGAAGGATCGCGCGGCCTCCGGCCCGCATCATCGTGGGGGACCACGGAGCAAGCGTGGTCGGGCGCGTGTCGTCATTTCTTATGCGATGGGTAATCCGAACCTGTGAGCCCGTCGCCGCCAGTTCGATTTCAAGCTCTTTCTGCAGGTTGGTGCCCGGAGGCAATTCCTCTCGCTGCGCCGTAAAACTTGTGGCGTTACCCTGCTGAGAAACCGCGACCGGAGTGTTGTCGGGATAATAAGTTCTCTCAACTTCCGGGGAAACCCACAAGCGGTGGCCACCATACAGGCGGAACTCGGAACCGCCAATCTTCCCCGCATCATCTTTGACTTCATGCAACAGATTTTCCCCGTCGCGAAAGCCGTAGAAGAGCACCCGAGGACCGACATCGGCGGTCACGACCAAGTCGACGACCCCATTCGACAACTTGTACGCATTGTTCCAGCCCCGGTATGAGAATCGCTCGAGCATGGAAATTGGCTGGAGCCCTCAGGCAAGTTCCTTCGCATTTTTCTGAATCTTGGCTAGCCCCGCCGCGATTTCGTGCATGTCTTCCTCGTCTCCTAGCAATGCCGGCTGCGGAATCCAGACGGTTTCCCATGCGGCTTTTTGTGTTGCCGGGAATTTTTTCTTCAGGAAGGAATGCTTCTGTTTCGCCTGCTTTCCGCTGAGACGCTTTCGATACTCCCCGTTGCGGAACATGATGCAACTCGTGAAGCGGTGGGTAGCTGGCCTGGTTGGGAATGCCTTCCGCGTTCATCGCTGCGATAAAGCGTTCGGTGGAGATCTTCGCGAACTTCTTCTTGTTCACTTGGAAGATATAGGCGTACTGCCCGTTGCGTGTACACCGTTCGTCCAGCTTTTGTGGTGTGATACCTGGGATCTCAGCCAGCAACTTGTCCAGAACCCGGGAGTTTTGATGACGTCGCCTGGTTTGCTCGTCGAGACGGCCTAGCTGCACGTTCAGAATTGCGCCCTGCCATTCGCTGAGCCGGTAGTTTGATCCATAAATGAAGTGGCTGTAGAACCATTCGCCAGGCATGCGGCCACAGTCGTGCACGGAGCGCGCCTGCACCTCGAATTTGTCGTCATTGGAAATGATGATCCCGCCTTCACCGGCGGTCATCAGCTTGCTCGATTGAAAACTGAAAGTGCCGGCAATGCCGAAAGTCCCAATAGCGCTGCCCGCGCCATTCGCTGGCGTGCGCATGCGCCGAATCTTCGATCAGCGCTAGTCCCTTGCTAGTGGCGATTTCTTTCAACCGATCGAGATCCGCCGGATGCCCGCCCATGTGCACCGCGATGATTGCCTTGGTTCTTGGAGTGATTGCAGCTTCCACCAAGTCGGGATGGATGCAATAGGTCTCGGGATCGACATCCACAAGTACCGGAAGGGCGTTGGCAAACAAAACCGCACTGGCGGTGGCGACGAAGGTGAAGTCCGGCACGATCACCTCGTCGCCGGCTGTAATGCCAAGGCCTGCCATGGTAACTTCCAAAGCCGCGGTTCCGTTGGTTACTGCGATCCCGTGGCGAGCTCCGTGGAACTTGGCAAAGGCGCCCTCGAATTCGAGCGTCTTGGTCCCGGGCGTGCGCCACCAGACACGGCTCTCCAGAACCTCCTTTAGTGCCCGTTCTTCATTCTGGTCGTAGTACGGCCAGACGGGAAACGGCTTACCTTTCGCCTTCGTGCCCCCAAGCAGTGCCAATGCAGACATGTGACCTCCTTCGCCCTTAGTACTGGTTGAATCCGGTTGCGTAGCGAAATGCTTCCACGTAATGCCCGTCCTTGCGCGGCTGTTCTCGACGCATTTCGTCTTTAGCCTTGTCCATGTCCTTCGAGTCCCAATCGGGCCGGTATTTGTGGACCGCCGGTTCGAACTGGCTGACTTGCTTGCAAGCAGCATCAAACTTCAATTCGGCGACGCTGTCGATGTTGACGAAGTAATTTGCCTCTTGGGGCGAAGGATAGAAAAAGTACATCTCAGGGACCTGGTACGGTTCGAGTCCCTGTTGCAGTTTTTGGTTGGGGAAATACAGCCAGAATTCGGCGGCGCGCACTGCATCGATGGTGTTGAAAGCCGCCATGCGATGGTCGGTCTTGTGCCAGCGCTCATACCATTCGCCCGGATCGACGCTCAATAATACATCTGGCCGAATCCGGCGAATGATGGCGGTCGCTTCCTCGGTCAGTTTCGGCTGTGGCGCGTATTCCAACATCCCGTCGTCATATCCCATCCACAGAATGTTTTCTTTCGGCGTGCCAAGCTGTCCTTCAGAGATCTCTTGTTCGGCCCGGCGGATTCGCGCCAGACGTTGCGAGCTCATCTCGGGATCGTAGGAGCCCTTGTCATCGTTCGTGTACACCACGATGTAAACCTTGTTGTGATTGCGATTCAACAGAGCAATCGTGCCACCCGCGCCGAACACATCATCGTCGGGATGCGGAGTGAACACGAGAATCGTCTTGTTCTGCAGATTCTCCAGACGCGTTTGCTGCGCCTGAACACTGACGCTTGACAAGCAGATGAGAATGCAACTGATCAGACCGGTGCGCATGAGCGAACCTCCAGTTTCGGTTGGCATCTAGTGAGCCGTCCAAGGTAGCGGAAAACTTGCACCTAGTGGAAGAAAAATACGCTGACCCGAAGTCACGCAGTTTATTGCTTGACGTAGGGTACCGCGAGGTGTAACCAATTGTCCCATCGCAATGTGCCTTCAGTTCTGGCGCGCCTGAGGATGCGCTTGGGGGGTTTATGCTTCGCCGTATCTATGCCCGGGTTCTGTTCCCAACCTTCTTCGGTTTTCTTCTGATTGCTGCCGTGCCCGCCGCTGCCCAGGTCGACCGCGGCGCCATTGTCGGAACGGTCACTGATCCCTCAGGCGCGCGGATTTCGAATGCTCAGATCACGATCACCAACCGCGAGACTGGTCAGCCCGTACATCTCACGACTGATGCCGAGGGCAACTACAACGCCACGCTCTTGAAGATCGGCACGTACTCGGTCTCGGCCACCAAGCAAGGCTTTGAAACGACGGTTCAGGCTATCGTCGATGTGGCTGTTAATCAGAGCGTGCGCGTCGATCTGGCTGCTCAAGCTCGGGGCGGCATCGGAGAGAGTCGAGGTTACGGGCGCGGCGCCACTGCTGCAAACGGAATCTTCTTCGCTAGGCACGATCGAGACCGAACGGCGAATTTCTGAACTGCCGCTCAACGGCAGAAACTTCATCCAGCTTGCTTACCTCGGCCCCGGAGCCAATGGCGGGCAAACCGGAACCAACGTCAGCGGCGGAGTCTTTGAGAACGAGCGGGCCAATGAAGCGATCTCGGTGAACGGTCTCCGCGTCTCCAACAACAACTTCCTGCTGAATGGGGTCGACAACAATGAGTTCGGTTTGGGTGGAGTGGTCGTGCTGCCGCCGCCCGATGCCATTCAGGAGTTCAAGACCGAAGAGAACTCCATGAGTGCCGAGTTCGGACGCGGCGGCGCTGCGGTGAACGTGGTGCTGAAGTCGGGGGCCAACCGAATTCACGGCGGACTCTACGAGTTTATTCGCAACGACAAACTGGATGCGGTCAACTATTTCAATCAGGGCCAGCAGCCGTTTAAGCGAAACCAGTTCGGGGCATTCCTGGGCGGGCCCATCAAGAAGAACAAGACATTCCTGTTCGGCGATTATCAGGGATCCCGTTTGCGGGCGAGCAATCCATTCTTGTCTACTGTGCCGACCGCTGCGGAGCGAGGCGGGGACTTTACCGACCGTTTGACGGGACAAACGTTCTCACCCTGCCCGACTCCCAGCCCCACCGACACCTTTGACACGGGAGCGATCTTCGATCCATACAGTACCAACAGTAGCTATCAATGCGCAGACGGCAGCGTGGTTTCGCTTCGAACTCCGATCAGTTACCTGGGACAGGTCAATGTGATTCCGCCGACCGCGATGAACACGGTGGGGCAGAATATTGCCAACTTCTACCCTCAGCCCACCGATCCCACTGCACTCACAAACAACTATCTCGCCAATCAAAACCAGGTGAACGATCAGGATTCTTTCGACATCCGATTGGATCATCGCTTCCGCGAGCAGGATCAGATCTTTGCCTCTTACAGTTTCGGCGACGTGCGCAGCCAGCAACCGGGGCCACTCGGGCCTCTGTGGGGAGGGTCCGATTGTTGCCCGAGCGTCAGCAACTCTCGGGCTCAGCACCTGGGTGTCGGGTATACCCATACTTTCTCCGAGCACTTCCTGAACGATCTGCACGGCGGCTACTTCCGCTACGCCGTGAATGCATTGCCCTTTAATTTCGGTAAAGATCTCGGTACAAAGCTCGGAATCCCCAACGTCAACCGCCCCGGCTACCCCAACTCCAGCGGCCTGACCAACATCGATGTAGCTGGATTCACCTCATTGGGTGACTCGCAGTGGCTCCCGGAGCATGTATTCGAGAACATTTTCCAGGTCGCGGATACGCTGACCTGGATCAGGGGCAGGCATGCCCTGAAATTTGGCGTCGATTTTCGGCGCCAGCAGCGGAATTTTTTCCAACTCTCAAGTCCCAGGGGATGGTTCGTTTTCGGCGGTGGATATACAAATGATCTGACAACCGCCAACGGCGGCAATGCTCTGGCAGACCTCCTTTTGGGGGTCCCGATCTCCAATGAGCAGGACTTCCTGGCGGGGCTCTATCCTACCCGTTACTGGGATCTTGCCGAGTTCTTCCAGGATGACTTTCACCTCAGCCACAACCTGACGATCAACTTTGGTCTGCGCTACGAACTGACGTCTCCCGCGAACGGACAAGTCGGCAACTTCGATCTCAATCGCGCCATAGTCGTAACCTCCTATGGGCCGGGCGCGGTATCGCATGCCGGCGTGCGCTTTGACAAGAAGGATTGGGGACCTCGGCTTGGGTTCGCGTGGTCGGTGGCGAAAAACACGGTGGTCCGGAGCGCCTTTGGAATGTTCTATTCCGCAGAGGCGAATATTTTTGACGATCTCGGTCTCAATCCTCCACAGCTCAGCTTTTACGCCGCGAATTTCAATGCCAGCGCCATCCCCTCCGCAGCACAACTGGTCTCCAGCGGTTTCCCGATCGCAGTACCTCAGGGCAGCGCCACCAATATCAGCGGTCCAGTCAAGACAACCGGACCGATACGTAAGATTCCCCGCATTCTGGAGTGGAACTTAAGCGTGCAGCATCAGTTCACGCCAAACTGGGTAGCCCAGATTGGCTATGTCGGCACCCGCTCCCACGACCTATGGAATCACGAGGCGAGTGATCTCAACCAAGCGCCGCAAATTCTCGACACAAACTTTTGCGGCCCCGACCCCACCAATTGCATTCCGAATTTCGGGCGGCGGTACTTCTCACAGCAACCAAACATGACCCAGGTCTTGCCGCTCGACTACCCGCAGTTTCAGTCCTTCTACAACGCGTTCCAGGCATCCCTGAACAAGCGCTTCTCGAGCGGTTTCAATATGCTGGTGGCGTATACATTTGCCAAGAACCTCGGGAACGCGGATGGCAATGTAGGCGGTTACGTGCAGAACGCCTATTTCCCCAATCTGGAACACGGAGCGGTGTCCCCGGATTTACGGCAGCGGCTGTCGGTGAGCTACCTCTACGAAATCCCTGTCGGACATGGGCGTCACTTCATGGGTGACGCTCACGGAATCGTCGATGCGTTCTTCGGTGGATGGCAGCTTGCCGGCATCACTTCCGCGCAAACCGGCGAGGCCGCCACCGCGGTCATGTCCACGGACCTTAGCAACACCGGCAGCTTCAGTTATCGCCCAAACCAGATTGCCAACCCATACAATTTCTCCTTCAATACGGCGTCGCAGGCCAACGACTATGGCTGTTCCAACCCGGGGCATCAGACTCTGGATTGCTGGGTTAACCAGGCGGCATTCGTCGCGCCGCCACTGGCCCAAACGCAACAATCCGCACATAGCTTTGGGAATGGCAGGATCGGGAATCTGCGTGGCCCACATCTGGTCGACTTCGACCTCGTCCTGCAAAAGAGTTTCAGAGTTACGGAATCGCAGCAAGTCGAGTTTCGCTCGGAATTCTTCAATCTTCTGAACCACCCAAACTTCGGCTTGCCCGGCGGAGGCTCCCTCGTATACGTCGACGTGCCGGGAGGTGCGGCAATCACAAACACATCGACCGACAATCGCCAGATCGAGTTCGCATTAAAGTACACGTTTTAGACGAGCCGAACACCGTTAAATCGTTACGGTTCCAGGACGGGGCTACAGGTTCGTTGCACCCGTGAACAAGCGCAAGCCACCCCTAATCGCAAGTAGTGTAGCGGCTCCCTTGAAGATCTCTTTCATCTCATGGTTGTGATTCTGATTCAGACCACGAATCTGTTGTGGTTTTTTCGAGCGTTGCAGTTGTCCACGGACATAGCGGTATTGCGCACTGTCGTGCGTCTCAATGCCCAGGCCACTGGTGAGGAATTTTTCAACACCCACGCCTGTTAACGACAGTCAGGCTGACCCACCTTCGGCGTCATGCCAAAAAAAGCCGCCCAGACATCGGGCGGCGAATCTTATTTCAGCGTTGAGATAGTTGCTTACATTTTCACTGGAGTACCTTGAGTCGCGACACATTGCCACCCTCCGTTTGGCATTTTCACCCACGTGTCGGTCCAGCGCTCGTGAACATCAAAAGGCTTACCCTCGGGGTCGGTCCCCTTGCCTTTGAAGCCTCCCGTTGCGATGGCGGTACTCCCAAAAACGGTCACCTTCATATCCTCGTACTCAGCACTGGTGTATTTCGTCTTCATTGCCGTTGCAACAGCTGCGGTTTTGTCGAGAACCTTACCATCACTTTGAGTATCCACAAATTTAGCGGCCAGGTGGGGCGCGATCAGGTCAGGATTGTTCGTTTGTTGCGACTTGAGCCATTCTTGTTCCAGGTCCGCCACAGCCTTCTCGGTGCCTCCGGCTTGCGACCAGACAGCACTCGCCAACAAAACCACCCCGAGTGAACACCATATCAAACTTCTTTTCATGGTTGTCTCCCTTCGGTTGTTTTGAGATTTCCAGAAGAAACTACTTGGATGCGGTGCCCATTGGATACCCAAGGGCGGGGGATGTCAAACGAATGCTGAAAGAACAGTCCCGGAAGAGACACAGTGAGTGAGTGCAATAGCCTCAATTTGACTGATCCTCCTCGCGACCGGCAATTTGAGCATAATCGCATCGTTTGGTGTGACGCATCCTGAAGACGTCCGAGGACTGGCTTGCCAAATGGACATCCAGCCTCACCTGCCGCTCCGAAAAT
This sequence comes from uncultured Acidobacteriaceae bacterium, assembly GCA_963819035.1. GTDB lineage: Bacteria > Acidobacteriota > Terriglobia > Terriglobales > Acidobacteriaceae > Sulfotelmatobacter. Next base: position 311,396 of record CAWFUU010000014.1, on the reverse strand, counting down.
CAGGGGTGCGGCTGCTGCAGGGTCTCTTCTTGAACCTAGCGATTCTACTGATTGACAAGTTTAAACTTAATTCACGACCCGCTCGGGTGTACTCTTCAGTCGCTCACTTCAACTCGGCGCTGACAACCTGGCGCTGAGATCGTTCGCGTCTTGCGCATCAGCCTTCTTCAGCGCGTCCAGAACCTTTTGCACCTTCGTCTAGGCTGCTCTTACTTCCTCAATAGTTGACACGGCTATGCCGTTCGCCTCCGTGTCTGTGATGTTCGTCACCTGATTGCCACTCGTAGAACGGAATACTGATGGGCGCACATATAGGCTCGGCCTTTGCCGACGAAGAGACGTGATCTTGCTCACAGAAAGCGGACGCCACTTGACAGAAGATTCTCAAAAGAGCTTCTGGCGACGAGAAGGCGCCAGCAGTTCATTGCACGCTTCATCAATCCGCTGATTGGAAATGCAAGGAGCGCGCGATGCTTCTAAGGCCGACGAGGTTGCGCTTGTCCTGCGGGTCCAATCCGAGAGGTCACAGCGACCAAAAAAGCTCTAGCCTTAGCCCTACCCAGGCCTGCTTTGGAAGAGTTAAACCTCATGGAGTGTTGCGGGTGATGCTCGGTGTCGCGCTTCTCCTTTACATCAGTTGCAAACATGAACCGGCGGAGCGATCGTTTTTCCCTGCGTCCAATGAGGTTGCTGGCTGGGCAACGACTGAAAGTATACGGACCTTCGAGGCTGCAGATCTGTGGAAGTACATCGACGGCGATGCGGAACGATATTTGAAGGCTGGCGTGCGGAGAGTATCTACGACCGATTGCAAGTTCCAGAACAAAGTCGACGCAGTAGTAGACATCTACACCATGAAGAGCGCAGAGGGTGCTGACGCGATTTTCAGATCGGAGCCTGCTGCCGATGCAAAACCAATCCAACTGGGTGACGAGGCACGCTTATCGATCCAGAGCCTAGTCTTCCGCAAGGGGACATACCTGGTGCGAATAGTTGCCTATGAGGAATCGGCGGAAATACAGCACGCACTCTTGCAACTAGGTAACGGCATCGAATTGCGGCTTGCCCGGCGATGATCGCAGAAGTGCCGTTCGTGACTGAAGTGAGAAGCATCAGAGTATAGATCGATTGAGGATGTTCGGATCTTGGTCGACGATTCGCCAGAGAACCCTCATGCGCGCAATACACAGCACGAGTCGGCGAGATTTTCTGAAGACCTGCCTTGCTGGCGCTGCGGTAGTGCGCGCAAGCAGCAGGCTTGGACTGCTCTCGGCCGCAGAACAAGAAGGCGCGCTCGCGAAATCCAGGGTTGTGATCGCGCACGATGCCATGCTGCGCGGCGCGGGCACCACGGTGGATTCGCGCCGGATGTTGAGCCTCCTGGATCGTGCCATGCAGGGTCTCTTCGACCGGGATAATCCGATCGAGACGTGGAAGAAGCTGGTCCGACCGGGTGAGAGAGTGGGATTGAAAGTAAATGCACTTGGAGGACGTGGACTCTCCAGCAACCTTCAACTCGTCGAAGCCATTTGCGAGCGCTTGCAGGAGGCCGGAATCAAGGCGAGCGATATTGTGGTCTGGGACCGCGACAGCGACGAACTGGAACATGCTGGATTCCATGTGTCGACCGGCGGAAACCATGTGCAATGCTTCGGCACCGATCGAGTTGATTACGAACAGGAACTGGTCACGCACGGCAGTGTTGGCAGCCGGTTGTCGAAGATTCTGACGCAGCGCTGCGACGTCCTGATCAATGTCCCCGTGCTGAAAGACCATGATGGCGCCGGCGTAACCATCGCCCTGAAGAACATGTATGGCGTCATTCATAACCCGAACAAGTACCACCCCAACGGCTGCAATCCGTATATCGCAGACTTGAACATGCTGCCGGAAATCAGAACCAAGATGCGATTGACCATCTGCGATGCGACGACGGCATCGTACGAAGGCGGGCCGGGGTACAAGCCGGAATACAGCTTGGAAGAATAATGCGCTGATCGTTTCGCAAGATCCCGTCGCGCTCGACTACACCGGCTGGCAAATCATCGAGCGCAAGCGAGCCGAGAAAGGACTGAAGACGCTGGAAGGCGATGGCAGAGCACCACACTACATCGCGACCGCCGCCGATGCGACAGCATCGACTGGGCACGAATGATCCCAGGAGAATCGCGGTTGTCGAGGTGTAGGCGTGCGCGGCATTGAGGGTTCAACATGTCGCGTGAGTTCGATGCGCAAGAAGGCCGAGAGTCCCGGCCGTTCACGGTGAGCGAAGTCCATTGTCGTGCGCCGCTCGATCGCCGTTCGTTCTTGAAGTGCGCCCTGGCGTCAGGCGCAGCTCTAGGCGCCGGCGAATTTGCCCAGCTCCTGGCCCCACTGCCCCTCGTGGGCTGGTCCGCAGAAGCAGGACGATTCGCGATTCACCGTCGAAGCAAAGTTCTACCAGAAACTTCAAAACAAGAAGATCAAGTGCAAGCTGTGCCCGCGCGAATGTACGGTGGGAGATCGGGAGCGCGGGTACTGTGGCGTGCGGGAGAATCGCGGAGGAACCTACTACACGCTGGTGCACTCGCGGGTGTGCGCCGCGCACATTGATCCCATCGAGAAGAAGCCCCTGTTCCACTACCTGCCGGGGACGCTCGCTTTCTCGCTGGCCACGGCTGGCTGCAACGTCAACTGCAAGTTTTGCCAGAACTGGGACATCTCCCAGGTGCGTCCGGAGCAAGTCCCCGCCGACTATGCTCCCCCGAAATTGGTTGCCGAGTTGGCCAAGCAGCGCAACTGTCCGACGATTGCCTACACCTACAGCGAGCCAGTGGTTTTCAGCGAGTACCTGATGGATGCAGCCGATGCCGGGCACGAAGCCGGCATCCGCAGCGTGGTCGTGTCGAATGGCTACATGCAAGAGGAGGCGCTGAAGACGGCGTACGGAAAGATGGATGCGGTCAAGATCGATCTGAAGGCGTTCACGGAGTCCTACTACAAAGACGTAGTCGTTGGTGAGTTGAAGCCGGTGTTGGACTCGCTGGTCACATTGCGGAAGATGAACAAGTGGACCGAGATCGTGTATCTCGTGGTGCCGACACTGAACGACAGCGATGCCGAATTCCGCGGCCTGGCACGCTGGATCAAGACAAACCTGGGCGTGGATGTGCCGGTCCACTTCACGCAATTTCATCCCGAATACCTGTTGAAGAACCTGCCCATAACGCCGGTGCCCACTCTGGAGCGTGCCAAAGCGATTGCCGACGCCGAGGGGCTGCACTACGTATATATCGGCAATGTGCCGGGACATCCTGCGCAAAATACCTACTGCCCGAAGTGCCACCGCATGTTGGTGGAGCGCGTGGGGTTCACGGCGAGCCAGATGCTGATCCGCAAGGGCAGTTGCCCATTCTGCCAGGCAGCCGATCCCTGGTGTTTGGCACGCATGAGTGGCGAGAGGAGGTTTCGCATATGAATATCAAGATGCGACCCAAAATATATTGGCTGGCGGCTCTATTCATCGCGACCTTGGCGATTGCGGCACGGCAACACGTCCGTGCTGCCGATCCCCAGAACGTGAGACAAGCCGCTGTCGCCGGTGGCTTCTATCCGGCCGACCCAAAGACACTTTCGGCGATGATTGATGACATGTTGGCGCATGCGTCTCCGCCGCCGATCAACGACCCGATCCTCGCTGTGGTTGCACCTCACGCCGGTTATCAGTTCTCCGGCCCCGTCGCTGCCTACACTTACGCGGCGCTGAAAGGGCGCAAGTTTTCGCGCGTGGTCGTGATTGCGCCGTCGCACTACGAGGCCTTCGATTTCACTTCCGTCTATGAGGGCGACGCCTATGCGACGCCGCTCGGGGCAGTTCCGGTAGACAAGGCGTTTGCAAAGCAACTCGTGAAGATGAGTTCGACCATCAGATTCTCCAGCCAGGGACATGTTCCCACGCCGGCGGGCCCTGAGCACGCACTTGAGGTGCAGTTGCCGTGGTTGCAGCGGGTGCTGGGTGATTTCCAGCTGGTGCCGATCGTCATGGGAGACCAGAGTTACGAAAGCAGCCGTGCGCTGGGTGTGGCTCTGGCGAAGCTAATCCAGGGCAGGCGACACTTTGATCGTGGCCAGTTCCGATCTATCCCACTATCACCCCTACGACGACGCTGTGAAGATCGACCATAAAACGCTGAATGCACTGCAGGCGTGGGACTACTTCAGCATGTCGCGGAACTTCGAGGCGCGGATCTGGGAAGCCTGTGGCGGCGCGCCCATCGTAGCCGCAATGATTGCTGCCGAGCGCATGGGAGCGAATCAAGCCCTGGTGCTCAAGTACGCCAATTCGGGCGACACCACAGGCGATCACTCGCGTGTGGTCGGATACAGCGCGGACGTCTTTGTGAAGACGCAAAGTGCAAAGACAGTGGAATCGCAATTCTCACTGAATGGCCACGAGAAAAACGAACTGCTTGCTCTGGCCCGCAAGTCGGTGGAGTACGCGGTACGGGAGAAGAAGGCGTATGAACCAGCTGCGAGCGCAAGCGAAGCATTGAATCAGGAGCGCGGTGCGTTCGTAACCCTGCGCAAATCGGGAGAACTGCGAGGGTGCATCGGCTATACCTCCGCGGATGAAACCCCTCTACATGACTGTGCGGGACACGGCCACGCTGGCCGCCCTGCGCGATCCCCGATTCCAGCCGGTATCAGCTTCAGAGTTGCCGCAACTCGAATATGAAATCTCCGTGCTCTCGCCGCTTCGTCGGGTGCTGGACATTCGACAGATCAAAGTTGGCCAGCACGGTTTGCTGATGAAGAACGGCTCGCATGAGGGCATTTTGCTTCCGCAGGTGCCGGTGGAACGAACGATGGGATCGACAGAGGTTTCTGGAAGAAACCTGCGCCAAAGCGGGCATGCGCTCCGACTGCTGGAAGGATGAGAACACGGACATCTTCATGTTTACGGCGGTGGTATTCGGCGAGAACAGACCGCAAGCACTTACGCCGGAGATACCTTTTCCTCCAGGCTCACCCGCGCGGCCAGCAGAACCGGCGCAAGGTTTACCGCCGCACTGAACCATGCCGTTTTCCAGAAACCAAACACCGGAATAAGGTAACTGCTCAACACCAGCGCGCCCAGGCATCCGCCCAGCAGATCAATGGCATAGAGTGTTCCCAGTCTTGACCCACCGCTGCTGTCGTGAAGGTAGATCTCCGTCGCGATGGGAAATTGGTAGCCGCCCAGCATTCCGCACATAGCGGCCAACGCAGGGAAGACAAATTGCGCAGCCAGCCATGTCGTCGCCATCCCTGAAACCTTCGACAGCAAGCTAATGACAAAGGTTAGAGACACGGCAGAAAAGGCGAGCAGAACCTGGGTCGTTGCGATGGTTCGGTAGGGTGGTCTATTGCTGGAACGAATGCGGCGGATGCCTAGCCAACTTCCGAAAGCAATGCCTGCCATGCACATGGCAACCAGGATTGCGAGCTGGTGGTAGACGTAACCGTAGATGGACTGGAATGCCAGCAGCAGAACAATCTGTAGCGCCATCACTGTGAATCCCGTCGCAGCCACGCAGCATGCCGCGGCGGAACGGGCGCGTCTATGGCGAGCAGGCACAATCGCTATAAGAACCGCCACTAACCATGAAACAACAAGAACCGAATCGAAGACATCGGTGAAAGCGACGTGCGCAGCCGCGCGGAACCAGCGGGAATGGCCTGACTTGAACTGCGTGCTCCATAGCACAACATCGAAGTAATAGGCGATCGGCTCGAAATCGCGATTGACGGGCGTCGAATTAAGCGGCCGCAATTGCTCGCGAACCTGTTCCATGCGATCGGGCATCATACGGAAGGGAATGAAATATTCCCGGACATACTTTGTGTTCAAATTTCGAACCTGCAATCTTGCAGTAAGCGTTTGGGGATTGTCCGTAAGAACATCGGGTCGCGTAGCGGCGAAAAAGTGGATGGTTTCCCCGGGGACGGCAACAATGTAGGGGAAGACCCCCTGCAGGGTGCGGTGAATGCAGCGGAGGAATTCCGCCAGGTCGGGACTGATGTAATCTTCCGAGGAGCGCAGTTGCAAGGCGAATAGTCCGCCGGACGCGAGATGATCGCGAGCGGAACGAAAGAACTCTGCCGTGTAGAACCGGTTCAACTGCGCAGTTTGCGGTTCGGGCACATTCAGAATGATTACGTCGAATGTGGCGCCCGTCGTCTTTAGATAATGCCGGCCATCCGCGTAGTGCACGTGCACCCGAGGATCCGAGACAACAGGAGCGGACTGCACTGGAAAGAATCGCTGCGCTATATCTATGATCGCGGGATCCAACTCAACGTAGTCGATACGCTCGACTGTAGGATGCTTCAGCGCTTGGGCGATGCTGCCGTTCACGCCGCCGCCGATCATTAAGAGGTACCTCGGCGCCGGGTGCTCCAGCAGCGCGTAGTGAACCGCCTCTTCGGCGGCGTTGTCGTCCGGCGCGCTGACAAGGATCGCCCCGTTGTCATAAATGCTACGGATATTGCCGGTTTCGATGGTCGCCAGGTTGCCGTAAATCGAGTCGCGCGACCCCACCAGACGAAACCCTCGCCACAGATGCTCTTGCGCGGACCTGTCCAACGACGGTGCAGCATATACAAGGAACAGCGTCGCGACAAGCGCCGCTACCACAGCCTCAGCCCCAAGCTGCTTGCGATTCATCCGGAACAACAAGACTGGTGCCATACATAGGTTTAGGAAGGCAACGACGGTTGCGATCTGGAAGGACTCAAGAAAGCGCAGCAACACGATACTAGCTAGGATTCCTCCGAAGGCGGAACCAGCGGCCTCCAGCAAGTAAGCCGTGCTGGTAGCAACGCGAGCAGAAACAGCGCACTCCTGTTCGTACATCCGGGTCGCAACCACAAAAAGCGACCCTGCGACACCGCAAAACAGGCTCAGACATGCCAGGGATGTAAGCAACATGGGTATCGGACCAACCAGTTCGCCCGGCACTGGATGAAAAAAAGTTCTAGAGGCGCGCAATGCCCAGATGGTCGGGAGCAGGACGATACCAAGCACGCATTCGAGCGCGGCGACAGCCCGGCGAGCGTCGTTCCGTCCCAGCGCAAGACGGCTGCTCAGGCTGCTACCGGTTGCGATCCAGAACAGCCAAGTAGCTAACATAATTCCCAGAGAAATCTCATTGCCGTTGAAGACGACGATGAGCTCCCGCATGAGAACGATCTGGCCGATCACCGCGCTGAATCCGATCAGTGTCAGAGTCGCTCTTACAGGAGATGACGATTGTTTCTCACACGGCGTTGTGACGGACGGCATAAGGCTGCTACCAGAACGAGATTAGAATTTATTGTTGCGCAAAAGCAAAGACTCGGGCCGGGTATTCTAAGTGTTTGTGGCTTTCACGTGACACCATGACCGTCTCGCGAATGGAAAAATGAGCCGCCCATGAAGGGGCGGCGTTCTTGTCTGTAGCATCCGTTCAAACTGGTGCTCGCCATCGACTTCCACATCGCTAACGACCACGGCCAACATCTTATGTACGTCGATTCCTGCTGTCCTATAAGACATAGGTTTCCTCCTGGCGGGAGCGGAGAGCGTGCTGCGAGTTCTTTAACCAGGGTCAAAGGCTATCGCCGCTCCCAAGGAGGGGGAGAAACGACGCCCAATTATTCGCTCAACCACGCACGCTCCGGATCAGACACGCGGACAGCCTTAAATTCTCCAGTGCGAACTCAATCTCGCCGCTCCGACCCGGTTCTACTCTGCACTCTTGGCTCGAGCTAATTTTCATGAGTTTTGGCGGGCCGCAGGCCCAAACTGACACGCGGGAGCGCCTGTCCTGATCGCTTTAGTTTGTCGCTTGTCTTGACTGACCGTCAGGCGTCGAGACGTGGCGGGATTGTCACCGAGATCGCGTTCGAGAAGCGGCTGAGCGCTTCGAATTTGTGCTTGTGGAGGGTATTGACTGGATTGAATCGGCCGACAATTATGTTCTACTGCATTGCAAAGCGACGGAATACTTCCTAGGGGAAACGCTCACCAGTCTGGAGAGCCGACTCGATCCCGACAGCATCCTCCGAATTCACCGCTGCCGCATCGTCCGCATTGGCCTGGTAGTTGCCGTGCATCCGATGTTTGGCCGAATCTATGAATTGGAGTTGGAGGATGGATTCGACTCACGACCAAGGGCTGATCAGAAACCAACGAGGAGTTTAGGTGAGGTAGTTCTCGACACGCCAAAGGTCGCCCAAAATCGGCCAATTGTGAGCAGGTTTGGGCCGAAAACCTGCACGAAGTGATGGCCGGAGCTCGCCGTTTGACGTGAAGGCTTCGCACGTAACTCTTATGGGCGGCTTCTTCTCTCCGTTTCCGAAGGGTCTCGGTGGCAGCGTGGAGAGGCCTGCGCATTTCCAGTCTCGAAGCGACTCTAGAAATCCGACACTCATGGACTGGAGTCATAGCCCAGGAATCCAGTGAACAGCATTGCCGTGGAATATTTTTCCCAGCACTGGTCGCGGCAGATTCAAGCCGCGGGCCTGCTTGTTCCCAACGCTAAGCTTGTCACCGGTTGCCAGAAACCTCCAGTCCCGGGCGTAAGTAGACTGCCAATCTTTCAGAACGTCGGAGACGCTCTCGGCCGCCGGGAAATCGAGGTCAGTTCCGTAAATCACGCGATCCTGGTACTTGATGAGGAACGCGCGCACTTTCTCCCGTGGCAACATCATTAAGTATTCCATTCGCGCTGCCGTGTCGATGGCGAAGTTCGGATACATGTCCAGGTGTCTCGCGATGCTATCGAGGTCTCTCTCCATGCTGCCCAGATGAACACCCACCATTCGCAATTGGGGATGCTTTGCGAGCACATGGTCCCGCGCTTTGAGAATCGTTTGCTTGGATGGGAAACTGGGCTTGTCTCCAACATACCATTGCGGGTTCCCCTGGTAGTACGACCAGGACGGATCCGAGGGATCGGGCGGGCCCCATGCCACGTCGGGCTCAGCCTGGTGTGACAGAAGTGTCTTGCCGTGCCCGGCGATGTCCTCGTAGATGGGATCGAACTTGGGGTCGTCCGCCATGATGTACTTGCCGCCTTGATCCTTGATCTCCATTCCGATGTTCTTCCAGATCTTTACCGCTACCGCACCTTCGGCAAAGTTCTGATCAAGCTGCTTGATCGCATCAGAAGCGAATGACGGACTGGTGAATTTGTAAGGATCGAACGTCGTGCACAGAGACACGTGGCCGCGGCTCGAGCGCACTAGACTCAGCGCGTATTCGATCTGTGGCTGCAGTTCCTTGCGGTGCGACTGCGTGTCATCCACCACAAGAATATTGAGCAGCTTCAGATTCTCCCGTTCGAGCATCGCCTGAAACGCTGAGTCGGTCTTGAAGACGTGTACGTGCGCATCAATGGGATGCATGGCCGCGAACGATTTCAGAGCGCGTTCTCCATCCTCCCGTCCGGCCGAGGCGGAAGCGGGGCTTTTCTGAGCGGAGGACGAGACGACACTCGCAATGCCCAAGAAAAGCGCACAAACAGTTCTTAACAATCGCATGATCAAGATTCCTTCTCAGGGCAGAACTGCCTCTATGCCCGTCAATTCACAGAAGTCAATCAGCGTGGGGAAAATGTCGCGTCCATACCCTAAGCACGCGTACTCATTTGTCCAATTCTGCAGCAGGCTGTCGATATTGCAGTGGGCTGTGACAAAGCCGTGAGGCCAGAATGGAATTCCGCACTCATTCAGCCGATTTGCCAGCTTTTCAGCCGGAGGTTCGAAAACTGTCGCACGCGTAATCACCATGCGGAATTCGCCATTCACTCTTCCCAGTCGCGCCAGCACTCCCTCGCCGACCTTGCAGATCAACTTTACGGAAAGGCCGCCCGCCTCCCCTTCGGTCGGAATACCATGTTCGGCAAAGCCGGCAGGTCCCAACGTCCCGGCCAACGAAGGCGGACAAGCTCCGTCCCCGATGATTTTGATCTCGTTCGTCTTGGTATCGATGTGCTGGAGATCGCCGTAGTACACGCGTTCCTTGCTGAGTTTAGTCAGGAGTAACACGGTGAGCGCGGTGTTGAAGTCGCCGAGAGTGGAGGTCCCGTGGCCATCCTCGAGCATCATGCTCTGCGCGAAGCACGTGGCGGAGTAGTCGTCGCCGAGACCAGGAAATGACTGAATCGTGTAGAAATCGAATCTCTCCTTCTCGACCACCTTCTTTAGTGCAAGGTAGAGGCGAATGGAGCGCTCGTTCACAACCGTTGGATCGGGTGCCTTCCCGAACAGTTTCTGCAGACGGGGTGAGACCGCTGCGATTTCTGCGGGCGTGATCCGCTCCGCGGTTCGAATCAGGTCACTTGTATCGCGCGAATCGATGTCGACGCCAAACATGCGCATCCACTGCGAGGGGTCGGCTGCACCGCAGGTCTGCCCCATGCCCCTTCCTCCGAAAGCACCGATCGTAGAGAGATTCAGCCAATTCTTCATGTGTGCGGCGCGCGCGTAGCTCACGATCTTGTCGATTACCTCGCGGTCGTCTGCTGCGCCGTACACAAACTTGTGAGGAACGCCCACTTCCAGCAACCCACCATGCATGACCAGCCCACCGACGGGCCGCCACCCTTGCGACCCGGGATGAGTCCAGAGCAGCACGCCCTTTCCCGTACTCGCATAATCGCGGATCGCCCCAACCAGATGGGCCGCCCAAACCCATGTGCCCGAGAACAGGATTACAGCGTCGACGCTTTCATCGTGCTTCATCCTGCGCAGCGCCGTCGTTGCCTCCTCCTTTGTAGCGATGACCAGATCGTGCGTGACCAGTTTCAGCCCAGCCTTGCTCAGCGCTTCCCTGGCGCGGCCAACGAGACCTTCATCGATGAAGGGCGTGCCCATGGGATCTTTCAATCCGTCTTTGTGGACGCCATAAACTATGAAACCGACCTTCGGCTCTATCATTCGTCCTCCTCAGTTGCAAGTGGTCTGTGCACGCCTCAGCGGGGCCAGACTCGAATAAAGGATTCGGTACTGCTCCATCTGCGCCTTGTAGTGCTCAGCGATGATGGTGTCGGGAACGATGGTTTCTGCCACGTGGACCACCTGTTCGACGGCTTGCGCGAAACTGGCGTACTTGGTCGCAGCAACACCGGCCAGAATCGCCGTCCCCAGGCATACGGCTTCAGGGCACCGCATCAAGTGGAGTTCACGACCTGCCAGCGCCGAGCGCAGCTTCAAGCCAAGGCGGGAACGTACTCCGCCCCCGCTGATGTGCACGCCTTTGCACTCCCCGGCAGCCTGTTGCAGCAGGTCCGCCATATTTGCGAACTCACATGCGATGCCCTCAAGTATCCCCTGGTAGAGATCTGACTTGTTCGTGGTTGGACGAATACCCGCGATCACTCCCGTTGCGGATGGATCGAAGTCCGGATTGCAGGAACCTAACAGATGCGGCGTAATGCACAAGCCACTGGGTCTCTGAGAGGTCTGGGCTTCTAACGCCGCGCAAAGTTCTCCGAGCGATGCAGAAGCGGTCAGCTCTCCGGAGGAGCAGATTAGATGAAGGAACCACTCGATCATGATTCCTGACGGAAAGTAGGCGAGCGTGACGTAGCGGCCCGGAACGACGTGACAGTAAGTGTTAAGGTTCGCCGCAAGCGAGGCATCGGTCAGCGCAGGTGTGTCCGACGCGGCGACCAGACACTCATAGGTTCCGAGCGAGGCTGATACTCGTCCTGGCCCGATAACTCCGCAGCCAAGCGCGGCGCAGGGCTGATCGTGCCCGCCAACCACGACGAGAGTCGAGGTTGGCAGACCGAGATCGCTGGCTATGTGAGACTCTAGTTTTCCTGCGATCGTGCCCGCGGGAACTGGGATTGGGAGTTGCTCGGCAACCAAATCACAGACGGAGAGAATGCCCCCGGACCAATTGAGTTTGCAAATATCAAATGCGAGGAAACGCGAAGCCAGCGAGTAGTCAACGTAGGCGGGCAGCCCCATCCTCGTGAGCAAGTATGTAGGTAGCGCCAGAAAGCACGCCGAGGCGGCGAACGCCTCCGGTTCGTGTCGGCGTAACCACAGTATCTTGGCCAGCGGATACATCGAGTGCACGGCCAACCCGGTGATCTCAAAGATCCGCTCCCGGCCAATCTCGCGTGCCAGCCAGTTTGCTTCCCTCACCGCTCGAGTATCCACGTTGAGAATGGCCGGTCGGACAACGCGCTGCTGCGAGTCAACGGGGACAAAAGTTTCTCCGTGTGAGCTGATGGCAAGAACTTCGACAGGATCTCGATTCATCTCCCCGGCGATGCCTCGCGTCACCGCCACGAGGGCCTGCCAGAAGGTCTCTGGCGCGATCTCGGTCCCGGAAGAATGGAACGATTCCGCGGCGTACGAGGAAGTTTTCTGGGAGAGCACGCGGCCGTCTTCCGCGAAGGCGATGGCCTTGCAGTTCGTCGAGCCCATGTCTACGGCCAGCAAACTCACAGGTCACGTCCCTTGTACTGACTTTTTGTCGGCGAGGGCAGAATGGATGCGCCGCACGAGCTCGGGCATGTTGTCCGACTGAAAAATATTTCGGCCAAAGAACACTCCGGCTGCGCCCGATTGCACAATCGTGTGGACAGTACTGACTACTTCCTCGTCCGTTCCAGCGCGGCTGCCCCCGAGTACCAGGATTGGAACGGGACACGCGCTGACCACCTTGCGCATGGTGTCGATGTCCTCGGCATGCTCGGTTTTGATCACGTCGGCGCCGAGTTCAGCAGCCATTCGCGTGTGCAGCATGAGCCACTTCGCCTCGCGCGGGTTCTGAACTTGGGCGCCGCGAGCCAGTGATTCTACGATCAATGGGATTCCAACCCGTTCACACTCCCGCGCCAGACTCCCAACCCGCTGAACTTCCTTCTTCTCGAAGCCGCCATCGCCGCTGCCCACAAAAAGGAACGTGATGACGGCGTCAGCGCCAGACCGCAACGCATCTTCGGGGTGAGCCACCAGACAAGTCTGGAGGGCGTTGGGGGATCCTGCAGCAGACTCATTGAATGCTGTGGTCCAATCGAGACGCGCGATCAGGCCGGGAAGGTGGCCGGACGAGAGAGCTTCCGCGAAATAGCGGATGTTGCCCAGATTGAGCAGCACGGCATCTGCCTTCGCTTCTATTAGCCGTTTGATTTGCTTTGCCGGATCGAGGGTTCCTGCAATCGGACCAAGAATCATCGCATGGTCAAAGGCGACGACCAGGGTGCGACGGTCGTGCCGAAGGATACGATTCAATCGGATTCGTTTGCCAAAATCTCCCAAGCCTTTTCTCCGGTGAAACGTTACAATACTGGGGAATGTAGACCTCCAACGGGTTGCTGTCAACCTTCGGAGGCTGGTGACGGTTGGCTCATGGTAAAGTCTTGCCGGTCTTTGTTGCGGCTCGAACGATCGGTATGCACCCGGGAGAACGGCCATTGAGGGGGCGATGGTAACCATTCGCGATGTTGCGGGAGAGAGTGGATTCTCGATCACGACCGTGTCCATGGTGCTGAACCAAGGGGCGGCGGCTGACCGGATTTCCGCTAAGACACGCACTCGCATCTGGAAGGTGGCACACCGGCTGGGATACCGGCCCAATTTATTTGCGCGGTCGCTGCGCAGCCAACGCAGCCATACCATCGGCGTGGTGGTGTTTGATATCACCGACGCTTACTGCACACAGATCTTGCGCGGAATCGAAAATCACCTGCGGCCTTCCGGTTACTTTCCTATTGCTGCCGACCTGCAGAACGACAAATCGCAATTTCAGCGCTGTGTGGACCTGCTGTTGGGGCGGCGCGTCGAGGGCTTCATCGCAGTCGCCAATCCTGTCTATCTGGACACGACGCTGTTGGCGGAGTTTGCAAAGCGCAACATTCCCGCCGTGGCGATTGGCCGCGAATTGCAGCGGGGGCCAGTCAGTTCCATCGTGGTCGATAACGAAGCCGGCACCAGGCAGGCGATCCAGCACCTCTACGAACTTGGTCACAGCAGAATCGCCTTTATTAAGGGCCCCAAGATTCTCGTGGACAGCGTGCAGCGCTGGCGCGGAATCGAGAGCTTTGCCCAGGATGTCGGATTAAGAATCGATCGCCGTCTAGTGGTCGAAATACAAGGCCGTAATTCGTCGTATTACGAAGGGTGCGAGTTGACGGAGGAGCTTTTGCGGCGGAGTCCTGATTTCACGGCGTTGGTTGCCTTCGACGACCTTACCGCCTGCGCGGCCATTCGCGCTCTTACCAAGGCCGGACGTCGTGTGCCGAGAGACTGCTCCGTCGTGGGCTTCGATGACATTCCGGGATCGGAGTTCTACAATCCTCCGCTGACGACCGTGCAGCAGCAACTTGAGATGCAGGGCTCCCTGGGAGCCGAGATCATTGAAGAAATGATCCGGGCTTCCATCGAGAAGCGACCCGCTCAGGCGAAGTATCGCAAGGTTTCGCCCAAGCTGATGGTTCGGGAGTCGACCTGTCCGGCGCCGCGCACATGAGCGGGCAGGAAAAAGTGAATCGTTTCACTATCGTCTAATTCGGAGCGCCTATGGGCCCCGTCGCGAAAGCCGATCTTTACCGCTGGTGCAGGATTCCTGCTGCTGAATTACCTCGTCATCCCGATCTGCGGGCTAGGTTCCGCATGGTTCGCGATTCCACCGAGATGGGACAGTTGATGGCGGAAGAATTGGTAAGTCTGATCGAGGTGAACAATAAGCAGGGCGTGCCGACGCGCGCCATTATTCCGTGCGGGCCAAGCTGCTGGTACGCCCCGTATACAAAATTGGTGAATGCCCGAAACGCATCCTTGCGCATGCTCTCGGTGTTCCACATGGACGAATGTCTGGACTGGCAAGGCCGGCCATTGCCCACGAACCATCCCTACAACTTCCGCACCTTCATGGAAAAACATTTCTATGGCGGGATCAAGTCCGAACTGCAAGTACCGGAAGACCAGAGGTTCTGGCTGTTGCCGTCGACGGCAGAGGGCGTACGAGAGGCAATCCATGCCGCGCCGATCGATATTACCGTCGGAGGGTGGGGACAGGACGGTCACATCGCCTACAACCAGGCTCGCCGTCATCCTTACAGCTCAATCACTCTGGACGAACTGGCGGACTCGACGATTCGCATCCAGGAGAACAACCTCGACACCATCCTTGCTTTGGCACAGCGTACCTTCGGCACCGCGTACCAGTTTGTGCCGCCCATGTCGATCACGCTCGGGGTTCGGGAGTGTATGTCGGCCAAAAGAGTCCGGGTATACAGCGACACCGGAGCGTGGAAGCAGACAGCATTACGAGTCGCTTTATTTTGCGAGCCAAATCCTGAGTATCCCATGACTTTGTTGCAGCGCCACCCCGATGCGATCATCACCGCCACTGAGGAGACAGCGCGGCATCCGATCAGTGAGAATCCCGACTGGGAACTGTTCTAGGTGAATCCATGCGCGTCCTACGCATCGACCAGAGCTCGCCTTATCAGCAACTCATCGGGGTTGGAGGGATTGGGACCGGAATTTTCTTCAATCTCGAAGGAAACGGCACCCTGGGCCGCAACGAAAGCCGGCCCGGCCGACTGCTCGATGTGCGCGATTACTGCAAGCTGCACATCGTGATCCATTACGTCGCAAAGCTGCTCGGGGCGCGGGTTTCGGGGTCTCCATTCCACGTGCTCCCTCTCGGCAGGGTGGGGGAGGATGCTTCCGGGCGCCAAGTTGTGAGAGAGATGACGGAAGTGGGCATTGACGCGCGCTTGGTCCAAGCCACGTCTCAACGGCCGACCCTGTTCAGTGTCTGCTTCCAATATCCAGACGGAGCGGGCGGCAATATCACAACGACCGATTCCGCGGCGTCGGCATTGTGCAACAACGATATCGACGGAGTTGCGGATTTTCTGAGGTCGGGAGGAAAACAAGTCATTGCCCTCGCGGTCCCGGAGGTTGCGCTCGATGTGCGCCAGCACTTCTTGCAATTGGCCACGCAGACAGGAGCGTTTCGGGCTGCATCTTTCGTGCAGGCGGAAATTGGACCCGCGAGACAAGCGCGGATGTTCGAAATGCTCGACCTCGCGTCGCTCAACGAAGCGGAAGCCGGAGAACTCATCGGTTGCTCGTTTTCATCAGCTGCGGCCAATGCCTTCGTGTTGAGGTGCCAAGCCTTTCTGCGGAGTTCGTACCCGAATCTGCGAATGGTGGTGAGCGTCGGCAAAGATGGCGCGTACGGAGTGACGAGCGACTTGTGGAACTACTGCCCTGCGCCAGACGTCGAGGTTGCCTCAACCGCTGGGGCAGGTGACGCCCTGCTCGGTGGGACGCTCGCTGCGCTTGCCGCGGGGATCCCCTTCCTGCAAGGGGAATCCTCAAGGGAGTGGACACCCGCTCGGATCGAGACGGCTCTCGAACTGGGTGTCCTTCTGGCCAGTTACAAGTGCATGTCACCACACACCATCCACCCGTCCGCCGGCATCGAAACCCTCATTCGCTTTGGACGCGAAGTCGGCCGACACTTTTCTGCGCAGATACAGGATCTCCTTACGAACCCAGTGCTGGCATCGTCATAGTCAAACCGGTTGTGATCCCTATCGCGTTTGGCAATTCAGACTCGATTCCTCCTCTGTCGGCAGCGGACAAGATCATCCGAAACTCTGGTGACCGCGGCAGTTTCAACCCGAACTTCTCCACGATGTAAGGGCGTTTTTTCTTGACATCCGGTGCAGCCAGGTATTATCAAAGGGCATCCAGGTAAAACGTTACACTTAGGCTATTCTCGGAACTTGCCCTTCATTCAAAGAACCGAGAGGTCCACTGCGAATCATGTTGCGGAGTCGGCCAAGTTTCCTCCGTGCTACCTTTGCGGTCCCACGGGCCGCACTCGCCACTCTCTCTTTCGCGCTTCTTATAGCGACGGTCGGCTGCAATCACACCAAAACGTCGCCCGTACTTGAGCAAGAATCAGCGATCACAGCTTTCACGAGCCCGGGTGCCCTGGTGCTGAAAACGTCGAAAGCGGAGTTTCAAGTGCTTCCGTCTGGATACGTTCAGGCTAGTCTCCTGCGCGATGGACAAAAGTGGAGCCTTGATGATCCCGCGACAGGCTCGACCGCTAATGCCGATTATCCTGTGGTCGCCGCCAAGGAGATTAGTGACTTCACGCTGGACCTCGGTCATGCCAAGGTATCCCCTGCTTCGGGCCGGCTGGGACCTAAGGGCAAGCGGATCGAGATTTCAGGCAAGAGTCCCTCGTCGCCGTCGTTAGAGAAAATTCTTGTTTTGGAGGCCTACGACGACCTCCCCAACCTGGCCCTCACGACTGTCTCCTACAAGAACACCGGCAACACTGACATCGCTATAGACCGAGTCATCATGCAGCAGCACATCCTGAACGCTTCCCTCCAAGACCGCACGGTACCGCCCTACGCGATGTGGTCTTTCCATGGCTCCAGCGAGGCATGGGGTAAGGATGATGTGGTGAAAATTGGCCCGAAGTTCACGCGAGCCAATCCCATGCAGACTATGATGCATAACGATGAGAATCAAACCGGAGGCGGCATTCCTGTTGTCGCATTCTGGACGGGATCGGTGGGAGAGGCCATTGGCCATGCTGAGACCGTGCCTTTGCGGCTCAGCCTTCCCGTGGCAACGCTGCCGAATGGACAGGTCAATTCGAATATCACACTCGACGTGAAGACGACGTTGCAGCCCGGCCAGGTCTACACAACCCCACTGACATTCGTCTCCGTCTTTCATGGCGACTTTTACGAGCCTCTCAGCCTGTACTCGAAGATGCTGCGATTGCGGGGCTTGAGCCTCGCCCACCCCACCGACGCCGATTACCAGGCGAACTGGTGTGGCTGGGGATACGAAATGGATTTCACGCCCAAGCAGATGCTGAGGACGATCCCGAAGCTGAAACAACTGGGCTTACGCTGGGCGACGCTGGATGCAGGCTGGTTCAAGTCACGCGGCGATTGGGAGCCTCGGACCGATACCTTCCCCGATGAGTCTCTTCAGAAGGTCGTGAAGGCATATCACGATGCGGGGATCCACATCACGCTTTGGTGGATACCGCTCGTGGTCGAAGACGGGCATGGCAAGGATATCCTTAACCATCGGCCGTACGAGCTGTCGAACGTGGTAAAAGCACATCCGGACTGGCTGATCCTGGATGAAAAAGGAAATCCGGCACGCGCCACCGCGGATCTCGGAGCACTGTGTCCCGCGGTTCCCGAGGTGAAGCAGTATTACAAGCAATTGACGGAGCGGTTCATTCGCGATTGGGACTTCGACGGTCACAAGCTCGATTTTTCCTACACGGTTCCTGCCTGCTACAACCCGAAACACCATCACAAATCGCCCAACGAATCTACTGAAGCAGTCGGCGATATATACAAGATCATTCTGGAGACAACCCGCGCACTCAAGCCGGAGAGCGTTACCCAGGCGTGTCCTTGTGGGACGCCCCCCAGCCTGGCTTGGCTCCCCTATATCGACCAGGCAGTCACCGCCGATCCCGTAGGAGCTAGACAAGTCCGTTTGCGCACCAAGATGTACAAGGCTCTTCTCGGCCCACAGGCAGCCGTATATGGCGACCATGTTGAGCTGACCGATGTGCGCTTCAGCAACACATTGCATGAGGTCGATCAAGGAACGGATTTTGCTTCCGAGGTCGGCGTTGGAGCGGTGGTAGGAACGAAGTTCACTTGGCCGTCCTACGGTCCAAAGTTCAAGCTGGTCGAACTGACTCGCGAGAAAGAAGCGCATTGGAAGAAGTGGATCGACATTTACAACGACAAGATGCTTTCGCGCGGAGAATTCCTCGATCTCTACACGTACGGATATGATTCCCCTGAAGCCTACGCGATTCGCAAGGATGGCCGCATGTACTATGCCTTCTATGCTCCGGATAAGTCGAAACCGTGGAAAGGCGAGATAGAACTGCGTGGGCTAGCGCCGGGACTATACCAGGCTCGAGACTATGAAAACGGAAAGCAGCTGGGATCGGTGGACGCGCAATCGCCGAAACTCACGGTCGAATTCTCTCAACATTTGTTGATAGAGGTAAGCAGCGAGGCGGAACAAGAGCACCGTTAGCTTCGCTTCACAGCGTTTGATTGGAGGCGCAATATGAAGTTCTTCCCTCGTCATTCTTCTTGCCGCGTGCTTCTACGGGTCGCGGTCTTTGGTCTGCTCTTATCTGTTGCAACTCCAGTTAGCTGGGCCCAGAAAGACATGGGCAGCATTGTCGGGAACGTCAAGGACGGCACGGGCGCGGTGGTGGCAGATGCCAAAGTTGCCATCGCCGACGTAGACCGTGGCACGGTCGTTAAAACAGTCACCAATGCGAGCGGGGAGTTTGACTCCGGACCGCTGAGAATCGGCCAGTACACCATGGCCGTGGAGAAAAGTGGCTTCAAGAAAGCCTTAGCCGGGCCGCTCACTCTGAACGTGCAGGACCGCCTTGCCGTCGACGTCACTCTCCAGGTAGGCACTTTCACCGAAACGATGACGATCTCGACCACCGCGGCGCAACTCGAGACCGAGACCTCCGAACTCGGCCAGGTCGTAAACGGCCGCACAGCCACCACTCTCCCATTAAATGGGCGCAATTTTGCGCAACTTGCTCAGTTGTCCGTCGGAGTTGCGCCCAGCGAGCCGGGCTCGCGAACCGAAACCAGTTTTGGATTCAGTTCCAACGGGGCCCGCGCCTTGCAAAACAATTTCCTGCTCGACGGCATCGACAACAACGCCAACCTGGGCGATGTGCTGAATGGGAGCGCCTACGTCATTCAACCTTCGGTCGATGCCATTGGCGAGTTCAAGGTGGAGACCAACTCTTACAGCTCCGAGTTCGGCCGGGGAAATGGCGCCATCATGAATGCTGTCATCAAGTCTGGAACCAACGCCTTCCACGGAGACCTGTACGAGTTCATCCGCAACGATAAACTGGACGGCCGAAACGCGTTTGATTTCCTGGGCCGGCAGCCATATCAGCAAAATCAATTCGGAGCCACGCTGGGCGGCCCGATTATCAAGGACCGCACTTTCTTCTTTGTCGATTACGAAGGGCTCCGCATTCGACAGGCGCTGCCGCAGCTGCTCCTCATTCCAACCCCGGACCAGGTGGGGGGGGATTTCTCCAGTTTCCTCGATCTGAGCACGCCGATTCCAGGCGCTCTCGATTGCAGCGGGAATCCTACTTATCAAGGAGAAATATTCAATCCACGTCTCACAAAAACTACCGGAACCGGCACATTCTGCGGAGTTCCGATTGCGGTGGACAGCGCTGGCGTGCCAACGAACATTTTCCCCAGCTCTGGTCCGAGCGCGATCAATTCTGTGGCTGCTGGACTGGCGGCGCTATTTCCCGCTCCGAATGTGGACATCAACGGAAACAACTACCTTGTTGACCCCAAGAAGAGCCTTCGACAAGACAATTTCGACGTGCGCGTCGACCACACTTTTTCCGACAAGGATAACTTCTTCGCCCGTTTCAGTTACGAAAACCAACCGATTTTCACCCCGGGTCCCTTCACCAATTTCCTTGATGGCGGCGGGTTCACCGCGGGCAATCAGGATAATGCCTATCGCAGTGCAGCCATCAGTGAACTGCACACGTTCTCGCCGAAACTCCTGAATGAGTTCCGCCTGGGATACAACCGGATTAATTCTCATCGCGTCGAGCCGAATGCAAATACCGATGTGTCGGGGCAATTGGGGTTGCTGGGTGTGCCCTTTCAAGCCGGAATCGGCGGCCTACCCTCGATTTGTTTTGCGAACTATTCGTGCATCGGCAGTTCCGATTTTCTTCCATCAATCGAAAAGCAAAACAGTTTTGTGCTGAACGAAAACGTAATCTGGATCCATGGTCGCAATTCATTCAAGTTCGGCACCGAGCTCCGGAAAGAGCAGTTCACCATCTTTCAGGACTCCGCTCCCCGTGGCGACATGACTTTCGCCCCCGACTTCACAAGCAATCCTGCGCTTCCGACGAATCCCGATGGCTCGCCCACTGGAGGGGACGACATTGCGTCGTTCCTGTTGGGTGTTCCGGATGGCGCCAGCATCGTCAATCTGCACGGAGTGGACTATCACCGAAACACGTTCGCCTTCTTCGGTCAAGACGATATCCGCGTCAGTGACAGGCTCACGCTGAATCTTGGGCTGCGTTACGAACTCTTCATGCCTGTGACAGAAGGCAAAAACGAGCTGGGGACGTTCGATTTCCGAACCGACACACTGATCGTACCGAAGGGGACAACCGCGAAGCTCAACCCAGCCATTGCCGCGTACTTGCCCCTGCAGGCGACCGCGTCTCGCGGATTGATCAGCCCCGATTACAAGGACTTCGCACCTCGGGTGGGCTTTGCCTACAAGCTTACGAACAAGCTGGTGATGCGTGGAGGATACGGAATTTTCTACGGCGGCGTGGAGAATGGTCCGTTCTCATTTCCCAGTCCTGGGTTCAATCCCCCATTCTTCGTCACCCAGTCATTCAGTTCTCCCTGCGGCAATCCCGTTCCCGCCAACGCCAATGCTGCTGACCCTGGAAACTGCGCCATCGGGTTAAAGCTGACACCCAGCCAGCCGCCGGATACCAGCCTTATGATCAACAACTTCTGGACTCAGGGCTACCCCGCCAATTCTCTGAGGGACCCGAACAATCCGCTGTTGTACTCGATCGATCCTCATCTGAAGACACCCATGATGCAGCAGTGGCATCTGGGGGCGCAGTATCAGTTACCCGCCGACACCGTGGTCGAGCTTTCTTATGCTGGCTCTCACGGCAGCCGGCTCTATGGTTTCTACAATGGCAATCAGGCTGACCCCGAGTGCTGATCCCAATGCCCCTCTGGCGCCCCGCCGGCCCTTCCCTTCTGTGGACGGAACGATTGATTCTTTCCGCTCCGATACATTTTCTAACTACAACTCCCTGCAAGCGCGAGTAGAAAAGCGGGCGTCACATGGGCTGCAGTTCGAGGCTTCGTACACCTACAGTCATTCTCTGGACGACGCGTCCAGCGCCAGCTTGGGGTCGCTAAACAATGGTGATTTCCGTGACCAGCGGTTCCCGAACATGGAGTATGGGAACTCCGACTTCGACGTTCGCCACCATCTGGTCGTCAGTTACGCCTGGGACTTGCCATTTGGAAAGGGCAAAGCCTTCGCCGGAAATGCTTCTGGATTCTTGAACCAGGTGATCGGCAACTGGCAAGTGGCCGGAATCGTGTCGGCTTCTACCGGGAATTGGTTCACCGTCACCGATCCTTTTGTGAACAGCTCGAATACGGATGGTGGTGGCACGGTGGGCTATAAC
Source organism: uncultured Acidobacteriaceae bacterium (assembly GCA_963819035.1). Taxonomy (GTDB): domain Bacteria; phylum Acidobacteriota; class Terriglobia; order Terriglobales; family Acidobacteriaceae; genus Sulfotelmatobacter. The sequence continues at coordinate 289,090 of CAWFUU010000014.1, read as the reverse complement.
TCCGCCCGACCCGATGTCGTCGGGAATCCCAATGGCAAACCTTGCCTGCCAGGAACGTTCTTCAATACGTGCGCATTTGCCAGCGATGTGGTTCAAGGCACCTTTGGGAACGAAGGACGAAACATCACGCACGGTCCCGGCTATCAGACTTGGGATCTGTCGATGCTGAAGGCGTTTCCCGTGCGCGAGCACATGCGAGTCGAGTTCCGGGCCGACTTCTTCAACATGTGGAACCACGTAAACCCGCTCTGGGGGCCGATCGGAGCGGCAGGCCAGGTAGAGCCGGTTGCTATTGAAATCGGGACGCCACAATTCGGACAACTACAGGCTGCTCGTGATCCACGATTCATTCAGTTTGCGATGAAGTTCTATTTCTAGCAGCATGCGCTTCGCGGCGCACCAGGGGCGAGTTCGAACTCGCCCCTACGGCTTTCAAGCACCGACAGCATGCCAGAAACGCAGGCCATCTCTGCCACTAGCGCGCCCCGCCTCCGCCGGGCCCTCGGCCTTTGGGACTTGATCCTCTACGGGATGATCGTCATCCAGCCCACGGCTCCCATGCCGGTCTACGGGATCATGAGCCAGCGCGCACACGGCCACGCGGTCACCACCGTTTTGATCGCGATGGTAGCCATGTTGTTCACGGCTATCAGCTACGGGCGCATGGCGCGGGCCTACCCCAGCGCCGGCTCGGCATTCACTTACGTCGGATCCGAAATTCATCCGGCGCTAGGGTACGTTACCGGCTGGGGCATGGCGATGGATTACATGCTCAATCCGATCGTCTGCACAATCTTGTGCAGCAAGTTCGCGCTCAACTTCTTTCCCGAGGTTCCTTACCCCGTATTGGTAGTGGTGTTCATCGCGCTGTTTACGGGCCTCAATCTGTTTGGGATCCGAACCTCGGCCCGCATCAACGACACTCTCGCAGCTGCCATGGGAATTGTGATTCTAATATTTCTAGCTGCGGCCGCTCGTTACGTCTTCGGCATGCCCCATGATGGCATCGCTTTCTTCACTCGGCCTTTCTACGATCCGCAGACCTTCTCCAGGTCGGCCGTGCTGGGCGGAACTTCGCTGGCAGTGCTGACCTACATAGGATTTGACGGAATCTCCACTCTTTCTGAGGAAGCCGAGAATCCCAAGCGCAATATTCTTCTGGCCACGGTTCTGGTCTGCCTGATTACGGGTGTCCTCGCCTCGATCGAAGTCTATGCGGCGCAACTGGTTTGGCCCACTTCCCAACCTTTTCCTGATGTGGACACCGCCTATGTTTCCGTGGCTGGGCGCGCCGCGGGCCACTGGCTGTTCAGCTTGATCAACGTGACCCTTCTCGTGGCGACGGTCGGATCGGGCATGGGATCGCAGTTGGGAGCCGCTCGCCTGCTCTATGGGATGGGCCGGGGCAACGCGATTCCAAAATCATTTTTCGGAGCCATCGAACCGAAGCGGCGCATTCCGCGCAACAACGTCCTGTTTGTTGGCTTGTTCGCTCTGATCGGCACAACGTTCCTGACTTTTGAGCGCGCCGCCGAGTTGCTGAATTTTGGCGCTCTGCTCGCGTTCATGGGAGTTAACGCAGCTTCGTTCACAAGGTACTTCCTACGCGAACGTAAGCGGGATCCTAGCAACTTCCTGGTGCCGATACTCGGATTCACTGTTTGCCTGCTCTTGTGGTTGAACCTGAGCCGTCCCGCCAAGATTGCAGGCGTGGTCTGGATGACGCTCGGAATCGTATATGGAGCAGTCCGGACTCGCGGCTTCAAGGCGGAGTTGGTCTCATTCGACATTCCCGACGAAACCAACGGACTTGCGGAAACTGCGAGTTAGTAAGGCGAGCACGAGAGCGCAGAACCGGGCAACCGGAAACCCGCTGTCATGTACGCAGGAGGAAATCGTGGCCATTATTTTGCGGCTTGTTCAGCAATACCTTCCGTCCCACAAACAGCAGTTTCACGCTCTGGAGAAACAATTCGCTGAATTAGAGCGTCGTGGCATCCTCCCGCGAGGCGAGCGCCTGGCTCCAATATCCGGCCGCGAAGCCGCAAACACGATCGTCTGGCAATGTCGGTTTGACTCACTGGCCGCGGCGGAAAAAGCTCTCCAGGAAATCGAGAACAGTCCCGAACACACGGAATTGGCCGGCAAGCAACATCCGTTATTCCAGCAGAGCTGGATTGAATTTTACGAAGTGCTGGAATACTGAGTGGTTCCGGGCGGGAGTTGTACCGAAGCTTGGCTATGTCAGCAGGCAAAGCGTTTCCTTGCAACTTTGGACGAACTCCATTCTGAAGGCACCGGGTTTGTCCGTCTGTGAGAGATGTCACAATGCGCTCTCACCAGAATCGTCGGCTAACAGCCCTAAGGAAACCTCCTGTTTAGGACAAAGGCTCGAAGTCATGGTGCCTGTCCATGTTCGCCTTTGTCGGGAAAGCCCACCCTGATGTAGGGAAATCCCACACGCACCGGGAGGACCTCGCTCACAAGTTGTTGTGTTTGCTCAGCGGCATTTGGATTGCTACTTCTAAGACGAGCCGTAGTTCCTAGCGGCAAGGAGGTTACCGACCATGGCTGGAGAGAATTGGACGTTCTGGCTCATGATGACTAACTACGCATTGGCCATGATTACCGTATTGGCGCTGAGCGTGGTGTTTGTTGCTGTGTGCTGGGACTTAATCGTCCTCAAAGTTCGCAAGGCGCGCACCCTGGACAGCATCGATTCGGAACTGCGGGCGATGTTGCATGCGGGATCGCACAGCCTGTCCGTACCCGAATTGGGGCTGACGATGGCCGACGGAGGCGAGCGACTGGAGCCTTCCGAGTCCGAAGCCTCAGACGAGAAATCCCAGAGGTGAAGTATGGCCTGCCCGTTTCTTAAAGAAGGTCGAGCACGATATTGCCATGCTGCGCCGGTGCAGAAGTTGATCCTTGACGGACCGGGCGCGGCTGACGGCGGGCGCTGTGCTTCACCGCAGTACGGGCAATGCGAATTCGTTGCGAAGAAAAGTGTGCAACAGAATCGGTGTCCGCATCTTGAAGAAATCCGCGTGCAATATTGCGGTGTCTCGGCCGTCACGAAGCTTGTGCCCTTTAGCGATTCGCAACTCTCGAGTTGCACGAGCAATACCTACCACTATTGCGATTCGTATCTGTCGCTCGCGAGACCTCACGCGATCAGTCCGCCCGCGCATCTTCTTTATACGCCGAACCACTTCTGGTTAGACGCAGAGGAGTCCGGTATGTGCCACATCGGAATTGATGGATTTCTAGCGGATGTAACTGGCAGCGTGGACGGCATCACGTTCGTTACGCTGCAAGGCACTCATTGCCCAGCTCTGGCGCTCACGGTCCATGGAGTCGAGTGGCCCATGAGCTTTCCGAATCCGCTGATTATTCAGAAAGTGAACAGTCGCGTGCGCAGTGATCCCGCAAGGCTGACCGCCGATCCCTACGGCGCTGGATGGCTGTTCGAGGGCTGGGAACTGCCGGGCCGGACACGGGCCGGGCTGGTCTCGGGCCCGCAGGCCGCGGCGTGGCAAGGAGAGGAACGAGAGCGACTGTCCCATGAGATCCATGAGACTCATGCGCCAGGCTGTGATGGTGGCTCGCCCGTGCGGGGCGTGGCGCAGCTGTTATCACGGCAGCATCTGGTGTGCCTGTTCCAGCACTTTTTTTCCAAGAGAGGTTGGACGGTGGAGGAATGAGGATGTCGCGGGACTCTCTCGTCTTCGGATTCGGGCTTGCCGTCGCGCTGGTGGCCGGGTGGGTTGTGTTTCCGCGCGTGCTATATGTGCAGCGGCACCAGCCGCTCGAGTTTCGTCACAAGACGCATGCCGAGAAATCTGGCATCGCGGAATGCAGCGAATGCCACGCCCTGCGCGAAGACGGAGCCTTTGCCGGAATTCCTGCGATGGAGAAATGCGCGGGTTGCCACTCCGAACGAATTGGAGAGAGCAAAGCCGAAGCCACTCTGGTCGACCGCTTCATCAAGACCGGACACGAGACCCCGTGGCTGGTGTACGCGCGGCAGCCCGCCAATGTCTGGTTTTCACACGCGATCCATGTGAAGCGGGCTGGTTTGGCGTGCCTGGAATGCCATTCAACGTACGGCGAATCCGATCAGGTGCGCGTTTACCAGGTGAACCGCATCAGCGGATACAGCCGCGATATTTGGGGGCATTCGATCTCGCGCCTGCGGCGTGCGCCGCATGAGGGCATGAAGATGAGCGATTGCGAAGGCTGTCACCGCCGGCACAACGTCGAGGTAGGCTGCCTCGGTTGCCATGAGTAACGGAAGAAGAATGAAGGGAGAGTAATGAAGGTCACACGACGAGACTTGCTGGTGTGGAGCGCAGGAGCAGCAGCGGGACTGCTGGTCACACCGGTGCCCTGGAAGCTGCTGGATGACACTTCCATTTGGAGTCAGAGCTGGCCTTGGATCCCACAGCCCGCGCGTGGTCCGATCGAAGTAAAACTGTCGGCTTGCACCCTGTGCCCGAACGGCTGCGGCATGCGGGTAAGAATGGCCGCAGGGTGGCCTGTCGGGGTTGCCGGCGTGGGCAGTCATCCCATCAGCCGGGGGGCATTGTGTCCTCTGGGTTTCGGAGCGCATCAGCTGAACTGGCATCCGCGACGGTTAGGGACGGTTCGCCACCGGGCCAGTACTTCTTGTTGGAGTGAAGCCAAGGCTGCTTTCGCGAGAGCCTGCAGTGAGGGCCCGGTCGTCATCATCGATGGATATCCTGGCCGGGCGGCTTCTTCGGTCTTCGAGACTTTCAATCAAAAATGGAACGGAAGCTATCGTGTAGTGTTTGGCCCGGAGACTCGTGCTCTGGCGCCTTACGAAGCCTGGAGCGGCGTGCCTGCGTCCGCGCTGGGTTACGACCTCGAGAACGCGCAGACGATTGTGAGCTTTGGTGCACCGTTGCTTGATGGCTGGGGCCCTCCCGGGCGTTTCACCCGGCTGTGGGCAGATCGCGCTGCCAACTCGGATCCAAAACTCAGATTAATCCAAGTGGACGGATCGCTTTCCCGGACCGCCGCGCGGGCGTGGCGATGGGAACCGGTTCAGGCTGACTGCGGGGCCGCTTTGGCCGCGGGCGTGGCGCGCATCCTCCTTGAAGAGCGCCTCGTTTCCGCACACGGCCCCATGCCGTCACTCACATTGGCAGATGCTGCGCTCCGGACTGGGCTTACGACGGATGCGATTCGTGATCTAGCGAGGACGATGGTCGCGCGCACTCCCACTGTCGCGATCGCGAACGATGACAATCCGGCGATCGCAGCCCTGAATGTTGTGCTGGGCGCTGCCGGAGCACGCGGTGGCATCGTGCGGAGATCGAAGCGAACCACCTCATACGTTAGCGCAGATGGCGTAATCCCAAGTGCGCGCGCCGTGTTGATCGATTCGAGCGTACCCTGGGATTTCGTTCCGCAGACCGACGCCGAAGTCTTCCGCTTTGCGGCATGGGATGGGGGATCAAGCAAGGCAGACTGGCTGCTTCCCGCGCCCGGCTTTCTGGAAGAACTCACTGATGTTCCCACGGCGCCGACATTGGCGGTCGAGACTTACGCAGTAGCCCCCAGTTTGGTCAAGGCGCCCGCGGAAGTACAAAGTGCCGCACAATTTCTCAGTAGCATTGATCCCACCCTCACTACGACAGAAAAAATCGTTCACACCCGTTGCGCAGGTCTCTTTCGGGAGCGGATCGGAACTTTGATCGGACGGGACACGACATCACTCGCGAAGTTCGACACAGTCCAAAAGTTCGAAGAGCAACTTTGGAACGGAGCGGTCTGGGTTGGCGAGCCATCCCGTCCCGAAAGCTTGCGCTGCGAACTGCAGGCATGGCCATCGGCCGTCACTTCTGCGCATCCTGAGAGTTGGTCGACAACATGGACAGCGCCTGTCCTGCCTCCATTGGCCTCGAAACTGTACCAGGAATCGAGCTTGAGGGAACCGCCTGAAAGGAGGAACGCGTGAGCGCCCGTTACGGCATGGTGATCGATCTGGACCGCTGCACCGGTTGCGGCTCATGCATGATGGCATGCGCGGCTGAGAACAATGTGCCACCTCTTCAGCAAGCAACTGCGCGAACCGGCCTCACGCCCATGCTGGTCCGCAAGGTTTCGAACGGATTGGAGGGAGCAGCCCGACGCGAGGCCTTCATCCCGATTATGTGCATGCACTGCGAGCACGAAACGCCATGCGTGAAGGTCTGCCCGCAGCAAGCCGTTGAAGTGGATAAGGCCACTGGAATAGTCATGCAGATGCCACAACGCTGCCTGGGATGCCGCTATTGCATGACCGCCTGCCCCTATCACGCGCGCTATTTCAACTGGTGGGATCCATCGTGGCCTGCGGGAATGGAGAAGGCGTTGAACCCGGGAGTTGCGGTACGGATGCGAGGCGTCGTCGAAAAGTGCAATCTGTGCCACGCCCGCCTGCATGAAGCGAAAGAGAAGGCCGCTGCCGCGGGAAAGAGGGAAATCGATCCGGCCGACTATATCCCGGCTTGCGTGGAAGCGTGCCCGACCGGAGCGATCTGTTTCGGCAACCTGGCCGATCGGAACGATCCCGCGTCTCAGGACGCACGCTCTCCAGAAGCATTCCGCTTGTTGGCGCGGATCGGCACGGAGCCGAAAGTTTATTACAAGTCAAAGGAGGCATGGGTGAGAGCGCTAGCGGAGTCCAAATCTGGTCATAGCCCGGAGACCCGTTCGGAGGTCCAACATGGCTAGCGCCGTTTTTTCCGACAGCCGGTGGATCGCCCGGGGCGAAGAGCGAACCTCGCTCTCTCGATTCCTGCTCTGGCTGGCTCCCTGGGCGATTGTGCTCGTTGTCGGGATCTATGCGGCTGGCTTGTGCCTTTACTACGGGCTCAACCAGACGAACATGGACAATCGATTTGCCTTCGGCCTCTGGATCTTTCTCGATCTGGGGATCATCGCCCTGGGCGCGGGCGCGTTCTTCACCGGATTCCTGGTTTACATCTTGAAGCGTTCCGAGCTGCGACCGATTCTAAATACGGCCGTGGTTGTTGGTTTCATCTGCTATAGCGGCGCGGTCGCCATCCTGATGATCGACGTCGGCCAGCCCTTGCGGGCGTGGTTCACTTTCTGGCATCCCAATACGCACTCCATGCTCACTGAAGTTACATTTTGCATTTCCTGCTATTTGCTCGTGCTCTGCCTGGAATACATTCCTATCCTGTTGCGGAACCGCCAACTGCGCAAGCTGCCGTCATTCCTTGTTTTTGAACATCAACTGCACAAATTGGTGCCAGTACTCGCTGGCGTTGGGACCCTGCTCTCCTTTTTTCATCAGGGATCGCTGGGCGGACTCTACGGAGTATTGCGCGGCCGTCCGTTCGCGTTCCGCGCAGGTTTCTTTATCTGGCCTTCTACGTTCTTCCTATTCATATTGTCGGCGATTGCTTCGGGACCAAGCTTTCTCATGCTGGTGGCGGCTACCGTGGAGAAAGTGACCGGCCGACGCCTTGTGCCACCGGAATTGTTCCGTCGCCTGGGATTTATTTCTGGCGTCTTGCTGGCCATCTACGTTGCAGCCAAGTCGGTTGACACCTTTATCTGGTTGAACATCACTTCGCCGTCGGAGGGCTTTGCTCCCTGGCAGTACTACAGCCACAAGCCATTTGGTACGCCAATTCTTTTTGCCGAAATTGTGCTCTTCGGATTGCTCCCCGCCTTCCTGCTGACCTACCGGAAGAGCGCAGCGCGGCGTGGATGGCTGTTGAGTGCGGCGGCGCTAGCATGTGCTGGAGTGCTGCTGAACCGTTTCGTTCTCACCGTGCAAACTCTGGCTGTGCCCACACTGGCGTTTGACGAGTTTCTACAATACACACCGAGTTGGCAGGAGGTTGCAAGCTTCGCCGGTGTCATCGCCTACGGAGTAATCGTCTACTCGCTGTCGTATCGCTATCTGCCGCTGTTCGCGCCGTCAAAAGGAGAGAACACCCATGTTTCCGGGGATTGATGGATTTCATTGGACCATTGGTCACGTCGTATTTCTATCTTTATTTTTCGCCGTCGTCGCGACGATTTTTGCGACGGTCGTTTCAGCGGCGTGGCGGACGGCCCGCGATTTTCGCTCCAATCAGGCGATCGAGTTGTGCTGGAAGTCATCCTTTGCAGAATTACCGGAATCCGAGCGGCGCTGCCGCCACGAACTTGCGGGCAGAGTGATCTCCCGGACATGCGACAACTCCTTTGACTGCCGTCATTGCAGCAAATACTCACAGTTCGCCGTGTTACCCGCCAGAGCCCCGGTGCACGCTCTGGGACTCAACTATTCCGCCGACCGTCTCTATCATCGCGGTCACACTTGGGTGAAGCCAGCCGAAGACGGCACATTCACTATCGGCCTTGATGAATTAACCGACCACCTGGTAGGCAATCCCGACTCCCTCGAGATGCCTGAGGTCGGCACCGAACTCGAGGTCAATCAGACTGCATGGTGCATGAAAAAGAACGGGAACGAGATTCGAGTACGTGCACCCATTGACGGCGCGGTGATGGGCGTCGGAGGCCCGAAGCAAGGCTGGTATCTGAAGATTCGTCCACGACTGAGTCCGTCGGACCCGAAAACGCTACGTCATTTGCTGCGTGGACCTGAGGTTCACGGTTGGCTGACCCGAGAGATGGAGCGACTGCAACTACAACTCCGCGCTCCAAACACTCCTCCGGCCCTGGCGGATGGCGGAGTGCTCCTGCCAGGTCTGATGGATGCCCTACCCGAAGCTGACTGGGACACGGTACTCTCGGACACGTTCCTGGAGGCTTGATTCCCAGTGCAGAGTGCGACTCAGTGCACGATCTCGTAACGTTTAAGCTTGTCGTAGAGGGTTGAGCGATCTATGCCCAGAGACGCGGACGCCTCTTTGACGTTGCCGTGTTTCCGCTCGAGGGCCGCGACGATCGCCCTGCGCTCCAGCTCACCGAGAGAAACGTCGGGGACTTCCCAATTCTGGGATGACGCGCCATTCCGCTGTAGCCAGGAGAAGTCCTGCTCGTCGAGCGTGCCATTGCGGCAAGTCACAATCGCCCGTTCAATCACGTTTTCAAGTTCACGGACATTTCCCGGCCAATCATGGGCGATGAGCAGCTTTAGCGCTGCGGCAGAGATACCAGCAACGTCACGGCCCAGGGCAGAAGAGATATGCTGCACGAAGTGCTCCGCCAGCAGGGGAATATCCTCGCGCCGCTCGCGCAGCGGTGGGAGGTGGATCTCGATCACATTAAGCCGGTAGTAAAGATCCTCGCGAAACCTTCCTTGCCGCACTTCCTCGGGAAGGTCCTTGTTGGTTGCGGCGATGATTCGCACATCGACCTCGACTTCCTGGTTGCCTCCCACACGATAAAACCGACGCTCCTGCAATACTCGAAGCAGGTCAGCTTGCAGTTTGGGAGAGATGTCTCCGATTTCATCGAGAAAGATCGTGCCTCCATCCGCCTGTTCAAACTTGCCCTTCGCCTGTCCATTGGCGCCGGTGAAAGCGCCTTTTTCGTAGCCAAACAACTCACTCTCTAACAGGGTTTCGGTTAACGCGGCGCAGCTGACAACGATGAATGGCTTCTCCGCACGATTGCCAGAAAAATGGACCGCTCGCGCCACCAGTTCCTTGCCAGTGCCGCTCTCGCCGCGGATCAGCACAGTGCTGCGGAGGCTGGCGACGTCCTGGGCCAAGGCAAGAATCTCTTGCATGCGGGGATTCTTGGTGACGATGTCGTAGTGCCGATATTGGCGGTTGAGCTTCTTGCGCAGAATCGCATTCTCGCTCTGCAGTTTCTTCAGCTTCAGTATGCGCGCAACCAGCATCGAAATCTCCTGCGGATTGCACGGCTTCACGATGTACTCCTGCGCGCCTTCCTTCATGGCCTGAATGGCAGTGTCGACCGTCGCATAGGCGGTAATAATAATGATCGACGCTTCTTTACGGATGCGATGAATTTCCATCATCGTCTCAATACCATCCATGCCGCCGGGCATCTTCAAATCGACAAAACAGATGGCATAGTCCGCGGACTTGGCGAGTTCGAGCGCTTTCTGGCCATTGGGCGCGGTGTCGACGTGGTAACCGTCCTCTCGCAACCAGGCTCCCATCGATTCGCACATGACCTCTTCGTCGTCCACTACCAGAATCGGCCAATTCTTCTTCATTTGTCTCCCTCTCGCGAAGCAAATCTATGCACCAACTGCATCCCGCAGCGCGTGCAGTATCGTTCCGCCTTTGCATCGACTAATTCGATGTGCGTGGCGAGACTCATCGCACATGTTGGGTCCGAACAATGTACGAGACCGAAGGTGTGTCCCAACTCGTGCAGCACTTCTTTGACAGTGCGCTCTCGAAGTAGGCTTTCCTGCGGGGGAAGCCCATAAAACTCCTGATGCAGCCGACACAGCGAGACCACGGCGATGGGACCGTCAAACTGTGCTTGCCCAAACAAGAAACTAAGCATCGGAATTGCCAGGTCGACGTCAGTGACTCCGAGAACCCGGGAAGCATCGCGTGGCGCATTTTGAGCCAGCATCTTCATAATTTCTACAGACTGGTATTGCCCTCGCTTGGTGTCATAGGCGCCTTCCGGAATCGACAATGGAGGCAAGCGCCGAACGGGCAGCGGGAACCACTCCGCGGTCGCGTTTTCGATCCATTCCAACGTGTTACCTGGCACTCTTCCGATCGCCACGAGATAAATTTCATTCACACCGCTTGCACCTGCACTTCCCGTGACTCGTCAGCGCTGTTTCGCGACTTGAGCGGGAGAGTGACCGTAAATGTCGTGCCCTCGTTCCTCTGGCTCGTGACTTCAACCTCACCTTCATGAGCTTTCACGATCCCATACAACACTGCCAAACCAAGACCGACTCCTTTTCCTTCGGCCTTCGTAGTGAAGAACGGGTCGAAAATCTTGGATAGATTCTCGGGGGCAATGCCTTCACCCGTATCCTGAACGCTAAGCTCCACATCACCCTCCGCAACGAGCACCCGTGTGCGGACTGTCAGCTTGCCACCGCCGTGCGGCTGCATCGCCTGAGCACCATTTAAGATGAGATTCAGAATCACCTGCTGAATTTGCGATGAGTCGCATTCCACCGGCGGCAGATCGTCCTGCAAGTCCAGCACGACTTCTGCACTGATCAACTTGAGCTTGTGGTCGGCCAAACCCAACGTGGTGCGCACGAGCTTGTTCAGGTCGGCGGGCGCTCGCTGCGGCTTGGAACGCCGCGAAAATGCCAGCAGGTCTGAGACAATGCGTCCGACGCGAGCGGTTTCGATCGAGATCAGACTAAGATACTTACGGAATTCGGCTTCGCGTCCCGCGGGATATTCCCCTTTCGCCATCAGGCGCTCGAGCAGCATGGAAAGATTGAGGACGCCAGAGATAGGATTGTTGATCTCGTGAGCCACACTGGCGGCAAGCTGGCCGAGTGTGGCTAAACGATCGGATTGGACGAGTTTGCGTTGGGCAGCTTGCAACTGTCGAGTGCGCTCGTCCACCTTGCTCTCCAATGTCTGCTGCATTTCGTTCAGTTCGGCTACGGCTAATTTCAAGCGCTCGCGCATCCGGTTGAATGAATCCGCCAGTTCGTCGATTTCCTGGCTGCGGCGAGTAATCTCGATCGGCCGGTCTAACTCCATGGCACTTACTGCTTTCGTGCCTTCGATCAATTGTTCAATCGGAGTTGCCACGAAACGCCTCGTGAACAAGATCACGAACGCTGCTCCAATTCCCACTTCTAGCGCCGTCCAAAGAATCGTCTGGAGAGTGATGGCTCTTGTCTGTTTCTGAACCGGATCCAACCGCAATGCGACGTCCACAACGCCGAGGACCTTGGTTGACGCGCGATGAGCATGGCAGCTGGCGTTGCTGCACGAAGGCTCGTTGTAGATGGGCGCAACCATGTTGATCGTCTTCACGCCATCCGGCGAAGTGGCATAACGAACACGCGAATCTTCAGCCGGCCGGTTGCGTATTGGCCCCCTCGTATGGCAACTGGCGCAAACCTCGTTGGACATGCTAGTCACTCCCAGTTGCTCCCTAACATCCGTCGAGAACACTAGCCGCCCTTCACGGTTAAACATCCGGATCCGGTCAATCCCTTGCTTGTCGGCAATTACCCGCATGATCTCGTAGGCGGCCTTGCGGTCGTCGTCGAGCATCGCATGCCAGGTAGCGCCCGTAATACTGCGCGAGAGCTGATCCGCTCCCAGGATCATGGTCCCCTCTAGTTGTTCTTTCTGGGTACGGAAATTGAGATATCCACTGACACCGCTGATCGCAACGATCAGGACGGTGAGCGAGAGCATCAGTTTTGGGCCAAGTTTGCGGAGCATTGCGAGTACTCAACAGTGTTCAGGCAATAGGGCACAGGCAGAGAGATTCACAGGGAACCTCTCCCTAAAGACTACGAGAGGCCCCGTTGAACTACCGTGATCGTCCCCGCGCTGGCCCGTGATCGTGGTCACATAGGGTCTGTTGTTTCGCCCTTGTAGGTTTGGGCCAGTTGCCCCTCCGACATCGCCACCATCTCTGGTTCGCGATCAGGACAATGCCATGGGCGGCTTCGCCGCCGGTGAACGTTCCAAGCGGCGCGGTAGGAAAGTACAGTGTTGACTTGTTATCGGGATTCCGCCGAGGTCAATGAATCAAGGGGCACGGACTCACTACTCCGCAGTTCGGCAGGTGCGTCCACAGCAACCACTGAGCGGTCTGCGGTCCACACCCATGCGCGGCGTCCTCTCTCGGTAACGGTGACGCGAGCCTCGCCGTACCTCGATAGTCGGTTTAGTATCGTAGATACCGAGGCCAACGGATCTCTGTGGTGTATCAATAAAGCAGGATTCCGGCGCTCAATTTCCTGGCGGACCTCTTGACTCATTAAGGGGCGCTTGGACTCCATCAGTACTAGACGGCAAGTTTGTGTAAATCCCCGTTGTCGATTACTCGACCTTTGATCGACCAACCCCGACAACTCTCCGTCGCCAACCTGATCCCCGAAAAGGTTAGATAGCCCGCTGATGATTTGCTTGATCGTACCAATCCGCCTCAGGATCGCTGCCCTCTGCTGTAAGAGGGAGTGGAACTCCCGGCGCATGTCCGCCAACACTCTGTCAACATGAGCTCCGCTGGGTTCGCGCGCTGATTGGGGTTCCGGCATGATTTCTCTCCCTACTTGTCAAGTACGATTCGCTTACTCGACTGACAAACAAAAGCTTTGGCGTTTGCCCGTCGCTTCGAAGACACGGAGTGTCCACCTTGCTAGCGGAGATTGTCCATCATTCCGGCGCAGAGTAAAGAGAGTGGGGATGGATGCATGCTGCCTTGGTTCGGCTCGATGCCTGGTTGTGATCGCTTGCAGCGCGCTCGATGCGCCACTGCAAGAGCTAGCCATTCTTTGAGTCGCGTTTCTTACTAATTGCAGGCGTTACCCGACTCATCCGAAATGGAAGACCGCAAGTGGGCGGCACCGTCCCAACAACTACGACTGATAGTCGTCTAGTTATCTGCTATGGCAAGGCTCACACACCGGCACTCTGAAAGCTCCGGAGTTTCATAACGAGCCCCCGTTCACCATACAGATTCACATAGAACGATCACAACGAATGGCTGTGAATGTGGACCTTGAAGATCAAACAAATCATGTGCTCATGCGACTCTGTCTTGGTTCTGTCCTCAGGTTATGTGCATCCGTACCACACGCTCCTGCTGCGCTTTTCCTGGTAGCTTGCCTGCACTGCACCAAACATCAGTTTCGTTTCTGTACTCGCCCAAGCTTTCCGGCTCTGAGTAGCTTTCACGAAGGAAGCTCTTTCTTTGCGCGCTGATTTTGAGCGTGCTTGGAACGCGCCACGAAAGTTTAGGCATGCTGAAAAAGCTCTTGCCAATGATCTTTCAGGAGGCTTAAGCCATGCGCGTATGGAACCAGATCCGCTGGGTTCTTGTGACCTTCATTCTTCTCGCGGCTGCCGTGCTATATGGGGGCAGTGCCTCGCCCGCGTGGGCCCAATCGACGAATACTGGCACGCTTGCCGGCACCGTGACCGACGCAACCAATGCGGTTGTGAATGGCGCCACGGTGACCCTGACCGACAACGCAACGAAAAATTCGCGCTCCGTGACCAGCAACGAATCAGGGCGATACATCTTCGTAGACGTTGCGCCCGGAACTTACGATCTGACTGTCGCCAAGCAAGGCTTTTCCACCAGCAAGGCGCAGACAACAGTAAAAGTAGGAGAGGCAACCACCGCGAACATGATTTTGCAGGTCGGAGGCGCCAACGTTGTGGTCGAAGTGACCGCAGTTGGTAATGAATTGCAGACCATGAATGCCACGGTCGGGAATACGATCACGGGCGTTATGCTGGAAGCGTTACCAAGCCTCGGTCGCGACGTAAGCACATTCCTGACCCTGCAGCCGGGCATCAGCCCTGACGGCAGCGTCGCCGGCGCCGCAGTTGACCAGAGCTACTTCTCGTTGGATGGTGGCAACAACACCAACGATATGGACGGCAGTATGAGCGTCTATACCACCTCTTTTGCTGGCGATCCAACCGGAGGAATTGCCAATCAAAGTGCCGGCGTAGCGGCTGGTGCGACCGGTGTGATCCCGACTCCCGCCGACAGCGTCGAGGAGTTCAAAACGAATACAGCAAACCAGACGGCAGACTTCAACAGTTCAGCCGGCGCCGAGGTAAAGGTGGTTACCAAGCGCGGCACCAACGCGTTCACGGCACAGCTTACGAATATTATCTGGACAACAACTTCTCGGCTAACACCTGGGACAATAAGTTCAACGCGGTACAAAACGGCACTCCCGAATGTACCGCCGAGCTTCCATTACAGCCGCTTCGGTGGCGCGATTGGCGGGCCGCTCATGTCCAAGGAAATCCTCGGAGGCAAGACTTATTTCTTTGCGAACTATGAGGGCTTCCGCTACCCCAACTCCACGCCCATTAACAAGGAAGTTCCTTCCGCGAACATGAAGCTCGGAATTCTGCAAGATCCTGCCGGCAACCTTTATAACCTGCAGGCTCTGGATCCACGGGGCAAGTAGGACTCAGTCCTGCCGTTCAGCAACTTTGGCAGTTCGAACCTGCATCCAACGCAGCTTGCGCCGCCGGCCCCCGTTGTGACGGACTCAATGCCCAGGGATTCACCGCTAATGTCTCCGTCCCGCTGAAATCCAACTTCGGGGTGTTCCGGTTGGACCACGACTTCGGCAAGAAGTGGCACTTCATGTCGAGCTACCGCTACTTTAAACTGACCCGCGCCACCATCGACCAGATCGATATCGGCGGTTTTTTCCCCGGCGATAAGATAGGTGTTCCGTCTTCCCAATCCACGAACCCGCAGGAGCCTTGGTATCTCGTGGCCGGGCTCACCACCAACATCAGCTCAAACGTCACCAATGACATCCACTACAGCTTCCTGCGTAACTGGTGGGCCTGGGGCCGGGCAGGAGACACTATTCAGGTATCCGGACTCGGAGGAGCGCTGGAGCCGTTCGGCGAAAAGCGCGACGAAGAGCTGGCTCCCTTTAATGTCAATACGCAGCAAACCCGAACTCGCTTCTGGGACGGGAAGGATCACATGTTCCGCGATGACTTGACCATGCTGCATGGGAACCATCTGTTCCAGGTTGGCGGCATCTACCAACATAATTTCAACTGGCATCAGCGCACCGACAACGGCGGCGGCATCAATTACCAGCCGGTGTACCAGCTCGGCACAACGGCTGGCGCGGGCACTGGAGTCACGCTTACACCCCCGGCGGCTTGGCTCGCAAATGGCGGGAGTGCCAGCATTTGGGGTCGCGAGGCGGCGGCGATCTACGGCATCGTCTCGGCATCGCAGATCGCCTACACCCGGTCCGGACCCAATCTGAACCTGAACCCACCGCTCACGCCCGCGTTCGACCAGAGCACCATTCCCTACTACAACGTCTATTTCAGCGACACCTGGCACATGAAGCCAACGTTCACGCTGACCTATGGCCTAGGTTGGACGCTGGAGATGCCTCCCGTGGAAAAGGCTGGCAAGCAGGTCGAATTCGTCGACGAATCGGACCAGCCGATAGACGTACAGGGCTTCATGGCCGCTCGCAAGCGGGCTGCGTTGCTCGGCCAGGTATTCAATCCGCAGGTTGGCTTTGCCTTAGTGGGAAATACCGGCAATGGACTCAAGTATCCATACAATCCTTTCTACGGAGAATTCAGTCCCCGGCTCGCCGCGGCTTGGAACCCTCGCTTTGACAGCGCGGGAATGCTGGGGAAGGTCTTCGGACGAGACAGCACTGTGGTTCGCGGCGGATACGGTCGTATTTACGGGCGGCTGAACGGCGTGGATCTTGTGCTGGTGCCGCTGCTGGGCACTGGCTTAATCCAGCCGGTGCAGTGCTTTGCCCCGACGCGGGCGCAATTCGGAAGCTCGTGCGGTGCATCTGACATAAACACGGCCTTCCGCGTCGGCGTCGATGGCAACACTGCACCGCTCGCAGCCGCCACTCCAACCTTGCCTCAACCCGTCTTTCCCGGCGTTAATTCCGCTTCGGCGGGCGCTGGCGAAGCCCTCGATCCAAAGTTCCGACCCAATGTGGTCGATTCCTTCGACTTCACCATTCAGCGACAGTTAACGAAGAACGTCACGCTGGAGGTCGGGTACATCGGTCGTAGAGTGACTCACGAGTACCAGCCGATTAACGTGAATGCCGTGCCTTACATGATGACCATCGGCGGCCAGCGGTTTGATAAGGCCTATGCCAACCTGGTGCTTCAGTACTGCGGCGGCATGGCTGGCCTTGCTGGTGGAAATTGCGCCGGAAACGTGAGTGCAGTCACGGCACAGCCATTTTTCGAAACGACATTGGCCGGGACTGGCTACTGCAATGTAGCCGGTGCCGCGAACTGCACTCAGGCGGTCGCAATCAACGAAGGCAATTCTGGTAAAGGCAACCTTAGCAGCCAGAACGTGTGGAGTCTATGGAGCGACCTCGACAGCGGAGGATTCAACCCGAAGGTGCTGCCGCGGTCCATGATGAACACCCCGCTCAACTGCCCGACCGGAGCCGAGATCGGCTGCGGCGGTCAACTGTCGTCGGGCGTCGGCATTAATGCCAGCATTGGCTATGGGAACTACAATGCCGGCTTCGCCACGGTAAAAATGGCCGACTGGAAAGGCATATCCGCGCAGTCGAACTTCACATGGTCGAAGGCATTAGGAACCGGTTCCGTGGTTCAGGCCACAAGCGCGGATACTGCCACTGACCCCTACAATCTCGGTGTGATGTACGGCAAACAGGCGTTTGATCGGAAGTTCGTGTACACGATGTTCGTCGTCTATCAGCCGCCGTTTTACAAGGGACAGTCAGGAGTCCTCGGTCATCTGCTCGGTGGCTGGACTTTTGCTCCCCTGTTCGCAGCCGGCAGCGGACAGCCATTACCGGTTGGTACGATCAATGCGGGTGGCTCATACGGTGAGGGAGACTCCAATGCTTTTACGGCCAATGGAAACACAGAAAACGCGGTTCTGATTGCACCCTACACGGGAGGCAACTCGGCCCACCGCACGCCAGGCGCACCCGGTTTTGGCGATGGCGGCTTGCCCGTCAACCTATTCGCCAATCCGCAAGCTGTATACAACAACTTCCGCAACCCGATTCTGGGCTTGGACACGAAGAATTATGGCTGGGGCGTCCTGACTGGCCTGCCGTATTGGAACATGGACATGAGCATCAAGAAAGACATCAAAATTACCGAGCGGATCAGTTCTGAGTTCCAGGTCGTCTTCACCAACGTCCTGAACCACGCGCAGTTGCTTGATCCCGTGGGCCTGGCCGTCGGCAGTCCCGGATCCTTTGGCAACTTGCCGGGCGAGGGCAACGGAACAAACAATAACGGTCCCTATACTCCAAGGTCTATGGAGTTCGGATTCCGCGTTCGCTTCTAGTCAAACCGCGAGGTGCCGCCGGAATGGCACCTCCCTCAGAGCAAAGGCCGCGCCTAAGTGCGCGGCCTTTATTCTTTAGTGTGCAGCAACACAACAGACCGTGCCACTCTGGTGTCAAAAGCCTCATCCTTCGCCGTTCGCTTCGGACTTGGCGGGCACTGAATCCCTTGATCAAATTCTTTGAATGGCGGGAATCTCTCCACCAATGCACACGAATTAGGGACTAGCGTGGGTGGAGTGAGCAGTCTAGTGGTCGTCAAGTGGATTAGACTAAGCAGACATTGCTCCGCCTTGCTAGACTTGCCCCGGCGGGGTGATGCATGTTGATCCCTTTACCGAGTTCCCAATGCAACTTGAGATGAAGGCCCGTTGCGAGAAATGTGGAACGGCCCTGAAGGCGGATGGGGAGGCGTATATCTGCGCGTACGAGTGCACTTTCTGTGCAACCTGCAGCTCGGAAGCAAAGGGAACCTGTCCGCATTGCGGCGGAGAACTCACTCGCCGACCAAGGAAGAGTGGGGCTCCGGCTGAGATCGAGACATTTGACTTGCAAACCCTTCACCCACAGCGTCCTTGGTTGATATGGGTCGTCAGTTTCGCGGTCTGGACGTTTTTGGCCCTTGCGGCTACGGGATCGATTTATGAAATGTATCGGGGGGCGGGGCGCGGCAGCCTCAAAGACATTTTCTTTCTCCAAGTCAGCCACATGTTCCCCTATGCTCTTCTCACTCCTTTCGTTTTTGCAATTGCTATCCGGTATCCGGTGCAACGCGGGAATTGGGTGCGGCCTGCTCTCTTCCATCTCGCCTGCGGAGTAGCATTCTCCGCCATCCACGTAGCGATGAGGGCCATGACGCCGTACGCATTCTGGGACCCGCAGTCGCGCACATGGATGTCCGCGATTTGGGATGCCCACGCCCACGGGTTCCGGGTCCAGTGGCCGCAGCTTCAGATGCTGTTCTTCTCGAACATACTCGACGACCTCACTGGCGTATACTTGCCGATCGTCCTCATCGCCCAGGCGATCTCCTATTACAAAATATCGCGAGAACGTGAGATTCGTACCTCCCAACTGCAGATCCAGCTGACGAAGGCGCGTTTGCAAGCGCTAAAGAGTCAACTGCAACCGCACTTCCTGTTCAATACCCTGCATTCCATTTCCGCGCTGATGCTCACCGATACCTACGCAGCCGACAGAATGATGACTCGTCTGAGTGATCTCTTACGGATGGCCTTGGAGAGTGATGCCACCCAAGATAACCACGTTGAGCCGGGAACTCGAATTCGCGAATGGGTATCTTGAAATCGAAAAGGTTCGCTTCGAAGAGCGGTTGAAGGTTGTGCTGGAGATCTCTCCCGATACCCTCGACGCGCAGGTGCCGACCTTACTCCTGCAGCCGTTGGTGGAGAATGCGGTCAAACATGGCATCTCGAAACGTTCCGATGGAGGTGAAATCCTAATCAATGTCACCCACGATGACCGCAACCTTTATCTGAGGATAAAGGACAGCGGCCCTGGACTCGGCGACGGTGGGCATTTTGAGCAGAAGAGTGGGGTGGGTTTACGGGCGACGCGCGACCGCCTCGAAACACTCTACGGCAATGAACAAAGCCTAGACATTCGGGAATTACCGGAACGTGGTGTAGAGGTATGTGTGTCGATACCCTTTCGCACTGAGCCCCGTCTACTAGTGTATGACCTAGTCTCCGAAGGTCGGGAATCCGCGGCTGAACACACAAATGACCCCTGACATCCGCACGATCATCGCTGACGACGAACCTCTTGGACGCAAGAAATTACGCATCCTGCTGGCCGAAGAACCCGGAATTCATGTGGTGGCGGAATGCCCGGATGGCCCGAAGACCATTGCGGCTCTGAGGGACTACGAACCAGATTTACTTCTGCTGGACATTCAAATGCCGGGCGCGGATGGATTTGAGATCCTGGAAAGCGTCCCACCAGACCGCCTGCCGGTCGTTGTTTTCACTACCGCCTACGATCAATACGCCCTCCGAGCGTTTGAGGCGCACGCCCTGGATTACTTGCTGAAGCCGTTTGACCAGGAACGCCTTCATCGCGCGATCGAGCGCGCCCGGATCGGAGATTCTAAAGGCAAAAGACAACCAGGTAGCGAGCCGCATCCTTGATTTTCTCAACGAAGCGAAGGCGAAATCGCCGGCTGAAAAGCGGCTGGTCATTAAGGCTGGAGGCCGGGTCGTGTTTCTGGACCTCGAGGAGATAGAGTGGGTCGAAGCGGCGGCGAATTACGTAAAGTTGAACGTTGGCAGGGAATCCTACTTGTTGCGAGAGCGGATTGGCCGGGTTTCCGAGAGGCTCGATCCCGCGCAATTCGTTCGCATCCACCGCTCAGTGATTGTGAATGTTGGGAAGATTAAGGAACTGCATCCTTGCAACAGTGGTGAATACATCGTGGTACTGAAGAATGGCAAGGAGTTATCCTGCAGCCGCGGCTACCGCGCCGGATTGCAGCAGTTGATTGGGAAGGATTTCTGAGCCGCGGCAGTGCCTTCAATCCTCAACGGTGCCATTGACTTCGATGGTAAGCCGAATCGTTGGCCAGATGTCGCATCAGGTGAGTCAATGTGACTAGGAATTTCGCTTTGGCGACGGTGGCTTAAGAGAAACACTGCCGCCTGGTTGGGCCGCGGCTGAACGACAAAAGATTCACCGCCGCTACATTATTCGATGTGTAGTCCCATTCGGCGAAATCCGAACTCCGGGTCCAGCCACTCGGCCCACGCACGATCGTAATTCGCATAAGCGTCCACATGGCCAGGCCCCACGTTGTCGGCGACGGTCTGCCACCCTGTTCCTGGCAGAGACAAGAACTGTAGTTTGCCGGCGCTCGTGCGGGCTGCGACTACAACCTTTCCATTGCCGGACACGGTTATCGCCCACTCATTCGCAGGGCCTTCGGTTGGCGGAATCGGGCGCGCCGGAACCTCCACCCGCTTCTTCTCGATCGCGATCGTTTCGCACTCGAAACTGCCACTGGGAGCTGGACCGCTGATCACCCGTAACTCGTCGGCTCGGCCCTTTCCCCAGACGGGCAGGAACCATGCCACTACGGGGAAGCGGAACACTGAAATGGCCTTAGATGGCATTTCCTGGCGGCCGTCTCTCATGTTCCAGGACTGAAGCATCAATTCTTCGCGGCCGCCCTTGTTAGAGACGGCAAGCAACTGGAGCACGCCGTCGCCTTTGCTGCTTCCCGCGTAACGAATGCGGATCCGATCCGCGCTCTCCGCACCGAGTTTCGCCGACCAGGCCAATGTGAAAGTGGTACCGCTCACGCGGAATGCGTGCAATGCAGCACCGTCGAGCACGACGAAAAGCCCGGAACCGTCCGCAAAGAAATACCCTGGCGATAATACTTGCCCCTTGTTCCCAGGCAATTGGGCTCGTACAAGTACGGTTTGCGAAGGAGGAACGCCGAAATCTTTGGTGGCGAACAGCATTCCGCCGGAGGTCCAAGCCACCCATCGGGTGTTTGCGGCGGCACCTGCGGGAACGCTCACGGCAATCGATTCGGGCTTAGGCAAGCGATCCTGCATGTTTGCACGAAAGAAAACGGCCGACTCCTGACGCTTAGCGTCGCTCTGCAACGCGAGTATGGCGAAAGCTCCGTCTTCCTCGGCGCTCGCGAACGCGAGCCGCCGGTCGTAGGTCGGCTCAAGTGCGGCCGCGGCAACAATCACTCGAGGCGGCGCAACTTTTACTTCCCGGGGAGACGAAGGCCCCACCGGACGTGGATTGTTCGTGCTCACGCTGACGGCATAGGTCGCGGGAGCGAAGGGTGTCACAGCCATCGCGGCCAAGTCATCCTGGCGAGGCGCGGAGCCACCCGGTCCAATGTTGAACGGCAATGTAGGAGTTGCCTGCGGCGTGCCCGGCGTCGTGGCTGCCAGGGCCAGTTCTTCCGAAACGACCCGAACACCCTGGTTACCCTGTGTGGGCCGCAGCTCATAAACGAACGGCGAGGGGCCATCCGCGGCGGGTACCGTGACCACCGCCTGTCCACGGTTCACCAGGAGAGTTGTGACCAGAAGGCTTTCCTGAACGAGTACACGGGGCCTCAGCGGTTTCAATTCAATCGAGAGATCGCTCACACTCCCACGTCCTCCCTGAGATTGGAGCTGCGCGACCGCGGCAATCGCAACCAAGGTACCCACGATCAGCCACGGCCGAAATGAGAAATTTATCACGGGTCCGCCAATCCGCCGGCCGGAAGCGCAATGCTCGTTACGCCCCATCCTCGATGCTTCAGCGCACACTTACCGCAAAAGTACCGGAGCGGATCCTTGTCGCCCCCCGGGGTCGGATCGGGACAATAGCTCATCATGCAGCGGTGGTCCCACTGATTGTACAAGCCCGCAACTTGGGCCGCCGTAAAGACCGCTATCGTGTTCACAGCCGTGTCGTGCTGATTGGGATCGTAGCCGGCTCCCGGAGAGACGGAAGGCGTATGTTCTAGATGCCGATTGTGGCCGTATTCGTGTGCCATGCGGTTACCGTTCCCGAGCAGGGTCGTGTCGAAATAGAGCCACAGCGTTCCCAGCGCCTGTCCGATCGCTGGTTCCCCGAATCCTTGTCCCCAGTATTTGGTCACGTCGGCGCTTCCGTGCGGAGGAACCTGCGGAACCGGATGCTGTGCCGTTGCCGCTGCGCAGGTTGGGCACGCAGGATTAGCATCTACCCCCGGATTGGCTTCGGTTCGGCGGAAGCCGTGACCGTTCGCACACTGATACCACTTCACATATCCGGTCTGTAGCAGCCCCGCGCACTGCGTACACGTGGTTCCGAGCGCCCCTTGTTCGGCCTGTGTTCGCTCCGGTACCAGTACAACGTGTGCGCCAGCTGCATTGCAGATGTAATTTCGCAACCACATCTGCGGCACGGCCTGCCAGAGCACCGAGAAGTGGCCGGCGAAATGTCCAGTTGCCCGTTCGATGCGATACAGCAGTTCAAACATCAGGTTGTCCGCGTAGTTATAAATCGTCTGATTCAGAACATCGTTAAGAAGCGTGCTTCCGAAGTTCGCGAGCGTAAGTGCGTAATTGCGCCAGGGGAGCCCATAGTGAAGCTGAGTGAGGAATGGCCAGTGGTTCGCTCGCGACAGTGTCATCTTGTTTCGTGCCGGGTAACGAGCGCGGCTACCACCCCGCTTCATTCCTGCCTCAATGATGTTCTTGTACCTGTTGAGGTCCTTGGGAACTGCAGGATTCATCGGAAGGACGTGAACTTGCGGTGCGTTCGCCTCATGCGCGAAATGAACAAAGGCTGCCTGATATTGGTGCGCCGTGTGCGCGGAGAAGGCAGCATAAGCAATTGGGTTGGGCGTTGACCATTCCGAGTATCCGCGGAATATGGTTTTCCGCCATAGCCGCAAGGTGCACGAGTGGCCCTGGGGCAGATGTGTGTATCTCCGCGCCAGCACTGGCCGATTCGGATGGTCCTCACCCGCTCCCGGATGCGGCTTCAAGCTGACGTTCGCCTGCAGCCGGTATCCATCGCCCGCAATTCGCGACGGATGGAAATACACCCCGGCGTACCCACGGTGCGTCGGGTGCAAGTCCGAACCTTTCTGGCCCAAGTCGTCGTGCACCAGCGTGCATACAGATTTCTCGCCGGCATCTTCGACGGCATGCCATGGCGCGAGACTATCCGCGATCAGGCCGAAAGGCTCGCGATGGTAGTTGGCCGATCGAGCGCCGCCCTGGGTGTCGGGACAGTTCCCAACCGGCACCCCGTTTTGCGTTGCCGCTCCGTTAAGCGTGTTCATCGTCTCCCGGATGAAGCGGCGCGTTCGGGTGACGTTTTGGCCATCGGAGTTGTAATTTGCGCTGTCGATCGTACTGTAGTCCGGGGCCATGTCAGTGAACTTCCAGTCGACTCGTAGGGGCCCAGTTGCCTCGAGCATCTCCGGCTGGTAGTTCGGAGCGGCCGCGCCCGTCGCGAGGAGCGTGTCGGCTTTCGAGAGCAGCGGGATCTTCAACTGAAGCGGAATCCAAGGTCGGGCGACACTCTTACCTTCCATCGTCTGGCGGGCTGCGTCGGTCATTGACATAGCCCCGCCGTAGTTCTCCAAGGCCATGGCTTCGTCGGGTAAGCCGTTCTTAACAGCTGCCGTCGTCTGAGTGTAGTAGTGGCGATCCTCCACCCAGACGATCAGGTCTGAAGTGGGCTGGTTCACAACCGGTCCGGCTTGAATGAGCGTCTGGTCTGTACGCGCTGTGGTAGCAAAAAGTGCCCGCTGATAAGCGGCGGGCATCGCCTTGAGGACAGCCTTAGCCGCAGCCGATGTCTTACCGTCGGCCTTCATCCGTTTGAACGGCGCCGCAGAGTTGCTCGGCACGCACCGTTGAAACTCAGCCATCGCCAGTTTTAGATGATCACTCACAGTACCTTCATGCGCTGGCCCGGCGTGGTAGCCGGCTTCATTGAGCTTAAGCTTGAACCATTTCTCACTGCCCGCAGCGGGTAGAACGTCCTTCTTCGGCGAGTCGGCCGTACGAACCGGAAGGAACGGAGCAAAGGACAACTCCAGGCATTGCGTCTCGGTGTGGCGCTGCGCCGCAGGCTTCGTTCCGATACTGTCGTGCTGGAACATTCGCACCTCCGCCTGCATTGCGGCTACTGCCAAGCCGTTTGCCTCATTGATCGATGTGTGCCCTTGGATTTGAACGCGGTAAGGAAGATTGGCTTTGGTGACGTTGTAGCCGTTTGCCGCGACCCAGGTGTTCCAGTCGAACTGGTGTTCGCCGTCGGTGAAGTCGGCTGACGCGAGCGGTTTCCACGATACCAGTTGGTCTTGGCCATCGTAGACCTGCAACAGCCCCGCCTGACACCTGGAACAACCCTTGGCCTTCCATTTGATAACGAGCGAAGTCGTGTCCACTGTGCCGGCTGGCACGAACTGCGGCCAAAAATCGCCGATCACGATCCGAGCATTTTTATCGCCGGCCTGCTTGTAATACTTAAGAACAAACGTATAAGGCGAATGCGCCGCATTCAGGTAACGCTTGTCAGCTCCACGCTTTTTCAGTATGCCTGCGGCCGCCGTGCTCTCGCCGCGATAGTCCGGCAGAGACGTCGAGACGCGTTGATCCGCCTCGCCAGGCGCGGTCATGTTCTTCTGAAATACCGGAACTTCAAGCGCATCATACTTATATTTGAAGAGTCCGTGGCTAGTCACTGCCGTGGCCTTGCAGTAGTTGCTGGCCCAAACCTCAACCGCTAGCTTATTGGCTGTTTCCTTCAGCCCCTCCAGTCCATAATCCAAGTCGCAGGCTTCGTATTTCGGAAGGAACCACTTACTGAGCTTCGCTATCCGAACGGCGTTTAGCGGTTTGGTTTGCTTCACAACAAGCTTGTGCTGCTTCTCGAAGGCCAGGCCTTTCTTTTTCCAGAGCTTTGGAAGATACAGTTTGCCCTTGAGCCCTTTCGCCGGGTCGAGTTCGCATTTGTAGGGGTCGGGATCGATCTTCCGGCACCCGACCAACTCCAACAAGGCACGGAGTACCTCGGGCTTCTCGCTCGTGCCCCAGTTAAAAAGGGCAACCTCATCGCAGGTGATCGGAGGATCAACTTTCTCGCATTTGTTCGAGATGATGCCCTGTAAGGTCTCGCCCGCGGCGGGTGTGTACTGGGTGGCGTCGGCTTGTGGAAGGAAAACGCGGCCCATGATGGAATTGCCTAACCCTGCCTAGCTATGCGACATCCGTCGTAACTTCCCAGACCACGTCGTCGTGAGAAGTCCCGAGCACGTCACCTGTACCACCGGGAGTGAGATTATCAAACCGAACCTGGGGAGACGCGACGGATGTTACACCGTTCGCATCACCAAGGTCCGGCACGTGGCAGTGTAGCGTCAGCCCTTCCACCGCTTGTTCCGCTCCCTCAACCGTTTGCATAACAGTAAGTGAAAACCAAGAAACTTTCTTGGGGCAATCCCCAGAACTCTGGCCGGCACTACTCGTACTGCCGCTCTGTTGGGCACTCTGATTCATCGAGGCCAGTTGGGTAGGCGAAGCTAGTTTCGGAGGATCCGACGGAGGCGTTTTCGGCCCCGATTTGTCAGGCGTCGACATGTTCCCTCACTTTGCTTGCCTCGTACAGAGCTTGATCGCACAGCCATTTCATGCGAGCCTGCGGGCGCATCGATGACGATAGAATACGATTGGCCCATGGCAAGCGTTCAAACTGAAAGCCGAAAACGTACATCAAGTTTAAGTATCGAAGCACGTCAATTTCGCGATCTGCACCAAGGGAACGGCACCGTGACAGAGCGTATCTGACAGATTCCAGCACCTGCTCGCGCTCCATAGCAGCACACACATCAGGGACGGTGTGCCGAAGATAATTCGCAGCTCGCTCGCAAAAAGCCGCATCTGCGATTTCCCTGAATGCCGCTATCTGTTCGAGCCTGATGACGAGCAACAGATCCCCCGAAATTTAGGCATAATAGCGCAATCCCGGTGGCTTGTCTCCCCCTTCCAAATGGGCTAACAACACCCCTTTCCAAATGGGCGTAGATCTGGAAAATGGTGCAAGGTGCTGCACCACACTCACAGTTAACCAGGGAAAATTGCAGAACTCAGGAGAGAACGCGCCAAGAGATCCTCCACCCCCCCGTAACCAATCCGACGGCATTTCGATCGGATGGCGGGCACTCGCTGGTTGTGGGCTGATCCGATTTCCGCTCGCTTGTGGTGCCAATCATCGCAAGAGAAGGGCGTGCACCCCATTTGGGGCGAGACTTGCGAGCGACCGCGAAATGATGTGCCAGGCGGCGATCAGGTATTTGGTGTGGAGCCCGGTCGAGACTCAGTCATAGAAAACACATGGCGGAAGCGAGTGGGGGTCGAACCCACCAATGACAGGATTACCTGCCACCCTCCGGTTTTGAAGACCGGGACGATCACCGGACCGCATGCGCTTCCGCAACAGAAAAATGAAGGCCAGAGACTGCGAGGCTCGGCGGACTGACCAGAGTTACTATACCCGAGCCAATCCACAGATCTCCGCAGTTCCTGGCCGATTCTTCTTCGCGTCGGAGCGCTGTTCGCGCTCCAAACATCGAACTACTTGGGCTGGGCCACGACCCGCAGATATGGCTTCAGCGTCTTCCAGCCGTTGGGATACTTCTTCGCCGCCTCCTCGTTTGAGACCGCTCCGCTGATGATCACGTCGTCTCCCGGCTTCCAGTTTACGGGCGTGGAGACTTGATGTTTGGCGGTCAGCTGCAGGGAGTCAACAACGCGCAGGATTTCGTCGAAGTTTCGGCCGGTGCTCATGGGATAACTCAATTGCAGCTTGATCTTCTTGTCCGGGCCGATCACGAAAACGGTGCGCACCGTCGCGTTATCGTTTGGAGTGCGGCCTTCGAAGGTATCCCCGGCGTGGGCAGGCAGCATGCCGTAAAGCTTGGCCACTTTGAGCTGCGGGTCGCCGATCATGGGATAGTTCACCTTGGCCCCCTGCGTCTCCTCGATATCGGCCGCCCACTTGCTGTGGTTGGTTACAGGATCGACGCTCAGACCGATGATCTTGGTATTGCGCTTGGCGAATTCGGGCTGCAGCTTCGCCATGTAGCCGAGTTCTGTGGTGCAAACCGGCGTGAAGTCTTTGGGATGCGAGAACAGGATCGCCCAGCCATCGCCGATCCATTCGTGGAAACGGATCGTCCCCTGCGTGGTTTCTGCAGTGAAATCGGGAGCCGTGTCGTTGATCCGGGGCACCGTGTATGTTTCATTTGCTGTCGCAGTCGTCATGGAATTTCTCCTTCGTAAGTTAATTCGCCCAAGATTCCGAAATTTGGCCCGCCCCCAGCTGTGAAGCCATTAGAAAGCGGATAGATGATAAAACCCACCCGCTCACTGGGGTGGGTTGGAAGAATCTTTGCGGACTCTTTACCCACGCACCAGGCGGCAACAACAACACATCGTGCCGGCGGTGGCGGGATGAGGCATGTAATAAAGAATAGAGGCGGTGGCGCCCAGTGTCAAACCTCCTGCTCACGAATTGATTTGATCCGCACGACAGTTCGCAGTACCTTGCTGCTGAAGCGCTTCCGCCGAGGTGCACTTTGCCGATTTCCGCAGTGGATACGATCACACTGGCTTTTCAGCACACCAAACGACAACTTGTGCAACCATTTCGCTCTGGGCAGTGGACCCGCCTTGCGGTGGTCGGTTTACTTGCCGGGGAGGCAGGCTCTGGCGGCGGCTTCAATTTTCCCAGCAGTTTCCCGCATCAAACCGGATCTTCGCGCCATTTGCTGGATACAGGGTTCGGGTCGATCGATCCTGCGGTCTATGCCGGGCTGATCGCGGTGCTGGTGGTGGCAGGGTTAGTGTTTGGCCTGATCCTGATGTACGTCAGCAGTGCGATGCGATTCATTCTCTTCGACAGCGTGCTGGCAAAAGAGTGCCGCATCCGGCAGGGTTGGAGCCGGCGACAGGGCCCGGCCTGGAGGTATTTTCTCTGGCAGCTGGGATACATGTTCGCCACCCTCGCGGCGCTGACCGTGCTGGTTGGAATCCCAGCGGCCCTTGCTTTTGGGATGGGTTGGTTCAGCCAACCGCGTGAACATGTGCTAGGGCTGGTGCTGGGCGGAATCGTGGTCTTTTTCCTCTTCTTCATTTTCTTCGTGACTGCAGCCGTGATTCATGTGCTGACCAAGGATTTTGTGGTGCCGCAGATGGCGCTGGAGGGCATCGGGGCGATCGAAGGATGGCGGCGGCTTTGGCCTCTGATCCAGATGGAAAAGGCCGGCTATGCGGCGTATGTTGGGATGAAGATTGTACTCGCCATCGGGGCTGGAATCGTCATCGGTATCGCGTCTGTGATTCTGGGGTTGATTGTCGCGATCCCGACGGTGGGACTGGCGATTGTCGCTGTTATCACAGGGAAGACCGCCGGGTTCACGTGGAACGCATTCACAATCACAGTGGCGGTGGTCGTGGGATGCGTGCTGCTGGCGGCTTTTCTATATCTCATGGCCTTGATCGCGGTGCCGGCGATTGTGTTTTTCCCGGCCTATTCGATTTATTTCTTTGCCCCACGGTATCGGGCGTTGAGCCTGGTGCTGTATCCGCCGCCCGTGGCTTCGACACCGATAAGCAGACCGCCGGGAGAACCACCTCCCCTGCCCTTCAGCCCACAGCCGATCGGATAGTGGAGCCTTCGCTTTGCCCGCGCAGCCAAAAGCCTGCCCTGAGCAAAGGACGGTCTTGGGGACCGTCAGTACTGGCAGAAACGTGGGTCGAATGAGAGACTGCGCAGGGCGTGTCTCGGCAAGCTATAACCGACTACGACATGGCGCTTCGTGCCCGTCCCGGAGCATGGTTCCGGTGGCTTGCGGTCAGGACTTTGGTGGCAGTTCGCCGCAAGGTAGGGCGGACTCGACCCCGTTGGAGAGTTTTTTCACCGATCCGCAACCGGGCCGAGTCTCGCCGATTTCCCGAAGCGAGGTCAGTCTATGGCGAAGCCGCAGCGAGTGCCCAAAAAACAGAAGCAAAAAATCACACTGCACGATCTGAAAAGTCTGCCCGTGCTACATCTGCATGCCGCCGGCATCGACGTGGGCAGTGCCGAGCATTATGTCGCCGTGCCCGCCCACCGCGATCCCCAGTCCGTGCGCCGCTTTGGCAGCTTTACCGCCGACCTGCATCGTCTGGCGCAATGGCTGAAGGCCTGTCGCATGTGGGCTCCATATCTTGCGCCGCTTCGCGGCTATGCCTGGAATTCGGAGGCTTCCGGGAAGCGGAGCTTGCACTTGGCGAGGGTGAGGGTGAGAAGCTCCTCGACCTTGGCTTCTTCGCAATTGCGGGCCATGGCCAGTTCGCTGACCAGGAGATAGCGTGCGCGCTCGAGCATCTTCTTTTCGCGGAAGGAGAGCGGCTTGGCCTGGTGCAGGGCGATCAGGTTCTTGAGGACACTGGCGACCTCGATGAGGGAACCGGTGCGCATGCGGTCGGAATTCTCTTTGAAGCGGTCTTTCCAGTCGCCGTTGCTGCCGTTTTCGCCAACCGAAAGTAAGTCCAGCACCTTCTGGACTTCCCCGTTGCGCACAACGCGTCGAAGGCCGACGTTGCCTGCGTTCTGGCAAGGCACCATGACTTTGAGGCTGCTGGCCTTGATGTTCAGCAAATAGAACTTTTCCACGGTGGGGCCGATAGACCGGCTGCCGATCTGCTCAATGATGCCAACACCGTGATTGGGATAGACGACCTTGTCGCCGATGTGGAAATTCAAGTCGGAACCGCTCATATTTGGCACCCAAGAAAGGTTGCGGGTCGTGGGGAGAAGCGTTGGTCAGTCCTATCTTTATGTTACTCCCTAAATGGGACGAAAGCAAGGAGCTTGGCAAAGGTCATGTAGAGGAAAACCCATCGTAAGTGATTGTCCGCAAATAAGTTGACCTGATATTTCGAGTGGCTTCGCAGGTCTGGGCCCCTAGGACGAACGGCTTTCCATCCAGGCTTGCAGAATCAGGACGGCGGCCATGCGGTCCACGGCATTGCCTCGTTTCTCAATGGAAAGCTCGGTCTCGCGTAGCAGGCGGTTGGCCTCAGCCGAGGTGAGGCGTTCGTCCCAAAGATGAACGGGTAGGCGGAAGCGCTTTTGCAAGTCCTCGGCGAAGGTCCGCATCTTTTCCGATTGGATTCCTTCTGCGCCACTCATGCGTAGGGGGAGGCCGACTACGATCTCCTTGACCTGGTAGTCATGAATCACGCGCTCGAGGTGGGCGAAGTCGTGGCGCTTGTTCTTGCGCTGGAGAGTTTCAAGGCCCTGGGCGGTGATGCCGAGCGGGTCGGAGACGGCGAGGCCGATGCGGCGGGAGCCCACGTCAAGGCCCAGAACGCGGCCCGGGGCGGTGGGAGCAAGTTCTTTGTGGTTGTCTCGCGAGAATTCCCAGGGAGGCCCGGTCGGGTCGGAGAGCATGGGCTCGATTATAAGCGTGAGCGAAAATCTCCACTTCTCGGTGCAAGAACGCGCGAGAAATGGGGCATCCTCAACCGATCCTAGTGGGGTCGCATTGCTTTGCGGTAGGCGGCTACGTTCTTATTGTGTTCTTCGAAGCTGCGGGCGAAGCGGTGGTGGCCTTCGGCGTCGGCGACGAAATAGTAGTAATCGGTTTGGGCGGGATGCATGGCGGCTTCAAGCGAACTGCGTCCGGGATTGCCGATGGGACCGGGCGGGAGGCCGGAGTTGCGGTAGGTGTTGTAGGGGGAAGCAAACTGCATGTCGGCGTGGTGCAGCGCGCCCTGGTAGGTTCCAGCCAGAAGTTCGGCGTAAATGATGCTGGGGTCGGCGTCGAGAGCAATCTTCTTGTTCAAGCGGTTGTAGTAGACGCTGGCGACCATGGGGCGCTCGTCTGGGACGGAGGTTTCTTTCTCGACGATGGAAGCCATGGTGACCGTGCGCTCCGACGTCATTGGGCTGGCCGGCCGGAATTGGATCGGGAGCTGAGTTCGGTTGTGCTTCGCGGCTGGCGATGAGAGTCGGGCCGGGGGTCAGTCCGATCTGGCGGGCCACCTGGCGGAACTGCTTGACCATGGCTGCGGCCATGTCGTGCATGGTCATCATGCGGGTAAATTCGTACGTGTCGGGGAAGAGATAGCCTTCGAGCGAGTGGGCGCTGGGAGCGATGTCTGCAATCAGAGCCGTGTCGGACTGAGCGACTTTCAGAAAATCGCCAGCTGGGCCGAGGCCGGCGGCTTCGATGGCGCGGGCGATGTCGAACATGGTGTAGCCTTCGGGACGACCACGGTGCGAAAGTAGACGTCGCCGCGGCGCAGGCGCTTCTGAATGTCGATGATGTTGGCGGGCTTGTCGAAGAGGTATTCGCCAGCTTTGAGCGAGCGCTTGGGGTGGACGTAGTGCCAGAGAACGAATGCCTCTTCGCTGCGGATGATGCCGGCACCTTTGAGCTCGGCGGCGATGCGGCGCGTGGAGTATCCGGGATGGAGCAGGACGAATGTCGGCGCGGACGGTTCGGCGGGCGTCAACACAGCCCAGGTAAACCAACCCGCGGCAGCGACAACTGCGACCAAGATGAGCCAGATTATCTTTCGCATGGCGATCTGCGCATCGCGATCTGCGCACGGCGATCTCACACAGTGGCCACAGTTTAGATGATGCCGGAAGTAGACAAGAGCTGACGATAGTGCAGCTGACTTTGGTGTATTCCCGGATATTGGCGTAAGTGGTTGTTTTTCATGGAGATCGCCTTGGGGCCTTCAGAACGGCGCACCCCCGGCGCAATGGATTGAGTACATTGCGGATTACCCTCCCACACTACTGCGACCTTTTGGGCGCGGTATACTCAAATGTTCTAGAGGCATTCATTATCTTGATGAGACGTAGCTCGCCCTTTTTGGCCTTCCTTCTGGTTCTGGTGGTGCTGCCGACGACGGGGTGTTTGTTCAGGACGCGCCCGGTGGAGGAACAGTACTCGAAGACTCCGCTCAAGGAATCCACGCAGCAGGGGCTGATCGACCGCATCAACCAAGAGGCCGACACGATCCGGTCCCTGAAGGCGACGGTCGACATCGACACCTCGGCCGGCGGCATCAAGAAGGGCCACGTCACCGACTATAAGGAGATCCGCGGTTACGTGCTGGCGCGCAAGCCGGCGGAGTTGCACATGATCGGGCTGATGCCGATTGTGCGCACGACGGCGTTTGACATGGTCAGCGACGGCCTGCAATTCAAGCTTTGGATTCCGCCGAAGAATCGTTTTGTGGTCGGCCTCAACGCGGTCCCGACGCTCGTTACGGATCAGCCGATGGAGAGCATCCGGCCGCAGAACATCTATGACGCGCTGTTGATCCCTCGTATTGATCCAGACTCCGAGATCGCGGTGCTGGAAAATGGGTACGAGACTATGCACGACAGCAAGGGACATCGCGTGCTGCAGGAAGATTACGAACTGACGGTCATCCGCAAGTACGGTGAAAAGTGGGGGCTGTCGCGCAAGATCGTGTTCAGCCGGGTCGATCTGCAGCCGCACCGGCAGTACATCTACGATGAGGATGGAAAGGTCGCGACTGACGCGAAATATGCGGAATATAAGGATTACGAGGGAGTCAGCTACCCATCGCGGATCGAGATCTACCGGCCGCAGGAAGAGTACGACATCACGCTGAACATGCTGAAGGTGGATATTAACAAGCCGCTGACTGATGATCAGTTTGTGCTGGAGCAGCCGGCGGGTGCAGAGGTGGTACACCTCGACCGTCCGCAGTCGAGTTTGGTGACACCGGTCAGCAACAAGCGGTAGCCGGTGAGACAGCTCAGTGTTGAAAGTCGGAAGTATTGAAAGTCAAAAGCCTCATTTCTCGCGCAAAGAGCGCGCGAGAAATGGGGCACCCGCCGGGTTCTTTGCCGGTACGGCCTTCCTATGATGAACAAGATGGTGGTTGCTAACCTGGCGCACCGGCCGATCCGGTCGCTGATCAGCATTGTTGCGATTGCGCTGGAAGTGACGCTGATCCTGCTGATTGTGGGTCTGTGCTACGGGATCATGAACGACAACAAGAATCGGACGGCGGGCATTGGCGCGGACGTGATTGTGCAGCCACCGGGATCATCGTTTCTGGCCGGCATCAGCGGGGCGCCGGTGTCGGTGAAGGTGGCGGACGTGTTGCGGCCCATGCCCCACGTCAAAGTGGTGAGCCCGGTCATCTGGCAGATCGCGACAGGGGGCGGACTGGAAGTGATTGATGGCATCGATATTTCCAGCTTTGAGGCTTTGGGCGGACGGTTTCAATACGTCGAAGGGGGACCGTTTGAGGGGCCGGACGATGCGCTGGTTGACGATTACATCGCGAGACAAAGGCATGTCAAAGTTGGCGATCACATGGAGATCCTGAATCACTCCTTCCGCATCAGCGGAATCGTGGAGAACGGGAGAGGGGCAAGGAAATTTGTGCCGATGGCGACGTTGCAGGATCAGATCGGAGCGCAGGGCAAGGCTTCGGTGTTCTACGTGAAGCTGGATGATCCCGCGAATGCGGCCGCGGTGGTCGCCGCGGTGAAGGCGCAGCCGGGGATGGGGAATTATTCGGTGCTCTCGACGCGCGACTACCTGAGCATGATGACACCCAGCAATCTGCCGGGATTTCGGCCGTTTATTGGCGTCGTCATTGGAGTCAGCTTGATCATTGGTTTTCTGGTTATCTTCCAGGCGATTTATACGGCGGTGATGGAACGAACGCGCGAAATTGGAATTCTGAAATCGTTGGGAGCGTCGAAGTGGTACATCGTGAATGTGGTACTGCGGGAGACGCTACTATTGGCGGTGGCGGGAATTGTTTTGGGCGTGGTGGTGAGCCTGACGGCGCGGTTGGGAATCCAGCATCGCTGGCCGCTGGTGCACATCGATCGAAGTAATGAATGGATGCTGCGGGCAGCGGCGATTGCGATTGTGGGGGCGACGGCGGGGGCGATTTATCCGGCGTATAAGGCGGCGCAGAAGGATCCGATTGATGCGTTGGCATACGAGTGATCGAGGTTTCTTTCCCAAGAAGCGTAAGCGCTCCTCTTTCGCCCCGTTGGGGCTGAATCATTTCTCATGCCCACCCACGGCTTGCGCCGTTGACTTTATTCTGTCGCCACTTCGCGGCTTAACGCGGCGCTGAAGAACCGCTTTCCCCTAGCCGCTGGCAACTATTACAGAATGAGCGTCGGGGGTCAGTGTTTCTTCCTGGTTGGCTTCGGTTTGAGCGTCTGAGCATATTGGTAGCTCAGGTCCAGATATTTCTTCAGCTCTTTCGCGTTTTCGAGCAGGTCGTCGGGAATGGCGACGTACTCCTTCATGACTGCGCCGTAGGCTTCAAAAAGTTTCGTCTTGTACTTCTTCAGAAATTTTTCCCTCTCGTCCTCGCGAAGGCAGATGGCAAGCCTGGATTGATGGAGAAGTGTGAACATGTTTCCGTTCAGGGAGGTGTACGGGTTGGCGTCGCCCTTGCGCTCGATTTTGGGATTAGTGGCGATCAGGCGGTCGTACTGGGCCACGCGGTCAGCGGCGGACTCTGCAGGCATGTCGGCCTTCCTTCAGCGAGGGCAGGGAGTCTCGTCCCCTCCCACCGCAGTTGAGAATCCACCTTTTGGTGACGCGGCCGTGAAAGGCTACTGCCCCAGGTATTGCACGTGAACGTAAGTGCCCAGACGCACGTTATAAGCGAGATACCAGCCATCGTGGTCGGGGTCTTCGTAGATGACAACGTCGTCCCTGTCCCAAAACCAGTTGCCACAGTAGTCCAGATCAAAAGGCGCGACGCTGAAGTAGAAGCCACCAAACCAGAAGCGGCTGGGCCCGCCGCCACCGATACGCCAGATATGGCCCCGGCCGAAGCCGTCGGTGAAGCGGCCATGTTCCCACGGGTGATCGAGGTGGAAGCGGGCATCATCGCGTCCGGCGTCGTGTCCAACCCACTGGCCGTTGTGGTGGACGTGAGGGGCTTCGGGGTGTCCCTCGCGGTCTTTGAACGAAGGATGGGGTTCGGCTGGGCGCGGCGTGCCGTGAGTGGCTCGTGGACCATGGTTGGGAACGTATCCGCCGCCGACGTCATGGCGGCCGCCGTGTTGCGCGAAGGCGGGAAAGGAGAGCATCAGGGATACACCAAGGATTCGGCAGAGAAGTCTCATGGGCGACCTCCGACGCCCACATTTCCACCAGCACTTAGGGTGTAACACATCGTTGACAATTCTTTGCAGACTACGCTATCGTAAAGACTTTGGTAGTAGTGTGGTTGCCCGCCTGATGGTCCTGGCGTCCTCGTCGGGGAATCAACGAGCGGTTTTTCTTTCGCAGCCTTTTTTCAATCTGGGAGAGTTTCCGATGTCAACCTATTTCCCCAAACAGGGGGAAATTGTGCGCAAGTGGTACGTCGTGGATGCGGACGGGCAGACGCTCGGGCGCTTGGCTTCGCAGGTGGCGCGCATCCTCATGGGAAAAGAGAACCCGCAGTACACGCCGTTTCTTGATACCGGCGATCACGTGATCGTGGTCAATGCCGAGAAGATCCGGACCACGGGAGTGAAAGCCGAGCAGAAGGTGTATCAGCATTACACTGGATACCCCGGCGGGCTGCGGACGGAAGAGTACAAGAAGCGGATGGTGCGGAGGCCGGAAGCGGTGATCGAGGCGGCGGTGAAGCGCATGCTGCCCAAGAACAAGCTGGCGGCGCACATGTTGTCGAAGCTGAACGTGTACAAGGGCGACAAACATCCGCATCAGGCGCAGAAACCGCAGGAGTTGAAGCTGGAAGTGCGGGCTTAGGGACTGGTCTCAGGAGACTGAGATCCCTCGCTCCGGCTGAAGAGCGCCTGCGCTCGGGATGACAACATTTTCAGCACGACAAACATTTCTTGAACTCCGCTTCTGGTTTGAGCTAGAAGCTAGGAGCTAGGAGCTAGAAGCTTACATGGCTGAATTGGTTCAATACTACGGAACGGGACGGCGCAAGAGGGCGATTGCCCGTGTTTATTTGCGTCCAGGCAGTGGCGAGTTCAAGGTGAACGGACGCGCCTTTGAAGAGTACTTCGTTACTCCGGCGCAGCGGTCGGCAGCGAAATCGCCGCTGGCGTCGTCGGATACCGCGGCAACGTTTAACGTCATCGCCAATGTACTGGGCGGGGGCGTGCGTGGCCAGGCCGACGCGGTGAAGCTAGGGATTGCCCGGGCTCTGATGCAGTTCAACGTTGAGCTGCGGAAGAAGCTGAAGGCCGAGGGCATGGTCAGCCGGGACTCGCGCGGGAAAGAGCGCAAGAAGTATGGACAGAAGGGCGCTCGCAAGCGGTTCCAGTTCTCGAAGAGATAGTACTCAGTACTCAGTACCTGGTACTCAGTACCTGGTACTCGGTACTCGGGAGAATGAACTGGTACTGGCTGACAAGTGATTTCAGAGTTTTAGGTGTTCAATTCTTCCCGAGCCTCGCGGCGCGGGGACGGGAATGGCAATCGGCAGGCAGTACCCCAGTTGCCAGTGCTCAGTGGCCAGCGGTTCTTGCTGGGTACTGGGTACTCGGTACTGACAACTAGCTTCCGATGCAGACTAAAGAGGAGGTTCATTGGCTACTATTACCATGAAGGAGTTGCTCGAAGCGGGCGTTCACTTCGGGCATCAGACCAAGCGCTGGAATCCCAAGATGAAGGAATACATCTTCGGAGAGCGCAACGGGATCTACATCATCGACCTGCAGAAGACGCTGAAAATGTTCAAAGAGGCGTCGAAGTTCGTGCAGGATCTTGCGACCGACGGCCGCATTGTGTTGTTCGTGGGCACTAAGCGCCAAGCGCAGGACGCGATTGCCGAAGAGGCGCAACGCTGCGGGATGTTTTACATCAACCAGCGCTGGCTGGGCGGGCTGCTCACCAACTGGGTGACGGTACAGAAGTCGGTAAAGCGGCTGAAGGAGCTCGACGAGATGGCCACCGACGGCCGCTACGAGCTGCTGCCCAAGAAAGAAGTTATCAAGCTCGAACGCGAGCGCAAACATTTGCAGGCCAACCTGGCCGGCATCAAGAACATGAGCCGCCTGCCCGACGCGATCTTCGTGATCGATTCGAACAAAGAGCAGATTGCGGTGCGCGAGGCGCGGAAGCTGGGGATTCCGGTAGTCGCGGTGGTGGATACGAACTGCGATCCCAGCGAAGTGGACTACGTGATTCCGGGCAACGATGATGCCTTGCGGGCGATCCGGCTGTTCACGTCGAAGATTTCGGAGTCGATTGCCGAGGGCGCGCAGTTGATGACCGACAAACAGGTGGCCGACATGCAGGCCGCGGCGGACGCGGCGCAGGCTGCGGTCAGCGAGCCGCACGTGGAAGAATCGACGATCGACACTTCGGAAGAGATCAGCATGGAAGAAGTGCTGGGCACGGGGACACATAAGAAGCCGGTAGCCGCCAGCGAAGAGGCGGAGTTGCCGAAGGTCGAGAGTCAGACGGTTTAGGAGCAGTACTCGGTACTCAGTACTCGGTACTCAGTGGTTGGTGAAAAACCGGGCTTTATTAATCTGACCCGCGCGGGTCGTCCGGCGCGGGTTTAATTTTGTAGGTTTCAAGGTTTCAGAGTTTCGAGGTTTCAGAAACAGGCTGAACTTGGGTCAACGATGAAACCTTGAAACGTTGAAACTTTGAAACCTGAGGATTTATGGGTACTACTACAGTGAATATTTCTGCGGCACAAGTGAAAGAGCTCAGGGAAAAAACCGGGGCTCCGATGATGGATTGCAAACAGGCCTTGACCGAAGCCAAGGGCGATATGGAGCAGGCGGTTGTGGTTCTGCGCAAGAAGGGCGTTTCGGTTGCGGCCAAGAAGGCGGCGCGTGTGACCAGCGAAGGATCAGTGGCCAGCTACATTCATGCGGGCGGCAAGATTGGTGTGCTCGTCGAAGTGAACTGCGAGAGCGATTTCGTGGCGCGCACCGACGACTTCAAGGAACTGGTGCACGACATCGCGATGCATATCGCGGCCAGCGATCCAAAATATGTGCGCAAGGAAGATGTCACGCCGGCAGACTTTGCGCGGGAGAAGGAGATCTTTTTGGCGCAGGCGATCGCCAGCGGCAAGCCGGCGAATATCGCCGAGAAGATGGTCAACGGCAAGATGGAAAAGTTCTATGAGGAGGTTTGCCTGCTGGAGCAGCCTTTCATTAAGGACCAGACCATTTCGATCGGGCAACTGATCGC
This sequence comes from uncultured Acidobacteriaceae bacterium, assembly GCA_963819035.1. Taxonomy (GTDB): domain Bacteria; phylum Acidobacteriota; class Terriglobia; order Terriglobales; family Acidobacteriaceae; genus Sulfotelmatobacter. Next base: position 250,391 of record CAWFUU010000014.1, on the reverse strand, counting down.
GTCGAAGATCGGGAAACTGGGCGAGAACATCGCGGTGCGGCGCTTCGCGCGTTTCAAGGTGGGCGACGCGGGCGAGACTATCGCCGTCACCAAGCCAACAGAGCCGAAAGGCGAATAATCCGGGCGCCCTGCGGGGCGCCTTTTTTTTGGCCTGTGGCGTCATCCTGAGCGTAGCCGGTTTTCAGGCGGAGCGAAGGATCTCGCGGCCAGAGTACGATGCACGGGAGATTCCTCGCCCCGCTGGAAAGAACGCGGGGCTCGGGATGACGCCCTTAACGAGTGTGTGGCCACTAACTCATGACAACTCCGACTCCTGCTTACAAACGCATTCTGCTCAAGCTTTCCGGTGAGGCGCTGGCGGCGAACCAGGGCTTTGGCGTGGAGACTGCCCGCATCCACGGAATTGCGGGTGAGATCAGCGAGGTGCAAAGACTGGGTGTGCAGATCGCGATCGTGGTGGGTGGAGGGAATTTTTTCCGCGGGGTGGCCCACCAGGCTAAGGACATGGACCGGGTCTCGGCTGACCACATGGGGATGCTGGCAACGGTCATCAATGCGCTCGCGCTTCAAGATGCGCTCGAGAAACAGGGCGTGTACACGCGCGTGCAGTCGGCGATCGAGATGAATCAGGTGGCGGAGCCGTTCATCCGGCGGCGGGCCATTCGTCATCTGGAGAAAGGCCGCGTGGTCATTTTTGCGGGGGGCACGGGGAATCCTTATTTCTCGACCGACACCGCGGCGTCGCTGCGAGCGATGGAGATCAAGGCTGAGGCCATCCTGAAGGCGACCAAGGTGGACGGCATCTACGACGCCGATCCGATGAAGGTGGATGGGGCGCGAAAGTTTAATCAGATTTCTTATATGGACGTGCTCAAACTGGGACTCAAGGTCATGGACTCGACGGCGATCAGTTTGTGCAAGGACAACAACCTGCCGATCGTTATCTTCAACTTGAACCATCACGGGAACATCCGGCGCGTGGTGCTGGGGGAGAAGATCGGATCGACGGTGAGCGCGTAGAAACCTTGGCCACGGATTTTCACGGATTCACACGGATACCCCAGAATCTCTGATCCGCGTTGATCGGTGCGAATCCGTGGCAGCTTGTTTTTTGTGGGTTTATAATTCGACGTTTTGATATCGGGAACCTAGGACGGAGCTGACCTTATGGCGCAAGCGACAATGGCGGCGATAGCGGGGTTGAAAGAGACGTACGCACAGCTGAAGACGCGCATGGAGAAGGCAGTCGAAGACTTCCGCAAGGCGATGGCCGCCACCCGCACCGGCCGCGCGAACGTGCATATGCTCGACAGCGTGAGCGTGGACTACTACGGTTCGCAGATGCCACTGAACCAGATCGCACAGGTACACGCGCCAGAGGCGCAGTTGATCACGGTGCAACCGTTCGATCCCTCGTCGCTGGCGGCGATCGAGAAGGCGATTCGCTCCGGGGATCTGGGGTTGAATCCGATGAATGACGGCAAGATGATTCGCGTGCCGGTGCCGCCGCTTACCCAGGAGCGCCGGCAGGACATGGTGAAGCATCTGCACAGGGCGCTGGAGGAGCATCGCACGGCGGTGCGTAACATTCGCCGCGATGGCAACGAGGCGATCAAGAAGGCGCTCAAAGACAAGAAGATCACGGAAGACGAAGAGAAGCGGTCGTTGGACGAGATCCAGAAGCTTACCGACGACGAAATCAAGAAGATGGAAGAGATGAGCAAGGCCAAGGAAAAAGAGGTGCTGGAGTTGAAGTAGGAGGCTTTTGCGGCATCTCATTTGTGGGCGGGCACTTTTGCCCGCGCTCTTGGGGTGCTGGCAAGGAAGCGGGCAGGAGTGCCCGCTCCACACTTGTGCCCTCTCACCCGAGTAGTAACTGCCGACATATTACTTTCGTTTTGAATTCTTCCGCCCTGTAACAACCCGAAGCACACAACTTTGAAAGGTTCGGCGTGTTCGATCTTCGTGAGTCCAAGATTCACTCCCTCAATGAATCGGCTCGGAGGAGATCTTTCTGCCATGAAACGCTCCCTGCTTTTTGCACTCCTGGCTGCGATGGCCGCTACGATCGGCTGTGGCGGCGCCAGCACTAGCAACTCGAACACAAATCTCTCGCAAACTGGTTCTGGCGCCGTGTATGTGACCGGCGAAGATGCGCCATTGGCGTCAGTCGTAAGTTTTCAGTTGACGCTGAATTCAGTCACGCTGAATGGACAAAATAACAAGCCGCAGGTGGTGACGAACACGACGGTGGACTTCGCACGGCTGATCGGGTTGCGCTCGCCACTGGCGTTCAATACCGTGCCGGCGGATACGTACAGCAGCGCCACCATCACGGTGTCGAACCCGGTCATTGGATACGTCGATATGACGCAGAATCCGCCGGCGTTGAACAACATTAACGGGACGCTGCCGGCTACGCCGTTCACGGTGACGGTGAATTTTCCCAAGCCGATGGTGGTGAGCAGCAACGGTCTGGCCGGGTTGAGGATGGAACTCGACATCCGCCAGACGGTCGCGGTAGACGGCAGCGGACAAGTCACCGGCGCGGTGAATCCGGTCTTCTACGTCAAAGCGACGAAGGCGAGCGATCCGGACGGTGAGGTTACGGACTTGGAGGGCGGCCTGGTTTCGGTGAGCACGACGAACAATTCGTTTGTGATTCAGGGACCTTATGGGCGCCAGCTTACGGTTTTCGTTAACAACTCCACGCAGTTCAATAGCGGCTGGAGCATCAACAATCTCGCGGCGCCGGCTTTCGTGGCGGTGCAAGGGGCTTTCCAGGCTGACGGCAGCTTGATGGCGAGCGGCGTTGAAGTTGTTACGACTGCTCAGTCGTTCCTGTCGGGACGAGTGCTGCAGGTGGTGAACAATGGATCAGGGCAGGCGCAGCAAGTGACAATGTGGGTGGGTGAGACGGGGGCGGACCTGGCCACCGACGTTGACACCATTCAGACAGTCGACATTAGCGCGGTTACGCAGTACGACATCTGCTTCCTGGATGGGCCACTTGCCAACGCGCTGTTCAACGATACCTCCATAGAAGTAGGCCAGCGTATCTTCGTCGGCGGCAGCTACGCCGGTGGAGTATTCACGCCTTCGATGATTTCGCTGCGCCGCCAGGGGCTCTACGGGACGTTCGTGCCGGCGAGTGTAACCGTCGCGAATGGCAATGCCGGCAGTTTCCAGATTACGAATAACGGATTGGTCGGCTACGCGGTGGGCGGGCCGGTGACGGTGAACACGTTCAACGGGACGTTCTTCTTCAACCTGACGGGGCTGGGGCAGTTGCAGACTACATCGACGGCGATTCCTCTGGTCACGCGGGGGTTGCTGCTGAAGGATCCGGTGAGCGGGACGCCGCAGTTCTATGCTGGGCTGGTGGCGGCTCCGCAGAGCAACTAGCTCCGGCAGTTAAGATGCAAAACGGGCGGCCGCGAGGCCGCCCGTTTTTTGGGTGCGGATCTTGTGCAACGACGCCTCGTCGGGAAGCACCGTATAATCGAACGAGCCTATGAAGCAGGTTGTTCATGCCGCTTGCCCGCACGACTGCCCGGATGCGTGCGGGGTACTGATTACTGTTGAGGATGGGCGGGCTACGAAGATTCAGGGGGATCCGGAGCATCCGGTGACGCGGGGGTTTTTGTGCGCCAAGGTGGCGAAGTATTTGGATCGGGTGTATTCGCCGGATAGAGTGCTTTACCCGATGCGGCGGATTGCTCCCAAAGGGCCCGCGGCTCACGCCGCGGGAGCGGGCGGGGGCGCCCGCTCCACACTGGCACGTTCTACACAGAGCCGGAGCTTCGCTCCGGGACAGCCGGGGGCGGCTGTCTCCACATTTTCTGGACCCGAATTTTTCGATCAGGTTTGGGAACGGATTTCTTGGGATGAGGCGCTGGACGAGATCGCTGCGCGGTTTCGGGCGATCGCGGACGAGTTTGGGAATGAGGCTATTTTGCCTTATTCCTATGGGGGGACGCTCGGGACACTGAATGGTGGGTCGATGGACCGGCGGTTTTTTCACCGGCTGGGGGCTTCGCAGTTGGAGCGCACGATTTGTTCGGCTGCGGGAGAGGCTGGGCTCAAGTCTGTGCTCGGCGTGAAGATGGGCACTGAGCCGGAGCAGTTCCGGCATTCCAAGTACATCATTGCGTGGGCTTCGAATATTCACGGGAACAACGTGCACTTGTGGCCGTTTATTACCGAGGCGCGGCGGAATGGGGCGAAGCTGGTGGTCATCGATCCTTACCGCACCCGGACGGCTGCCTGTGCTGACTGGTATCTGCCGATCAATCCGGGGACGGACGCGGCGCTGGCGCTCGGGATGATGCACGTCATCATTGGCGAAAATCTGCACGACGCGGACTACGTTTCGAAGTACACGCTGGGCTTCGACGAATTGCGCGAGAAGGTAAAGGAATATCCGCCGGAACGAGTGGCGCAGTGGACGGGCATTTCGGCCGCAGACATCCGCAGGCTGGCGCACGAATATGCTACTACCCGGCCGGCGGTGATTCGGCTGAACTATGGCGTGCAGCGGTCCGAGCGCGGGGGAATGGCTACGCGCACCGTGGCCATGCTGCCTTGCATCACCGGATCATGGAAGGAAGTGGGCGGCGGGCTGCAGATGTCGCTGAGCGGCGCGGTCGATCTGAATGCCACGGCTTTAAAGCGGCCCGATTTGATGAAGACTGCGCTGGGGCGCGAGGCGCGCACTCTCAACATGGTCGAACTGGGGCGGGTGCTCAATACGGTGAATAATCCGCCGGTGAAGGCACTTTTCGTCTACAACTCCAATCCAGCGGCGGTTTGTCCCGAGCACAACGAGGTGGTGCGCGGACTGATGCGGCCCGATCTTTTCACCGTGGTGCACGAACAGTTCTTTACGGATACGACGGACTATGCCGACATTGTGCTGCCGGCGACGACATTCTTCGAGCACAAGGATCTGCAGAAGGGGTATGGGCATTACTATCTGCAGGTGTCGAACCAGGCGATTGCTCCGCTGGGGGAGTGCCGGAGCAATGTGGAGGTGTTCCGTGCGCTGGCGTTGCGCATGGGGTTTGAGGAGGAGTGCTTCCGGGAGAGTGTGGCTGAGATGATCGAGGTGGCTCTGGATTCGGAAAGCTCACTGCTCGAAGGGTTGAGCCGGGAACGGCTCGAACAGGGGGCGGTTCGATTGAGCTTTGGCAGTTCTGAGCTGGCGAGTGCATCGCCCGCAGCGGAGCTTCGCTCCGCTTGGCCGGGTCAAAGACCCGGCCCCACACAAGCCGAGGCAATACCCTTTCTTCCTTTCGCTCGGGGCAATTTTGGGACTGTCTCGGGGAAGGCTGAGCTTTATAGTGAGGCGGTGAAGGGGCTGGGGCTTGATCCGGTGGCCGCGTTTACTCCGCCTTCCGAGTCGCGGCACGGCAATGGTGGGAAGCAGCTCCCTTTGGAGTTGCTTGCGCGCAAGGCTGACAACTTCCTGAATTCCACGTTTTCCAATGTGCCATCGGTGCAGGAAATGGAAGAAACGGGGCTGCTGGAGATTTGTGACGAGGACGCTCGGGCGCGGAGCATCCGCAGCGGCGATCGGGTGCGCGTCTTCAACCGGCGGGGAGAAATTCTGTTGCGTGCCTACGTCGACGGCACGGTGCAGCCGGGAGTGGTTTCGGCGCAGCTGAACTGGGCCAAGATGACCCCCGGTTTCCAAAGTATCAACGCCCTGACCTCAGAAAAACTTACCGACATGGGCAACTCGGCTACGTTTTATTCCGTCTTGGTTGAGGTAGAGTTGGCCAAGCCATCCCCGTGAAGCAACCAAATGGCAATATAAGTCGGGTCCCAGGTGTGCGTGACCTGAACGTCTTGCTCTGAAAAGAGTTGCGGCTTGGACGCTTTCTGTTGCACTACCGTATAATGGCAGTTTTCTTACATCCCAGAGGCTGAGGTCGTAGCGATTCCTTTTCGCTTTCATTCGCAGAGTCTTGTTGTGCCCAAGGGCGGCTGCCCTCGAGGGAGTGTGTCGGCTCCATCTCCTTTATTTCAGCGGCTTTGGCGAACGAGGACGGGGTTCGGCTGGATATTTTCCGCTGTGGTGGCGGCTTTGCTGCTGCTGACGGGAACGCGGAGTTGGGCGCAGACGGACGTTATTTCAGAAATCAATGTAACCGGCAACCGGCGGATTCCCGCCGACACGATTAAGGCCCGGGTCTTTACCAAGCCGGGAGACATCTACGATCCCGCCGCCCTGGAACGCGATTTCAACTCCCTGTGGAACACAGGTTACTTCGAAGATATCAAGATCCTACGGGAGCAGACGCCGAAGGGCTGGCGTCTGATTTTTCAGGTGAAGGAAAAGCCGACGATTCGCGAGATCCTCTACGTCGGCCTGAGTTCGGTTTCGACCAGCGATGTCTTAGATCGCTTCAAGCAGGAAAAAGTTGGCCTCGTTGTCGAGAGCCAGTACGATCCCACCCGTATCAAGAAGGCGGAAGTTTCCATCAAGAACCTGCTGTCGGAGCACGGCCGGCAGTTCGCCACGATCCGCTCGGAAGTGCGGCAGATTCCGCCCGCGGCGGTGGGAATTACATTTGTGGTGAAGGAAGGACCGAAGGTCAAGGTCGGCAAGATCAAGTTCGTTGGTAACAAGAACATCAAGACGCGACTACTGCGGGCCGCGATGAAGAATCTCAAGCCGATCGGCGTGCCGCATTCCATCTTTCTGGAAAGCATCTTCGCCAAGACATACGACGCGACCAAACTGGAAGAGGACACGGAGCGGGTGCGGGCCGAGTACCAGAACCGGGGCTACTTCAAGGCTACGGTGAGCGACCCGAAAACCGAGATCCATGACACCGGGCACAAAGGCGGCCGCATTCCTCTGATACAGGCGGGGCCGGGCAAGGCGGTCGATATTACGATGCCGATCGACGAAGGCGACAAATACCGGCTGGGCAAGATCACGTTCAAGAATAATAAGACTCTGACCAACAACGCGGCGCTGCGCAACCTTTTTCCGCTCAAAGACGGAGACGTGTTCAGCCGGGAGAAAATCGCCAAGGGTCTGGAGAATCTGCGCAAGGCTTACGGCGAGTATGGATACATCAACTACACGGGAGTTCCCTCGACCACGTTTGACGACGAAAAGAAGGTGGCCAATCTGGAAATTGACATCGACGAGGGCAAGGCATTCTACGTGCGCCGGATTGAGTTCACGGGAAATACGACCACGCGCGACAAAGTCATCCGCCGCGAACTGGCGCTGGAAGAAGGCGGCATCTACAACTCCCGTTTGTGGGAGTTCAGCCTGTTGCGGCTGAATCAGCTGTCGTATTTCGACCAACTCAAGCCGGATGACCCCAACGTTACCGACAAGAAGCTGGACGAAAAGAACGGGTACGTGGACCTGACCCTGCACGTCCATGAAAAGGGGAAGAACAGCATCGGGTTGAACGGCGGCGTCAGCGGGCTGGAAGGTGCGTTCATTGGGCTGAACTATTCGACCAACAACTTCCTGGGACGCGGCGAGACGTTGCAGGTGCAGGTCAGCCTGGGGAACCTGGCGCGGAGCGTGCTCTTCGGCTACACCCAGCCTTACATGTTCGACCGGCCTCTGCAGTTTGGTTTTACGGTGTTCGGGAACAAGTACAACTTCAACCAGGCGCGGCAGCTTTCGATCTTCAGCGGACAGAATCTGAACCTGCCCAGCGCGGTATTGCAAAACCTGCAGAACTATTCGCAGTCGAGCGTCGGCTTCACGACATCATTGAGCTATCCGCTGCATCGCTCGCTCAAGCGCGTGGGCCTCACTTACTCGTTGGACCGCTCGACGTTGCTGCCGCTGAGCACGGCGTCCAAGAGTCTTTTCGATTTCATCGCGTTTCGTGGAATTTCAGGGCCGAACGCGGTGAATGGAATCATCACCAGCAAAATCTTTCCCAGCTACTCGTTCAACACGCTGGACAGCGGCATTTCCCCGAAGAGCGGACACCAGCTTACCCTTGGCGCCGAGTTCGCGGGACTGGGGGGAACGGTGCGGTCCTTCCGGCCGATTGTGCAGTACAAGCGGTTCTTTCCGGTGCAGAACAAGCGGAATGCGATTGGCATGAACTGGCAGGCCTCCTACATCACCGGCTTTGGCGGCCTGGTGGCGCCGCCCTTCCAGCGCTTCTACATGGGAGGCGAATACGACATTCGCGGGTTCGACATCCGCTCGGTATCGCCGGTCGCGTACCTGCCGAGCTCCAACGTGATTACGCTGACCAATCCGGATGGAACGCCGGTGCCGAAGAATCCTTCCAATCCGCGACAAGGCAACTGGACGATCCCGATCCCGGTGGATCAGATTGTGTTTCCGGGCGGTGACCTCAGTCTGGTTTCGAACCTGGAATACCGCATCACCATCGCGGGGCCGGTGGCAATCGCTCCCTTCGTGGACACGGGCCTCGATTCCATCCTGCGGAAATCGCAATTGCAGATCGCGGACCAGCAGTTTACCCAGGTGAAAAGTACGTTTTTCGGATGCCCTCAACTCGACTCGGGATACAACTGCGTGGGAGGGGCGCGGCTGAACCCACCGCCTTTGCAACAGCTGCAGATTCTGAGTGCGACGAACTGGAAACCGCGGATGTCCACCGGGATCGAGCTACAGATGTTCCTGCCGGTGGTGAACGCGCCGTTCCGCATCTACTGGGCGTACAACGCACTGCGGCTGGATAATCCAGCCACGCCGCCGATTCCGATCGTGCCGACGATGTTCCCGGGCCATCTCGACAAGAATGGGAACTATGTTTTGACCAGCGCAGGGGCGTATACATTCGCGCAGGCGAAGGCGGTTTACGCGCCGAATTTCCTGCTGCGGGAGCCGCGAAAAACATTCCGGTTCACGGTGGCGACCACATTCTAGGGTGGGTCATCTTTGAAGCAACGCCTTGTTGAAGGCATCACGGCGTTTTGTCGGCGGGAGATTCGTCGCTCCGCCTGAAAAGCGGCTGCGCTCAGGATGTCGCCCGGGTACGAATGGCTAATCGGCTTTCAGAATTGAGCACTACGACGTTGTAAGTTGGTTTGACGGGGCCGGAGCGGGGTCACTATAATGTGTGTGATCCACGCCATGATGAGAAGACTGTGAGGGTGGATGGCACGCCCGCAGACTTGGCGTGCGACGCTGGCAAATCTAGAGCGCCTTTTCCGACGGCGACCGCTACCGCGGCGGAGACCTCATTCAAAGCGGCCCAGCGTAACTTGGCAAAGCGACTGAGAGCGATCTCGAAGTTCATTCCCGGAACTATGTTCTGGTAAGCATGTTCCAAGGAGTTCAAGCGACCCGATGACAAGCAAGTACTTACGACTTTTCCTGGCTGTTGCGGTTTCCTTCGGGATTTCCGCATTGGCCCAAACCGGCAGCGCTGCCACACCGTCCGGTGCGACCGCTGCGCCGACCAGTCCGGCCGCTGCGACGCCTGTGACCACCGGCGCCGGCACCGGCACCAAGGTCGGGACCATCAACATCAACGATGCCATTTTCGGTAGCAACGAAGGCCGCCGCGACATGGAAGCACTGGGCAAGAAGTTCGAGCCCAAGCAAGCCGAGCTGAAAGGTCAGAATGACGAACTCGAGGGCTTGAAGAAACAGCTTAGCACGCAGCAGGACAAGCTAAACGAAGACGCCCTCGCCACCCTGAAGAAGCAGATCGATGGCAAGCAGAAGACTTTCGATCGTGCGGTACAGGACGCGCAGGAAGATTTCGGCAATCAGCAGCAGGAGATTGCCAGCCGCGTCCTGCAAAAGATGGCGCCGCTGATTGTGAAGTATTCGCAGGAGAACGGCTTTGGCCTGATCGTGGACACGTCCAAGCCCTGGCCACAGAGCAATGTGCTCTGGTGGGGCGAGACGGTGGACATCACCAAGCCGGTGGTCGAAGCTTACAACGTGCAATCGGGCGTACCTGCACCACCCACGACTGGCGCGGCCAAGCCGGCTGCTCCCAAGGCCCCAACCGGTACGGCGCCCAAACCGGCGACTCCGAAGCCGACTGAGCCCCCGAAGTAGTTCGACCGGACACCTGCGGTGTCCGAAAAGTTCCAAACGGCCGCGTGAAAGCGCGGCCTTTTTTCTTTGCAGGGGCTCGGCCTGCATGAGCTTTCGTGGTGTCCATAGCAGCAAACAGATTTCACGCTGGAGGACACCATGTTGCAGCAGTCGATGTTTGCCGACGCTATGCTGGAAACTTCCCGGGCGCAACGTTCCCGCCGCAGCTTGACCACGCTGACTTCGTTCGGACTGGAAGCGGTGGTGATTGGTTTGTTGCTTTTGTTGCCGTTGTGGAAGACGGTGGGACTGCCGTCGGCACGCGTCGTCTCAACGCCCGTGACCATGGGACGTCGCGACCCAGAACCGCTCGCGTCGCGGCCACGCAGCGGACCCGCAACAATGGTGCCAAGCAATTTCGACAGAGGCCGGCTGATGCAACCCTCGCGCGTTCCCAATGTAATCAGAACGGGCAGGGACGAATCGGCCCCGCTGCCTCCGGGCGGAAGTGACCTCGGCCTGGCAGGGACCGGCCTACCCTCCGGTGGAGGAGACGGACTCCCCATCTCGCTTTTCAGCGGCACTCGAGCAGTTCTGCCCACACCACCACCTGCCACGCGCGCCTTCCGGACCTCGAGCATTCTTGAGGGCAGCCTGATTCGCCGAGTTACGCCCACTTACCCTCCGCTGGCCCGGACCGCACGAATTCAGGGACCCGTGGTTTTGTTCGCGGTCATCAGCAAGGCGGGAACCATCGACAAACTGCGGGCCATCTCTGGCCCGCCGATGCTGATACCGGCGGCGATCGAGGCGGTTAGCCAGTGGCGCTACCGGCCGTACATCCTGAATAACGAGCCGATTGAGGTGGAGACGCAGATTACGGTGAACTTTTTTTGTCGGGGAACTAGAGCTGATGTTCTTCGACGATGCGCAGTGATCCTCTGGAGCTAAGCCGTGTGGAGCGGGCACTCTTGCCCGCTTCTGCCGTGGTGCAGCAAGAAGCGGGCAGGAGTGCCCGCTCCACACAGCCTTCTCCTTCCCGCTTCACGGGAGTAGCCCCAGCGTAACCTCGGCACTTGGGCTGCTGCCGCTATAATCGCGAAAGTGGCGACTACAGCAGAAATTCTGAGCCGCGTGGCAACGCGTCCGACCTGGGCGGAGGTTTCTCTTGCGACCCTGCGGCAAAACTTTCGCACCGTGCAGAAGCATGTGGGAGCGAAGGTGACGGTTTGTGCCGTGGTGAAGGCAGACGCCTACGGCCACGGCGCGGTCGAATGCTCGCGCGCGCTGGAGGCCGAAGGCGCACGCTGGCTGGGCGTGACTTCGCTGGATGAGGCGATTCCGCTGCGCGAGGCCGGCATCCGATCGCAGCATTATTGCTGATGACGGGTTTCTGGCGCGGAGAAGAGACTGAGATTGTTCGTCTAGCGCCTGACCCCTACGGTGTGGGAGCCGTGGCACATCGAGTCGCTGGAAGCTGCGGCGACGGCGCTGGGCGTGGCGCGGCATCCGGTGCACTTGAAAGTGGATACCGGCATGGGGCGGCTGGGTGTAGTCGTCGATCAACTACCCGCAGTGCTGGCCGCATTGAAGGCGGCCAAGCATCTCGTGCTGGAAGGACTCTCGACGCATCTGGCGTCTTCCGAAATCATGGATGCGCCTTCCGTCGCCGAGCAGGAACGCAACTTCGACACGGCCCGGCGCATGGTGCGCGAAGCTGGTCTGGAACCCGCGTTCGTGCACATGGCAAATACCGGCGCAGTCATCTCGCGGCGCGAAACGTGGAACACCATGGTGCGTCCGGGAGTCGCGCTCTACGGATACTACTTGCCCTTTCAGCGCGCCGGGCGGGAAGTGAGCGGCGGAACGCTGCGGTTGCCGGTCAAGCCGATTCTCACCTGGAAGACGCGCATCCTCTCGTTGCGCGACTTCGCGGCTAATCATGCGCTGGGTTACGGCGGAACTTACGTGACCAAAGCTCCGGCGCACGTTGCGGTGTTGCCGGTGGGCTACGCCGACGGATACAACCGGCAGCTCTCCAATCGTGGACGCGTGATCGTGCGCGAACACTACGCGCCGATTGTGGGACGCATCTCGATGGACCTTACGCTGGTGGATGTGACCGGCATTCCGGGCGTGGGGGTGGGGGATGAGGTTATTCTGCTAGGCGTCGGCGAGGGCTTGAGCGTCGACGCTCTGGAACATGCGGAACTGGCCAATAGTTCTGCGTACGAGATTCTCTGCAATATTTCGAAGCGGGTTCCGCGACGATACCTGAGCTAGCCGATTGGCATCTGGCGTCAGTTCTCGACGTCCGCCTCGTGCCGCGAGCCGAGGTCCGGCACCACTCAGATGCCAAATGCGAACGGCCAACCGCCAAATTGCGCCCGTTGCCTGTTGCTGCGTGAAGTCGCGACTTCCTTGCGTTGTTACACTAAAGAGTTAACCATGCCTTCTCGCTACGCACAGTGGATGTACGACTGGGAGCACCGGCTTACGTCGGTGGACAACAACCGCGTGGTGCGTCCGCTGGAGTGGGGCGTGGAGTGGACACGCGACTGGCCATGCCGCAATGGCTATCGGCCGGGGCAGGTGGCGGAGAATCCTGAGAAATTTATCCTGGATTACAATCGGCGGATCGTGGCATCGCCAGCGACGAGTTTTATTCCTACCAGCGGCCTACGGACTTTCGACTGGAGCGCCGCGAGGTGCAGGTTTTTTCCACGCGCGAAGTCCCCGATCCAAAACTCGAAGCCAAGGTGAAGGGCACGTTCGGGGAATTCCTGAGGTTCACCTCGCCGGTTCACACGCCGTATCCGGAAAACAATCTGGTGAATGCGCGATGGTTTCCGGTGCGAGGGCGGCGCGCCATCGTTCTTTTGCCGCACTGGAATTCAGACGCGGTCGCATACACGGGGCTTTGCCGCGTGCTCAATATGCTGGGCATTTCCGTGCTGCGGCTGAGCATGCCGTATCACGACATTCGCATGCCGGCGGAGATCAGCCGCGCCGACTATGCCGTTTCCGCCAATATCGGCCGCACGCTCGACGCCGTGCGGCAGGGGGTGGTCGACATTCGAAGCTGCTTTGACTGGCTGGAAGAGCGGGCTACACGCAGCTTGGAATCGTGGGCACGAGTCTGGGGTCGTGCTACGCATTCATCGCGGCGGCGCATGAGCCGCGCATTCGCGTTGCGGCGTTCAATCACGCGTCGACCTATGTGGCCGATGTGGTGTGGCACGGGCAGTCCACCCGGCACATCCGGCAGGGGATCGAGCAGCAGATTGATCTCGATCGCCTGCGGCAGGCTTGGCTGGCGGTGAGTCCGATGTCGTACTTCAACCAGTTCTCGCGCTGGCCGCGGAAGTCACTTATCGTTTATGCGAAATATGATTTGACGTTCTTGCCGGAATTGTCGCGAGCAGGTGGTCGAGGAATTCGAGCGGCACGGGCTTGATCACAAAGTCGCGGTGCTGCCCTGCGGGCATTACACCACCGGCGAGACACCGTACAAATATATGGATGGGTGGCAGTTGGCGTCGTTTTTGCGGACGGCGTTTTGAAGGGCGTTTACGACGAAGCCGAAGCGAACCCGCAGCGGCTAAAGCCGCAGTGCTTGCAAGCTCGTTGCGGCAAGACTGAAAGTCGTACCCTTCCCGGTTTTGCTCCCGCCGCGACGGTTTAGAATGTGGACTTGAGGCCTGCTGCCAATCCCGAGACGATCGTTGAGTCCAAGCGGGGAGAGTTTTTGATCAGTACCGATCCCGCGCGGCTCGATTTGGATGTGATCCACGGCTTTCTGACAAATTGTTATTGGGCCAAGGGGATCCCGCGGGACGTTGTCGCGCGATCGATCGAGCACGCGTTGTGCTTTGGCGTTTATGATGAGAGCGGGGCGCAGGTGGGCTTTGGCCGGGTTGTCAGCGATTTTGCTACGGTCGCATATCTCGGCGACGTTTTTGTACTGGAGTCGCATCGCGGGCGCGGGCTGGGGAAGTGGCTGATGGAGTGCATCATGCAGCATCCGGCATTGCAAGGCTTGCGGCGATGGATCTTGTTGACTCGTGATGCGCACGAACTCTATTCGCAATTTGGATTCACGCCGGTGAAGACTCCAGAACGCTACATGGAACTACATCACCCAGACGTTTACGGACCCAGGAGAGCGACATGAACTCCTACGAGATTCTAGGGACCGTGTTGATAGGGCTCATTTGTCTGATAGTTGGACTGGTTTGTCTCGTCCGTCCCACGACGGTAAGAGACTATGCCCTACGGACCTCACCGAGATGGAATCCGTTTCGCGGTTTCATTGAGACAAGCAGCTATCTATGGTCCCTAAGGCTAACGGGCGTGACCGCATTGCTTATGTTTCTCTTGGTGGTTGCGACTTTGATCTGGGGCAGAGAGTAGGAAACGAGATGACACCTTCAAAGATGTATCGCCCTTTATATGAGGCCGATCCGCAGATTGCCGCGGCCATTGACAACGAAACCCGGCGGCAGCACGAGGGGCTGGAACTGATTGCCTCGGAGAACTTCGTCAGCGAAGCCGTGCTGGAAGCGGCGGGCTCGGTGTTCACGAACAAGTATGCCGAGGGATATCCCGGCAAGCGCTATTACGGTGGATGCGAGTTTACGGACGTCGTCGAGAACCTGGCGCGCGATCGCGCGAAGCAGCTGTTTGGGGCGGAGCACGCCAATGTGCAGCCGCATGCCGGGTCGCAGGCCAACATGGAGGCCTACGCCGCCGTGCTGCAGCCTGGGGATACGATTCTTGGGCTGAATCTGGCGCATGGCGGACACCTCACGCACGGGCATCATCTGAACTTTTCGGGCAAGACGTACAAGATCGTTCCCTACGGTGTGACCAAAGAAACCGAGACGATCGACTATGACGAACTGGAAAAGCTGGCTGAAAAGGAGCGGCCGAAGCTGATTATCGGCGGGGGGAGCGCTTATCCTCGAACTATTGATTTCGCGCGCATGAGGCAGATTGCCGACAAGGTTGGCGCGCTCTACCTGGTGGACATGGCGCATTTCGCCGGGCTTGTGGCTGGAGGCGCGCATCCGTCGCCGGTGCCGCACGCGCACATCGTTACTTCGACCACGCACAAGACGCTGCGCGGGCCGCGCTCGGGCATGATTCTTTCCAAGGCTGAATTCGCACAGGCGATCGATAAAGTCGTATTCCCCGGCATGCAGGGGGGGCCGCTGGTGCACATCATCGCGGCCAAGGCCGTTTGCTTCCAGGAAGCGATGCAGCCGGAATTCCGCGACTATGCGCGGCAAATCGTGGCCAATGCCAAGGTGCTGGCGCAGTCGCTGGCCGAGGAAGGTTTCCGCATTATTTCTGGCGGTACTGATACGCACCTTATGCTCGTTGACGTTTTCTCGAAGGGGATGCTGGGAAGCGAGGCTGAGAAGGCGCTGGGCGAGGCTGGAATTACGGTCAACAAGAATGCGATTCCGTTTGACACGAACCCTCCGCTGAAGCCGAGCGGCATCCGTATCGGTTCTCCGGCGATGACCACGCGCGGGATGAAGGAAGCGGAGATGCGGCAGATCGGGCGGTGGATCGCCGAGGCGCTGCTGCACCGGACCGACGCGGCGGTGCTAGCGAAGGTTCGCCAGCAGGTGCTTGAGTTGTGCGAGGCGTTTCCGCTGTATGCGGAGCGGCGGGCTAAGGCGCAGGCGGAAGTGCGAGCTTAGACCTACTTTGTAATGGATTCCATTACACTGTAATATGATTGATAATGGCCACCACACGCACCTCCCGCGTTTACACCATTAGTCTGCCGGCTGAACTGGCAGTGAAGGCCGAAGCCCTCGCCAAACGTGACAGCCGGACGATGAGCGAACTCTTCCGCGAAGCGTTCCGCAGCTATTATGCCCAGCAGGCTCGCCGCACCTTGGAGGAGATCGGCGAGTACGCGGAAAGCCGGAACCCAGGCTATTCCGAGGCTGATGTGCCTCGCCTCATCAAGGAGGTCCGGGAAGCCAAGCGCGGTCGTCGGCTGGCACGGGCCAGAAGGTGATTGTCGTTCTGGATACGAACGTCTGGATCTCTGCGCTCCAGTTTGCGAAGCGGCGCGGGATACCGGCAAAGGCACTCGCGAAGGCCATGAGCGAAGACGTAATCGCAAGTTGCGCGGAGATAGAAGCGGAAATCCTGCGCGTCCTGATTCAAAAATTCTTATGGGAACCGAATCGCGCTCATGCCGCACTGGAGGCCGTATTGGCACGTGCGCTCCGCGTACACCTTCGCGGGACGGTGAAGGAGTGCCGCGACCCAAACGACGATATGTTTCTCGAGTGCGCGGCACGGGCAAATGCCGACCTGCTGGTCGCAGGCGATAAGGATCTTCTGGTTCTCGGCTCTTACAAACGAACGCGCATCCTTACACCTGCTGAATATGTCAGAGGCGGCCCCTAGAGCAGCAAAGCAGCAGTCCTGGGGTCGATGAGATCTCCACTACCGTAATGACGGCCTAGTCCAGCGAGCGTGCCCTGAGTCCTAGCTGAATTCCGCCCTCTGTGATTAAATGCCCTCGGTGAAGATCGCCATCGACATTCGGCGGATGACCGAGTTTGGCGTGGGCACGTACATCCGCAACGTGGTTCGTACGCTGGGGAGACTGGATCACGAGAACAAATACCTTCTCATTGGAACCCCAGCGCGGGCGCAGGAAATAGGGGCGCTGCCGCCGAACTTCGACTCCGTTCCGCTGACTGCTCCGGAGCGGTCGCTGCAGGGATATCGCGAATTCCGCATGGCGCTCAAGCGGCTGGAATGCGACCTGGTGCATGTGCCCAATCTTTTCTCGGTGCCGCGCGGCATGCCCTGCCCCTACGTGATGACGGTACACGATATGCTCGAGCACATGGCGCGAACTCGCGAGCAGAGCGGCATCTGGCGCTCGATGCATTTTCAATTGACGAGGCAGGTGCTGCGCGGTGCGGCCCGTATATTCGCAGTGTCGAATTTCACCAAGACGGAAATCGAGAAGCTGTTCGAGATTCCCGCCGAGCGCATCGAAGTGGTCTACAACGCCATCGACGAACGTTTTCTGCACGGGCATGCCAGCGCGGCCGATCGCGAGCTCATCGCCCAGCGGTACCAGGTGGCTTATCCTTTTCTGCTATATGCGGGGCGCATTAGTCCGCACAAGAACGTGGTGCGCATGATCGAGGCGTTTTCGGCGCTGAAAACTGCGCTGGAGCGCGACCAGATCTATCCCGATCTCAAGCTCATCATTATTGGAGACGATCTCTCCGGCAATCCTGATCTACGGCGCACGGTGGTTCGCAGCGGAGTGCAGAACGATGTGCGCTTCCTGGGATTTATTCCAATCGAAGTGCTGCGAATTTTTTACGACGAGGCGAAGATTTTCGTCTTCCCGTCGCTGTACGAAGGGTTCGGATTGCCCCCACTGGAAGCCATGGCGCATGGAACGCCGGTCGTCACTTCGAACGTGTCATCTCTGCCGGAGGTGGTGGGCAGCGCGGCGGTGCTGGTGAATCCGGAAAACGTGTTTGAGATCATGCGCGCGCTACACCGCGTGCTCACGGATCAGGCTTTACGCGATCGCCTGAAAGAACGCGGCTATCAGCAGACGGCGAAGTTTTCCTGGGAAACCTCGGTGCGCCGCATTCTGGAGACGTACCATCAGATCGCGGATGGTGGAAGAAACCACGCCGGTCAGCCCGCCGCTGACTGAAATTACTTCAACAAGGGCTGGCCGGGAGATCCGACGGCGAGTTTGTGGAGTTTGGCGGTGATGCGGGTGCGGTCGGCATCGGTTTTAGCGGCGGCCAGGCGCTTGCGCAGCTGGACAATTTTTTCTTTGCGGGTACGGCGCCGGCGTATCTCGGGCCGGCGGCTGGGTGCTGACATTCGGTGCTCCTGTGGTGAGTTTGAAGTGGCCGCCGGACCGGGACCAGGGATCAAAGTCGCGGGTCGCGTTGCGGGCCTTAGTTCATTGAATAGGAGACTGCGGGAACTGTCAATGAAGGCCTCCGCCTTGGCCCGTGCGAGATCCGCCGCTAGGAGATCCTTCGCGCCGCCTGAAAAACGGCTCCGCTCAGGATGACGGCCCCAGTAGGGATGACGGCCCTCGGGTTACTGGGCGTTCGAGACGCAACGGAATCCGACTGTGGCGGAGCGGTCCATTCCTGGTGACATCAGGAGGAGTTTGCCGTGCTCGGTTAGTTTGTAGGCCTGGGGGAAGTACCAGATTGAGCCCTGCGGTTGATAGTAGCTGCCACCGCGGAGAATAGCGGCGCGAGTATGCTCATCGGCGAACTCTTCCGTCCATTGCCAGACGTTTCCAACCATGTCCATCACGCCGAAGGGACTGGCTCCCTTGGGATGTGCGTCGACCGGATCCGGACCTCGCATGGTACGTGATTTGTCGGGAGCCGGGACAGCGCTGTCTTCCCAATCGTTGCCCCAAGGGTAGGGGCGGCCGTCACTGCCTTGGGCGGCATACTGCCATTCCCGTTCGTGGGGCAGGCGTTTTCCGGCCCAACTCGCGTAGGCGCGCGCGTCCTCCTGGGAAACCCAAGTCACCGGCTTGTTCTCCCATCCCTTCGGATAGTTTCCGTCCTTCCAATCACGGAGAAAATTCAGGTCGTCTTTGGCGTGATAGTGACTGGCGTCGAGGAACTTTTTGAATTCGGCGTTTGTGACCGGGTATCGATCGACGTAGAACGAGTCGATATGCATGAGATGCTCGTGAAAGCGCCGCGGTGAGTCCTCCCACGGATACTGCACATCGACGCCGACATCATTGAAGCCTTCAATCTCAATTCCGGAGACTTTGAAGAGGAAGTCAGCGGCGGGGATCTTGACCATGCCCGCAGGCGCACTGCTCGCGGCTTTCGTCGGTTGAATCGGAATGATCTGTTGGGACAGGACCTTCCATTCGTGCGAATAACTGGATAGGGGGGATGCGGTCAGGGACTTCATTTTGGCCATCAAGGCGAGAGTTCCCTGCCCCGGCGCCGTGTCGGTTGCGAGGATGGCAGCGTATCCTTTGGCCTCGATCGAAAAGACGAGCATGGCCCTTGCGCCGGGGCGAGTCTCGGGCTTCAGTTCCACTCCATGATACAGATCGAAATAGCGGAGGCTCGCCGCGGATGGCACCTCGATCTGGTCTCCATCGACGTCGTACTCGTTTCGGTTGACGATCGTCCAGACGGTTTCTGCTCCCTGGGGCCAGCGGCTGGCGTACACGCCGTAACGGAGCATGGGCGACATCGGTTCCCAATCTTTGCTGACCAGGAACGGCGCTACCGCGCGCTCGATGGTGGCAACTCGCCGGGCAGCTTCCGCGTCGCGGGGCGTGATTCCGTTCCAGATGCCCCAGATGTTTTCCCAACTCTCCCAACCAATGCCGTTAAAAAAAGCAAACTGCAAATCGTCGGTTTTGTCTCGATTCCAACGGTGGGAGATATTTACCATGTGCCGCGGTTCCAGCCACTTGAACCTGTCGACGAGAGGAGTAAAAGGAAACTGGTATTGGCCCCAAGTCATGACGTTCCAGGCTAAGGCTTCGTCGGCGGGGCTTCCCTCGGGCTCAAAAGCGAGCGGATGGCCGGTTTTGTCGGCAGCCAGCGAGAAGGCCAAGGGGACGCCGTCCTGCGTGTCGCCGTTGATGCCGTCGGCGCCAATTTCGGCCATCAGGCTGGCGATCGCGTCTGACCATGGCAGGCCCGGGTCTCGCGTTCCCTGGTCCCACATCATCATCGGAAACAAGACCCGCACACCGCGTCGATGGAAATCCGCAATCATCTGCTTCACGCCGTCGAGGCCGCCGCGCATGCTGCGAATCATGTCGTGCTGATTGCGATTGTCGATTCCCAGGTTGGGGTATGTCGGCCAGATCAGGACGGCATCGATGCCACCGTAGCGCTTTTCGAGATCGTCGAGGTAACGGTCGACGGTGTACTTGCCAGAGCCCGGATCGTAGAAGTAGCGATCCTGAACCATCATCTGAGGCTGCATGAAGCTGGACTGCGTCCATTTCAAGGCAGGCAAATCGTACCTGGCGCCATCGTAGCCGATCCGGATGCGCCGTTCCGTTCTCCAGTGCGTGATATCAGCGAGCCACGCCTCGTGTTCGGTTTGGCTGCACGGCTTCGATCCGCCTTCCCACAGGCCCTTCATGGTCAGGCATTCGGGTACGGGAATCTGCTGGGCGTCGGGGGCGAAGTGTGAGTCCTGGGCAGAACAGGCGGCGGCTACAACGAGTGCGAGCGCTGCGATTTGCAGGAAGATCGACTTCATTCGCTCACCAGCGTTGATGAACCTGCGCGCGTACTTTCTTGTCGTAAATGCTCCGGATTGCTGCCATGGTTTCCGGCGTGAGAGCCGGGAGGTCGGAAGCGTGACAGTTGTCTGCGACCTGCTCCGGCCGTTTGCCGCCGGGAATGGAGCAGGTGACAGCATCGAACATGAGAATCCAACGCAAGGCAAACTGGGCCATGGAATAGCCCGCGGGGAGAAAGGCGCGGATTTGTTCTACCGCGTCGAGACCGATGTCGAGATCCACTCCGGAAAAAGTCTCGCCTACATCGAACGCTGCGCCGTGACGATTGAAGTTGCGGTGATCATCAGCCTCGAACTTGGAGTCGCGACGGAGTTTGCCAGTCAGAAGACCGCTGGCCAGCGGCACGCGCGCCAGGATGCCAACTTGCTTCTGTTTGGCCTGCGAGAAGAAGAGTTCTGCAGGGCGCTGGCGGAAGCAATTGAAGATGATCTGCACGGTCTGGACATTGGGGAACTCGATGGCCTTCAGAGCTTCCTCGACCTTCTCCACGCTGACGCCGTAATGGCGGAGTTTGCCGGCTTTTACCAGATCGTCGAGTATGGCAAAGATTTCCGGACGATAATAGAGTTCCGTGGGCGGACAATGAAGTTGCAGCAGGTCGAGGGTATCAGTGGAGAGATTTCTCAGGCTGTCTTCGATCCACGAGGTCAGGTTTTCGCGGGAATAGCCTTCGACGGTCTGCCGAGAGAGACGGCGTCCTGCCTTGGTCGCGACAATGATTTCCTCCTTGCGGACCTTCTTCAGGCGAGCGATGAGACGCTCGCTGCGGCCGTCTCCGTAGACGTCAGCCGTATCGATGAAATTGACGCCTGAGTCGATCGCCTTATGCAGAGCGGCAAGAGCGTCCTCATCAGAAACGCTTCCCCAGGCGCCTCCAATGGCCCAGGCGCCGAAGCTGACGTCAGAGACTTTCCAACCGGTGCGACCGAGCGTGCGGTAGTTCATGTGGCCTGCTTTCTCCAAGTAACATCGGTGCACAGACGAGCTCGGTTTTCGAGGAATTCCAGTCTGCTTGACTCGGTCTGCAGATGCGGGCAAGCGATGATATCAAACCGGAGCGATCAATTACTCTGTCTCAGACGTCGATGACATCTCGTGCAGCGAGGATCACCGGGTCCTTGTAGACAGTTGTTACTTGCCGGGCGTCGGAGCCGGTTTGATATCGTCTGCGGCTTTCTGCAGTGCATCCACAGCGCTTGAGTCTAATTGGTAGAGGGTAGGTTCGTTCTCGCGACTGGCGATGTAGCCACCACCGGATTTCGCAATGGACACTTTTTCCACTCGCTTGGCGTCATCCGAAGTAACGGTGACTTCAATTGTGGGATTCGCGAAGCCCGACTCGACAAACTTGCGGGCGGTGAGGCTGCGCAGATCCGAAATGTATGGCTCCACGCTCCCAGCGTCCATCTTCTTTCCGTTGGACCACCAGTCTGGACCACTTTTGCTCAGAAAAACCGCTTTAGAACCGTTGTGCATCTCAATCTTGTTTGGGTCGTTCAAGCCGAAGTCAAAAAGCTTTTTGTTGCGGAAATCGTCGAGCCCTTTATCCAGCGCTTGACCGAGACCTGAATCCACCTTGTAGACGCCGTCGACCACGTTCGACTTCGCATAGTACGTGTCCTTGTTCTTGCGAACCTGGAGTTCTTGCGTGCCGGACTGGGCTGTTACCTTTGCAGTCGCGACCGGCGCGGCGCGCACAAAGGCCGAGGCCGCATCATCCTTAAGGTCCTTGTCTGTTCCACTGAGATCCATGCGGGCATCGGTGAGCTTCCCAACCAGTTCACCGACCTGGACGCTATCGGCACGCAACGGCTTGGGCTTCAATATCTGCCACTCGTCTTTATTACGCCCGAACTCGATTTCTTGATTATTCCTGATCAGCTCTAAGCGGCTGATCTTGTCTGCGCTCACGGTCAACAACCTTTTGTCGCGCAGATCGTTCAGGCTCTTATCAATGCTGGTCTTGTTGTAGCTGGCCATGGTGAAGATCCGCGGATCTCCTGCCAGCATCGCGTAAACCGCCCCGCCCGCGGGAGTGTCATCTCCGATCAAGAGCCTTTGCGTCTTATTGTCTTTCTCTGTGACATCCACTTCGACGGCAGGGTGGTCGAGACCATACTGCTTCAGATCGGAGGGCTTGTCGTCGACTAGACGCTCAGAGTTGAGAGACGAGAAGGTCGAGATCGCGCCGGAAACGGCATTCTGATCGGCATTGAATGACTTGGGCTGGGCGATCTGCCAAGTCCCTGAAGTGTTTTTTGCGAGGACGATCGGCTCGGCATCCTTGTTCTTTAGCTCGACGCGATTAATGGTTGCTTCGTCCAGCTTGAGAATCGCGGGTGGAGTGTCGGCGGATACCTTCGCGGACTCGTCCGTAGGTTTGCGGTGTTCCGACCAGTAGAGGGTACCTCCCAGCGCAAGGAATATAAGAGTTGCAACAATCAGGCTGCGAATTTTCATGGCGCTTCAGACAAGACTCCAATCGGGAGGAAGATCTTTCTTACCTCCTCTTCCACCACACCCCAACGCCAACGATAACAACGATGGCTGGCAGCAGGAACTGGCTGGTCGCGCGGACCCAGCTAAGTTGCGAGCGGGTCATGGTAATGCGACGGTCTTCGCGCTCTTTCGGGCGGATGGAGATCAAGTCTTCATCGGAGGATAGCCAGTTGACAGCGTTCAATGCCAGATCATTGTTGCCATTGAAATTGATAAACCCGTTGCTCACCCAGGAGGAGCTGCCGACCACCACGAAGCGGCCCTGCGCATTCTCTTTGCCCGTGTTGTAAGTGCCTGCGGCTGCGATGGTCAGCGGTCCTTTCTTGTTCTTGGGGTCGTTCACATTGACCGTCGCAGAACTCAGGTTGGTTGTCGCCAGACTGGTGCTTGAGGAATCGAACAGCTTCTGCACACTGGTCTTGTCGCCGCTCTTTACTTCCAGAGAACGGGAGAGCGGAAAGCCGGTGGCCGTTCCCTTCATCTCGCTTACGATGGGTTGGGATTCATAACTTGTGACCAGTGCGACCTGGGGCCCCAGTCCAACGATCTGGCCGAGCGGATTCAGGTCGAGAATCAGGTCCTTGTTCAGGGACACGCCCCAGGTTTGGAGCACGCTCGCGAGAGCGTCGTTGTCGGCGATTTCCGAGCGTCCCGCTTTCAGGGGTGCATCGAACATTAGAAGCGCACGTCCGCCACTTTCAACATATCTCTTGATCGCGTCCACTTCCGGTTGCTCGTAGTTGCGCGTTGGCCCAGCGACGACCAAGGTCGTGCAGTCGGTCGGAACTTCGGCGGTCTGTAAGAGACTGATCGTCTTGCTTTCGTAATTGTCTTTGGCTAGCAGGTCTTTGAAGCGAGAAAGTCCTCCGCGATCGCTGTCATCAATCTGGTGTTCGCCACTGCCACTGACAAAGCACACGGTTCTCGTGTTGCTCTTGAGGTCGCGGATGAAGGCGCCGGTGACGCCTTCTTCGGTCATGCTCTTGGCTTCTTCTTTCTTTGCGCCGACTTGAACTACCGCTGTTCCGAAGTTCCGGATGCCGGCCTCCCGCGCGGCTTGCGGGTTCTTGTCGGGATCGACGTACTCCACCTTCACCTTGGGAGACAGGTTCGCATATTGGTCGAGCAGGTCTTTGCCATCACGGAAGCGCGTGCTCTGCTGGAAATAGGTGATCGTCGCGTTGTGCTTCAGTCCTTTCACGATCTTGGCGGTCTGGTCGGAAAGACTGTAGCGCTTGTTCGACGTGGCGTCGTACGACTTGTTGAAGCGGTTGGCGAGAACGTTGACCACGACCACCGCGGCCAGCACGATGATGATGTAGGTCGATGCGTAGGCCACGTACTTCGTTTGTCTCGCTCTAAGCCATTGGCCTGCCATTTACGACCTCCAGCGCAGGGATTCCATGGAACGCGCAGTGAAGAAGAGTCCCAGGAAGATGACGGTGAGATAAAAGATTGCATCTTTCGAATCGAGCACGCCTCGGCCAAACGATTCAAAGTGCGTGATGATCGACAGGTACGAAATTACGCGCGCCCAAGTTGCTGTTTCGTATTCACCGACCCAGGCGATGACCCAAAGGAGCAATTCCACGCCGAAGGTGGCGGCTCCGGCGATGATTTGGTTCTTAGTAAGGGTGGAAATGAAGGTGCCGATGGCCAGCAGCGCGCCTGCCTGGAGCAGCAGGCCAAGATAGCCCATGGCCAGCGGCTTCCAATCCGGGTTGCCGTATCTGAATAGCCACGCGAAGTTCAGAGCCGTGAAGAGTAACAAGCAAGAATAAAGCATCAACGCGGCCAGCCATTTTCCCAGGATGATTTCGAGATCGCGGATCGGAGAGGTCGCTAGCAGCTCAATCGTGCCGGTGCGCTTCTCCTCGGCAAACAGGCGCATCGTGATCATCGGAATAAAGAAGAGTCCGATCACGCCGACGTTCGACAGCAGCGGGCGGATGACCTGCTCGTTCAGGTTCATGGGGAACATCTGCCCGCGCATCTGCATCTCGACACTTTCGACGACAAAAAAGCCGAGCGCGTTCCAAAAGAAGAAACCGAAGATCAGGCCAAACATGGTCAACAGGAGATAGGCGACCGGTGAAACGAAGTAGCTGCCGAGTTCCTTGCGGCAGATGATCCACGCATTCCTCATTGCTGGGACTCCTTTGGTGCGCCCTTCTCTGCCTCACCAGATTCGGTACCCGTGAGCTGGAGGAATATTTCTTCCAGGCTCATCGCTGCTGGCCGAAGCTCATTGAGATCCCACCCGTACTGCACCACCGCCCGCGCCAGGTCTCCCCGGACCAGGCGTCCCTTCTCGCTTTCGACTTCAAATAAGGCGCGCCCGTCGACCTGTTGTTTGCAGAGCACGCGGCTGACGCCAGAAATCTGCTCCAGCTTATGCTGCACGATCGGAGCTTCCAGACTTCCATCGCGTCCGCCGATCTCCAGCAGGACAGACTCGGCGCCGCGAGCCCGTGCTCGCAGGTTGCGCACCGAGTCGGTGGCGACCAGTTTCCCCTTGTTGATGATGATGACCTGCTCGCAGGTTTGCTCGACTTCGGGAAGTATGTGCGTACTGAGAATGATGGTGTGATCCCCCGCGAGACCCTTGATCAGGTCGCGGGTCTCATTGATCTGCTTGGGGTCGAGTCCGGCGGTGGGTTCATCGAGAATCAGCACATCGGGGTTGTGAATGATGGCCTGGGCCAAGCCGACCCGTTGCCGGTAGCCTTTGGACAGCTTTCCGAGAAGCTTCTTCCTGACGTCGGCCACGGCACAGCGGTCGCAAACATAGTCGATACGTTTCTCCAGATCTGCGCCTGATAGTCCTTTCAGCCTGCCCACGAATCGCAGGTAATCTGCCGTCTCCATCTCCGGATAAATCGGCGGCGTCTCAGGCAAGTAGCCAATTCTCTTCTTGACCTCAAGGGGTTGTTCGAGGACATCAAACCCGGCCACACTCGCGGTGCCCGCGGAGGGTGGCAAAAAGCATGTCAGCATGCGCATCGTGGTGGTCTTACCGGCGCCGTTCGGGCCAAGAAATCCGACGATCTGGCCCTTCGCCACTTCAAACGAGATCTGATCCACAGCAACGGTGCGGGCGTAACGCTTGGTAAGTTCTTTAACGGTGATCATAGGCAGTTGTTGTCAACAGTGAGAACGCTCAACTGTTGGGCCGACCCGCGCTTGGGCAGCACGTGGCAAGTCCATCTTAAAAATGCAGGCCGCAGTCTGTCAATCAGATGTAACGGAGAGCGATCGCTACTCGCTTCCCATCGATCCCATGCAACCAACCGGTCAAATGCCGGCGTACCAGGCATAGCCGCCTTCCGGAGCCGCAGAGCCCAAGCCCTTGCCGAAACGTTTCAGACTGTCGGTGACCGTCAGGTGGGTTATGTACTTCACGCTCTTATAACCAATTTGGCGGGAAACCCGCAGGCGAAGGGGTCCGCCGTTGCCCACGGGGAGTTCATCGCCATTCATGCCATAGGCGAGAAAAGTCTGCGGATGCAACGCGTCGGCCATGTCGATGCTTTCCCACCAGTCGGGATCGATCGAGAAGTAGACAACGTATCTGGCTTGCGGGTGGACTTCCACAGCTTGCAGGACTTGGGAGAGAGGCACGCCGATCCACTCGGCTATATACGACCAGCCTTCCTCGCACTGGAGCATGGTGATCTGGCTGTGAGACGGGTAGCTCTTAAGTTGGGCAAGCGAAAATGAAGCCGGCCGGGCGACCATGCCGTTGATGGAGAGCCGCCAATCGGCAAACCCTCCGGCCTGCAGGCGCTTGAACTCTTCACTGAGGGGCGGGATTTCGTTGGCGAATGGAGGCTTTGAGATCTGGCTCCGAGAGAACTCACGAGCTAATGAGTGCCTTGTCAGCACACGCTGGGAAGCATAGGTCAGGGTTTCGCCGAGGCCATAGATTCCGCCATGGTCGGGCGGGACGAGGCCGTATCTTTGCGCGATGCGGGCGGCGGCGCCCAAGCCCAATGCGCCCGCTGTGGCCGCGAGTCCGGTGGTGATGAGTTTGCGACGTGAGAGATCGCTCAAGTGCGCTCCATAGGTGCAGCGACGCGGCCAGTGATCATCGCCCGCATGCGACTCCTGAACCCGGCAAGCCAAACCATCAAAATGTGCACCAGCAAGAACAGGACGAGGGCCAGGGAAACGAAGAAGTGAAGAGTGCGCGCCGATTGCTGGCCGCCGAGCACGTTGACCGCCGCCGGCACCGCGGAAACAAAGGCGGGGGACATCGCGAGGCCTGTCCAGACTACTAAGGGAAACAAACCGAATATCACGAACAGGTAGGCGAGCCGCTGGAGTAAATTATAGGACCAGACTTCCGACTCAGTCGACCGCTCGAAGCGCAAGCGGCTAGCGATTGCTCTCGAGAATGCGCGCCACGACAGATCGGCTCTGCGCGGGAGCAAGCTGTTGCGAAAATGTCCCGTAAATAAGCCGGAGATTACGTACAGCAGGCCAGTCAACACCACGATCCAGGCGGATTGAAAGTGGAGATACCGGCTCCAGCCGTTCTGGTCCGGCAGCACGTAGCCGTAGCCGGTCGGTACCAATGATCTCGAGGCAGGGATCGGCAGCTTGAATAACGTTGGAGTCAGATCATTCCCGGTTTCGCCCCAATAGAAACGTGGGTGAGAGGTCACAATTTCAGCTCCGCTGACGAGCAGAGCCAGAAAACACACGGCTGTAATCCAATGAGTGACGCGGACGAGGGCAGAATGCCGCGAAGTGACCGTCGTGGTTGGGACGGCCGAGGCAGCACTTGGGATGCAAGCGGAGTCACCCACGCGGGAATGGTACCATGTGGCGCGCTCATCCGGCATCCGCGAATCGGGGCGCCTGATTGTCACCAAAGAGGGGACGGCGTTGTCGTTACCCGAGCGCGCCATACCCGCGTTACAACGAGGCCTTATTGGCTTGGGAAGTAATCGAAAATAAGAGTTTGTGGCAGCCGGACCTGTAAGCCGAATTCTGTCCGGGCAATCCGTCGCAACTTATTGTTCTCCAGCGACTTAGCGCACAAAAGCTTCTTTGGCTAGGGGATAGCAGAAGTCTCTAAAGTCTTCCCAATTCCGTGCCGTCTCTATGGACCCATACAGACCGGCCGCTAAATGGCCGCTAAGGCCCGACCGCCTGGGCGGGCCTGTGCGGTCTTCAAGGAAGCAAAGTTCTGTCCGCCGAAGACGAAGTCGCGTGCGCGGATCAACCTGCCTACTTCAGGCCGTCTCCGAGGAACAGAGTCGAGAGCTCGCGGCTGTACGTGTAGAAATATGATCTTCCGTCGGGTGTCAGCAGCAGGGAGTAAAAGAGAAAGCCAGCCAGGTCGAGAGCTACGAGCTCTTTCCACAAAACTCTCTCACCAGTCCTGACGTTGAGGCGATAGATCTTGGGAGGAAATTCGCCAATAGGCATGACCTTGCGAACGTACATCACGTCTTTATCCGATGTCCATCGGATGAACCTATCGTCGACACCAAAACCCTTAGGCGGACGAGATGAGCCGCCATCCAGTTTGTAGATAGCGGGGGATCCGTCCAGCGCGTTAGCAAGAACAGAATTTCCGTCAGACCAAATCATGTGCTGTCCTTGCTGGTGTCCCACAAATGATGTCCCCTCCGGCGTTAGCGCGATTGGTGGTCCGCCGTCAATTTTCTGGACATACAGCCGCAATGGACGCCCTGGCTCGTTACCTTCAAAAAGTACCCTCTTGCCGTCTGGTAGCATGCCGCGGCAGAATGGCTGAGAGAATCATTCGTCAGAGTTCTTGTTTCGCCCGCGCCCACAGAGACGAGAAAAAGCTGCCGCGAGGATTTGGTGGTACAGGCCAAGATCCACTTCCCATCGAGAGAAAGAGCTTGCGCGGACCCAGTTCCCACACGAATCGCGAGCGATCCGTCGAGTCTTCTGAGGTACATCACGAACACATCGGCTCCTCCTCCCTCCTCGAAGAGTAGCGTCTTGCCATCTGGCGAAATGTCCATTGCAAGAGAGAAATCGAACCACGAAAAATCGCGTTCGCTGAGATACGACGAGCCCTTGCCAGTTATGCCCCAACGCACATCATCCCGAGTAAGCAAGACCCTCCCCTGAGCTGAGATGTCTTTTATGGTCAGCGGCGAGAAGCCGATAGACAAGGCGCTCTCTTCCCGACATACTCATCGCATAGACGTTGCGGATAGTGTCTGTTCTTGCCCCAGTGAACCACACCTCATTGCTGTCGAGGCTCCACGCGATTCCGCGCAGGCTCCCAAATTGCGACGATGAAGCTCGCTTTTTGCCGAAAGTATCGAGGATCGTGACCCAACCGGCGTCGTCCGCTCGAACCGGCCACTCTACGATAGCCAACGATCTGCCATCTGGGGCAAAGCGGAGGAAACTGATAGCCGCCGCCGTCGAGTAAATCACTCTGCCCGGCGGATATTCGATATGGTTAGTCCCGGCGGATCTCTTGAGGATCGCAGCTTCATGATTGGCCGGCGACAGCTCAGCTCAGAAAACATCGTCGAAGATTGGCCTAGGGGCGCCCCCGGTCAGTGGTATGCGGGCCAGCACATCGTTACCTTTGCTCTTGACGTCGATCAGCATTTCTCCAGGCGACCACAGGCCTTTCAGCGTCGCTCCGCGTGGATCAAGTGGGAGCGAGTCAGGGGAATCTTCTCGGGCCATAAAGATCCTACTGCGATCGCCGTTCCACCAGGCAGAGTAAAGGTGTTCGTTCCGTCGCCGCTAAACCGAGCGTCTGAGATGAGCCCCCTGCGGAAGGTGAGTTTATGGAAAGAAGGACTTGCCGCCGCAGAGCCAAACCCAGTCCACCATCGCAATGCAATTCCGTGGCCGCGACGCCGAATACAGCAACCGCGATAGCCAGCAACCTCGAGTGGCGTCTGCTCAATGCTGAAGCGGCCGTGTAAAAGCAACTTCCGAAACCGCCTCCAGGTCAAAGGCGAGATCGCGAGCCGAGTAGAAACGCTCTTCCGGATTCTTTTCGAGGCAGTGCCGCACAATGCGTGATAGAGAGAGAGGAATCTTAGGCTGCAAGGTCGATAGTTCTGGTAGATCTTCATTCAGAATGGCGTTCATCGTCTCCACGTTAGTGTTGCGTTTGAAGGCGCGCCGTCCGGACAACATCTCGTACAAAACAACGCCGAAGCTGAAGATGTCAGACAGATGTTGACACTTTCTCCTCTCACCTGCTCCCAGAGACATATATCCTGCCGTTCCGAGCACCACGCCAGGCTCTGTTTCACTTGAAATCGTTGTATTCCCAAGGTTCCTGACTGAGAGACTGATTTCGCCAGTCCGAAATCGAGAATCTTTGCCCGCCCGTCCTTGGTTATGAAAATGTTTTCAGGCTTGAGATCGCGATGGACTATTCCTTCCGCGTGAGCTGCGCTCAAACCTCTCGCGACCTGCACGGCATATTCGATTGCCTTTCGCACGGCAGTGCTCCGTTCGCAAGTTGCTGCCGTAGCGTACTGCCCTCAAGGAGTTCGGAAACTACATAGAGAGTGCCGTCCTGTAAGCCGATATCGTAAAGAGCAACAATGTTCGGTGATTGAGAGCGGCAACCGCTCGTGCCTCCTGCTCAAATCGCCGCAGGCGATCACGATCGTTGGCCAGTGCCTCTGGTAACACTTTGATAGCCACGCTACGATTGAGTCTCGTGTCTCTCGCCCGATAGACTTCGCCCATGCCTCCCGCGCTGAGAAAGGCCGTGATCTCATAGGGGCCAAGTCGGGTTTTGATGGAAAGAGCGCGGCCGGACCCGCGCGCAGTGTCCGGATGGGACGTCTCAGGTGTGGAAGGCAAGGAACTGCCGGCAGACTTATGAGGTGGATTGTTCCTTTGCAGTGCTAGCAATGCAGGAGTGGAGAGGAAGCTGCCGGCTTTGTCGTATTCCGCCAGCAGTCGCTCGACTTCAGCCCGAATCTCGGGATCGGAGACTGTTTCGTTCAGGAAATCGTTGCGGCCTGCCGAGTCCACTTCCTGCGCGGCTTCAAACAGGGCCTTAACCGTTTCCCACTTCTCGCGATGTAACGCCATGTTTGTGTCTCAGGTCTCCGTGCAACCAAGCCTTGGCAACGCTCCAATCCCGCTTCACCGTTTTGGCAGATACCTGCAAGGCGTCAGCAGTTTCCTCTACCGTTAGTCCTGCGAAAAATCTGAGCTCGACAACTTTGGACTGCCGTGGATCAAGCTGGGCGAGCCGTTCCAGCGACTCGTCAAGTTCTAGGAACTCCAGCGACTGCTCCGGAGAGAACACCAAAGCCTCGTCCAGAGCAACCATCTTGTGCCCGCAGCCGCGCTTTCCCCGCAGATGACCCCGCGCGTAATCAACCAGGATCCGGCGCATCGTCTGGGCGGCGATGGCAAAGAAGTGAGCGCGGCTCTGCCAGCGTACGGAGCGCTGCTCCACCAGTTTGAGGTAAGCCTCGTTGACCAGCGCGGTGGCCTGGAGCGTGTGGTCGGAACGCTCACGCCGCATGTGCCGTTTGGCCAGCCTGTGCAACTCGTCGTACACCAAGGGGATCAGCTTGGACGCGGCCTCTTTGTTGCCCTTCGTCAATTCAATCAGAAGCAGCGTGACATCTTGACTCGCTGGATCCATGGCTGTGCGCGCGTAACCCCGGGCCCCCAAGATAGGTCGCTCATTTTAACCGATTTCAGCCTGGCATGTCTTTGCCAGGCGATGGAGTTATTCGGCGAGACTTTGCTCCTGCCACTCCTGTTAAGCCGTTCCAGGGAACCACCTTACAAGCCTTTTCTTTCACGGTAGAACGGGCACCGACCCTGCCGTGCGCGTGTTCCCCTTTTTCCGTTTTCTAGGGAGTGACCCGTTTTCTGCGGAAATGTCGCGATAACAGATGAATACGCCGCAAAGATTCCGTAGAAGCGCTTCACGGTTTGTCGGCACACGGAGGAAAGTCATGAAAGCCATATCGACTCGATGCCTGCTCGCCATCTTTGTTTTTGCCACCCTTGCTCGAGCACTTGCGCAATCCAAACCTCCCGCAGACTACCCTCGTTTCGAGGTAATCGATCTGGGGACGTTTGGAGGCCCAAATGGGAACGCGACAGCCAACGCGATATCCATCAGTCCGGACGGCACAGTCACGAGTGCAGCGGACACTTCCCAGAATGTCTCTTGTGCTCAACATCCGATAAACTTCTGGGAAACGGCGGACTGCTTCGCTCTTCACGGCTTCCGCTGGAAGGACGGCACACTAACCGATCTTGGCACCTTGGGCGGAGATGATAGCTTTGGGTTCTGGATCAACAATCAGGACGATATCGCCGGCGTTGCTGAGGATGGAACAGTTGATCCGGACACAGGATTTTTCAACCAGCGGGCCGCCTTTTGGCGGAACGGGACCATTACCGATCTGGGGAGCTTCGGGGGACCGCAGAGCTTCGCCTTCGCCATCAACCATCGCGGACAAGTGGCTGGCGGGGCGAATACCTCTGTGTCGGACCCCTTCTCGTTGTTCAGCATTTTTTTCCCGACTGACCGGGAGACGCATGCATTCCTGTGGGACGACGGCGTCTTACACGACCTAGGTACGTTGGGCGGCCCCGATGCCATGGGCCTGTACATAAACGACCGTGCTGAAGTCGCCGGGATCTCTTTCACCGACTACACCGTAAAGAGCAGCCTCGGGACACCGGCCGTTCATGGCTTCGTATGGAACCATGGCAAGATGTTCGACATCGGGACGTTTGGGGGGGATTTATCCAACATCAGTTTCTTCAACAATCGAGGACAAGCGGTGGGTTCTGCAAGTCTAGTCGGCGATGTCGCCAGCCATGCATTCTTGTGGGAGCGTGGAAAATTACGGGACTTAGGAACTCTTGGCGGAACAAACTCTACCGCTGCCTGGGTTAGTGACGCAGGCCAAGTCGTAGGTCAAGCAAACCTGAAGGGAGATCAGCAGTTCCACGCCTTCTCCTGGAGCAACGGGAAGATGCGCGATCTAGGCACCCTCAAGGGGGACGACTGCTCATCCGCGTTCATCAACAACGCCTCTCGTGAAGTGGTGGGTATCTCCGAGGA
This sequence comes from uncultured Acidobacteriaceae bacterium, assembly GCA_963819035.1. Lineage (GTDB taxonomy): Bacteria > Acidobacteriota > Terriglobia > Terriglobales > Acidobacteriaceae > Sulfotelmatobacter. Next base: position 217,469 of record CAWFUU010000014.1, on the reverse strand, counting down.
CTGCGCTCTCCAGGGGGCGCACGGCTTCTATGTCAAAGGGAATGGCCCGATGGTGGAGATAGATAGCTTGATTGTGCGCGGGCCGTTAGTCACACCAATCCAACCTGTTTACATTGGCGAGAAAGGCGATATCGTCGAACTTGCGGCTTTCGCCAATGGCGAAATGCGAACTGTTCTGCTCAGACCCACGAAAGACCGGCAAGGGGATGGCCAAAGCCATTTTTCGCCGATGTCGGCGAAAGAGCGTGCCCGGGCTTCCGCAAAAATCAGGAGCAGTCCTTGGGGCTTTCGCCGATTGGGAAGCCCGCCCAAACACAACTAGCCGCACATGTTTCTGGCGCGATGGGAATTGAAATTCCCATCGCGCAGCACGCTCGATATGTGGCACCGAGTAGCTTCGCGAGAATCATCTGCAAGAGGAGAAGGAAATGAAAATCAGCGTTAGAATGCGACTCTTCCTCGTGGCCCCTCCTCGACCCTGACATGGAATTCACAAGGCCTTCGCATTCTTACGTGCGAAAAGCTTTTTCCGTGTCCGCCAAGGGAGTTCTAAGTCAACAACTTCTTTACTTACATATAGATGTGGCAGCCGGACCTGTAAGCCGAATTCTGTCCGCCGGATTGCTCGAGCGGGACGGTCATTCCTCTGGGCCGCGCATTGCTGTGCGGCTCAAGCGACCTACCCGAAGGTTTGACGCACCGAGCCGGCACGTGTTCGCGACCGAAGCCGCGGACTTCCTCCCTATTTGGTCTTGCTCCGTGTGGGGTTTGCCCTGCCCGCTGCATTACTGCCGCGGCGGTGCGCTCTTACCGCACCTTTTCACCCTTACCCCGGCGTTGCCGCCGGGGCGGTATGTTTTCTGTGGCACTTTCCGTCCATCAGGCTTGAACCTGACGTCCCGGACGTTATCCGGCACACTGCTCTGCGGAGTTCGGACTTTCCTCTCCCCGCGCCCGAAGACGCGGGAAGCGACCGTCCGGTCCGGCTGCCTACGGGATCATTATATTGGATATGTTGGGAAAACAGACGGGATCGTTCGAACTCATTCCGTCTTTGTTGTCTTCTTCTTGACTTCGAATTGCATCACAGTTTGAGCCACGCGGTGGAATTCTTCGCTATCTTTCTTCAGTGCCGAAAAATCGACATCCGAGTAATTGTTTCTCAACTCTGCCATCAGATAGGAGCGCCTGGTTGTCGTGTTGTCGTGACTGCTCCAGAACGGATTGATCGGCCCGTCCCCTTTCTTGATGGAAAGGGCCTTCCACGATGCCGGCGCTTCCCGGATGTCATATCCGGCGGCCAGCATCCATTCCAGTCCTACGCGATCTGCCTGATTTTCCAGCGATCGGACGTATTGATTCTTAATGGCGTCTGCTGCCAAGCCGGTGGCCAGGGGCCCGGCAAAGGGTACGAATGCGCCCCCCGCGCGAAGCGCCATCAACTCTTTCTGGTGGTAGTGGCGAGCCTCCCAGGCGTGCTTTTCGACGGCGTGCGAAATTTCGTGCGCCAGCACAAAGGCCAACTGCGCTTCGTTCTGCAGAATATCGAAAACTCCCGAATGAACAAGCACCACGCCGTTCGGATACGCGACCGCATTAAAGCTTTTTGCCTTCACCAGGAAAAAGCGAAACGGAATCCTAAGGGGATCATCCGCGTGCAGCTCTTTCTGGTGTGCCGGAATCAGGCTCTCTCCAATCCGTGCGATATATTCCTGTGCCTCTTTGCTCGGCACGATCTCCTGCTCACAGAATTCATAAACACAATCATGCATCCTGAAGTGGCCGGGAATGAAGTTGGAGTAGTCGGGAGCCTTCACGTCCGGTTCAAGCCTCTTCCACAGCTTTGCTTCTCGGGGCTCCAGCTCGCCATGCTCAAACTCGATCTTGGTGGCATCGATTTTTCCCTCCGGCGTGCGGGTCCCTTCGTACCGGACAAACGTATCCAGGTTCAGCGTGTCGAGCGGCGTTAATGGCGACGACTCATGTGAGGCGGCGCCCTTCAGTTTCTTTTGTTCTGATTTACTTGGCTTGATAGTGACTAGGGTTGCAGGCAGCACCCGGATTCTCTCGCCATCCGCGCGGACCTCGCCCTCCCATCCCAGCCCGTTCCTTGTGAGAACCGGGATCTGTTCCAATAGAGCCGTGCGTTTCAGCCTTTGGGCGTCGCCGAGGAAGACCCTGATCGACTCAGCTGTCAGTTGTCCTGACGCATCGTCATATTCGCCTTTGACCTCCAGTTCTGTTCCCACGCGGATGTCTTCCGCGCGGAATGTAGACGGTTGGATACCTTCGGCCCCGCTTAGTTCAAAGGTCAGTGCGTTGTCCCGGGTGACCTTGTAGTCGTCGATCGCGAAACTTGTTGAAGAGTTGACGTCAGTGACGAATCCATGAATGGTTACTTCCTTTGCGAGCAACGGCCGAGTCAGGCACAATAAGCCGCCTACCAGTAACCACCATCGCATAGCGACACCTCGGCCACACCGGCGCAGAAATGGTAGCACAGCCTATGTCGTTATTGCCGAGCGGTTCGACTGGCTTTGACTGATAAACTTGTTGCGGGACCGCGCGACTCAATTTAAGGACGACCGGCCCGACGCCTGCCCTATGAACATCGCGGAATCCATTCGCATCGCGCTACGCTCTTTGTGGGCAAACAAACTGCGCTCGGTGCTCACGTTGCTCGGGGTGGTTATCGGAGTGGCGGCGGTGATTGCCGTGGTGACGTTCGTGTCGGGCATCAATGACTACGTCGCGAAGAAGATTTTCAACCTGGGCGCCGACGTGTTCATCGTTTCAAAAATGTCTCCGGTCGAGACGAACGTCGATCATTTCCTCGCCGCCGAAAAGCGCAAAAACATTCTGCTGGAGGATTACGAGGCAGTACGCGCAGCCTGCCGCCACTGCGAGTACGTGGGCGCGCTGATGCGCGGCAGCGGCAAGGTGAAACATAACGAGCAATCGATTAGCGACACGACGATTCAGGGCATTACGCCTTCGGTGGCGACCATCCTTGATACCGACTTGACCTCCGGGCGAATGCTGAACGACACCGATCTGAATAACCACTCGCAGGTGGCCGTTGTCGGTACCGACATCGTGGAACACCTGCTGGGTGCGGCCGATCCGCTGGGTCAGGAGATTCGCATCGATGGGTGGACGTACCAGGTCATCGGCGTCGGGAAAAAGAAGGGAAAGACACTGGGGCAGAGCGCGGACAATTATGTGCTGATCCCAGTAACGGTGTATCTCAAACAATACGGCTCGCACAACAGCAGCATCGCGATCTGGGGCAAGGCTGCTGCCACCGGAGTTCCCCTCAACCAGGCAATTGACGAGGCGCGCGCGGCGCTGCGGGTCCAGCGCCACGACCGTCCGGAAGCGGATGACAGCTTTGAGATCGAGACCAACGCCAGCCTGCTCGGGATTTGGTCGGGGCTGAGCAATACGTTCTTCATGGCGACGATCGGCATTGCCGCAGTTTCGTTGCTCGTCGGCGGAATCGTCATCATGAACATCATGTTGGTCTCGGTGACAGAGCGAACGCGCGAAATCGGCATCCGCAAGGCGCTCGGCGCCAGGCGCGACGACGTGCTGCTGCAGTTTCTGATTGAGGCGGTGATTCTCGCTTTGATCGGTGGGATGCTGGGCGTGCTTTGCGGAGTGGGGGTTGCGGAAGTTGTAACCTTCCTGATCGGAATGCCCTCGTCTATCAAGCTATGGGCTGTAGCGGCGGGATTGACGGTTGCGGCCAGTGTGGGTGTGTTTTTCGGAGTTTATCCGGCGCGAAAGGCGGCGCGACTGGACCCGATTGTGGCGCTGCGGTTTGAGATGTAAATGTGGATTGTCATCCCGAGCGGCAGCGAGGGATCTGGGTTCTTGCCGGCGCGGGTCAGAAACCGAGGTTCCTCGCTATCGCTCGGAATGACAAATGAACTCTCAGAATGACAAAACTGAGAGTTTGCTGATTTCCATGATGCGAAGAGAAGAATTCGGCGAAATCGTGCAGATGGCGACGGACACGATCCGCAGCAATAAGCTGCGTTCGGCGCTCACGGTGCTGGGCGTGGTGATCGGAGTCGCGGTGGTCATTGGCGTGTCGTCGATCGGGCGCGGGCTCGATGAGAACGTTCGCGAGCTGGTCGCCAGTATCGGATCGAACGTCATTTTCGTGTTCCACCTGGACTTCTTCACCTTTGGCCGCATGACCGACGAAATGCGAATGCGCAAGGAGCTTACCTATGACGATGCGCTGGCGATGCGTGATCTGCCACACATTAAAGCTGTGTCAGCAGGTTTGCGCCTCTTCCGCCCCGAACTTGGAGTCGGCACCTACGCGGTCAAGTATCAGGACAAAAAAGTGAAGAACACCATCCTCGAAGGGGACATGGCGGAGGCTAAGGACGTCTTCGACTTGCCGATGGCCACTGGCCGCTGGTTCAGCGATTATGATGACGAGCACCACTCGCCGGTGGTTGTGGTCTGCTATGAAACGCAACATGAGTTGTTTGGCGATCAGGATCCGCTCGGCAAAGAGATCAACATCGAAGGCCGGCTGTTTGAAGTTGTCGGCACCGTGACGAAGATCAAGTCTGTGTTCGGCGGGGGCAAAGATCCCAACGACAATCGCGTCATCCTGCCGCTGAAGACGTTCAAAACCCTGCATCCGGAAATGAAGCAGCATGTAATCAGCGTCAAGGCCACTTCGCACGATGATATGCCAAAGGCGATGGACGAGATTCGGGAATTGCTGCGGCGCCGGCGGAGAGTTGCGTTCGATAAGCCGGATAACTTTGCGGTGATGACCTCCGACTCGATCTCCGACGTGTGGAACCAGCTTACGGGCGCCCTGTTTATCGGTATGTTTGCGATTTCGAGCGTGGCGTTGATCGTCGGCGGCGTCGGCGTGATGAACATTATGCTGGTAAGCGTGACCGAGCGTACGCGCGAGATCGGGGTGCGCAAGGCGATTGGCGCGCGCAAGCGCGACATTCTGCTGCAATTCACGCTGGAGGCGATCATGCTGACGGCAACCGGCGGAGTGATTGGCATCCTTGCGGGCGCGATCGTCGTCTGGGTGATCCCTGCAGTCTGGCCGTCGCTTCCGGCGCGCATGTCGATGTTTTGGACCACATTCGGCTTCGGCGCTGCGGCTGCAGTGGGACTGGTATTCGGCATTTATCCCGCGTGGAAGGCTGCGAACCTCGATCCGATTGAGTCGCTGCGGTACGAGTAGGGCTGAATCATTGATTCTTTGATCAATCTCTCGATTCCATGATGCGCAGAGAAGAGTTCGGCGAAATCGTTCAGATGGCGACGGACACCATCCGCAGCAACAAGCTGCGCTCGGCGCTGACCGTGCTGGGCGTGGTGATCGGAGTCGCGGTGGTCATCGGCGTGTCGTCTATTGGGCGGGGGCTCGACGACAACGTTCGCAACATGGTCGCCAGCATGGGCTCCAATCTCATCTTCGCTTATCATCTGGAGCCCTTTATCTTCGGGCGGATGTCGGAAGAGATGCGGATGCGCAGGAAGCTGACTCTCGATGACGCCGATGCGATCAACGAATTGCCCCATGTGAAGGCCGAATCCGCAAGCCTCCGTTTTCAACGTCCGGAATTCGGAGTGGGCACCTACGCGGTGAAATACCAGGATCGCAAGGTCAAGAACACAATTATCGAGGGGGATACATCTTCCGGAAAACTTGTTTGGGACATGCAGATGACCACGGGACGGTGGTTCACGGACTCCGACGATGAGCGGCGCGCTACGGTCATCGTTCTCGGCTATGACACGGCGCAGGAACTATTTCCGATGGAGAATCCACTGGGCAAGGAGATCACCATCGACGGGCGATTGTTCACCGTGGTCGGAGTTTTGGCGAAGCTCAAGTCGGCATTTGGGGGCGGCAAAGATCCCAATGACAACCGGGTAATCTTTCCTCTGTCCACTTTTAAAACGCTGCACCCCGAAATAAAGGACCACTGGATCACCATCAAGGCGACGTCGCATGACGATGTGCCCAAGGCAATCGACGAGATCCGCGAGTTGCTCCGGCGACGACGAAAAGTTCCTTTCGATAAGCCCGATGATTTTGCGGTCTTAACCTCCGAGTCGATTTCGGATGTGTGGAATCAGCTGACCGGCGCGCTGTTCATCGGGATGTTCGCGATTTCCAGTGTGGCGCTGATTGTCGGCGGCGTTGGCGTGATGAACATCATGCTGGTGAGTGTGACCGAGCGTACGCGCGAGATCGGCGTGCGCAAGGCGATCGGCGCGCGCAAGCGGGACATTCTGCTGCAATTCACGCTGGAAGCGATCATGCTGACAGCGGCCGGCGGGGTGATTGGCATTCTAGGGGGTGCGCTGGTTGTCTGGGTAATTCCGTCGGTGTGGCCTTCGCTTCCGGCGCGCATGTCGATGTTCTGGACCACATTCGGCTTCAGCGCCGCCGCCGGAGTAGGGCTGGTCTTCGGCATTTATCCTGCGTGGAAGGCCGCGAACCTCGATCCGATTGAGTCGCTGCGGTACGAATAAACTGTACCGCTTTGGCACATGATGCACTATACCGGCAGGATCATCCAGTTCGTCGCGATTCTGGGCTGCATCTCCAGTTCCATCTACTATCTTTTCTGTTTGTGGAGTGCGGCTTCATTTCTGCGGTGGAAGGCGGACAGGAGTGCCCGCCCCACACAGAGCCTGCCGGCGGTTTCTATTCTCAAACCGCTTAAGGGGATTGACCCCGACATCTACGAGAGCTTCCGCAGCCACTGCCTGCAGGATTATTCCGAGTACGAAATCATTTTCGGCGTGAGCGATGCCGCGGATCCGGCCGTCGCCGCCGTACAGAAACTGCAGCAGGAATTTCCGAGCTGCGCGATTCGGCTGGTTGTTTGTCCGAATATCCTCGGGGCGAATGTAAAGGTGAGCAATCTCGCGCAGATGCTTGCGGTGGCGCGCTATGACTATCTGGTCGTCAACGACAGCGACATTCAGGTCGAGAGCGACTACCTTCAGCGCGTGATGGCGCCGCTCACGGACGAAGGCATCGGGATGATCACATGTCTTTATCGTGGCGTGGCCGCGCCGACGCTCGGCTCGCGGTTGGAGTCGCTCGGCATCAGTACGGATTTCTGTGCGGGCGTGCTGGTCGCGACGGCAACTGGAGGGCGGCGTGCGGTTTGGATTGGGCTCAACGCTGGCTTTCCGGCGCGACGACCTGGAGCGCATCGGTGGATTCCACTCGCTGGTGGATTTCCTGGCGGACGACTACGAACTGGGGCGGCGGATCGCGGGATTGGGGTTGCAGGTCGTGCTGTCAGATGTGGTGGTCGAGACGCATCTTCCCAAGTACGATCTGAGCGGTTTTTTGGCTCACCAAATTCGCTGGGCGCGGGGCGTGCGCGACTCGCGCAAGGCCGGATATGTCGGACTGGTTTCCACGTTTGGCCTAACGTGGGCGCTGCTTAATTTGATTGTGTCGCATGTGGAGCCCTGGACGTGGGCAGTGCTCGGAGGCGTTGCGGTGTTGCGTTTCGCCGTCGCACTGGCGGTGGGCAAAGGCGTGTTACAAGACCGGGCGATGCTGAAGAATTCGTGGCTGCTTCCGATGCGTGATCTGGTTGCAACCTTCGTTTGGCTCGCGAGTTTTGCGGGGCACACCGTGACTTGGCGCGGAGATCGCTTTGAACTGAAGAACGGACGGCTGGTGCGCATTGCATTGTAGTGCTGCGTATTAGTGCGCGCGAAAATCCCCACTTCTCGCGCAAAGAGCGCGCGAGAAATGGGGCACCCGTGATTCTCATTCTTTTTGGCATGCCGTAGTCCGATGACACACTCACGGCTGGCTATTTTGAACTCTGGGCTGGCCGTTCCAGCGGCGCGATTCTTCCTCCCTTGCCGAAGCGGTAGGTCTCACCGCGCCAGTAGAATTTTCTGCTCGTGTAGCTCAAGGCCCAGGCAACGAAACCGAAAAAATCTCGCACGGGATAGAGCCAGCACAACCAGATGGCACGCGGGTCGCGGGTCACAAACCATCCCACGGCGATCGACTGAATGATGCGGTTCACGCAGGCCAGAGCGAGCAGATCGACTCCAAGCTGCCAGCGGCCCAGCGCGGCAGCGGCAATGAACCCAAGAATCCCAAAGGGCATGGCATAGGTCAGGCTCGTGCCGGCATGTCCGAGGGGTCGCGAATAACGGGTGCTCTTCATCCAGCGCAACTGATCGCCGAGCGTGCGCAACGGCGAACGGCTAGTCAGCACGTTGCGAACGATGTGGTGGGAGAGAATGACTTTGTATCCCTTCGCCCAGATGCGGTTCCCTAGTTCGAAATCGTCGGAATAGTAGTCGGCCACGGCGGCGATGCCGCCGATCGAGTCGATCGCGTCGCGTCGCACAGCCATCGCGGGGCCAAGGGCGAACCGCATGCCCTCCATCATATCGGCTACCATCACTCCCGAAGACATCTCGACCGATAAGCCGAGAGCCTCGAGCCACGACCAGAAGTCCGACGCAGGAATGCCGCGATACATGCAGGTGACCAAGCCCGCCTTGGGATCAAGGAGCGGTGGAATGGTGTTGCGCAGAAAGTCGGGCGTGACCCGGACGTCGCTGTCGCTGATGATGAAATAAGGGCGCGACGAGGCTGCAATCATCTTGTCGAGAGCGAAAACTTTGGCGCTGGGCCAGGCCGGCGGACCGGACACGATCAAGCGGCTCGGGATGTTGGGGTAACGGGCACGTACCTCGTCCGCGATTTTCCCTGCGGGATTGTCCGCGTCGCGGACTCCGAGAATCACTTCGTAGTCGGGATAGTCTTGCTGAAAGAAACTCTCCAGATTGGCGGCCAGTTGTTCTTCCATGCCATGCACGGGTTTTAAAATCGTGACCGGGGGCAGCGAAGGGGCTGGAGTTGCGCGGGCGTCCGCTTGAGCGATGCTCGCCCGGCTCAGATGGCGGGAAGTCGCGACCAGCGTCATGGCCAGATAGATGGTGGAGGTGAACGACCCGGCCAGCGCCAGCAGAAGGAGCGCCCGCCAAACAAGATCGACTCCATGAGCGCTAAGAACGCCTGGGATCATCCGGTAGGCACATCAGCGAAGGACGATTATAGCTTTGTCGCGGAACGTTTGTTTACTCGAAACCGGTGACTCACATGGCTCACGGCTGGCGGTTGGTAAAGATTGCTTTCCCACCGCTGCGCGCCAGCAGGAAGCGCTGCATTCCTGCCAGTTCTTTGGGATCTTCCTGGTCGGTCCAAAGAAAAACTCGGGCCGGGCCTGACCAGAGAGCGGCAAACGACTGCGGAGTTTCGAACACATGGGGCGCGTCCGGAAATTTCTCGCCGTACCAGAGATTGCCACTGGGCTCGTGCAAAACGCGCACCGGCACATGCGTATAGAAATTGAGGGTCGACGCCTGGTGGTACTCTCCGTCGATGACGATGAGATCGCCAGGCTGATATTTCTTCTGGATCGCCACCGCCAGATCGTGCGACGAGAGGATCGGCGAAAACCTTGCAAACGAAACGTGAACACATGTCAGCAGGGCCGACCATCATGAACGACAGCGCCGCATTGCCCCAAGCCGGGCGGCCCCGGCGCCGCATCCACCAGTTCAGAGTTGTGCCCAGCAGTAAGGACAAAGAAGCGCCCAGGAGCGGGCCGCGGAACATCCCCAGCGCCTGCGGGGTAAAGTCGAGTACGTGGCCCAGAGAGAAATCGTAATCCTGCGGATTCTTCTTCAGCAGGTCCGCCAGATCCACTCCAGCCGGTGGTGGATGAGTAAGCGAAAGCAGAGCCAAACCCAGGGCTGCGGCAACCACGCACATCACCATCAGGACTAGCGAGCCTATACGCCCGGCGCGCCGATCGGCTTCGCTCGCGTCGTCCCCTGATTCGCGCGACAGCCACCCTCCTGCCAGCAACGCGACGCCCGGTAAGCGCGGGAATCGTGTAGTACTCCTGCCGCGTGGAGAAGCTGAAGAACAAGAGGATCACCAACGCCCAGAGCAAAAAGAGCAGGTTCGCTTTCTGCCGCCGATCCATCGGCGCGCGCAACAGACGCCAGCGGAGCGGGACTTCGCGCAACGCCTGTGGCAGAAATACCGCCCATGGCACCAGCCACAGCACCAGGAAGGCCCAGAACAACACCAGCGGCACCGTGTCGTATCCCGGGGGCACACGTTTGTTGAGGAACCGCATGATGTGCTCATTGACGAAGTAAAACCAAAGAAATCCGCGGGCCTGGCCTTGGGCTGGGTTGCGGATGGCGGCCAGGATGTGCCAGGGCGCCGCCAGAACAAAGAAGACGAGCGTGCTGGAGATCAGTCGCAGCTTCAGCAGGTGGCGCAGGTTACCGGTCAGCAATAGGTAGAGGCCGATCGTGCCGATCGGGAACACAAGCCCGATCAGGCCTTTCGTGAGCACGTTCAGCGCGCACGCCGCGGCGAATCCCCAGCAGGTCAGACGCGACGGAGTCTCTTCCTCCAACGAATGCAGAAAAAAATAGTAGGAAATCGTCAGCCACAGCGCGACCAGCGCGTCAGGAATCAGAAAACGGGTGAAGATGTAGGGCCCGATCGAGGTCACCAGGACCACGCCCGACAGGAATCCTCCGCGTTCACCGAACGCATAACCGCCGAGCCAGTAGGTCGCCAGAACCAGGGCGAGTAAGCCCAGGACGAGCGGCAGACGCGTGCTCCAGTCACTGATCCCAAACAGCTCGTAGCTTGCGGCCAGTCCCCAGTACATCAGCGGCGCTTTTTCCAGGTAGCGGAGACCGTTGGTGTACATGGTCACCCAATCGTGGCGGAGCAGCATCTCGCGCGCCGCTTCGGCGTGGATCGTGTCCACATCGTCGAGCAACGGCGGTGTGAAGATGCCCGCAAAGTAGATCGCCAGCCACAATCCGATGAGGATCATCAGGGAAGCAGGAGCTGCCCGAAAGAGGGGAGTCCGATTCACTGGTGGCGTTGGAGTGCCAGCTTTCGGTTCCTGGCGGGCTGCTGAGGGATTCATGCGGGGTGGCGCGCAGCCTGATTATAGGGTCTGGAAACAGGCTGATCAAACCGAGCATCAGTGCGAAGGCGAGTTCGTCGTCTGGCCTGCGCTGCGTGTCAGTGCCTGGCGAATCTTGGTTGATAGTTGTTTCAGGGTGTAGGGCTTTTGCAGGAAATTTGTTTCGAGATCGAACACTTTGTGGTCGAGCACGGTCTTTCCAGCATAGCCGGAGACGAACAGAAGCCGGGCGTCTGGCCTCAGGCGCGCGAGTTCTTTGGCCAGTTGTCCTCCGCTCATATTGGGCATGACCACGTCGGTGACGACGAGATGAATTGGCGTGCCGTGGTTTCGAGCGACCGAGAGGGCATCGAGGCCATCCTTCGATTCGAGGACGGTGTAACCGCGCAGGCGGAGGAATTCCGCCGCTGCTTTTCGAACCGCCGGCTCGTCTTCCACCAGGAGAATGGTCTCCGAACCGCCGGGAGCGGTCTCAGACTTGACGCCTTCGGATTCGACGGCATGGCCGTTTCCGGATACGCAAGGCAAGTAAATCTTAAAGACGGTTCCCATGGCGGGCTCGCTATAGGCCCAGATGAATCCTTTGTTCTGCTTCACGATTCCGTACACCGTGGCCAGCCCTAACCCCGTGCCCTGGGCCGACGGTTTGGTGGTGTAAAAGGGTTCGAAGATGTGCGGCAGGTGTTCGGGCGGAATTCCTGCGCCGTCGTCACTGACAGTGATCAGCACATAGCGCCCCGGAGGAATCACGGCCGGTTTGCCACCCGCGTAGTGCTCATCGAGGATCACATCTGAGGTCTCAATGCGGAGGTGTCCCCCCTGTGGCATGGCATCGCGCGCGTTGGAGGAGAGATTCATGAGGACCTGCTCGATCTGGAGCGGATCGAGCCGGACGCCTCCTAATCCCGGGCCGGGTACGAAACTGAACTCGATATCCTCCCCAATCAGACGAGGTAGAGTTTTGGCGATATCGGCGATCACCTGGTTAAGGTCCGCGACGCGCAGGGCGCGCGGCTGTTTCCGGCTGAAGCCCAGCAATTGGCGCGTCAGTTCCGCGGCTCGCCGGGCTGCCTGCAGAATCTCCTGAATTTTTGCGGTGAGCGACGTGTTGGCTGGCACCTCGTCGAGCGCGAGTTCCGAGTAGCTGGTAATGATGGTCAGCAAGTTATTGAAATCATGTGCAACGCCGCCGGCCAGGCGCCCGATCGCATCCATTTTTTGTGCTTGCACAAGCTGGGCTTCGAGCCGCAGACGCTCGGTAAGGTCCCGCCCATTGGCAACGAAATGCGTGATCTGGCCTTGGCCATCGCGTACGGGGCAGATGCTCTCTTCCACGTAATACAGTTCGCCGTTCTTTTTGCGATTGACCAGAATTCCGCGGAAGACGTTGCCGGCGAGAATGGTTTTCCACAGTTCCTGGTAAACTTCCGGCCCCTGCTCGCCGGAGCGGAGAATGCGGGGACTCTTCCCGTAGGCTTCGTCGCGGGTGTAGCCGGTGAGGGCTTCAAAAGCGGGGTTCACGTATTCGATGACTCCGCGGCAGTCCGTCATCATCACGGTGTCGGCGGAATGCTCGACTGCTTGTGAGAGTTTGCGCAAGGACTCCTCGGCCAGGTGCTGTCCCTTCTGCATAGAGTGCAGGGCCAGCGTGCTTCGAATGCTCCGTATCAGGGTCGCTCCGTCCAGTTGCGACTTGGAAACACAGTTCCACGTGCCCCCTTCGATGATTTCCGCGACGGTGTGTTCGTCGGCATGCTCGGTCAGAACGATATACGGGATGGAGACCCCGATATGAAGAAGGTCGGCCAGAAGGTGGACAGCCCTCGCATCTCCGGTTTCATGTTCAAACAGAACCAGACCGTAGGGCCTTTCCTGCAGCATCGCTTTGGCTTCTTCGAGCGAGTGCGCGTGTTCCAGTTCAGCCGAAAGCATGCTGCGCATGCGGTCCAGAATCTCGCGTATCAGGAAAAAATCTTCCTCTTTCTTGCCTACCAGCAAGACGCGAAGGGGGGCAATGGCGGGTTTTGTGGCTGTTAGCACGGAACCTGCTCCTCACTGGTTACTATCGGAACATGGCGGGATTTGCTTCAGCGGAACACGGTTCATCTGAACCGGGACTTTTGGAATTCCGAAAACGGTCAACGGGTTCGATTCGGGACGGCTGGAGGCCTTTACTCCGGCACTTGGGCGAAGGTTCGACTTGCCGTTAGGGCAGTGATTGCTGGCTTGTCGCCGATTCAGTACCCTCCAAGGAGCTAACAAGACAGAGAGAGCAAGTTATTATCTTCCGGTCAATCCCGTTCAAGGAGTCAAAAACGCCACCGGACGGTTACCAATCGGTGGCGGCGGCTGCATGTCATCGTTCTCCCATAACTCAGGCTGATTGAATGTGATCTCGTCCCGCTTGTGCGCGTTTTGGTCCCTGTTCTGCCCTGCCTGTTAACCAATCTGCAATCGCAGCGTCTAACATCAAGACGCCGGATGTTTGCAAAGGCAGACTCTCAAAACATTGAGGGAACGCCGGGAGAACATTCTACGTATAGCACTCTGAGTGGGGTTCTGCCCCCCGCTGGAGAATTTGGGGAGTTTTGTCCAACAATCAATCGTGCCCCTGCGCACTTGTGCTCTGGAGTTGCACCGGTTTCAACAGAGGCGCTGAAGCGAAATCGGCGCCGCGATCAATACAAGTCTAAAAATCTGGGGGATGTATGGAAAACGGGCAGAACGGAAACGGCTCAATCGGGCTCTCTGAGCGGTATGACGTGGGCCATGTGCAGGAAGTAATCAGGCAGGCGCACGGCGAACTGCGCCAATTGATGCAACAGCGCGCCGATGTCATGAAGCGGATCGGCACGGTCAAGCAGACCATCGCCGGGCTGGCTAATCTGTTTGGCGATGAGGTGTTAAGCGAAGAACTTATGGAACTGGTTGACCGCAAGAGCAGCGGCCGCCAACCGGGCTTTACCAAGGCATGCAGAATGATCTTGATGGAGGCCGGCCGGGCCATGAGCGCCCGCGATATCTGTGAGTACTTTCAGCAGAAAATGCCCCTGCTGCTGGCTCGCCACAAGGACCCAATGGCCTCCATAACGACTGTGCTCAACCGATTAGTAGAATACGGCGAAGCGCAGGCTGTGTTTTTGGGCAACGGCAGACGGGCGTGGCTTTGGGTTGCGGAGGCCCCTTCGCGAACCCCCGAGGAATCGGCAGATCCCAGCGGTGTAGGGGAATTGCGTTGCTAAGTTGAGTTTCCGGGCCGGCGAAGGAAACCTTCGCCGGTCCCGAACTCCCGCTGTTTACTCGCTTGGTTACCTCTTACCCGGGAGGCAGCAGCATGCCCTTTTCCAGATGCCGGGTGACGTGGGCGTAGGAAGCCGCGTGCGGATCGTGAGTGACCATCACGATCGTCTTGTGGAAATCCTCATTCAGCCGCTTCAAAATCTCCAACACTTCGGTTGCCGAGTGACTGTCCAGATCACCAGTTGGCTCGTCGGCAAGCAATAAGGTGGGATCGCTGACGATCGCCCGCGCAATGGCGACGCGCTGCTCCTGGCCGCCGGAGAGCTGCTTGGGCAGATGGTTGATGCGATCCTCAAGCCCGACCAGCTTCAGTGCGGTCACGACGTGGTCGCGGCGCTGCTGTCCGTTCAGCTTGGTGAGCAGCAGCGGCAACTCTACGTTTTCAAACGCGGTGAGCACCGGGATCAGGTTGAACGTCTGAAAGACGTAGCCGATGTGCTCATTGCGCCAGTGGGCAATCTTCGCGTCGTTGAAGCGGAAAATATCCTGCCCCTGCACCAGCAGTTCTCCCGACGTGGGGCGGTCGATGGCCGCGATCATGTTCAGCAGCGTTGTCTTGCCTGACCCGGAGGGCCCCATCAGGGCAAGGAATTCACCCTTGGCGATGTCGATCGACACATCGTCGAGCGCAGTCACCTGAAAGGCATCGCGCTTGAAGACCTTGCTGACGCCGTGGACCTGCACGACTTTGGTGCTCGTGGCAACGTTGTTTTGTGTAGCAGTGCTCATGATTGCCCCTTAATTTTAATTTTGTCTCCATCTTTCAAAGTTGGCGGCGCCGTGGTGATGACGCTCTCGCCTCCAACCAGCCCGTCGACCAGCGCTCCGTCGGCCCGCTGGCCCACGACGTGAACCTCGCGTGCGACGGCTTTTCCGTTGTAGGCGATCAACACAATCTTCTTGCCGTCGCGATCGCGAATCCCTGTCGACGGCACGAATACGCCCGACGGATCCTTCGTATTCTTCGGTACGTCGTTGGCCAGGAAACGCACAGTTGCATTCATTTCCGGCCGCAACTGAATGTCGGGATACTTCCCCGGGTTCAGCACTTGCACTTTGACTTGGACGGTCGCTTTCTGGCGGTTCGCTTCCGGCGAGATTTGCGCAATCTGGCCGTCGTATTGCTTGTCGGGGTAGGCATCGGTGGTCACGATCCCCTTCTGCGTGGGACCAAGTCGGGAGAAGTCCGCCTGCGCGATATCGAGTTCGACCTGAAGATCATTCAGGTCCGCGAGCGACACGACCGATCCCTGAGGTCCTCCGGCAGCTGCGCTGGCAAACTGCGCGGTGATAAGCTCGCCTTTTTCCGCCGTGCGGTCGAGAATAGTGCCGGTCACGGGCGCGCGGATGACGGTTGCGTCCAGTTGAGACTGGGCATAGTCGAGTTGGCCTTTCGCTTGCATGAGCGCGCCCTGGGCGCGTGCGATTTCCTCTGCCCGCGGCCCAATCTTGGACAACTGAAACGCCTTTTCCAGAGAGTTCACGCGCTGCTGATCGGCTTCGAATTTCGCCGTGGCATCGTCCAACTGCTGGCGTGAAACCACGCCGCCGCTGGCTAGTTCCTTTGTGCGGTCGAGGGTCAACTTGTCGTTGGCCAGCGTGGCCCGGGCTTCGTCGAGATTGTGTTGCGCCTGCTGGACTTCCTCTGGCCGCGAGCCGTGCTGTAGTTCGTCAAGATAGGCGCGCGCATTGGCCACCGTGCCCTTGGCCTGTTCGAAGGACGCGCGGAACTCCTGACTTTCCAGGCGTACCAGCACTTGACCTTCCTTAACCTTGTCGCCCTTCTCCACTCCGATCCACTCCAGGCGGCCCGTGACCTTGGAGTTCACGTTGATGGTGTGATGGGCCACGATATAACCCGTTGCCGAGAGCACGGTTCCGCCCACGTCATTGCCGCTTGTTTGCGCCGAGGCGCGGACGACCTCGACTTCCGGCGTGTCCGATGAGAAGGCTCGGTAGGCCAAAGCGAACAAACCGAGCACTACGACGAGCGCGACACCGCCGAGAATGTAGCGGCGCGCCCAAGCGGGAGGTTCTCCGCCAGTGTCGCCACGCTGAGAGCGGTCGATGCGCAGGCTCTGCAGATCTTCGTGTTTCGTGTCAATCGCCATAAAAGTATTTACGGCTCACGCTTCCTATAAGTTTCGTCGCAACCCGTAGCGCCGCCGTCCCGGCGGCTGTCCGGAGGGCGTCCCGCCCGCCGAGTCGCGAGGGCGAGACGCCCTCGCGACAGCCGGCAGGATGCCGGCGCTACATCTAGCCGCGCAGAGCGCTCAGAATATTCTGCCGTGCAGCGTGCCACGCGGGAGCAAGCCCACCAACCAATCCCATAATGAGCGCGAACAGGATGGCATATCCGGCGACCTGCGGGGTGATGCGCAAGGCAAACACGACTTCGCTGAATGTGACTGCGTTCGATGTGCCGGTCTGCATGCCGTTAAACGGAAGCATGAGCACAATGCCTGCAGCCGCGCCCAACAAAGCCAGCAGCAGAGACTCCAGCACAAAGGATGTCAGAATCGCGGGCCGCGAGAAGCCGATCACCCGCAGCGTCGCGATCTCGCGCCCGCGATAGGCGACCGCCGCATACATCGTGTTCATGGCGGCGAAAATCGAGCCGATCGCCATGATGAAGCCCACCACGAACCCGATCACCTTGATCGGCGCTCCGGAACTGGTCTGCTTGGCGTAGTAGTCGGTCTCGATGAATCCTTCCAGTTTGAGACGCTGGTCGTCGCTGACGCGGTTCTTGAGGGCCTCTGCGGCGATAGGATCGGTGGCGCGCAGGTACGCCGACGCGAATCCTCCCTGACGATCGAAGTCCGAAGCCATCTGGTTCACATCGCCCCAGACTTCAGACTCGTACGCCGAGCCTCCGGCGTCAAACACTCCCACCACTTTCCATGATCCTTTGCCAAACTCCATGGTGTCGCCGATATTGGCGTGCGAAAAGCGATTCTGAATCGATTTGCTGACCACAACTTCCCGCTGCCCCGTGTGGAACCAGTCTCCCGCGACAAGTTTCACACCTGGATGGCCCGGGTCGGACAACTGCCGCATTTCCAGACCATCAGGCATCATTCCCCGCACGGTTACGTTGACTTCGCCGGTACCGTCTTTGCGCGGAAGGATGATCACGACGACCCACTCGCCTGAGGTCATCGGCTCGCCTTGTTTGTCTTTGGCGATGCCGGGAAGAGTTTTCAGCGTAGGGTAGAGCGAGGCATCGAAGCCGCCGGACAATTCCGCCTCTGAGCCCTTCCGTAGCACCAGCACGTTCAATGGATTGCCGCTGCTGACGAAAGCGCGATTAAGCCCCGCGATGAGCGCCATCAGAAAGATCGCGGTCGTCACCGTGAGCGCGATGCCCAGGGCCGTCATGATGGTGAGCCCTTTGCGAAGCCTTAAATTGCGGACGTTGTAGCTAATCGGTATCGCCATAGTTAAACTCGACTCAATAAATTCTCAAACTCAGCCGATGTGACGCAGCCCTTCCACGATGTTCATGTGCGAAGCTTTGTAAGCCGGCAAATAACCGCTCACTACTCCAAGGATCAAAGCCACCAGCAATGACAACCCAGCCGTAATCCCGTTCACTTTCATGTTGAGCGGAATGCCCAGCCCGATGAACCGGTGGGTCAACGCCGCGATCACGGGAATCGCGACCAAAACACCGAGCATTCCACCTGCTAAAGCCAACGCAACGGATTCGCTTACGAAGATGGACAGCACGCGCTGGCGCGTGAAGCCTAGCGTCTTGAGTACGGCCACTTCACGCGTCCGGCTGCGCACCGACATCGCCATGGTGTTGGCCGAGACCAGCATGATGGCAAATACGACCGCGCCGCAGATGCTGAGAATAAACGCCTTAACGTTGCCCAGCGAAGCGACGAACCCCAACTGAAAGGCCTTTTCGCTTTCCGTCTTCGTCTGCAGCGGCGAGTTATGGAACATGTCATCGATTTCATGCGCGGCTCGCGCGACGTCGTCGGCGGAGTCGATCTGGGCGGCATACCAGCCCGCCTGTCCCTTGAACCAGGGCACCGCTTCTTCCAGGTACTTGGCGTTGAAGTACAGCGCATTCTGAGGAGGATCGCGGTGATAAATCGCGCGAATCGTCAGATCGAGATTCGTCGGGAAAATGTTGGCTTGCAAAGTAATGCGGTCGCCAATCTTCCAGCCGTACTTGTTCGCGAGCATCACATCCACCAAGGCTCCGGCCCGATCCTGCTGCCATGCTTTTACTTGCTCTGGCGGGACAATCTTGTCCGATGCCACCTTCAGATATTCATCGGGATCGGTCGCCATTTGAGCGAAGAAGTGTTCCGGACGATCATCAATATAGCGGCCTCCGAACCAGGTGAGGGGCACTACCGACGACACCCCTTGCACGGCGCGAACCTTCTCGCGGTAGTAGGCCGGCAGGAAAAACGCCAGCGAGACGCGGTCGCGGACGATCAGGCGCCGGGCCGCCTCCGGAGCAACCTGGTCTACATAAAACGAACGCCAGATACAAATCATCAGGGTCAGCAGCAAAAGGGAGAAGCTGATGCTGATCATGGTCAGCAGGCTCCGCCGCTTGTTGCGAAACGCATTGCGCACGACAAAACTGCCCAGCGTCATGACTTCACCCGATGTGGCGTAATCCGTCTACGATGTTGATTTGCGAAGCGTGATAGGAAGGAAGCGCTGCGCTCAGCAGTCCTACCAGTCCGGAGGTCAGCATGCCCACGACCCATATTCCCATCGTCACCTTCATGGGGAAAAAGCTAAAGAACTGCGGAGAATGGGTAAGGCCATAAACCATCAGCCACCCGAGACCCGCGCCGATCAGGCCGCCCGCCAGCGACAACGCCACCGCTTCGCTGACGAATAAGCCCAGCACACCGCGCCTGGTGAAGCCCAGCGTCTTCAGCACCGCTACTTCGCGCGTGCGCTCACGGATCGACATCGCCATCGTGTTGGCGGAAACCAGCAACGTAGCGAAAACCACAGCCGAGCAGATGCTCAGAATGAACGCCTTCACGTTTCCCATCATGGCTACGAACTCGAGCCCAAACGCCTTCTCGCTCTCCGACTTGGTGGGCTGCGGCGAATTGCGGAACATGTCGTCCACGGCGCTCGCAACCTTGCTTACGTCTGAAGGAGACGCCGCCAGGATGCTGAACGTGCCCGCTCGTCCCTTGAAGAAATCCACAGCTTCTTCCACATACTTGGCGTTGAAGTAAACCGATTTGTTGTCCGGGTTGGAGTGGTAAATGCCGCGGATGTTCAACTCAAGATTGATGGGATAGATCGTCCCCTGCAAAACAATGCGGTCACCCAGCTTCCAACCATACTTCTGTCGCCAGGGAGGAATCGACGATTACCCCCTGACGATCGCGCTGCCATGCCGTTATCTGGTCCTCGGGCATTTGAATGTCGCGGTATGTCTTGAAGAATTCTTCCGGATCGGTGCCGAATTGTGCGAAAAAGTTTTCGGGCTTCTGGTCTTTATATATTCCGCCGAACCACGAAACCGGTACCACCGACACGACTCCAGGGATCGCCCGAATCTTCTCGCGGTAGAAACCGGGGAGAGAGAAGGTGAGAGAGACGCGGTGCCGGACCACCAACCTCTCCGCCGACTCGGCGCTGCCTTGATCCAGATAAAAAGCCCGCCAGATCGTCATCATCAGGGTCAGCAAGAGCAGTGAGAAAGCGATGCTCAATACCGTCAAAATGCTGCGGCGCTTGTTGCGGAACGCGTTCTTCGTGACGAACCGGGTCAATGTCATGAGCGAACTCCAGGGAGAACCACGGGCCGGGCGCGGGAGGTGGGCACCTCCCACGCCGACCAGAATAGACGAAGGAGCGCCCACTCCACAACCGCGCCGGATTGAATTCTTGGGCTCAACGGGTCTCGCTTTCGTCTTAATGTATCCTTCTCCACTCGAGCCGACGTCACAAGTGGAGATCGTCATCAGAGCGAGATGACAAATGTCATCCAAAACCGCACATAACAAATAGAACCGCTGCGCGCTTCGCGAAGTTACGCTGGAATTCCACGCTCGAGCCATGGCAGGGTCTAGGCTGGCTCGCCCGCACTCTGTACTAGCTGAAATGGCCTTCGTCCGCCGAGGGGCCGTAAATCGCCGGCACCGAGGCGTCATTGAGCCTTAAGTAGACGGTCAACTGTCCCCGATGATGCGCGAGGTGGCTGAAAACAGAGTCCGCAATCATGACGTGGCGAGGATTCTCGCTGACTACGTGGTCGCCGACCTTGAACTTCCAGGTCGTCATGAGATGTTCATCGGTCGTGCTGCGTAAGGCTTCGCGTGCCTCGGCGACGGCGGCATCGAGAGCGGCTACCAGTTCGTTGCGCTTGCACCATTCCAGCGGCTTGAACTTCGCGGCTGCGGGCGACTTGAGATCCAGTTCGTCCTGCTTGACCATCGACACCACCCACGACGGCATAGTCGCGACCAGTGACGCCAGGTAACCGAGTGGCATTGATTTCGGATGCGGCTTCCAGTCGTTGTGTCCTTCGGGCAGACGTTCGAGGGTGAGGCGCGAACTGGCGGCTTCTCTTTCCAGTTCCTCCAAAAACAGATCAGTAAGCGTCATGATTTTTTCTCCTGCGCGACCTGCCTTAAACCCGGCTGAATCGACAAGCGGAACGGTAACGGCCATTGAGGACAGATTCGGTCCTCGATCTATGGCACAATAGCGGCCGTGCTCAATACCTCAGCTCGGTTGCTTCGGCTGTTGTCCTTGTTTCAGGCCCGGCGGTATTGGTCTGGGGCTGATCTAGCGGAGCGGCTCGACGTCACCGCGCGAACCCTGCGCCGCGATGTCGACCGCCTGCGTAGTCTGGGATATCCGGTGCATTCGACCACCGGGACAGCCGGAGGCTACCAACTGGGTGCGGGCGCAAACCTTCCGCCGCTGCTGCTCGACGACGACGAAGCCGTGGCAGTGGCGCTCGGACTACGCACCGCGGCCAGCGGCAGTGTCGGGGGTATCGAGGAGGCGTCGGTGCGCGCGCTGCTGAAACTCGAGCAGGTACTGCCTCCGCGGTTGCGCCAGCGCGTCGCTGCCCTGCATGGATTCATCGTGCCGCTGGGGAGCCGAGGTCCGACGGTCGACGCGGAACGCTTGTCAGCCCTCGCTGGCGCCTGCCGCGATCTTGAAGGGATCCGCTTTCTCTACCACGACCGTACGGGGGCGCCCAGCGGGAGAGCCGTGGAGCCGCACCGGCTGGTGCATACGGGATATCGCTGGTATCTCGTGGCCTGGGATCTGGCTCGCAAAGACTGGCGAACCTTCCGAGTCGACCGCATCGCAGGCAAGCTGAAGACCTCGACCCGATTCACGCCGCGAAAGCCGCCGGGGGGAGACTTCGCTGCTTTTGTTTCCAAATCGCTGGCCAGCGTGCCCTACCCCATTCGCGCGCGGATGACTTTGCACGCTCCCGTCGAGGCCATCGCCAAGCGCGTGCCGCCTTCTGCGGGCACGCTCGAAGCGATCGACGAACGCTCTTGCATGCTCCACACCGGGTCCCATTCGATGGAAGGCCTGACGATCCACTTGATGCTGCTCGGCGTGGACTTTCAGGTCCACGAGCCTCCGGAGTTGATCGATCACCTGCGCCGGTTGGCAGAGCGTCTGAGATCGGCCAGCAGCTAGTGGTTTCGCTGCAAGCCCCCTGCGCCATCCCTTACTTTGGTAACTCGAACACAGCCCTACGCAGCGATATCCTACGCACACCCGATACCTAGGGTCTCCGCTGGCCGAGGCTCGTTCGCGGCGATGCGAATGGCTCGCGGTGCATGGAGTACCAAAAGAAAATGCCTACGAAAATCGGCCACTTCGAAATATCAAGCGAGTTGGCGAAGTCCCCCACAGGGGCGGTGTACAAGGCCAACGATCCTGAGAGCGGGCAAACGGTTGCCCTGAAAGCCATTCAGCTGAGTGCCTTCGGCGAAGGCGCGGTGGGGCTGGAACAGGCCCTGTTGGCCGAGGCGGAGAAGACCAAGATTCTGAGCAGTCCCAACATTACGCCAGTCTTTAGCGCGGGTGAAATCGACGGCCAGTTCTGCGCCACCATGGAATACGTGCAAGGCAACAGCATCGCCACGATGCTGGCGCGTAAAGAAGGATTTTCCATCTGGGACCTGCTCGACATCGGAAGGCAATTGTGCGGCGGCCTCGATCATGCAGCGTCGCACAACATTGTTCATTACAGCCTGGAACCGGCCAAGATCATGTGTGGCTGGGATGGAACTGTCAAGATCCTCAGCTTCGGGGTATCAAGCGTGGGCAATTTTGTGCAGCACGTGACGGAAGGTCTTCCGACGGTTCTCCACTACATGTCGCCGGAACAGGTGCAGGGCCAGGCGATGGACGCACGCTCGAATCTGTTCAGCCTGGGCGCGATGTTCTACGAGATGGTGACGGAGCGGAAGGCATTCGATCGCGACGACATGGAATCGTTACGGCAGAGCATTGTGGAGAGCACGCCGGTTCCGCCCATTCATGTGAATCCGAAAGTGCACCCGCTGCTCAGCGATCTGATCATGAAGGCGTTGTCGAAGGATCCGGCCGAGCGCTATCAACGCGGCCGCGATCTGCTCGACGATCTGGAGAAGTGCAAAGAGTCAAAAAGCCTTGCGGCCAAGAAACCCGAGCCGCCCAAGGGCGCGGCGATTCCAGACAAGGCGAAGGCTGCAGCGCAATCGAAGTTTGTGACGCCGGTTTCAGCCAAATCCACGGCCAAAGCATCCGTTCCCGGAGTTTCTGGCGTCGCACGTCCTGCAACCGCGGCGCCTTCCGCCAAGCCTGGTGTGGCAAAGCCTGGTGTGGCACGGCCTGCAGGGAGCGCTGCGCCGGCCGCGTCGTCAGAATCAAGACCGGCGACGCTGGCAAAGCCTGCTTCAACGCTAGCCGTTCCGAAGGCGGCTGCAGCCGCAGCAGGAATCGGCTCGGATGCCAAGCCGCATTCCTCAGTTCCGGAAATTGATCTGTCGGACCAGTTCATAACCGCAAGCGTGAAAGCGACTATGGCAGCGGCCGGACAGCCGCCAGCCTCGATGTCTTCGGCAGTGGCGGATGAGCCTGAGGTCGAAACCTTCGAGCCACAGGTCGAGACATTCGAACCGCAGGCGGACGACGGCCCGAAAATCGCCGTCGATCCGATGATGGCCGAAGGCGCCCAGGTGGGAAACAGCGGCACTAGCTTTTCCGACATCGCTGAACTGCCGCCGCTGAAAGAAGCATACGTGGCGCCGCCGCCACCTGTTCCGTCCTCTTACCAGCCAGTGCCCGAGACAGCGTCATCGCCCACCGTGTTTTCCGGCGTCGCGAAGCACGACGAGAAGCCCAAGGTGCAGCCGCGCGAAGTGGCCGAGAAGGCGATGAAAGAAATCAAGAACGTGCCTCCCAAGCTCCTGGGCTATGCCTTGGGCGGCGCCGCCGTGCTGATTCTGGCGATCGGCATCGGGGTAACTATTTACATTCACAGTCAGAACGGTGACGACGACTCTGGTTCCGGACGGCCGGCCTCGGTAGCGGTGACTCCCGCACAGCCAACAGCTGCGCCGGCAGACCATCCTGCGCCGCAGCCTTCGGCTAACAGCGAGCCGGCGCCCGCAACAAGCGAGCCTGAGGCAACAGAAGAGGAGACACCCGCCAGGCGGCCAGTGGCAAGCGCGAAGTCGCGCAATGCAAAGAAGAAAGCGGCTCCGGCGCCGATGATCATTCCCGGACAGATGGCGGTCGATTCCACGCCCCAGGGCGCCCAGGCACAGGTCGATGGACGAACCGATTCTAGCTACGTCACTCCGTTTGCACTGACCAACCTTCAGCCCGGGCAGCACACGATTACGGTCAGCAAGCCGGGATATTCCGCGGACACGCGCACGGTCACGGTCACATCCGGCAATCGGGCTACGGTTGTCGTCCACCTGTCGCAGCTGATGGCAACGCTGGTGGTCTCGAGCGACCCTGCCGGCGCCAACGTTTATGTGGATGGTCGCGACACAGGCACGAAAACTCCGTCGCAGGTCAGCGTGGACAAAGGGCAGCACGTGGTCCTGGTCCGCAAGATGGGATACATCGACGAGACCATGAATGCTCAGTTCGTGCTGGGGCAGACTTTCAACTTTGCGCCGACGTTACGGCCACTCGGCAATGTGGATAACATCCGGACCGTTGGAAAAATGTCGAAGCTGTTCGGCGGCAAAGGCGCGCAGCCGGGGCAGACGGTGGTGAGCATCCGCACGCAGCCGAAAGGCGCGCAGGTGGCAATCAACCAGCACATCGTGGAGAAGAATTCTCCGTTCGACGTCGCGCTCGATCCCGGCAACTACGTCATCGACATTACGCTCACGGGATACGCGCCGGTGCATAAAGTCATCACCGCCGATAAAGGCGGCAAGGTGGTGGTAGATGAAGTGCTGCAGCCGCAGTAAGAGTGAGGAGCGACTCGGCTTCACCAATTGAAACCCTGCTTGCGCCCTTCGCTCTGCTGGTTTTGTCGAAGTATCTTTATCGAAGAACTTCGTTCCGATAGTTTTCTCCTCTGGGCTTTCCGTTCCATACAAACAAACGTCTGTGGAAAAGCCTCTTTTTCTGTTCACACAGTTGTGCGGTTCATTTCATGTTCATTTCATTCCCGTGCAACCTTCGTGAAACATTTGGCGGGTAAGGTTCCTGCATCCCGGGGCAAGTACGTGCGCGTGCCGGCAAGAAACGCGGCCGCAGTGTGGGGCACTGGGCCTGACGGGGACAGGAGGATTTTAATGATAGAACAGCTGAAGTCCGAAGCTCCCAGGAAGACGATGGCGTTGCTACTGGCGTTGACCACCGCCCTGGGACCAACCGTCATGCCCGCGTTTGCCGCTTCCAAGCCGGCGTCGAATCTTGCGGATGCGACGGCAACGGCGACGCCGATCAAGCATCTGGTTGTGATCTTCCAGGAGAATGTCTCCTTCGACCATTACTTCGGAACCTACCCGGTCGCGACCAATCCCTCCGGGCAACCGCGGTTCGTCGCTTCCCCAAACACACCGACAGTAAACGGCCTCAGCAACGCGTTGCTTAACTTTAATCCCAACCTCAATCCTGCCAACGGCTTCGGAGCTTCGAATCCTTTTCGGCTCGACCGCTCGCAAGCGGTGACCCCGGACCAGGATCATGACTACCTGGCCGAGCAACTGGCATTTGACGCCGGAGTCATGGACATGTTTCCTGCGAACACGGGATCGGGCGGGAGCAGCATCGTGATGGGCTACTATGACGGCAACACCGTGACCGCATTGTGGAACTATGCCCAGAACTTCGCCATGAGCGACAACTCGTACGGCACGACCTTCGGGCCCTCAACGCCGGGAGTGATCAACCTGGTGTCTGGGCAGACCAACGGAGTTACGGCCACGCTGAATGGTACCGGCGACGAGGTCAACGGCGGCAGCGATAATTCGCTCACCGTAATCGGCGACCCTGACCCGATCGGGGATGTTTGCTCGAATCGCACGCGCAATCAGGTCACGATGGGCAGCAAGAACATCGGCGATCTGCTGAGCGCGGCAGGTGTGACTTGGGGATCGTTCATGGGTGGTTTCAATCTCTCGACCGTCAATGCCAATGGCTCGACCGGATGCACTCGAAGTTCAGCCGGACTTGCTGGAACCACCAGCGACTACATCCCACACCACTCTTTCTTCAACTACTACGCATCTACGGCAAACCTGGCGCACACGCGTCCTGCGTCTCTGGCCGAGATCGGCAATGCCGGGCCGGCGAACCATCAGTATGACCTGCAGGATTTCTTCGCCGCAGCCGCCGCGGGCAATTTCCCCGCCGTGAGCTTCCTGAAGGCCCAGGCCTACCAGGACGGACACGCGGGTTACTCCGATCCTCTGGACGAGCAGACCTTTCTCGTCAAGACGATCAACTTTCTCGAAAAGTTGCCTTCGTGGAGCAGCACCGCAGTGGTGGTCATGTACGATGACTCTGACGGATGGTACGACCACCAGATGGGGCCAATCGTCAACCCTTCGATGGGCCAGTCTGACGGCCTCTCTGGACCCGGCGCCTGCGGCATCTCACCCCTCTCGTTGCCCGGGCTGAACCCAGCGAACACCAACGCGCTGGGACGTTGCGGTTATGGACCACGGCTGCCGCTACTGGTGATCTCCCCGTGGGCCAAACGCAACTTCGTGGATAACACCGTTACCGATCAGAGTTCGATTATCCGGTTTGTCGAAGACAACTGGCTGGGCGGAACTCGTATCGGTAACGGCTCTTTCGACGGAATCGCCAGCTCCATCAGCCAAATGTTCAACTTCCGGGGAGAGGGGCACAGCCGGCGTCTCTTCCTTGATCCGAGCACGGGTGAGCCGGTAGACTGACCAGGCAAGATGTTCGCTAGAGAGAAAAGGGGCATGCGAAGCGATTCGCATGCCCTCTTTGATTGATTGGCCGTTCGCTTAGTGCGGCAGCTTGAAGCTGATCGTCACCTGAGTCGTGATTTCGACGGGTTCGCCGTTGAGCAGATAAGGCTTGTACTTCCATTGTTTGACCGCGTCAACGGCGGCTCGCGTCAACTGGGAATCGCCCTTCAAGGCTTTCACGCTGGTAATGTCACCGGTTTTCGAGATGGTTGCCGCCAATTCGACGACGCCCTCAACGTGCATCGCCATAGCAGACCTTGGATAGACGGGCTGAACTTTCTTCATCAGCAATCCCTGCGATACACCCTGGGAAATATTCACCTTCTGAAGGATTGGCTGGGGCCCAGTCGGAGAGGTGTCGACCAGGTTCGAAAGCGCTCCACCCGAGCCGGTTGCCGCCATCCCAATGACTGTCGGAGCTGGGGTATCTGGAGCCGCAGGGGCCGATCGAAGCGCCGGAACCGCGCCACCTTTCACGACGAGTGGCGTCTCAGCGGGTTTGGCGGAAGAGGCGGATTTGCTTGTTGGCGACAGCGAATTTGTTGGTGGGGTCCGGGCTTCCGCTGGAGTACTTGCTTCGTTAGCAGTTTCGTTATTCCCCGACGTCCCTGTCGGCTGGGCATCGATTGTTGCCGGTGGCGCCGCGGGATGCGAACTGGGCACGGGGATGGATGCGGCAGGCTTCGGGGGCGCAGGCTGGGCGCTGTTCAACGTGGCTGTCGAGGGAGTCGAGACGGCGGGCACCTGATTGGCAGGTTGGCTGGCGCGTCCCTGGAAATGCGTCCATCCGACGTATAGACCCGCTACAACCAACGCGGCTGCTGCGACACCCAGCAAAATCCTCTTGCTCCCACCACCGGATTCCTCTGCAGTGTTAGCTCCGCCAAAGGTGAATGACGGTGCGGCCGATGGCTCAGATACGGCTGGCGAATCGGTGGTCGAAGCAGGCTTCGCGCTCTGCGCAGGCCCCGCAGGCTTCTCGAAGAGTTCCTCGGCTTTGTGGGGAGGGCTCGGCGGAATTATTTCGGGAACAGGGACAACCGGAGTTTCTCGTGCCGGAGCGGGTGCGCTGGCGGTTCCTCCGCCAAAGCTGCCCACCGGACCTTCGGGCGCACCGACGAAGACGGGCCGAGTGGCAGAAACAGGAGTCGGAGCCACTGGCGGCTTCGGCGCGGGTGATGCTGGCGGAGTTATCT
Source organism: uncultured Acidobacteriaceae bacterium (assembly GCA_963819035.1). Lineage (GTDB taxonomy): Bacteria > Acidobacteriota > Terriglobia > Terriglobales > Acidobacteriaceae > Sulfotelmatobacter. Next base: position 189,521 of record CAWFUU010000014.1, on the reverse strand, counting down.
TGTTGACCGCAGGCGGTGTCACGGGTGCTTTCGCAGGAACCGCGGCCGAGATGCGCGCGGCATCATCGATTTCGCTCTGCGGAGCCAAGCCCGAACTCGCTGCTGCCTGGGCCTCTGCGACGCTGATCACTGGTTTGGCCGCCGGAGGCGGCACCGGACGCGTAACTACCGTGGCGGCGGGCACAACTGTGGCCGCTGGTTTCGCGGGAGGAAGAGGTCTGGTGGGGGCGGGCTTCACGGGCTGCGCAGGTGCGGCGGCGGCGGCGGTGGAGTCGCAGCAGCTGCCGCAGCCTCGGGTGTCGTCGCTTGCGCCGCTGGTTTTCCCGGCTCGCCCTTGCGCAACAGTCCACGAGCTACGCGCAAAGTTCCCTTGGATTGTTCGACGTTGATGGGTTTGGTCAGGACGAGGTTGGCTCCGATGCGAAACGCCTTCGCCACCCCGGCCTGACCTTCCACTATGGCCACGGCAAGCGACGCCTGGTTTGACGTCGAATTGCGCGCGCTTTTGAACAACAATGTGGCGTTTTGCTCGTTATCGCAGTCCACCACGAGAGCGTCGAAATGCTGGCTCATCAACTTCTTCACTGCAGCGAAGGGTTCTGTGCAGGCCTCGACGCTGAACTCCAGCTCGCCTAAGACCTGCGTCAAGGTGCGAGCGGTTTTGTCATCGGGACAGAAGAGAAGAGCTTGGAAAGCCATACCAAAACCATCGTAGGTAACAGGCGTAAGACCCAGCAAGTTACGCTGGTAATTCGAGTCATGTTGATTTCTTGGCGGGCTCTGCGAGCCGGGAGAGGCGGTTTGCACATGGCGGATTCGCGGTCGCATACAATGGCCCTCCATGCGGGTACCGCTTTGGCTCAAGATCGCCTGGACGGCGTGGCTGATCGTCTGGGCTCCGGTGTACTGGAAGCAGTATGGGCCACAGAATTTTCTCTTCTTCTGCGACATCGGGAATGTGCTGATCGGCATCGGCCTGTGGCTGGAAAGTGCGCTGGCGTTCTCCTGGGTGGCGTGCGGATTACTGTTATTCCAAACGCTTTACACTATCGATCTTGGCGGCACTCTTCTAACCGGCCACCACATCATTGGCGGCACGGAATACATGTTCGATCCCGGCCTGCCGCTCTTCATCCGGCTGCTGAGCTTGTTCCACGTGGTGACTCCGCCGCTGCTGCTGTGGGCAATCTGGCGGCTGGGCTACGACGGGCGCGGCTGGCGGCTGCAAACGTTGACCGCGTGGATCGTGGTACCGATCAATTATTACTGGCATCCCGAGATGGATGTGAACTGGGCTCGGGGGCCATTTTTTCATGAGCAGCACGTCATGCCGGGGTGGGTGTACGTTGCAGTCTATTTAGTCGCTGTGCCTCTGCTCGTTTACTTCCCGACGCATGTGTTTCTGAGCTGGCTCGCGCGCCGGCATGAAAAGCCGATCAACTAGCGCGACTTGCCTTGGTCATCCGCGGGCCGGCGCAGAGCCGACTCCTGCGGCGGGTAATCAATCGACCCACGGAACGATGAGATGTCCGTTTCGTGGAAGTCTGGGAATGGCAACTGCTTCCCTTCTCGTAACTCCTCAATCTTCTTTACGGCGCTGTCGGCTTTCTCTTTGGCCTGACCCGCCTCGCGTTTGATGTAGAGAGTCTGGGCCGGAAGCGCGAGGCCGCTGCCGGAATCTTCGACAATATCCAGCATTCGCAGCAGCAGATCCTCGCGGATGGCGGCATATTCGTTATAGTCCCGCGTGAGGATGTAGGAAAAAACTTCCAGCGTCAGAGAAGTGCCGGCGATATCGATGAGGCGCACGCGAACGGTAGCACTTTCGACGCGGGCATGGCTATAGAGGAGACGGCGAATTTCCGCGAGTACGTAGCGCACGTGGTCGGCCTTGCTTTCGGAACTCAATCCGAGTTTTGTCGTAAACAGGATCTTGTCGCGGCGAGTGAGATTCTCAATGTTTATCGTCGCGACGGTGCCGTTGGGAATCGCCAGCAGCGTGCGCTCATCGGTGCGAACGCGCGTGGATCGCAATCCGATGTCTTCTACCATGCCCGTGCGGTCGCCGAAGCGGCAGACGTCACCGACGCGAATGACTTCGTCGCCAAGGACGGAGACTCCACCAAATAGATTCTCGATCGTCTTCTGGGCGCCGAAGCCGAGTGCCAGGCCGCCGATACCAAGGCCGGCGAGCGCTGTGCTCGTGTCGAAGCCGAGCCTTCCCAGCACCGCCATCACGCCGGCAATGAAAATGGCCGCCTTTATAATTCGTTCCCCCAGCACCATGAGCGATCCTGTGCCAGTGTTGCCGCGGGCAAGCGCCCGATTGCGCACGCGCCACAACAACCAGCGGACCACACGCCAGGAGATCCATGTCGCGCCAACGATGAGCGCGACCGAAGTGACTTCATAGTAGTAGTGCCGCGGCAACAGCGGCATGCGGAGGTTGTAGGCGATGGCCTGATGAACGAAGGTTCCCGCCAATAACCAGGCCGGACCCGAAACCGAACGCCAGTTGGCGACATCTGTGTGGCCGCGTCTCTGTGCCCACCAGCGCAACGGAATCTCCAGCACCACCAGCACGAGCCAGCCGGCGCTAGCCGCGATCGGCATTGCCAACATCAGCGCGAGCCACTGCCACAACGGCATCCCGGCGAACTGATGCTTGACCAGCACGCTGGGAAGTTTGTGCTCGACTTGCCGCGCTTGAACCTGTTCGTAGAGTTCGGGAATCCTGGTCAATGTGTCGGAGGAGATCAACCAAATCTTGCCGGCGCTGGGATCGGCGACGCGGACCAGTTCGAGGTCGACTTCCACGTCGCCAGCGGACATGGTGCCTACCTTCTGACGGCCCGGGGGAACGCCCTCCTGTGGAGTTCCTTCGGGCTGAGTGCTCACGCCGCTTAGACTGCCCGCGAAGGTCTTGTCCATTACGTATTTCAGTTGGGAGGCAAGTTGCTCGCCGTCGGTCTGACGGTGGGCCACGCTCATCTGCAGATATTGCGCAGCGATGCCGTTATCGCCGTTCTGCGCGGCTTGGAGGAATCCCAGCACGGCCCCCGATGGCGTTGTGCGGTTCAACGGATCGGTGGGCGTGTTGGATGCGCTGGCCGACTTGGAAGAAGGTTGCAGTACCTGGCTGAGGGAAGTCTGGGCCAGCGCCGGCAAGCCAACGGCGAAACAGAGAACAGAAATCCAGAGCGCGCGAGGAAAGGAAGGCATCGTCTTCTCTCCCGTTCGACTGTGCGCGCGCTTCGGAGTGAAGTCGTGCGCGTCGAAAGAGTGAGACATCATCTTATCGGAACCGAACCAGCGAAACACTCGGGAGAAGGGGGCCGGCCGCTTCATCCTCGCTTTGGGCGATAGATGTCCGTGCTCGTGCCGAAGAAGACTTCGGCGGACTCCATGATAGTTTCGGATAGGGTTGGGTGAGGATGAATGGTCAGAGCCACGTCGCGAGCGAGCGCCGCCATTTCAATGGCAAGCACGCCTTCGGCGATCAACTCACCAGCGCCGGCGCCGACAATGCCGACGCCCAGCAAACGTTCGGTCTTCGGATCGAAGATGAGCTTGGTCATGCCGTCGGGGCGATCGAGCGTGATGGCGCGACCGGAGGCAGCCCAGGGAAATCTGGCTACTTGGATCTCACGGTTATCCTTTTGGGCCTCGGTTTCGGTCAAACCGCACCACGCGATTTCGGGATCGGTAAATACGACCGCAGGAATGGCATTCGGCTCGAACGCGACTTTGTGTCCGGCGATGGCCTCGACGGCGACGCGGCCTTCGTGCATAGCTTTGTGAGCAAGCATCGGCTCACCGACGACATCGCCGATCGCGTAGATGCTGGGATCATCGGTTTGCAGTTGCTTGTTCACCTGGACGAAGCCGCGAGGACCAACTTGCACGCGGGTCTTTTCGAGGCCGGGAATTTCTGAGTTCGGCTTGCGGCCCACCGACACCAGCACGCGATCGAACACCTGCTCGCGCTCTTTGACCTCGGGTCCATCAAACGTGGCGCGGATGCCGCTGCCTTCGTCTTTGACCGCCGCCACTGTGGTATTGAGCAGGATTCCGGCAAACATTTTTTCCAGCCGCTTGTGCAGAGGCACGACCAGGTCACGATCCGCTCCAGGCAACAGTCCGGGCAGCATTTCAACCACCGTAACGCGAGTGCCCAGCGCGGCATACACCGTGCCTAGTTCGAGGCCTATGTATCCGCCGCCGACGACAAGGAGCGAGCCGGGGATGTCTTCGAGATTCAGAGCGCCGGTGGAATCCATCATGCGCGGTGACTCAAGCTTTAGGGTGGGGACGATGGCCGGGCGTGATCCGGTTGCGAGGATGATGCGGTCGAAGGTCAGTGATTCTTGTGTATTGTCGGACTTTGTGATCCGCAGCGTGGTCGAGTTCTCGAACGCCGCGCGTCCCTGCACGTAGTGCACCTTGCGCTGCTTGGAGAGAACGCCGAGCCCCCCAGTCAGCTTCTTGACCACGCTCTCTTTCCAGGTGCGCAGACGCGCCAGATCGATTTTCGGCGCGGCAAACTCAATTCCCCAATTCTTGGCCTGGTGCGACTCTTCGAGCAGCTTGGCCACGTGTAGTAATGCCTTCGACGGGATGCAGCCGCGGTAGAGGCAGACTCCGCCGGGGTTCACCTCGGGATCGATCAGTGTGACGGTCATGCCGAGATCGGCGGCGAGGAACGCTGCGGCGTATCCTCCGGGACCGCCGCCGACTACTGCAATGTTCAACGATTGGGTTTCAGTCATGTGGGTGAAAAGGTTTCAAGGTTTCAAGGTTTCAAGGTTTCAAGGTTTCAAGGTTTTAAAGTTCAAGGTTGCAAGGCGACACCACCCGGCTTGAACCTGGGACGTTGAAACCTTGAAACGTGAAACTTTGACACCTGATTTCCTCATCCCTGCACCGACAGCAGGAAAGGCTGCTCAAAGGCTTCAGCGATCCAGCGCAAGAAGCGGGCTGCATCGGCGCCGTCAATCAATCGGTGATCGTAGGAGAGCGATAGCGGCAGAATCAGGCGCGGCTCGAATTTTCCATTGATCCACTCCGGCTCGATGCGCGAGCGCGAAAGGCCGAGGATTGCGACCTCTGGGTGATTGACGATCGGCGTGAAACCGACACCGCCGATCCCGCCCAGATTTGTAATGGTGAATGTGCCACCTTCCATTTCTCCGGGCGTGAGCTTCTTATCGCGCGCCTTCTTCGAGAGCTGCGACAATTCGACCGCCAGTTCGACGATATTCTTCTTATCTACATCGCGGATGACCGGAACGAGCAGGCCGCGGTCGGTGTCCGTGGCAACGCCGATGTGGATGTACTGCTTGTAGACGATTTCTTCTTTCTCGATGTCGATGCTGGCATTGAACTGCGGGAAAACCTTCAGCGCCGCTGCGCAGACTTTCAGCGCGATCGCCGTGACCGTCATCTTGCCGCCGGCTTCTTCGGCCTTGGGGGCAAAGCGGGCACGCAACTGCTCGAGTTCTGTGGTGTCGGCGCGATCTTGCTGGGTTACGTGCGGAATCGTGATCCACGATTCCGCCAGATGCTCGGCTGTTTTGCGGCGAACGCCACGCATCGACACGCGCTCGATCTTGCCCCACTTGGCGAAGTCCGGCAGCTGGGGCGTGGCGAAGTGGCCGGCGCGCAGCGGCGCCTGCGATGCGACCGCGGCGGCCGACAGCAGCGCCTTCGCGTAGGCCTTGACGTCGTCTTCGCTGATGCGGCCTCCGGGGCCAGTGCCTTTTACTTCGTAGATGTCGACACCAACCTCACGCGCCAGGCGCCGCACATGCGGAGCGGCCGGAATCGGCTGGCGATGCTCGGTCCCGGCAACCTTGCCCAGTTGCACGGGCATGCTAAACTGCGCGGGCGCGGGCTGGGGCTGGTCTGGAGGAAGTGCCTGTTCTTCGGTTTTGCCTTCGGCGCGGATCGCAGCCTGAAATGCCAGGCGTGCTCCGTGCTGTCCGGAAACATGTTCGACTGGCGCATTGCGGGAACGCGAGGGCTGCGGCGTCGCGGGGGCCCCGCCCTCCAGCGTGAAGATGACCTGCCCCACTTTGATCTTCTCGCCTTCTTTGACTTTCACTTCCTTGACGACGCCGCTCACCGACGACGGCACTTCGACCACAGCCTTGTCCGTTTCAAGTTCCATGACCGGCTGGCCTTCGGCGACCTTGGTGCCTGCTGAGATCATCAGGCGCACCAGATCGCCTTGGGAAATGTTCTCGCCGAGTTCGGGAAGCTTAAACTCGCTGGCACTGGCGGTCGGCGCAAAAACCGCGCTCGGGGCGGAGTTAGGTGTCACCGGGGCGGCCGCCGGGGCTGGCGGCCGGTCTTGCGGTGCGGGAGTTGGCGCTTCCGCAGTGGCTTGGCTCGAGTTCGCGGAAGATTTCGCCTCCGCACCGTCCACTGTAAAGATCACTTGCCCGACCTTGATCTTGTCGCCTTCCTTGACGCGAATCTCCTGTATGGTTCCGCTCACCGACGACGGCACTTCGACGACTGCCTTGTCAGTCTCGAGTTCCATCACCGATTGGCCAGCGCTGACCGCGGTGCCGGGCGCAACCATCAGGCGCACCAAGTCGCCTTGTTCGATGTTCTCGCCTAATTCCGGAAGTTTAAATTCAATCACCGCGTCGATTTCCTTTTCTAATAAGCGAATTTCTGACAGCTTGGGCCGCAAGGTCTCGGTGGCCTGTGCGCCACTTAGCTGATCGCCGGGTTTGCCTTTTCCGGATTGATCCCCAGTTCCTGAATCGCGCGCTTTACTACATCCGTGCCGATTTTTTTCTCGCGCACCAGCGCGCCCAGTGTTGCGAGTACGATGTGCTTAGCGTCCACTTCGAAGAAGTCACGCAGCGCAACGCGGCTCTCGCTGCGACCGAAGCCATCTGTCCCCAGAGAGACGAGTTGACCGGGCACCCACTTCGCCAGGCTTTCGGGCAGGACTTTCATGTAGTCGGACGCCGCAATGAACGGCCCCTGCGCATCTTTCAGAGTCTCTGTGACGTAAGGAACCTTCGCTGTCTCTGCGGGATGCAGCAGGTTCCAGCGCTCGCAATCATTGGCGTTGCGATACAGTTCCTTGTAGCTGGTGACGCTCCAGACGTCGGCGGCAACTCCGTACTTCTCTTCCAAAATCTGCTGCGCCTTCAGCACTTCGAACATGATCGCGCCGCTACCCAGCAATTGCGCGCGTAACTTGGCGTCATTCTTGGCCGAAACTTTGAAGCGGTAAAGCCCCTTCAGTACTCCATCACGAACGTTGCCGCCTTGCGGCATTTCCGGCATCGCCAAGGGTTCGTTACCGACGGTCAGATAATAGAAGATCGATTCCTGATCGATATACATCCGCTTGATGCCGTCCTGAATGATGATGGCAATCTCGTAAGCAAACGCAGGATCGTAGGCCAGCAGATTCGGCACAGGAAGCGCCAGCACGTGGCTGTGACCGTCCTGGTGCTGCAGGCCCTCGCCAGCCAGCGTGGTGCGGCCAGCGGTACCGCCGACGAGAAATCCGCGGCAGCGCATGTCGGCAGCCGCCCAGATCAGATCGCCGATGCGCTGGAAACCGAACATGGAGTAATAGATGAAAAACGGGATCGTGTTGATGCCGTGGTTCGAATACGCCGTGCCTGCCGCGATGAACGAGCACATCGAGCCCGACTCGGTGATGCCTTCTTCGAGAATTTGACCATTCTTGGCTTCTTTGTAGTAGAGCAGCGTGTCCATATCGACAGGCTCGTAATTCTGGCCGACGCTGGAATAGATCCCAACCTGGCGGAACAGAGCTTCCATACCGAAGGTGCGGGCTTCGTCGGGGACGATAGGCACGACGTATTTGCCGAGTTCAGGGTCACGCAGCAACTTGGCCAACAACCGCACGAACACCATGGTGGTCGAGACTTCGCGGCCATCGGTGCCCTTGTGGAACTCCTCGAAATGCGAATCGGGGAAAGGCTTTAGCGGCGTCGCACGAACTTTGCGCTGCGGCATATATCCGCCGAGTTGCTGGCGTCGCGCCTGCATGTACTTGATCTCGGGGCTGTCGTCGGAGGGGCGGTAGAACGGAGCGTTGTGCAGTTCGTCGTCGGGAATCGGAATGCCGAAACGCGAACGGAACATCTCCAGCTCTTCGTCGTTCAGTTTCTTCTGCTGGTGGGTGATGTTCTTGCCCTCGCCCGCTTCCCCGAGTCCGTAGCCCTTGATGGTCTTGGCAAGAACGATGGTGGGCTGGCCGGTGTGGTCGAAAGCCGCCCGAAAGGCAGCGTGGACCTTGATCGGATCATGGCCTCCCAGCCGCATGCGCGCCAGTTGCTCGTCGGAAAGATGTTCGACCATCTTCAGCAGGCGCGGATCGCTGCCGAACAAGTTCTGCCGGAAATAAGCTCCGCTCTCGACAAAATATTTTTGGTATTGCCCGTCGCTGATCTCACCGAGACGCCGCACCAGCAGGCCGTCGCGGTCGTTCTGGATCAAATTGTCCCAGTCGGATCCCCAAATGCACTTAATGACGTTCCACCCCGCGCCGCGGAAAATCGCTTCCAGTTCCTGGATGATTTTTCCGTTGCCGCGTACCGGGCCGTCGAGGCGCTGCAGGTTGCAGTTCACCACGAAGATCAGGTTGTCGAGCCTTTCGCGTGACGCCAGTGTGATCGAGCCGAGCGATTCGGGTTCGTCCATTTCGCCGTCGCCCAGAAAGGCCCAGACTTTCCCGCCGGTGGACTGTTTCAGTCCGCGATTCTCAAGGTACTTGATGAAACGCGCGTGGTAAATCGCCTGAATCGGACCCAACCCCATGGAGACGGTGGGAAACTCCCAGAAGTCGGGCATGAGCCAGGGATGCGGGTACGAACTCAGTCCGCCACCGGGTTTCAGCTCGCGGCGAAAGTTCTGCAGCTTTTCCTTGGGGATACGGCCTTCCAGATACGCGCGGGAATACATGCCGGGCGCGGCATGTCCCTGGAAGTAGACCACGTCGCGGTCGCCGTTTTCGGTCTGTGCCCGCAAGAAGTGATTGAACGCCACTTCGTACAACGTGGCAGCGGAGGCGAAGGTCGAAATATGTCCGCCGATGCCTTCCTGAATTTTGTTGGCGCGAACAACCATGGCCAGCGCGTTCCAGCGCACCAGGCTCTTGATGCGACGCTCCATCTCCTGGCTGCCTGGAAAAGGAGCCTGCTGCCGTGCCGGAATCGTGTTCTGGTAGGGAGTGGTTGCCGAAAAAGGCAGGTTGATGCCGGCTTCACGCCGGGCGTGCAAAGCCAACTGCTGCAGCAGGCGGCCGGCCCGGTTGGGACCGCCCTTGGACAGGACATAATCCAGAGAGTCGACCCATTCCCTGGTTTCTAAAACTTCTGAGCCGTCGGTTTCCGTCTGAGCCACGTCTGGTTTCTCCGTCGTAGAAGGCGCAATGCTCCATCATAGTGCAAGCGCGGGAATTTTTGCTGGCGGAAAACCAGGCTCCGGTGGGTTTAGAATGGCCGCCTGCGGTCGTGCGGAGGTTTCCATGGTGCGCATTGTGCTGCTGGTGGTGGTCGTAATCGTGGCTGTGCTGCTGGTTCCGCGGGTTTTGTCGCGGTCAGCAACTCCGGCGGAAGGAAGCGTCGCCCCCGATTTCACGCTGCCTTCGCAGGAAGGCTCATCCGTGAGCCTAAAGGACTATCGCGGCAAGTGGGTGGTTCTTTACTTCTATCCCAAGGACCAGACGCCAGGCTGCACCCGCGAAGCCCACAACTTTCAGGCCGACCAGATGAAATATGCCGAGCGCAACGCCGTCGTGCTTGGGGTCAGCATCGACAGCGTGGACTCGCACAAGAAGTTCTGCGCCAAGGAAGGCTTGAACTTCAAATTGCTGGCCGACACCGACCACAAGGTGAGCGACTCCTACGGTTCGCTGATGAATCTGGGTCTGGTGAAATTTGCCAACCGGCACACGTTCCTCATTGATCCCAACGGCAAGGTCGCCAAGACCTACACCAGCGTGGATCCGGTCAAGCACAGCGCGGAAGTTTTGGCGGAACTAGACGCGCTGCAGAAGATTGGAACGAAGCCCTAGGAAAGTCCGTTGTAGCCCGCCAACGCCGCGTCTTCCGCCTGATAGCCGAATTGCGCCAGGAACGTGACGGCCGGCGGATTTTCTCGCTGCCAGCGTATCGTCCGCCGGACCGCCTCCTCAATCGCTATTGGCTCCTCGTACCCCAGTTCGCGGCGGATGCGCGCCGAACTCGCTGTCCAATGTTGCGCGGCATTGCCGGGCTTGAGCAGGTGGCGCGGTGTACGCTCCACCGGCAAGATGACGAACTCCCCATCCCACCCCATTTCGCCGGCGATCTTGCGCGCCCACTCCAGTTCGCTGAACGATGGCTCCTCGCACATGTTATAGATACGTCGTGCAGCGCGATCGTCGGTGGCCGCAAGCGCAATGGCCCAGGCCACGTTCTCCACGTAACCCCGCGGCGAGCGCCCGGCGGCTATCGTTTCGGGGAAGATGATGCGGCGCCGTCCATCGGCAATCCGTTTCACGACGGGGTAGAAACGATGCAGCGGATCGCCGGGTCCGTAGACCATCGGCAATCGAAGCACGGTGCCAGGAAGTTCGCGGTCGTTCATCACCACGCGCTCCGCCGGAATCTTGTCGTAATCGTCGGTCGCCCAGGTGAAAACCTTGCGCAAGAGCTGCATGCTCTCAGGTGAGTAGGGATGCAGATTTTGCCGCAGCTCCGACTCTTCAGTAAGCGGCACCTCCTGCAGCGGCCCGCTCTCGGTGCCGTGCAAGATCCCCACCGCGCGATACACGTCAATGCTGCTTAGCATGACCACGCGTCGCGTCGCGCCACGGAAGACGTTCATCAGGTCTTCCGCCTGCGGGCCAGAACTGATGACCAGGTCGATCACGACGTCGGGAGCAAAGCGCTTCAGTTCCTCAGCGGCGGCGTCGAGTCGGTTACGGTCGCCCCGAATCTCGACCACGCCCGCCGGTGCCTCCATCGTGCCGCGGTGAAACACCGCCACCGCGTGTCCTCGCCGTCTGAGATCGGCCACCGTGAACCGCCCAATGAAACCATTGCCCCCAATTAGAAGAATACGCATAGGGCGACTCACTTATTTAGCAATCGAACTTGCGATGTGTTCGCGCGGTAGCCTATTGCGCACGACGTAGTACTCGTTGATCGGACGGTCGTCGGTCAGGGCAGGAGTGTTTGGTGATCCGGCGATCAATTGATCCAACGTCGACTCTCCCTTGAGCAGGTCACTGAGTCGGTCCTCCGCCGCATCGATGGGCCCATCCGCTGATGGCTCATCCCACTCCGTAAGATCGCGCACCGCGTCGGCGGGCATTCGCCGCACCAACTCCTCAGGACTACGCTGGGGGATTGGACGATCGCTACATAAATAGTGGATGCCAAATTCGTCCGGAAATGCCCGCACATACGGAAAAGAATTGCGTAGCGAACGCGTAACAGCAGCGACGTCGACGGCATCTTCGTCCGTCGTGGTGGGCAACCACTGCTGCAAAATCCCTCCGGGATGTAACCGGCGCCGCGCCACCTGATAGAACTCTTCGGAGTAGAGTAGGCTTGAAGCCGCCGCTTGCAGAGGAGGGGGAGGGTCAACCGTGATGACATCAAATTGCTGACCGGTGCGTTCGAGATAGCGGCGGCCATCGTCGATCACAACGTGAGACAGGGGCGATTCCAAAACCGCGTCTCCGTCGCTGTGGTAATAGCTGAACAGGCGCGGAACGCTGGGCACTAACTCCACGGCGGTTACCGGAATGCCCCACGAGTGCAGCGATCGGAACGTTGTGCCCATGCCAAAGCAAATCACCAGCGCGTTCTGCGGTGGCCGGTCGAGAAAGGCTAAGGGGAGATGCGCCATCACCTTGGTGATCACCGTCAGGCTAGTCATGCCAAAACCGTTCACCAGCAGCCGTTTGTGCATCCCCTCGCCGATGGCGATCACAGTCGCCGTAGGATCGCGAAGCACTTTGCGCTTGCCATAGTTCTCCTCGTAACTTCTGCCGGTCACGATGATCGCGGCTGCTATCGCTAGCGCGGCGTAGATGGCTGACCGAGTTGCGAATCGAAGGTTTGCTCTGGGACGGAGTGGGGCTAGTCCCACGATCACCCACGGCACGGTCAACAGCACGAGGGCCCACTTCTCGCTCAGGAAGGGTAGAAGTACGAACCCGCTCACTAGTGGCCCCAGAATGCAACCTGCCACATTGACCGCATAAGCGGTCCCCGCCCGCGCCGGATTGCCCGTCGAAAAACGATCTACCAGCATCGGAGTAATGAACCCCAGCAACCCGGTAAAAAGCGGGACACCTAAAACCAGCCGCGGCAGGCGTGCCATGTGCAGCTCGGGATTCGTCGCGAGGAGCGGTAGCAAAGCGAACACTGCGAGGGCACTCCAGACCACAGGATTCTCGCGCATCCACCGCCTGCTCCAAAACCGATAGGCGATCGCTCCCCAGAAAGTGGCCAACAGGTAGACACCGAGGATCGACGCGAAGGTGTAGACCACTGTGCCGTAGTAGGGCGTGTAGGACCGAACCCAAACCACTTCCATCGCCATACAGGTCAGCCCGCTCAGGAACAGGATGGTGAGGATTGCACCGCCTCCCGAAGCAGGGACTGTCGACGGTCCCGCCTGGAAAGACGTGGCTGGCGAAATTCTCCGCGCTCTTCGTGACAAGGCGAATGCTGACAACGCGATCACACCGTTGCAGGCTGCGCCAACTTTCAGCGTCCCACGAAATCCCAGCAGTTCGATCAGGAGCAAGGGAACCGTCGTTCCGATCACCGCGCCCGCGACATTGGCGGTGTAAAGGTAGCTGAAGGAGCGTCGTGATTCCGCGGGCAGGGTTTGCCCGATCGCCTGCATCGCGACTGGGACGGTAGCGCCCATCAGCGTGCACCACGGCAGTAGCGTAATGGCCACCCACAGACCAGCCAGCCAGTAGTAGGCCATCGAGGAAGACAAACCAGAATGCTCGAGAATGCGCCGGCCGAGCACCAGCTCGTAAGACACGAAAATGCCCGACACCCCAATCAGCAACTCAATGAGTGCGTACACGCGCAACGCGGAGAGGCGGCCGGCCCCGTTGGACCGGCCCAGCCATTTGCCGCTGGCCCACGAGCCCAGACCAAGTCCAGCCATGAACACAGAGAGAACAATCGAAACCATGGCGGTGGTTACCCCGAACTGCGCCATGGACGACCGCAACCAGACCAGTTCGTACAAAACGCTGCAAAATCCTGAGAGGAAGAAGAAGAGAAAGTACCAGGTCAAGAATTTAAGATCTCCGATCGGCCCTAGATCGCGTTTGTCACCGGGTTCGGGAAGAGTGTAGAGACATTAGCGGAAGCAAGCAAGTTTGCCGGAGCATGTACTCACTGAGAGTTGCATGAATTCCAGCGGGGCGCGTCTCCGTTCCCCAGGGAGGTATGAAGTGCTATGCTTCCGCTCATGAACAACGACAACCGTTCTGTCAGCGACGTCGGCGGAACACCGGGTGGTCTCGGCATCTTTCTGCTCGGTTTTGCGATGGCTTGCATCGGAGGCTTCCTGATCACGCACCAGGTCAGCGTGGTGGGCTCCTACTGGAGCTTTTGGGGAGGCAGCAGTTTTGGCATCACGCTCCTGCCTATGTTGTTCGGCGTCGGCATTCTTTTCTGGAACGGCAAGAGCACCATCGGATGGCTGCTCACGGTGGCTGGAGCGCTGTTCATCTTCGCCGGAATCATCGCTAACCTGCATATCTATTTCCAGCCGACGAGTCTGTTCAATACGATGGTGATGTTGATCTTGCTGGTCGGTGGGCTGGTACTGATCGCGCGATCGCTGCGACCGCATAGCCCGAAGCAAAGCCAGTAAGAATTCTGCAAATACCACTTCGCGAAGTGCGATATTTCGCGCTTCTCCCGCCGTTGACATCACCTCTTGCACGACATAGCATCCTTTGTTACCCGCGGCAGGGGATCGTCCTTGTGGCCGGGGATAGCGGCTGTTTGCAGGGCAGGCACCCACCCCAGGCGTAACTATGCCAAAGCGCTCATTTTCAGTACCATACCGAGAAAAGAAGATTCATGGTCCGTTCGTCGGGAAACTGTTGGGCGCACGTGTACGTATCAGAACAGTAGGGAGCGCCAGCTATGAGCAATAAGTTCATCGATAGCATCAAGCACGTCATCATCGAAGACGACGACCCCAAAGCTGAAGCCAAGCCGCAGGCCCATCCTCAGACTCCCGCCGAGACTGCGTCTCCAACGGCGGTGCCGGTAGCGGCTTCTCCCGCCTCGTATCCGGCGATGAGCGTTCAGCCGATGAGCGAAGAAGTAGAGCACGTCTACCAGAAGATTTTGGCGAAGACGAATTTCGAATCGACCCAGGTTGCCGCGACCATTCACAAGTATCTTGATCCGCTCTCGGCGGTTCCTTCGCTGGATGAACGCACCCGCTTCAAGACCGCGGTGGTTCAGGCCAAGGCCCAGGAAGGGCTCACGCAGGAGAAAATTCTCGCCACGTTCGACGGCTTGAAAGTCGCGCTGCAAAATGAACAAGAGTCGTTCGCCGCTTCCGCCGAGGCGACAAAGCAGCGAGAGATTAATGACCGCCAGAAGCACGTGCAGGAAGTCACCGACGCGATCGCGCAAAAGCAGAAAGAGATCGCACAGCTCCAGCAACGGCTGTCAGAAATGACGACCGATCTGGTGGGCGCGCAAGGCAAGATTCAACGCGCCGAATCGCAGTTCACCATCGCGGCGCAGCGCCGCGCGCTCGAGATCGATCAGGAGAAGGCCAAGTACCTCAGTCTTCTCCAGGGATGAGAAACCATGAGCATCACACCGTCTGCTCCTAATCTTGGTCAGGATTTGAAGTCGTTCTGGTCGCGGCCGGAAGGCAAGACCGGAATGATTTTCATCGTGCTCGCCGCGGCTGCGTTGGTCTATGGCTGGGGCCAGATTGTGCCGTTCATTGTCTCGATGTTGGCCGACACCCTGCACATGGTTTATCTCGCCGCGATTCTGGGCGCGATTCTGTTCGTGGTTTTCAGCAGCCGCACCCACCTGATGTTCCGCCTGCTCATGCGCGCCATCACGGGGATGATCATCAATATTGACCCCATCGGCATTTTGAAGGATCACCTGTCGCAGATGCGCAAGCGGCGCGACGTGATGTCGCAGCAGATCTCGAACGTCAGTGGCCAGATCCAGTACCTGAAAGACATCATCAATAAGAATCTGGCTTTGGCCAACGAGAACATGCGCCTGGCAGCTCACGCCAAGAAGATCGCGACCACCACGGCGGACCAGAACGAGCAACTCCGTATGGCGCTGCAGATGAAGGCTAAGGCGAATCAGGCAGGGCGGCTGCAGAAGTCGAATCTGAGCTATCAGCAACTGCTGGGCAAGCTGCAGAACATTTACGACCTCCTGAGCAAGTGGGCGGTTCACATCGATTTCTATATTGAAGACACCGACAACGAAGTCAAGCAGGCAGAAATCGAGTACAAGACCATCAACACCGCCTATCGTGCCTATCGCACGGCGCTGGCCGTGATCAAAGGCACGGGCGATGAGAAGGAACTCTATAACCAAACCATGGAGAAGCTCGCCGAAGAGGCGGGCCGAAAACTGGGCGAGATGGAAGACTTCCAACGCCTGGCGCAGAACTTCATGGATACGATCGATCTGGAAAACGGCGCCGTCGAAACCGAGGCTCTGGAAAAACTCGACGCCTACGAACAGAAACTGCTGACCTCGGGCGCTACCGACACGCCGTTCCTGCTGCCGGGAGCAACCGCCGCGCCGGTTCCGGTTCCGGTCAAGAAGACAGGCGACGCGCCGAGTCCGGCCAAGAGCGCGAGCGATTACGGCGACATGTTTAAGTAGGTGGATTTCTAGGCGAAGTTTGTATCCGGGGAGGAATACGCTACCATGGCACGTCTGAAGACAGGCCCAAAAATCATTCTTATTCTCCTGCTCGTCGTAGGTTTCGTGTTTGGACTGCGCAAGGCCGCCGAACTCGGATGGATTCCAACTCCTGGCGTGATGAAAGCTCTCGTGCCAGAGAAAGCCGCCCTGCCTGATGTCAAGGAAGCGCTGGTACAAAACGTGGAACCTACGCCCCTGCCCGCTTCGACTGCGGCGAATGTGCGCGCCACGCTGATCCGTGGCGAAATCTGGGAATGGAACGCGCAGATCAACATGATCTACGCCAACGGCGGGGCCAGCACCACTAAGGGCTCGCTGATGGAAAAGCACGGCGTCAACCTGTCGCTCATCCGCCAGGACGACACCGGCAAGATGCAGGAAGACCTGATTGCCTGCGCCCGCGAAATCTCGAACGGCTCGGCACAATGCTCCAACGGCGCTAACTTCGTGGTCATCATGGGTGACGGTTCGGGCCAGTTTCTGGCCGCTGTCAATCCGCAACTGAAAAAGCTGGGACAGGAGTTCCAGGCGAAGGTGATCGGCGCCACCGGCTACAGCCGCGGCGAAGACTCGCTCATGGCGCCTCCCGAAGTAAAAAGCAATCCGCAGGCAGCAAAAGGATTGTTGGTCGAAGGCGTGTTGCGAGACGGCGACTGGAATATCGCGCAGAAGTGGGAAGGCGACAACGGCATCAAGAACAATCCCGACGAAAAGACCTGGGACCCGGATGCCGTCAACTGGCTCAACGCCTCCGACTACAACGTGGCCGCTGCGGACTACGTTGCCGGCAAATGCGACGACCGCAAGGTCGTGAAAGACGGACATCTCACCGGAGAAACGAAGCATGTCTGCGTCAATGCGGTCGTGACCTGGACGCCGGGCGACGTGACCATCGCCAAAGGTAAGGGCGGCCTGATCAAAGTGGTCAGTTCGAAACAGTATCGTTCGCAGATGCCGGCCGTGATTCTTGGCCCGAAAAACTATTTTGAACGCAATCGAGCCGAAGTCGAAGGAATGCTTGCCGCCACGTTCGAGGCCGGCGACCAGGTGAAGGCATTTGATCAGGTGCTGCACAAGGCTTCGGCGATCAGCGCCAAGGTTTACAACGATCAGGACGAAGCCTACTGGTACAAGTACTACAAAGGCGTCACCGAGACCGATGCCCAGGGCCTGCGAGTCGATCTTGGCGGATCAACCGTAAATAACCTCGCCGACAATCTGATCCTGTTCGGCCTCGAGCCCGGAACCAACGATAACTTCCGCTCCACCTACACGGTCTTCGCCAACATCGCAACCCAGCAGTATCCAGCGCTGTTCAAAGACACGCCCATCCCAGACGTAAAGGAGATTGAAGACAAGTCCTTCATCACGGGCGCGCAGGCGCGCATGAGCAGTGGCGGAGCCGAGGGCGAAGCGCCGCAATACGCCGCCAACGAGAGTGGCCCGGTGGTCTCGAAGCGTTCCTATTCCATCAACTTCGATACGGGCAAGGCGACCTTCACGTCGGAAGGTGCTCGCACTATGCAGGAACTGAAGGATTCCCTGGCCATCACCGGGCTGTTCATTCAGGTCGACGGTTACACCGACAACACGGGCAGTGAGCAGGTGAATCAGGCGCTGTCAGACGCGCGCGCCGGTGCTGTCAAAGACTGGCTGCAGAGGCACGCCCCGCGCAACTTCCCCGACAACCGTTTCAAGATTGCCGGCCACGGCTCGCAGAATCCGGTGGCGACCAATGAAACGGTCGCCGGAAAGGCCGCCAACCGCCGCGTGGAAATCACGCTGCTCGGCAGCTAAAGAACGGCAGCGTATCGCTTAGCTCGCAACCACAAGGCAAACGCGGATGAACCAGGCGATTGAAGTCCTATCACCCAACCGGGTGATCTCGAAGCAAACGATACGGTGGCTGGTCGGAGTCCAGCTGCTGATGGTGTTTTTCATCTGGGCCTTCTCGCCCAGCGTCTTCCTCCCCAGGCCCAAAGAAGTCTTCCAGGCACTCAGCGATATGTGGATGCAGGGTCTGGGCGGCGAACTGATCACCAGCTTCTACCTGAACCTGCAGGCCATCGCGCTGTCGACCCTGCTGTCGCTGTTGATGGCTTACCTGACCGTCATTCCGTTCTTTCGCCCGATCGTAAACCTCCTCAGCAAACTGCGTTTCCTGTCCATGGTCGGCCTGACGTTTTTCTTCACCCTCATGGCCAGCACCGGACACGAACTCAAGTTGTTCCTGCTGGTCTTCTCGGTATCGGTGTTCTTCGTCACCGGAATGGCGGAAGTCGTCGCCAGCATCCCCAAAGAAGAGTTCGATCTGGCACGTACCTTGCGCATGGGCGAGTGGCGTGTGGTTTACGAAGTGGTTGTGCTCGGCCAGGCCGACAAAGCCTTCGAAGTGCTCCGCCAGAACGCAGCCATGGGATGGATGATGCTGACCATGGTCGAAGGCATCTCGCGCTCGGAAGGCGGTGTGGGCGCGATGCTGCTCAACCAGAACAAGCACTTTCATCTCAGCGCCGTGTTCGCCATTCAACTCACCATACTTGTGCTGGGCCTGGGGCAGGACTACGTCATCGGTCTGCTGCGAAAGATCTTCTGCCCGTACGCCGATCTGACTCTGGAGCGTACGTAGGAGAGCATGGTGAGCTACAGCTACGGAAAAACGCTGCTCAAGGTCGAGGACGTCTCTCTCGAATATGACGGCCGTCCCATCCTGAAGCACGTTAGCGCGGAGATCAGAGACATCATTCGCCCCGATCGCGTCCAGGGCCAGGTTGTCGGATTCCTTGGCCCCAGCGGTATCGGCAAGACACAGCTATTCCGCATCATCGCCGGACTCAACAAACCAACGTCGGGCCGCGTCACCATTAACGGCGAGGACCGCCCCGTCCAGGCTGGCGAAGTCGGAGTCGTGTCCCAGAATTACCCTTTGTTCGAACACCGCACGGTGATGTCGAACCTTCTGCTCGCGGCCAAGCAAAAAGAAAAAGACGACAAGGCCGCTCACGACCGGGTCGTCCAATACCTGACCGAGTTCGACCTGCTCGACAAAGCGCGGCTTTACCCTGTGCAATTGTCCGGCGGACAGCGCCAGCGCTGTGCCATCATCCAGCAAATCCTCTGCTCCGACCACTTCTTGCTGATGGACGAACCCTTCAGCGGCCTCGACTTGCTCATGCTGGAAAAAACCAGCGAACTCATTCAGAAGGTCGCGAACATGGACGAACTCAACACCATCATCGTAGTCACGCACGACATCACCGCCGCATCCGCCGTGGCCGACCATCTCTGGCTGATGGGCCGCGACCATGACGCCAGCGGCAGGCCGCTGCCGGGCTCACACATCGTAGAAACCTACGACTTGATCGAGCGCGACCTTTGCTGGCATCCCCAGATCATTACCCAGCCGCGCTTCATGGACTTTGTGCGCGAAGTGAAAGAGCGTTTCCGCAGCCTGTAACCACGTCGTCAGTCTCCAGATTGAAGAACTAAGGAGGCAACATTCCGCGAGCGGAATTCATCTTCATCTGACGCTACTTGACTTGACGAGAGACGCGCGGGCGCGCCACTCTGGTTCGCAGTCACGAAATCAACCAGGTCTGAAAAGCGTAAAGCTCAGTCAAGGAAAGAATGGTCATCCAGAGTGAATCCATAGTCTGGCCCGGGAGGCCGTATCCACTGGGCGCCAACTGGGACGGAGAAGGTGTTAATTTTGCGCTATTTTCCGAGCATGCGGAGTCGGTGGAACTCTGTTTGTTTGACCAGAGCGGCCGACGGGAACTGCATCGCGTACGAGTCACAGAACAGACCGATCAGGTCTGGCACTGCTACTTGCCTGAAGCGCGGCCCGGACTGATCTATGGATATCGCCTCCGCGGGCCCTACGATCCAGCCCATGGACATCGCTTCAATCATCACAAGCTGCTGCTCGATGTATACGCCAAGCAGATCGTGGGCGATCTGAAGTGGAGCGACGCACACTTCGGATATCGCGTCGGACATCGTTTGGGGGACCTTTCTTTCGACCGTCGCGACAGCGCTCCCGGAATGCTGAAGGCGATGGTGATCGATCCGGCGTTTACGTGGGGGACGGACCGTGCTCCGCGCACTCCATGGCACAAGAGCGTGATCTACGAGATGCACGTAAAGGGATTTACGTTTCGGCACCCGCGGGTTCCGGAGCCGTTGCGCGGAACGTATGCCGGACTGACCACTGCGCCGGTGATTGATCATCTTCTCAAACTCGGCGTGACTGCGATCGAGCTTATGCCCGTGCACTATTTCATCGACGATCGACAGCTGGTGGAGAAGGGTCTGCGCAACTACTGGGGATATAACACGATTGGATTTTTCGCGCCCGAGTCGCGCTACCTGCGGACGGGTTCAATCAGCGAGTTCAAGACGATGGTCAAGACCATGCACTCGGCCGGCATCGAGGTAATTCTCGATGTCGTATACAACCATACGGCGGAGGGCAATCAATTGGGTCCGACGCTTTCGTTTCGGGGAATCGACAATTCTGTTTACTATCGCACTGTCCCTGACAACCAGCGCTATTACGTGGACTATACCGGCACGGGAAACTCGCTGAATATGCGGCATCCGCGGGTGCTGCAGCTGATTATGGACAGTTTGCGCTATTGGGTGCTCGACATGCATGTCGACGGCTTCCGCTTTGATTTGGCGGCGACGCTGGCGCGAGAACTGCATGAAGTCGACAAGCTGGGTGCCTTTCTCGACATCATCCATCAGGATCCAGTGTTGTCGCAGGTCAAGCTGATCGCGGAGCCATGGGACTTGGGCGAGGGCGGATATCAGGTTGGCAAATTTCCGGTGGGGTGGGCGGAGTGGAATGACCGTTATCGCGACGCGCTTCGATCTTATTGGAAGGGGGATGGTGGGCAAATCGGTGAGCTTGCCTACCGGATCACCGGCTCAAGCGACCTGTATGCGCGCAGCGGGCGGCGGCCCTATGCCAGTATTAACTTCGTGACCGCGCACGATGGATTCACGCTGCAGGACCTGGTCAGCTACGATCAAAAGCATAACGAAGCGAATGGCGAAGAGAACCGGGACGGCACCGACAATAATCGCAGTTGGAATTGCGGAGCCGAAGGCGAGACCGACGATCCTGCGATTAACGCACTCCGAGCGCAACAAAAAAGGAATTTTATTGTGACCTTGCTGTTGTCTCAAGGCGTGCCGATGCTCCTCGCCGGAGACGAGGTCGGCCGTACCCAAAACGGCAACAACAACTCTTACTGCCAGGATAATGAAATCAGCTGGATCAACTGGGACCACATCGACGCGGAGAAGGACCTGACTGCGCTGGTACGAAAAGTGATCGCCCTCCGGCGAGAGCATGCTGTGTTTCGGCGGCGGAATTTCTTTCTAGGACGGTCGATCAAGGGAGCCGGCGTCAAGGATATTTTGTGGCTCAGACCGGATGGCCGCGAAATGACCGACGAAGAATGGAACCAGGAGCATGCGCGAACGCTCGGCGTTTTTCTGTCGGGATCATCGCTGGGCGAGATGGATGAACGCGGAGAGGCGGTCAGCGACGAAAACTTTCTGCTGCTCTTGAATGCGCATCATGAAGCAGTTTCCTTCTCTCTGCCAACCGCAGCTTCGGGAATGCTTTGGGTGTCGCTGATCGATACGTCTGTCGCGGGAGCACGAAGTCCGGGCATGGCGTATGAAGCCAGCACCAACTACTCGCTGCAGCCGCGCTCTCTGGCGCTGTTGGTCGAGCGCCAGCACGACCAGATTCGACAGGATCGCCGGCATGAAGCGTAGTCACGGGATGCCATTTGGAGCCGAGGTTCTGCCGGATGGAAGCGTTCGTTTTCGCTTGTGGGCCCCAAAGGCGCGGCTTGTCATGCTCTGTGTGGAAGCCGGTTCGCAGCTACCTCTTGCCGGGCTGGGGCATGGATGGTTTGAACTCATCACGCGCGAAGCCGGACCTGGCGTTGGCTACCAATTTCAGATCGATGGGCTGACAAAGGTTCCTGATCCGGCGTCGCGCTTTCAGCCCTCAGACGTGCATGGGCCAAGCGAAGTAGTCGACCCTTTGGCTTTCGATTGGACCGATACACAATGGCGAGGACGACCGTGGGAGGAAGCGGTAGTTTACGAACTGCATGTGGGAACGTTTACCCCAGAGGGATCATTTCGGGGAGTCGAGCGCAAGCTGGATTATTTGCGCGAGCTAGGCGTCACGGCAGTGGAATTGATGCCTGTCGCGGATTTTCCAGGGACCCGAAACTGGGGCTATGACGGCGTTCTGCCGTTTGCGCCCGACAGTTGCTACGGGCGTCCGGAAGACCTCAAACAACTGGTGCAGGCGGCGCACGCACGCGGTCTGATGATTTTTCTCGATGTGGTTTATAACCACTTCGGTCCCGATGGCAACTACCTGAATCTTTATGCGCCACAATTCTTCACGAATCGTCATCACACCCCGTGGGGAGACGCCATCAACTTTGACGGGCCGGATAGCCGGACAGTCCGGGATTATTTTGTGCACAATGCGCTGTATTGGCTGGAGGAATATCACTTCGATGGGCTGCGACTGGATGCAGTGCATGCCATCGCAGATGACTCGACGCCCGACATCCTCTCAGAGCTGGCGCGGTCGGTACGCGAAAGGTTCGGGAAGGAAAGATTTGTGCACTTAATCCTCGAAAATGGGGATAACAGTGCGCGCTATCTGCGCCGCGATGAGCAAGGCGGGGTGCCCTTGTACGACGCGCAGTGGAACGACGATATTCACCACTGCTTTCATGTGCTGCTCACGGGCGAGTCCGATGGTTATTACTCGGATTATGCGCAAGCGCCGGACCGGCATCTTTGCCGTTGTCTGGCGGAAGGATTCGCTTACCAGGGGGATTACTCTGAGTATCATGGCTGCACGCGTGGCGAGCCTAGCAACGAACTACCCCCAACCGCTTTTATTTCCTTTTTGCAGAACCACGACCAGGTGGGAAATCGCGCCTTTGGCGAGCGCATCCTGAAGCTTGCTCCGCCGCGGGCGGTTAAGGCTGCGATGGAGATCCTGCTGCTCGCGCCGTCTCCGCCCATGCTGTTCATGGGCGAAGAATTTGGCGCAGTAACGCCGTTTCTTTTTTTCTGTGATTTCTCAGGCGATTTGGCGGCCGCTGTTACAAACGGGCGACGAAACGAATTCGCGCGCTTTGCGAAATTCAATTCCGCGGCCGTAAGGGATTCCATTCCCGATCCGAATGCTGAGGACACCTTCCGGCAATCGAAACTGGATTGGGAGTGCCTGACGGGTTCCGTTCACCCGCAGTGGCTGACGTTCCACCGCGAGTTGCTTGCGATGCGACAGCGCGCGATTGTTCCGCATTTGGCCGCAAAGTGTGGCGTACGGTGCGAGTTCTCCGGAATACAGGGGCGAGAGCTGTCAATGGACTGGCTCTTCGACGATGGCGCACGACTGGAGTTACGCGCGAATCTTCGGACCGAGAGGGTCACCATAACTAAAGAGCACACCGGAGTCCAGTTTTACTGCAGCAGTCCCGACGTCGCCTCAGCCTTTGAACAGGGCTGGCTGCCTGGTTGGTCAGTGGTGTGGCTGATGAGTGGCCAGCGCCCTCAAGACGTTGAGCGATAGCCCCTGAACTCAGACCTCGTGATGGAGACTCCATGAAATACCGTATGGTGACAGCGCGCTAAGAGCGTGTAAAGTTGGAGGGGCTGTGTGTACTGTGGCTGAGCGATCTTTGAAGCAAGAATATCCTCCCCAATATGAAGCGGCTAGATCAGATACCGACCGCGACCTACCGGCTGCAGTTCAATCCGAATTTCACCTTTCGCGATGCGGCCGCGATCGTTCCTTACCTGAGCGCGCTTGGCGTCAGCCATTGCTATGCTTCGCCTTACCTGCGGGCCCGACCGGGGAGCCTGCATGGCTACGACATCATCGATCACAACACGCTGAATCCTGAAATCGGTACGGTCGAGGACTACGAACACTTCGTGGCGGAGCTACACCGCCACGGAATGCGGCAGATTCTCGATATCGTGCCCAATCACATGGGGGTGATGGGTAGCGATAACGCGTGGTGGCTGGACGTGCTCGAAAACGGCGAGGCGTCGGACTTCGCGGAGTTCTTCGATATCGATTGGGATCCGATCAAGGACGAGTTGCAGGGGAAAGTTCTGGTCCCTGTGCTAGCGGAGCAATACGGAAATGAATTGGAGAAGGGCGAGTTGAAACTGGTGTTCACTGCGGAACGCGGCGAGTTCAGCATCTTCTACCATCAGCATCGTTTCCCGGTCGATCCTCGGGAATACCCACGCATTCTCGGCTATCAAATCGAGCGTCTGCAAGAAAAGTTAGGCGCTACGAACGAAGACTTTCTTGAATTGCGAAGCATTATTACCGCATTCGGACATCTTCCGGGGCGGCGAGGGTTGAGTCCTGAACAACGAGCCGAGCGCAATCGCGAAAAGGAAGTGCAGAAGAAGCGTCTTGCGGCCCTTTCCATCCGCTCCACCGATACCCACGACTTTTTGAATGCGAATGTGGAAAGCATTGGAGGGAAGCCGGACGATCCGCGCAGCTTCGATGCGTTGCACGATCTAATCAAGGCACAGGTCTACCGGCTGGCGCAATGGCGAGTCGCGGCGGACGACATCAATTATCGGCGCTTTTTTGACGTCAATGAACTGGCGGCGCTGCGCACGGAGAACGACGCCGTCTTTGCCAGTACACACAAGCTGATTCTGGAGTTGGTGGCGCAGGGGAAGGTTGACGGGCTGCGCATCGATCATCCGGACGGACTCTACGATCCGGCGGGATATTTCCAGCGGCTGCAAGGCCGGCTCACGAACGAACTCGAACCGCAAGACCGGGAAGCCTATGTCATTGCGGAAAAGATTCTCACCGGCAAAGAACGGCTGCGCAAGGAGTGGCCGCTGGATGGGACCACCGGTTACGAGTTCGGCAATCTGGTCAACGGATTGTTCGTGGACCACAATGCTGGCGACAAAATGGAGAGGATTTACCGATCCTTTACGGGCGATGCGCAAGAGTTTGGCGACTTGGTCTACGCCTGCAAGAAGTTGATCCTCAAAGTGGTGCTGGCCAGTGAATTGAATGTGCTGGCGAATCTGCTCATTCGGATCGCCCTCGCCAGCCGTTATACATGCGACTTCACGTTGAACAGCCTGCGGAGCGCCCTAACCGAGATTATTGCCAGCTTCCCGGTATATCGCACCTATGGAAACGGGCCAGAAGTCTCGACTGAGGATCGGCGCTACATCGAACAAGCGGTGGCGGCCGGGAGGAAAAAAAGCACTGCCGCCGACCTAAGCGTATTTGATTTCGTTCGGCGGATGCTGTTGATCGAGGTCAATGGAGGGAATAGCGGCTGGTACAAGTTGGCGATCATCCGTTTTGCCATGAAGTTTCGGCAGGTGACCGCAGCAGTGATGGCGAAAGGGCTGGAAGACACAGCATTCTACAGATACAACCGGCTGGTCTCGCTCAATGAAGTGGGGGGAAATCCGAATAAGTTTGGAACCGGCGTGGAGGAATTTCACCGCGCCAACGAAGAGCGGCTGGAGAACTGGCCGGACTCGATGCTCTCGTCGTCGACGCACGATTCCAAGAGGTCGGAAGATGTGCGGGCACGGATCAACGTGCTGTCCGAGATGCCTGTGGCCTGGCGGCTTCGTTTACGCCGTTGGAGAGACTGGAATCGAAGCAAGAAACGTCGCGTCGACGGAGCTCTTGCCCCGTCGCGAAATGATGAATACCTGTTATATCAAACGATGCTTGGAACCTGGCCGTCAGAGACACTCCATGGCGCAGGCTGGAGAGCGTTTGCCGAGCGGATCGAACGGTACTCGCTCAAGGCCGCGCGCGAAGCGAAAGAGCGCACCAGTTGGGCGAACAACAATACGGAGTACGAAGGCGCGCTACTCGAGTTTATTCGCACGATTCTAGAGCGCGGTGTCGAAAATCAATTTTTGTTGGACTTTGGGGACTTCGAGCGTCGGATCGCGCGGATCGGATTCAACCACAGCCTAGCGCAATGTCTGCTGAAGATGACTGCACCAGGTGTGCCTGACATCTTCCAGGGAAACGAACTGTTGCAGTTTCGATTAGTCGATCCAGACAACCGGCAGCCTGTCGACTATGAGAGGCGCAGGCAATTGCTTGATCAATTTCTGCGGAACGGGGACGCTCAACATCCGCTGGCAACTCGCATTCGCGACCTTGTGACCAGCACAGATAACGACGCGGTTAAGCTGTATCTGACGTGGAAAACGCTCACAATTCGGAAAGCAAAGGCGCCACTGTTTCAGCGCGGGAAGTACGTTCCCATTAAGACGAGCGGAGAGAAGTCAGCACACGTCGTCGCGTTTGCTCGTGAACTTGATGGGGAGACCGCGATCGTTGCCGTGCCGCGTCTTTGCGCCAAGCTTCTCGGCGAGAGTCTCGACAACGTGTGCGCTCCAGCGGTGTGGGGCGAGACAAAGTTGGAGATCTCGAGCAGCGGGACAAATTGCCTTCACAACGCGTTCACCGGTGAATGCATTCCGTTGAGCGGCACCGGGACGCAGCTTTTCCCCGCTGGAGATTTATTCCGTTCCTTTCCTGTGGCACTGTTGCTGAATAGGCTGCCGGGCGGGGATCAGGGAAACTGCGGTAATCCATGAGCAGGCGCAAGCACCCACTTCCACCAAGGCGGCGGGAAGTGGGGCACCCGTTTCGTTTAACAAAGTCCCACCACTTCTTTAACTACGCTGCGATTCCGCGAGCCAGCTTCTTCACTTTGCCGGACGGTCCGGGCTGGCCGATAGGAAGACTTGCCTCTCGTCGATGCACCATCAGGGCCCAACGCTCGTGCGGCGAGTGCGAGGTTCTTCATGAACATGATCATGTCATTGGTGCGGGCATCAGGGTCTTGATTGCCAAAAATCGTGGATGGTAGAGCAGTCGGCTGATCAAAAGCGACCTTTCATGGGTGCTTTCCTCCGAATTGATTTGCGGGTGTTTGACCGGCGAGCGCTGCCCTAAAGCATCCCGCAGGCGCACAGGAGCAGTTGCGAATTGGTGGTGCAAGGCAGAATGCCGGGCTGCCATTTGTTGCCGCGCAAACAAGCGTACGAAACTTGCCCCTAAGATTGCCTCGTGCACATCGCAGGCTATTGTGAAACTAAGGTTTACGAATCGAGAGCGAGCAGTTTGGAATAGCCATACTTCGCCAAGCGAAAAGACCGCATTCGCTGGGAGATTGGCGCTGTTCTCAGACGTCGATCCTTCGACCTGCGCCACCATTATTTCCGACGCTTGTGAAAAGCACCTCTGGCGTCGCCAGACCATCTTCTCCGAGGGCGATCCCATCCAGCAGGTGATGATGTTACTTTCTGGCTGCGTCAAGACCACGCAGTTAGGACTGAACGGCAACGAAGTGATACTCAGACTCAGCGGGATGGGTGAGATGGTGAGCGACTTCCAGCCGTCCGCACACTGCAAACATTCTTCGACAGCGCAGGTCGTTCTACCTGCGGTCGCTCTGGTGTGGGAAGTGGCAAACTTCGCAAAGCTCTTGGATCGCTTCCCGGCATTCCGGCGCAATACGGTTCGTGCTCTTGAAGGACGCCTGCGCGAGATGGAGCAGCGCTTTCGCGAAGTATCGACCCTAAATGTTGGGCCACGCCTGAGCAGTGAACTGATCCGCCTGTCAAACCGCTTCGGGCCCAGCGACAACGGACCTAGAGAAATCCACCTCTCCCGCGCGGAATTGGCGGAATTGACGGGGACGACTCTGTCCACGGTAAGCCGTTTGCTCTGTCGTTGGCAAAAGTTAGGGATCGTCAATATCCGTCGGGAAGTAGTGCAGGTGTGCGACGTTGCCGCACTTACCCAGCTCACACAAAGCGACTGATCGACCGCAAGTCAGAACGGCGCCTTTCGGCAGCTGACAGTCTTCACCGATCTGACACACAAGTCGCACACAAACGGAGCCAGTTCCCATTCACATGCTGTGGCACAATGGCGTATCCCAGAAAGAATCGGGGGAGATCAGAATGGTAAGGATAATCGGATTAGCAGTCCTCGTATCGGCTTTCCTGCTGAGCCTGGTAGTGCAAGCACAGCCGCAGACGGCTGATACACCCTATCCGCACATGGCTCCTCTTGACCAATACTTGATTGCGGACCGGAATGCCGAAATAGCCCTGGCGAGAAGTGCGGCCCCAAAAGCCATTTCGGACAGCGCTGAGGTCATGGTCCTCGACCGGCAAGAGTACAGAACGGTGGTGAAGGGCACGAACGGTTTCGTGTGTATGGTGCAGCGATCCTGGACCGCCGGAGTCGATGATCCGGACTTTTGGAATCCAAAGCTTCGTGCTCCGATATGCTTCAATGCCCCAGCGGCACGGTCGTATCTTCCAATCACGATCGCTAAAACCACGTTGGTGTTGGAAGGAAAATCGAAAACTCAGATGTTCGACGCAATTCGCGCAGCTTTCGACAGGAAGGAATTGCCCGCGCTGGAATTTGGCTCTATGTGCTACATGATGTCGAAAGAAGGATATTTGAACGACCGTGACGGGCACTGGCACCCACACTTGATGTTTTTCGTCCCGCTAACCGACGCCAAAGCCTGGGGTGCAGGTCTGCCGGGCTCTCCGATTTTTGCAGGGGAGGATACTCTGGACCGATTGACCGTGTTTCTGGTGCCAGTCTCGAGGTGGTCAGACGGCACCGCGGATTCCGATAAGAATTGACGTCGACCCTTCTGTTTCTGCTGCGATCAAAGACATCCCATCGGGAAGGCCGCGTGGGTTCTTTCCGGAGCCATGGCGGACGAACAACAGGACGAATCGGAAGTAGCTATGGTCGACTGGGAGGTTGGGCGGGTTGATCTGCAGTGGATGTGCTGCCCGACGTGCAGATCAGTCTTTGTCGTCAAGGTCTACGACAGACAGAAGTGGAGGCTCAAGGTGAGAATCTCGAAAAAGAAATACCCTTACCACTCCACAACTCCAGCAGGTGATTGTGGATTTCGCGGGTTTTCAGGAAACGAAGAAGACTTCAGTGATTACGCCGAGGGCTTATTGGAGGCGCGGGTCGGAATCGAACTCCTTATGCTATTGAAAACAAACGAAATACCTTTAGAATCAATCGCTCTTCCCGATGAAATTCTTAACATCCGTCGGGGGTTAGCACAGTTTTGGCACAAAACCGCGAAGCCACTGGCGCAAGCCTTGGCAATTTCCGGCTGCTTGAGTTTAGTACAGTCGAGCGTAGCGAGAGTCGGAGGGATACTGCTTTAGAGAATCGACCAGAGTATCCAAACCCCACTTCCACGCATTTATCGCCTCTTCGTCGGTCTGCAAAACAGTTGTGGTGATCCACACCGTGACGGTGAATCCCTCGGCGGAAACTTCCCAAAAATCTGCACCCTCCAGCTCAAATTCGTAAAGGATGACGTTCTTCTGTTCTTGGCTCCGGTACCAACGATTAAAGTCGAAAAACAGTTTGAAATAGAACTGTGCATCTGCAACAAGCTCGCGGTAGTTGAACGAAAATTCTAAATAACCGCGCATCCAATTGCCAGTGGCGTCCTTGCTACATGCCTTCTCACACCCAACCGTGAAGAACGTGGAATCGGGAGAATTCAGTACGACTAGAGCGTTCCTCAGGCTGTCATTGTCTTGAACCTCCGGGATCGAGGCTAACTCTTCGGGCTTGAGTTTTAGGTTCTTGAATCCGCGATTCTTTGGTGAGCCGTCGGGTCGGTCTTCATCAGAGCCGCCGTAGGGCACAGCTTTCCCCCGTTGGCGAATAGAAAAAACTAGCCTTGATTGCGGAACCATAATGTTGTCCTGGCTCCTATCTTCGCACGGACGGTCCTCTTTTCAGAGATCGCGGCTTGTCAGAATTGTTTGTTGACACCAGCTTTCTAGCGAGTCCAAGATTCCTGTCAAACGGAAACGTATCGGCAGTCTTCATGAAATCGACAGAAGAGCTATGGATCAACATGCGATTCTTCTCCGTTACCCGTGTCCGAAGCAGGCGGCAACTAGTCCGCTGACTGATACAATGCCTGCCGAGGGGGATCAATGACGAACCTTGTTGGTGTAGTACGGATGTTGAAGAAGGAACAGGATCGGTTGACCAAAGAACTTCGAGGGATTGGAGCAGCGCTGGCAGCATTCGGTACTGCATACGGACAACGGACAAGAACTCGGAGAGTGTCAGCGGCTGGACGGGCAAGAATCGCGGCAGCTCAGAGAGCACGATGGGCGAAGCTGAGAGTAAAGCCCGGTAAGCAGAACGTAATCGCGATGCCGAAGAAGCGAACGCTATCGGCAGCGGCTCGGAAAAGAATCGCTGCCGCGCAACGCGCTCGTTGGGCAAAGGTCAAAGCGGCAAAGAAGACAGCCAAAGCCTAGTCCGCTTTCCGAGCAAGCTCACGGCCTTGCCTACGCAGAAGTCTTGTACGCACTGGGCAAGGTGGGGTACCTGTCTTCGTTTCTATCTGGTCTGTCTGCTACTAGCTTGGCCACGTAGCAATCCTCATGCACGGGCTGGCCGTGTTCATCAAATTTGCAACTTCCAAGATCCATCGGTCTGTCGCAAATCCAACAAGTGGGGGTTGCTCTAAGAAGGGGTGTCATAGGGTCTCCAGCGCATCGTTAATCAGTCGCACAAGAGACCCTTAGTCCGGAGGGGCACAGCGGGGGATGTGTAATTGATCAACCGAGCCTAGGCTCATGCGGGCAACTTTACAAGCCCCTGCCACATACTTCATCTCCTTCCCGGAGGGTCTCATTACTTTGGTCATGTACTTCCGTGTATTCAACTAGCTTTCGCGCCATCACCGGCTCAAAGTTTGTTGTCGCGGTCTCACCCGTGAAGAAACGGCTATTCGAACTCCTCAATCTGCTACGGGCATGGTGGTGGACTGGCCCGGTCTCACCAAGCAACGATGTGGTTTCCGCCACACCCGTTCGAGTGGTCGAGCTACGGCCTTTATCGACTCCTGCCAGTGGATGGCGGGCGGAGAACGTCACAGAGGAGGAGGGACGCGAGCGAGCAAGATGGATCAAGTTTCCTCCTGACCCGGAGCCGATACACGGGAGAACATGTCAGGTGTGCGGCGGCAAGCTCGTGGTGGAAATCCTGAACTACCACTGGGACCGAGGAACGGATGTTACGACTCCCGCAGACACGAAGGAGACGTGCCTAAGTTGCGGGCGAGTGAATGTGCGGATTGTCCCCGACTATTGGCCGTATCCGTGAGTACGACTCCTTGTGTAACATTTTATCCGATCCGGTTTAGCTGTTATGGCAACCAGAGATTTCAGTGCGTATTTTGATGAGAGCGGCACAAAAGCAGACACCGTGGCTGTAGTGGTTGCTGGCTTCGTCGCTCCGACTGAGCAATGGATGGCTTTCGAGCACGACTGGAAGCATATCCTCTCAATGTTTGGCGTAGGAAGTTTGCACATGAGAGACTTTGCTCATAGCACCGGGGAATACGCAGCATGGAAGGGCAATGAGCATCGGCGCAGAGATTTCCTGTCTCGCCTGATTGGCACTCTTAAAATACGTGCTCAGCACAGCTTCGCATGTGCTGTGTTAATGGACGATTACCGCAAAATGGACGGCAAGTACAAACTTCATGAAGTTATCGCTCCATATACCGTTGCAGCGCGTACCTGTGTTGGCAAAGTGTACGAATGGGCGAAACAGCGGAATATTGATGAGGATCATCTTGTCGTCTTTTTCGAGGATGGCAGCGAGGACAAGACCGATCTGACACGGCGGATGAAACTTGACGGCATGAAAGCCCCCGTATTTCTGACAAAGGATCAGAGTGTAGTCTTCCAAGCCGCCGATATGCTGGCCTATGAGCATCTCGTGGGAAACAAGCAATTTCTTGCTGGTAAAATCCGAGGCTACGAAGATTTACGGCACCCACTGAAGGCATTAAGCGACATACCAAATGGAGCGCCAGATGCAGTAGATTGGGGTATCTTTCACGAAGCCAATTTGGAAAAGGCCTGCATTTCGCTCGATCTTCCGGCCCGCGATTCCGACGTGAAAGTTGTCTGGCCAAAGGGAATCTAGATTGGAAATGTCGTCCGCTGTCCGTACGTGCTTCGCTTTCAAAATCGACTCCTTCCGATGTTCAGTTCGCTCCGGGAGGTTAAGGGAGTTGGAAAAATGCCCGAAATCGATGGTTTGCTCGGCAAGCCCGGCGAAAGTGTTCCTGTCGTGGATGCGGCTGACCTTAAGGCGATGTGGGCCTACTGCCAGACACTGAGGGCAGAGCATCCAGAATATGCAGAAGGCGGGGTCGCTATTGGTGTGAGTGTCTGGAAGCAAATTCTCGCTCCCGGCGTAGATATTAAGGCCGTCGGTTACCGTTTCGGCATGTTGGGCTTTTTGGAGATGATGCTGCGAGCCGCTTGGACCCTCGAGGAACCAAGCGAGAATGCCTTCAAGGTCGCTGCCCGGATGGATTTGAATTGGCCGCAGGTCGGTGTCGTTCAGAGCGGGTTCCTCTTCAATCTGGAGGGCTTTCTTGCGGAGGTTATGCACGAGGCGTCCTAGCGACGGGAGTAGAATGCGTGCATGAAGGATGAGAACAAATATGTGATGGACGTATGTGACCTTTGCCAGAAGCCGATAGGCTATGGCAGCTACGTAACGGACGGCAACGGTCTGCAGCCGCTGCACACTGCCTGTTTGGATGAGGCAGACCTCAAGGCCAGAGGCTTCATCCCTGCAGGGCGGATTCTACGAGAGCAGTTCCGCGCAATGACAGCCGACCTGATCCCACCTGACGAAGATGAGAGCAAAGGCCACGCTTAGCAGAGCACGGTGGGCGAAGGTGAAGCTGCTCAGACTGAGAGGTAAACGTATTTGCTCCACCAGTTGCGTCCATCGGAGCATCGACTAGCGTCGCTTCAAGGTGCCTTACGGGTGCTGACTTTTTTCGCGAATAGTCACCAAAAAACCGGAATTCTATAACCACTAGTTTCGTCGCACCCGTTCCGTGATGCTTAATTCGATTGAGCGGTGCATTGGCGACATTTTCCACACATTTGGAGGCCTAGCACACACGATACTCAAGGCCGGTGAGCACGACTGTTGGAACCTGAACGCGGAGACCAGCAGAGCAATGGGAGGATGTACCATGCCGGTTCCATCGGACTCTCTGAACAAGTTCGTCAGCCTCTCGCGCCAATACCCCTACCTCGGTTGGATCATTTCAGCCTGGGTCGGATGCAACTGCACACCCGCTAGACTTAAGGCGAAGTTCCGCCGGCTGGCCAGCGTGTTCGATGCTTTCTGCATGATGCTGTTGCGCTGCCGCGCAAGCTATCGACGCCTGACGTCGAAACGACTCAGCAGGCCGCGGCCCTGGTTGGAAAGAAGCCCTAGCTAGGAGAAGGCGTTGTCGTGTCGGTAGCTCTGAATACTAATATCCGCGAATCCATCCCGTACCACTTGAACCTTTTGCAGGAATCTGGTGTTTCGTGAGGTAGGGAGTACCTGAGGAGAAGCGTGGCATTTTCAATAACACAATACTCAGATCTTCGTCCGACACTGTGGCACCTGACGCATCGTGCGAACCTGAATTCCATCAGGAAGTCACATATCCTGAAGCCCGCAGACCGTTCGATCGTCACGCCGTTCGATCGTATTCGTCGCGGTCGACAAATCGAACTTGGAGCGCCGGTGCTCAGAGACCAAGACCTTCTCTATGAAAAATGCATTGAGCTCTAAGATGGTTTCTTGTTTGCCGATTGGCTCAAAGAGTTGAATCGACGGGTTTTTTTTGGTCAGGCTGGCCGAATCGACCTGTTGAACCGGGACGACATGCCAGAGATCGTCACCATGATTCTGACGTCATAATTCGCTTCCCGTTTCGCCAAATAGTAAACGACTACACCCCATATTTCACCTGCTGTAACTCCGGCGCCACACGTATGCAGCATGGCAGACGGGTTCCCCGAGGCCCGCGCACTTTCCTCCAGGCGCCACAATGCGATTTCTCGCCGTCCAAGGTTGTGGAAGTGACGTTCACGGAACCGGTTAAGCTGCCTCGGGATTGCGAGGTATGTCTGGAAGGACGTTGGGAGATCCTTTAGGTCGGTCGGCCAATGCAGCTCCAACACTCTTTAAGTGGTAGGCCGTACAGCGGTTTAGCAATACACAAGTGGGTTCTGAAGCGTTTAGAAAATTTTCTACTCTACTCCTCTTTTTAGCGGGTTACAAATCAGTCGATTTGATCCGTTTTGCTCGGAAATGATTCGTTCTGATCGTGCAACCATTACAATTTCATGACAGGCTGGGGTCGGGATAACCGCCCCGATTTTGAAGATCGCCTAGCGTGTCCTGACGGGTTATGAAGATCTTCTTGTACTCTACCTGATTCCCCTGATTCTTCAACCGCTTCCTTAGATGGTCGATTCGGAAAGGATTCCCTACTCTGCGTGAGAAAACTAGCGATTCGGTATGCGAATCTCCGTTGCGTCCGACTCTGTTCGGGAGCTTATGCTACCGTGGGTGAGATCGCCGAAAACAAACGCTAGTCCATGCCGCACGCGCGCTATAGTTCACCCCAGTCGTTTGACGTCGGATTTCAAGTTGAGATTCCGGATCAGCCGGTGTAAGTACTTGGGGTGAATCCCCAGGAGACGGGCGGCCTCGACGTGGTTGCCGTTGGTCTCGTCGAGCGCCGAGAGAACGAGCTGTTTTTTCGTATGGTTCAGAGTGTTATGGTACCGCGCCGCAGCCAATCCCGGCGACTGTTCCTCGAGCAGAGCGTTAGGCAGGTCTTCGGGGAGAATCTCGTCGGTCAGTCCCAGCACGATTGCGTGTTCGATGGCATTCTCCAATTCGCGAACGTTGCCCGGCCAACTGTATTGCATGAGCAAGGGACGCGCGGCAGCTGCGATGCCTTTGAAGCCGCGCTTGCATTTCGCCGCATACTTGTTAGCAAAGTGCAGAACCAGCTGAGGAATGTCCTCGCGATGCTCGCGCAGTGTAGGCAGAGCTATGGAAACGACATTCAGACGATAATACAAGTCCTGCCGGAACTCACCCGTTTTGATCGCCTGCTCGAGGTTCTTGTTGGTCGCGGCAAGAACGCGCGCGTTGAACGGCAGCAGGCGGTTCCCTCCGAGCCGCTCGAATTCACGCTGCTGCAAGACCCGCAAGAGCTTGGCCTGTAATTGAGGAGCCATCTCCGCGATTTCATCGAGGAACAGCGTCCCGTCCTCGGCGGCTTCGAGCTTGCCTTTCTTGATCCCGATCGCGCCCGTGAAAGCTCCCTTTTCGTGGCCGAACAGTTCGCTCTCCAGTAAGGCTTCCGGTATGGCAGCGCAGTTGATGGCGACAAACGGCTGGTCGGGCCTCAAGCTTTTGGCGTGAATGGCGCGAGCCACGAGTTCCTTGCCGGTTCCGCTCTCGCCGCGAATAAGAACCGTCGAATCACCTTTAGCCACTCGCCCGATGAACTCGCTGACGCGCTGCATCGGCCTGCTCTCCCCGATGAGTGTGCTCTCAGCTCTAACCTCAGACCTGAGGCGCTGGTTCTCGGCTCGCAGAGAATCCACCTTCGAAAGGTTCTCGAGCGTGACCGCTGCAATGCGGGAAACCGAGCTAACAAAGTAGACTTGGTTCTCGCCAAAAGCCTGTGAAGAGGCGGGCGAGCTCAGATAAATGACACCGAGGATTCTCTCAACCCCCACCAGGGGCACGCATAACACACGGTCGGCGGAAGTGGTTCCATCCGGAGCCGTCGTCACGACAGCGCAGCATTCCCAGGTGGCTTGCCGCACCAACTCCTCCCGGATTCGCATCTCACGTTGTGTGACTCCCTCTCTATTCCAGGTACAGGATGGAGTGGCGTCATCATTCGTGTTCCCCTGAAGGACGATTGCAGCTTGTGCGGCCGGGATCACTTCGCAAATCAGCGCCAGCAACTCGCGCTGCAGGGCTTGCACATCGCGGGTGGAATTGATGACATTCGCAATCTTGAAAAATGCAGCCAGGTCGCGCGCCATTCGGCCCATCCATGAATCATCGGCGGGCAGGCCGGATCGATCGAGGGACATCGTTTTCAACTCAGCGCTTGCCGGGTGGCCGCCGGAGTGCGATCTCCGCAGAGCGGTCTCGTCCTCAGGGCCGGTGAGGAACACAAACTCACTGCTTCCGATACGAATCCGGTCTCCATGCTGGAGGACTTTGCGGCTCACCTGCGCTTCGTTGACGAACGTCCCATTGTGACTGTCGAGATCGGCAATTTCAAAAACACCGCTAGAGATCTCGCTCACCAAGCAATGCTTTCGTGAAACGGCAGGGTCGCCCACGTCCACCTGGTTGGAGGGATCCCTTCCCAGAATCAGGGGGCCATCCTTCACAACCCTGACCACTTCCTTGGGGAAGCCAGAAATTGCGAGCAGTCTCGGATTGATCAATGCTTTCTCCCTGTTTTTCAGTGTAGCCGAAAGTCGAAGAGGGGTCGTCGAATCGACGCCGACTGCAACGGAGCCAAAAGGTTACTCGCGGGTAGCCGTTTAACTACCGCTTCGCCGCCTCTTGAGGATACCGGCAGGGTTGCCGAAACGTAATGTTGATGCAAAGCCAGGAGAATGGGCCAGACTTACGTCTGGTTGACCTTTGGCACGACGGATGCAATATCTCAATGCGTCACAGCGAGCTTCCAGTGATGGCGCAGACGAGCTTGAGTGACAAATTCAGTGCGGGTTCCACTGCAAGGAGCCCAAGGAGGACGTATGAAACGCAACCTTATCGGGATCCTGTCGTTGGTGGTGATGTCGGTGACGCTCAACGCCACGGCCAACGCTCAAGCCTTTGCCAAAGCCGATGTGCCGTTCGCCTTCAAAGTGGGGTCGGCGCAGCTTCCGGCTGGCACCTACCGAGTCAACGCCGCGGGCGATACTGCAGTCTTGATACAGAACCTCAAGACCAGCGCGGGCGCCCTCTCGATAGGCCGACACGAGTACGCCCGCGAAACAGGCTCCAAGCTTGTTTTCCACCGCGTGGCCGGCCAGTATTTTCTATCAGAGATCTGGAGAGGCGGAGGTAACGCTGGGATCGTTATCCCTACCTCCGATCAGGAGAAGGAGCTTCAGAAGGAACTGCAACGAGCGAGCGGCGAATCGAAGGTCGGCGAAGAAGTCATGATCGCTCTTAACTGAACGGCTGCCCAGCCAACTGAAGGGCCGGAGCCGGGGGCTCCGGCTTCTTCGTTTTCTGCTGGTTATCGCTCGCCAGCGATTCGCGACGCTCTCGGGATCGTGCCTAGTTCACGAGCAACCCTTACATAATCCGGCAAGGGTACATGTTGCCGGGAATCCAGAAGTAATCGCGTAGTCGCTCCCATCGAATGCGACTGCGGCGACTTCCACAGACTGTTCCGAATACGTTGGCCCAAGCCCAAATGCTCGGCACGCTCGGAGCAGAACAGTCACTCGTTGACGAGCGTGTTGTCGCGTCCTTAAGATGAAGCGACTCGAAAGCCTGCAATCTCTCGAATGATTGGCCAAACCATCTCGCATTACCGCATCGTCGAGAAGATCGGCGTCGGCGGCATGCGAGAAGTTTATCCCGTGACGAACACCAAGCTCGTGATGTGGCCATCAAAGTCCGCCGGCCTGGTACGTTGATGGACGAATCAGCCCGCAAGCATTTCCACAGAGAAGGTGGGATCCTCTCGCAGCTTAACCATCCCAATATCGCTACCGTTCACGACTTCGACACGCGGCAGGGGCGTGGACTTCCGGTGAAGGAGTTCATCCCGGGGATTACGTTGAGCGAGAGACTGGCTGCGCGGCCGCTGCCGGAAAAGGAAGTCCTCCGCCTAGGCCTGCAACTCGGAGAAGGCTTGTCGGCAGCTCATGACCACTGGGCCGTTCATCGTGACCTCAAGCCCGGTAACTTGCGACTAACGAGCGACGGACGGCTGAAGATTCTCGATTTCGGACTCGCAAAGGTGCGGCTTCCGGTCATGGCGGTAAAATCCCGTTGCACCAACGGGTTAGCCATCGAGCAAGCCCGCCTAATTTGCCCCATCTGACGACCTGCTAACCACCGAAGGTTTAGGGTTCTTTATGACAGAAACGCGACAAAGTGATCCGCCTTATGGATGGTTTTAGAAAATCGCTTTCCAAGTCGATTCTGCGCGATCCGGGAAGCCACTGGACCCGTATCCCCTCCGGTCGTTCGGACCGAGTTGGCGTGGGTGTCGGGTCAGTAATCGTGTTGACAACTAAACGGCTGACTACTAGAGTTTTCCACCTGTGTTGTCGCAACACCGACAGTTTTGAGGAGGAGTATGGCTAAGGGTAAGCAACACGGTGATTTTACGCCCGAAGACGTTGAGCGACTCAAGAAGTCTTTTGCTGCTGTTCAAGAAGCTGTTCAAAAAGAGGAACAGCAGATTAGGCCCAAATTGAGAAAAAAGCTAAATGCAAAGATCCAGCTGCTCCATGATGACCTTGTGGAATTGGCCCATTTTGCATGCGATGATGACGTGTCGTAAAAAGTGACCACGAAAAGAGTTGATGTCGCTTGCAATCTTCGGCGACAAACGGTGTACAGTGACTCCGTTTCGATTAAAACGCGCAACTAGCATAGTTGTATTTTGGCGAGGCGGTCAGCTCGTTTTCCAGAACTACCGCACTCGGGTTTCGATCAGCGCCGATCCCCTCTTAATTCGGTTGCTGGATTTATTTGGGGATTGGCGCTCAGCGGAGGAAGTGTCTCGTCGATTCGCGCAGTATACAAAGAGTAGCATCCGCACCGCTGTGCGCCAGCTAGAAAAATACACATTCTTGATAAAGGAGGGCACGCCTGAAGCACAGCGAGATTTTCAACTTAGACAGGCATGGTCTGGATGGCTCCCAAGTGCTGGATTTTTTCACTTTGGCAGCAAAGATGTTCGCTATTGTGCCACGGGTCGGGAGCTTAAGAAGAAACTGAGACTATTGGTGGCGAACTCACCCCAACCCCAGTTTTTTAAGACCTACGAGAATGTCCGCAGGCTACAGCTTCCGACAGCGACGAGGGCACAAGGGGAGTTCCTTGAGGTTCTGATGTCTCGGAGAACGCACCGCAGATTTTCGGTGCAAACCCTGTCTTTAAGCTCACTCTCAAACATTCTCTACTACACTTGGGGGGTCACAGGCTCTATCCGATCGAGCATCTTAGGAGATCTGCCTAGAAAAACGAGCCCTTCTGCGGGCGCGCGTCACCCAGTCGAGACCTATGTGCTTGCCTTACGGGTAGAAGGAGTTCCGCCCGGACTCTATCATTACGCTACGCGGGAACATTGTCTGGAGCAGCTTAGTCTGGGTAACTTCGAAAAAAAGGCCTCCCGCTATTGTGCGGATCAATCATGGGTCCAAAGAGCGGCTGCCCTGTTCCTCATGACTGCCGCTTTTCCGCGTGTGATCTGGAAATATAATAGCCCACGCGCTTACCGAACTGTGTTGCTGGATGCCGGCCATGTCTGCCAGACTTTTTGCTTAGTCTCCACCTGGCTCGGCCTCGCTCCTTTTTGTACTATGGCTTTGAGGGAAACATTAATCGAGAGAGATCTCGGATTGGATGGTATTGCAGAGTCTGCGCTCTACATCGCTGGGGTGGGACTTCAATGGCCGACGGACACGGACAAAGTGCGTAGCCGTCTTTCCGCGTCCCCGTAAATCTCAAGATTGCTATCCGGTTGAGACCAGTATTTTAGGAAGTCCTGAAGATACCTGCGCGCGCTCTCTGGTCGGC
The DNA here is from genome assembly GCA_963819035.1 of uncultured Acidobacteriaceae bacterium. Taxonomy (GTDB): domain Bacteria; phylum Acidobacteriota; class Terriglobia; order Terriglobales; family Acidobacteriaceae; genus Sulfotelmatobacter. Next base: position 149,756 of record CAWFUU010000014.1, on the reverse strand, counting down.
CAGCAATCTCGAACAGCGTTCCGAGTTGATAATGGGCCTCCACAATCTTATGGAATGCAGGAGTGTCATAGCTGTGACTGCGCTCGTTACGCCGCGCCAGTACTTGTTCGTACTCACGGATAGCGTCTTCATACTTACCGGCCGCTTCGTAACAGCGAGCCAAAGTTTCCAACGCAAAAGATGAGTTCTCATAGTGAACCGCCTCCTGTGCCGATTGTAGAGCGGTCATAGGGCTGCCTCGGGCCAACGCCAGTTCTGCTGTGAGCAAAAATTGAAACGATTGCGTCGTCGGAACTGGATTCTGGCGGACCAGACGCGCAATTGTACGAAGCATGTTCTGTGCATCCTGCAATTGGTGCCCCCGGGCAAGTGCCACACCTAGAAGAAGTAATAGCTGCGGGTCCGGCTCATCGCTCTTTGAAAATGTTCCGGCAAACCGAATGATTGATCGTTGATCACCAGTCAGAGTCCCGAGCAAGATTCGTTTCTTAACTTCCGAATACACATCCCCCCTCTTTTGATCGGCAACAACCCCTGCCTCCAAATCAGAGCGTGCCTCGCGATAGTGACCCGTAGCTAAAGCGAGGTCAGCTAACGCGTCCCACCCTTCCGCTTCTTCATCACCCCCGGCCTGCACCATGCTCTCAAATATGCGGCGCGCCTCATTTGGCTGTCCATTTACAAGGTATAACTTACCAAGGTAGTTGCGCGCACGAGAGTCCTTCGGATCGTCGCGAAGAATCTCCTGGACAAGAGCGAGTGCTCTAGTTGTATCGCCCTTCAGAAGGAAAATCTCGACGAGATTGTCTCTCGGTCCGGATTGTGATTGCAAGCTGACGCCTTTTTCAGCTTGATAGACGGCAGAATCAAATTGAAATTTTCCGGCGTAGCAATCTCCCAAGTTCAAGTAAGCAGCAGGATCTTGTGGCTGAAGGCGAATGAGAAGCTGGAAGTGGCCGATCGCCTCATCGTAATTTCTAACTAGCAGACTGTAGTCGCCAAGAATCTTATGCTTCTCGATCTCGGTGACACGGTCCGTCAAGCGGGTGGCATCCAACAGCTCCTTCTTCGCTCGCACCGGATCGTTAAGGTGAACGTAGGTTATGCCTAAGTATTCGTGAGCCATAGCGAACGTTGGATCCAATTCCAGCGCTCTCTGGAACAATCCGCGTGCCACTTGGGAATCGCCGTTGTATAGGCCTACTTTGCCAAGCGAGAAGTAACGTAACGCCTCTAAAGACTTGGACGTAACTTGCTCCAGCGGGACCGAGCTTTGCGTCACAGAGGTCAGCGATTCCCCAAGGCCGATCCGAATTTTCTTTGCTATACTATCCACCGCCTCTGGGACTTGGTCTGCCTCTGGCACAACCTGCTCGGTACTTACCAAATATCCGCCATCCGGGCTCATAGCGCGAGCGACAAGGACGTAATTCTTGCCAATTTTGCTAAGCGACCCTTGTAACAACGCTTGCAGCCCCTCTCGCAAGCAAATCTCTCTGCCAGTAGCTTCATCCAAGTGGATTGTGCCTGAGCGCTCCATCCGTTGCAAAGCGTCACGTATCCGGATCGACGGGAACACGCTCAAATAGCGGGACTGCTCCAGAGCCGTCGTGAGCAGTTCGGGCACGGTTTGATCGAAAACGGGTTCTCCAGTACGGTTGTCGAAATCAGCTATCAACACTGACTGGTGTTTCGCCTCGTGCTTCAACGGACGCCAGTGCTCGAATGCGAAAATTCCTGCAATTATTGCAATTGCGCAACAGCTCATAAGAAGGATTAATCGGTGAGTCCTGTTGACCGTCCGCACCCCTGTCACTGGTGGAACGGCTGTGCTCAGCCGACTCAGATCGACCAAGAGCTCTCGGGCAGATTGATAGCGGTGATTTGGATCCTTGTCCAGAGCTTTGAGGATGATGGTTTCCAAACCTGCCGAAATCTGCGGATTGATTGCAGTCGGAGGTCGCGGTGCATTGTGGAGTATCGCGTTGACGAGGCCGAGTTTATCAACATCCGTGAACATCCGCTGGCGCGTACACATTTCATAAAGTACCGCCCCCAGAGAATAAATATCGCTGCGGAAGTCGGGCAACTCTCCACGCAATTGCTCCGGAGCCATGTAAGGGAGCGTTCCGGCACCATGCAACTCGATAAAACTCTCCGTCGAGGCCGACGCAGTCGTCCTAAGCAGCCTGGCGAGGCCGAAATCAAGAAGCTTTATTTGATCCTTAGGGGTGACCATGATGTTTCCTGGCGTTAGATCGCAGTGCACGATCCTGTGTTCGTGGGCGTCCTCCAAGGTCTTCGCTATCTGTTCACCCAGTGCGAGTATTTGCTTCTCCGGTAACCCATGTTTCGCAAGTGTTTCCGTCAATGTGAACCCTTCGACATACTCCATCACTAAGAAGTCCATGGCGTCTTGAGTGTCAAAGTCGAAAACCGTTGCGATATTCGGATTGTTAAGTTTGGACAATGTCAGTGCTTCCTTCCGGAAGCGTTTGCGGGCGTTTTCATCTGAAAGGGCTCCAGCAGGCAAGATTTTCAGAGCAACCTTACGGTCAAGACGCTCATCCTGGGCGAGGTAGACAATACCCATCCCACCTGCGCCAAGCTGTTGCAGGATGAGGTAGTGGCTCAGCTTGTGTCCGACCAAATGTGGCGACGTCGCCATTTCGGAGGAATGTTAGGCCCAAGTCATCCGGGCGTCAATCGCTGGCGCCGTTTGTAATGTCACCGTAGTAGTGGTGGGCGAATCGTCCTCCATTCGGGGGGCGCGTTCCACCGAGTGACTGGCATCCTGTCAACCTCTGACGATCTCCACCACCACAACCTCCAAGGTCATGCCGCGCGGCAAGTACTCCGAATACGAAGAGCGGCAATTCCGAAATGGTCGGAGTCGGATATGAAACGTGCTCCGGAGTGTTCCAATGTGGAAAGCATATTTCTTTACGTCCAAACCCCTTGCCGCGTGACACTTACGAGAAAAGGGGTGGCCAAATTTGCGAAGGGCGGTTCACAATTTGGCGACGCTCGGGGTTATTAACACCAGCGGTGCAAAATTTCGCTCGAAGGAACCGCTCGCGATAGCTAGGGGTGTTCAGTCTGGGCCGCGCCGCGCTGCTTCAGATGCAGGGCGGAGTCTCATTAGGAAACTACACATTCCTAATGCCAGGATCCGCGCAGCAAAGGACCGATGTCTATGCGGGTGCAAAGGACCAGGGTCTGAAAGGGTTTTCTAACAAGGCCGGCGATGCCCCAGCCTCCTTTTCAAGAGCACTCCCAGATTTCAGTTGTAAACGAGTCCTTCGACTAACGGCAGGCGTCTGGAACTGGTGGTTGACTGGTTGACTGAGTTTGGCTCCGCCCAGGGCCTCATCCCCGAGCGCCTAAAATGGAACACTGAAAACTACGGTTTGTGTGGTTCTTCTTACTCTAGACCGCCCGCCGGCCAGGTCAGGAGACACCCGGAAGTTAGCCTCGCATCTGACCTGTAACTTCCCGAATTAGCACACGGTTAGCACAGTCGCCCCAGTAAACCATTTGGGATCAGCACATAGCGGGTTCAGTCGGAACCGACGCGTAAAGGTTTTGCAGACCTTGAGGTAGTACCTCTGACACATTTATTTTCTGTGTCCCTCGTTAGCCATCGTTGTCTTTTGTCGTATTTTTGTCGTACCGACCCGGATTTGGGCCGACTATAAACCCTGGCGGGATATCTCAAGCGCTTCTCTAACGACGTCCTGCAGACCTTGGTCCGGGGATTGAGCTCAGTAACACATTTGCTGATTCTCGGCGTCTTCGCAGCGCGAATCTCACCCGTGCGGCACCTTCGCCGCCAGCAACCCGAGAAGCAAGTTTCCGATCACCAACGCCTGGTGCTCCCCGCACCTCCTGCCAACGTGGATGACCTAGACAGTGGCCTTGGAGAGTCCGATTCTTGAATCAATTCTAGCTGGAGGGGAGCACGCCCTGGGCACGGAAGAAGGACAGCACCTCGTCCCAATTATGAACGCGGTGCACCGCGTCCGGCACCTTGCGGTTGTGCGGTGAGTCGAAGAGGATCTTCTCGCCTTCAAATCGACGCAGGTGGTAGATGTTGTCGTCGATCATGTATTCGGCGCGAATGATGGACTTATCGCCGCAAAGCACGATCTGCCGCCAATCGATAAACGGAAAGTTCGCGGCCAGCCAGTCGAATTTCTCGCACAATGAGTTGGGGTACTCTGTCGCCGCACTGACAATATAGATTTGGCTATATTGCGACAGTACCTCAAGTGCATCGCGGCTTCCCTCGATCATCTTGAGATTGGCGAAGAACCCCGGCGTGCGCGGAAGCCTGCTAACAAACTCCCGGTGCTCAGGCGGCACGCACTCCCGCAACCTCTTTCCTTCGGTCGCCGAGATATCGACTGCTGCGCCGCTCCATGACTCATAGCGGGCAACCTGTTCGCCGAAGTAGTCGGCAATCACCTCGTCCATGTCCACCGCGATTCTGACAGGCGGCTTGGTCCCGGAAAGGTCTTCACTGTCGCGCGGCGTCATTCTCCCACTATAAAGGCGGCTCAACAGGACGGCCATCTCCACCAAGCGAAAATCTCCGCCATTCGCTCACCAGCCGGCTGGTGAATAAAGGCTTTGAGACGTTAGCAAGACTAGCCTATTCATCGCTTGAATCATGTACGCCAGGCATAATCGTCGCGTTGAGCGCCATTGTGAAAATGCTCGACGTCCGGCCAGTCCTCAAGCTCCAACAGCCACAGTTGGGTTCACCTCGATCATCGTGGCAATGTCGGCTACCAGCTCGTACGAATGCAGGCGATCGGCATGCTCATAGGTATCAGTCACGACGATCACCTCGTCGGCTGCAGTTTCACTCACCAATTTTTCCAGACCCGCCTTAACCGTTGCATTCGATCCAACAATCGCTTCACGCAACCTGCCCTCGACCGCTGCTCGCTCCCGATAGCCCTGCCACAGCTCCTCCATGGAATCCACCGGCGGCAACAACTCCACTGGTTGGTTGCGTATCAAGCGCAGGAAGCGCTGCTGTGGCGTCGTGAACAACCGCCGAGCTGCTGCTTCCGACTCCGCCGCAATCACCTGCACCGCCACCATCAAGTAGGGCTTCCCCAGCACTTCGCTTGACCGGAAGTGTTCTCGGTAGAGACGAGCCGCTGCGTTCAAGAACTCGGGAGCAAAGTGCGCTGCAATGCAAAGGGCAGTCCGAGCGTTCCTGCTAGTTGTGCGCTGACGCCACTCGAGCCCAGCAATGTCATGGGCACATTGCTCCCCTGTCCGGGAATCGCCTTGACCGCTTGCCCCGGCCTCTCGGGCCTCAAGTACCCCCGGAGCTCATCTAAGAGAGCAGGAAAATCATCCCCGCTCTGATGCGTATCCCTCCGCAGCGCCCGCATCGTTTGAAAGTCGCCGCCCGGAGCGCGACCCAGTCCCAAATCGATGCGTCCCGGATACAGAGCTTCAAGGGTCCCAAACTGTTCCGCCACCACGAGAGGTGCATGGTTCGGCAGCATCATTCCACCACTGCCGACCCGAATCGTCTTAGTCGCACCTGCCACATGGCCGATCAGCACCGGCGTTGCGGAGCAAGCCAATCCAGAAATGGAGTGATGTTCCGCCAGCCAGTAGCGCTTGTATCCCCACTGTTCTACGTGTTGTGCCAGGTCCACCGAACGGGCGATTGCGCTACCGGCGGACTCCCCCGTCCGCATGCCCACAAGATCAAGAACCGAAACCGCCAATCCGTTGCCCATGCTGGATTGGATGAGACAGCCGAGGAAGTGATGCAGCGCCTTACCTCGGAAAGAGTGGATCGGGCTATTGTGACGCCCGTGGCAGGGACACTGAAGATTGGGTCCTGGAGAAACCTCAGAATCTCGGGCGAGCGTTGCGCGACACAGCAAAAAGGTGCCCGCCAGCCCTGCTTCAGTGGCTGGCTCACGATGCGTGATTCGAGCGCCCTGATACAAGCGACCATGTCGGACAATTCGGGAATGGGTAATCAGCTTGAGTGTCGGAAGCCTGCCGCCGATTATGCGAGACCGCTTTGCCTCGCAAGTTTCAAGGCTTCTAAGGCCGCGCCTCGTGCCCCGGCGGTGTCGCCATTCGGCATGACGTGGATGGGAATGTTGGCCTGCTCGGCCCGCTGGGTCGGCATCCCGACGCGGATTTCTGCTAGGAACCAGCGCTGGAATTCAAGGCTGGTTTCGAGGACACCGCCACCGATGATCAAGGCATCCGGGTCGAAGGTATTCACCATTTCGTCGAAAAAGAGTCCCAGGGCATGGGCCTGAACGCGGAAAATCTCTTTGCTCATGGGATCGCCTTGATCCGCGAGGCCGCGAACGAGTTTGGCCGCCTGATGCGATTCCAGCTTGGCCAACTCATGGCTCGGATATTGCTGCAGATAATACGGCAGGAGAGTCTTTTCGATCGCGGTTAGAGAGCAGAGCGACTCGAGGTCGCCGATTCGTCCACAATTGCAGTGTGGCTTGATCCCGCCAATGCCGACGATGCTTTGGTACGGAATTAGCACGTGGCCGAGTTCTCCTCCGAATCCGTTTTTGCCCTTCACGACGCTACCGTCGAGGATGATGCCTCCGCCGTTGCCCGTACCGACGACATCGGAAACCGATGTTTCGCGGCTTTTGGCTCCGAATATCGAATAGTGTCCCCAGAGCGCGGCTGCATTGGCATCATTCAAGTAGGACACGGGCAGGCCGAGCTTGTGCGCCAGACCCTCGCGGATATCGAATCCCGCCCACTTGGGGTGCACAAAATTGGTTGAACCTCGCGCACTGAGCTGGCCTGCGGCACTGGCCGGCCCCGGAGTGTCGAGGCCGACGGCGACTACGTCCCCAAGCGCAACACCCGCCAAGTCGGTGGCGATCTTGAGACCATCTGCGATCTGCTGGAGGCAGATTTCTGGTCCTTGCTTCGAGAGTGCCGGATGCTCGCATAACGCCTCGATCAGAAACTGTTCTTCCCGGTTCACCAACGTATAGTTGATTGCAGTCCCGCCGAGATCGACTCCTGCTACTACTTGCACGGTTTTTCCTCTAATCTCGATTTTACGCCGCTTGGCTTGACACAATGGGCGTGACCAGCGCCCCTCGGAGCGCAATCTGATAGGAGACCGAAGTCATTCGAACGGCACGAAGCCGTTCCTGAGGGACGTAGGGCTAAAAGTTGGAAAGCCGGGTCGGGTGTTGTGGACTAATCTTCAACTGCGTGGAACGCAAGATCACAAACGCGAGCGGGTTCTTAGCTCGTGCAAGCGCTGCATCGAGCAGATGCGCTAGTACGAAGATTGACTCGATACCAACGACGCTTTGGGTCGGCTCTCAAACTAGTGGTGCGAGGAATAGTTTCCAATGGAATTTCTCACTTAGGGTAACTTTCAACAGTCGATTTAGCGGGGATTTGGCTCGCCGAGGGGTTCAGGGTGTGTCCGAGTGCCCGAACCTTCTGCGGGGATTTCGGGACACCTCGCCGTGTCGATTTCGATCCTTACCAGGTGCCCTTTCCGCTGTGGTGACCCGACAGATCCGGATGGCGAAGATCGGAGCGCTAGGAATGTGCAGCAGCCGCACTGGTTATTCGCCCACGTAGAGCGCAGCCTTTTGCAAGCAGCTCACACAGCATTCGGACCTCCGCATAACGAGGAATATCTACGGTGACGTGGGAACGGATCCAGCGTCTCACGCACAACAAGATCGTGGCTCTGTCCGGGGATTAGCGGATCACGGAGGCTTGCCATTGAAGAAATGGCTCCTCAGGCAGGACTCGAATCCGCGTGACAACGTACTTACTACAACTTAGACGGCAGCAGATGGCACGTTTTACCTTGTTTTCGATGTAAAGCAGTGGGAACGGCACGGAAACGGCACGCAAATCTAGGGGCCGTATTTCCTTCGCGAGAAGAGAGGTGGGGTGCCGCGATCCACGACGGTTAGTCAACCTGCCGCGCGGCCTCAGCCGTGACAACCTCCAGTTCAAAGATAACTGTTCGACAATCCACGGCGCTGATCGCCAGCTTTGGCGCCAAGAGTAAGCCACGGGAAATATTATTGCACGCAGATTGCACCCACATTTCACCGCGGCGCTCAAGACACTGCCCACACCGCTCTTCCTGACTGTTTTACGGGGACCATTCGAGCTTTCGCTCCTCTAAAGGGTTTATGGCCCGAAGCAGAGATCTGTCGGGAACCGCATCTTATTTTCATGGGGCGGTGCCAAAATCACACCGGACTTTTGCGGGTGATTTTGAACGTGAAGGCGTAATCGCAAGGTTTGGTCTTCGGAGTCTCCACCACCAATCCATCCTTAGTCAATTGCCACGCGAGATTCTTCCCATCGCCCAGCATGGTGATGGAGACGATTTCGTTCGGATACAAACCTGCCCACGTTCGCCCTCTGGGCGCGAGACTCTTGATCACAGCTTTTTCTCCAGGCCAATCGAGAACGATGGCGTAGAGCGCGTCGGGTTTTGTGGTGAAGCGGATATCCTGGGCCGTGAACTTCAGGTCGCTGCTCTCGTTGAACGATCCGATTTTTTCCAGCTGAGTCGGCCCTTCTGCGGCAATCAACCATGGAGTAGTTCCGTAAATCGCCTCGCCATTGACCCGCAGCCACTGGCCTATTCCGTGCAGACGATCCTTGGCCTCGTCCGGGATTGTTCCGTCAGGCTTTGGTCCGACATTTAACAGCAGGTAACCGTTCTTGCTGACTCGATCAACAAGGTTGTCCACCAGATTGTCCGTAGACTTGAAGCCAGCCTCGGGGCAATACGCCCAAGCTCCCTGGCTATCGACAGTGGAGTCGGTAATCCAGTCGTTGTAGGTCAACTCGCGTTCCTGACCAAGCTCCAAATCGAGAATGCCCACCATCGGGACCAGGTTATGCTTCTTGTAGGTAACAACCACATCCTTCTTTCGTTCGGCTGCCTTATTGTAGTAGTAGGCTAGTACGTTCTCTTTGTAGGTTTCATGGACCAGCTCAAGACCGAAATCAAACCAGATAAGGTCGGGATCGTAGTTGTCGATGACCTCGATAATCTTGCCCTGCCAACGGTCGAGGAATTCTTTCGTTGGCAGGGCATAAGGGTCGTGAATGAAGCCATATAAACCGGAATTCTTGGAATCGGCGCTGTCCAGGCGTTTATCATTCGTAGGAAAATAAAACCAGTTCTCCGCATGATGAAACGCGGTGACAAACTTCATGCCCTGGCGCTTAACCGACTTTTCCAGTTCGCCTACGACATCTCTCTTGGGACCCATCTTGGCGGCATTCCATTCCGAGTATTTTGTATTCCACATCGAGAACCCATCGTGGTGCTCGCACACCGGGCCGGCAAAACGTGCACCTGCGCTCTTGAACAATTCCGCCCATTCGTCGGCATCGAATTTTTCAGCGGTGAATCTGGGTATCAGATCCTTGTAGCCGAATTTATCAACGGGACCGTAGGTTTCCTCCCAATGCTTCCTCTCCGCGGAGTCGGGTTGCCAATAAACCTTGTTGGCATACCAGGTGACGTTCTTTCCGACTCCGTGGACTGAATAAACGCCCCAATGCGTGTAAATTCCAAATTTGCCGTCGCGTAGCCATTGCGGTGACGGCAACTGCCTGAGCGAAATCCAATTCGGCTGAAAGGCACGCGAATTCTTCATTGGATCAGTCTTCTTCGCAGCTGCATTTGGGGCAAGAGAGAGCGGAGAATTCGCGAGCAAGGATCCCGCCGCGAAAGCACTGGCCGTCAAAAGACTTCGCCGTGTGAAACTCATTTATAAGCTCCTCGAGTTAGCAGTGAAGCAGGTTCTTAATCAAATAAATTGGTCCAACCATTATTCGGATCCCGATCGTAGTCGCGGCCACCTCGAGTGTCAAGGTCTGATTGCCGAAAATTTATTCGCGACCCCCGTTATTTCGCTGCTACGAGCTCGATGCTGGTTTTGTTGGCCGATTCCATCGCTAACCATACGATGAGATCTGTGCTCTCAATGTGGGGGACGAAACCGTAGCGAAATTGTGTTCCCCGCGGTGTCAGTTTTCCGTCAATAAATAGTTTCGGTTCCGAATCGCCCCAGTTCCTGACCACGAACGCCGGATGTATAAGTGGCGAGTCGGAATTTGCCCTGAGCAGAATTTGAAGTTTGGCAAGCGTCGAGTCAGACCTGCGAACGACAACGAATGCACGCTGTGTTGGATCGTATCCCTCGCTCTCAAACCCCGCCCCACCGAGTTCCAGTGCCGGCGGCGAAAGCCAGGATTTGGCTAAGGGGATGAGGTCCGTTCCAGATTTCGTCGTCATTCCATGCAACAAGATCTTTGTCATGGAATCCGCGGTTTGCGCGTAGGGATCCCAATAAATGTGGGACAAGGACGAATGAGACGCTCGGTCGGGTGCGACTGCTGAAATGCCGCTTGATCGCACCTGAGCAACTGGCCAGTGGTTCCACCATTCGAACATCGAGTAAGTTGGCTCACCGGTGTACGCTTTCATCGACGAATTCACTGGCGAAACGATCTGAAAGGGTTTCCACTTGGCCCTCAGATTCACCACTTGAATGTTTGGATTTTCCATCCGGTCGAGGTTCTTCGGCGGAGGCCCCTTTTCCCAAGAATATGAAGCGGTTTCGCCTTTCATATTGGCGATCGTAAGAGCTTCGGGTTGAATGTTATCTTCAGGCCGCGTGCCTGGGCCGTTGATGACAATCGTCTCCTGAAATTCGTGCCAGTTCTTGAAGTTTGAGGTCCACAGAACCTGCTTCCGAACCGCTACACCATCGGGATATATCGTGAAGTATTCGTCGGCCCAGTCGGTCCAGCCGCTAACCGGATCAGGATTCGCGCAGGCGTAATTTACGACTTCGCAGAGTCCGTATCGCCAGTGAACCACAGCTCGCGCGTCCGTGCTTTCGAGAATGCGAACGTGCGAATAACGGTTCTGCTTGTCCGACATAGGCTCACAGTCTTCGCCTCCCGGGCAGTCGACCTTGCCGCCTGTTTCGAGAAATTCATCGGTATACCATTTATTGTTTTCGCTTACCCAATCTCCGCCATAGTTTGTGCCTTGCCAGAACACCATACGAATCGGCGACAGATCGAAGCGCACAACGACATCGGAGTCCGTCGCGACGCGGCGCGGCTCATCCCATAAATCGTCATACTTTAAAGTCGTGTAGAACGCGCCGAAACGGCCAGGTCCGGGGGGCCCAGATGGTAGAACCGGCCACGGCAGCACGTCTCCGCCCGGGGTGTGAACCTCGGAGTATGCTTTTGCAATCTCGTCGGCAGGCAGACCGCGGTCGTAAATACGCAAATCGTTAAGGATTCCGTCGAATGAATAACGAACCGGGATTTTTGGATGGATCCATTGCGCAGGAAGAATCGGTTCCTGGACACGGCCAATCACCAGATCCTCGCGTTCGGCAAAAACGAGCGCGCCTTGCAGAGATATTTCCCCGACCAGAGCTCCGTTGAGATAAATCGCTATTCCCCTTTTCGGATCGTAGCTGCCTGCAATGTGCGACCATTTCTTTAGGGGAAGCTGAGAGTCCGATACCAGCGACCACCACATCCCTCCGACGGCAAGCTTTAACCCGAAGTGGCCAAAAGAATCGACTCCAAAGGAGTAGCCGGCTTGTTCCTCCCTGCGGTGCTCAACGATTGGAACCCAATTCCAAGGGTAGGTATTGACCGCTATCCATGCTTCTACAGTAAGCCCGGAATCGATTTTGGGCGCGGCCTTATGATCACGAATGAGGACAGTGGTTTCTCCATCGAACTGCAATCCTTGGCCGGAAACGCCCTTCACATGTTTGAACAATCCTGTGACGGTGTCACTCGCGCCGCTGACCGAATCATGCGCAATCGGTCCGCTGCTCTCGTCGAAGGACCACGCCGCCACCAGGCCGGAGGTCTGCGCGCATACCAACTCTGACATGCAAATCAGGAGGCAGGCTAACCAAAACATTCTTCGTTTCATTACCGGACCTTTCCTGCTACAAAAGTGAAGGAACAGTGGACGAACCACTTCTGAAATGGCTTTGCAGTCGAGTACGACTGCTCGCTCAATGCTGAATGGAATAAAACTCCAGCGGGTTCTTTTCCAAGATTGCATTTTGTTCATAGCTAGAAAGTCGACTGATGTAGCCGCTTTCCAATTCGATCACCGACTTGTAGTCAGCGGCCAAAGTGCACACCGGCCAATCTGAGCCGATCATGAGCCGGTGCGCCCCAAATGAATTCAAGACAACGTCGATATACGGCTCAAAATCCTTGGCCTGCCATTGGTCCCACCCCGCCTCGGTTACCAGCCCGGAGATTTTGCAGAAGACATTTGGGAACAGCGCTAACTCCTTGAGGTCTTTTGTCCACGGTTCCATCGTTCCGCTTTGCACCGCTGGTTTGGCGATGTGATCGAGAACGAAGGGCTGGTTTGGAAAACGGCTAACTACTTCGCATGCTATCCGAAGATGTCGCGGAAAAAGCAGAAGGTCGTAGGTCAGCCCGAGCCTTTCCAGTTGGCTCAGCCCGCCCAAAAAGCTCCTCTGCAACATGAACTCGTCGTCCGGTTCATCATGGACAACGTGTCTAACACCGCGAAATTTCCTGTGCTGAGAAAACCGCTCTAGCTGCTCGGCGACGCGCTTTGAGGAGAGATCGACCCAACCTACAACACCTCGAATGAATGAGTACTCTTCAGCTAACTGCAATAGCCAGCTACTCTCCTCGAGGGTTTGCCGCGCCTGAACTGCAATCGTGCCGCCGATCCCTGCGGTTTTCAGTAGCGGCATCAAGTCCTTGGGCAAATGATCCCGGCGGAGTTTGTCCATCGCCGGGGACATCCATACATAATCCTTGTTGTTGTACTTCCAAAAATGCTGATGCGTGTCAATCTTCATCGCAGCACAAGCCTCGGCTCGTGATCGAACCCTCAGCGGAAGATGTAGTACAGAATGCCGACGGCAACCGCGAGGACTGCCGCAATCAACCGCGGATCTCTCAGCCCCTTGAATTGTTCCTGCGTGAGCGCAGCCAACGGATGACTCCAAGTGAGACCATCCACAGATTCTGGCGCGGGAGGAGGCGTAAGCAGACTAATCGCGACATAAACAACGCTGCAAATGCAAAACATCCACCAAGCCTGCATCATGAAAGGAATGCCCCACCGGCGAGTAACTATCTTCTCCGTGCCGAACGTTGGAAGGTCCAAGATGAAAGCAATTACTCCCAAGGTGAAGCCCGCAATCAGCGTATAAAGCGAGGCTTGCTTGGTGCCTCGGCGCCACAGCACGCCCCAGAGAAACACGACCGTGATCGGAGGTGCCAAATCGGCCGCAATGGCATTAATCGCTTCAAAGATGCTCGAATATCGGCCGCCCTGGGTTGACCAGGCCATAGCAAGGAGCATGACAACAACTGAGCTGATGCGGCCAATTGTCACCTGTGCACGGTCGGAAGTTCTGGGTCGTAGTCGCGCCACTATGTCAACGGCTACAAGGGTTCCAATGCTATTGAGAGCGGCGGCGACTGCGCTCATCAAAGCCGCCAAGACTGCGGCAGTGATCACACCCCGCACCCCTGTAGGGATCAATTGCTCAATCAGCACCGGCAGCGTTTGGTTACTCGAGCTTCCAATTATGTTATGAAACAATACATATGCAATGACGCCAGGCAGCACAAGCAAAAATACAGGCAAGATCTTGAGAAACCCGGCAAACAGAGGGCCCAATTGAGCATCCTCTGAGCTACGCGCTCCTAAGACTCTTTGAACAATAGTTTGGTCGGTACACCAATACCATATGCCGAGGATCGGATACCCAAGCAGCACGGCATACCAGCTCAGGCCTGCCGAGTCGTGCGTGTGCAGCATAGATAATTGTTCCGGCTTAGCCGCGGCCCTAAACTCCTGCAATGAATGGATCCCATGACCCGGCAATGCAGCAAGAGAAAACCCCAAAATCAATAGCGCTCCCAGTATTAGGATTGCTGTATTGACCGTCTCGGTGATGACCACGGCTCGTAGACCTCCGAGCACGGTGTAAATCCCAACAATCGTGGAAATAATCACGATCGAGGTCACTACGTTGATGCCAAAAAAGCGCTGAAAAACTGCTGCCCCAGCGTACAGGCTCATCCCTATGTGGATAAACACAGCCGCGACAATTGCCATGAAGGCCAAGAACGAGCGAGACGCGGGACTGTACCGGCGCTCTAGAAATTCCGGCAACGTCGCAATGCGAGTTCGAAAATAGAATGGAGCGAACACGAGTGATAGCAAAATGAGAGTGTACGATGCCATCCATTCGAAGTTTCCCCAAACAAGGCCTTCATTGTAACCAGATGCCGTAAGTCCAACCAGATGAATGGTCGAAATGTTGGATGCGAACAACGCCGCACCGACGAATGGCCACGAGAGCGATCGTCCGGCGAGAAAAAACACGTTGCCCGTGATTTTGATCCGGCGCACAGAGAGCAGGCCAACGGTCAATATGCCGCACATATACAGCAGAATAATGGCGACGTCGAGTGCAGGGATTGTAAGGGTAGGCTGTGTAGCGTAGCTCATTCGTGCCTTTCCGCTCTTACATTCTCTCCTTTGATTTTCATTTTCCGCCCTGGAGCGCAAGGACGATATGCCGCTCGTAGAAATTCGTTGTTATATTCTTGGCGATCACGGCCTGAACCATTGCCCAAATCTTGGGTCGCACATTGCGGTCACCAGTCCCATTAGTCGCACAGCGCAACGTTGACACGGAAGTTGGCTGGGCCAATTTAGATCGCGCAATTTACCACTGAAGAATTCAGAATGTCAAGGATTTCCGAATTCGAACGATCCATCTCGAACCGTTTGAACCTTAAGCTCTGCTAAGAAAGCTCGCGAATCTCCGACGTGAGCAAACCAATACCGCTTGACCCGCGATGGATGGTGTTCTACAATCCGCCTCGTTGTATGGCTGGACCAATACGGCGTAACTCTCCGCCGAGTTGCACTCCAAGGAATCATTTATGAGGAGAATCCTGCTGAATGCCCCAGGCGACCTTGTCGATCTCGACGTCCCGCGCCCCGTGCCCTCCAGTGGACAAGCCCTGGTTCGAGTTCATAGAGTCGGGGTTTGCGGAAGCGATTTTCACGCACTTGCTGGAAGCCATCCCATATACACATATCCACGTGTCTTAGGACATGAGCTTGCGGGCGAAATAGTGGCGGTGCCCGAGAATACGCAAGGACTCCGCCCGGGTGATCGATGCGCCATCGAACCTTACGTGAGTTGCGGGCAATGCCGCACTTGCAAAGTGGGAAGAACGAACTGCTGCGAACAGATTCGGGTGATCGGTATACATGTCGATGGCGGCATGCAAGGCTTCTTGGGAGTTCCGATTGAGCTACTGCACAAATCAGAGCGGCTTTCGCTTGATCAGCTGGCTCTTGTCGAGACATTGGGAATTGGAGCTCATGCCGTAAATAGGAGCCAATTACAGGCGGGTGAAGAGGTGCTAGTGGTCGGTGCCGGCCCCATAGGGCTAGCGGTGTGTCAGTTCGCTGCCGCCATCGGTGCGAAAGTAGCAGTCATAGAAATCAACGACTGGCGCAGACACTTTGCACACAAACTGGGCATCGAAGCCTTACCTGCGCCTGATCGACGACTAACAGACGTGGTATTGGATGCTACGGGCAGTGCGAGGGTCATGGCGGATAGCCTGAATCATGTAGCTCCTGGTGGGCGCCTTGTTTTCGTGGGTTTGACGCGTGATCCAGTACGCATTGATGACGCGCTCCTCCATCGCCGCGAAATCACGATTTATGGAAGCCGAAACAGTTGCGGGGAGTTCCCACCTATTATCCGCATGCTTGAGGAAGGAAAGATTAATACCGAGCCCTGGATTACTGATCGGCTAAGTCTCGACCAAGTGCCAATTCGGTTAAAGGCCCTCTCCGAAAAAGCTGAGATGATGAAAGCGATCGTGGAAGTTCGAGATATCGATGGGTAGCGGGCAAAACCAATTTGATCTCCAAAGTGGGCTCGCCGTTTCCGGGACACTCAGCACGATGGGCGTGGAGTGCCAGCGGTGCCGTCGTGAAACAAATGCTCGGCCTCATGTTGCCAATGACTCGTAATGGTGCGCTGAATCCGGATATCAAGGCGCGAGCTCTTTATGGAACGCAATACCCTTGGACGGACCGGGATGAATGTCTCCCGGCTGAGTTTCGGAGCCTCATCTCTTGGTGGCGTTTTCCGGCCTGTCGATGAAGGAGAGGCCATCAAGGCAGTGCATGTAGCACTTGAGTACGGGATCAACTACTTCGACGTGGCGCCGGCATACGCTGGCACAGTCTCTGAGATGGTTCTCGGAAAGGCGTTACGTGGCGTCAGGCGCGATCTGTATTATCTCTCGACGAAAGTAGGCAAGTATACCAAGCCCGGTACTTACGGCGAAGACACACTTGACTATTCACGGGCCCGGATTCGCAAGTCGATTGAAGAGAGTGCTCGACGCTTGGGAACTGACTATTTCGATCTGATTCACATCCACGATATCGAATACCAGGGGCGTAAGCACACTGAGTGGGCACTCACCGAAGGCTATGAGTCGTTGTTGCAGTTGAAACGGGAAGGGTGCATAGGGGGCGTCAGCTTCGGAATTTATCCAATAGATCTTTGGATGAGAATCTTCTCTTCCCTCGATGTGGACGCAGGCCTGGTCCACAATCACTACTGCCTCAGTGATACGCGAATTACGGAATTGCTGCCCATTGCTGAGGCGAAGGGGATTGGAATCATCAACGGTTCTCCATTCGGGAGCGCCTTGTTGACAGACCGTGGCCCCGCAGATTGGCATCCTGCAAGTCCGCAAGACCGAGCCACTTTCAAATCAGCGGCCGACTTCTGTCGAAGCCGAGGTAGTTCCATCGCGAAGCTAGCCCTTCAATTTGCCAGCCAGAACCCCAGCATTCCTACTACTCTTTTCAGCTCTGCAAATCCCGAATCTGTGCGACGCAATGTTGAATGGCACCGGGAGCCGGTCGACCAAGAACTTGTGTTAGAAGTACAGAAACTCTTAGGCCCCGTGCGCAACAAACAATGGAACTACTAGCCGATTTAGAAAAAGCTCTTCTCGTCAGACTCTCTCGTCAGTTCCCGCGGTTGTCGCGGTGCTTGAGGTGTGTTTTCCTACCGTCGGCCTCCGGTGGCGGCCTTGGCGTCGCGAAGGGACTCTACCCTGCGCGTCTGACCATTCGGGGGACGTGAAGAGCTGTGCCGTGTTAAGCTTTTTGCGGGTCAGTCGACCCGTTGTCGCGCATATGGCAACTCCAGTAAAGACTCGCCGCAAGGCACCGGCTGACACCCGGATTACAACCAAGATACTCGAGAAGATCAAACGTCTTATCTCGAATGGAACGATTGCTCCAGGTGGAAAGTTTCCTCCCGAACGTGAACTGGCGAAAGAGTTTGGCGTAAACCGGGCTTCACTGCGTCAGGCCCTAAAAGTGCTCGAGATCATGGGTGTTCTGACGCAGAGGGTGGGCGATGGGACGTATTTGAGCGCCAGCGCCGAATCGACCCTCAAAGAACCGCTTGATTTTCTCGTCCTCTTAGACGACCTCTCCCATCATGAACTGTTTGAAACCCGGATGATCGTTGAGCCGGAACTCGCGGCCCGGGCGGCTCAGCGTGCCACCGCTGAGGACTTGATCGGACTCCGAAAGGCGATCGTAGCGATGGAGCATTGCCGGACGGACCAAGAGAGGTTGGATGCGGACCTCGCATTCCATGAATGCATTTTTCGCGCTAGCGGCAATCGTATCTGTCATCTATTGTTTAAGGTGCTCCATCGGAACTTGCTGACCAGCATGTCGCACTTTTCCAAGCGCGTGCCCCTCGAGCGGCCGCTGACTTTTCACAAGCGAATCTATGCAGCCATTCAGAGTCGGAATTCGGAAGAAGCCCGTCGCCAAATGCTGGATCACATTACAGACATCAAAGTACTCCTGACCTCGACAACCAAGTAACGCTGCTTAGGAATGTCATAGAGCTTTGGGCGACGCCGAGGCAGAATGCGGGATTCGTCCGCGCATGCTCGACCCTGGGGTGCGCCGCAGTGGATGATCCACTCGCGCTAGGCGCATGACTTACGCATGCGTCGGCCTTTGAGCACCGGTAATTAAGTGCATGCAAGATCTTGGTCCTACTGCTTGACTTCCGAAGTAATCATTGTAGAATTTGGTCCGTCCATTGCACTCGAATGAAACGCCGAGAATTTTTGAAACTCAGTGCCAGCGCGACTCTAGCAGGTGTTTACAGCCAAGGCGAACTTCTGAAAGCTGCGGCTGCGCCAGAGCTAGGCGAAGCCGCAACTGTCTATGTTTCTTCTTCCGGGAGTGACAAGAACCCTGGGACCAAAAAACTGCCGTTCGCAACTCTTCATCGCGCGCAAGAGGCGGTTCGACAATCACGAGAAGGCACCTCTCCTGTCAGAGTTCTGGTCAGGGAAGGCACCTACTACCTGAAGAGTACCGTTACTTTTGTGCGGGAGGATTCCGGCAGCAAGGAGGCGCCGATCATTTATGCCGCATATCCCGGGGAACACGTGACAGTCAGTGGCGGGCGGAAGCTCGAATGCACATGGCGCCCGTATAAGAACGGCATCATGATGGCCTCAGTTCCATCAGGAATGGAGTTCACGCAGCTCTTTATCAACGGTAAACGACAGATTCGCGCCCGATATCCGAATTACGATCCCTCAAGCCCCGGGAAGTCGGGATATGTTAACGCGGCGGGTCCGCTCCCCGCCGGTGCTGTGAACCCCAACGCAAACCCGGACGACGACATGACATTTTCTACTCAAGCCCCCAAGGGAATACGATTCGACCCCGCCACGTTCACAAAACAAAGGTGGGCGAATCCACGCGAGGCGGAGATTCACATTTTTCAGGCTGCATACTGGGGAAACTTGCAATGGCAGATCAAGGGCATAGACTTCAGCACGGATTCGATCTGGTTTGGCGATGGCGGCCAACAACTCGGTGCTAAGTGGAGCCGTAATCCCGCGATTCTTAATGAACGCTCCCGATTCTTCGTCGACAATGTATTTGAGGAACTGGACGCGCCAGGCGAGTGGTTCCTAGACAAGCAGAAAAGCGCCCTCTTTTACTATCCCGAACCGGGCACCGATTTGCGCAGTGCACTTGTGGAAGTACCCGTTCTCGAGCAGGCGATACACTTTGCCGGGACACAGCACGATCCTGTGGAATACGTGTCTCTGCATGGTTTCCGTATTGCACACACCGCTACGACTTACCTGAAAGCCTATGATGTCCCGTCGCTGAGCGATTGGGCAATTCACCGCGGTGGCTCAGTCTTCGCCGAAGGCACCCGCAACTGCTCAATTGAGGCTTGCTGGTTTGATGCCGTCGGAGGTAACGCCGTTTTCGTCAACAACTGCAACCGCGAATTCTCGGTGGTCGGATGCAAATTCACCGAGACAGGCGATAGTGCGATCTGCTTTGTGGGCGACCTGGAGAAAACGAACGGTACACAGCGTGCTTTTCCTTACGAATGCCAAGCGACTAACAACTTGATTCATGATTGTGGTTTTTACGGAAAGCAGATTGCGGGCGTTTACATCTCCCGTGCCAAGCGAATCACGATTAACCACAACCTGATGTACAACATGCCCCGGGCGGCCATCTGTATCGGCGACGGTACTTGGGGCGGGCACGTCATCGAATATAACCAGACTCACGACACCGTGCGCGAGACCAGTGACCACGGTCCCTTCAACGCATGGGGTCGCGATCGCGGTTGGGCTTTAGCCCAATCCCACGGACCATACACCGCCGACCGCAGCCTTGATCTGTGGGAAGCTCTCGTCGATGCGATGGAACCTGTGATCGTTCGCAACAATTTCTTCAATGAAAAGTCGGGGTGGGGGCTCGATTTGGATGACGGTGCTACGAACTACGAGATTTACAACAACATCTCGGTGGGTGGGGTCAGTATGAAGCTGCGCGAGGGAGCGTATCGGAAGGTGTACAACAACATCTGGTACCTATCGAAGGGGGCCCCCTGCTTTCACGTTGGAAACAACTATAACCATGACCAGTACTTTTGCAACATCACCGTCATGGATCCCGGCAGCGCCAAATGGCCTGATGGATGGCCGTGGTGGCCGCAGATGTTTTACTCGATCATCGCACCTCCGGCAGTTGGACCTTGGCTCGAAAAGATCGATAACAACTGTTTCTATTGTGCCGGTGGAGAGTTCCAGGCGGTAGTGGACCAACTACGATCTGAAGATGGAAAACGCAACCCGAAACGCTACAACCTGGAGGAGTGGCAGAAGTTAGGTTTTGACCAGCACTCGGTTTTTGCTGATCCACTATTTGTCGACCCAGAAAAACATGATTTCCGCGTGCGCCCTGAATCGCCGGCGCTAAACGTAGGCTTCAAGAACTTCGAAGTGGGCAAATGGGGATTGACCGCCGGATTTCCCGAGCAATGGCGAGAATTAACGCAGTAAGGACTCGGCAAGAGAACATGACAAGACTCGGATTTGCAACAGTTTTTGTCGCTTCGGCGCTAGTGGCCGCGGCAGTGCACCTTAAAACGGAGAATGCACACGTACAGCGCGTCGGCATGGTGATCGGAATTAAGGCTGACCAGATCAGCGCCTACGAGGCTCTGCACGCCGCATCCAACCCAGGCGTCCGTGATTTGCTAGAGAGATATCACATGCACAACTTCTCTATCTACATGCGCCAACTCGACGATGGGAAGTATTACCTGTTTGGGTATTACGAGTACACGGGTGCGGACTACAAGGCGGACATGGAAAAGCTAGGCGCGGAGCCACGCAACCAAAAGTGGCTCTCCGTAACAGCTCCGATGCAAGTTCCACTTTCCGGTGAGCCGGCTTGGGCGATGATGAAAGAGGTTTACCACAACCCTTGAAGGGATGACAATTCAGCCCGCAGCGGAAGTGCGTCGGCACATGCAGATCTTGCGGAGCGATTAAGGGGATACGCACGCTGATGCAGCGCGTGTGAAGGTTCCTCTCAATAGAAACGATCCTTCGTGGTGTGTCGCCATTCTCTTAATCACCTAATTAAATGCAATCCCCGCGCATCATCGTGCACCTCTGCAACAGTGGGGTTAAGTGCAACCCTCGTCAATCGTCTGTTCTTGCTGTGGGGCGCAGACAGCCAAGTCCCTAGTGGATGAACCATTCGAATCGTGAATATTAAGAGCGAGCTTGCCACTTTGTCGACGGCTCCGTGTCAAGCGAAACTCCACATATACCCCACTAAACAGAGCAATACTAGGCAAATCGAGGGCCTGCAATCACGCCGAGGCAAAAAGCCCTTGACAGTCGCAATTGTCCAGTGCTAGCGTTCCCTCTCGTTAATGGCTGGATCAATCTGCATACGTCTTTTGGGGCAACAGTTCGCGGAAGCCGAAGGGGGTAGGCAAATGAGATCATTGAACCGCGCATTCTTGAAGATTCTCGCGGTGGTGTTTTTCTCCACTGGCTTGTTTGCTCAGACATTTACTGGTCATGTCACGGACAGCAGCGGGGCTGCGGTGGCGGGTGCAAGCATCACCGTCCACAACCAACTGACGAACGTCGACACACCAAGCAAGACGACGGACGCCGGGACCTATACCGCCCCCTACCTCAGGCCCGGTCTCTACACTCTCAGTGCAGAGATGAAGGGATTCAAAAAACAGGTCCGGATGGATATTGCCCTTGACGCGGACAGCACAGTGGCCGAGGACTTCACACTGACGATCGGCGCCGTCGGAGAAACGGTGACCGTCTCAGCCGATCAAGTAGTTGTGAACACGGAGAACGCGAGCCGTAGCGAGACTTTCTCAAGCAAGACGATCACGGAGGTCCCAAACAATGGGCGCAACATTGACATGACGGCAGTGTTGAGCACCAGTGTAAATTTCTTTGATGTGAACAACGGTTCGATAACGGGCACCGAGACCACCAATGGCGCTTTTGGTGGGGGTTGGTTCACCATGTCGGTCAATGGAGGGCAATACGCCGGCGCCATAGTTCTGATGGACGGTTTGCCTAACGATTCTGCGGCCGGGAGTGGGCCAGCATTGCAACAGACCTTAACAACTGCGTCTATGGAAGCCGTGCAGGACTTCAAGGTCATAGCCAACGCCTACGATGCCCGGTATGGCAATGGGTCGGGCGGGGGTTTTGACACGACCATAAAGACCGGCACCAACACACTCCACGGATCCGTGTATGAATTTGCGCGACGCGGATGGTTGAATGCAAATCCCTGGGTAACGGATTACTATGCAAACACACCCAGCGCTTCAGCGAACCCGGCGCCGCAGAGTTCCGAAGATTTTTATGGCTTCACTCTGGACGGGCCCGTCGTTATACCGCACGTTTACAACGGCAAGAACAAAACGTTCTTCTTCATTCAATACGACGAGCATAAACTGAAAACGCCGGGTACTACGACCGACTCTGTTCCGGACTGCGGCACGTGGAATGCGACTGGACAGGCCTGCGACTTTTCCAACGCCAGCACGATCGGAGACTTCAGCCAATTATATGCTCTGGGCCCCGACGGCGTGTCGCACGTGCCGATCATCCTCTACGATCCTCTAAGCGGCACTCCAACCAATCGCAATCCATTTCCCGGTAATATAATTCCCCCGTGCGTGGGTTCCACGAACCGCAGTACAACGGGAGGAGGCTGCCTCAACCCGGTAGCGATGAAAATCCTGTCGTATTTTCCCACCCCGAACGTTACTCCTACTGCCGGGACCAATCCGTATAACAACAACTACTTCGCGCCGTGGACGTCTAATACCACCGTGCGCAACGTGTTGGCAAAGTTCGACGAGAACTTTTCAAATGCCGACCGCTTCAGCTTTCGCGGTAGCTGGTACGTTAATCGCAATAGCTTTGCCAATCTGTTCGGCGGCACCTTTTTTCCGGGACCAGCCGGAAACGGGGAAGGCGGCAGCAGCAAGGGATGGTCCATCAACCCAGACTGGGTTCACACCTTCAGCCCCACCCTGCTGCTCAGCGTCCAGGCGAACGGCGGCTATGCAGATACGGTGCAATTTTATACTCGCGAGGCTTTCAATGCAGCCAGCTTCGGCGGTGGGTGGACCTCATCGTTAGTTTCGCAGCTTGGACAGTTCGGCACGGTATTTCCGAACTTTAATTTCACTTCGGACGGATTTAGCAGCCTCGGAGCCCAACTGCCACGCAACTTAATAAGTGGCACGAACTTCAATTTATTTCCAGATCTGACTTGGGTCAAAGGCAAGCACACGATCCACGCCGGATTCGATATGCGCTATCGGCAACAGGGCTACATTGGGACGCCTGGAGGGCTTGGATTTGTAGCTCCAACTTTTAATACCGGAAATGGATGGACCCAACAGAATTATCAGAACAGCGGCCTGGCGTTCCAGGGTTTTGACCTGGCCTCGCTCTTGTTGGGTTATGCAGATAGCGGAAATACTCAACCAGTAGTTAACCGCACTTATTCATCGTATTATTACGCTCCATTCGTGCAGGACGACTGGAAGGTGACTCCCAAGCTAACGGTCAACTTTGGTTTGCGCTACGACCTGTCCCCTGCGCCGACGGAGCGTCACAACTCGGCGAACTATGCCTTCGATACTACCTCCATCAATCCCGTGGATAAGCAGATCAACCATGCGCTGCTTCCTGACAGCGAGCCAATTCGAGGCAGCTTCACTTTTGTCGGCGTCAACGGCGACCCACGTTCGGCGTTCAAGGTCGGTAAGTTGGGCTTCCAACCTCGATTTGGCTTTGCCTATGCGGTGAATTCCAAAACGGTGGTGCGCGGTGGTTTCGAGGAGATGCTAACCGGCTTTTTGCTTTCCTACTTGAGTCCTGTCACCGATGGCCTGACAGGTTTCTCCGCGTATACCGGCTACTTTGCAACCCTAGATAACTTCCAGACGCCCAACCCTAACGCCAATGTCGGGAATCCGTTCGCACAGGGTTTGACTCCGATCACAGGTGCGAAGGGGGGACAGTTGACGGCGTTGGGCCAAGGCACCACTTTTTATGATCCGAACTACAAGCAGCCAAGTTACTGGGGCTATTCGCTTGGCGTTCAGCGCCAACTCTCGAGTCACGACATATTGGAAGTCAGTTATGTGGGGAGCCGGACCTACAATCTAGCCCCTGCGAACGTTAACATCGGAATTGCGGGAAACAACATTAACCAAATTAGCCCGGCCTGGTCAAAGAGGTGCGATCAAGGGTTTGGAGGCACTCCGGACATCTGCAATAACGACTTAGTTCCAAGCCCGTTCTATAACATCAGCGCCTTCAATAATGCGAGTGCTTTCTCTAACACGGCGCAAACAATCTCGGGGGGCCAACTGACTCGTCCTCTCCCCGCATTTGGCGACATCTTTGAAGTAGTCAACAACGGCAAGTCTTGGTATAACTCCCTTCAAACGACGGTAAATCACAAATGGAATAACTCTCTCATTCTGCGCGTTGGCTGGACCTGGCAGAAAACGATGGACTCGGGCGCTTGGGCCGATCAAAGATACGATATTCGTCAAAGAGTGATCGATCCGCTCGATATGACACACAAGATTTCGGTTTCCGGGGTCTACAATCTGCCAGTGGGACGGGGGCGCACGTTTTTGGGAAGCGCCAATCGAATTGTAGATGGCGCCATTGGCGGGTGGGAACTCGGCAGTTCATATACCTTCATTACCGGCATGCCCGTTAATATCGCCGGCGTGTATTTGAATAGCCCGCCTAAAGTTCCGCTGCACAACGAGGACCCTATATACACCCGCGCTTTCGCGCCTTGCACAAACCAATGGCTCCAGGCGTCGGACGGGAGTTGGTCTCTCCAACCCGTTACGGGCTACGTCTATCCGGGATCCTGCAATCAGCCTGATTTCACTCTTATACCTCAATACGGATTCAACCCCAACATCGAATACACTGGCATCCGCTCGAGACCCACCCAACTGTTTGACGTCAACTTGTCGAAGTTCTTTACCATCACGGAAAGGGTGAAGTTCCAACTTCGCCTCAATGCATTCAACGTACTCAATCACCCAGAGTTTGGCACTGTTCCCTTTGAGTACGATACTGGAGCCACCGATCCGACCTTTGGCACTTACAGTAAACTTGCCGGGAACAATCCCCCGCGCAATGTAGAGCTAGCCCTGAAGTTGCTGTGGTAACTACTCCGTTGCTGATCCCTTGGGAACTGCCATGCCAAAGGTACGTGCAATCCCGTGGGGGTTCTAATGCTTGTCGCGAGTAGTGGCGGTTGTGGCGTAGTGAATAGCGCGGTAGTCAGATCCACCCGCGGCTTGGTTTCAAGTTGTATTCCTGGGGCTGTTTTCGGAAACGAGGCCCGAGGCCGCTTGAGAGCAAGCAGATATTCAAACGAGACTCTCTGCGGAAACTCTCAGCCTTGCCTTGCTCCGCCGACCTTACGTTCACACGATCGGAGTTTTCGCCAAGGAAGTTG
This sequence comes from uncultured Acidobacteriaceae bacterium, assembly GCA_963819035.1. GTDB lineage: Bacteria > Acidobacteriota > Terriglobia > Terriglobales > Acidobacteriaceae > Sulfotelmatobacter. The sequence continues at coordinate 124,213 of CAWFUU010000014.1, read as the reverse complement.
CTGAAAAATGGGTTACCGTGGGTTGGAGCTTGAGGGTAAGACCGCAGTTGTAGTTGGTGACACGTCTGGCATAGGCCAGGAGGGTGTAAGTTGGCTTTGGCCTCGCAAGCTAAAGCCGATCCGAAAGGAGACCTACACCCCATGGCCAAGGTTATACCGATCAATGAGCGGTTCCAACATTTTGTGGAAGAGTTACAAGACACTTTCTGGGGAGATTTGTACGGGCGAACCCGGCAAGCATGGAAGAAGTTTTTCGAGCTGGAGTCGAATCGCATGCGGGACCGCTACGCCGGCTGGCCGCAGCATGGGCGAGGTCCGCGGAAGGCGGGAGGGTATCGCAACGGGTACTATGAGCGCGGTTTTGCCACGGTGTTCGGCACGATTCGGCTGCGGATCGCGCGGGCGCGGGGGAAGAATTTTCTGCCGCCCGGGGTGAAGCATTTTCAGCGTCGAGCGCCGGCTTTGGCGATGTTGATTCGGGAGGCATTTCTACGCGGGCTGTCGACGCGGCAGGTGGGCCGGGTGGTCAGCACCCTGACGGGCGAAGTGGTGAGCGCGCAGACGGTGTCGCGGCTGATTCGCGACCTGGATGAGGCGGTCTGTGAGTTTCACCGAGCACCGTTGGCCGATGAATGGGCATACCTGTTCCTCGATGGCGTGAGCCTGCGGGTGCGGCGGCCGAGCGGACGCAAGCGGGTGCAAATGCTGGTCGCCTACGGAGTACGACGCGACGGGCGCCGCCAGTTGTTGGCTTTTCTGCGCAGTCAGGGGGAGAGTCAAAGCGCTTGGGAGGGACTGCTGGGAGATCTGTACCGGCGCGGGTTACAAGGGGAGAATCTACAGTTGATCTTGACCGACGGCTGTGCGGGATTGGCGGCGGCGATTCAGACGGTCTATCCGCGAGTGCTGCACCAGCGCTGCTGGGTGCACAAAATGCGCAATATCCTGGAACACGTGCGCAAGCGTGACTATGACGAAGTGAAACGGGCAGCGCAAGCCATCTATCGAGCCGAGAACCGACGTCAAGCCGAGGCCGCTTTTCGCGCCTTCCGAAGCCGCTGGCAACGGGAGTACGGGCCTATGGTGCGGCGGCTGGAACGCGACCTGCCGGAACTGCTGTCGTTCTTTACCTTCCCCCGGCACATGTGGAAGAAGCTGCGTACTACCAACGTCATCGAACGATGTTTCGTGGAGGTGCGGCGCCGCACCCGGCCCATGGTTTGCTTTGTGAACGTGAAAAGCGTGGACCGAATTATCTACTCCATCTTCCAGCGCTTTACCCTGGAATGGAAAACCCGCACCCTCAACCTATTTACACAAGCTGCGTGACATCACCGATCAAATCGCCTGACTTGTAAGCGGTTGAAAAGAGGAATAGAGTAGCAGATTTTCTAAACGCTTCAGAACCCACTTGTGTATTGCTAAACCATTGTACGGGCTAACACCAGTACCGATTGCTGGAATCCCTCCTCTCCGCCAGAACCTGCACCCGCGTTTTCGCATCGAGTCACGCGCCATGCCCGGCTGATCACGGGACAGGACTGCAATCATCCGGGCATTGCTGTGGGATGCAAGGGTTGTTCGGTTTTCGCAACAGCCGAATAATCGTGCTCAGCCGCAGCAGGATTCTCGTCTCAGGCGAGTTCACAGACCGCCGTGCCTGAATCCGGTGCTCCAATCGACTTTGCGAGCACTGACTAAAACATCTGTCTGACGCTGCAAGTCATCAGAAGCACATCCTCTGTTTGACAGTCCAGGTGGATACCAGAGGACGGCTGCGATGATACCCTGATCACGCTTGAAGCGAACATGATTCTTAACGAACTTAGTCTATGGTAGCGAAACACGAATACGCGATCATCAGGACCGCTGCCGCGCATTTGGCCGATGCTGGTAATCGTGCAGTGGAAGCACTAGCTAGCCGATGGACGGGTGGAGTTGGAACCAGCATTTACTGATCGGATGCTAGGGCGCATCGAAGAGGCAATGAATGGCTACGTCACCAAGGGTGTCCGGTGGACTGCGAAGACGCTTACAGACCGAGTTAGAAATGGACAAGAACGGGAGTTCGGCGCTGATTTCGCGGGCGTGTTGGACATCGAATTGGAAGACTTCCAAGTGAAGAAAGGCTTCCTAGCACAAGCAAAAAAGGTTGAACCATTCGTCTATGTGCCACCTACGGAATTGCGGCGGATGTCAACTCAGTGTGATCAGATGCTTCAGTATACGCCGGATGCATTCTTGTTTCTTTACTCCGTCAAAGGAGTTTCAGTGGTTCCCGCAGTGTCCATTGTCAGTGGAAAGTTTTCTAATCCTCATGAGTTATACGCAAGGAGCCTGAGACGATTCTACGAAGAGCACTTCGAGTGCTTTATAGGAGACAGAGCAATTTCGAAGCCTGACCCGGCCATGCTCGATGCCCTCAGAGAGCAGTTTCGGGCGCGAACACTATCGTACCTTGCTGCACGGCGGCAAGAGGGAGCGGTTCAATAGGGCAGCGACCGCCTCGGCATGCCAAGGAAGGCAAGGTCAGGAGGACGTTTCCTCACCAAAGCCAGAAGATGGATCACTTCAACCGAGGTAGCGAAAGACGGCAATTCAACTTGAAAGCGATCCAGCCAGCCGAACACCCGTCCGCCCCTGCCACGAACAACAGATGCCTAAGTGGTCAGAATTGATGATGTGCTCGTTCACCTCCCAAGATAACGGGGTTTACTCCACGACTCTGCGAAGGATTAAGATATCTGCGATGGCTTGGCCTACCAGCCTTTGCAAAAACGCGGAAAAGGGCGAGACACCCACCGCGACTGTCGTGGGATCAACGTCACATGAAGCAGCGAGAATCTGCTTAGGTTAGCGGAGCTGTGAATTCGGAGGCGAGAAGAACTTATGGATGGTCAATCTCTTGCTGCATTTGTTACCGGCGTTGTATTCGTGTCCTTGATGTTAATAATCGGCTGTTTAATAGCATTCCGTCGGCAGCCGGAAGAGATTCCACCCGTGGCGATCTGGATATTTCGTGTCATTCTCGCTCTTGCAGGCGCGGCTTTCGCTGCTGTTCTAAGTGGCTTTCTTGGAGTCGAGGGAACATTGAGTAGATGGACCTTCAGAGCTGGTGGCCCGTTGGCAGTATTCTTGCTCCTTTATAAGGTCAATCCACCCAGCCTTGTGCAGAAAAGTTCATCAAGACTCTTAGGACGAGACGAGGAAAAAGATGGCGGGCATCCTGCCTTGTCCCCGCAGCTTGTTGCGGATTCTAAACTTGCGAGCTTACCGGATAAGCTGGTTGAAAAAATCAGTGACACTCCAATAGTGGGCTTCGAGAGCGAGCGAAAACCAAGATTGATCGATTTACAACGCGCAGTGCACTTTATTGTCGAACAAAACGGTGCCGGCAAATCATTCCGCATTCCTCTCGAATACGATCCAAGGATAATGTTGCTTCAAAACAAATTGAGGCACCTTTACGACAACTACGAACGCCTAGTCAATCCCTCTGGCCACCAGTCGTTTAGCCTCTCAGCATACGATGAGATCCGAAACTTGCTGCTCAACGCCCCCGACCGTCTGGAGAATCTGCCAAGTCAGGCTGCCTTAGCTGTAGTCAGCCTTAGAACCAGCGACTTCGGGTGGAGCAGCGCACAGATTGTAAAGACTTGCGCTCATTTTATCGAGCTCACGTTGACCGAATTGATTAGCGATCTCTCGCGCTGGCAGGTCAATGGACCAGATGTGGTGCTTGGAGAGTACGCTCGGATTCGTGATCGAGAGGAATACATTGCTCTAACCACGGAGACGAGCGTTGAAAACCTCGTTTCCTACCGCATCGTCCTGCTGGGCGATAATAAAGAACTCGACATATGGGCCCCGGCTGACTATGGAAATGCGAGACTCCTTGTTCTCGGGGAATCCACGGAAAAAGGTCCTGGTTACGTCCCGCCGATATCGTTTTTGACGGACTATCTTTTCCCTCAGCAATTCTCGTGGCTGTCTCCGTCAAACTGGATCATTTCACAGAAGTGTGTATCTGTTTTTGTGAAAGACAGGCAAGGGAACTATTTGCATTGAATCTCGGGACGCTCACCGATGGCCCGTGCGAAAACGCTAGAAACTGCCTCAGCACCGCCGCTCAATCACTTGTGCCTTTCATCATTTCATGAACCTTCTCGATTTCTAACGGGGAAATCATCCGGCCCTGTGTTGCTTGGGGATCTGAGGACGTGTCACTCGCGGCGAATTTAGAAACTGCTGTGATAAAAACGTGATAGTTCCATGTTCAGAACGGGGCGAAATAGGTCAGAATGGATCAAAATCAAGTTCTGGTAAACGGCTGAAGAATCAGGTAAAGTAGAAAATTTCATAACGGGTCAGAACACACTAGGTGATCTTCAAAACCGGGACGATTGGATAACCGATATTTGCCGCTAGTAGTGATAATGACCGAGAAGAGAAGTGCAGTTGTATCGAGCGCACTACCCTTCTCATTTGTCTGAAATCGCTGTCGGTCCGTGATTGAATTCCTCGTCCGCGAATACTTGAGAAACCTGTGTTCTCCTCCACCCGCAACGGGTCATCGCCGTCCCTCCAGTCGTCTCTGCACGTCACATCTCCTGCCTGCGACGTATTCGATGTCAGCGAGACCATCGACCGCCTGCTTGACGCTGACCAAAGCTTCGATCACTGCCTGCTCGACAACAGCGTCAGGTGCGTCTTGTTCGAGGTTGACGACTTGAGCTAGAGCGCACTCTTCCCGCTCTGACGTGGCCCACCTAGTGAGACGATGAGCAGTCAAGCTCAAGATCTCGCCCGCGCTTCGTGGATTGCCAGTCTGTTTCACCATCGTTCCTCCTATTCGAGAACCAGCCCGGCATCCTTCATGCCCTGCGCCAGCCCCCAAGCGTAGCGATGCTCGACAACGAGGGCGTGCCCGAACCATTGAGCGTCGTCTTGGACATGCTCGTCGATCCATTCCTTAGCCTGCAGAGTCAGTGGACAGAACGTGTACAATGTCCCGACGTTGTTGACGAGAACGTCGGGCGGGACTGACTGCCTCTTTGGTGATTGCAAGGGGTTCTCCTTTTGCGGTTTCCCGCCGCATCTGCCTAGAGGCAACCACCGTGGCATTTCGCTCGGTTGGTGAGCACCGTCGCACTGGACGGGCCGCTCTTGATGCTGCTTGAATGCTACTGCCTTACTCCCCTCAAACCAATGGCACCGTGGTGCAGAGAATCTTGCATCCTTTCTTCACGCGACCTCAAAAAGGCCTATAACGCGATGCAGTGGGCTCTTCAGTCTTCGTCATCGAACCAAGCAATTTCCGACCAACGGTCCTCGGGAACGTGCGCCGCTAAGAGACGCGCTCGGGCTGCGATGCGTTGGTATGCTTTGCGGTCCCGGCATTCGTTCTGTAAAGCAGCTTTGGCGAGATTGAGAATCGCCCGGTTCTCCCAAGTCGCGGACCTGCGCCGACGTTCGGCTCTCGGAGGTACTTCGATTTGAATGGAGCGCCCGCTCTTGCTCGTCAAATATTGTTCGACAACCGCCTTCGGGATCCGCAGGACGCGATACCGGCGACGACTCCGAGCCTCGGGTTTACCGAGGTCAATGACTCCTGGCATCTTCGCGAATCGTCGAACGACAGCGTCTTCGCCGCACTTCAAGACCGTAGCGACATCACGAACTGTCAATAGTTCAGACATGCGCGGCGTCCCCCTTCTCCCAAGCCGCGACGACCAGGGAGTCGAGCCGGTCCTGTCGGGCTTGCGCCCACGCAGAGTAGTGTTTCTCGGTCGTCTTGATGCTGGTGTGCCCGAGCAGTTTGCTGACCTCTTCCATCGGAATGCCCGCTGTCAACCAACCACAAGCAGCCGTGTCTCGTAAGCAGTGCGGGGTGAACCTCGTATTCTTCCCAAAGGCCGAACGGAACAACGTACGCAAATCGTGTTGCCAGTTCGTTACGGCGGATGTTTCCAATCCCCCGCCGGTCCAGAACAGATAGTCACCACCGTTTTTCACAGCGAGAATTTCTGAAGCTACGGCGGGCGGCAAAGGCACAGACACGTGCGTCCCGGTCTTCTGCCTCTTCGTGACCACGCGAACCAACTTTTTCTTCTCGTCTTTTTTGATTTCCGAACGTTGCAGGGTGACCGCGTCACGAATGGCAAGACCGCTGTGCCGCATGAGTTGAACCAGCGCCCGAACGCGGGCCGCTTTGGCAGACTCAAACTGTTTGGGAATCTCCGCGAGGAGCTTTGTGTATTCCGTCGAGGACAGGGGCATCGTCGGCGGCTCATCTGCCGTGATAGCCGAGAGGTTCGGAACTCGCTCCAGCCAACCGCCGTTGTGACAGAAGCGCAGGAATCGGCGCAGGCGAGTCTGGACTTGTTGGCGGGTCAAGGATGAGGGATACAGCTCGTCCCACGTCCCCCGGTATTGGACCAGCATTTCGAGATTGATGTCCGATGGAAAGAACTTCGACCGGGCGTCACAGAACTGTTTGAACCGTTCGAGTTCACGTTCGTACTTCTTGACGATAGACGCTTTGAGCCCCGTCGTCCTCCGCTCGAGGAGGAACAACTCGACGGCAGCCGCGATGGTCTTGCGGGACTCATTGTCGAGGGCAACTGGCTTGCCGCCGGTCTCGAACTGGGTCTCCAAATCGCGTTTCCTCTCCTCTGCCTGAGACCAGGAGCGCGTCTTGGCGGAGCGCCGGTATTGCCGCCCGTCGGAGGTCCAGCGCAGATGCTTCCGGCAATCGCATCTTTTCCAGGCTTCATCGTCGCGATACCTACAATCCGCCGTGTGTCGGACGAAAATTGTAATGACCGGAACCACCATGCGCCCTCCCAAACTCGAACACACGGTAGCACAGAATTAGCACAGATCGAAAGATACCCTTGGTAACCTAGGCGGAAACCCGCTGTTTATGCGGGTCTGAGATGCAGGAAAGTTTGGAGGCGCGGGTCGGAATCGAACCGACGCATAAAGGTTTTGCAGACCTCTCCCTTACCACTTGGGTACCGCGCCCTCTTCTTGAGCAAAAACTCTCGAAGCTATCTCATTGTACTGGCAACCGCTTAGGTGCTTCAACCTCAGGCGATCTGGGCAAAGTTGGGCAAAGAATCTCGCCGATTTCGTCGGCAACTCTTCGATCATCTCCACCGATTGCATGTGTATACGTTCGTCTGCTGTGGTTCGACATCCTCACCGTTGACCCGAACGGTGGGAGAACCGGGGAATGACAGAGCCTTCGCTTCGCCTTCGGTGGTCACGGCTATCCCCTGAATTCCTGCCTTCACTGATTCGGACGCCAAGACCGACTGAAGTCTCTCGAACGTAGGCTGGTAGTTCGGGCAGCCGGGGACGTACAGAATCTCGATCCTCATTGACTCGCCCCCGCAACCTCTTCGAGCACAGGGCAAGCGTGGGCTGCGTGTCGCCTACGATGGTTCAATTCGCGGTTGCACTTTCGCAAATCCATTTCTAGCTCCGACTCCAGATGCCTTAGTTCTTGCAGCTTTGCCCGGACGTCGAAGAGTTTTGTTGTCAACAACTCTTGTACCGATTCGCAGGCGTCCACCTTCCGCTCTCGGAGCCGGATCAATTCCCCGACCTCGCGCAATGAGAAGCCGAGTCCCTGCATTTGCTGGATGAAGCGAAGGCGCTCGATGGCGTCCTCTCCGTATAATCGGAACCGACCAGCGCTGCGAACCGCCTTGGGCAGGAGCTTGCGCTTCTCGTAGAATCGGATCGCGTCTACGGTTAGGGAACTGCGTTTCGCGACCTCGCCGATCTGCATCGCCGTGCTCTCAGTTTGGTGATTGGTCGCCATGACAGAATCATACAATCTGGAGTGCAGTCCAGAGTCAAGGGGGCTAAATCAGGAGCATGACCTCGGTGCTACAAGTAGCTCCTCCAGACGCAATCCGTCGAATCCAACGGGTGCAAACCGTCACAATCGCATGGATGTGTGTGGAGGCTGCGGTCTCCCTCTTCGCAGCTTGGCGGGCACGGAGTCCCGCTCTAATTGCCTTCGGTGGAGACAGCGCCATAGAACTTTTCTCGGCGGTAGTGGTGCTGTGGAGATTTCGTGGAAGTGCCGCACACGAGGAAGCGGAAGGGCGGGCTGCCCGTGTAGCGGGAGCCTTGTTGTTCGCACTGGCTGCCTTCGTTGCGGTCACTTCGATCACGAGTCTACTGGGGTATAGCGAACCCAAACCAACATTTGTGGGAATAGCCATTCTGGTTGCCGCAGCCGTCGTCATGCCGTGGCTCGCGAAAGAAAAGCGGCGGCTGTCAGGAGCTACAGGGAGTGCTGCGCTGAGGGCGGACGCCGCGCAGTCTGCGCTGTGTGCTTACCTCTCGCTGATCGCCTTGGCGGGACTGGCGATCAACGCCATCTGGCGCGTCAAGTGGGCAGACCCGATTGCGGCTTTGGCCGTTCTGCCTCTCATCGTTTGGGAGGGTTGGGAAGCCATGCGCGGGAAGTCCTGCGGCTGTTGCTAGGTTCCTCCACGTCCGCCCAATCTGCCATAATCTCGATGTGTGCGGTCGGTTCAGACTCTCTTGAATGACGTTGCCAGATCGCAAGTCGTTTCGGAGGTGAGCGATGGCTGTTCGGCTCGAACATGCGAATCTCATTGTGCGCGACATCAATGGGATGATCCGATTCCTGCAAACTGCGTTTCCTGAATTTAAGGTGCGCGGCGAAGGCAAGAGTCGCGACGGAAGCCGCTGGGTACACGTCGGCACGGATGAAACCTACATCGCTCTGAGTCCGGCAAAGGAGGAGCCGGAAAAACACTGGATACCATATCAGGGGCAGCCGGGCGTGAATCATCTAGCCTATGAGGTCGATGATGTTGAGGCTTTATGCAAACGAATGAAGTCAGCCGGATATAAAGACTCCACGCCGCCCAACGCACATCCCTATCGCAAGCGCCGATACTTCTACGACCCGGAAGGCAACGATTGGGAATTCGTGCAGTACCTCTCAGAGAATCCCACTGAGCGCAATGATTACAAGTTGCCGGATGTCTAGGTTGCGTTCGAGGAAGTTATTTCCCCGTGGGTTCGCTGTCCAACAGATGTGCGACTATTTTGGGGTCGCTGCTCGGTAGGTTGCAGATGTAGTTTTGGCAGACATACGCAGTGGCTTTGCCGTTCTTGGGGCGCATACTTGCGATGAAAGGCAGCCTGCGTGCAAGTTCTTGCTGTCCGGTTCCTTGGTCGGCAAGCATGAGGATGCTGTTCGGCAGAAAACGCTGCCAGACTAGGTCGAGCATTTGACGGGTATCTGCGGCTTGCGGTGCCCCCGCAATCACGATCTGCCTTTGTACCGAGGTCAGCGCGTCATAAGCAGACATCATCGCAGGCATTGTTTCCGGGGTTTTGTTCAGTTGGCCTCCGAAGGTGCTGATCGTCTTCACCGCTCTGTCCCGCGCTGTCTCATCTTCGGTCATCTGCCAGATTCGAAGCAGGTTCATTGCTGCGACGGAATTTGGCGAAGGTTCGGCTCCGTCATACGCCTCACGATCCTTCCAAAGAACATGCTCATCTGATGTGAATGTCGTGAAGTACCCTCCCTGCTTGTTGTCCCAGAAGAGACTATCTTGCGTTTTCTGAAGCCGGAGCGCCCAGTTCAGCCACCGCAAATCGAAGGACGCCTCATAGAGGTCGAGCAAACCTTGCACCATATTCGCGTAGTCGGAGAGGAAACCGTCCACTTCGGCAGCACCGAGCCGATAACGCCGTTTCAACTGACCCGTCTCACGAGAGTAAAGATGAGTCTCGATCATGGACCCGGCTCGCCGGGCAGCCTCGAAATAACGTGGCTCATGCAGCACCAGACCGGAACGAGCCAGTGCGGAGATGAGCATGCCATTCCATGCGGTGATCACCTTGGTGTCCACAGGTGGATGAGAACGCAGCGTGCGTGCCCGCAGCAGTTGCTCCCGGTCGTGGTTAAGCTGTTGCCCCATCGCTTGCTCTGCGGTCTTGAAATTTGAGGCTGTCTCAGCCACCGAGTGTTGCTGGTAAAGAACATTCATGCCCCTCATCTTGCCTTCGATGTCCTGCGGCGCAGAGACATTGCCGTCCGGCAGTACTCCGTAGCGATATTCGAATGGTGGGGTGTCGGCACTGCCCAGCAACTTTTTGACCTCCGCCGCAGACCAGACGTAGTACGCTCCCTCACCATTCTGCTGGTTCTTCCCCGGCAAGGGGCTGTCGGCATCGAGAGCCGAATAGAAGCCGCCCTCGGGGCTCCGCATTTCACGCAGGGCGAAATCTAGCGTATCCCGCGTCGTTGCAGCATAGGCGTTGTTGTGGGTGATCTGGAATGCGTGCAAATAAGCCAGCGCCAGTTGCGCTTGATCGTAAAGCATCTTCTCGAAATGGGGAACGCGCCACGTTGTGTCTGTCGCATAGCGATGGAATCCGCCGCCAAGCTGATCGTGCATCCCTCCTCTCGCCATAGCATCCAGCGTATGCAGTGCCATGTCCAGCGATTCCTTGTTCTTTCCCCGCAGCGAGTAACGCATCAGGTATTCCAGTGCAACAGGACGCGGAAATTTCGGTGCTTCGCCAAAACCGCCATTGGTTGCGTCGTAGTCGCTACGCATCTCGTTGTAGGCAGCCTGAAGAGCGGACGGCTCAACTGAAGCGACGCTTCCGCCGCTGTAGGCACTCAGTTGCTGGGTGAGTTTGTCTGCCGTACCCAGTAGTTTTTCGTGATCCTTTTGCCACGCCGCCGCGATATTTTTCAACACGCTTGGAAGTCCCGGTAAGCTGCCGCGATCTGCGGGAGGAAAATACGTCCCGCCGAAGAACGGCTTCAAGTCGGGAGTCAGAAAGACATTCATCGGCCAGCCAGCGCCGCCCGTCGTTGCCTCCAGAAAACGGATATAGACACCGTCCACGTCTGGACGCTCTTCCCGGTCAACCTTTATGGCAATGAAATCGCGGTTCACAATCGCGGCAATCTGAGGATTCGAATACGACTCCCGCTCCATGACGTGGCACCAGTGGCACGTGTAATAGCCGACTGACAGAAAGATCGGCTTGTGTTCCCGTCGCGCTTTCGCAAATGCTTCTTCTCCCCACGGGTACCAATCGACGGGGTTATGGGCGTGCAGCAGTAGATACGGACTTTTCTCGTGTATGAGATGGTTGGTGTACTTAGGGGTTGAAGGAGCGTTCTTTTGACCCGCAGCAATGCCAGAGAGAGAGAAGACCATTGCTGCCACCAACACGTAAAGGCGGTTGATACGGCCTGCTCGGAATCGCCGGGAGACGTTCAACGTTCGGAGAACTCCTCAGGATGCTTCGTCTCGGCTCGGCACCCCACCCAAGTTTTTATCTTACTCTCGGTAAGCAATCGCCCGTCCGAGCATGGAAGCTCAACGCGATCCGGCACGTAAAGTGGGCAGACCCGATTGCGGCTTTAGCGATTCTGCCGATCATTGTTTGGGAGGGTCGGGAAGCTATGCGTGGCAAGTCCTGCGGCTGTTGCTAGGTTCGCCACACTCGGCACCTAGCTTGACTCGACACATCGAAGCCTTCTAGGCTACTCACGATGGGTTTTGCAAGACAAGTTCTTTTGGCTGTGCTCACCCTCTCTGTCGCGGCGTATGCGTCCGATTGCGGCGGAATGACCACGCCCGAACAGGCGATGCAGTGCTGCAATTCAATGCGGTGCTCTTCACACCATCATCATGGTCAGGAATGTTGCAAGACCATGCCAGCGATGCACGCTGCTTTGGGTCAGCCATCGTCTGTGCAAGGCATCTCGTTTTCGCCCGTCGCCCTCGGATTGGTGCGGGCGTTCAACGAATCTGACGGCATAGAGCCTTCTGCCCGCATGATTGCAGAGCATTCCCACGCGCCGCCGATGTCTTCCTCGCCAGCCGCCCCGCCTCTGCGTATCTAGTCTGACCTCCAGTCGGCTCCCCGGCTTCACGGACACGTGTGTTCGGGGAAATCCCCATCTTCGCTGGAGGGAAAGCTGTGAGATTACGAAGGGTATTCCGCATTGGTGGCGGAAACTGCGCATCGCTGGCGTTCGTCGTGATGCTTTGTGCCTCGACAGCGAGAGGGCAAGGGGCAGCGCCCGAAACGGCACCGCCGTTGTTTCCCGGTGGCGGACTGATCTCCTACAACTCCATCTTCACCACGCGGGGTCTGACGCCGGGATCGTCCGCGAAGCATTCCCGCGACAGCCCGCCCTACGTTTGCGCACGAGGGCGATTTCAACTTCACGTGGGGCTTCTATCGCAATTTTGATTTGACGATTCTCGTTCCGATAGTTACGAATCACTTTCGAATGATCGGCACATCGACCGTTGGAGGAACAGGGCTGGGCGATGCCATGCTGCTCGTAAAGTATCGTTTCTATCGGCGAGACTCACAACGAGGAACAACGCAAGCATCCGTCACGTTCGGCCCCAAGATTCCCACAGGTCGGACAGACCTGACAGATACAACTGGAAGTCTGCTCCCTGCAAGTTTGCAGCCCGGTTCCGGTTCGACCGATCTCTTCCTAGCAGCGAATTGGACTTACACCGGACTTTTCAACCTCAGGCGTCTCGTGGCGGATGAAGATTTTCATTCCCTTATCCGCTCACAGGGAACGCAGCAGACTCGGCTCGGCAGTGACATCGAATCACGTTTCTGGCTGTCGTACCGACCCTACGAGTCGAAGAACGTGGCTCGCGAATGGTTCATCGGTCCCGCGCTGACTTGGCTGCACTCTCAGGATGACCGCATCGCCGGGGTCACACAGAACGGCAGTGGTGGCGATGTTTTACTGGCAGGAATCACGACATACGTGGGCTTGCGCCCCGGAATGCACGCTTGGGTTGGAATGGATTGGGACGTGGCGCATACCACAGGCGCACAGTTCATGCCTGTGAGGCGTCACGTCAGTTTCGGGATCACGCAGCAGTTTCGGCTGCACTTTTAGGAAAGGAGGAACGATGAACACGAAAAGAGTCGCGCTGCTTGTTCTGCTCGGTTCGATGGTTGTTGTGCCAGTGGCTCAAGCGCAAATCAAGCATATCGAAATGCGTGTTGAAGGCATGACATGAAACTTTTGAGCATACGGGGTGAAACAACACCTCGGACGCCAGTCTGGCGTTCAAAAAGTCGAAGTTAGCTTGATTGATGGAAAAGTCGATGTCACCCCCAAGGAGGATGGGCAGATTGACCCTGCTCAGCTTCTAAAGGCGACATACGACAGCGGTGTCAGCGTAGCCGAATTGGACATGATCGCACGCGGGAAAATAGTGAAGGACTCTGTCGGGCAATCTTGCCATTCAGGTTGCACCGAATCGGTCATTCGTGCTTGCCCCGAATGAATTATCGAAAGGGCTTGAACCGCTTGTGGATTCGCCGACGCTGGTCACTGTTCGTGGGCAGTTGTACAAGAAGCCCGCAGGGAAGAAGAAAGCAGACGCTTCGGCTCCACTGAAGCTGCTGATTCTCGAAGTGCAGAAGAAGGAATAGATGCTGAGACAATGTCTGCTGTTTCTGAGCCTCGCTGCGGTTGGACTCGTCGGATGTAATCAGCATTCGGCGAGTCCCCCTCAGCCGAAGGAGCCTGTAATCGCGGCAGGTGAAATTGGTTCACGCTTGCCTGATTTCTCAGTGAAGGATTTGCAAGGACGCGAGCTTTCCTCGGCTGACCTTCGCGGAAAGGTGGTGCTTGTTGATTTTTGGGCGACATGGTGCCAGCCCTGCAAGAAAGAGATGCCGGGCTACCAGAAGCTCCTAGACCGCTATGGCTCTCGCGGATTCGTGGTGATCGGATTCAAATTCGACACGATGACGGACATGGAAGACCCGCTTCAGTTTGCGAGCAAGATCGGGGTTCGCTATCCGCTGGCGGTCGCGACTGATGACGTGAAGCAGAAGTTTGGCGGCATCGAAGGTTTGCCGACCACGATGCTCTATGACCGTCAGGGAATACTTCGGACGAAAGTCATTGGGTTCGAGTACACAGACAACATTGAGCAAGCCTTGAAGCCGCTTCTATAGGTCTGGGGGGCTTTACACAGGATCGAGCAGCGATGAGCGCGCCCACCGTCCCGAACGCCTCAGTTGTTGACCCTGCGTCGAGCTTCCCCGTACCATTCCCGCCAGTGGCCACTCCCTCCCAACCCGTGGGGCAGACGGTTTCCCATTACCGCATCCTCAGCAGGATCGGCGGCGGGGGCATGGGCGTGGTGTACGAGGCGGAAGACCTCAAGCTCGGTCGCCACGTCGCCCTGAAGTTCCTTCCCGACGAACTCGCCCACGACGCGCAGGCTCTCAGCCGCTTCCAGCGGGAAGCCAAAGCTGCGTCCTCTCTGAACCACCCGAACATCTGCACGATCCACGAGATTGACGAGGCCGATGGGCGAACCTTCATCGCCATGGAACTGCTGGAGGGGCAGACGCTCCGGCACCAGATCGCGGGCAAGCCGCTGGAGATCGAGACGGTGCTCGATCTGGGCATCCAGATCGCCGATGCGCTTGGATGCCGCACACTCGAAGGGCATCGTCCATCGGGACATCAAGCCCGCGAACATCTTCGTCACGAATCGAGGTCAGGCGAAGATTCTCGATTTCGGGCTGGCGAAGGTCTCGCTGAAGCCGGAGAGCGTTGCTCATGAGCGCCCCGACCATCGAGTCCGAGGAACATCTCACCAGTCCCGGCAGTGCGCTGGGAACCGTCGCCTATATGTCGCCGGAGCAGGTTCGAGGGAAGGAACTCGATGCTCGCACTGACCTGTTCTCGTTCGGGGCGGTGCTGTACGAGATGTGTACTGGCATGCTTCCGTTTCGAGGCGACACCAGCGGTGTGATCTTCGAATCCATTCTGAATCGAGCGCCAGCGCCAGCACTCCGATTGAATCCTGACATACCGCCAAAGCTGGAAGAGATCATCAACAAGTGCTCTGGAGAAGGATCGAAATCTGCGCTATCAGCACGCTTCGGACATTCGCACCGACCTGCAACGGCTGAAGCGGGACACGGAGAGCGGCAAGACCGCAGCTACGACAGAAGCGGGAGCCAGCAGATATTCACGCCGAGTGTTTTGGCGCTTAGTCGCAAGCGCGGCGGCAGTGCTAATTGTCGGTGCTGCGTTTCTGGTGTGGCGCTCTCTGCACTCCCGCACTTCAGATGCGACACCGATCCATTCGATAGCCGTACTGCCGTTTGCGAATGCGAGCAAAGACCCCGAAATGGACTACCTCGGTGAGGGTATCTCCGAGGAGATCACCAACTCTCTTTCCCGGCTTCCGAATCTCCAAGTGATGGCTCGGAGTACCGTGTCTCACTACAAATCGCGGCAGGACGATCCGCAAGGGGTCGGGCACGACCTGCATGTCGATGCAGTGCTGACCGGGCGCGTAGTGGAGCATGGCAGTGAACTCGATGTTGAAAGTGAGTTGGTGGATGTCGGAACGGGAGCACAACTCTGGGGCGAACGATACACACGAAATGCCAACGATGCTTCGCTTCTGCAAGCTGCGATCACCCGTGATGTTGCCAGTCAATTGCGACCGCAGCTATCGGGGAGTGAGCGGGAGAGCGTAGCAAAAGTGGGAACAAAAGACGCTGAGGCGTATCGTCTCTACTTGAAGGGACGGCACTATTACGAAAAGACTTGGACTCCAGAAGATTTGAAGGCGGCTGCCGAGTTCTTCGATAAAGCAGTTGTTCAAGACCCAGACTATGCGGCTGCGTATGCTGGACTGGCAGATGTTTACGCGATACAGGGTTACATGGGCTATGTCTCCGACCCCGACCTATTAGACAAAGCTCGATCTGCCGCACGGCGGGCACTGGCGCTCGACAGCCAGATTCCCGAATCCCACACTGCCCTAGCAAATCTCGATTTCAACTATTTCTGGAACTTCCCAGAGGCGGAAGCGGAGATTCAGAAGGCTCTCGCGCTTGATCCCAATTCCTCGTGCTGATTTTGTCGTTCTTCGTCGTGGCTGGCTTGCTTTGGTGCGGCGTCACAACTTTCCATGACGGTGATCATGCCCCCGCCATCTGGATGAACCCTGAGTTCGACTACACCGACGTCTACAAGGGCGGGAGCGCCTTCAAGATTGGCAGCATGGAAAACGGGAAGTTCGAACTGTCTTATGAAGAAATCCAGCAATTGCGCAGCGATTGCCTCCACATGAGAGACGCCAGCCGGAGCGCGTCGTGTGTCAAGTCAGTCGATTGCATGAAGAACAGCGCCGCGCCGGACGAGTGGAAGGCGCAGCATTGCGGTCAGGTGCGTCGGAGGGAGAAGAGATGATGGAATTTGTCCATGTCTTTATACTGACGACGCTGGCTCTCGACAAGAAGGGCGATGTCAAAAGCCGGAATGTCGCCATAACTGTTCGATTTATTCGAGGCTGAAGATCACCGAAACGAGGGAGTAGAAAACGACTACGAAACTTTTGTCGTGCCGTGCGACTGGCAAGAGGACGCAGAGCAGTCCGAGTTGATTTCTGCGATGCGGGAGTTCCGAGCGATGGTGAAAGGGATGCAAGACGAGGCGCTCCGGTGAAGGCACCGTCATCCAGTGAGAAACTGAGAACAATGCGCATCAGCAAATCAAAATTTGTGAGTGGCGTGCAGTGCCTCACCCAAGGCAGACCGTCCGTGGGAAAATGAATCCCCAAGCATGAACGCCGCGATCCCAGAACGCAGACCCGCGACCGAGGAAATCTCCGGGCTGATCGAGCGCGTCACCTTCCACAACGATGAAAGCGGCTTCTGTGTCCTGCGAGTGAAAGCACGCGGGCAGCGGGAGGAGACGACGGTCGTCGGGTCGCTTCCCTCGGTGACCGCAGGGGAATGGCTGAGCGCGGATGGCTGGTGGGTCAGGGACAGGGAGCACGGGCTGCAATTCAAGGCGACCACCATGAAGACCGTGCCGCCCACCACAACCGAGGGGATCGAGCGGTACCTCGGCAGCGGCTTGGTGAAAGGGATCGGACCGATTCTCGCGAAGAAGCTGGTTGGGCGGTTCGGAGCGGAGGTTCTCGCCGTGATCGAGAACCGAGCCGCAGAACTGCAAACGGTCGATGGTATCGGTCCCAAGCGCCGGGAGCGAATCGCGCACGCATGGCAGGAAGCAAAGCAAGTCCGGGAAATCATGTTGTTCCTGCACAGCCACGGCGTCAGCACTAGTCGAGCGGTGCGAATCTTCAAGACCTATGGGGAGCAGGCAATCGAGAAGGTGCGGAGCAATCCGTACATGCTGGCAAAGGACATTTACGGCATCGGCTTCGCGACCGCCGACCAGATCGCGCAGAAGGTCGGGATTCCTCGGGACTCGTTCAATCGGGCACGGGCGGGCATCGACCACGTGCTGCTGGAAGCGACTTCGGACGGACATTGCGCTTTGCCTCTGGAGAAACTCAAGCTCGCGGCAGTGAAGCTGTTGGAGGTGCCCGAAGGGACAGTCGAGCAGGCATTGTCGCAGATGCTAACGGGCGGCTCCGTGCTGCTGGAGGAGATCGACGGCGAGCCCCTGATATTCCTGCCGCACCTCAGGAGGGCAGAAGAGGGCATCGCGGCAAGGATCAAGAGCCTAGCGGAAGCGGAACTGATCTATCCGCCGATTGATTTCGAGAAGGCGGTCGCATGGTGCGAGGGGCGGACACGGAAAGACTCTCGCCCCCAGCCAGCGCGAGGCGCTGAAGACGGTGCTCGCCAAACGGGTCGTGGTCATCACCGGAGGACCCGGCGTCGGCAAGACCACGCTCGTGAATTCGATTCTGATGATCCTGCGAGTCAAGGGCGTGAAGTGCCTGCTGTGCGCTCCTACTGGACGTGCGGCGAAGCGGCTCACCGAAACCACGGGCTTGGAAGCGAAGACGATCCACCGCCTGCTGGAAATTGATCCAGCAACGGGACGGTTCAGCAGAAACGAGTCGAACACGCTCGCCTGCGGACTTTTGGTCGTGGACGAAACCTCGATGGTGGACGTGCCGCTGATGCACTCGCTGGTACGGGCTGTCCCCAACCGCGCCGGATTGGTTCTGGTCGGCGACATAGACCAGCTTCCGTCCGTGGGACCGGGCACGGTGCTTGGGGACTTGATCGAGAGCGGGGTCGTGCCAGTCGTGCGGCGCACCGAAGTGTTCAGGCAGGCTGCGGACAGCCACATCATCACCAACGCGCACCGCATCCGCCGAGGGCAGATGCCGGATATGCGCGGAGCAGAGCCGAGTTCCGATTTCCATTTCGTCGAACGGGATGACCCGGAGAAGATCGCGGCAACGCTGGTCAAGCTGGTGCAGGAGAGAATCCCAGAACGTTTCCGTCTCGACCCAATACGTGACGTGCAGGTTCTCTGCCCGATGAACCGGGGATCGCTCGGCGTGCGGGAACTGAACACAGCCTTACAGAAGGTATTGAACCCTGCCCGACCCGGTCAGCCTGCGGTGGAGCGGTTCGGATGGCGATTCCAGATAGGCGACAAGGTCATCCAGACGGAGAACGACTACGACAAGGACGTGTTCAATGGCGACGTGGGGATCGTCGAGCGAATTGATACGGTCGAGCAGCAGGTCGCAGTGCGCTTCGACGACCGATTGGTCAAGTACGACTTCGGGGAATTGGACGAGATTTCGCTGGCTTACGCGATCACGATCCACAAGTCGCAGGGATCGGAGTTCCCGGCAGTGGTGATCCCGCTTGCCACGCAGCACTACATGCTGCTGCAACGCAACCTGATCTACACCGGGATCACGCGGGGCAAGCGGCTGCTCGTGCTGGTCGGGCAGAAGAAGGCGTTGGGCATCGCGGTCCGCAACGACCGACCGCAAAGGCGATACTCTGGGCTGCTGTCTAGCCTTAGAAGTGACGGGCGGGCAGCGTTGTCCTGAGGGGTGTAGCTGGGGGATGGGTGTCGAATGAGGAGAATCGCTGGACACCTAGAATTTGAGCAAGATTTGAGCAAAGAATCAGGGTCTAATAGTGCGATTTTTGAGGGAAAAACCGAAGAGAGCGCAGTAAGGACAATCGAATCAAAGGGATTTTTGCAGACCTCTCCCTTACCACTTGGGTACCGCGCCCCTGATCAATACGTTAGCGTTCCGGCCGGAAAAAGTCCATCTGGGGGAAACGAGCCGGTGGGCAACAGAAATCTGGAGCGGGAGACGGGATTTGAACCCGCGACTTCGACCTTGGCAAGGTCGCACTCTACCACTGAGTTACTCCCGCTCGTCTGCATTATTGTAAAGCGCTTGTTCCATTCACGCAAACATTCCTCGGAAACGGCATTGTATTTCCCGAATGGATACAACAGCTTACGACGCTCTTCGCTTTGCACGAGGAACGGAATCCGCCTTTCGACTCCGGCACAGCTTCCCTAACGGCTTTCGCTCGGCTCTGGGCTCACAAGTGCGCGCAGTTTGAACCGCTGTACTTTCCCGGTAGCCGTTTTTGGCAACTCCGGAAGAAACTCCACCCAGTGCGGGCGCTTGAAGACAGGGAGGCGTCCCAGCACAAAATCCTGCAGTTCGCGGGCAAGTTGCGGAGTGCCGCCTGCGCCATTTCGCAATACCACGCAGGCGGCAGGCTTCGGAAGCTGGTCGGCATCCTGGCGGAACACGACCGCCACTTCCAGCACAGCGGGATGCTCCGTCAGAACTCGCTCGATTTCGATGGGGCTGACCCAAACCCCGCTGACTTTCATCATGTCGTCCGATCGTCCGGCATACCAAAAATATCCGTCCTCGTCCTGGTGATACTTGTCGCCGGTGCGGAGCCAGTGGCCAACCAGAGTGTCTTTCGTTTTTTCATGCTCGTTCCAGTACTGAGCACAGGTCGAGTCGGCTTTGACCAGGAGATTTCCGATCTGACCCTGTGCAACGGGCTGGTCGTAATCGTCCACGATCTTGGCCTCAAAACCGGGAATAGTTTTGCCGCTCGAGCCGGGCCGCACCTCGCCTGGAGTATTGGAGATCATCATATGCAACGCTTCAGTGGAGCCGATAGCGTCAAGGATCTCCACTCCGAAGCGTTCTTTGAAACGATGAAAAACGGCGGCGGGCAGAGCTTCGCCGGCAGACACAGCGTGGCGGATGAAAGAAAGATCGAAATCTCGCTGCGACGGCGCCGGATGGGCGAGCAACTTAACGTAGTTGGACGGAACTGAGAAGAACAGCGTCGGGCGGTGCCGTTCAATCACCTCAAAAACAGCCTGCGGACGCGGCGGACCGGGCAGCAGGATGCTCGTTGCGCCTACAGACAGAGGGAAATAAAGCCCGTTTCCCAGGCCGTAGGCGAAGAAGAGTTTGGCCACGCTAAAGAAGCGGTCGCTTTCCCTGATCTTGAGAATTGCTTTCGCATAACGTTCGGCACTCACCACCATGTCATGCTGCAGGTGAACACAAGCTTTCGGCGGACCGGTGCTGCCTGAAGAGTAGAGCCAGAAAGCCGCGTCGTCCTTGCGGGTCGGCGCTGCCTCCAAATCAGTCGCACTGTTTTGGGTTAAATCCTCGAAGGAGATCGTTGCTGCCGGAGCGCCGCCAGTTACCACGATTTTTTCCAGATAACACAATTCATCCCGGGGAATCGAGTCGAGGAGAGGAAGCAAAGAGGCGCTGACTACGGCTACGCGTGCCCGCGAGTTGTTAAGCAAGTATTTGTAGTCGGAGGGTAGAAGGAGCGTATTGACCGGAACCGGCACCGCGCCGATTTTGATCGCCCCCAAAAAGCTGACGGCGAACTCCGGCGTGTCCAGCAGTAGGAGCAAGACACGCTCTTCCATCCGCACTCCCAAACTTTTCAGTCCATTGCCGAGTCGGTTTACAAGTGCGAAGAGCTGGCCATAGGTGATTTGGAGGTCGCCAGATTCGATCGCTGTCTTACTGTCGCGGCCCTCGCGCACGTGCCGATCCACGAAGTATGTCGCAGCGTTAAATGCATCCGGAAGCAAGATGGGAGGCGCCCAAGTCATCACAAACTCACGAAGCCATACCTGGATAGGCGCAGCCTACGCCAGTTCGAGTTCGATCTTCTTCGCTGGCCGGTCCAGCCTTACGATGCGAAAACTGCGTACTTGTCCGGCGCGCGCCGGTTCGGCTTTGGGAGGGCCGCCTGAGCCAGTCTTCCAGCGCGCCTGCAGCATCGAACTGAGGGACGACAGGTCCGCTTTGGACGACGTCGCTGCCTCGCCCTGTGGTGCAGCCGCCGATGCTACTCTGCAGGTCGCGTGAATGCCGTCGCCCAGTTCCACCCTGGCGCGATCGCCCGCATCATCCATCAACCGGCCCGTGACCACGTCGCCTTCTTTGTGCTCGGCGATGTACTCGTCCAAGCCCGTCGGCACCAGCTGCTTCATGCCCAGTTTCATCTGCCGCTTTTCCAGATCGATCGCCAGCACTTGCGCGGCGACTATCTGTCCAACCCGCAGCAGATCTGCCGGATGATTAAGCCTTTTCTCCCCGCTGATCTCGCTGACGTGAATCATTCCCTCGATTCCTTCGGCAACCTGCACGAACGCACCGAACTTCTGCAGATTGGTGACCGGCCCTTGGACCGCCGATCCGACCGCGAATCGCTGCGTAACATCGACCCAGGGATCGCCCAGAGCCTGCTTGAGTCCGAGCGAGATGCGGCGCTCGGCCGCGTTGACTCCAAGAATGACCACCTCGACCGTTTCCCCCTGCTTCACCACGTCGCTCGGCTTTCGGACTTTGCCCTTGGACCACGACATCTCTGAAATGTGAATTAGCCCCTCGATGCCGGGCTCCAACTCCACGAACGCGCCGAATTCGGCCAGGCGCGTGACCGTGCCCCGCACTCGGTCTGCGGCCTTATATTTTTGCCCGATCGCATCCCAGGGATGGGGCTGCAATTGCTTCATGCCGACCGAAATGCGCCGCTTGTCTGCGTCGGTTCCCAGCTTGAGAACCTTTACTTCGATCTGCTGGCCCACGGAAAGCACGTCCGCAGGCTTGTTGACACGGCCCCAAGCGATCTCTCCAACGTGAAGCAGGGCGTCGACTCCGCCGATGTCGACGAACGCGCCGTAATCGGTCAGGCTGCGCACCGTGCCGCTCACGGTCTCGCCCTCTTTGATCTGCGAGTAGAGGCGATCCTTGGCGGAGCGCTCTTCTTCTTCCGCGACCACGCGGCGATCGACCACCACATCTTCGTCCGACACATCGAGCTTGATGATGCGGCAGCGGATCTCCTGCCCCACCAGGTTCTCCATCTCGGCCGCGTCGCGCACGCCGCTGCGCGAGGCCGGCATGAACGCGCGCACGCCGACGTCGACGCTGAATCCGCCTTTCACCACGGCGGTCACCGTGCCCAACACGGCGGCTTTGTCGGCGAAGGCTTTTTCCAGCGCCGTCCAATCCATGGGCCGCTCGACCTTGAATCGCGAAAGCTCGTAGTAACCGTCCGGATCGCGGCCTTTTACAGTGACCGACACTTTGTCGCCCGGCTTCAGAGTTTCGCCCTGCAGCGCCGTGAGCGGCAGAATTCCTTCCGATTTGTATCCGATATCGAAGAACACTGCCTCGGCGGTCACCGCAATCACGGTGGCCTGGATCTGCTTACTGCCCTCGGCCTTGCGCACGTGGCTCTTCTGATACTGAGAGAGAATGTCGCCGAACGACTCAGTAGTTTCGGGGGCAGGTTGGTTTTCAGGAGTTTCTGGGTTGGACATGGAAGATTGCAGCCCTCATCGGCAGATAAGATTCCCTAGGATAACATCGCGGCTAGCACCGCCGTCGGCGGCTATCCGCCGGGCTCCACCTGATGCAGCGCCCACTGCGGATCGTCCTCCGGCTTCACAATCTGCCCGTCGCGCATGTGGATGATGCGGTCGCCGTATTTCGCCGCCTCCGGATTGTGTGTGATCATCAAAACCGTCTGGCCCAGTTCCTGGTTCGACCGCCGCAGCATGCTGAGCACGACGTCAGAATTCTTGGAATCGAGATTCCCCGTCGGCTCGTCGGCCAGAACGACGGCGGGCTTATTGATAAGCGCCCGCGCCAATGCGACGCGCTGTTGCTCACCTCCGGAAAGTTCCGCCGGACGATGCCCCATGCGCTTGGTCAGTCCCAGCAGGTCGGTGATGCGGTTGAAATGCGCGGGATCGCGACCGCCGTTACCAGAAATTTCCTGCGCCATCAGGATGTTGGACCGGGCATCGAGCGTTGGCAGCAGGTTGAACTTCTGAAAAACGAATCCGATCTTGTGCTTGCGCATGCGGGTGCGCTCGGCGTCCGAGAGCTTGGCCAGATCGTCGCCGTCCAGCACAACGCTGCCGCCGTCGGCGCGCGTGAGTCCGCCCAGCAGATAGAAGAGCGTTGATTTTCCGCTCCCTGAGGGTCCCACTACGCTGACAAATTCACCTTTTTGCACGCTGAAAGAGATGCCGCGCAGCGCTTCGACCTCGATCTTGCCCACGTGGTAGGTCTTGCGCAGATCTCTGGCTTCGATGAATGTTCCGCCCATGCCTGACAAGAATCTTACATGAACGGCGGAAAGAAATGAGCGACCTGCGCTTCGGAAGGATCTCAGGCGACGCCGACCTGGCGCGCCATAGCGGCCGGCCGTTGCTGCATGCGCTTGGGCCCGCGCTTTCGCACCAGCAACTGGCGTACGCGCTCGAGCAGATCGACCGGAGCGTACATTCCCTTGGTCAGGAAAACATCGGCTTGCGAATCATGATCGTAGATGCGGAACTTGCTCGAAATAAGGATGGCGGGCGTGTTCGGCGACATCTCTTTGATCCTGGCGATCAACTGCGAGCCATCGAGCCCGGGCATAGCCATGTCGGCGATCACCAGGTCGATATCTCCCTTGGCGAAGCGCTCCAACGCCTCCTCTCCGCGGGAGAAGCTGGCGACGCGGTACCCGCGAGTCTCCAGCATAATCTTGCGATGGGACAGAGACTGTTCGTTATCGTCTACACACAGAATCGTGCGTTTTGGTTTCATCAGCCTTCCGCAATCTGCCGGGCAGCGATCACGCCTGGGGATCACAAGCCTACAGAGGCTTTCACTCGAAATGAATATTTAGGAGCGAGTTGCATGCTATCGGGAAGCGACACTGCTGTAAAGTGCCACCGATGCTAATGGGACTTTCTAGCCATTGCATTTTTTGGCATGCGTGAGTAGCGCGGTGTTTTCTGCGTTTTGTAGAGTTAATTCAATTGAAAAGTTCAGCACGCATGATCTCGTTGAAATCGGTGTTGGTGTGAAACGTTAACTACACCGTTATCGCCGGTTGCCGCGCGAGCGCAGATCGGGGCGGCGAAGTCAAAAATCTTGTACAAGGAACGGCACTCTCCGCACTTCAAGTCCTCACGACCGTTGCGCCAAGCCACTCGTCAAACTCCAGGAGAGCTTTCTCACACTGCATTCGATGCCGCTCTTTCCGATCCCGAATTTTCTTCTCAAGCGGAGGCAACAAATCGAAGGTGATATTGGCCGGCTGGAAGTTTCCCGCATCCGCGTGAGTGATGTAATGGGTCAGGGACCCGAAGGCTGTGGCCCGCGGCGGCGGTACGGGGTCGTTTCCCGCCACCAGCGCCGAAGCGTTGACGCCCGCCATCAGCCCGGTTGCAATCGACTCGACGTAGCCCTCGACGCCGCAGATCTGCCCCGCGAAGAACACGCGCGGATGGGCCTTCATCTGCAGCGTGTCCCTCAACAGCGCCGGCGCGTTGATGTAGGTATTGCGGTGAATCTGCCCATAGCGCAGGAAGTGCGCATTCTCCAACCCGGGGATCAGCCGCAAGACCTGCGCCTGCTCGCCGAATTTCAAATGATTCTGAAATCCGACCAGATTGTAAGAATCGGCTCGCAGATTTTCCTGGCGCAACTGCACCACGGCATAGGGCATTTTGCCCGTCCGCGGATCTTTCAAACCCACCGGCTTCATCGGTCCAAAGCGCAGCGTGTCACGGCCACGCCGCGCAATCTCCTCGATCGGCAAGCAGCTCTCGAAATAATTCAGTTTCTCCCAGTCGCGTTCTTCGACCGATTGCGCTGCCACTAGTGCATCGTAGAACTGGTCATATTCCTCGCGGCTCATCGGACAGTTGATGTAATCGGCGGAGCCCTTGTCATACCGTGCCGCCATGTACACCCGCGACATATCGATCGAGTCCGCCTCCACGATCGGACTGATCGAGTCGTAAAAGTAGAGGTGGTTGTTATGTGGCGCGGGCGCCCCCACCCGCGAAATGTCTGGAGCGGCTGAAACCTCGCTCAGCCGCGCAATCTCGGACGCCAACCCATCAGAAGTCAGCGGTCCTGTAGCGATGATCGTCGCCGACCCAGCCTCATCTACCGCCGTCACTTCCTCCCGCCGCACGCAAATCCGCCGCTCTCGCGAGATGGCTTCGGTCACCCGTGAAGCAAATGTTATCCGATCCACCGCCAGCGCATGCCCCGCGGGAACCGCACACTCTCGTGCAATCTCCATCAGCAAGGAACCCGCCCGTCGCATCTCTTCTTTCAACAGCCACGGAGCCGTGTTCTCGCTGTCGGACTTCAAGGAATTCGAGCACACCAGTTCGGCAAAGTCCGCAGTTTGATGCGCGGGCGTCTGCCGCACCGGGCGCATCTCGTACAACTCCACCTCCACGCCGCGCCGGGCACACTGCCACGCCGCTTCCGACCCCGCCAGTCCCGCTCCGACGATTCGTACCTGCTTCTTCACTCGACCTTCCTCGCCAGTCGCTTCAGGGCTTCGCCGGTCAACAGCACCGGCCGCCACTCATCGCGGAATTCCGCTCCCAGAGCCTTGTACAGCTCAATCGCCTTCTCGTTCCAGTCGAGCACTTCCCAGTGTATGCCGTAACAATCCTCCTCGACCGCGATGCGCGCGACCGCGGCCAGAAGAGCCGTTCCGATCCCACGCCCGCGAAAAAGCTCACGAACAAACAAGTCTTCGAGAAACAGCCCCGGCCCCACCCAGGTTGAGTAGTATCGGAAGGTCAGGGCGTATCCGGCAGCTTGTCCTTCCCACTCGGCGATGAGCGCCCGAAACCGCGGCTTCCCTCCGAACCCATCACGCCTTAACTCTTCCTCGGTGATGGTGACGAGTTCAAGTTCGTGCTCGAACTCCGCAAGTTCACGGATCATGGTCCGAAGCACAGCTACGTCATCGATGATTGCGGGACGAATGTGAAGCATCTCTCTGGTGAACACTCCTGGGCAGGAACTCGCTTCTAACGCAGCACAGGCGTAGCGTTCGTGCCGACGCAGACCCAGCCTCCACCCTTCTTCAGCCAGGTGTCGACGAACCGCTCTCGCCGGGTATAAGACTTGCCGTTCTCTGTGCCCTTCACCCTCATAACTCCGGTTGCTATCGCCACATTTCCGAACACATGGACGGCCAGCGATTCCGGCGCTACCTGCTGTTGCTGCGCATTGGGCTGCGACATGGACGACTTGACGCTGGCCAGAAACTCTGCCTTGGTCTGCACGGAGCCGTCGTCGTTCACCAGCACAATCGCGGCGTCAAGGATGGAATCCAGGGCTTTCGTGTCGCCGGATTTGTAGGCCTGGTTCCACAATTGCTCCAGGGCGACGATTTTCGACTGGGCCGCCGCATCGGCCTCAGATTGCGCATGAACCGAAGCCGCCAGTGCAGTAGCCAAGATTATCAATATTATATTCAACTTCATTGCTCCTCCTGATTCCTGATTGCGATTACGGGGGGAACCGCTGCGCGCGAAGGGCGGCGCAAGCCGCGCTCAGTCCGGCAGTGACAGGCACTTCATGCTACCGTGAGATCGGGGCGGCAGCTGCGGCCACCAACACCCAACCGTTCTTCTTGCGCACCCAGGTGTCGATGAATCGCCAGCGCTTTACCTCTCGCTGTCCGCCCTTCGCCTGCCTTTCCCGGTAAGCTCCGATGACTATAGCGGTGTTTCCAAATTGGCGCACGATCATGCCTGCCATCGTGATCTGAGGGGCTTCCTGCTTTATCCTTGCGAGGTAATCCGCCTTGGTCACCAGTTGGCCGTACTCCACATAGACCAGAGCACTATCAAAAATCAAATTCAGGGCGCGATTATTGTTCCGCGACTGTCCGTCCACCCACTCGTGCTCCAGCGCACGAATCGTCGTGGCGGTGTTCCCGTCCGCCTCTTGTGCGAGTGCCGACAGCGACGCCGCGCAAGCAAGGATAAACAATATGCTCATGATTCGCATAAGTAATCCGCAATTCGGAACCGATCGTCAGCAAGTCAGCCAGTAAGGCGAACCCCTCTTTGCCGCCGCGTCACTCGTTTGGCGTCGACAAACTCGCGATGGCAACCCACCGGTCATTCTTCTGCAGCCAGGTATCCACAAAGCGCCCTCGTTGCCAGAACGGCTTCCCGCCTGCCAAACCCTTGATGGTATACAGTCCGGTCACGATTGCCGTGTCGCCGTGCAACCTGACGATCATGGAGTTCAAGGTGTACTGCAGCGCATCGGTGCTTTGCACATACGCCAAGAAACTGGCCTTGGTTCGCACTCGGCCTTCCTGATCCACCTCAAAAAAATCATCGTCCAGGAGTGCATGGAGGGTATTTACGTCTTTGGCCTTG
This sequence comes from uncultured Acidobacteriaceae bacterium, assembly GCA_963819035.1. Taxonomy (GTDB): domain Bacteria; phylum Acidobacteriota; class Terriglobia; order Terriglobales; family Acidobacteriaceae; genus Sulfotelmatobacter. The sequence continues at coordinate 96,648 of CAWFUU010000014.1, read as the reverse complement.
CACGCTTGCACCTTTGCAACGTTCTCCAAGGCAACGATCTTGGATTCGATATCGGGATCGTGGGTCATCTGCGCAAAGCTCTGGATTGTTCCCAGACCAGCCAGCAAAAAGCCGAGTATGACTACCCGCACGTCGGTTCCCTCATTCCGCATATCGGCACGACTGCCGAAAACTTGAACGCGCGGGTGCCCTTCGGCATAAAACATCACAATCTGCGATGATGAATAAGAGACTTGTGCTTACTTTCCGTTCAGGAGAATCCGATGGCGCGCATCGGTCTGATCAGTCCAGAGTCAGCTAATGCCGAAGTGAATGACATCTATGAGAAAACTCTTCGCGGCAAGCCTGGCAACGCGCAGAAAGCGTTGGCTCACCGTCCCGAACTGCTCAAGAATTTCCTGTTTTTCTATGCCAGCGTGGGCCGTTCACTCGACCGCAAGTTGTACGAACTGATCTACATCCGCGTTTCTCTGATCAACGGATGCCACTATTGCACGCAGCATCACGTTGCGTCGTCGAAGCGCGTGGGACTGACGGCTGAAGACTGGTCCGCGCTCAAAGCGGGAGACTACTCGCGCTATAGCGAGAAGGAACGGGTGGCGCTCACATATGTCGAAAAGCTGACGCGAACTCCGCACGACGTCAACGACTCCGACTTCGTACCTTTGAAGAAGGAATTTTCTGATTCCGAGATCGTCGACATCCACCTGCTCACGGGCCTTGCCAACCTCACCAACCGCTTCACCGATCCACTCGGTCTGGAGGTCGAGTTCCCCGAGGAAAGGATCTGACCGCGCCACGGATCACACGGATACACACGGATAGAAATGCGATGCACTTGTCTTATCCGTGCCAATCCGCGTCAATCCGTGGCTAAAGAATCTCTCGCACGTCGCCCACGCGCCGCGTCACCCGTTCCCGATCCAGATACTCCAACAGCGGGATGGCATATTTGCGGCTCACGCCGGTCAACTCTTTGAACTGAGCCACGTCCATCTTCGGCGACTTGGCCTTCTGCCCGGCAATCTGCCGTCGCAACTGCTCGAGTGCGCTCTGATGAAACACCAGTTCCTCGGAAATTTTGACCAGCACCTTGTCTCGCAGCAAAAGCGTCACAATCTTCTGCGCTCGCGCCTTGTCCACCTTCAGCCCGGCAATCACCTCGTGCAACGCCGGAACCTTCAATCCCGCCGAGGCAAAAGCATCTTCAATCTTCTTCTTCGACTCCGCTTCCTCGTCCTTCATCACCACGCCATGCCCCGGCAGGCGAACCAGGTCGCCGGCGACTTCAATCTTCTTCTCACGCATGAGAGAATCGCTCACTGCCGCAAAAACCTCCGGACTCAAACCGAATTTCTCCCGCAGCGCTTCCTTGCCCATGCCTCCGACCAGCGGATTCTTTTTGTGGAACGCGGAGACCGTCTCTGGCAACAGCCTGGTTAACGCCGACATGGCCGCTGAATCCAGCAACAGGTCGCCGAATCGCAGCACGGTCTTCCCAGCGAGCGAGCCCGCCAGGTAAGACACAACCATCTCCTTGCGCCATCCGGTTTCGGTCACCGCCTGGGCCATGGTCAGCCCGCCGTATCCGCGGCGGGCGACCCTTGTTGTCAGCATCGCCACCGGATCATCTGCAGCGGATGCCTGCAACAGCGCGTCAACAACCGCCTGTTTAAATCCCGGAATTGGCGCCGCGTCCAGAACCACGCCGCCGCCGATTGTCACCACGGGAGAAAACTGGCGGATGATGAATCGATCGCGCGGCAACAGCAGCGCGGGCCCAGGAAACTTGATGCGTGCGAATGCCTGTGAGCCCGGCGCCAATTGCAGCGCCCCCGCCTTGACGCTCTTTGCCAACGTTGGATTCAGTTGCGGGGAACGATGAAAAACGATTTCGGCCACGGTCTCCATCGAGTGGGAATGGAAATGCACTCGCGTCCGGCTTCGCAGCGCCCGAGGCGCAGAAGAGAGCAACCGCAACTGCACATCAACGGCCCGCGTGGCTGAAAATGTTGCCGGCGGGGCCAGAGTCATCCCTCGAGTAACATCGTCGGTACTCGCTCCCGTCAGATTGAGCGCGGTGCGTTGCCCGGCTACGGCAGCGTCGGCCGTCTGCCCGTGCACCTGTACTCCGCGCGCCCGCACCCGCTGCCTTGTGGGAAAGATTTCCAACTCTTCATCGCGCCGGATCGTCCCCGAAATCAGAGTTCCGGTCACCACCGTGCCGAATCCCTTCATGGTGAATACGCGGTCGACGGGTAACCGTGCCAAGGCCCGGGAATCCCGCGGTTTGACCCCCACCGCAGCCGTGATGATCGCCTTCTTCAGTTCGTCGAGCCCCGCGCCAGTCAGAGAACTCACGGCGACAATGGGAGATTTTGGGGTTTCCAAAAATGTCCCGCGCAGAAACTCTTCCACCTCCAATCGCACTACATCGAGGGTTTCCGCGTCGACATCGTCCGACTTGGTGAGCACCGTAATGCCCCGCTTCACGCCGATTAACTGCAAGATGTCGAAATGCTCCCGCGTCTGCGGTTTGATCGACTCGTCGGCGGCGATGACCAGCAGCACCAGATCAATGCCACCCACACCAGCCAGCATGTTGCGTACAAAACGTTCGTGCCCGGGAACGTCCACGAACCCGAGCCGCAGCGTCTCGCCGTCGGCCCCGGCCAGGTCCATATGCGCAAACCCCAAGTCAATGGTGATACCGCGCCGTTTCTCCTCCATTAGCCGGTCCGCATCGATCCCGGTCAACGCTTTCACCAGTGCCGTCTTCCCGTGATCGATGTGCCCAGCCGTCCCGACAATGATCGATTTCATGTGCCCCAGACCTTAACGGATGCGATCTTACCGGAAACAAACCTCGAATCCCCTCATTTTGAGGATCGGCCTCGACTTGCGTCCGATCCAGCGCTGCTTCTAATCTCCCTAGCATGCCCGCACCTGCCGCGCTCGGATTCAGGCTTCACACCGGTTGGGCAGTTCTGGTTGCGGTCTCAGGAGTGCCCGGCAAGTTTAAAGTGTTGCTCCGTCGCCGCATCGAACTTTTGCCACCCGGCAATTCTCTTCCCCGCTTCGTCTACCACGAAGCTGCGGAACTCCCTCCATCTCAAGCCGCGGAGTTAGTCCGCCGAGTCGAGGACGCATCTCAAGAAATGGCCCGAATCTCCCTCAAAGATATTCTCGAGCATCTCCGGTCCATCTACGCTCCGGTCAAAGCTGCAGGAATCCCGTCCGGTTCGAGGTTGATCCCCGAGGACCTCGCGGCAGTGCTGCGCTCCCATCCTCTAATTCACACCGCAGAAGCGGCGCTGTTCCGGCAGGCGCTGAATTCTGCCTGCAAGGACCGCGGGGTGACAGTAATTTCCGTCCGCGAGCGCGAGGTCTGGCTCAGCGCCGCCGCTGCTTGGGAATTGAAAGAGTCGGAACTGCGGAAGCAAGTCGATGGGTTGCGGAAATCAGTGGGCCCTCCGTGGGGCACCGACCAGAAGACCGCCACGGCCATGGCATTGCTTGCACTACGGCCGAGGCACTAAGCCACACTTTGGGTGAAAAATTCCGGGCAAGAAATGGGCGTGATTGTCCTACCCATGCGCGCCTTCAAATGCGACAATAGAAGTTCCTCCCATGGCCACCTCTTTGACTTCTGCCTTTCCTCCGGAGACCCTCCGGCAGCACGGACTCACGCTCGAGGAGTACGACAAGATCAAACAACTTCTGGGCGGACGCGAGCCCACGCTCACCGAGCTGGGCATCTTCAGCGTGATGTGGAGCGAGCATTGCTCCTACAAGTCCTCGCGTGTGCATCTGAAGCGTCTGCCGACGCGCAGCAAGCGAGTTTTGCAGGGCCCGGGCGAAAACGCCGGGATCATCGACATCGGCGATGGCTGGGCCTGCGCCTTCAAGATCGAGTCGCATAATCATCCTTCGTTCATTGAGCCGTTTCAGGGAGCAACCACCGGCGTGGGCGGGATTCTGCGTGACATCTTCACCATGGGCGCAAGGCCGGTCGCGGTGATGGATTCGCTGCGCTTCGGCCCCATCGAGAACAGCAAGACACATGTGGGGAGCAGCCACCTCGGCTGTCCTGCCAGGGCAAAGCCGGGCAGCGGAGCTGCGCTCCGCCGGACAGCCGATGGCGGCTGTCCCCACAAAAACCGAAATTCACAAGAACCACTCCATTCTCGATGGTGTCGTCAGCGGCGTCGCCTCCTACGGCAACTGCTTCGGGGTGCCAAACCTCGGCGGTGAGACGAAATTCGAGCCTTGCTACTCCGGCAACCCGCTCGTCAACGCTTTTGCACTGGGCCTGGTGCGCAAAGATCAAATTTTCTACGCGCGTGCTGCCGGGCAGGGCAACCCGGTGATTTATGTCGGCGCCAAGACCGGACGCGATGGCATCCACGGTGCCACCATGGCCAGCGAAGAATTCAGCGAGGCCTCGGAAGCCAAACGTCCGAACGTCCAGGTCGGCGACCCCTTCCTTGAAAAACTTCTGCTCGAAGCTTGTCTCGAGGCCATGCAAACCGGCGCCATTGTCGGCATTCAAGACATGGGCGCGGCCGGCCTGACCTGCTCCACCTGCGAGATGGGCGGCCGCGGCGGAGTCGGCATCGAAATCGAACTCGATCGCGTGCCGCAGCGCGAAACCGGCATGACTCCTTACGAGATCATGCTCAGCGAGTCGCAGGAGCGCATGCTGCTCGTCGCGCAAAAGGGCCGCGAACAGGAGGTCTTCCGCGTATTCGAAAAGTGGGGACTCGATGCGGTCGAAGTCGGGCAGGTTACCGCCGACAACAAGCTTCGCGTTCTCGAGCACGGCAAAGTCGTGGCCGAGATCCCGAATCAAGCTCTCACTGACGATGCGCCAGTCTACAAGCGTCCGCTCGCTCGATGGGAACCTTCAGTGTCGCGCGAAATGCCGGAGCAAGTCGGACTTGGCGAAATCAACGACTTCACCCGGAATCTGACGCGTCTGCTCGCCAGCCCCAATATTTGCAGCAAACGCTGGGTCTGGCAGCAATACGACCACATGGTGCAGACCAACACGGTCGAGGCGCCGGGCGCGGGCGATGCGGGCGTGATCCGCATCAAAGGCTCACAGCGTGGGCTCGCGATGGCGCTCGACGGCAACGGCCGCTGGTGCTATCTCGATCCGCGGCTGGGAGCGATGCACGCCGTCGCTGAGGCGGCGCGCAAGGTGGCGTGCTCGGGCGCGACGCCCGTCGGCGCCACCAACTGCCTCAACTTCGGCAATCCTGAGAAGCCGCACATCATGTGGCAGTTCTCGCAAACCATCGATGGCATCACGAAAGCTTGCGAAGAATTGGAAATCCCCATCACCGGCGGCAATGTCAGCTTCTACAACGAAACGCTGGGCGAGGGCATTTATCCCACGCCGGTGCTGGGCGTCGTGGGCATTCTTGACGACGTTCACAAGACTGCGAAAATGCATTTCACCGCGCCCGGACGCACGATCGTGCTATTGCGCGCCGGCGAGCCAGGCGATATCACCGACGCACAGAGTGAGTTCGGTTCTTCCGAGTACGCCAAAGAGATTCTGGGAACGCTATGGGGATATCCACCGGAACTTGATCTGGAGAACGAAGCGGCGTTGCAGAAAGCAGTCATCGATCTGATTCAGCATGGATTGGTCGATTCCGTGCACGATTGCTCCGATGGCGGGTTGGCGGTTGCGCTGGCCGAAAAGGCGTTTCCGAAAGGTGTGGGCGCCCGGGTGAATGTGGCTTCCAGCGGGCTGCCCGCAGAGTTTGCGCTGTTTGGGGAAGACGCCAGCCGGATCGTCGTCTCCTGCGACCCGGCTCAGCTGTCGCGAATCAAAGAAGTAGCGGGGAAGCATGGGGTCGCGGCGGATGTGATCGGAGAGACGATTCCGGACCGGCTGGAAGTCTTCCTTGATGGCAAGCCGGTAATCTCAGCGGCGATTTCCGAACTGAGCGAGGCATACGAATCAGCTCTGGAGTCGGCGCTGCGGACTGATCCGGAACTGGTCGAGGCAGATTGAGAACACAGCACTGAAGCAGCCGAGCTTTGCTCGGCCTGACCGGGTCAAAGACCCGGTCCCACACGAGCACTTAAAGGCAAGGGGCTAAATGCATTGTTCCGATAAATTTCATGATGAGTGCGGAGTGGTGGCGATCTTCGCTCACCCAGAGGCTGAGAAGCTGGCTTACCTGGGGCTGCACGCGCTGCAGCATCGCGGCCAGGAGTCGGCCGGGATTGTCAGCTCGGACGGCCTGATTCTGCGCCAGCACAAGGCGATGGGCCTGGTCGCCGACATCTTTACCGAAGAGGTGCTCTCGCCGCTGCGCGGCTCGCTCGCGATCGGACACACGCGTTACTCGACGGCCGGTGATTCAGCACTGCTGAATGCTCAGCCGATTCTGGTGCAATCGAACAAGGGCGCGATCGCGCTGGCGCACAACGGCAATCTGGTCAATGCGCATCTGGTTCGCTCGCGCCTCGAAGCCCAGGGATCGATCTTCCAGACCAACAGCGATACCGAGGTCATCGTTCACCTTATCGCGCTTTCCCGCGAGCACACCCTGCCCGAAGCCATGGCCGACGCTCTGCGGCGCGTGGAAGGAGCATTTTCGCTGGTGATGATGAGCGCCGACCGCGTCTTCGCCGCCCGCGACCCGCGCGGCTTCCGCCCGCTGGCCATGGGCCGCATTCCAGCCACCGACGGTCACGCCCGGGACACGATCGTTTTTGCCTCGGAAACCTGCGCCTTCGACCTGATCGGCGCCGAATACGTGCGCGACGTCAAGCCGGGAGAACTGATCGTGGTGGGGCCCGAGGAAATCACCTCGCGGTTCTATTCCACCAGCGCCTCCGCTTCCAGTTGCATCTTCGAGCACGTCTATTTCTCGCGTCCTGACAGCGTGGTGTTTGGCCGCGCCGTACAGACGAGCCGCGAAAACCTCGGACGCCAACTCGCCAAGGAATCCCCCGTGGAAGCCGACTTGGTCGTGCCCGTGCCTGATTCGGGCGTAACCGCGGCCGTGGGATACGCAGCCGAAAGCGGTATCCCGTTCCGCTTCGCGCTGATTCGCAACCACTACGTCGGCCGCACCTTCATCGAGCCCAGTCAGAGTGTGCGCGACTTCGGTGTCAAGTTGAAGCTGAATCCGGTGCGCTCGCTTCTAAAAGGCAAGCGCATCGTACTGATTGATGATTCCATCGTCCGGGGCACCACCAGCCGCAAGATTGTTCGCATGATCCGCAGCGCCGGCGCCACCGAAGTGCACATGCGCATCTCCTGCCCGCCCACGATTTCTCCCTGCTACTACGGCGTGGACACGCCCTCAAGGAAGCAACTCATCGCCGCCAACAAGTCGGTGAACGAGATTCGCGACTACATCGGCGCCGACTCTCTTGCGTACCTGTCACTCGACGGCTTGAAGAAGGCCTGCGGTGAAGGGGACCAGACATCCTACTGCTCCGCCTGCTACACCGGCAATTACCCCACGGACATCATCGATGTCGAGGAAATTCTGCCGGCCGGCGTTCGGCGCTGAGGGCGCCTCGCGAGTCCATCTCGCGACCCCATCGAATCCAGAAGGAAAAAGAAATGGGGCGACTGCAGGCCGCCCCGAGGTTTTCCGCATCTGCAAATGGCTAGGGCAGCTTGACAGCCACCGCGTCCGGGTTGCCCCGGATGCCCTCCTGAGACTCGAACGCTCCGATGAAGCCGGAGTGCACGTTCAGGAAGTCGCTGCTCATCTGGTCATAGTCCCCCATGTAAATGGGATTGATGAACCCGTCGTTGCCGTGCAACCCCGCGAAGGTCGGCATCCCCACGTCAGCATCGCTAAAGCTGAACCCGTTGATTGATTCGCCACAGTGCCGCCGAATCGTAAAATTCTCCGGGTCCGCCCGCCGGTCATACCAGCAGATCCCCACGTAGCCACGATTGTCGACCGCGATTCCGGATTGGTAGTGGTCGTGACCACTGGCAAACCGGGCCTGGAAGTCGCTGTTCACTTTAGCCGGGAAGCTCCAGGTTTTTCCACCATCGCTGGAAGAACGAACGAGAACGTCATCATAGGCATACGCGCCCTGAATACCCGCCGGATCGGGAACGATCTTGTCGCGACCATCCGCCCAGGTGACGTAGAGAGTTCCATCTTTCGTACCCCCCGAATGGTCGATCGCCATCGCCATATCCAGGAAGTCGCGGAATTCGCCTTGCAGGTAATAGGAATCGCCGCCAGGCTGAACCGAGGCGTCGATCACGTTAGGCGCAGACAACGTGCCGCCCGAATAGCTGGAGATCTGGAAAACACGCGGTCCCAGCGGAAAGTTGATACCCAGGTTCACCCATGAAATGTACATGGTGCCCTTGGAACTAACCGCCATCTGCGATCCCTGGACCCCAGCATTACCGCAGACTTCGATGGCCACGGTGGGAGTCGTCGACCAGGTGACGCCGCCGTCATCGGACTCTACGAACTCGATCGCGGTTCGGAAATCGTTGGGGCAGGCGGTACTGTTAAAGGTGTAGTCGAAATCCGTGTAGGACACGAAGATCCGCTTGTGGTTGGAAGGATCGACGGTCGACCACGGTTTGTCGAGCAGATGATAGAAGCCGCTCTTGGAAACCGCCGCCACCGGGTCACCCCAGCTCTTGCCTCCGTCGGTCGAGGTGTTGAGGGCAATCGCCGCCCACGGGTTGAGCGCCGCGTCGTAATAGTCGAAAATCTGGCTGTAGAAGAAGGTGCTGGCGTCGGCGCAATTGACCACCGGGTCGCCACCCAGGAAGTTATAGATGTTCGGTCCAGGGTTGACCGGGCCAATATCGGTGAACGACACTCCACCGTTGGTGGAGTACGCCGAGCCACTAAAGGCCTGGCCGCCCGTGCCTGTGAAGTAGAACGGAGTTTCAAACACGCTGCCAGAATCGTTAAACCCAACCACTACTGTGTTGCCACAGCGCGCCGTGGAGGTCTCGCTCTGGGTAAATCCAGCCATGGAGGAGTAAATGAGATCTGCGGTCGGGTCTGAAACCCGCACAACGCCGCCGATGGGTGGCAGCGCGCGCGGCATCGGATGGTGCGCTAGCCTGGCACGTGTGAGGAACGAGGGGTCAGCCATTCGCATGCCGTAAGCTTGCCACGCATTCGCGAGATGCTCGATGTTTGCGTATCCATCCAGCATTTTTCGCTGTCGAGGGGAAAGTTTGGCGATGCTGGCCTTGACGTGCTGCAGAGTCTTATTGGTTGCGGCCACCCTTTCTACAGACAATTGCGCCGCCGCAACCGACGAAGCAAGCACGGTCGTGGCGAACAGACCGGCTGCCACACGTTGGAACCTGGGTGAATTCATCGACGAGTCTCCTTATCTCCAGTCAACTGATTGTGATTGGCAACAATTGTTAGGCGTGATTAGTGGATGGTTTGGCGAGTGGCCCAAAGGTCTTAGTACTAATAGGGATAGTAGTAAGCCACTGTTCAGGGGCAGGCGTCAAGTCAAAACGTATTCCGGGCAGTTTGTTATCCACAAATAGTTTTCATAGTCGGGAACACCTTGCTGGATGCCGCTTTTCGGCTGGCTCAATTTTGGCCGCCCTAGCCCCGGGGCTTCCGCGCCTGCGCCACCCTTGGAATCGACTGAAGGTCGGAGATGACGCGAACGTCCTGCCACGACTGGAGCAGGTGCTGCACCGGACTTGCGATGGTGCCGCTGATTTCGAGGACCAGCCAGCCTCCGGGTCGCAGCGCCAGGAAAGCCTCCGGAATCAGCCGCGCGATGACCTCAGTGCCCGACGGTCCCGCAAACACGGCGCTGCGAGGCTCGTATCTGCGGACCTCCAACTGGACCTGATCCTCCTCAGATTCACCCACATACGGCGGATTGGAGACGATCAAATCGAAATCGGAGGGGAGTCCTGCCAACAGATCCGTTTGGTGAAACTCCATTCGCCCGCCGAGCCCGTGGCGGACGGCGTTGGCACGGGCGATTTCCAGCGCAGCGCCGGAAACATCGGTGGCGTGGATCTCCGCTCCCGGCAGTTCTTTCGCCAGCGCCAATGCGATACAGCCGGAACCGGTCCCGATGTCCACAATGCGAAGCGGAAGTGTGTGGGGCGGGCACTCCTGCCCGCCAGTCCCTTCCACGACAGCTTGACTCGGATCAACGGCCTTGGAAGGTAGGTGGCGACCAGGGACTGGGGAAAGAGCATGGCGACCCGTGGCTTTGGGAAGGGCACGGCTTCCAGCCGTACCGCTGTCGTCCGGTAAGAGTGAGGGCTTTAGCCCCTGAGGGCCGCTGGCGCCAAAAGCATCCTTGCAGCCGGTTCCCGCAAGACCCAGGACGGTCTCGACGACGTGCTCTGTCTCCGGCCGTGGGATCAGAACCGCCGGAGTCACGATGAGATCCATGCCCCAGAATTCCTGATGACCGGTAATGTATTGCGCCGGAACGCCCCGGACCCGCTCGGTCAAAGCCGCCTCGTAGCGCCCCAGTTCCTCGCCGGTGAGCTCGCGCTCGGGATGCGCGTAGAGATAGGCGCGGTCGCAGTCGAGTGTGAACATCAGCAGCAACTCGGCGTTCATCCGCGGGGAGGGAACCTGCTCCGCAGTGAGGCGGCTGATGGCCGAAGTGAGGACAGCTTTCAATTGCACGAACCTATTTCACCACGGAGACACCGAGACCCGTAGGAAATCAAAAAGATTTGAAGAGGCCCGCCTTGTAGTCACGTCCGCAGGTTCTGCAAAATCGGTGGCCCTTTAGGCAAGAGAACGCGGGAGGGAAGCTTAATTGTTCACTGCCCCTTCCACTCGTATGCGAGATAAATCATCTGTCCGATGTGGTGCTGCATGTGCGCCGCGCATTGCATGACTATGTCGAGACGGTTCCGCGAGTTGCTGCCTGTCCCGGAGTAGGCTGCCGACCAATCGTCAGGAGACTGCGCGCGAATCGTGCGCACCACCATGCTGACCGCGTCATCGAAACGCTTAAGCGCCTCCTCCTTTGACGGAGGATTCGGGTCACTGAACTCACGCGGCCGGTCGCGCACGTATCCCGTCTGCGCAATCTGCGCTCCGATGTAGTAGTTCAAATTGCCGGTGAGGTGCAGCACAACATGTCCAAAGCTGTTGCCGAAGGCAAACGGCTTCTGCCAGAACTGATCTTCGCCAATTGGCGCGGCCAATTCACGGACTCGGGCCGCATGCGCCACGTAGCGGTCGGCTAGCACATCCACAAGAGTCGCATTTAAGTCAGTCATATCGGCGCGGCCTGATTCCTGATTCCCCGAGTCACACCACGCTAGCCGTTTCCTGCTTCAGCTTCTCCGCCTGGTAGTGGGTGACGAGAGCCTCGATCAGTGGCTGAATCTTGCCGTCCATGACAGCGTCAAGCTGGTGAATGGTGAAGCCGATCCGGTGATCGGTAAGCCGGTTTTGCGGGAAGTTGTAGGTACGAATTTTCTCGCTGCGATCGCCGGAGCCGACCATGGCCTTGCGCTCTTTGGCCAGCGCCTGCTGCTGCTTCTCCATTTCGATTTCGTAGAGGCGGGAGCGCAGCACGCGCATCCCTTTCTCGCGGTTCTTGATCTGTGATTTTTCGTCCTGGCAACTCACGACCGTATTGGTCGGGATGTGCGTGATGCGCACGGCCGAGTACGTCGTGTTCACAGACTGTCCACCCGGACCGGACGAGCAGAAGGTGTCGATGCGCAGGTCTTTGGCCTCAATCTTGACGTCCACATCCTCGGCCTCCGGCAGCACCGCTACAGTAACGGCCGACGTATGCACGCGCCCCTGCTGCTCGGTCGCCGGTACGCGCTGCACCCGGTGTACGCCGCTCTCGTACTTGAGCTGCGAATACACGCGGTTGCCCTCGATAATCGCAATCACTTCCTTCAGCCCGCCGACCGAAGATTCCGATGTCGAGAGCACCTCCACCTTCCAGCGCTGCGTCTCGGCGTACCGGGTGTACATGCGGAAAATTTCTGCTGCGAACAGCGTCGCTTCGTCGCCGCCCGTGCCTGCGCGAATTTCGAGAATTACGTTCTTCTCGTCATTTGGATCTTTGGGCAGAAGCAGAACTTTCAGTTCCTCTTCGACCGCTCCCACGCGCGACTCCAGTTGGTTGAGTTCTTCCTGAGCGTAAGCGCGCATTTCCGGATCTTTCTCGTCGGCCAGCAGCGCCTTGCTCTCCGCGATGCCCTTGGTCAGGTCCTTATACTCTCGATATTTCTCGACGATGGGCGCGACTTCGGCGTGCGCCTTGGCAGTCTTCTGGAATTTCGCCGAGTCATTCATGATCTCCGGCGACGCCAGCGTCTGGGTCAACTCTTCATAGCGGGCTTCGATTTGGTCCAGTCGTTCAAACATAATTAGCTCTCGTGGAGACGCCGCTTGCCACGTCTCGGTCCGCCGCAGCAGCCCGTGGTCGTGCACGGGCGAGACGTAACCAGTTACGTCTCTACGGCAATTGTAGTGATATCAGGATGGGGAGAGGAAGTATTCGCGGCGGAGCCGCTAGGCAATTATCAGTTCCCCGCCGCGCTCTTTTTCAAGCGCCATGGCGTGGTCCAGGGCCACAATCGCACACTCGGCTTCATCGTCCGACGGAGGCTTAGTCGTAATCCGTTGCAGCCAGAGCCCGGGCGCGGTCATCAGCGCGAACAAGGACCCGCGGTGTTTGGCCGCGAAGCGAATGATTTCGTACGATACTCCTGCAATCACCGGCAATAGCACAATGCGCGACGCAAACCGCGCCCAGAACGTGGTGAACGGTACCAGCATATAAAAGCCGATCGAGATCAGCATGACCGTCATCAGAAAACTGGTGCCGCATCTCGGATGGAACGTCGAATACTTCTGCACCGAGGCGGTGGTCAGCGGATCTCCGTTCTCAAACGCAAATACCGTCTTGTGCTCGGCCCCGTGATATTCGTACACGCGGCGAATATCCTTCCACAGCGACACGCCCCAGATAAACAGAAGAAACAGCCCCAGCCGGATCGCGCCGTCGACCAGGTTGAAAACAATCCGTCCGCCCAGCGCAGGATCGATCTTCTTCAGTTCGGTCGCGGCCAGCAGCGGGATGTACTTGTACATGAAGATGAAGAAGGCCAGCGAAATCACAATATTCACGGCCGCCAGCCAGTTGCTCAGAGAGGCCGCTTTTTCCCGGGTCTGGGAACTGGGGGGCGCCGCCAGACTTGGCCCTGACGCGACAACCGGGGCGGCTGTTTGCACATGAGCACTCGCCTCGGTCTGCATCACATCTTCAATCGCCACATTCGCCGAAAACCGCAACGCGCGGTAGCCCAGATTCATTGCATAGCCCAGCGTCATCACCCCGCGTACAATCGGCCATGCCATCCATTTATGCTTCTCCGAAGGACGCTCCAACGGTTCGCTCATGGTGACAACTTCGCCCGAAGGCTTTCGGCAGGCAATAGCCCACGCGTGCGGAGAGCGCATCATGACGCCCTCGAGCACAGCCTGTCCGCCAACCAGAGTCTCTTCCCCGCTCTCAAGCGCAGGCAGAAGTTGCACGGCGGCCAAAAATCGCAGGTAATTTCGCAGAAAACGCACGTTGATTAGATGATCCTTCCGGGGCACAGGAACCAAGTAATAGGGTATCACAGGTGTTGGCTGAGTCCGACACCGGTTACCCTTTCAAACGTATGTCGTGCAGGGGTTTAGCCCCTGTTATCGAGGACGGTATGCGTCACCTGGCCGAAGCCTGTGAAGCCATTGCAAGTACGACCAAGAAACTGGTGAAGACCGGCATCGTCGCCGACTATCTCAAGTCGCGCTCGATCGACAAGGCCGCGGTGTCCGCAGTCTTCCTGTCGGGACGGCCCTTTCCCGCATGGGAAGAAACCACGCTGCAACTCGGCGGCCGGTCGCTCTGGCCGATCGTGGCGGAATTGTCGAGAAAGGATGAAGCCGAACTGACCGCCGCCTACCGCCGTCGTGGCGACCTTGGAGCCGTCGCCGGCGACGTGCTCCCCGCACGCGACGGTCAAGGTCTGAGCCTGCTGGAAGTCGAACGCGTGTTCCGTGAGATCGCTAAGGCGCGCGGTCCTGCGCCCAAGGCCGCGCTCGCGCGCGATCTGCTCGCACGCGCCACTCCGCTCGAAGCCAAGTACATCATCAAGATCATGACCGGTGATCTTCGCATTGGACTGAAAGAAAGCCTGGTCGAAGAGGCGATTGCTCGTGCCTTTGGTTCAACAATGGAAGATACCCAGCGGACCAACATGCTCGTGGGCGACATCGGCGAGACCGTGCGCCTCGCCGCCGAGGGCAAGCTGTCCGAAGCCCAGATGCGCATGTTCCATCCCCTGGGATTCATGCTCGCCAGCCCGATCGAGTCTCCCGAAGACGGATTGAGCTACTTCCCCGAAGCCGCGGTCGAAGACAAGTACGACGGCATCCGCGCGCAAGCGCACGTTTCCGGCGGCGAAGTGAAGCTTTTCTCCCGCACCCGCGACGAAATCACCGAATCATTCCCAGAACTCCCCGACGCATTAGCCGGCCTGCCGCAAGACGCCATCCTTGATGGGGAGATCGTGGCCTGGGAATATCCGGCGAAACTCGCCGACTCCCGCCAGACTGTGGACGAACCCGCCTCCGCGCCAAGCGAAGCTAAGGCGGCGACTCTCGGGCGAGCTCGTCCGTTCCGCATTCTGCAACAGCGCCTCGGGAGGAAGAAGGTCAGCGAAAAGATCCTGCGCGAAACACCCGTCGCATTCCTCGTCTTCGATGTGTTGTATGCCCAAGGGCAACTGGTCCTCGACCTCCCGCTGCGGGAGCGCGCGCGCATCTTGGATGAATTGCTGGCGGCGGGACGAATCATTCACCACAGAGACACAGAGTCACAGAGAAAACCTGGACAAGGACAGTTGCTGTTCGGGAAGGAAGATGAAATCGCCGCAGCCAGCATCATCCGCGCGCCCGTGTTCCGCGCCGCATCGCCCGAGGAACTGGAGGAGTTGTTCGCCGCCGCGCAAGCGCGCGGCAACGAGGGCCTGATGATCAAGGACCTCAACTCGCCTTACAGTCCCGGCAAGCGCGGCAAGTCATGGCTGAAGATGAAGCGCGAACTGGCCACGCTCGACGTCGTGGTCACCGCCGTCGAGTACGGCCACGGCAAACGCGTCGGCGTGCTCAGCGACTACACCTTCGCCGTCTGGGACACGAATAAAGACCGTCTGGTCAACATCGGCAAAGCTTATTCCGGCCTGACCGACGCCGAGATCGCCGAGATGACCGAGTGGTTCATGGCGCACACGTTGGAAGATCAGGGATTCCGCCGCGTCGTCGAGCCGAAGATTGTCCTGGAAGTGGCCTTCAACAACATGATGAAGTCAGACCGCCACGACAGCGGCTACGCCCTGCGCTTCCCCAGAATCGTGCGCCTCCGCCCCGACAAGTCGCCGGAAGAAGCCGACACAATTGACCGGGCGAAGGAAATCTACGACAAACAAAATTGATGATTCACCGGTCATGCTGGCTGGAGGGCGGAGTCCGTCATTCTCTAATTGACATGACCCTGCAGAACCCCTAGCCTTTTATCTATGGACGTACCGTTGAATCCCGAGTTGCAGGAAAAACTTATTCGTCTCGCCGCCCAGCAAGGGCGTGCTTCCGAGGCGCTGGTAGTGGAGGCCGTCGAGCGCATGGTGAACTACGACGAGTGGTTTCTGCGAGAGCTCGACAAGGGTCTTGAGGCGGCCGGGCGCGGCGAAATGCACGAACACGCCGAAGTCAGGAAGATGATTGACCAGCGATATCCCGGCTGATGCGAATTCGCTGGACCGACTCCGCCCTCCGCGACTTCACCCACATCTGCGACTACATCAACCAGCAGAGCAGCGGAGCAACCGCACGGCGGGTCGCGCTATCGATCCATGCTGAAATCGACCTGTTGGCAGATTTCCCCGAACACGGGCGAACCGGCCGCAAGCCGGACACTCGTGAACTCGTGTTCGGCCGCCTACCTTATATCGCTATTTATCGGATTCGCGAAGATGTGATCGAGATACTCCGCATACTGCACGGAGCGCAAATTTGGCCTTAAACAGCTCGCCATAGCTACGGGCCTCGCCTTCCACTCAGTGGCTGTGGTGATGATGATGTTCTTCACTCTCAACCACCGGAATCACGCACCCGTGCGCCACTTCGCACACTACATGCTCAAATTGAATCGTGGTGTGGTCGATGCGGAAGTCGTGCAGCAGGCACTCCTTGACGTCGCGCAGAATGCGCTCGCTGACCGACGGCGGAATGTCGGCAATCGAAATGTGGCACGACAGCGCATGCGTTTCCGAACCGATACTCCACACATGCAGATCGTGCACGTCATTGACGCCCTCGATGGCGCGCATCGCGGCCTCGATCTTCTCCAGTTTCATCCCTCGCGGCGTGCCTTCGAGCAGAATGTTCAGCGTCTCGCGCACGATGCCGAAGCCTGACCACAGGATCAGCGCACCAATTCCGACCGACAGTGCCGAGTCAATCCAGTAGTTACCCGTGACCAGAATCGCCCAGCCTCCGGCGATGACGGCCGCGGTCGAAAGCGTGTCGCCCACCTCGTGCAGCAGTGCGCTGCGAATATTAACGTCGCCGCCCGACCGGTAAAGCAGCAGGGCAATCGCGCCGTTCATCACCACGCCAGCCCCAGCCACCCACATCATGACGCTGGCCTGCACGTGCTCGGGATGCTGCAGCCTCCGGAAGGCTTCGTAGAAGATAAAACACGATACGGCTACCAGCGAAGCGGCGTTG
The DNA here is from genome assembly GCA_963819035.1 of uncultured Acidobacteriaceae bacterium. GTDB lineage: Bacteria > Acidobacteriota > Terriglobia > Terriglobales > Acidobacteriaceae > Sulfotelmatobacter. The sequence goes on along the minus strand of CAWFUU010000014.1, from coordinate 79,870 downwards.
ACCAGCGCAGCCAGCACTCCAGCGCGCTGGTAGCCATAGGTCTTGCTGGCGTTGGCTGGACGTGACTGAAAATACACCGCGACCAGCGACAGCAGCAGCGCGAGAAAATCGGAGAGATTGTGCCCCGCCTCCGACAGCAACGCCAGAGAATGCGCCCGTACCCCAGCCACCACCAGCAGCACAATGTAAGCCAGGGTGACCGCGAGTGAAATCTTCAGCACTCGCGTAGGACCACCCGCGCCATGGGCGTGCACATGCATCCCTTAAGTTTAAGGGCCAACCGAAAGCGCTTCAAGCCGTGGTTACTGGCGGTGAGGGACTTTCTCCGCGAACTTTGCAAATCCTTGACGATCTTTGCGGTTAAATGCTCTTTTTCGACCCTGCCCGCACCTCTTCCCGCGTCTGCCCCAATTCGCGTAGCTTGCGGATGCTCAACGCATCATGCCGTTTCGCCAGCCGCACTCCGGCCTCGTCGCGCACCAGATCGCAGTGGTAGTAATCCGGCACCGCAAGTCCCAGCGCCCGGAACAAAAGAATCTGCCGCGCCGTCGACTTCAGAAGATCCGCCCCCCGCACCACTTCGCTGATTTGCATGGCCGCGTCGTCAACCGCGACCGCCAGTTGATACGCCGGCACATCGTCGCGCCTCCAGACGATGAAATCCCCGAAATCACGCCCCGCAATCATCCGCTGCGTCCCGAGATGCAAATCGGTAAAGCAAACTTCCTCGCCGTCCGCTACCCGAAACCGCCAATTCACCCCCTTAGGCTCATCTTGCGGGTCCACTGCACAGGTGGCGACGGCCGCCTCGGCCGTCCCGCGAAAGCCTGCCCTGAGCTTGTCGAAGGGGCGAAGCCGAGCGGCCCCCGAGGCAAGCGGCCGGCAGGTTCCCGGATAAACCGGCTCATCATCCCCCTCATTCGGCGCACCCGCCGCCTGCGCCACATCCTTCCGCGAGCAAGTACACGGATAAATCGACCCGCAACCCCTCAACTTCCTCCATGCCTCCAAATAACCCGCCCGCCGCTCGCTCTGCGCATACGGGCCAAACGCCCCACCACAGTCCGGCCCCTCGGTCCATTCGATTCCCAGCCACCGCAAATCCTCGATCATCGCCGCGACGAACTCCGCCCGGCAGCGCGGCTGATCCAGATCTTCATTCCGCAGAATCAACTCGCCTCCGCGTTCAGCCGCGCGCCGCGCCGCGATCCAAAACGTCCGCGCATGTCCAAGATGCAGCAGTCCGGTGGGCGAAGGCGCAAGCCGCCCGCGGTAGGATTTGGGGTTGGTCTCGGGTGACATAACCGTGACGACTAACTCAAGGAACGTGTGCACTACCTTGGAAGAGCGGCGCTTTCAGCGCGGCGTACAGCAAGCCGTAGGAATATGGGCTTTAGCCCGCATGGTCGTCGTTATCGCCCCGCGCTGCGCGGAACCGGAACCACCACGACTTTCTCCGGCGTAATCTGCAGCATCGACCGTCCGCTCACATGCACAAAGCTAAATTCCCGCGCCGCCAAGAGCGCGTTCACCGCGTCTTTCACCTTCGAGCGCGCGATGAAGTTTCCAAAAAACGTCTCCAGTTCAGCCGGTTCGACTGCTATCACGCAATCCAGATACTTCGACAGCAGCCCCGTGAGCGCCTCGGGCACCGAGAGTCCCACGCCCTCCTTCACGGCCTCGGGCGCCCAGCGATACAGTAGGTCCCACACCGAACCCTCACTCGCCCGGTAGTCCACGCGCGTAATGCGCAGCTTCGACCACAACTCCGCCAGAGCCTTGTCCAGCGCGGCGACCGAGAGGCCGCCTCCCAGGCGCTCCAGCAGCTTTTGCTTGGAGATGGGCCCCTCCTGCTGAATTACCTCAAACGCGTCGCAGGCCAGTTGGGAATAGGGCGACCGCGTCCCCGCATTGGGCGCCTGTTTGGGATTTCGCTCTCCCATCATCGCGTAAAAATACGGGAACACCGACGCCGCGACCAGAAACCCATTGTTCTCTTCAAACAGATTGGCCTCGAACGCAGACCGATCGCGCAACAGGCGCACCATCAACTCCGTCGCCTCAGCCGCCCGCGGATCGGCAAACGCGTGCTGCCACCCCGGCAACCGGTCCTCCGCCCCCACAAACGCGCCAATGAACGTCGGGACCAGCAGCGACGGACGATGCGGATACATCAGGCAGAACCCAACATCCTCCAGAAACGCGCGCGCCTGCTCGATCGTCCGGATGGCCTTGCCATCCAGCCGCCATCTTTCGCGCCGTAGTTGCTGCAGTTCGAGATCAGTCATGCGAGTTGCGAGTCCCGAGTCGTGAGCAAAACCCTCGCAGCTCAGGACTCAGGACTCGGGACTAGATTCTTTTAAACGCCCTCTGAATGTCCTTCACAGAATACCGCAGCACCACCGGCCTGCCGTGAGGGCAAGACATGGGGTGATCCGTTTTCGCCAACTCAGCCAGCAGCCATTCCATTTTGTTTTGCTCAAGGGGCATGTTCACTTTAATCGCGGCGTGGCAGGCAATCGAAGCGGCAATCCGGGCGCGAATCTTCTCCAGGTTGAGCGACTGCTCCTCGCGCGAGAACTGGTCGAGCAACTCGTGCAGCATGTGCTCGACCGCGGCCGCTTCCACTCCCGCGGGCGCCACCTTAACGGCCACGCTGCGCGCGCCAAAGGGCTCGGCTTCGAACCCGTTGCGCTGCAGTTCGTCGGAGATCTCGGCGAAAACCGCCTGCTGGGCTGGAGACAACTCCAACACGATTGGCATCAGCAAGCGCTGGCTCTCGACTTTTTGTTCCGCCCGCTGTTTCAGCACGCGCTCGAACAGCACGCGCTCGTGGGCCACGTGCTGATCGATAATCCACAGCCCATCTTCATTCACCGCCAGGATGAAAGAATTTCGAATCTGCCCCATAGGTTTCAGCGTGCCGAGCGACGACAGCGTCGGCTCCTCTCCGCTCACATCCAGCGCTGGAGCGCAGCCGTTGTCCGGAATGGCGTCGACGGTGCGCGCCAGGGAGACTGCGGCGTTGGCCTCCACCGCGATTCCACCCTCAAACTGAAATCGCCCGGAAACCGGCGGCGGGATGGGCGCCTGCAACACAAATCCGCCTTCCGCAGCGGGCTCGTGAGTCGTCGGCCACGGTGCCGGAAGGGCTGAGGCCGCTCCCGATGACGGTTCCCACTCCGCGCCGGGCGTCAGCGCCCCCGGCGTGAGCGCCTGGCTGGCCGTGGCATGCGCCCGCATCTCCGCCACAAACTGCGGCACCGGACGCGCCTTCATCAGCGCGGCTCGCACCGAGTCGCGCACGAAATCGTGCATCACCGACTGCTGGCGGAAGCGCACCTCGGTCTTCGACGGGTGCACGTTCACGTCCACCTCACCCGCGGGAAACTCCAGAAACAGCAGGACCACCGGATACACCGTCGGCGGAATAATGTTTCGATAAGCCTCGGTCAGCGCGTGCTGCACCAGCCGGTCACGAATCAGCCGTCCATTCACGAAAACAAAAATCGAATTCCGGTTCAGCTTCTGAATCTCCGGCTTCGAAACGAACCCGTGAACCCGCATCTCTCCGGGATCTTTATGTGGCGCGGGCGCCCCCGCCCGCGAACTCTCGCTCCCCGAATCTTCACTCTCGGCTAACTCGGCTCTCCGCCACGGCGGAGGTTGCGGCAGCCCCACGTGCTCCAGTGCCTGGCGCGCCGCTACCGGGATCAGTTGATCGAGCGTCTCCTTGCCAAACACCTGGTACACGCGCTCGCTGTATCCCGCCACCGGAGGCGCGACCAGCATGGCATTGGTCGACGAATGCAATTCGAAATGCTTCTCTGGATGCGCCAGCGCATAATGCGTGACCAACGACGCAATATGCGACAACTCGGTTGACTCCGCCTTCAGAAACTTTTTCCGCGCTGGAGTATTGAAGAAGAGATCGCGTACTGTGATCGAGGTGCCCAGCGGCAGCCCAGCCTCTTCGACCCGCGCAATTTTTCCGCCGTTGATTTCTACGATGGTTCCGGCCGCCTCGTCCTCCGCCCGCGTTTCCATCCGCAACCGCGACACCGACGCGATCGAGGGCAGAGCCTCTCCGCGAAATCCAAGCGTAGCTACGCTCAGCAGATCCTCGGCGTCTTTGATCTTCGAAGTTGCATGGCGCTCAAACGCCAGCATGGCGTCGTCGCGCACCATGCCACATCCGTTGTCGACGATCTGGATAAGCTTCTTCCCACCCGCCTCCACGCTGATCTTGATCCGAGTCGCCCCGGCATCGAGCGAGTTCTCGAGCATCTCCTTCACGACGGACGCAGGCCGCTCCACCACTTCGCCAGCGGCGATCTGGTTGGCAACGGTTTCGGAAAGAACGTGGATGCGGCCCATGCGTGGTGATTAGTGGCTAGGTCAGTTTCGCAGATGGGATGGGAAAAACAAAGGAGGGCGTGCTTATGTGGGGCGGACACTCCTTTCCGCCACTGCCGGCAGGGAGGCAATGTTTCGGTCTGCCAAGAAGAACGACGTCGGATCGGGCGTCTAGACTGCTGACGGCACGGACAAAGCCAAGTACAAAACCAAAGTCAAGAGCGGCGGACAGGAGTGTCCGCCCCACACAATCCTCACTTCACATCTTGTACCTGCTCGCGCGACTCGTTGTACACTCCGAACTTTTTGGCTACCGGCTTCAGCGTGGGATAGAACTGCACAAAACTATGCTCCACGGCCGCATGAGCATCGTGGCAGGCGAAACATCCGTTGCCTTTCGGCATCGCATCTGCAGTTTTGCCGTCGGCACCGTACGCGTAGTAGGCCCACTTGTCCGGGTTGTGCGCGGAATCCTTGACCTCGACGGCCAACCCCATCAGATCCGTCTGAAAGTGACCGGTCTTGTTGATCGACCCCTTGCTCTCGGCGTCGCGCTCGTCGATCACGAACATGCTTTGCTCGGGCCACTTTCCAGAACTCACGAACTCCTGGTACGCCCAGCGCTGCACAAAGACATTGGTGAACATTTCGTGGCTGCCGGGCGCAGGGCTGTAGTTCATGCCATAGCCGGCGGATAGAAACATCCATTCGCGGTAGTCAGTTGGTCGGACCAACTGGCCTTTCTCGTCATACTGCGGCTTGGGCGTCTTTTCGTCGGGAACGGCGGCCAGCAGCGCAAAGCACGCGACCAGAACCGCTACCGAAGCGACAATCGTCTTCATAAGGCCTCCCCATGGTTTCGGACAGCTTAGACGCGCTCGCAGGCGCTGTCTTGAACAAAGTAAACATTCCGGGTAAATATCGCCCATCGAAACATGGCCGCTGACGCTGGTGACAATTCCCGCCGGCCGCCGTCTGACCAGTCGTGCCTGCGACCACAGATCCGGGAAAAATTCTGCGCGGAGGAGAATTCTACTCCCCCATCCAGGCACGCCTGCAAACCGGCGACGTTCTGCTCTCCGAACTTCGACAGCCCTGTCCGCGTTCCGTGCCCCGCCATGAGCACGAACTGGCGTACGTTACCGTGGTTCTTCACGGGGACTACCTCGAGGGCGATCGCGGCAGGCTCGACGAAATGCGGCCGCTGACGGCGGTTTTCAACCCGGCTGGTGTGGCTCACTCGACCGTGATCGGACCGGCAGGAGCATCCTTCTTCACCATCGAATTTCGCGACGAGGCGATCCGGGCCCTCGACCTGCGCCTGCCCGATCGCACCACCTTCGACCGCGGTGCTGGGTGGATGCTCTGGCCCGGCCTGAGCCTGTACTCCGGGTTCAAAACGCAGGTCGCGGACCCGCTGCTGCTTGAGGCCCATATCTTCGAAATGCTGGGAGCGATTACCGCCCTTCGATCTTCCGGAAAGCAGTCGTCGGAAAAGGCCGTCCCTGGCTGGTTCGGCCGAGTCAAGGATCGGCTGCATGACGGATTCCGGGACCGCCTCCTCATGCGCGACCTTGCCCGTGAAGCGGGAGTTCATCCCGTCCACCTCGCCCGTGTCTTCCGCCAGATCGAGAAACGAACTCCGGGAGATTACCAGCATCGCCTCCAGGTACGCGCCGCCTGTGAACTGTTGCGCGATCCCGAGTGGCCGCTCGCGGCCATCGCCGCCGAGTGCGGCTTCGCCGATCAGAGCCACTTCACGCGCGTGTTCCGGCGCATCGCGGGCACGACTCCGGCGCGCCTCCGGCAGGTCGTCGCTCCGCGTGCGCGTGCAGCCTGATCTTTGTCTTGGCCTTTGTGGGCAAGCAACGCGCCGCGCTCACGCTGGCAGGCGCAAGGGGACTCTCTCCCCTGAACAAAGCCGGAGCATGGAAAAACCCTGAAAGAGCGTTTTCGTGCTGCCGTATACTGCCGGTGCGGTGTCCCATCCCATGCCGGTCCGACCGATCCCAGTCCAATCGGTGCGTCCGCCCGACGCCGCGAAATCCCGCCTCGCCTACATCGACTGGATGCGCGGGCTGGCCTGCATCCTGATGTTCCAGACGCACTGCTACGACTCGTGGCTGGGCGGCGCGGCGCGCCAGAGCCGCTTCTTCATGTACTCGCAGCTGGGCGGAACGTTCCCGGCGCCGCTGTTTCTCTTCCTGGCGGGAATTTCTTTTGCTTTGGTCACCGAAAAACTGTGGCGAAAGAGCCTGCCGCCCAGCGAGATCGCGCGCACGACCATCCGGCGCGGCGCGGAAATTTTCGCCTTCGGCCTGCTGTTCCGCGTGCAAGAGTACGTCGTCTCCTGGGGATGGGCGCCCAAAAGCGATCTGCTGCGCGTTGACATCCTTAATACCATCGGCCTCTCCATGATGCTGATGGGAGTCTTGTGCTGGATGGTCCTGGCAGTCTGTTCGCTGGGGGAAAGAGAGAACATGTGGGGACAGCCGCCCCCGGCTGTCCGGCCGGGCGCAGCCCGGCTGCGCAGTCCTGTCGGGCTGATCGTCTCCGCCGCAAGCACTGCGCTGCTGATCTCTCTGCTGACCCCCATGGTCTGGACGGTCTGGCGCCCGCGCTGGCTTCCCTGGCCGCTGGAGTCCTATATCAACGGCGTGCACAACCTGGGCACGCCGCAAGCCTGGCTGTTTCCCATCTTCCCGTGGAGCGCTTTCGCGTTTGCCGGACTGGCGGTGGGATTTCTATTGCAAAGCCAGTGGACGCGCGCTCGCGAGGCGCTGGTTTTCCTCTCCGTCGGCGCGGCGGGAGTAGGACTGGTCCAGCTCGCCCGCTGGCTCGACGGGCAACCGCGCCAGGTTTATCCCGTCTACGACTACTGGCATACCAGCCCGAACTTTTTCCTGATCCGCCTGGGCATGTTGCTGGCGATCGTGACGGCGAGCTATGCGTGGTGCCGCTGGGGCGCGGCGCAGTGGGGATTCAGCCCGGTCATCCAGTTGGGCCAGGCATCGCTCCTGGTGTATTGGGTGCATATTGAGTTTGTGTATGGACGCGTCTCAATTCTACCCAAGCGCCACGTCGGCATTGGCACTGCTTCTGCGGGGCTGCTGGTGATTACAATGGCGATGGTCGCCCTGGCCTACGTCCGTACTCGCATGAAGGGCCGAGGGACGGAAGTCCTGTCTTTCTGGCGGACGAAGAAGGGTCTGGGAGGGTCTGCACCAATAACGGTGAAATAGTCTGGAACAGACACTGTTTCATACACCTGTGGACCGCGAGGCCTGTGCAAAACAAGGCCATTAACTCCTTGAAAACAGTACACTTAGTGCCGCAAGTTAAATTGATTTAACTTGCCCGTGGAGCGCAGTTCGAGCCTTTCGATGCCAGGCATCGGCCCGACCTTTCGGCAGGCCGCCAGCGGCGGTCAGAAGTATCGTGAGGTGTACTTCTAGGAGCCAGCAGGCGGCCAGCGAGGGCGCGGCGGGTGGCATTCGGAACGCTGCACGCAGAGACGTTGCGAGCAACGTCTCTACGAATGGGGGAGCACATTGCGTAGAACAACGTACATTACAGGCCCGACCACAATCGCGATCGCCCCGCCGATCAGGCCGAACCGGTCACTTCCCAGTAACGCCACCAACGCCATCACCACCGGCGCGGCCACCACGTAGAGCAATCCCACGCGACCGCCAGGCACCGTGAACGATCGCTTCAATTCCGGTTGCGTGCGGCGCAGCTTCCACGCCGACAGCACTGTCAGCACGGTCGTGGCTGAGCGCAGCCAGATGTAGACCGAAATCAACTGGGCCAGGCTCTGCCACGCTACCAGGCTATAGATCACCGCCGACGCCACAATCGCCAACCACGGCGTTCCGTAGCACGCATGCTTGCGGGTCAGAGCGTCGGGGAGATATCCGTCTTCGGCCATGGCAAAGGGCATGCGCGTCGTGGTCAGAATCGTGCTGTTGAGCAGCGCCACGTTGCCGACCATCGCGGCCAGCGTCATCCAGGTGCCGAGCCATGCATGTCCATGAAAGGTCCCTCCGATCATGCTCGCAGCGTCGGAGAAGAATCCTGTATGCCACTGCTCCCAGTGGCCTGCCGACGCGAGACCTGCCATCGTGGGCAGGAAGTAAGCTGCCATCGACAGCGGCACCACTAGCGCCAGCGCCCGCGGATAGGCGCGCTGCGGATTTTCCACTTCCTCGGCAACAGTGGAGAGTTGCTCATAGCCCGAGTACAGCCACAGGCCCAGCGCCAGCCCGACTCCGAAAATCTTGAACGTCGCCTGATGCGGCACCACCCACGGCGTGAACGGATTGTGATGCCAGTGCGCCAGCGCGATGACGATCATCGTCATCACCGGTATAAAAATGAAAATCTCCAGCGCGGTCGCGACCTGCCCCACCATCTGAATCCCGCGTACGTTAACCCAGGTCAACACCACGATCAGCGCCACCGAGATGAGGTAGTGCTCCCACCACGTCATCTTCGGAAAGTAGTACACCAGATAATCGGTGAACAGCACGGCATACGCGCCGCCCAGCAAAAACGACGCAGACCAGTTCCACCATCCGGAGAGAAATCCCCAGAAGTCGCCGAAGGCGGCGCGCGTCCAGCGATAGAAACCGCCTTCGACGGGCATGGCGGTGGTCAGTTCCGCCGACACCAGCGACACCGGGATGCACCAGAAAAACGGCAGGATCAGAAGATAGATCAGCGTCATCCCCGGCCCCGAGGTCGTGACCATGTCTTCGAGTCCGAAAGGGCCGCCCGTGGTGTAGGAAAACATCACGAAGACGAGGTAGAAGAGACCTGCCTTGCGCAGCGTGGAGGATTTGGCTGGGGTGGTCAAAGGGAGCGTAATCGGATTTTAGGATTGCAGATTTCTGATTTCAGATTGAAAAGCGGAGGCGGCGGGGTTCAATCTGCAATCTGAAATCTACAATCTGCCATTCTCTCTCTCAATCACCAATCAGAAATCAACAATTCTTATGCCGCCAAAATCCCTGTCAGCGCGCCTTCAAGTTCCAACAGCTTGCGCTTCACGTCGAGGCCGCCGCCGTAGCCGCACAGCGTGCCGTCAGAAGCGATCACGCGATGGCATGGGACTACGATCGCTACCGGGTTGCGATTGTTCGCCATGCCGACCGCCCGAAATCCGGTGGGCTTGCCAACCGCGCGGGCGATGTCGGCATAGGTGCGGGTTTCCCCGTAGGGTATCTCGCGCAGCGCGCGCCAGCAGGCGAGTTGAAATTCCGTTCCGCGCAGATCGAGTGGGAAGCTGAATTCGCGGCGCTGGCCCGCGAAATATTCTTCCAGTTCACGACCGTAGGGCCGCACAGTCCGCTCGGACTCCTCGAAGCGTGTGGCTTTGTTGCGAGCGCGTCCGCTGGTCGAGTTCTCGCGTTCCGAACCTCTCTCCGAACGAAGATCACGCGGGTTGGGGCGAATCGTCTGCTGCCCGGGCAGGCGCGCGTCAAACTCCAGGGCCACCAAGCCCTGGCCGGAGGCGGCGAGAAAGAGCGGCCCCACGGGTGACGTAAACGTCGTGCAATGAAGTATTTCCATTAGAATTCTCCCCGCCCAAGTCGTCGGGGCGCGACCATAACCATAGCATGGGCAGTCCCTAGCCAATTCTTAAGATTGACAGAATCGTCTTTTTGCCCCAGAGTGTGTGCTGTCCATTGCTTGGGACGCTCGGCGTTGAAAAAAGCCCTCCTCATTCTTGCGGTAGTCGTGTTGGCGCCAATGCTTGTTGTCGGCCTGGCAGTTTTGGCCGCCGGGGATTGGCGTGCCATCGGTCAGACCGAAGCCGGCGACAAAGTCTCGGTCAGTTCCGTTCATATCCTGAAGGGGAATCAGCGGCTCGCCCTGGTTCGAGTGGAGTATAAGGAACCGGCGCAACTTCCTCAGGGTGGCCCGTTCGTCGAGATGCGCGCCCGCGTGCGGTTCAACTGCACGACCGGCGCCGTCAACCCCACCACGCAATGGTTTTACACCCGGGACCGCAGTGGGCGTTCGGTCGTAAGCAAGAAGGCCTCGCACGACGACAAATTCGGCGGCGGTGCGGAAGGCGCTTTCGCTGATATGGTCAGCAAGAGCGTTTGCAGCCAAACCAAGTAGAGTGACGCCTCAAGTGTGGAGCGAGCACTATTGCCCGCTGCTTTTGGGGTGCCAGGAAAGCAGCGGGCAAGAGTGCCCGCTCCACACGTCCGTAACGGCCGTAGTTATCTCTTCAGGGCAAACGCCACATAGATTCCGCCCGACTTCGACTTCGGATCCTTTCCCCCGCCCGCCGCGATCACCACGAACTGTCGCCCTTTCAACTCGTACGTAGCAGGAGTCGCATTTCCTGAGAATGGCAGCAGCGTCTCCCACAGTAAAGCGCCGGTCGACTTGTCGAAGGCGCGGAACTTCTTGTCGAAGTTCGTAGCGCCGATGAAAACGAGACCTCCGGCCGTCACCAGCGGACCGCCATAGTTCTCCGTGCCGGTATTCTTCAGGCCCTTTGCGGCCAGTTCGGGATACTCCCCTAAAGGAACCTTCCACACGTACTCGCCGGTGTTCAGATTGATGGCGCTCAATGTTCCCCACGGCGGAGCCACCGCCGGATATCCTTCGGGATCCAGAAATTTGTGATAGCCGGTGAAGTGATATTTCATCGCTGGCAGCGGAGGACCCGCGCTGGCCATTTCTTTCTTCGCTTCGTTTTCCCCGCCACCGCTCATCACGTACGACAACAAGGCAAACATCTGATCGTCGCTCAGATTCGCAAAACCCGGCATGCGGCCTTTGCCGTTCTTGATCGTGGCCGCGACGTCCCCCCAGGACATGCGGTCGCCCAAGCCCACCAGCGAGGGAATCGCCGGCGGCGAGCCTGCCATCTTCTCGCCGTGGCAGACCGCGCACTGGCTCATGTAGACGCCTTTGGGACTGTTCTCTTCCGGTGTTCTCCGCCAGGGCCCCGGTCCAGGCTACGTCGTTCGCATTGACGTAGAGAATCCCTGTCTCCGGATCGGCCGCCGCCCCGCCCCACTCGGCCCCGCCGTCGAATCCGGGAAATATGACGGTGTCTTTACCCACGCTGAAGGGAACGAACTGTCCCTCGCTGCGAAAGCTCCGGAACTTCGCGATCGCCCACCGATGCACGTCGGGCGTTCGCTCGCTGAGAAGATTCTCGGTGAGCAACTGGCGCGCGAATGGCGCCGGTTTTGCGGGCAGACATTGCTGCGGCGCGGCCTGCTCTCCCGGCACATCGCTCGGCGGATAATTCCGGCACTCGAGGGGAAACAGCGGCTTTCCGTTGGTGCGATCGAAGAGAAAGACGAAGCCCTGTTTGGACGTCTGGGCCACGGCCTCGACTCTCTTTCCTTCGCGGTTCACGGTCACCAGCACTGGAGGCGCGGGAAAATCGCGATCCCAAATGTCGTGCCGCACTCCCTGAAAATGCCAGAGGCGCTCTCCGGTCTCTGCCTTCAACGCGATCAGGCAGTTGGCGAACAGATCGTCACCGACGCGGTCAGCTCCATAAAAATCGAACGCCGCTGAACCGGTCGGAACATAGACAATGCCGCGATCGACATCGACCGTCATTCCCGCCCAGTTGTTGGCTGCGCCGCTGGTCTTCCATGCATCCTTCGGCCAAGTATCGTATCCAGGCTCACCTGGATGCGGAATGGTGTGGAACGTCCAGCGCTGCTTGCCGCTACGCACGTCGTAGGCTCGTACGTCGCCGGGAGACGCGGGCAGAGTTTCGGCTTCACGGCCGCCGACGATCATCAGGTCTCTATAGATGACTGCTGGGCTGGTCATGTAAATGGACTGCGCTGCCGGGTCGCGCCCCAGGTCTTCCCGTAGATCAATGCTGCCGCCTTTGCCGAAAGTTGCGATCGGCTTTCCGGTGGCGGCATCAAGCGCGTAGACGAAGTTCATGACGCCCACAATGATTCTGTGTTCCTTGCCATCGCTCCAATAGGCGAGCCCACGATCGGGCTGGGTCCCCTTGATTCCTGAGTCGAACTTCCACAGCACCTTGCCCGTCGCCGCGTTCAGCGCAAACACTTTCTGCGTCGGCGTCAGGCCGTAGAGCACGCCATCGACTTCGATGGGGCTGGTTTGCAGGCCGCCAGGTTCGCCGGTGTCGAACGTCCAGGCGACTTTGAGCTTCTTTACATTTTTGCGATCGATCTGGGCGAGAGGGGAGAAGTGATTGTTCTCCATGGTGCCGCCGTAGACGGGCCAATCGTGGTCGGCTGCTTCCCTCTTGACCTCGGGCGAGGCCGCGGCCGCGGACAGCAGAACCACCAGCAGTGAAGCTGTAATGCGTTTCAATCGTCCCCTTTCGAACTTGCTCCCCCAGCGGCTAAAGCCGCGGTTGATCTTACTGCACCTGCGGCGCGGCTGAAAGCCGCGCCCTTTCAAAAACACTCGACCGAGCGAAGTTTTTCACAGGTTACGGCACCTCCGTAACCTTGGACCCACTTCCACGCGCGGTGCTTTGCGCTTATCCTGATAGAGAAGTTTAGGCAATAAGGATTTCACCCACCTGTATGGATTCACTTCGACTTTATGGGCTGGTAACCGCAGGCAGCGTGGCTCTGCTGGGAGCCTATGCACTGCTGCGGCGCAAACCGAAAAACGCTGACGATCTGGAGCGCGAGCGCCGCGCCTGGCTGGAGGGGATGGGCCGCATCACGGACGGCACGGTGATTGACGTCCAGGAACTTTCCGCCGAGGAGTCTCACCACGCCGCTGTCATGCTGATCTATAAGTACGACGTGGCGGGCGTCTCGTACGAGTGCTCCCAGGACGTGACCTATCTGCGTCATTGGATCAACCTGCACTCCTGCCGCCTGGGGCTGCAGACGTCGGTGAAGTATGACCCGCAGAATCCGGGTAACTCGCTAGTGGTCTCAGAAAACTGGATGGGATTACGGCAGTAGGTCTGCGGGACGGTCCTGATCTCTACTCCCACTCGTTGAAATTTCGATTGACCTACTGCCAGTCGAGCAGCATGGAAGTGTTGTGCTTGTCGAAGGTGATGGCGAGCGTCTTGTCGCCGCCGCCGACGAGGTCGGCCGAAATCGTCTTCGAGAGATTGACCGTCTGATCGGCGGTCTGCGCGCGGAAGCGGAGTATGTGCTTGCCCGCCTGAACTTGCAGGGTTTCGGATTCGCTGCCCCGGACCCCGCCGAAGACGACCAGCCGCTTCTGAACGCCACCGTGGAGTTCGTGGGTCAAAGCTAATTTGCCGTCCACCCAGATGGAGAGTGTGGCGTCCTTGAACTGGTGTCGCACCGTCACTTCCACGGTGGACAGTGGTACGACGACTTCTGTCGGAGGTGAGATCAGAGTTCTGTTTTTCTTCGAGGGCGCTTTTGCCGATGCCGTTACCACTGCACGTTTAGCCGCGGGTGGAGGAGTTGTGGGTGAGGGCTCTTCAGGAAGCACTGGTGCCTCGCCTATGCCGGCCTTCGTGGCGATAGAAACTGGGGGGGTGAGAGTTGGAATTGCGGAGGCTGTGCTCACGGCTTCCTTGTGCGAGAACACCAGCAACTTGGTCTGCAGCCCAACGACTACGAGCATGATGATCGTGGCCACTCCCAGGACGAGGTCTCGGACCGGCGCCTTCAAAATCGCGCTGCGCACCAGTTTCATCGCGTAGGTGAGCCCGACTGCTGGCCGCCGGCTCATGGCGCGCGGGCGCGCAACCGTTCCCGTTCGGGTACCGGTGCGAGTGGGGTTCGACGGCGGCACTAGGCGCGCGTGCAATTCAGCGACAGCCTCGGCGAAGTCCGACCCGCGCTGGTAGCGGCGTTTGGGATCCTTCGCCATGGCACGCGTAATCACCGCGTCAAGTTCGCGCGGCAGGTTCAGATCGAGGGCGCTGGCCGGCAAAGGCTCGCGGTTCGCGACCTTGAAACACACCGTGGTCGCGCTGTCCCCTTGAAACGGCGAGTGGCCGGTGACCATGGCATAGAGAATCACGCCCAACGAGAACAAATCGGAGCGGCCGTCGGCGGCGGAGCCGCTGAGTTGTTCCGGCGCCATATACGCCGGAGTTCCCATTAACCTGCCGGGAATGGTGAGGTGCGCCAGATTCAGCTTGGCGATGCCGAAGTCGGCAATCTTGGGATGGCCGTCTTGTGTGATCAGAATGTTACCCGGCTTGATGTCGCGGTGGGTCACGCCCTGCTCGTGGGCGTAATCGAGAGCGGCAGCCACCTCTTCGGCGAGTTGTAAGGCGCGCTCCAACGAAAGCTTCCTCTCGCGCGCCAGGATGCGGTTCAGGGCCTCTCCGTCCACATATTCAAGGACGATGTAAGGATCGTGGGTCTCGGCATCCTCACCGACGTCGAAGACGGCGACGATGCCGGGATGATGCAGCCGTCCTGCGGCCTGCGCCTCGTTCAGAAAGCGCATGCGGAATTCTTGTTCTGCTTCCGGATCCTGCCCGCGCAGAGCAATCGTCTTAAGGGCAACCAGACGATTGATTTGCGGATCGCGCGCCTTGTACACCACTCCCATCGCCCCGCGGCCCAATTCGCCAAGGATCTCGTAGCGGCCGAACCGTTTTGTGTTGGGACTTTCCATGGCGTTCACTCTTGCTTGCCGTGGCACCAGCCACACACTTCTACCAAGGAGGGAGTCTCACCATGTTAGCGCGGCGGCTGGCACGTTCCGAACACCTACCCGGCTCTCTCCATTACCCAGGTAACGTGGGATTAGGTCTTGACAGGTACGGGTGCTCCATGCGTCGCGCATTTTGCGACGTTAGAGCTTGCCCTGAGCTTGTCGAAGGGGTGGGGATTTTGGCCAGCGATTCGTGAGTCAAGGAAGTCAAGGGCCCAACCCTGGCCGCAAAGAGCGCGGCTAGGATGGGGCACCCGCTCCATCTCTACGAAGCAACAGATACCGAGTGAGAGCTGAAGGCTGGGTTTCTAGCTTCCCGCAGCGAAGCCGCCGCTGTGCGCGACGCTGATGCGGAGGTACTTGTAGGGATTCACTGGGGTATCGTTGATGCGGACTTCGTAGTGAAGGTGAGGACCGGTGGATCGTCCGCTTTCGCCAACGAATCCGATGATATCGCCGCGATGCACGGCCTGCCCGGAGGTGACTGCAAATCCGGAGAGGTGTCCGTAGCGAGTACTGATGCCGTTGCCGTGATCGATCACGATGGCCTTGCCGTAGCCGCCCATCGAATCGGTAAACGTCACTACACCGTCAGCCGGGGCAACGATCCGATTGCCGTACGCGCTGCTGATGTCCACGCCGCTATGGAATGCGCCCTCCCCGTTGAATGGGTCAATGCGCTCACCAAAGCTGCCGGTGACTTGGCCTTCCACCGGCCAGAGATTGGGCGCCGAGTTGGCCTTGATCCAGTCGGCGGTGGTGGCGTTGCGGGTCAAGCCCATGGTCAGGCCGACCATGGTCGCACCCGACAGTGCGGAAGTTCGCAGGGCATGGAGTTGGTCCAGCGAAGAACTGACTTCGGTGGCTTGAATCTGATCGGCGGAAGCGGTCACCAGCGTGGGCTGCGACTTCAACCCGTAAAGCGCGGAAACTTCTCCGGCGATCGATCCCAGCGATGCCACCTGCACATCGCGCTCTTTGGCCACCTGCTCGAGGCGCGAATAATTGTCTTTGAGCTGGTCTTTTTCCGTCCGCAGTTCGTTGTAACGGGAAACCTTCAGCAGCATGCGGGTATAAGAACTGGCAATTCCGGTCAGACTGAGGAATCCGATTGCGGCGCCCACGACGAACAAATAGAGGTAATGGACTGGGATCGAGATCTTGCGCAACTGGCCGTCATCCCCGCGGGCCACAAAAAGAATGTAAAAGCGCTTCTGCAAAATCACTCCCCTGTCTAAAACCAGCTTATCAATCAGGTCCGGAATTCCAGGCCAAGTTCTGAGGTTGCAGAGGCCTGTTCGGACCACCTGATTTTTTCGGGCCACGTCCCATCTTGGGAATGGAAACTCGTTCGTGCCCTACACCTACCGCGCCTGAGCTTTGGTGCTTGTCTGCAACGCCAATCATTTGCAGATCTTAGCTTCGGCTAAAGGTTCTGTGAAAGTCTGGTTAACGGTAACAAACTGGATTCCCCCTGTCAACGACGCACAAGGGCCTTTTTGGGTTACCGAAGGGGGGTAACCGGAGGCCACGATGGGACGATTACCGTTATCGCATTTTCGCGACCGGAAAATGGAGATTGTCGTGCTGGCCGTCCCGGAAGCGCATTCTGAGTCCTGCCGTATCTGTCAACATCTTTTTCCGTCTGCGTCGCTTATATTGGTGACGCTGTGCCGCTTCCTGAAAAAGCGCTGATCGCCGAGATTCGCCGCATGGCGAAGCTGCGAAGCCGAAGGCACGCGGGCATGAGTGCCCGCGCCACACAAGTTCCCAATGCAATCGGAGACGACTGTGCCGTACTGCGCCTGCTGACGGGACAAGACACGCTGGTCACGACCGACTTCACGCTGGAAGGCATTCACTTCCGCCGCGAGTGGCATCCGGCGGAGGCTGTGGGCCACCGTTGCCTGGCGCGGGGGCTGAGCGACATTGCGGCCATGGGCGGCGAACCGGTGGCGGCTTTTCTTTCGCTCGCCTTGCCGCGGGACTTGCCGCAATCCTGGGTGGGACGCTTCGCCCGCAGCCTGATCAGCCTTGCGAAAAGATACGGCGCCACCCTCGCCGGAGGTGATACGGCGGAATCGCCAAATGGGATTCTGGCCGACATCATCGTGATCGGCACGGTTAGTAAGGGCAACGCTATTTTGCGCTCGGGGGCGCGGCCGGGAGATCGCGTCTACGTGAGTGGCGAGTTGGGCGGGTCGGCGGCGGCGATTGAGCAGATGCGGGCGCAACCCGGAGTGAAGCTGCACCCACGAGATTATCCGCGGCATTTCTATCCCGAGCCGCGGATCGGGTTGGGCCGAGTGCTGCGCGAGAAGGGCTTGGCTTCAGCGATGATTGACTTGAGCGATGGGCTCTCGACGGATCTCGCCCACATCTGCGAAGAGAGCGGCGTGGGGGCGGAAGTGGAAGCGGAGCGCATTCCGCGCGCGCGGGTTGGAAAGCCAGCGCGCGAAGTCGACCTCGATCTCGCCCTTCACGGCGGCGAGGACTACGAACTTCTGTTCACCGCGCCTGCGAGCAAACGCATTCGTTCGCAGATGGGCGGAGTCGCGCTGACTTGCATCGGCCGCATCACGCGCGGGCGCAAGATTACTCTGCGGAACGCGAAAGGGGTTGCATATAAACTGGATGCCCGGGGTTGGGAGCACTTTCGGGGAGAGTAGCGCCGCCGTGTGGACGGACATTCCAGTCCGCCGCTTTTGACTTTGATGTCGAGGTGACGGCGAATCTGAACATGAAGACCAGCACCAAGATCACGATCAAAGCCAATAGCAGCCTCAACATCAAAACCAAAACCAAAATCAAGATCAAAGGCGACGGACAGGAGTGTCCGTCCCACATGAGCGCTTATTACCTTCGTCACTACTCTGTCTCTACCCGCTCGGCAGAAACCAGACTAAAGTAAATCCATGTCGTACACGCGATTTCTCCTTCCGGTTCTTCTCGGCGTGCTGAGCATCACGGCGGCCACACAAAGCAAGAAGGAGCCGCCTCCGCCGCCGGCACATGCCAAGGCGCCTTCGCCAGCGGTGACCAACGAATTTATTCACCAGCAATTCGGCGAGAATTGTTCGCTGATCGCTGGGCCGCCCCAGTTCGCTGCCGACCTCGACGATGATGGCATCGAGGACCTGGTGGTCGCGGCCAAGTGTAAGAATCCCATGGCGGACAAAGACGAATACAGCTTTGTAGTCGCCGATCCGTATGACAGCTTTCTCGGTTTTAGTGACGTCAAAGTGACGTCGACGTTCGCCTCCGATGAACCGGAACGCCGCGGGTTGAGTCTGCTGATTATTCACGGCGAGGAAAAAGACGCCTGGCGCGCGGAGAAGCCGAAGGCGAAGTATCTGCTGATCAACCTTCCCTTCAAAACCCTGGCGGTGAAGCGATTGGCCCTCAAGAAGAAGACGATCCTCGGCATTTACATGGAAGAGCACGGCGAGGGTGAAGATACGTCGTCGGTCGTGTACTGGGACGGGAAGAAGTACAAGTATCAGCAGCTGGGATCAACGCTGGAATAGCGCAACCAAAAATTCACAATCATCAATCTCTTCGGTAGGGAAATTCGCTCGTCCCCACTCTGCGCACGTTCAATTCCGCAAATTCACATACGCGATCGAGCGCAGTTTGCAATTCCCCGGTATAACGCTCGACTTCCTCGTCACTGGCTTCCGCCGGGACGGGGATCAGCTTGCCGAAACGCAGCAGCACGCGCGAGAACGGCATTGGAATCATCAGCCGGTCCCAGGTATTGAGCACCCAGGCCTTGTCAACCGCCGCGTGGAACATGGTCAAGGGCACGCCCGACGAGCGCGCTAGCGCCACCGGGCCAGGCTTGACTTTGTGACGGGGACCGCGCGGGCCATCCAGAGTGAACGCCACGGTCCATCCGTCCGCGAGGGCGCGGCGCAGGCCGAGCAGCGCGCGCACGGCGTTGCGACTGGACGATCCTTTCACCGCGACGAAGCCGAATTTGTGAATGATGCGGCCCATATATTCGCCGTCGTAACTGTTGCTGCTCATCACGCGCACGCCCAGGTTCCTGCAGATGTACGTGGCGGGAATGAGGCACGAGTGCCAGAAAGACCCGATTAGCGGGCGGTGCTCGAGCGTCGGCTGCGCGCCGTCTTCAAACGAGATCGAGACGCGCAGCGTTGGGCCGATGAGACGAATGAACCGGTATCCCGCCCAGATGATGATGCGCAGCACAATACGCTGGCGAAGCGTGAAGCGGCGTGTGTCGGACCGAGGTTGCGTCGCGGCGGGCGCTTCGGGAGTGCTGACCGGGGGCACGAAGTTAATGATAGCGCGATGTGGTGGGAACGTTGGCGGGACTGAGCCTGATCCAAAAAGAAAGCCGGGCTCTTGCCCGGCCGGACAGCCGAGGGCGGCTGTCCCCACATGATCTCAGTCTCGGAGACCCAACATCAGTTTTCGAGGTAGGAATCGATCCAGCGCTTGACTTTCTGGCGGCGATCGTCGGCAGCGTCGAAGCGGACGCCGAACGACTTGGGCTTGCGCCAACTCACGACGCCGCGCACGTTGACCCGGGGCAGCGTCATCAGCGAGAACGACAATTCGACCGGCACACCGATCGAGAAGTCTTCCGGGCTCTTGACCGACATCCCTCCGGAACTCATTTCGATGCTGGAGGCGGAGACGCGGCGCCCATCACCAACGACGGCGACTTCGGTCATGACCGGGATGCGAACGTAGCGGCGAAATTCGTGCAGCACCAGCAGGCGCGTGGCGCGGATCAGCTTCAGCGTTGTCGGCCGTTCCAGCGGTTCCTGGAACATGGCGTTGATGCCGTATTTCGAATAGCGCATGGCTTCCTGAGCGTTGCCTCCAACGCCATAGAGGATGCAACGGCTGTTGGAGGGCGAAGTGCGGGCGGCTTCCATCAGGGTATCGGCGCCCTCGCCCAAGCCGAGCACGCAGGCTTCGAATTTTTCCTTGCGCAGGCGGTCTGCGGCATCGGACGAAATCACGACCGTTTCAATCGCGAACTGGCGGAAACAGTCCGCGAGCAAGGCGCGCCGCGCGTCGTCCAAGCCAACCAGGGCGGTGCGGGCAGCGGCTTTGCGGGTGAAGGGGGCGAAGGACAGAGTCGAGGTCGCTGAGGCGAAAGAGTTGTCCATGTTTCCGGGGAAGACTCCACTTTCCGAGATCCATTCTGTCGGCAAGAGAGCGAGCCGCAAAGTCACTGAGGACCAAGCGAGTGCAGTGTTCCAAGGGCCATGCCCTGACTCAGAGGCACGCGAGAAAGGACATTACGTAGCGAACTGACGTGGAATTAGGAGGTTGCAGAAGCCAGAACCGGCGCCGGACGCCACATCTCAAGCCACGCGTAAGAAAGTCCAAGGCTTACGTCACGGTGGATTTGCACCACCTAATCTCTCCAGCGGCGGAACAGCAGGGCGCCGTTGGTGCCGCCGAAGCCGAACGAGTTCGACATGGCATATTCGAGTTCGGCTTTGCGGGAGTGGTTGGGGACCAGATCCATGCCCGCGGTGTCGGGGTCGGGATTATCCAGATTGATGGTGGGGGGCAAGATCTGGTCACGCAGTGCGAGCACGGTGATGCCGGCTTCGAGGCCTCCAGCGCCGCCCAGCAGGTGTCCGGTCATCGACTTAGTCGAGCTCACTGCGAGTTTGTGATCTCCGAAGAAGTTGCGGATGGCGTGGGCTTCGAGCGTGTCGCCGATGGGTGTGGACGTGCCGTGGGCGTTGACGTATCCGACAACGTTGGGTGTGACTCCGGCGTCGCGCACGGCGTTGCGCATCACGCGGAATCCGCCTGCGTGCTCGGGCGCGGGCTGGGTCATGTGGTAGGCGTCGCCCGACATACCGTAGCCGGCGACCTCGGCGAGAATGGGAGCCCCGCGCTTGCGGGCAAATTCCAACTCTTCCAGGATCATGATGCCCGCGCCTTCGCCGATCACGAACCCGTCACGATCTTTGTCCCAGGGGCGGCTGGCTTTTTCAGGCGCATCGTTGCGGGTGGAGAGAGCGCGCATCGCGGCGAATCCGCCCACGCCCATGGGAGTGATGGCGGCCTCGGTGCCGCCGGCAATCATGACGTCGGCGTCATTGTGCTGGATGATGCGAAACGAATCGCCGATGGAATGTGCGCTGGTGGTGCAGGCGGTGGCAGTAGCCTCGTTCGGCCCCTTGGCGCCGTAGCGCATGGAGACTTGTCCGGCGGCAAGATTCACTATGGCAGCCGGAATGAAAAACGGCGAGATCTTGCGCGGGCCGCCATTCAGCAGTTCGAGGTGCTCGCGCTCGATGATGTCGAATCCGCCGATGCCGGAACCGATATGAACGCCGACGCGCTCGTCGTTTTCGGGCGTGATTTTCAGGGCTGACATTTTCATAGCTTCATCCGACGCGGCAATGGCGAGGTGGATGAAGCGTCCCATCTTTTTCAGTTCTTTTTTCTCGATGTAATTCAGCGGGTCGAAGTTCCGGACCTCGGCGGCGATCTGGCAGGCGAAGTTGGTAGCATCGAAACCGGTGATACGTCCGACGCCGCTCTTGCCGGCGAGCACACCCTTCCACACTTCGCTGGTGGAATTGCCCACGCCGCAGATGAGGCCGAGCCCGGTGACTACGACCCTGCGAGTCAATTTAGATCCCCGTCTTTCTTGCGCCTGACGTAGTCAATCGCGTCCTGTACAGTGCGGAACTTCTTGGCGTCTTCGTCCGGGATCCCGACGTCGAAGGCCTCTTCGAGAGCCATAATCAACTCGACCCTGTCGAGGGAGTTTCCGGGGAGATTGTCGAAGAATCTGGGTTCCAAATCTATTTCCCCGCCTTAGCGTGCTTGCCGATGTAATCCACGGCATCCTGCACGGTGCGGATCTTCTCGGCGTCCTCGTCGGGGATCTCGATGTCGAAGGCCTCTTCGAAGGCCATCACCAGTTCGACGGTGTCCAGCGAATCGGCGCCCAGGTCGTCGACAAACGACGCGCTGGCGGTGACTTCGCCCTCATCGACTCCCAACTGCTCCACAATAATCTGTTTTACCTTCTCGTCTACGGCTGCCATGTGTCTCCTCGTTTGCCTAACTAGATTTGAATTCGGTAGTTCGGTTACGCAATCGCAGCTTTTATCCGTGCCGGCTCGGAACCGAGCCTTCGACGTCTACGCATGTCTCACTCCGCACGTCTGCGCACTGCAACTAAAGAAAAAAGGCGAGTGTGTAGTGTAATGGTCCGGGTGAATGAGTGTAAAGGAAGGGCAGTGCCGCTTCCGGCAACGTCTTGGTCGCCTTGCGATTGCACTCATGAATCCTAACGGCTTGCTGTTGGCGGGGTCAAACGGCAGGCGCGTTATGACAAGGGCGTTATGATGGGGAGGCTGGCGACAGCCAGGAAGAATTGAGAATCGTATGCGTGCCGTCGTGCAACGCGTGAGCCGCGCCAGAGTCACGGTCAAAGAATGGACGAGCGGCGAAATCGGGCTCGGACTGCTGGTTCTTCTGGGTGTGGGGCATGGCGACACGGAAGCGGATGCCATTTATGTGGCGGAGAAAGTCGCGGGCCTGCGAGTTTTTGAAGACGAGGATGGCAAGATGAACCGCAGCGTGCAGGACGTAGGCGGCAGCGTGCTGGCGGTGTCGCAGTTCACGCTGTATGGCGATGTGCGGCGGGGAAAGCGTCCGTCCTTTGATGGCGCGGCGCCGCCGGACGAGGCGCGGCGATTGTATGAATTTTTCGTGGAGCGCGTGCAGGCGATGGGGCTGCGCTGCGAGACTGGGCGCTTTCAGGAGATGATGCAGGTGGAACTGGTGAATGAGGGACCGGTGACGATAATGCTGGACTCTGCCAAGACGTTTTAGCGCGCTACACTGCCGGCGAGACAGCTTTCTTAAATGAGGCGGAGGTGACGCGGATTCCTTCTGCGTATGGCGTGCCTGCAAACCCGAAGGCCTTTGCAAATTTGGAAGAGTCAAAAATGTATGGCGAATCGCTCTGGTAGAGCATTTCGTAGGATTCGGCGATGTTCGAATCGAACCATCCTGCGACTCGGAGCATGGGCCGGCTATAAATGCGGTACTTGGGCGGAACACCGAATTCTTTTGCCGCCATCTCGATGAACTGCATTCCCGTCAGCGGACTCGATCGTGGTCGGAACGTGCCACGTCTGATTCCACGCGGATTCACTTTCGGCGAGGGTGACGAGGCTTTGTGCGGCGTCCACTGTATACGTGTAGGAGTGTGGGACGGAATCGTTGACCAGCCAGGACGCTTTCCGATTCCTGGCGAAAGGCTCGAACACCAGCATATTGGGCACCCCGTTGCGCGTGTCGGGGCCGTAAAAGTCGGCGGAACGCGCGATCATGGCGGTAAGGGCGCCAGAGTTCCACTCATTCATGAGTGAGGTGGCGATCCTGGCCCGGATCTCGCCTTTCTTGCTGCAGGGTTGGAATGGCGTCTCTTCTGACATCGGTCCGTTGACTTTTCCGTACATGTAGACGTTGTCGAAGAAAATCAGTTTCGCGGTAGCACGTTTGCAGGCCTCGATCGTGTTGGCCATGATGCGGGGCCAGAGTTCTGCCCAGAGTTTGTGATCGTATTTCAGGCCGACCAGCAGATGCACGACGCTTGAACCCGCGACGGCACGAATAGTCTGGTCTTTGTCGGAGAGGTCTGCCAATAAGGTTTCCGCGGCGCCCGCAGCGGGGCGCCGGCTCCGCGCTACAAGCCGGAACGGCTGTTTTCGCGCTGCCAGGCACTTGGCCAGTTCACTGCCGATTGCGCCACCCGCGCCGAGTATGGTGATCATGGAAGATGAAACTCCGTGGGTAAAATCAGTGCCTCTCGCAGTTGCGCGCGCAACGTTCCATCTCAAATATATTAAAAGAAATGGTGTGACAAGTTTTGCTGGATGTATTTCTTGCTGTCGAATTTCCTGCCCGTGCTCGCTCCTGACATGTAGCGAATCTGGCCGAAGATGGGGCGCTCGAACCACGGGCGGTCGAACTTTCCCACGATCGCCCAGGCGATGCCGGCGTAGCCATTGGGGTCGCGGCCGTCGAGTTCGTATTTGTCGTTGAGGCGCACGGCGATGCGGTGCGCTTCGGCGGGCGAGCGACTCCACTCCAGAATCTTCTTGGCCCAATACATGCGAACGTAGTTGTGCATCCATCCCGTGTTCACCATCTGCATTTGCGCAGCGTTCCACAGGGGTCGTGGGTTTCGGCGTGCTCGAGTTGTGCTCGGTGTAGAGAACGGGCGCGGATCCTGGGCGTGCTTGCGCCAGCGTGCGATGAGCCCAGGGCTCTGCGCATTCGAAACTGTCGTAGTCGGGATTGAAGCGAACCAGATTCACCGCGAGTTCGCGCCAGACGATGATCTGGTTGAGGAAGGCTTCTTTGTCGGCCTTGGGAGCGTCCGCTTGTCTGAACCGCGAGTGCGACGGTGATGGGGCTGATGTGGCCGAAGTGCAGGTAGGGCGAGAGGCGGCTGGTGTGGTCGGCTTCGGGCTTGTTGCGTTGTGTGCCGTATCGCACAGTTTGTGCTGACGAATTCCTCGAGCAGGCGCATGGCCTCGGTGGTTCCCCCGCGCCAGTTTGAAACAGGAGAGACGGAGCGATCGAGCTGCCAATTTTCTTGATCTCGAAGTCGGGTTCGAGAGCGATGCAGGTTCGCAGGCCTCTTCCAGGCTACGTGCGCGCGCGGATTTGTCGACGGAACCAGAAACGGCTTCAGTTGCGCCTGCAGCCTGGACGGATGATGTGGGCGGCGTATTGCGCCTTTTCGAGGAGTTTCGAGGGAACGATCACGTCGGCGTCGACGGTCCAGAGCGGGATCTTCAGTTCCTTGCAGCGGTGCGCGCGCCAGGCTTCGGGTTCGCGCATGGGATTCTCGTCGCCGATGACGAGCGCGGGATTTACTTCGTCGCAGAAACGCAGCAGGCTGTGATCAGGAAAGCGGCGAAGGACGAATCCGATATTTCTTTCGGCAAGCGCGGCGGCTATGTCGAGAATGCCTTCGGCCAGAAATTGGTAATGGCGCAGGTTGGCGCGAGGATAAGAAGGCACGGGTGCGAAAAAAACGACGACAGGCTTGCCGAGAGCGTTGGCCGCTTCGACGGCGGTGTTGAGGGCGGCGTTGTCGATGCCACGCTGGGCGCGCTGCATCCAGTAGACAACGCAGGCGCCGTCTGGATTCGGCAGTCCGGCACGGCGCACGGTGACCCTGGGATCTTGCGAGAGTTGAGCCAAAGCATCCATTTGGAACATGCCGCAGTGGCACAAAACGGCAAGATCAGCTTTAGTCTAGGGCTCCGATGATAGTTGGCATGGATCGTCCGAGGGAATATGGAAGTTGCTGTTCCCATCACGAAAAAGGAGAGACTTGATTTGTCTTGCGAGGAAAATCGGCGCTCGCCTAGCGCGCCTGCAGAATCGCATCCGCGATCTTCGCGGCGTCCACGGCAGGCTTTCACGTCGTGGGTGCGAATGATGTGCGCGCCTTTCAGGATTAATGCGACCTGGGTGGCCAAGGTTCCGTAGAGGCGAGCTTCGGGTGGGGCATCTTTGCCATCTCTCGCAAGGGTGCGGCCAATGAAGGATTTGCGCGAAGCGCCCGCCAGCAGCGGAAATCCAGCGGATTGCAGTTCGCTGAAACGGCTGATCAGCGGATAGTTCTCTTCGAAACTCTTGCCGAAGCCGAGGCCGGGATCAAGCACGATGCGCTCGCGGCGAACCCCGGCGAGGACGGCCTTCTCGGCCCAGTCTTTCAATTCACGCTTCACCAGCAAAACGATATCCCCGGGCGGCGGCAGCGTGCGCCATTCCTCGGGACGTCCGCGCATGTGCATCAGGACCGCGCCGCATTTGAGATCGGCGACGGTCTTGGCCATCTGCCGGTCCCAGCGAAAGCCGCTGACGTCGTTCACAATCTCAGCGCCGGCGCCTATGGCGGCGCGGGCCACGCTGGCTTTGTAGGTGTCGACGGAGAGAAACGCGGCAGGAACCTTTTTCTTCAGTTCGGCGATGACGGGAAGGACGCGCCTGAGTTCTTCTTCTACGCTCACCGCGGGAGCGCCGGTCGCGAGTTTCGCACGCTGCGTCTCATCCACAGGCTGAGGCGGGTTGGGGCTAACTCTGGCACCGGGGCGTGTCGATTCACCGCCGACGTCGATGATATCGGCTCCTTCTTCGAGCAGACGCTGTGCGTGGGCGATGGCCTGATCGCGGTCGAGGAACTGGCCACCATCGGAAAAAGAATCCGGGGTGACGTTTACGACGCCCATGATCAGGGTGCGCTTGCCGAGTTCGAGCGAGCGCGTACCGAGACTCCACTGGAAGACGGACCGCATGGCGACTGATTCTAAATGAGTAGTTAGGAGTCAGCAGTCACGAATAAATCCTAAGGATTCTGACTCCTGCTACCTTCGTTTCGCAGAAGCCTGCCGGCGACGCATCACACCAACAGCAGCGGGGCCGGTGCCAGTCGGAGGCTTCCGGGAGCCCTCCAGCAATTCCTTGAGGACGACGGCATTGTTGTGGGTCTCGTTCTTGGAGGCGAAGAGCAAGGTCAGGCGCTTTCGCTTGTGTGCCAGCAGGTAGAGGCGTCGCAGCGCGCCTTCGGCCTCCGGATGTGCGAGCTCTTTCAAATATTTTCTGCGAAACATCTGCCACTGGTTGGGGCGGGTGTGATACCAGCGGCGCAGTTCGTCGGAAGGGGAGAGTTCGCGCAGCCATTCGTCGAGGGCGGCGCGCTCTTTGGTGAGGCCGCGAGGCCAAAGCCGGTCGACGAGCACGCGCTCGCCATCGGCACGAGATGGCGGTTCGTACACGCGTTTGACCGACACCGGCATAGGCGGCGCTTGCTCTATTATTGTAAAGCGGTTTGGGGCACGCATCTTGGGCTTGTTGATAGTTCGTTCGCGGAGGAAGACAGCTTGATAAAGCAAGGGAAGAGTCGTAGCCGTGGTGACTGGACGTTGGCCGCAGCGCTGGTTGCCATGCTGGCGGTGACTGCGATTTCTGGTTGCGACGTGGAGCGGCGCAAGTCGGACGAGGAGCTCGGCCTAAACCCGCAGCAGGCTGCCGGGCGCAAGATTTACGATTCCAGTTGCGCGCGATGCCATGAGCCATATTCGCGGCACGGCAAGAAGGGACCGGGGCTGAAGGGAATTTTTCAGAACAAATATCTCTCGTTGAGCGGGCTGCCGGCGAACGACGAACGGGTCAGCGACATTATTCGCGTGGGGCGCAATGAAATGCCCGGGTTTAGCCAGACCCTGAACGCGCAGGACGTGCAGGATCTTCTGGCGTATTTGCACACGTTGTAAAACGAGGTAGTCACATCCCGACCCTTCGGCTTCGCTCAGGGCAGGCTTTCTCGCAGAAGGCGCGAGAAATGGGGAACCCCGCCTGATATTGGGACAGGTATGAAGACTTCGACGAAGTCAGAACTGTATCGCGAACTTCCTTCCGTCGATGAATTGTTGCGGACGCCCGCCGTCGCGGCGCTGGCGGCAGAGCACGGTACAGCTGCAGTCACGGACGCGGCGCGTGCCGTGCTGGCACGCTTGCGCAACGAAATTGCCTCCGGTCTGCTGGATGCGGTAGCGTTGCAACTGGCGCTGGGCGATTTGTGCGGCGTGATCGAAGGACGGCTTCGGCATGAACTGGGGCACTCTCTGCGAGTGGTCGTCAACGCGACCGGCGTGATCCTGCATACCAATCTGGGTCGCGCACCTATCGCGAAGGCGGCGATCGAGCATATTCGCGAGACAGCGGAGAGGTATTCCAATCTCGAGTATGACGTTGAGGCTGGGGCGCGCGGCAAGCGGGATGTACACCTGGAGAGGCTGTTTCGGCAATTGTTGGGCCGCGCGGGGCACGCCGAAAGTTCCGCCGGGCTTCGCCCTGGCGGGACGGGCGAGGCGCCCGTCGCCACATCAGTCTCGACCATCGTTGTGAACAACAATGCCGCGGCGGTCTTGCTGGCGCTCAACACGCTGGCCGATGGTGGCGAAGTGATCGTGTCTCGGGGTGAATTGGTCGAGATTGGCGGATCGTTTCGCATTCCGGACGTGATGGTGAAGTCGGGCGCGATTCTGCGCGAGGTGGGGACAACGAACCGCACGCGGGTTGCCGATTACGAAAAGGCGGTCAACGAGCGCACGCGGTTACTGCTGCGAGTGCACCGATCGAATTTTGAGATCAGCGGGTTCACCGAGCAGCCGTCGTTTGCTGAGTTGCGCGAACTGGCGCACCGGCGCGGCTTGCCGCTGTTGGAGGACCTGGGCAGTGGCGCGCTCGTCGACCTGGAGAACTTCGGCGTCCGGGGCGAGGCCGGCGTGCTCGACAGCTTGCGGCGGGCGTGGACGTCGTGACCTACAGCGGCGACAAGCTGCTGGGTGGGCCGCAGGCGGGGCTTATCAGTGGACGCGCGGATCTGGTGGCGCGTATGCGGTCGAATTCTCTGTTTCGTGCCCTGCGGGTCGACAAGCTCACTTACGCGGCGCTCGAGGCAACGCTGCTCGCGTATGTGCGGCGCGACCACGATGCCATTCCGACGTTGAAGATGATGCGGCTGACGAAAGAGGAGATCGGCAGTCGGGCCGAGGCTCTGGCCGCGCACGTGCGGTCGTCGAAATTGGTGGTGGAAGTTATCGATGGCGAGTCGGTGATTGGCGGAGGCGCGGCTCCGACGGCGGTATTGCCGACCCGGCTGCTGGCTCTGAATTGCGATGGCTTGAGTGCTGACGATTTTGCTGCCCGCCTGCGCGGGTGCGACCCGCCGATCATTGCGCGGGTAGAAGAAGGGCGCGTGCTGCTGGACCTGCGGACGGTGTTCGCCGAGCAGGATGGCTTGATTGCCGCGTCTCTCCGCTGGAATCGCCTCTTAGCCTTTCCGCATCGAAAACCTGTTGGCGGCTCTCTACACCATCGGACATTCGACCCGCAGCATCGACGAACTGATCGCGGCTCTGCGGGCGCATGAGATTCAGACTCTGGTTGATATCCGCGCCTTCCCCATGTCGCGGCGGCTGCCGCAGTTCAATCGGGAATCGCTGGAGAAGAGTTTGTCCGAAGCGCAGATTCATTATGTATGGGTCAAGGCGCTGGGCGGATACCGCAAGAAGGTTCTTGAGGAGTCGCCGAACATAGCGCTGCGCAACCAGAGCTTTCGCAACTATGCCGATTACATGCTGACGGCGGAGTTCGAGCAGGCGATGGCCGAACTCATAACCCTGGCGGAACGCTCTCGCACGGCATACATGTGCGCCGAGCGAGTGTATTTCCGTTGCCACCGCATGCTGGTGTCGGACTGGCTGGTGGCGCACGGGCACGAAGTGCTGCACATTGATGACACGGGTCCGGTCAAGCAGCATCGAATGACCGCCGAAGCGCGGATGGTCGACGGGCGCATGATCTATCGCGGCGACCGGTTGCTGTAAGATGCGGGAACGAGGCGACTTCTGAACCATGATCGTAGGCACGGGTATTGACATCGCCGAAGTTCCCCGCATCGGTCAGGCGATCGAGCGGTTCGGGGAGCGTTTTCTGCAGCGCATTTTTACCGCGGGAGAAATTCGATATTGCGATTCGAAGGCCAATCGCGTCGAGCGCTATGCGGCGCGGTTCGCCGCCAAGGAAGCGGCGATGAAGGCGCTGGGCACGGGCTGGAATCACGGTGTGCGCTGGCGCGACTGCGAGGTGGTGCGCGCGCCGGGCGGGCGGCCGACCATGACGTTCCACGGGAAGGCGGGCGAGTTCGCGGCCAAGATGGGCGTGAAGAACATCGCACTGTCTCTCACGCATACCACTGAGCAGGCGATCGCGCAGTTGATTCTCGAGAGCTAAACTTTCTTTGAGCGGCCGCTGGTTAAGGCAGTCGAGTTTCGCTCGACTTGACCGGGTCGAAGACCCGGTCCCGCATATTCGCATGCTATAATTCTTTATTCTCAGTCGCTTAGAGCACGGAGGACGGTATCGACAAGCGTTTTATCCGCACAAACGATCGCATTCGGGCGCGCGAGATTCGCGTCATTGACGACGAAGGCGGGCAGTTGGGCATCATGCCGCCTTACGAAGCGCTCAAGAAAGCCCGCGAGAAAAATCTGGATCTGGTTGAGATTTCGCCCACCGCGCAGCCTCCCGTGTGCCGCATCATGGACTACGGGAAGTATCTCTACCAGCAGGAAAAGAAAGAGCGCGAGGCCAAGAAGCATCAGAAGACGATCACCGTAAAAGAGGTCAAGTTCCGCATCAATGTGGACGACCACGATTACGAGACCAAGAAGAATCACGTGCTGCGTTTTCTGGATGAGGGCGACAAGGTCAAGGCGACGATTTTCTTTCGCGGACGCGAAATGACCCGCACCGGCCTGGGCCGGCAGATTCTGGAGCGGCTGATCAAGGACGTGGAAGCGCACAGCATCGTGGAGTTCCGTCCGCGGCAGGAAGGCAATACGCTGCACGCGATTCTGGCGCCGAAAAAGGTGGAAGCGCCAAAGAAGGCGGAGAAGCCAAAGCCCTCTGCGCCGAGTGCGGCCAGTCAAAGCGCGCCACCGGCGCAGGTGGCCAAGCCCGCGTCGTAAGGAAAACAGATTCCCTTCGACTTCGCTCAGGGCAGGCTCTCGCTGCGCTCGGAGTCAGCATGTAACGATAACTCTCGCCTGAGCGGTCATCTGACATCCTGCGAGAATGAACCGAAACTGGCAGCTGAGGGCTGAAAGCTGACAGCTATTTTGAGGACTCTATGCCAAAACTGAAAACACACAAAGGTGCTGCAAAGCGCTTCAAGAAGACTGCGACCGGGAAGGTGAAGCGGGGGCATTCGAACCTGCGTCACATCCTGACGTCGAAGGATAAGAAACGGAAACGGAAGCTGGGGAAGTCAGCTTTGGTGAGCGATGGCGATCTCGCCAAGGTCCTGCGGATGATTCCGTACTAGTAAGTGGCATTGTTGATTTCAGATTTAAGACTGCAGATTTTGGATTGAAAACCGCTACAGGTTTTCAATCGGCAATCAAAAATCTGAGGTCTTCAATTGCTCCGGGTGTGTGAAGAGGCCAGAGAATCGCCGCCACGGCGAATCATCCTTGCCTCCAGCCGCCATAAACAGAAAGAAAAAAGGAGAACAGCATGCCTCGTGTAAAACGCGGAACCAAACGCCGCGCGAAACGGAAGAAGATACTCGAACGTGCGAGCGGATATTTCCTTACAAAATCGAAGCTGTATCGCTCGGCCAAAGAGGCGGTGGAGCGCGGACTGAAGTTCGCCTACTCCGGACGCAAGCAGCGCAAGCGGCAGTACCGCTCGCTGTGGATCGTGCGCATCGGCGCCGCCGCCAAGTTGAACGGGATGAGCTACAACCAGTTCATCCATGGACTGAAGAAGGCGGGAGTCGAACTGGACCGCAAGATTCTGGCGGACCTGGCTGTGAAAGACCCGGCGGGTTTTACTAGCTTGGCGACGCAGGCGAAGGCGGCGCTCGCCTAGCCGTCAGGATTAGTCCATGAGCATATAGGGGAAGGGCACGGCCTGAGCCGTGCCGTCTGGCTTCGTAACCTACTCTCCTTGTCATTCTGAGCGAAGCGAAGAACCTGTGCAGTCCGCCGGGAGTGCATAGGTCCTTCGCGCAAAGAGCGCGCTCAGGATGACAAAGCACTTTTTGAGGAATCAGCGTCAGCAACTCGTGGCATACACCGTTCCCAAGCTAACCGACTATTCTCCGGCAGCGCTGGAGAAGGCTGCGGATGATTGCACAGCTGCGTGCACGGCAGAGGCAAATGAAGTTCGCAGCGACACGGATCTTAAAGCGTTTCGCGATCGCTGGCTCGCGCGCAAGAGTGGACTTCTGACGCAGATCAACGACCTTTGGCTGAAGGCTGCGCCGAAAGAAGCGAAGAGGGACGCCGGTCGCTGTGTGAACAAGATAAAGGCGTCGGTTGAGGCAACGATGGAGAAGGCGGAGGATCTTGTACTTGAGTTGCCGACAGGAACTCCGCTTGCAACCGGCGCCGTCGACATCACTCTTCCCGGCGTACGGCGTCCGATCGGCGCGGAGCATCCCGTCATCCGCACGATGCATGAAATTGTCGGCGTCTTTCAGAAGCTGGGCTACTCCGTCGCCGAGGGGCCCGTGGTGGAGACGGATTACTACAACTTCGAGGCACTGAATTTTCCGCCGAACCATCCCGCTCGCGACACGCAGGACACGCTGTTTATCGCCGGTCAGCAGTCGAAGCCGCAGCGCGAGCGACTTCTGCTGCGCACGCATACATCTCCGGTGCAGATTCGCACCATGGAGAAGATGCGGCCGCCGATTCGCATTGTGATTCCGGGGACGGTGCACCGCAACGATCCTCCGGACGCGAGCCACTCGCCGATGTTCCATCAGATCGAAGGGCTTGCGGTCGACACCAACATTACTTTCGGCGATTTGAAAGGCACGCTCGATCACGCCATGAAGTCGCTGTTCGGGTCGTCGGTGAAGACACACTTCCGGCCATCGTTCTTCCCTTTCACCGAGCCCAGCGCGGAGCTTTATGTCACCTGCTTCATCTGCGGTGGCAGCGGGAAGCGCGGGCCGGACCCATGCCGCCCATGCAAGCAAACAGGATGGATCGAGGTACTCGGATGCGGCATGGTCGACCCCAACGTGTTTGAGTTCGTGAAGGACAACGGGTATGACCCGAAGAAGGTTTCGGGATTTGCGTTTGGCATGGGCGTAGACCGACTGGCCTTGCTGAAGTATGGCGTGGATGATCTGCAGTACTTCTTTCAGGGGGATGTAAGGTTCTTGCAGCAGTTTGGGTAAGAAAGCTTCTAGAAGCTGATCTCATGAAACTTTCTCCACAATGGATTCGCGAGTTTGTCGATCTCACGGTCGAAGACCGGCGTCTTGCTGAAGACCTGACCAATGTTGGGATTTCGGTCGAGGGGATCAGCGGGAGCGGTGGCGATACCGTGTTTGAGATGGAGATTGGGACGAATCGGCCCGACGCAATGAATCATTACGGAGTCGCGCGGGAAGCGGCTGCGATTTACGACTTGCCGCTGAAACCGATCGAGCCCGAGCTACCATCAGCGGCTAAAGCCGCGTCTTCTGGCGCCTCCAGCGGCACGGCTGAAGCCGTGCCCTTCCCGTCTGGGCCCTTTCCCATCACGGTCGAGGAGCCAGCCCTTTGTCCACGATTCAGCGCGCGCGTGATACGCGGGACTCGCATCACGGCTTCGCCCGAAAAGATCGCTCACCGCCTACAACTGCTCGATCAACGGCCGATTTCGAATGCGGTCGACGCCACCAATTACATCCTTTGGGAGATTGGCAAGCCTACCCATGTGTTCGACATGGACCTGCTTGAGGGTGGCCGGATCATTGTGCGCAAGGCTCGCGACGGCGAAACGCTGAAGACGCTGGATGGCGTCGAGCGCAAGCTGACTTCCGAAGACCTCGTGGTCTGCGATGCGAAAAAGCCCGTCGGTCTGGCGGGCGTGATGGGCGGCTACGACACGATGATCACGGAAAAGACCCGGAACATCGTGATCGAGTCGGCGTGGTGGGATCCGGGGATCGTGCGCAAAATGTCGCGGCGGCATGGGCTGCACACCGATGCTTCGCACCGGTTTGAGCGTGGGGCGGACTTTGAATCCACGGTGCTGTCGTGCGATCGCGTGGCGGAAATGATTTTGGAGTCGGGCGGCGGCGAGGTGCTCGGCGATGTGGTCGACGTGGTATCGAGGAACATGGACCAAGCTCCAGGTCGTGCTGCACGTGGCTGAGGTGCGGCGTATCCTGGGCGGCAATCTCGACGCGGGACAGATCTTCCGGCTGCTGAAGAGGCTTGGCTTCGAGCTGATTCCCAAGGGGCAGGAGGATGCGCAGTTTCAGGTGCACATCCCAAGCTGGCGGCTCGACGTGGAGCGTGAGATCGACGTGATCGAGGAGATCGCCCGGTTACACGGCTACGACAAATTTGAGAATACTCTGCCCGCATATAGCGGTGCCGTAGTCGAGTTGCCTCACGCGCCGATGGATGCGGCTTTCCGGCGGCGGGCGCTGGCGCTCGGGTACAACGAGGCGTTGTCGCTGACTTTCATTTCGCATGCCGATGCCGAGAAGTTTTCTTCCTCTTCAACGGAAATCAAAGTGCTGGAACTGGAGAATCCGCTGAGCGAAGAAGCGTCGGTGATGCGCACGTCGCTGGTGCCGGGCATGCTCGACATGCTGGCGTGGAACTTGAATCGGGATGTGCCCGACGCTAGGTTGTTTGAAATCGGCAGCCTGTATGCGCTATCGGGCGGGGAGCGTGTTGAACCAAAGCGTGCGTGCCTGGGTGCGACGGGGGCCGCGGTGAGAAATTCGTTGCCGGCGAGCGGTGCGCTGGATGTGAGCAAGGGGGAGCACGCGGTCGCGGCAGAGGCGTTTCGCGGGTTCAAGGGCGACGTAGAGAATCTACTGGCGGCATTTGCGGGCGAACCGAGTTACGACCGGGAAACGGCGGAGTACTTTCATCCGGAACGGTCCGCGCGAGCGAGGGTGAATGGCGCGGTGGTCGCGCAGTTTGGGCAGATTCATCCCGACGTGGCAGTGGCGCGTAAGGTACGGCAGGACGTGTTCCTGGCAGAGTTTGATCTTGAGCAGTTGTATAAGAACGGCCTGCGGCCGGTGCGGTTTTCGCCGCCCGGGAAGTATCCCGCAGTGGATCGGGATTTTTCGTTTGTGTTTGCCGATGCGGTATCGTTCGAGGAAATGCATCAGGCGGTAGCCGCCGCCGGGGTGGCCGAACTGCGGGAGTTCGATCCGGTGGAGATTTTCCGCGGCGGAGCGATTGGGCCGGGGAAATATTCGATCCTGCTGCGGGCCCGGTTTCAGTCGCCGGACCGGACGCTGCGCGAGGATGAAGTGGCGCAGTGGTCGGCGAAAATCGTCGCGGCTCTAAGCGCGCTGGGTGGAGTGCAGAGGGTCTAAGTCAAAATCCCCACCCTCTCGCACAAAACGCGAGAAGGGTGGGGCACCCGTCATCATACCTACGTCTTTGCAAGTGATACCTGGTTTCACTTCCTGCTTGCTTTTCGCCTTCCATTCGCCAATAATTGCGTCATGGCGATCACACGCAGACAGCGACAGGTTTACGACTTCATCTCTCGATTCGTGGCGGAGCACGGATATTCTCCGTCGTTTGAAGAGATCGGCAAGGGGCTGGAGCTTTCGTCGCTGGCCACGGTGCACAAGCACGTCACGAATCTCGAGAAAAAGGGACTGCTGACGCGCGACTACAACCGCAGCCGCTCGATTGATTTGCTGCCGCCCAAGGGACGGCTGAAGCAGGCTATGAGCGTCAACACTGCGGTCGTCCTGCCGCTGGTGGGACGGATTGCGGCTGGGCAGCCGATCGAGGCGGTTGAGAACCCGGAGACCATTTCCCTGGCGGATTTCGTGCGGTCGAAGGAGGTATTTGTCCTCGAGGTGCGCGGGGAGTCGATGCAGGATGAGCACATTCTCAACGGCGATTATGTTCTCGTGGAGAAAGCCAAGACGGCGCACAACGGGGACATTGTGGTGGCGCTGGTCGATTCCAGCGACGCGACCTTGAAACGCTTTTACCGCGAGGGTGACAACATCCGGCTACAGCCTTCGAATGTGACCATGAAGCCGATCATCGTGCCGGCGGCGGCGGTGGATATCCAGGGGCGGGTGATTGGCGTGCTGCGGAAGTACTAGCTGCTAGCGGTTCTCAGACGAAAACGCCAGGGAGTTCTCCCGGGCGTTTATTCTTGCTAGCGATTGCCAGCTTTTTCAGCCGATGTGCTTGTTCAAGGCCTGTGCGATGGCTTCTTTGGGCTTGTAGCCAACCAACTGCTCAACCACCTGGCCGCCCTTGAAGACCAGCAGAGTCGGGATGCCGGTGACCCGGTAGCGCATGGGGGTGGCGCTGTTGGAGTCGACGTCCATCTTGCCGATTTTGATTTTGCCCTGATAGTCCTTCGCCAGTTCCTCGACGATGGGAGCAATAGCGCGGCAGGGGCCGCACCAGGTCGCCCAAAAGTCTACGAGCACGGGCTGTTCCGATTTCAAAACATCCTGGTCGAAGTTTGCATCCGTTACTTCGACGATTCCATTGCCTGCCATGTTCTTTCTCCTTGTGGTGAAGCGTCGCGCTGTCGGCTGACGCTCCGCGAGCGGCGTTGCCGCGCCTGACGATCTGTATGAGTGCTTCCCGTGAGGGAGTCCAACTGACTATTTTAGCACCTGTACTTTGATGCGGAGGCAGCGCAAAGGTCGCAAAACGAGAATTCGGCCGGCTGGAGAGGCGGGCGGCACCCTAAGGCAACGACTTCAGGAATGTAATGACTTGCCAGCGCTGGGCGTCGGGTAGGCGGCTCCAGGAAGGCATGCCATTTTTCTGGCTGCCGTTGGTGAGCAACCAAAACAGCTCTCCCGGCGTGGCTTGCTTGATACGGTCGGCGTGAAGGTTAGGGCGAAAGTGTTTGCCCTGGGTCTTGCCTTGGGCATCCTCTCCGTGGCATTCGGCGCAGTGCTCGGCGAAAATCTTGGCCCCGGCGGCAGGTGCTTCAGGATTGGCTGCGAACGGATTCGGGCGGAGGCGATCCTTCGCAGGAACTTTGTGCAGCCATCCGCCATCCCCGGCGGCGGCGAACGCCAATGCGACAAATGCCAGAAGAAAGAGGAACACAGCGGGGTGGCGTTGGGTCATCGTGGACTCCTGAGTTTCGAGAGGAATTGATCGATCTCATAGGAGAGCATGAAGCGGAACAGAAATCCGTTGCTGTTTTGGTTCAGGCCGAAATTTGGCGAGAGCCGAACGGTCGGACCGCGGGGAATATTCCAGGTGACGACCGGACCAAGATAGTGAGACGTGTCGTGTAGTCCGAAACTGTAACGTTCTCCAAGTCCGCCGTACATTTCCGCGCCAAGGGCGAAGTTCTCACGGCAGAACTTGCAGGCCTTGGCACTCGCTGCCAAAGCGAGCGCGCGGCTTGCACCGAGGGCATAGCCGAATTCCCACGGGCTGTTGTTGAGATTCTTTTCCGCGACGATGTTCTCGGAAACGTTCCATCCTTTGAAGTTGCTCGAGAGGATGAGTTTGAATTCGGCTTCGCGTTTTTTTTCGCTGCGGTCGTTGCGCGTCACGATGTCGGCGCGGCTGTCGTGGCCAACGACCTCGAGCAGGGCTTTGTCGGCGCCGTTGATGTCTTCGAACTCGAAATAGAGGATGGGATTGATCCAGTGCTCGCGCAGCAGAGGACGGACGCGGTTCTCCAGCCGGAAACCGGTGAACAGCGTGCTCTCGCCGGCCGTGGTTTGACCGTCGAGGTAGAGTTCGGTCGTCCACCAGGTCTTAACGCCGTACTCGAATTCGAGAGCGGTAGCGACAAAGGGATTGCCGCCTTTGGGGCTGCCGGTAACGTTTTTGGCGGCGATTTCGAGGTTGCCGGGCTCTTCCAGTTCCTGGGAGTAAGTGATGAGATAGTTTTCCTGGGCGCGGAGTTGAGGGACGAAGGCTGGCATCGCAACGAAGATCAGAGCGTGTGCGGAAAGCCTCGCGATTTTTCGGAAAGAAGGATTCATATTTAGTTGCAACTGAGTCGCATCTAGAGCTAACATCAAAAGCATGCCGGATTGAGGGCACTTTTGTCTATTTCCGGAAGAAGAATTCGTCGCAGCGCGATTGCGACCAGTTGCGACAAGTGAGGTTCCGAACCTATGCCACTTCCACAGACCGAAATTCCGGGCCGTTTGCAAGCTCATTTCGCGGAACGCGGAATCCGTATGACCCAGCAGCGCCGCGCCATCCTGAGCGTGATGGAGACGGCGAGCAAGCATCTGGATGCCAGCCAGATTCTGCGCAAGGCGCAACGGCTTGATGCCACCGTCGACCGCAGCACCGTCTACCGCACACTGCGCCTATTGAAGCGGCAGGGCTTGATCGACGAACTCGACCTGATGCATATCAACGGCGAGGGGCATTACTACGAGCGCAAGCTGGCGCGAGATCACATTCACATGGCTTGCCTGCGCTGCGGCAAGATCACGGAGTTTGTCAGCGACGGATTTGAACGGCTCAAGCAGCAGGTCGAGAAAGACTGCCGGTTCCGCGTTCTGGTTTCGCGGCTCGAGATTGGTGGGTACTGCGCGGCCTGCCGCGGAGCGCAATAGGTGGCGAGATGACGACGATGGCAGCCACGGAAATTCGGTATCTGACCGGGAATGACGCGAGCGAGTACTGGAGACTTCGTCTGGAAGCGCTGGAGGGTGATCCGGAGGCATTCAGCGCATCGGCACAGGAGCACCGCGCTCTCAGCCTGGACGAGGTGCGAAGGCGCCTCGGCTCCGAGGGCGGGGATCAGTTCGTCGTGGGTGCGATGCAAGGAGGGCAGCTCATCGGTACGGCGGGGTTTTACCGCGAAAAGAATCTGAAGACCCGTCACAAGGGGCGCATCTGGGGCGTCTATGTGACGCCGGCGCGAAGGGGAGCTGGGGTCGGCAAGAGGATGTTGCAAACGATTCTGAAGCGTGTGGCGGAAATGGAGGGCCTCGAGCAGGTATTACTTTCAGTTGCAGCGACGCAGACGGCAGCGTTTCGCTGTACTGTGCGCTAGGATTCGAGCTGTTTGGTTGCGAACCGCGAGCGTTAAAGATCGGCGACCGGTTTATCGATGAGCAGTACCTGGTGCGACGCCTGAAAAATGGTGGCCCAACCGAAAAGGTCGGTTCTCTAAAGGGCCAGAAAGAGAAAGCGCCCTCGACTTTTCAGTCCAGGACGCCTCGGCAGCCCTCCCCCAGAACTGCCGAACCACGAGATGGATAGTAGGGTCGGCCCCATTTTGTGTAAACGTCACTTTGGTAATGGATTAGCGCAGAGCTAAGGGATAAAGCGCCGCGAAGTCCGAAACGGTTTATTGCTTTTGCCAGGTCTGACCTTGGTCGCCGGTGGTCCAGATTTCACCGGTCGAAGTTGTAATTCTTCCATGCTGAGCATCGGCAAACTCCAGGCCCACAATGTCGCCGGTCAGGGCGATGCCTGTGGATGAGGGAACAACCTGGGCCCACCGATTGCCGGCGTCGACGGAGTGAAAGAGCGCGCCCTGGGATCCGCCCGCCCATACGTCGGTTCCGATTACGGCTACGGCACGAAACACGGGAGCCACAGCAGGCGCCTTCAGTGCTTTCTTTTCCGCGGAATACTCTTTGGTGCGAGCCGTGTTGGCCGCCGTAAGACTCTTCGCAGCGGAGAACGCGGCGGCCGCGGTCACATCGA
Organism: uncultured Acidobacteriaceae bacterium; assembly: GCA_963819035.1. Taxonomy (GTDB): domain Bacteria; phylum Acidobacteriota; class Terriglobia; order Terriglobales; family Acidobacteriaceae; genus Sulfotelmatobacter. The sequence goes on along the minus strand of CAWFUU010000014.1, from coordinate 40,607 downwards.
CATCTTGCCACGTCTTGCCTTGATCGAAGGAACGCTGCAGGCCGCCCGTGGAGTTGATGGCCCAGCGGGGTGTGAGGGCGACCAATTGAATGATGTCTCGACCAGTGGAATTCAGCGCCGGCTTGGCTTTATCAATCCGAGCGGATGCATCCTTGTCGAATAACTGCTCCGCCGCGGCCGACTCGGGGCGGGTACCGCTTGGTTCTGAGCAACCCGCACCTCGTCATGGCTTGTTTGGATCTGGCTTGATGCAGCCTCCACGTTCACCGCTTCTGACGCTGAAGGAACCCTCAGATTTGCGGACGCGCGTGCACCTTGCTGCTTCACTCCCGGCGCCGCGGGCGGAAAAGCCTGCAGCTGATTGTTTGCGGTTTGCTGCTGCTGTTGCATCGGCATGTGGGGACCGAAAGCAACCCGGCCCCCGATTGCACCGCTGACTGCACCTCGACTCTGCGGCTCGGAAGCCGTGGGCGGGGCGACGCGAGACATAAGTTTTGCTTCCGGCAGTTTGCCTGGCGCGGTTCCGGCCACCGGAGCAGCAGAGGGCAGAAGCACGTCCTGAGCCTTCTGCGGTTCGCTTGAGGGCGCGGCGTTCGGCAGCGTCGACTGGACTTTCGCGGTAATGCTTTCCTGGCGAGAATTCTTCGCGACGGTCATTGCCGGCTTTGAATGCTGGTATTCGAGAACTCCAAACGATAGGATCACCACGAGTCCGGCGGCAGCAAATCCCCAACGAAGGGCAGGCCACGTGAGCCATCCGCTGCGAGCGGGGATGGTGACGGCTTGGGCCGCATCAACCTCAGGCAGGGCGAGAGCAATGATGTCGCGGCAGTCGCCACAGCGGGCAAGATGCTCGAGCACGACGGCGCGCTCGCCGTCGGGCAGCGAGCGTTCGGCGAAGGCGGTCAACGCGTCCGCGTCAGGGTGATTGACGGCGGGCGGCGTGGCTTTCAGCCTCTCGCGCACGATTTGGGGGACATTTTGCATTTCAGCTTCTAGCTGCTAGCTCCTAGCTTCTAGCTAAACCTCTTCATCCTTAATTCGCAGCACCTCATCAATTCGCTGCGCCTCATCCCGGCCCCTCACGGGCTCGAGCCTCTACTCCCTTCTCAGAGAACGCGGGAGCGGAAGAATCTTGCGCCAGGCTTCTGCGAATATCCAGGTGCAGGTCGCGGACGTCCACTTCCAGGGCTTCCTCGGCCTGGCGGCGAGACATGCCTCGGCGGCCCAATCCGGCCAGGATCTGCTTGCGCAAGGCCTTGGCCAGTTTGTCGAGCTTGCGGCTAATGGTGGACTCGTGCACGCCTAGCATGCGGGCGATCTCTGCGAGCGTCCGCCCATCGAGATAGTAGGCGCTCAGAACCATGCGATCTTCGGGGGCGAGTACCGCGAGGGCCTCGTCCGTGGCTTGTGCCAGGCGCGGATCGGCGGGAGGAACCGGGTCGGGATCGGGAGCGCGAAACTGGATCCCCTCTTCCGACTCCTCGTCGAGACTGACCAGGCGCTTGGTGCGGCGGTAGCGATTGACGTATTCCTGCGCCAGCACGGTCCGCAGCCAGCCTTCAAGCGATCCGCGTCCGGTATAGGACGCGAGTTTGGAGACACGCCGGCCCTCGCGAGTATTGGTGCCATAGAGATCGGCGTAGAGAGTGTCGGCCAGTTCACGCGCCGCAGAATCTTCCCGGGCGATACGCAACGCGGACTGGTAGAGCTTTTCGCGGTAACGAGTCAGAAAAACTTCCCAGGCGGAATTGTGTCCGGCGGCGCAGGCACGTGCGAGAGCGAGTTCGTCGATGCGCAGGCTCAGAAAGAAGGTGCGGACCTCGGTCTCGGAAGAGGTTTCGCTGAGGTGTTTCGCGCCCACCTCGCAGAGGACCGCTGACCAAGACTCTTGCGTAAGGCCAATTTTGTCGCAGCCCGCCCGAGCATGGAACTCCGCCAGCAGATCGTTCACGACGGACTGCACGGCGGGAATTTGTTTTGTTGAATCCATGCGCGGCGTAAAGCGCTGCATCCGATGCTACCAAGTTCTTAGACGCTTGGAGTGTGAATTTTGGCCGCAAGCTGCACGGGATATTTCGTTCTTCTGACGAAGGCGAGTTGGGCGGGGCGCCCCGGCAGTTGACCCTGGTTTTGCGGGGGAAGCGAAACCTGCGGTGCTGAATTGAAAGCCTGCAGGGGCGCGCCCGTCCGGCGCAGGGAGGGACGTTATGAGTCCGAAGGTTTTCTTGGCGGCGGCGGTGCTCGTAATTGTGGCCGGAATGGTGGCGGTCGATCAGCGGCAAGCGCTCGCGGGAGAGGTTGTCAGCGCATCCGGGTACAAGGTCCTGGAGCCGATCCGGCACGGGAATCTGACCGTGTTTCCCGTGGTGACAGGGAAGAGTTATTCCACAGGCGAATTTCTGACCCTGGATGAAGGTCTGAGGTCCGGCGATGTCGTGGTGACCGAGGCGGGGTCCGTGCAAGGGCTGGTGCGGAGACATCCCAGGCCAGCGGTTCGATACGATGGCGCGCAGGTGAACCGACTGGTGCTGGTCAACAATTCGAAGCGCCCGCTCTTGCTGCTGGCGGGCGAGATCGTCACCGGCGGCAAGCAAGACCGCGTAATTGGTAAAGACCGCATCATACCGGCGGAGAGCGATCCCGTCGATCTGAGTGTGTTTTGCGTCGAGCCGGGACGGTGGGTCGCGACCAGCGAACACTTTGGGGCATCCGAGGCAATGTATGGTTCGGCCACTGGCGGTTCAACGCATGCTCCCATCGCGATGATGGCGCAACCCTCGGTGCGCGCCAAGGCTATGGGAAACAAGGATCAGAGCGAAGTGTGGGCGGAGGTGAGAAAGCAAAAGGCGGCCGTGGTCAACGGGACGATGGCTGGCGTGCCAGCGCCACCGGCTGAGGTGGAACGGACTGATTCCTACGCCAGACTGATGGAGAATCAAGAGGTGAAAAGGCAGGTCGATGCCGTTGCCCGCCCGATCGAAGAGAACTATCAAAGCCTCATCCGGCAACTGCGCGATCGCAACGCGGTCGGCGTCGTGGTTGCGGTGAACGGGCGCATCATCTGGGCCGATATCTTTGCCAGCACGGATCTGCTGCAGAAATACTGGCCCAAGCTGGTGCGCTCGTATGCATCAGAGGCGGTGGTGACGCGCGCCAAAGATGTTGATGTGAGTGTGAATCGGGCGCAGGCGTTCCTGGAAGATATGGAAGGCCGCCGGGAGACGATCGAGAGCGAGCCCGGAGTGTACCGGCACACAGAAGTGAACGGCGATGGATTCAAGGCCTTCGCGCTGACATCACTGCTACCGAAGACCGGGTTCGATGTGCACGTGGCCAAGATGGCGGAGTAGAGACGTTACTTGCAACGCGTCTGCCGGCGGCGTATGCGGACCCAGAGTTCCGAGGTGATGCATGCGGAGACGCAGCCAGCTACGTCTCTACGGTTCGCTTCTGTTCTCGTACCAACTACGCCAGGAGGCAGAGTCCTTCGGCAGGCGTTGGCCGGTGATGTCGGTCAGCGCCTGGAACGCCCAGGTATGGGTCTGGGCATCGAGCGACGGATCGTCGGTGTAATTCAATAAATGTGGGACCGCACTCAACCGCTGCTCGCGAGTGAACATGCCAGACTGAGCGAGGGCGCATGCGGCTTCCTCGCGGACCCGGGGAGAAGCGTCGTCGTGCATTGTGGTGAGCAGGAGTGGGATCGTCTCGTTGCTGCCGACCAAAGCGAGGCCTTCGACCGCCCAGTGCCGCGAATCTTCATCGGAGTCTTTCAGGTGCGCCGTCAAGACCTGCACCACTTGGGCGGTTTCGACGCCGCGATTGCCCATCAAGCCGAGCGCCCACAGCGCCCAAATCTTCTGCGCATGATCGGCGGACTCGGCGGACTTCAGCAAATAATCGAGGCTGGCTGAGTTCTTCGACAGCCCGTAAGCCGCCAGTTCCACCTCGATGCCGGACTCCCGCACCCGCATATCGCTGGAGTTCAGTGCTGCGCTCGTCAACGTGGCCATCTGCGAATCCCACTTGAGTTTTCCCTGCCAACCGTCGACGCGCGATGAAATCTGATCGATAGCTCCGTCGGAACGGCCGACCGCAAGCTCGAGCAGCGCCTCGGCCTGTTTCTGCGGTTTCAGGTGGTCCAGTTGGCTGGAACTCGTGGCTGCAACCGGTGCGGCGTGAGACTGCGTTTCCCCCGAACAAATGTGCAAGCCGGGACCGCGCGGAGTGAGCACTGCCCATGCTTCCGACCAGAACGGCGAGAAGGACGCCGATCGCGAGAGCAAAGAGTGGAGCGAACCGATTTGTCCCTCCGGTGGCTTGCACTGAACCTGGTCGGCCAGCCGTCAGGTCCGAGCCCGGGCCGAGCGTGCCGTAGTCCGGCGTTGGCTGCAGGCGCGGATCGACCTTGGGCGCGGTTTTCGTTGGCCCGGCTGGTTCCGGCAAAGAGGGTTGAGGGACATCCATACAATCAGAAGTCTAGGTTCGCGCTCAAAATAGGGTAAAGTTACTTCGGTTTCGACCTGGCGGTTTAGATGTCGAGTGATGCGGACATCTCTCATGGGAAGGGGCCCCAGAGGAACGGCCGCAATTCCAACAGATGCACAAGGAGGAAGTCATGGGTAAGTCGAAGTGGCTGGTGTCCTTAATCAGTGTGTCCCTGGCGGCGGTGGCGCTGGCCGCGGCTGGTCCGGGATATCACGTGGTAACAACATACAAAGTCGGCGGCGACGGAGGCTGGGACTACCTGACCACAGACTCCGATGCGCGGCGGCTCTACATTTCGCGCGGCACGCACGTTATGGTTTTGGATGCGGATTCCGGCAAGAGCGTAGGCGACATTGCCGATACTCCGGGTGTGCATGGCATCGCCCTGGCGCCGGAACTGGGAAAAGGCTTCACCAGCAATGGTCGCGAAGGGACGGTGAGCGTTTTCGATATCAAAACGCTGGCGACGAGCAACAAGGTGAAAGTGGGCGAGAATCCGGACGCGATTCTCTACGATCCAGCAACGAAACGGGTGTTCACCTTTAACGGGCGCAGCCAGGATTCAACCGCGATCGACGCGGCCAGCGGCAAGGTGCTGGGGACGATCAAGCTTGATGGCAAGCCGGAATTTGCGGCGAGCGATGCCAAGGGAGGTGTTTGGGTCAATATCGAGGACAAGAGCGAACTCGTCGCGATTGATCCCAACAAGTTGGAAGTCAAGGCGAAGTGGCCACTGGCGCCGTGCACCGAGCCCAGCGGACTTTCGATGGACCGCAAGAACCGGCGGTTGTTTGTTGGTTGCGACAATAAGATGATGGCCGTGGTGGACGCGGATAGCGGCAAGGTCCTGGCCACTCCGGCGATTGGCGAGGGTGTCGACGCGACCGCATTCGACGACACAACCGGGTTGGCTTTCGCCTCCTGTGGCGCAGACGGCGTGCTCACGGTGGTAAGAGAGGAATCGCCGGACAAGTTCAGCGTCGCTGAGAATGTGACCACACAGCGCGGCGCACGAACCCTGGCGTTGGACTCCAAGACGCACAACGTGTTCGTGGTGACGGCGCAGTTCGGACCCAGGCCCGCCCCGACGGCGGACAACCCGCATCCGCGGCCTCCGATTCTTCCGGACAGCTTCGTGGTGCTCGTCGTCGGCAAATGAAACGTCTCCTTCATTCGCGTGGGAGAGTGGCCTTCTGAGTTCGGCGGCGAGGTCGTCTTGGAACTCGAGGTGCACTAATTCGGCGATCTGACGCAGGCGCTGGGCGCGCAACTCGGGAACAATTCCCCCGATGCGTGTAACTTCTTCAAGTTGGGCCTCCGTCGCCTTGAGGATTTCGCCGGGCCGGGTGCCGACCTTCTTCTTGAGAGCCGCAAAAGCAGCGTTGCGCTTGTCCTCATCGGCAAGGTAGGCAACGTTCTCGAGCAGGATCAACTCCACTGGATCCGTTATTTTGGGCGGTACGGGGCGGCCGTAGAACTTCTTGAGCTTGTCGATAGTTGCGGTGAATCGATTCGAGTCACTCACAGGGTGGTCGCGCAAAGCCCTTCACAAAATGACCTGATGGGGTTAGGATAACGCAACCCTATTCCCGTACGACCGTTCGGTTGGAACATTACGTGCAACGGACAGCCGGGGCGTACGATCAATACAACTGATCCCGCTGAAGCGAGCGCAATGGTGTCCTGTTCTCTGGACACTTGCGGATCTTTTGTGCAGAAGTTTGAATGGCTGAGGAAAAGCAGATGACAATCCCTGACGAGAAGTTCTACCGCGCGCAAATCACCAAGCGTATCGATTTCGCTCCCGACCTGTGGATGTTCCGCATCCGCAGTGGAGGCGAGTTCAAGTTTATCCCCGGGCAATATGCCACCCTGGGAGTGGAGGGGGGCGGGAAGCGCGTCGAGCGTCCGTATTCGATCGCGTCGTCGCCGGCGGAAAACGAGGTCGAGTTCTTCTTCGAACTGGTGCCTGAGGGCGCGTTGACACCGCTGTTACACAAGATGCAGGTCGGCGACCAACTGCTCATGCGCAAGGTCCCCAAAGGTCGATTCTCGATGGACACGTCCAACGGTCGGAAGAATCATCTGCTGATTTCAACCGTGACCGGGGTGGCCCCGTTCGTCAGCTATGTGCGGACGTTGCACAAGGAGTGGAAAGAAGGCCGCTTCGACGGCTCACACAAGCTGTTTCTGCTGAACGGCGCCAGCCGGCCGTGGGAGTTTGGATACCTGGACGAACTGAATTATTTTGACAAGGAATTGCCCTGGTTCAAGTATGTGCCAACCGTCAGCCGGCCGTGGGAACACGAAGACTGGTCGGGCGAAATCGGGCGGGCCGATGACATTTTGCGCAAATACGCGGATCATTGGGAGCTGGATGCGAGCAACACGGTCGCTTATCTGTGCGGGCATCCGGAGATGATTGAGCACAGCAAGGCGATTCTGAAGCGGCGGGGATTCACCGACAAGGGAGCGATCAAGGAAGAGGTCTACTGGGTGCCGGCGAAGTAATTGTGGAAGAGAGGCCCTTCAGGAAAGGGCCGCGTCCAGCCGCCAGCGGATTGGCCTTTAGGCCCTGAGGGCCAATTCACCTGCCCACTTTCGCACTTCGGCGTTCGAGAAGGACAACGTCGCGCCAGACGCCCGCAAGTTGACCGATGTTGCGCCTTACGCCGACCTTCCGGAATCCACAGGATTTGTGCAGTGCGACGCTGGCATCATTTTCTGGGAAGATGCCGGCTTGGAGCGTCCAGATTCCGTTCACCTCCGATTCCTGGATGAGCGCTTGCAGCAGCGCTTTGCCAACACCGCGTCCCTGTGCGGCACGCGCGACATAAACCGAGACTTCGGCGACGCCGCGATACGCATTTCGCGTTGAGACCTGACTCAGTGCGGCCCAGCCAAGCACGGTGAGTTTGCCGACGGGAATCAGAAGGTCCGCCATTTCCTCATCAATCGGCTCAAGCGCCACCAGTCGGCAGTCTTTGCGATGGCAGCTATTCCACTTCTCCCATTCGGGCAACTCTGTTTCGAAGGTAGCGTTGCCCGTTGCAATGCCTTCACCGTAAATTTCCCGTACGGCGGGCCACAGATCCGGTGGCATGAAAATGATCGGGTATTTCATCACGATCTCGAGCAGACTCTAACTCTCCGCAGGCGCGAAGAAAACCAACACGGCCAGTTCTTCCACTATGTCGTAGAAGCGGTGTTCAACCTCAGCTGCGACGAACAGCACACTTCCTGCCGCTACTTCTCCATCTTTGTCCCCTGCGCGAAACCGCGCCTTCCCGCGTACGACGTAGTACATTTCATCTTCGCGGTGAGGGCGTTGGGGATCGATGCCGCCGGTGGGAAGAACGTAAAGGCCCGCGCTCATGGTAGGCACTCGCAGAAATTCCCGGTACAACTTACCGCTTACGGCTCTTTGCCTCTCGGTCTCGGCCATGGTGGCGAAGAGCGTTTTCACCCTAGAATGCCTCCCAGAAAGAGATCGGTGAACTGAGGGATGAGGTTGTGCGCCTGCAGTGTGCCTTCCGGCTTATACCACTGGTAAATCCAGTTGATCATGCCGAGCAGGGCGAAGGCAGCGGCCCGCGGGCTGACCGCTCCCTTGGATGGGCTGACGTGCTGGGCATTTTCTTGAACTTCGGCGATCAGGTTCTCGACGAAGTGGACGTATTCCTTCTTGCGCGCGTTGATACGCCGGCGCAGCACCGGCGGCAGAGGATGGTTCTCGTGCAACATCACCGTGATCTCGCGGTCGCGCGGGCTGAGGACAACTTCCATGTGCCGGCGAATCAACGAGCGCAGGCGTTCTTCCGGGTCAACGATGCTGCGCACGGGCCCCAACACACGCTCCTCGGTGATCTCCATGGCGTGGTTCATGATCTCGAACAGGATCTCGTCCTTGCCTTGAAAGTGGTGGTAGAGGCCTCCCTTGCTGAGCTTGAGAGCAGCGGCCACGTCGTTCATGGAAGTGGCGTCGTAGCCGCGCTGTTGAAACAGGCGGGCAGCGGTGCGCAGAATTTCCTGCCGGGAGTCAACCAGAGTCTCGCGTGCCATCGCGTGACATGGTAAACACTTGCGGAACGGAATACCACACGAAACCCGGTGCGGCTGAACCGTTTAGTCGCCCCAGACTACTCTCCGAGTGTGTATACCTCGGGGATGAAAGTCTGTTCGTGGATGGGTGGCCTCACGTACTTGGTTTTGTCCAGAGGCGGCAGTTTGAGGTGCTCCGGGGTCAGATCCTTATAATCGATCATCGATAGCAGGTGGCGAATGACGTTGAGCCGAGCACACTTCTTATTCTCTGCGTTCACGACATACCAGGGCGCCTGCTTGATGTCGGTGACGGCGAACATCTCGTCCTTGGCCCGTGAGTATTCCGCCCAGCGCCGCCTGGATTCCAGATCCATGGGACTCAACTTCCAGCGCTTCGTCGGATCTTTCATACGATCCTGGAAGCGTCGTTCCTGTTCTTCATCGCTCACCGAAAACCAATACTTGATCAGGATGATGCCGGCGCGCACGAGCATTCGTTCGAACTCCGGACAGCTGTGCAGGAATTCCAGATACTCGGGCTCGCTACAGAAACCCATGACGTGTTCGACACCAGCCCGGTTGTACCAACTCCGGTCAAAGAGCACCATCTCGCCAGCGGCCGGTAGGTGCGCCACATAGCGTTGAAAGTACCACTGAGTCTTCTCTCGCTCCGTCGGCGTACCCAGGGCCACAACGCGGCAGATGCGGGGATTCAACTCCTGGGTGATGCGCTTAATCGTACCTCCCTTGCCCGCCGCGTCGCGCCCTTCGAACAAAACCACCACCTTGAGCCCGTGGTGTCGTATCCATTCATGAAACTTCACCAATTCGATGTGGAGGCGCCTGAGTTCCTTGTCATAGTCACAGTCTTTGCCCAAGCGCTGCGGTTTGGATGGTTTGCCGTTGGCAGGAGCATGTTCCGTTTTTCTTGGCGACGGCGACGCGCCGGCCTGCATTTTTTCGTCAGATGCGGTGCGCTTCTCGGGCATCTGGTGCCTCCTCGGGAGGTGGCCAAAGGAGCCGGGCTTCCCCCTACAAGCCTACGCGCCTGCGCGAACTGTGGCGCGGGAAATCTCCTCTAAGGATTTCCTCTTAGACCATTTTGAAACGTGTAAGTCTCAACAAAGCGACCGACGGCAAAAACATTTTGGTTGCCAGCAACGGCACTCTCGGAGAGAATGTCCAGCCTCTGCCCCTTGACATGGCGGGATGGGGCAGGTAGGATTTGTGGATACCGACCGACCGGTCGGTTTGCAGTTTATGGAAGCCTGTCTTCCGGCAGACTGTCATGGATTCACCGATAAGCAGGGGCATCTTTCCTCCCTTGTGTCGCACCAAGAAGTACAAATGAGAGGAGCACGCTGGTGGCTACTATTTTTTACGAACGCGACGCCAAGCCCGAGGCACTGAAGGGCAAAACCATCGCCATTCTCGGCTATGGCAGCCAGGGCCACGCGCAGGCGCAAAATCTGCGGGATAGCGGCTTCAAGGTGATCGTTGGCCTGGAGCCGACGCGAGCGAGCGCCCAGCAGGCGCGGGCCGATGGCATGGTCGTGGTGGCGCCGGACGAGGCCGCAAAGCGCGCGGACTGGATTCATATCCTCACGCCGGACGAGACCCAGGCCGCGATGTATGAGCAGTACGTAAAGCCTTATCTGCATCCGGGCAAGGTTCTGGGCTTTTCGCACGGCTTCAGCATTCATTTCAAGACGATCGTTCCGCCCGATGACGTGGACGTGGTGATGATCGCTCCCAAGAGCCCCGGCCATCTCCTGCGCCGGGTTTACAGCGAGGGGCGTGGAGTGCCGTCGCTGATTGCGATTCAGCAGGACGCCAGCAAGCGGGCGCACGAGTACGCACTGGCGTATGCCTACGGCATCGGGTCGACGCGCGCCGGAGTTCTGCAGACTACGTTCAAAGAAGAAACCGAGAGCGACCTGTTCGGGGAACAAGCGGTGCTCTGCGGCGGGCTGACGTCGCTGATCAAGAAAGGATTTGAAACGCTGGTTGAGGCCGGCTACGCACCGGAGATTGCCTACTTCGAATGCCTGCACGAAGTGAAGCTGATCGTGGACTTGATCTACGAGGGCGGGCTGGGACGCATGCGCTACTCGATTTCGAATACCGCAGAGTATGGCGACCTCACGCGCGGCGAACAGGTTGTAGGCGATGCCACCCGCCAAGCGATGAAGAAGACGCTGGCGGACATTCAAAGCGGAGAGTTCGCCCGCGAATGGATTGCGGAGAACAAGAACGGCTGCCCCAACTTCAACGCCCTGCGCGAGAAAGAGAAAAAGCATCCCATCGAGATCGTGGGCGCGGAACTGCGCAGCATGATGAGCTGGCTTCCCAAAGATGGCAAGAAGCCCGCGGATACGCCGAAGGAACCAAAACAGGTGGTGAATGCTTAAGGGCGCCGACATCGTTTTGCAGTGCCTGCGCGCGGAGGGGGTAGAGCTGATGTTCGGCTATCCCGGCGGCGCGATTATGCCGTTGTACGACGCGCTCGACGGCAGCGGCATCCGGCACGTGCTGACGCGGCATGAACAGGGCGCAGTTTTCGCGGCCGAGGGCTACGCGCGCGTCACCGGCAATGTGGGAGTGGCGATCGCGACCAGTGGCCCAGGCGCCACGAATCTAGTCACGGGCATTGCCGACGCCAAGATGGATTCAGTCCCGCTAGTTTGCATCACAGGCCAGGTGCGCAGCGCGCTCATCGGAACCGATGCATTTCAGGAGACCGACGTTTTTGGCGTGACCCTCTCGCTTACCAAGTGGAGCCGGCTGGTTCGGACGATCGACGAGATCCCCGAAGTGATCGCCGAAGGATTCCACTGGGCGCGCAGCGGGCGTCCAGGGCCGGTCATCATCGACATTCCAACCGACATGCTGAAGGCGAAGAAAGAATTCAGCGGGCCGGTGAAGTTCACGCCGCACGCGCGGCCGGCCGAGGCCAAGGCCGAGGGCGGCTTCACTGACACGATCGTGGCCATGCTGCGGCAGGCGACGAAGCCGGTGGCGCTGGTCGGCGCCGGAGCCAAGCTCTCAGGGGCGATTCCGGAATTGCGGCGGCTGCTGGACGATTTGAATGTCCCGACGTTCGCCACCGTGCATGGGCTGGGCGCGGTTCCTCCGCAGGCGCCGTATTACCTGGGCATGGTGGGCATGCACGGCACCCGCGCCGCGAACACTGCGCTGCACGAGACCGATCTGCTGCTGGTATTCGGAGCGCGGCTCGATGATCGGGTCACAGGTGATCCCTCGCGCTTTGCGCCGCACGCCAAGATCGTTCATTTTGAAATTGATCCGGCGCAGCTGGATCGGGTGCGTCCGTGCGAGATGCCCGTCATTGGCAATCTCGCCGACACCATCCCGGCGTTTCACGCGGAACTGCGGCGGCATTCTCTGCCTGACTTCAGCCAGTGGCGCAGCGTCGCCTGTGGCCCGGAGCGCGCGGAACTCGATCCGCGTGGCTTGGCGCAGCCCACCATCCGTTTTCTCGACGAACTCTTCAGCCGTCTGCCACAGGACAGCGTGGTCCTGGCCGACGTAGGCCAGCATCAGATGTGGGCGGCGCAACGGTACCGGTCTTCCTCGCCGCGGGGATTCATAACTTCCGGCGGGCTGGGAGCCATGGGCTTCGCTCTTCCGGCAGCAGTGGGCGTGCAGCTAGCCAAGCCTGAGACTTGCGTGCTCTGCGTCTCCGGGGACGGCGGGTTTCAGATGAACATCCAGGAACTGGCCACAGTGCACCGCCTGGGGCTGCCGGTGAAGATGGTCATCGTCGACAACAAATACCTCGGCATGGTGCGGCAGTGGCAGCAGCTTTTTTATGAGCGCAATTACGCCGAAACCGACCTCAGCGACAACCCTGATTTCGTGGAGATCGCAAAGGCCTACAAGATTCCGGCGCGACGCCTGAACGAGGAAGCGATGAGAGAGTTTCCGGTATCAGCCTATACCGGCGACTTGATCGACGGGTTTTTGCGTTCGCAGGGACCGGAGCTGTTGGTCTTCGATTGCGCTCCAGAAGCCAATGTTTATCCGATGGTTCCGGCGGGTGCGGCACTTTCGGAGATGTTGTTGGAAGAAGAACCGACGCAGTAGGGAGAGCACGCCTATGCAGACTTTTCAGATTCGCTACCGCAATACGCAGGGGACGTTGATGCGCATCCTGAACGCGGTTTCGCGCCGCGGCTTGGATATGCCCTCGGTGCATGCCGAAGGGGCGGAACACGAGCATCAGGTTACGCTGGCGCTCGAGGTGAATCAGAAGCAGGTAGGCCAGCTCTACCGCGAATGGTATTCCATTGCCGACGTCACCCATGTCCGCTCGGGCGCAGCGCACACGGTGGAGTGGACCGCGCAGCATCCCCCGGCGGGTGTGACGATTGACTCGCGAGCAGCGGCGCGCGCGTAATTCGAGGTCGATGTAGATGGGCAAAGCATGACGGCTTCTGGGCAGCGTCATGCGTTTGGGGAACCTGCAGGAAGGCAGGTTCCCCGCTTTTTTGCTGGAGGTGATCGGCTCCTCGATTCCCATCTCTGGCGTACGTCCTGTAATCTTTCACCATGGATCTTAAACATATTAGCCGCGGAATTACCGAGGGGCGCGACCGGGCTGGAGCTCGCGCCATGTTCAAGGCGGTTGGATTCACCGATGCCGACCTCAGCCGCCCGCTGATCGGCGTGGCGAACACATGGATCGAGACCATGCCGTGCAATTTTCATCTGCGGCGGCTTTCGGCCAAAGTCAAGGAAGGGATTCGCGAGGCGGGCGGCACGCCCATGGAGTTCAACACCATCGCCATTTCCGATGGCGAGACCATGGGCACCGAGGGCATGCGGGCTTCGCTGGTGAGCCGCGAGTTGATCGCCGACTCGATCGAGTTGGTCTGCCGCGGGCAGATGTTCGACGCCGTGGTGTGCGTGGTGGGTTGCGACAAAACGATTCCCGCAGCAGCGATGGCGCTGGCTCGCATGAATCTGCCGGGGATGGTGCTCTATGGGGGCACGATTGCCCCGGGAAGCTATCGCGGGAAAGATGTGACCATTCAGGATGTTTACGAGGCGATCGGCGCCAACGTCGCGGGAAAGATGAGTGACGCCGACCTCAAGGAACTTGAAAATGTGGCCTGCCCGGCAGCGGGGGCGTGCGGCGGGCAGTACACCGCGAATACGATGTCGACCGTGATGGAGATGATCGGTCTTTCGCCGATGGGCTTCAACAGTGTACCCGCGATGGATTCCGAGAAAGATAAGATTGCGTTCGACTGTGGCAGGGTCGTAATGAACGTGCTGCAGAAAGGAATCAAACCGCGCGATATTCTGACGCGGGAAGCATTTGAGAACGCGATCGCCTCGGTCGCAGCGACCGGGGGATCGACCAACTCCGTTCTGCATCTGTTGGCAATCGCGCGCGAGGCGGGAGTCGCTCTGGAGATCGACGATTTTCAGACGGTCAGTGAGAGGACTCCCCTGCTCGCCGACCTCAAACCTTCCGGGAGGTTCGTGGCTTCGGACATGCACCGTGCGGGCGGAATTCGGCTGCTGGCAAAACGGTTGATGGATGGCAAATATCTGCATCTGGCCGCGAAGACCGTAACTGGGCTTACGATTTCTGCCGAGAGCGAGAGCGCGGTCGAAGCTCCGGGGCAGGAAGTGATCGCTCCGCTGGATAAGCCGCTGAAGGCCACTGGCGGGTTGGTGATCCTCAAGGGCAATCTCGCCCCAGAGGGTTGCGTGGCCAAGATCAGCGGCCACGAACGGCTGGAGCATCGCGGCCCGGCACGCGTGTTCGAATCGGAAGAAGACGCGATGGCCGCCGTCACGGCCAAGAAAATTCATGCCGGAGATGTGGTCGTGATTCGCAACGAAGGTCCGAAGGGCGGGCCTGGCATGCGCGAGATGCTCGGCGTAACCGCCGCGATTGTAGGCGAAGGACTGGGCGGGTCGGTGGCACTGTTGACCGACGGCCGCTTCAGCGGCGCGACGCGCGGATTGATGGCGGGCCACGTCTCTCCCGAGGCCGCGTTGGGCGGGCCGATCGCCGCCCTGCGCGATGGCGACATGATTCGCTTCGATGTGAAAAAGTGCGTGCTGGAGGTCGAGATCAGCGCCGATGTGCTGCGCCAGCGCATGGCGCATTGGAAGCCCCCGCAGCCGCGATATCCGACGGGCGTGTTTGCGAAGTATGGTGCACTGGTGTCGTCAGCATCGCAGGGGGCCATCACGCGACCCCGATAGCGAGGTTCAGGTAAAACTTCCTGTCACTCGTTCCAAGCAATAATAGCCGCACTCTTCAAAACAAGAGCAAAAAGCAAATTCCCTGGGCCTCCCTTTCATTGACGGAGTTACGAGGCGCAGCCTAGCATGTGTCGGGAAGGAGCGCCTCGTGATCGGTCAGATGCTCGGTCATTGCCGCGTCGTGGCAAAGATCGGGGAAGGCGGAATGGGGGTTGTTTATCGCGCTTATGATGAGGTATTACACCGCGATGTAGCCATAAAGGTCGTTAACAAAGATGCTCGTCTTGATTCATCGGCAAGCCAACGTCTGCTCCACGAAGCCCGCGCTTCTTCTTCTCTCGCTCATCCCAACATTTGCACCATTCACGAAGTGGGCGAGACCAACGGCGAACTCTACATCGTCATGGAACTGGTCGAGGGCAAGACTCTGCGTGCCATGAGCGCAGAGGCGGGACTCCCGCCAGAGTCTGTCCTGCGATATGGAGTTCAGATTGCCAGCGCGCTCGCCCGCGCTCATGACCGCGGCATCGTTCATCGGGATCTGAAGACAGCGAACATTGTCGTCACTCCCGACGGCCTGGTAAAGGTCCTCGATTTCGGTCTAGCCAAACAGGCGGGAGGCAGCATATTCGAGGGCACGACCCGCTCCTTTGCGACGCTGCAGGACGCATCCAGCGTAAGTGGCACCTTGCCGTATATGGCGCCCGAAATCCTGCGGGGCGACGCGGCCGACTACGGCAGCGATTTATGGGCGCTTGGAGTTGTTCTCTATGAAGCGGCTTCCGGACGCCTGCCGTTCGAAGGACGAACTGGCTTCGAAATCAGCTCGGCGATCATGCGCGAGATTCCGAAACCCCTCGGGCCCCCAGTTCCCCCCGGCCTGTGGGCCATTATTCAACGCTGCCTGGTTAAAGAACCGATACAACGTTATCAACGCGCCAGTGAAGTTCAGGCAGCGCTGGAAGCCGTTCAGTCTGCTGGAATCGTTTCGGCCCGTCCCAGCGCCGATCCGAACGCGCCAAGGACGACTGTCTTGCACAGCGTCCGCCATGCTCAGGTCAGAAAGGGAGACTTTCTTTTGTTGCTGGGAACGACCAAAGGAGCATTCATCCTGCGCTCGAATGCTCAGCGCAGCCGGTGGGAGGTCGGCGGTCCCTATTTCCACGGGCACAGTGTTTATGCGCTGGCCTACGACGCCCGCGGGGGCCAACACCGAATCTGGGCTTCGACGGCGAGTTACTGGGGCACCATGCTGCGATCGAGCGACGATTTCGGCAAGAGCTGGACCAATCCGCAGCAAGCACCCATTCGATTTCCCTCCGATGCCGGCGTTTCCTTGAAGAACATCTGGCAGATCACGCTCGGCCGGCCGGAAGAGCCGAACGTGCTGTACTGCGGCGTGGAACCGGCTGCGCTCTTTGAAACCCGCGACGCGGGTGAAACCTGGACGCTGGTACGTGGGCTGTTCGACCATCCACACCGTCCCCGATGGATGCCGGGGAATGGCGGACTTGCGCTGCACACCGTTGTGCTCGACCCCGCCGACAATCAACGGATGTACATCGCCATCTCAGCGGGTGGTGTTTACCGAACCATTGATGCCGGACGTACCTGGACGGCTCAGAATCAGGGTATTCGCGCTATGACGATGCCCGAGAAGTATCCCGAGTTCGGGCAGTGTGTACACAAGGTTGCTATGCATCCTGCTCGGCCGCAACGCCTCTTTCTACAAAGTCACTGGGGCTTGTACCGCTCTGACGATTGTGCCGAGAACTGGCTCGACATCGCCAACGGGGTACCGTCAGATTTTGGTTTTGCCATGGCCACGCACCCAAGAAATCCTGATTGCGTGTATATCGTTCCGGTTGAATCGGACGAGTTTCGCTGCGCCTGCGACGGCCGACTGCGCGTTTATCGAACTCGCAACAGCGGCGCCTCATGGGAGCCGCTTATGCGCGGCTTGCCACAAAAGGGAGCTTATGAAACGGTTCTGCGTGATGCTATGACCGTCGATGCATTCGACCCCGTGGGAATTTACTTCGGCACAAGAAGCGGGCAGCTTTTTGGCTCGCGCGATGAAGGAAGGACATGGCAGAAGATACTCGAAGGACTGCCGTCCGTGGTCTGCGTACGCAATGCCTTCGTCGAAGATGCTTCGGGAGGATCAGGTCCACCGTTGCGGAAGCCTGTGCCTCCATCTTCCCGTCCATCCAAATCCGGGTCGAAAAGCAAGACGAGGCGAACGAAGAGGTGATCCATGCCGGTCACTTTTCACATTCCGGGTGCTCTGCGCGAATTTACTGCCGGACACGGCCAGGTGGAGATCGATCGTTCGCCGGCAACTTTGGCCGATGCCCTGTCGGATCTTTGGACCCTCTATCCGGGCGTCCGAGATCGCATCGTAAATGAGCAAGGACAAGTGCGGGAACATATCAACATTTTTATTGGAGACGAAAACATCCGATATACCGGTGGACTTGCAAGTCCCGTCCCGGCTGGATGTCAAATTTCGATCGTGCCCGCCGTTAGTGGTGGCTGAGAGAATTTCTTCGATTGAGAGGGATAGCCGCGCCTTGCTCACATCCGGCGGTCTGTGAAAAACTGGCATTACTCTCTAACTCAACTCATGGCAGCAATGCGAACTTTATTCGAGAAGATTTGGGACGCCCACTTGGTGGCACAGCCGGCAGGGCGGTCGCCCATTCTGTACATTGACTTGCATCTCGTTCACGAGGTGACGTCGCCGCAGGCGTTTGACGGTTTGCGGGCAGCGGGGCGCAAAGTCCGGCAACCGGCGCGAACGGTGGCAACAGTGGACCACAACGTCCCGACCGAGCCCCGCGGAACCCCGATCACCGATCTGATCGCGGCAAAGCAGATTGCGGCGCTACAGAACAATTGCAGAGAATTCGGGATTCGCCTGTTCGACATGAACGCGCCGGAACAGGGCATCGTGCACGTGATTGGTCCGGAACTGGGATTGACCCAACCCGGCATGACGATCGTTTGCGGGGACAGTCATACCAGCACGCACGGAGCGTTTGGGGCGCTGGCCTTTGGGATTGGAACATCGGAAGTGGAACACGTCCTGGCGACGCAGTGTCTCGCACAGCAGACGCCGAAGACGATGAAGATCGATGTGTGCGGGCGGCTCGAAGAGGGTGTCAGTGCGAAAGACTTGGCGTTGGGGATCATCGGACACATTGGTACGGATGGTGCGACCGGACATGTGATCGAATACGGCGGGCCTACGGTGCGCGCGCTCACCATGGAAGGCCGCATGACGCTGTGCAACATGAGCATCGAGGCCGGAGCGCGAGCCGGGATGGTCGCTCCCGACGAGACGACCATCGCCTATGTGAAGGGGAAGCGATTCGCTCCCACGGGCGCCGAATGGGAGAAAGCTGCGGCGCACTGGCGGAGCCTGCCCACTGATGAAGGCGCGGCGTTCGACAAGGTTGTGGAGATTGATGCGGCGCAATTGTGTCCGTTTGTAACTTGGGGGACGAATCCGGGAATGGTGGCTCCGGTCACAGGGCGCGTGCCTGAAGTCAAGGGAATGCTGGACTCGGACCGCCGGGCTGCGGAATTGGCCTTGCAGTACATGGGGCTTGAGCCAGGACGCAGAATTGAAGACATCAAGATCGATCGTGTGTTCATCGGATCGTGCACCAACTCACGCTTGGAAGATTTGCGGGCGGCGGCACGGGTGGCGAAGGGGCATCGCGTGAGTTCGAAGGTGCGGGCGATGGTGGTGCCGGGATCGCAGACGGTCAAGCGGGCTGCTGAGCAGGAAGGTCTGCACCAGATTTTTATGGATGCGGGATTTGAGTGGCGCGAGTCTGGATGCTCGATGTGTCTGGGAATGAATCCGGATATCCTGCAGCCGGGCGAGCGCTGCGCATCCACAAGTAACCGCAATTTTGAAGGGCGGCAGGGGCGCGGGGGGCGGACGCACCTGGTGAGTCCGATGATGGCCGCGGCGGCGGCAATCGCCGGGCATTTTACCGATATTCGGAATTGGAAATTTCAGTAGTGGATCAGATTTGCATCTCTTGAGTTGAGATCCCTCGCTCCCCTTGGAGAACGGCTACGCTCGGGATGACGCCAAGAATGACGACAGGGAACGTGCGATGAAACCATTTAATGTACATCTCGGCCGGGTGGCGCCGCTTGATCGGGTCAATGTCGATACCGACCAGATTATCCCGAAACAGTTTTTGAAGCGCGTTGAGAAAACCGGCTTTGGCGAATTCCTGTTTTATGACTGGCGGTTTGGCGCCGATGGCAAAAAGAACGCGGATTTCGTCCTCGATGATCCCCGCTACGAGGGCGCGAGCATCCTGGTCGCAGGAAAGAATTTCGGCTGCGGTTCTTCGCGGGAGCATGCGGTGTGGGCGCTCGCAGACTTCGGATTTCGCGCCGTGATCTCGTCTTCATTCGCGGACATTTTTGCCAATAACAGCACAAAGAACGGCTTTCTCACCGTGCGCCTGAGCAACGACGAGGTTGACTATCTGATGAAGTGCGCTCTCGATATCGACGATTATCAGCTCACCGTCGATCTGGAGCGATGTGAAGTGCGCGACGAGCAGGGGTTCCGGACACAATTTCCCATTGACGATTTCGTGCGCCATTGCCTGTTGAATGGGCTGGACGACATTGGCCTCACGCTGCAGCATGAGGCGGAGATTGCGGCGTACGAGTCCCAGCATCCAGCGCCTGCCACGCTGCAGGCCTCGCGATCTTAACGAAAGGTCAAGACGAGTAAAGATTTGTAAAACCTTCGCCCTGATCTTGACCTGTTGCGGGCCCACGGTTGATGCTGGAAGAGCGCGGTTCTGCTTGCAGCACCTCGGGTTCCCGCGTTTGCGGGGCCCCCTTGGCACAAGAATATTTTCCTGCCTTCCGGGTAGAGTTGCCGAAACCGAGCCTACAATGCATACGTCTAATACTTGCACCGGCTGGGCGCCGATCTGACACAAGCGTCAGCCCTGGACTAATCCTGTGAATATGAACAATCCGTCCTCTTGTTCCAGACAAAACCGTGCCGTAGCTGGCGTTACGGTGCGATTCATAGCCTTGCTGGCGGTGGCAGCGCTCAGTGCCTTCCTGCTGGGCTGCAGCAGTGCCGCCGATTCCAAACAGCAAAGAGCGCAGGCGGCGGGCCCGCGCTCTGTTTCCGTGGCGGTGGCGACCGTTCAGCGGCAGGATGTACCCGTCTATCTTTCCGGTCTTGGAGCGGTCACCGCTTTCAACACGGCCAACATTAAAAGCCGTGTAGACGGACAGATCATGAAGGTGAATGTCCGGGAGGGGCAGAACGTCAATGAGGGAGATTTGCTGATTTTGATTGATGCACGTCCCTTCGAGGTCCAACTGGAGCAGATGCAGGCACAGTTATTTCGCGACCAGGCGCAACTGCGTGACGCCAAGCTGAATCTGGATCGTTATACGTCGCTGATTCCGTCGGGCAGCATTGCGCAGCAGCAGGTGGACACGCAGAAGGCTCTGGTGGACCAGCTCGACGGCACCGTACGCAACGATCAGGCGCAGATCGACAACGCGAAGCTGCAGATCGTTTACTGCCACATCACGGCGCCGTTCAACGGGCGGGTCGGACTGCGGCAAGTGGATCCCGGCAACATCGCTCATGCGGCGGACGCGAATCCTATGCTGATTTTGACGCAGTTGCAGCCGATCGCCGTGATCTTCACTCTCCCCGAGGATGTGCTGCCGACCGTCGCGCAGCGCATGAAGCAGGGAACTCTGGAAGTGGATGCCTTCAGCCGCGACGATCAAACCAAGCTGGCTGCGGGGAAATTGCTGACCATCGACAACCAGATCGACCCAACGACCGGCACGGCGAAACTCAAAGCAGTGTTCGACAACCGGGACAACCGGCTATGGCCGAACCAGTTCGTAAACGCGGATTTGCTGCTAGAAACGCGAAGGAACAGCACCGTGGTTCCGACGGCGGCAATCTTGCGCGGGCCGCAGGGGACATTCGTCTATGCAGTCAATCCTGACAAAACGGTGCAGGATCGCGCGGTCACGGTTTCTTTGACCCAAGGCGATGCCACGGTTGTCACCAACGGACTCAATCCGGGCGACATGGTGGTGACCGATGGCCAGGACAAGCTGCAACGAGGCAGCCGCATTGAGCCGCGCAGCACTGCTACGAACTCCGGCGCGGGCGCGGCGCGGGTCAACAGCGCCGGACATCAGCAATTTGCAGGAACTCCGGGTTCATGAGTCCGTCACGATTATTCATTCTCCGGCCGGTCGCGACCACGCTGCTTATGGTTGGCGTGTTACTCGTAGGCTGGGTCGCATTCATGCAGTTGCCGGTCTCGGCGCTGCCCGAGGTCGACTACCCGACCATCCAGGTGGTGACGTTCTATCCCGGAGCAGATCCGGAGGTGATGGCATCGTCGGTTACGTCTCCTCTGGAGCGGCAGTTCGGCCAGGTACCCGGGCTGAGCCAGATGACCTCGACCAGTTCGTTTGGCAGTTCTGTAATCACCCTGCAGTTCGGGCTCGACCAGAACATTGACGTCGAAGAGCAGCAGGTGCAGGCGGCGATCAACTCGGGCTCAACGTACTTACCCACGGACTTACCGAATCCTCCGATTTATAACAAGGTTAATCCGGCGGACGCGCCGATTCTCACGCTGGCCCTTTCGTCGGATTCGCTGCCCTTGTCCAAGGTCGAGGATCTCGCCGATACTTCGCTGGCGCAGAAGATCTCGCAACTTCCGGGTGTGGGGCTGGTTTCGATCAGCGGCGGGCAGAAGCCGGCGGTCAGGATTCAAGCGAACCCGACAGCGCTGGCTTCTTATGGTCTGAGCCTTGAGGACCTGCGCGCGGCCATGGCCCAGGCCAACGTAGATCAGGCCAAGGGCGTGATCGACGGGATGCGGCAGTCTTACACGATCGGCGCCAACGATCAGCTGTTTTCCAGCGACCAGTACAAACCGATTGTGGTCGCTTATCGCAACGGCGCGCCGGTACGGCTCAGCGACGTGGCCAACGTCATCGACGGCACCGAGAACAACCGACTGGCCGCCTGGATGAACCTGACGCCAGCCGTGATCGTCAACATCCAGCGCCAACCCGGCGCCAACATCATCAGCGTAGTCGACCGCATCAAGAAACTGCTGCCGCAGTTGCAGGCGTCGCTACCGCAAGCGGTCAAGGTGCAGATTCTCACCGACCGGACCACCACCATCCGCGCCTCGGTCAAAGATGTGGAGTTTGAGTTGATGCTGGCCATCGGGCTGGTGGTGATGGTCGTCTTCCTGTTCCTGCGGAATCTTTCCGCAACGGTGATTCCGAGCGTCGCGGTGCCGCTCTCGCTGATCGGAACGTTCGGCGTGATGTATCTGCTGGGCTACAGTTTGAACAATCTGACGCTTATGGCGCTGACCATCTCCACCGGGTTTGTGGTGGACGACGCCATCGTCATGATCGAAAACATCGACCGCTACCTGGAGGCCGGGGACTCTCCGCTGGATGCTGCGCTGAAGGGATCAGGGCAGATCGGGTTCACGATCGTCTCGCTGACCGTCTCGCTGATTGCGGTGCTGATCCCGCTGTTGTTTATGGGCGACATCGTCGGCCGGTTGTTCCGCGAGTTTGCGGTTACGCTGGCGGTGACGATTCTGGTCTCGGCGGGAGTTTCGCTGACCCTGACCCCGATGATGTGCGCCAAACTTCTCAAGCATCGCAAAGAGGGCGAGAAGGGGCGCTTCTACGAAGTCACCGAGGATTACTACAACCGGATCATCGCGTTTTACGGTCGCTCCGTGAAATGGGTGCTGAAGCACCAGACTGCGACGCTGCTGGTGACCTTCGCGACGCTGGTTTTGACGCTGGCTCTTTACGTCGTCGTGCCGAAAGGTTTTTTCCCGGTGCAGGACACAGGCGTGATTCTGGGAGTATCGGAAGCGCCGGATTCCGTTTCTTTTGACGCAATGCAAACGCGGCAGCAGGAACTGGCGAAGATTATCCTGCAGGACAAGGCCGTTGACAGCTTGTCGTCGTTTATTGGCGTGGACGGCACCAATACGACTCCGAACGCGGGCCGAATCCAGATCAATCTGAAGCCGGTCGACGAGCGCGCCGACGACGCATCGGCGATCATCCGGCGACTGCAGCCGTTGCTCGCGAAGGTGGAGGGCATCACGCTCTACATGCAGCCGGTGCAGGATCTCACGGTGGAAGACCGCGTCAGCCGGACGCAGTTCCAATACTCGATTGAAGATGCGGATGCGCAGGAACTGGCACAGTGGACACCGAGACTTGTCGACAAACTCCGCACCCTCCCGGAACTTCGCGATGTGGCGACCGATCAGCTCAACAATGGACTCAAGACGATGGTTTCGATTGACCGGGACACTGCGTCGCGCCTGGGAATCTTCCCGCAGGCGATCGACAACACCCTGTATGACGCTTTCGGTCAGCGGCAGGTGTCGACCATCTTTACTCAGCTGAACCAATATCACGTAATTCTCGAGGTGCTGCCGAGCTTTGCGCAGAATCCCGATTCGTTGAAGGACATTTACATCCGGCCCAGCACCGTCACTGCGAACTCGGGCGCGCCAACGGCGAACGGCGCGGCGGTGACGACCAGCGGAGCACCGGTTCCGATTTCAACATTCACGCGCATGCAGTCGAGCAACGCCTCCCTGGCGGTGAACCATCAGGGGCAGTTTCCGGTGGTAACGCTCTCGTTCAATCTTGCGCCGGGCAGTTCGCTGGGCGATGCCACCAAGGCCATCCAACAGGCGGAGAAGGACATCCAGCTACCGCCCAGCATCCACGCGGCGTTTCAAGGAACGGCAGCGGCGTTTCAAAATTCGCTGGCCTCCGAACCCTATCTGATTTTGGCGGCCGTGATCACGGTGTACATCGTGCTTGGCGTTTTGTATGAGAGCTACATTCATCCGATCACGATTCTCTCCACGTTGCCATCGGCGGGCGTGGGAGCGATTCTGGCGCTGATGATCACGGGGAATGACCTCACCGTCGTGGCGCTGATCGGCATCATTCTTCTCATCGGAATCGTGAAGAAGAACGCCATCATGATGATCGACTTCGCGCTGGAGGCTGAACGCGTGGAGCACAAGCCACCGGAGGAAGCCATTTATCAGGCCTGCCTGCTGCGTTTCCGTCCGATCATGATGACGACAATGGCTGCGCTGCTGGGTGGCCTGCCATTGGCGCTAGGATCGGGCACGGGTGCGGAACTGCGGCGGCCGCTGGGCATCACAATCGTCGGTGGCCTGCTGCTCAGCCAGTTGCTGACGCTCTACACGACGCCGGTAGTTTATCTGTGGTTTGACCGGCTGGCGCAGAGATTTTCGCGCTACCGTATTGGCAACGTGATTCCCCAAGAGCCCATGTCTGCGGATTAGAAGATGAGTATTTCAACTCCATTTATCCGGCGTCCCATTGGCACTTCGCTGCTGGCAGCGGCGCTGTTGCTCTCGGGAATTCTCGCCTTCAACTTTCTTCCCGTTGCCTCGTTGCCGCGGGTGGACTTCCCCGTGATCGGAGTGGGCGCGGGCCTCCCGGGCGCGGACCCGCAGACCATGGCATCGGCGGTGGCGACGCCGTTGGAACGGCAGTTTGGGCGAATTGCCTCCGTGAACCAGATGACATCGTCCAGTCAGTTGGGCACGACCAGCATCACGCTGCAGTTTGATTTAAACCGGGATATTAATGCCGCGGCCCGTGATGTGCAGGCTTCGATCAACGCGGCGCGCAGCCAACTTCCCGCCAATCTGCCCAGTAATCCAAGTTATCGCAAGGCAAATCCTGCCGACGCGCCGATTCTCATTCTAGCGTTGACCTCAGACACGCTGACGGTGCCGCAGATGTACGACGCCGCGGATTCCATTCTGGCGCAGAAACTGGCACAGGTGGACGGCGTGGGCCAGGTTTTTGTGGGAGGAGCGGCACAGCCCGCGGTGCGCGCCGAGGTGAATCCGACCCTATTGAACAAACTGGGGATTGGACTCGATACCGTCCGCAACGCTCTGAATGCCGCCAACGCGAACCGGCCCAAGGGTCAGGTTTCCGACCGCACAACCTCGTACTCGTTCACGGACACGGACCAACTTTTTACTGCGGACCAATACCGGCCACTGATTGTCGCCTACAGCCATGGGGCGGCGGTACGACTGGGGGACGTGGCAGAGGTTGCGGATTCGGTCTCCGACACTCGCAATATCGGCCTGGCGAACGGCAAGCCTGGAGTTCTCATCATCGTATTCCGGCAACCGGGAGCCAACATCATCGAAACGGTCGACCGGGTGCGGGCTTTGATGCCTTTTCTGCAGTCTTCGATTTCTCCCGCGATCAACCTGTCGATCGCGATGGACCGCACCGTAACCGTGCGCGCTTCGGTCAAAGATATCGAAACGACCCTGATCATTTCGGTCATTCTCGTGATCCTGGTCGTCTTCGCTTTTCTGCGAACCGTGCGGGCCACGATCATTCCCAGCATCGCCGTACCGCTTTCGCTGGTCGGAACGTTTAGCGGAATGTACTTGCTGGGCTACAGTCTGGACAATCTGTCGCTAATGGCGCTGGCGATTTCGACCGGCTTTGTGGTCGATGACGCAATCGTGGTACTGGAAAACATTACCCGCTACGTCGAGCACGGCATGGGAGTGGTGCAGGCGGCCTTCAAAGGAGCCGCTGAAATTGGATTTACCGTAGTGTCGATGAGCACATCGTTGGTGGCGGTGTTCATTCCACTACTAATGATGGGCGGCATCGTGGGGCGGTTGTTCCGCGAATTTGCGGTAACGTTGAGCATCGCGATCGGCGTGTCGCTGCTGGTTTCTCTCACCACTACGCCGACGATGTGCGCGAAATTCCTACGGTCTGCCAACAACAAAAAGCACAACTTTTTCTACCGCGGCAGTGAGTGGGTGTTTAACCGGCTGCTGACTTCCTACACTCATGCCCTGAAGTGGGTGCTGGCGTACCAACCGGTGACACTCACCGTCACGATCCTTGTCGCGTGCCTCAGCGTGTACCTGTACATCAAGGTGCCCAAGGGCTTCTTCCCGCAGCAGGATACCGGACGCATCATGGGCGGCGTGATGGCCGCGCAGGACATCTCGTTTCACTCCATGAGCGACAAGATGCAGCGCTATGTGGACATCGTCATGAAGGATCCGGCGGTCGACTCGGTCGTGGGATTTGCCGGCGGAAACACGGCGCAGAATCAGGGCCGCTTCTTCATAATGCTGAAGCCGTTGGAACAACGCACCAATTGCAGGCCTCAACATTTCTGGCAGCGCTGCCCGCGTGTCAGCGCCGACGATGTGATCAACCGTCTTCGCGGCAAGCTCGCGATCGTACCGGGAGCGACGCTGATTATGCAGTCGGCCCAGGATCTCACCATTGGCGGGCGGTTTGGCAACGCGCAATATCAGTACACCCTGCAGAGCGCGAATTTGGACGACCTCAATAACTGGTCTCCGCGCCTGTTGCAGAAACTACGGACGTTGCCCGAATTACGCGACCAGAACTCGGACCAGCAGGATAAGGGGCTGCAAGCCAAGCTGGTGATTGATCGGGACACGGCCAGCCGCCTTGGCATCACGCCGCAGACTCTGGACAATGCCCTGTACGACGCGTTCGGTCAACGGCAAGTTTCCACCATGTACCGGCCGCTCAACCAGTATCACGTCGTCATGGAAGTCGCACCGCAATTCCAGCAGACCCCCGAAGCGTTACAGAACATCTACCTGCGCTCAACTGCGGGAACGCCGGTGCCTCTGGCCGCCTTCACTCACTACGAGCCATCGAATACGCCGCTGGCGGTGAATCACCAGGGTCAGGTCCCATCGGTCACCATCTCATTCAATTTGGCTCCGGGAATTTCTTTGGGCCAGGCGACACAGGCGATTGAGAATGCGGAGCGCTCGATCGGCATGCCGGCAACGATTCAAGCAAGTTTCCAGGGGACGGCCGCAGCTTTTCAGGATTCGCTTTCGAGCGAACCGATCTTAATTCTGACCGCGTTGATCACCGTTTATATCGTGTTGGGCATGCTCTACGAGAGCTACATTCATCCCATCACGATTTTGTCGACATTGCCTTCCGCGGGCGTGGGGGCACTGCTGGCGCTGCTTTTGACGCACAACGAACTCAACGTGATTGGAACGATTGGCATCATCCTTTTGATCGGACTGGTGAAGAAGAATGCCATCATGATGATCGATGTGGCACTCGATGTGGAGCGCACCCAAGGCAAGAAGCCCGTGGAAGCGATCTATGATGCGTGTATCTTGCGTTTCCGGCCCATCATGATGACGACGATGGCTGCTCTGCTCGGCGGCCTGCCACTGGCTCTCGGCACGGGAACGGGTTCGGAATTGCATCGCCCGCTGGGGATCACGATTGTTGGCGGGCTGATCGTAAGCCAGATGCTCACTCTCTTCACCACCCCGGTGGTTTACGTTTACCTTGATCGTCTGCGGTTGGCGTTGCGAGGGGGCGAAGATCGGGCTGTGACGGCCACTGCCCAGGGGCCACGTCCGAGTCCCGCGCACTGAGCGTTTCCAAGCGAATGGCCGGTGCAACCTGATCGAAGCATTCCTGCATCGCACGAGCTTAGCAATTGGCCACTCGCCATCTCGTCATCGGCGGACGCCTGGCTGAAAAGCCATAGCACAGCCGGTTGCGGTGCGCGGGGGCTGCGCAGAGTCGAACTTCTCCCGTATGATAGGGAGTCTAGCAACGAAGAGTGATAACCGTGTTCGGCCGACGCGTTGGGGCGCACCAGCGATTTTCCAATATTTCGTTTCGGCAATCTACTACAGGAGTCAGGGATGCTAAAGAAAGCAGCAGGGCTGTTGCTGGTTTGTGCCAGCGTGGTGGTCTGGGTCAGTTGTGCGACCACTTCAAGCCATTATTTGTACGCGGCCCAACCGACGGCCAACAACATCGTCGCCTATCGCGAAGACCCGAACTCGGGCGTGCTCACGCTGCTGTCAGTGAGTCCGATCGCGGCCGGCCCCGCAGTGGAGGCACTCGCACTGCATCCGTCGAAGAAATACCTTTACGCTGCGAACTCTTTCGAGAATGATGTTTCCTTGTTCACGATTGACACCTCTGGGGTGCTGACGGAAGTGACTCCGCGTCCGAAGACCGATACCGCTCCGACACTGCTAGCCATGAACTCGGCCGGGAGTTTTCTCTACGTCGGCAACTCCGGCGCGAATGATATTTCTGTCTTTTCAATTGACGCCGGCAGTGGTTCGCTGACCGCGGTCGGCACTCCGTTGCAGCTTGGCTTGACTCCTAACAACATGCACCTCTCCCCTTCCGGCAATTTTCTTTATGTGATCGGTGCCGGTTTACCAGGAAGCGTCGAGGTGTTCAGCCTCAGTGCGGGAGTTCCGAACCAGGTCCCCGTGCAGGTAACCCAGGTGGGAACAAATCCGTACGGCATGGCGATCGATCCCAGCGGAGCGCATCTCTACGTTGCCAATTCCCTTCCTGATAATTCGATCTCGGAATTCACAATTAACTCGGACGGGTCGCTCACAGTCCTCTCAACAATCGGGGGCGGGACGTTGTCCTCGCCGATTGCGCTACTGATCGACAACTCCGGCAAATATCTTTACGTGGCGAATGCGGGTGCATCCAGTCTCTCGGCGTATGCGATCGCTACCGATGGCTCACTGACTCTGCTTACTGCGAATGAATCGGTCGCGACGAATGCGCATCCAAGTTTCATGGTCAGCGATCCCAGCGGAAAATATGTGTTCGTGGGCAATTCGTCGAGTCCTGCGATTCAATCTTTCAGTCTGGATCCGGGCACTGGGACGCTCACGGCGGTGACTTCGTACTCGGTCGCCGACACTCCAACTTCGATTGTCGTAGTACCTTAGCTGAGGCACGGAGCGGCCTGATTGGAACGCGTCGCCTGATTTAACAATCGGGTGACAAATCAGGATGTGAGGATTGGGACAATATTCATGCGACGCAAGAGATGCGACAACTGAGTCCGCTGCCCGGCCATGTAATTTGGCAGTTGATGTCTAAAGGCAAAGGCGCTGACCCGGTGCCGGAACGGATTCTGAACCCATGAAAATCGCTAGCGCCGCAAGCGCTTTCCCGAAAAACTACTATTCGCAGAAATTCCTACTCGAGCAACTGCAGGAATACTGGGGCGACCGCCTCCGTAACCCGGCACTGCTGGCGCGGTTGCATCGCAACGTGACCGTAGAGGGTCGCTATCTCGCATTGCCCACCGAGAAGTACTACGACATCACCACCTGGGGCCAGGCGAACGATGTCTGGATTGAAGTGGCGCAGGAATTGGGCGAGCAGGCTTTGTGCCGCGCGCTGCATCATGCAGGAATTGAGGCGGATAAACTGGGCGCTCTCTTTTTCGTCTCGGTGACGGGCATTTCAAGCCCGTCCATTGACGCGCTGCTTATCAACCGCATGGGTTTGCCTCAGAACATCCGGCGGGTACCGATTTTCGGGTTGGGCTGCGTTGCGGGCGCGGCGGGGATTGCGCGCGCAGCAGATTACGTGCGCGCGTATCCCTCGCAGGCGGCGGCGCTGGTGTCGGTGGAACTTTGTTCGCTGACTATTCAGCGTGACGACCTTTCCGTAGCCAACTTGATTTCCTCGGGCCTGTTTGCCGACGGCTCGGCCGCAGTAATTGTCGCGGGTGAAGACGTGAATTCGGCCGGGCCTACGATCCTGGCGACCCGCTCCGTTTTCTATCCCGAGACCGAGGAAATGATGGGGTGGAAGATTACAGAGAAGGGATTCCGCATTACGCTTTCGCCAGAAGTGCCAGTTCTGATTCGTGAACATCTGGGACACGATGTCGACCGATTCCTCGCCGATCACGGCTATCAACGCAACGATGTGAAAAGTTGGGTGCTGCACACGGGAGGGCCGAAGGTGTTGGAGGCGACGGCCGATGCCCTTGATCTGCGCAACGGTCAACTCGATGCTTCTTGGGATTGTCTGAAAAGAGTGGGGAACCTGTCGTCAGCGTCAGTCCTGGTGGTGCTTGAGGACGTGATGCGGAATCGGCGTCCGCAACCCGGGACGCTGGGTGTGCTCGCGGCGATGGGACCTGGGTTCTGTTCGGAACTGCTGCTCCTGCAATGGTAAGGTCAAAAAACGTGAGCCAGAACTTGCCAGGAGCGACCGACGTTTTCGTGATTGGGGGTGGGCCTGCGGGCTTGGCGGCTGCGATTGCGGCTCGACAGCGAGGATTCGAAGTGCTGGTGGCGGACAGCCTGCAGCCTCCGATTGACAGGACCTGCGGCGAAGGGCTTTTGCCGGATGGACTCGCGGCGCTGGAGCAACTCGGGATTCACGTGCCCATCGCCGGTTCGCACCCATTCCGCGGGATTCGTTTCCTGAGCGCTTCCTTGTCTGCAGACGCTGCTTTCCCCGAGGGCGGCTCCGGCGTTGCGGTGCGCCGCACCATACTGCATCGCCTTATGATCGAACGAGCCGAACAGCTGGGCGCCG
The DNA here is from genome assembly GCA_963819035.1 of uncultured Acidobacteriaceae bacterium. Taxonomy (GTDB): domain Bacteria; phylum Acidobacteriota; class Terriglobia; order Terriglobales; family Acidobacteriaceae; genus Sulfotelmatobacter. Next base: position 10,295 of record CAWFUU010000014.1, on the reverse strand, counting down.
GGTTGATGTGGCGAACAGGGGTCACTGGCATTTCCGCAGACGGGGTTCATCTCGCGGATCGCATCGTGCGCTCTCGCTGGATCGTTGGTGCGGACGGCTCGAATTCGCGCGTCCGGCGATGGGCTGCGCTTGATCGCGGTCCGCGCCCGCGCCTCCGCTATGCCTTCCGACGCCATTTTAGCGTTGCGCCCTGGTCCGATCAGATGGAGGTGTACTGGGGTAGTCGGTGTCAGGGTTACGCCAGTGCGGTGAGCCGCGAGCAAGTCTGCGTGGCCATTGCGTCGGATGATCCGAATCTGCGCCTGGAGGAGGGGCTGCAGGCATTGCCGCGACTGCGCGCCCGTTTGAGCGGGGCTGAGGCGGTGTCGACGGAACGAGGGGCCGCTACGGGAAATCGCGAATACCGGCGGGTGTGGCGCGGCAACGTGGCGCTTGTCGGAGACGCCTCCGGGACTGTAGATGCGATCACGGGCGAGGGCCTGGGGCTGGCATTCCGCCAAGCAGTCGCCTTAGCCGAGTCGCTCGATACTGCGGATTTAAGTCTCTATGAGAAGGAACATCGGCGCCTGGCTCTGCGTCCACTATCGATGGCGCGGCTGATGCTCACCCTCGATGGACGTCCCCGGTTGCAGCATCGTACACTGCAGGTCTTCCGGAAGAACCCGGAGATTTTCCGGCGGCTGCTGGCGTTGCGCGTCGGAGCGACGCCGCCCTTGCACCTGGTATGGGACGGGTTGACGCTGGGATGGGGGCTGTTGACCGCATAAACATGAGCAACGGAACCGGAGGCGGCACGAGGCTGGTGTCTGCGGTTCTGGCTCTCATGACCGTGGCGTCCGTTTCTGCGCTTTCTCAGCAGATCGATCTCAAGCTCGATCCTGCCAAAACCAGCGTCAGATTCTCGCTGGATGCCGCGCTCCACACCGTGCATGGCACTTTTCAGGTAAAGCCGGGCACGCTGCAGTTCGATCCTGGTTCTGGGCAGATCTCCGGTGCAATTCTGGTGGACGCGAAGAGCGGCGTGACGGGAAACGGCATGCGCGACCGCAAAATGCACAACGATGTTTTGGAGAGCGAGCGCTATCCCGAAATATCACTCCTGCCCGACCGCATCGACGGCCCAGTGGCGCGCCAGGGGAAATCGTCGGTCAATGTGCATGGGATCTTTCGCATTCATGGCGTCGAGCGTGAAATCACGGTTCCGGCGCAGGTCGAAATGGCCGCAGACCTTTGGTCTGCGACCGTGCATTTTAGAATTCCTTACGCGAAATGGGGAATGAAGAACCCGAGTACGCTCTTCTTACGGGTCAATGATTCGGTGGAGATTGAGCTAGCCGCCTCGGGAACGGTAGCTGAACACCGCGCCACTCCTCGCGATGCGGGTCAGTAGCCGTCTTGCGGCGCAATTCCCTTTCCTTCAGTGCATTCGTAGCAACGGCCAGCGGCCAGGTTCTTATACTCTTCAGTTCTGCCGCTGGGCCAATCAATGACGACGCGATCGATCCGATCGCGCTTCTCCAGACCAAAAGTCACGGGCAACTCGGATTGCGAGAGATAGCTGGAACCGCCTTTGACCATCCGGGATTGAGTCACCCCTCCGGTAAAGACGCGCACCATGGCGCCGATCGCGTCGCGGTTGGACTTCGTTCCTACGAGACGAAAGCGGATGCTGCGGTTCCCGCTTAGTTGATCGTTGCGATAGAGATAGGCGGGGCCGTTGTTAGTGGTTAGAAGGAGATCGAGATCGCCGTCGCGGTCGAAATCTGCATAGGCGAGACCACGCCCGACTTTGGGTTGATCAAAGTCTCCGGCAACTTCTCCTGCGACATCGCGAAAACTTGCCTTCCCAGTGTTCAGAAAAAGCTGGGGCGGTTGCGCGTATCCGACGTTGCCGCGGATGTTTCGCACCGTCTCATCAATGTGTCCGTTGGCCACGGCGAAGTCGAGCCAGCCATCAAGATTGACATCGAGAAAGACACAACCGAAGCCGAGGCTGTTCCGCGATGCCATCCCGACTCCGGCCTGCGCCGCGATGTCTTCATAACCCTTGCCAGTTGCGCGGTACAGCCCGATCATTTCGTTGTCGAAATTCGTGATGGCGATGCCGGGCGCGCCTGAGTTCTCGAAATCGGCGACGTCGATTCCCATGCCAGCGCGGGCTTTGCCTTCGCTGCTGAAAGCGAGACCGGCTTCTACAGCCACGTCCTTGAAAGTACCGTTGTGTTGGTTGCGATAAAGCTTGTTGGGCTGCGTGTCGTTGGCCACAAGCACGTCGGGCCAGCCGTCACGGTTGCCGTCGAGCAAGGCAACTCCCAGTGATTTGGAACTGCTGTCAAAGATTCCGCTGGCCGCGGTGACGTCTTCGAAGGTTCCGTCGCCGCGATTGTGAAAGAGCCAGCAGGTTTCTCCCCGATAGGCTTCCGGAGTGCAGTACGACTTGTGCTTTCCGTCGAGGCTGCAGAACACATCGTGCTCAGGCGACCATTTCACATAGTTGCAGACAAAAAGATCGAGCAAGCCGTCGCGATCGTAGTCAAACCACAGAACAGATGTGCTGAATCCCTCGCGCTTGCCGAGACCGCTCGCGTTGGTGACGTCCAGGAATGTGCCTTTACCGGTGTTGCGGAACAACCGGTTTTGGCCCACGCAGGTGATGAGAATGTCGGGGAAGCCGTCGTTGTTGTAGTCGCCCACAGCCACGCCCATGCCATAGAGTTCAACGTCGAGACCCGCGCGCGCAGTCACGTCAGTGAACGTGCCGTTTCCGTTGTTGTGGTAGAGGCGCAGCGTGGCGCGGTTCTTTTTGTGGCCGGGCCAGTCGGCGCCGTTGATCAGCAGAATGTCTTGCCAGCCGTCTCGGTCGTAATCCAGAAAGGCACAGCCGGAGCCGAGGGTCTCCGGCAGGAACTTTCCGCCGAACGCCCCGCTGTTGTGCTGGAACTGAATCCCAGCCTGGGCGGTCACGTCCGCGAATCGAAAACCAGGAGAAGCGGCCGAGCCGGATTGAGGCCAGGCGAGAAGCGTCATCCGCGACAACGATGCCAGACCTGCCATTCCCCATAGGAAGGACCTGCGATTCACGGAACGTTCACCAGCCCGGCACGAATGGCATACACAACCAGTTCTGCGGTCTTATGAATTCCCAGGGTGTTCATAATGTTGGCGCGGTGAACCGCCACGGTGTTGGCGCTGAGATCGAGGACGACGGCGATCTCTTTGTTTGACTTGCCATCGACGATCATCTGGAGAACCTCAAGTTCGCGCTGCGTCAGGGCAGCTCGTTCACCTTTGAGAGGTGTGCTCTGCTCGACTTGCGGATCGAAGAACGTTTCTCCTGCGGCAACCTTCCGGATGGCAGCCCCCAGTTCCAGTTCCAGGGCATTCTTGAGCATGTAGCCTTTGGCTCCAGCATCGATGGCCTGCCGCACCCACGTGCTTTCGGTGTGCATGCTGAGCATGAGTACTGCTGTGTGCGACGAATCCTCCAGAATTTCGCGCGTGGCTTGCAGGCCGTTCATGCCAGGAAGAGCACAGTCCATGACCACCACCTGCGGGTGTAGTTGTTTCGCCAGTTTGACGGCTTCCTCGCCGTCGCCAGCCTCGCCCACCACCTTCATGTCGGGCTCATCTTCCAGCATGCGCCGGAAACCGCGCCGGACCAGGCTGTGATCATCCACGAGCAAGACTGTGATCTTCTTTTCCATAGGCCTCCGCCTTTTCTCTGGGAACAAACAGGTGCACCCTGGTTCCACCTTCTGGCGGACGGGAGAAGACGATGCGTCCTCCCATCAGCTCCGATCGTTCACGCATGGCCACCAAACCAATCCCTTGCTTCTTCGGCCGGTCCGCGAATCCAACTCCATGATCTTCAACTTCCAGTTCAACCGCGTCTGGCAAGAAAAGCAGCCGCACCCAGGCCTGCTTGGCTCCCGAGTGCCGCGCCACGTTGTTCAGCGCCTCCTGAAGCACGCGGTAGATGTGCACGCCGGCTCCGCCGTCCACTGGAAACGGCTCGCCACGCTTTTCATAGGATATGGCAATTCCGGTTTGTCTTTCCACGGTGGGGAGATACCAGTCGAGCGTGCTCTCCAGGCCTGCCTCGTCGAGCATCACCGGATGCAACGCTTGCGAGAGGCTGCGCACGCTCTCCAGTGTCGTCTGTACGGTCTGCAAAACTTCCTGCAAATCCGCGCGCAGCGATGAGCCCTCCGGGGCGTGAGTTCCGGCGCGGCGCAGCATCGATCCGACCGCAGTGAGTACCTGGCCAAATTCGTCATGGAGTTCGCGCGAAATGTAGCGGAGCGTCGATTCCTGGGTCGAGATCAGCTTCTGCGCCAATTCGCTGCGGCGCTCGGAAATTTCCTCCAGCCGGGCGAAGAGGCGGCGGTTCCAGCGGATGATGGACAGACTGCTCAGCAGAATGGCGAGCAGGGTCGCGGCCAGAAAAATGTAAACCTGGAGCTGGACGCGATCGTAAATCTGGACAATGCGCAACGCGGCCTGCTCCTCATTCTCGCTGTTCTGCACCAGCAGGCGAGCCACGGCGGTGCTCAGCGCCGCCTGCCGCTCCTGCAACGAAAGCTGGATCTGTTCGCGCGCCTCCTTCTCCTTGCCGTCATGGGCGAGCGCGAAGACGCGGTCGACGGCATCCCAGAACTGGGTGAAGGAGCCAGTCAAAAATGCGCTTTGCTCCGGGGTTCGGCTGGCCGCGGCCAAATCGGCCTCAAGCCGGATGGCATCGCCGAGATCCGTCCGAATGCGCTGAAACTGCGCAGACCATGCGGTCAGCGGATAAGGTTCGTCTCCGCTGACCATGTCGCGCATGGCAACCGCTAGCAGGTTGAGGTCGTTCTGGATTCTCAGCAACTGCAGGGAATCTCTTCGGTTGCGGTCGACCAGCCCGGTCTGTAACTTGCGCAAGCCCGTGACCTGCCATGTAATGTACGCCGAGTAGGCAACGACCGCCGACAAGGTGATAAAAAGGCCCAGCAGCAGGCCCAAAGTCGGTGAACGGTCCGGCGGAGACGGTCGGGACACGCCCCGAGCATACAACGGCGGGGCATAGCCTGTCACAGTCCAGCCGGCAGCCAGGAGATGTGTGACAATGCAGTAATAATGAAGCGAATCCTCACTCCAGAGAGTCGAATTATAGATTGAGTTCCCCAGCGAAAGACGCCCCGAAGCCCCCGAAGATCCAGCGACTGAAGGCTGTTTGGCCGGAGGTGTGGAAACTGATGCGCCCGCGCCGCGGGCTACTGGCGCTGGGATTCGCGCTGATGGTGATTAACCGGCTGGCCGGGTTCGTCCTGCCTTACTCCTCGAAATTCCTGATTGATGATGTCGTAGGGAAGCATCACACCGAGATTTTGCGGCCGCTGGTTTTTTCGGTCTTGGGAGCAACGCTGATTCAGGGCGTGACATCTTTTTCTCTGACGCAGTTGCTGTCGAAAGCGGCGCAACGGCTGATCGCAGAACTGCGCCAGGAAGTGCAGAAACATATATCTCGTCTCCCGGTTGCCTTTTACGATGCCAACAAGACCGGCGCGCTGGTATCGCGGATCATGACCGACGTGGAAGGCGTGCGCAACCTTCTGGGTACCGGGCTTGTGGATTTTGCCGGAGGGATGGTCGCCGCCGGTATCGCGCTGGTGCTCTTGCTGCGCATCAGCACACCATTGACTTTAATCGCGGTCGGATCTCTGGGCTTTTTTGCCTTAGCGTTGAACCGGGCGTTTGCGACCATCCGTCCCATTTTCCGCGAGCGCGGCAAGATTAACGCGGAAGTCACCGGGCGCCTTACGGAATCTCTCGGCGGCGTACGCGTCATCAAGGGATATCACGCGGAAGAACGCGAGGAGAAAATCTTCGCCGGTGGCGTGCGGCGACTGCTGGATAACGTAATGCGCACGCTCACCGCTACCTCCCTGATGAGCCTCTCAGCCAGCGTGTTGCTGGGAGTTGTGGGAGCGGCCACCATGTACGTCGGCGGACATCAGATGGTGGCAAAGAGCCTGAGTCCCGGAAGTTATTTTTCTTATAACTTTCTGCTGGTTTTTCTGGTTGCTCCGATCATGCAGATCGTTTCGATTGGCACGCAGCTTACCGAGGCGTTGGCCGGATTGGAGAGAACCCAAGAGATTATGCACGAGCGCCCCGAGGATCAGGACGCGAAGCGCACCGTCGGGTTGCGCGATATCGTCGGCACGATTGATTTCGATGACGTGAGTTTCAGCTACGACGGCGCGCATGAAGTCCTGCATGACATTTCGTTCCGCTCTGAACCCGGGACGGTGACGGCACTGGTGGGGTCGTCCGGGTCGGGCAAATCCACCACGATTGGACTCGTCTCTGCTTTCTATTCACCCACCAAGGGGACAGTCCGGGTGGATGGAGTGGACCTGAGCACGGTGCGGCTGGACTCGTTCCGCACGCGGCTCGGGGTGGTGCTACAGGAATCATTCCTGTTTGATGGGACGATCCGTGAAAATGTCGCGTTCTCGCGCCCCGAGGCGACCGAAGAGGAAATCATGCGCGCCTGCCGGATCGCTCGCGTCGACGAATTTGCCGAATCGTTCGCGGACAAGTACGAAACCGTGGTGGGCGAGCGTGGCGTGAAGTTATCCGGTGGCCAACGGCAGCGAATTTCGATTGCCCGAGCCATCCTCGCGGAACCACGGATCCTGATCTTGGACGAAGCCACTTCCAGCCTTGACTCCGAATCGGAGCAGATGATCCAGCAGGGGCTTTCTTTTCTGATGCAGGGGCGGACCACGTTCGTCATCGCGCACCGGCTGTCGACGATCCGCCGCGCCGACCAGATCATGGTCATGGAACAGGGACGAATTCTGGAACACGGCACGCACGCGCAGCTCTACGCGGCTCGTGGCCGCTACTACGATCTGTATACGAGACAGCATGGGGTAGAGGTGAACTTATTCCTGGCGCCCGGTGAAGGGGATGCGGTTGCGGTCCCAGGCGATGGGACCGAGGCCAAGAATGGCGATGTGAAAGCGGCGGACGCTTTGCGCGTGCTGCGAGGAGAAATGCGCTAGGTCTATGACGACTTCTCCGGTAGTCTCCGCTGCGCCTCATGCCCGTCACATTGCTGCCATCCGGACTGAAAACTTGTGCCGGCATTACCGCATGGGGGAAACCTCGATCCGTGCAGTGGACGGGGTCTCTCTCGAAGTGCGGGCCGGAGAGTTCGTGGCATTGTTAGGCAGTTCCGGTTCCGGCAAGTCGTCGGTACTGAACCTGATCGCGGGGCTGGATCGCCCGACTTCCGGCAGCGTCGTGGTGCAGGATCGTGACCTGGCAAAACTGTCCCGCGAAGAACTGGCCAAGTACCGGCTGCACGTTGTGGGCATGGTCTTTCAGTCGTTCAATCTCATTGCCAGCATGACGCTGGCCGAGAATGTGGAGCTGCCACTGCGCTTCGCCGAAGTCGAACGAAACCGGCGCGATAGTTTAGCCCGGGAAGCCCTGGAGCGTGTTGGCTTGCGTGCGCGCATTAACCATCGCCCCAGCGAGCTTTCCGGTGGCGAGCAACAGCGGGCGGCTCTCGCCCGAGCGCTTATCAACCGGCCTCAGCTCTTGCTGGCGGACGAGCCTACCGGAAACCTAGATAGCCACACGGGAACAGAAATCCTCGATCTGGTGCGGGAGTTCAATCAGCAATTGGGAATGACGGTGGTCATGGTGACGCATGAGCGCGCCTTGGCTGAGCGCTACGCCCAGCGAATGATTTTCCTGGCGGACGGAAGGTTAATAGACGATCGGCGGAATGAGCCGGCCGCCATGACCGGGGCACGGGAGGGGGATTCGTGAAGATTCCCGACCTCACCGAACTCGCTTTGCGCAATCTGCGCGAATCGCTGCTGCGAAACTCGCTGACTACGATTGGAATCTCAGTGGGAGTCGCTTCTCTGGTAGCAATGCTCTCGCTGGGCATCGGCCTGCAGCAACTGGCATCGCGGCGACTGGTGAAGTCGGGACTGTTTGACACGGTGGTGGTGACTTCGCGCCGCGAAATGCGCGGCATGGGGCGCGAGGAAGAGCGAAGCGGGCCGACACCAGGCGAGAGCCGCATCCTCGACGAACCTACACGGCAGGAAATTGAGCGCCTACCGAATGTGCTAGAGGCGTATCCCGACATTCGCTTCGCCACCGAACTGCGCTACGACGACAAGCCGCATCTCACCATGATTTCGGCGCTGCCCGCGTCGGCGAAATCCAATGACGCCTTCGAGGGGATGCAGGGCAACTTCTTCTCTTCGGATGCGGCCGCCGAGGCAATTTTGCAGAAGTCATTTGCCGAGGAGCTCCTGGGAAAGACGCCGGCGCTGGGAGCCGCCGAGCCAAACGTTGCCGAACTGGCAAAGCCACTTCTCGGCAAAGAACTGACGCTGCGTTATGCGCAGCGGGAGTCCGCACCAACGCAGCCCGTACCGCTTCGGCCCACCGAAGTCGCACCGGGCGGTGCCAGCGTTGCCGGGGCCGCTTACTCCGTTGTCTCGCGCGAGCAGAAGCTTAAGATCGTCGGCGTTTCCGATCTCGATCCCGAGAGCATGCGCGGCCCGATGCGTGCAAAAGTCTTCTTGCCTTTGAAACTGGCCGAGAGTCTTCATGTGATGCTGCCGACCGACTTGCGCGAGATTGCGCACGCCGGCGATCAGCCGGTGTACTCCTCGATCACCGTGCGCGTGAAAAATCCGGCGCAGGTGCAGTCCGTCGAGGATGCGATCAAGAACATGGGGTTCACCACTTTCTCGATTCTCGATGCCACCCGCAGCCTCCGCCAGTTCTTTGCCGTGCTGGATCTGTTCCTGGGAATCTTTGGGAGCCTGGCGCTGGCCGTCGCGTCGATTGGCATTGTGAATACGCTGGTCATGGCGATTCTGGAACGGCGCCGCGAGATTGGCATCATGAAGGCGATCGGAGCCAGTGACGGCGACGTAAAGAAACTCTTCTTCGCCGAAGCCGGCGCCATGGGCATTCTGGGCGGCATCGTGGGAGTCGCGCTGGGATGGACGATTGGACAGGTGATTAATCTGGGCACTAACGTCTACCTGAAGCGGCAGTCGCTGCCTCCGGAACATTTCTGGGCGGTGCCTTGGTGGTTGGTCGCGAGCGCTATCTTATTTGCGTTTGTCGTAAGCCTGGTTTCGGGGCTGTATCCAGCCGGACGCGCGGCCCGCCTGGATCCCGTGCAAGCGCTACGCTACGAATAGACTCCGCATGAGATCACTCCTACCGCTCACCTTCCTGGCTGTGCTGCTGTTGGGCTTTCTATGCGCAGGAAGCCCGGTGGTGGCCCAGAGCCGGATCGATTGCAACGCTATGAACAGCCGGATCCTGAAGCAGGTTGTTCACTATTGCGTCTATCTTCCGGCAGGCTATGACGCGGGCGCGGCGGAGCACCCGGCGCGGCGTTATCCAGTGCTCTATTTTCTCCACGGCCTTGGCGATAACGAGCAGACCCTCTTCAATAGCGGCGGCTGGACCTTGCTCGACGATCTTCGTCACCAGCACAAGATGGGTGACTTTTTGATCGTGGCGCCCGAGGGCCGTCGCAGTTTTTACATCAATTCTGCTGACGGTTCGGTTCGCTACGACGATTTTTTTCTGCAGGAGTTCATGCCGCTCGTCGAGGGCAAGTACCGCGTTCGTGCCGGGCGCACGGGGCGTGCTATCAGCGGAATCTCAATGGGAGGTTACGGAGCGCTGCGGTTCGCCTTCGCTCATCCGGAACTGTTCTCAGCGGTCAGTGCACAGAGCGCCGCTCTGATCACTGAATCGCCGCAACAGTTGGACTCGGCACAGCGCGCCGGAACGCCATTAGGCGGAGTGCTCGGTGCAGTCTTTGGCAACCCGATCAACGTCCCTCACTGGAACGAGAACAGTCCATTCGTTTTGGCGAAGAAAAATGCCCTGTCGCTGCGGAAGTTGGCAATCTATTTCAACTGCGGACAGGATGATAACTACGGCTTCGAAAAAGGTGCGGCGCAGCTGCATGACCAACTGCAGAAGCAAGGGGTCGCACACGAGTATCACGCCTACCCCGGCGACCACGGGCTGGCATATTTTCTTTCCCATTTCGCAGAGGTGATGGAGTTTCACTCTCGCGCATTTCGCCTGCTCCCGTAGCCTGCCGGGCCCGCAACGGCGGAGTGTAAACTAGTATCTAATCATCGCATTACCCGAGCGGAGGGATGCGTGAGTGGTTGAAACGGGCGGTCTTGAAAACCGCTGTACGGGAAACCGTACCGGGGGTTCGAATCCCTCTCCCTCCGCCA
>CAWFUU010000013.1:0-165305 GCA_963819035.1 uncultured Acidobacteriaceae bacterium | reverse complement strand
GTTCTGACCGGCGAATTGCAACAGGACCGGCGCGGGCGGCTTACGTTCTGGAGGATGACACCTTTGCAGACAGGGCCGTAGTTGGCTTCTCTGACAGAAGCCTCTGGACGTAGCAGTTTTCATGAACCGCTCGCCCATATTCATCCGCCTTGCTTACGGTCAAATTCACGGATTCTCTGCAGACCGCACAGCGTGGAACCCAGCCAAAGCAGGACATAATGCCTCCTGGGCAAGATCGTCCTAATTTAACCTTTGCGTCGGGATTGAGGTCTGAGCAATATTGCTCACGCTGTAAGAATCAGAGTCCATAATTCTGAGGTGGACTGGCGAGTTGCAACAGGACCGCGCGGGCGACTTACGCTCTGGAGGATGATGCCTTTGCACCACGCCGTACTTGGTGGAAACGGCTAGGCCGGGCATCAGTGTCTCGTTTTGCTCAGACGAGAGCCGGAATCTAGCCCTACCATGTCTGCATGGGTGACTTTGTTTCCCTAGGTGGTTCGACTGGAGGCACTATGTTGGGTATGGGTGTGGTCGGAACAGTTATTGTGATTCTGTTGATTGTGTGGTTCGTGCGTCGCGCGTGAAGCGAGTTTCTCAACAGCAAGAGTCAGTGGCTCCTGCGACCTGCGTGGACGGTGAGTGTAATTGCAATTTTCGCCAGCTACGTGGGTCTCCATCTCTGAGACTCTTCACAACGACACAGAGCAGAAAAACACAGGATGCCAGTTCATGACGGAGACCAAGAAGAACAGACCGCCGCGCTGTCCTTATTGCGTTTCGGACACAGAACTTAGGATGATGAAAGTTCTAGAGAATGGCAGACAGATCTGCGAAAACTGTGGTCACATAATCTTTCCCGAGGATAAGGCCTTCTGGTGCCCCTGTCCGAAGTGTATCGAAATCAAGCTCTCACCCCGTGTTCGGGACTCACGCCGTCGGTAGAAAGATAGTCCACCTCAATTCACCAGCGGAATCTAGCCAATTCCGCGACCTCATGAGAAACTCTTCCACGATGGCTAGAGAACTGGTCTGGCTGGAAGATAGTTCCTTTGCCGCTTGGGGATGCAAGGGGTGCAATTGGATCATCCCCAATCCGGGTTCCACGGTTTCTGGCAAGCCGCCCGCAAAAGTGCTGGAAGCCTTCGGCGAGCACGAATGCGTCAAGTTTCCGCGTACCGTGAGGCGGAAAGCGGAACAAGAGTAGCTTTCACTTGCTAATGGCGCAGCTTGGGGCGGCTTACTTTCTGCATTTGCGCCGCACAGGCGCAAAAGAGAAAAACGGCCATGGTTCAGGCGTCAGCCCCCCGGCTGACATGAACCGATGACCGTCTGCGAGATAACTTTGTTGAAGACGATAAGTCGAGGAAAAGAGGTCGACTGTTCACAATTGCTCACTTCTCGCAAATTATCTCCCGCCATCCACCTCAATTCACCTCAGTAAAGTAATTGCGAGGTGAATCGTATTCACACGCTAAGTGACTGATTCTAAATAGATATATATCAAAAATAATCATTAGAGTGTGAATACACCTCACAATCTCGTGAGATGAGCCCAGTACAGAGACGCTCTAACCTAGTAAGACCGTCTGGGGGTGGGCGAACCCGGCGGCTCCCCCACAACCGTCCTGTTACGAATTGCGAACAATCCAAGCGTGGTTGTAGAGAACCCACGATCCTGCGTTACGGTCTTTTCAATGTTCACGCGCCCGGTGACTCCGGTCCTGCAAGGAACAGCCTTCCCCTATCGCGTGCTTCTTTGCGGGACCGTTGAGAAGCGACTGGAGTGTGAGCAGCAATCGTTGCCACACCCTCAGACCGCGTTTCTTGGAGCGACTGCTCGGGTCAATTCGTTTGTCATATCAAGGAGCCCTAGATGAGACGTGTTCGGCACTCTTGGCGAGAACCTTGTGCAGCAGCATTAGGCGAATCTCATCCCGCTCGGGCGCTTGGTCGCATTGAAAGGACAATTACCGCGCTGGAAAGACGTTACGCCGAATGGGGGAGTCATCCCGGAACTCCGGCTGAACTGACTGCGATCCAAAACGCACTTTCCGCGGTGGAACGCAAGATGAACAAAACGCTCGTGGGGGATGGGGAGGCTCCTCGCAGAGACGTGGGAGAGGTTTCAGACGCAGCGCAGCGGTGGGATAAGCCGTACGAGGCTCTAACCGAAGAGGCCCTCTAGGATGTGCGGATCCGAGGGAGGGTACAGTTCGGGGAAATGCCAATCGGAATTCTGGCGGACGCTTTCCTGCAAAAAGGAAACTACACCATCAAAGAACTTCCCCAGCACGTGGGAAAGCTTTTGGCTGCTTCTCCCCTTCGCTCGGAGAAAAGGAAGAGTAACGTAGCTCCACTCTTCGTGCCAAGAGACAGTGCAGGGTATCTAATAATCACTTGTCCCAAGTGCCTGCGTCCCAACAAGCTGCAAGAGATGAGTCTGAACGGTGGGATACACTAAACCACATGCCAGTCATGTGGCACGCCAGTGAGATTTGAAATCAATCACGAGATTGAGCCGCTAACAGAACGCAAATACGCCTGAGCGAAGAGCGGTTCTACTCACCCCAACAGTCTTGCTCTGGGCAGTCTTTCTGTTGTTTCTCAGATTGGCTTCGGAATCTTAGTCGCCACGAGCACCGCCAATAGAGTGGCAGTGTTGCGAACGCTTCCCGCAATCGTCATCAGTGCTTCCGTTATGGGCGCGTGCTGTCCCGCCAGTCCCTCAAGACGAGTGCTGACGTTGTGGAGTTGATCAACTTCGTCCAGAATCGCTTCAAAAGCCATGGGTACACCGCTCTCTGGCGAAAACCCTAAGGTGGGAAAACTTCAGATGGACTGGCTTAGATCAGAAGACCTGAAAGAGGAGAAGGTGGTAACCACCCCAGTCTTTATTGTAGCAGGATTAGCTGATCCCAATTGACCTGTAGCGCGACCCCGACTCGTAAAATCATGAGCGTATGGGCAAAAGAAAAACAAAAAAGCAATCGGCCAAAGCGACGCTCGCTGAAGTCGTCAAGGAAATGGCGAAGCCGAGGGTGGTTATGTCTGCAAGAGAGTGAGAGCCCCGTCTTCTTGGAATACAATTCTAGTCGTGAAGAACGATGTTGAGAAGTGAACTGTGAACTCGCACATTATCACTGCCGTGATAGTCAATGAACCCCAATTTCCTAAACCTGTTCATGAAAAAACTAACCCGTGAGCGAGTTGTGCCTATCATCTCGGCAAGGGTCTCCTGACTGATATTGGGGATCGGAGTCTCGTGCACGCCGTCTTTGCCGAAGTGAGCCAGCAGCAGCAGAATCCGAGCTAGTCTCTTTTCGCTGGAATTGAAAAGCTGGTCAACCAAATCCTCTTCGTATCGGATGTTTCGTGCCAGCAAATATGCTACGAACATATCTGAAAATGCGTGCTCCCTGTGCAGCACTTCCATCATAGCCGTCTTGTTGATTCGCATCACGAAGCACTCAGTTACTGCGGTTGCGGAACACAGGCGCAGAAACTGCCCTGTAAGGCAACCTTCTCCGAAGAAATCGCCCTCGTTCAGAATGCCGATGGTGGCTTCCTTCCCGATCTTCGACACAACCGTGAGCCGAACCTTTCCTTTTTGGATATAAAAAACAGCATCGGATGGGTCGCCCTGAACGAAGATCGTCTGCTTTTTGGAAAAAGCTGCAATCTTCCTACCACCGTCGATGGTCGAAAGGAATGTCTTGGGATCGAATTCGCTACGTTTCTCTGCCGCTAGCTTGAGTCTCATGATTGCCCCCCTGCGCAGAGTTCCAAAAGGAACCGAACGCAACTTCCTAGGATGAAGGATGAATAAATGCGTATGAAGGCGAGAACAACGTCAACTTTGCGGGAGAAGCTGCAATCCGCTCGACAAAGTAATGGTTTCACTCTTGGTGTCGAAAGTCAATCCGTCCCACCGTGCTGAGTCCGCAGGCTATCTGGTCACCTGCGCAGTGGCTTGATCGGGGCCTTCCCGGACGTTTGACCCCTTGTCTTGGAGGAAGCCGTGTTGCCCAAGTTCCAGTAGTTCATTCGTGAACCACCGCAGCGAGCGAGGTTCCCCTCGCAGTTCGCAGGCTCCGCACTCTGCTCGATTCGAAGTGAATTCATTCGCACGTGGCCATGTCGAAAATCGATCAAGTGGCTATTGCGCAATTGAGCATCGGGCAAAGATCATTTCCTGGCAACCGGATGGGCTTCCTTAACGGCCTTTGCCTTCATCGCCGCGCGGGTCTGAGCATCGGGACCAGTTCACCTTCGCGAAAGAGGTTCTGATGCTTTCATCAACAAACTTCTGGATGTCTTTTGCCGGGCTAATCTATCTTGTCGCCGGCGTTTTTATACTTCGAAAAGAAATCAGCGCGGCTCGCGGTTGGGACAAACTTATCACCTTGGGTTCTGTCTTCATCGCCGTTTCACTCGCTGTATTCGCGCCGGAGCATTTCCACGGCGGCCCGGAGTATATCCAGAGCATGGCCCCGCCCTGGATGCCGGCGCGCTGGTTCTGGCCGTATTTTGTCGGATGCGCGCTGCTCGCAGCAGCGACCAGTCTTACGGTGGGGAAGTTCGTACGCTGGTCGTCCACCCTGCTCGGGTTGATGTTCTTTCTATTCGTCTGCATGATTTATTTGCCGGGCGCGCTCGCGCGTCCCAACAATCGATTCGCGTGGATCTTCCTGCTAAGAGATCTCTCTTTTGCCGCAGGCGCATGGGCCCTGGCCGGACTGCATAGTCGCGCCTCGTCGCTGCAACTATCAAAATGGATGATTTTATTTGGCCGCATCGTCATAGCGATCGCTGCGATCTTTTATGGCGTACAACACTTTCTTCATCCGGAGTTTGCGCCCGGCGTTCCGTTGGAAAAGATGACGCCATCATGGGTTCCATTCCCCAGGGTGTGGGGATACCTCGCAGGAGCAATCCTACTGGCCGCTGGAATCGGCTTGGCCCTGAACAAAAAATCCCGGATCGCCGCGGCCTCGATTGGCGCATTAATGACCGTCCTCACTCTATTCCTTTATCTTGTTATTTTGATCCTCGCCCACGGCGTACGCGTGGAGATCAATGAAGCGTTAAATTACGTCGCGGACACATTGCTCTACGCCGGGGCGGCACTCGTCCTGGCATCGGCATTGCCGCAGGATCCTGATCGCGTGGGCTAACCGGCGGGAATGAATCGCGGAAACGGTTGGAAGAGTCGAACGGAGAGACACAGGCGTGTTCGCCCGCCCAGAGGGCGTTATCCGTTCGAGCGCCCTGGCGCAATCAGACCGCTGCTAGCTAGCGTGTTGGCTCCGCTCGGTGACAATCGAACCGGTGCTCAAATCCCGAAACAACGGATGCGGAGTGAACGATTCAGGAGGATCGTCGATTTCGAACCTCAGCAGATCCGAAGCTTTATAGCTAGCTTCTTTGCCACACTTATCGCATCGGGCCATGAAGGAGCCAGCCACAACAGGGCAAGGACTGACAGCGTCCGTTTCGCCAAGTGGAATTCTGTACCTGAAGAATAAGCTCAGACTCTCCCGAACGTGAAACCACTTGTACTTGCAGAGGACTACCCAAAAGTAACGGTTGTCTTCCCACATGCGAGAATCCCCCAGCGGTCACGAAGTGGCAGGGGAGGACCTTTAGGGACACCAAGGTACTAAGTCCGGTCGAGGGATGTCAAGAAAATCGAACACCTTTCTCTTAAGCAACCAATCCTTGGTTGCGCGCGCAACAGAGCGATGCTGTGTAAGCCGTGGTGTCTGCCGCAGAAGCATTGATTGGGAGTTCTTAGGCCTCAATAAACAGCGGACGCTCTCGAAGGAGCGTCCGCTGTCGGGTGCCCGGGTTTGCGGATGGGCTACTCGAATTGAACCGCCGGTAGGACGCCGGTTCCCTCCTTACGGACGGCATCAAGAGCCCGAGGATCGAGTCCCAACGCTTTGAGGATGGTAGGCGCCACCTGGGCAGTCCCCACTGCGGCTTTGACCGTCTTAGGGCCGAAGCTCGGATTAGACAGCAACAGAACGACATTCGTGTCGTCATGAGCGAACCCGCCGTGCTCCGCCTGTTTGGCGTGGCTGCCGGAGTAAGTGACGCCGACGTTCGGGGTCACGATAATGTCTGGCGTGCGCGGGTCTTTGGTTGGGTCATTGAAGTTAATGGCAAGTGAAGAGCCGTAATAGAACTGTCCGAGCGCGATTCCAGCCGGAGAAGCATTTTCTTCGAGCAGTTTGACGGCGGCGTCTGTATCCGAGGAATTCTTCAGCCAGAGCAGCGAGACGTCATCTTCCGTCGGGCCGATGCCGTTGCCAAGGGGCGATTCCGAGTCTGGAATATAGCCGGCCGTGGCGAGCACAGTAGCGGGTGAAGTGCCGTTGCGTGTCTGAGCGACGTAGCGGGCGGGATCGATGGGCGACTGGCCGTGCTTGGCCGTGATCACGATCAGGGTTGAATCGTAAAGGTCCTTGGCCTTCAGCTCGCTGACGAATGCGCCAATCGAGGCGTCGACGAACTTGAATTCGTCCAGCAGCGCCGCGCTGGGCGTGCCGGTGGCATCCAGATATCCACCCGTCACGTTGTTGCTCGCCTCAATGAGCTTCTGGCCAACACTGACGGCCTGGAAGTTCATGCCGAAGATGTTTGGAACCTTCGTCGTCTTAGTGCCGAGGTGGTTCTTGCCATCGATCCAGTTGAGGATCGCGTCGACCTTCAAGGTGTCGTAGCACTGGATGTTCTGGAAGCTGTTGGTCCAAGCCGTCAGGTCCGAGCCAGGGTCGCGGACTGCTGCGCAGGATATGCCGGTGGGCGTCGTGACGCCGGGAAGGCCGATCACGTTGGAATTGATTTCAGGCGCGTAGAAGTCGTCGAGGGCACGTGGGCCGATGCCAGAGGCGACAGAGGAGTACGCGGGGTGCTTGTCGGACCAAGCCGCATATCCGCCAGCCTGGTGAATAACGCTGAAGATGCTGTTGGCGCGGACAAACTCCCACGGGTAAACGGGCTTGCAGCCCTTAGCTGGGTCGCGAACCAGTCTGTGGGGATCGATGGAGGCGATGGTGCCGTCGGTTAGAACTGCGCCGGGCGCGCCGCCGTTCACCTTCGACTGGTCGATGTC
Source organism: uncultured Acidobacteriaceae bacterium (assembly GCA_963819035.1). Lineage (GTDB taxonomy): Bacteria > Acidobacteriota > Terriglobia > Terriglobales > Acidobacteriaceae > Sulfotelmatobacter. The sequence continues at coordinate 158,185 of CAWFUU010000013.1, read as the reverse complement.
GATGCCTTCTTCATATTCAGTCGTGGTCCCTGTTGGCGGCGCGCCCGCGGTGCAGGGGCCAGCCTGAACGCCGTTGCCCGTGGTTTTCGCAGGGGCGTCGAAATTACGGGAATAGGCGACGTCGTAGTAGACGCCGGTCAGGGCAGGGCTTCCGCCGGTGATGATTGCGGTCAGGCCCGGGAACGAATCCGAAGGCTTTGAGGTGCTGGCGGCGACGTAGTTGATGCCGGTCTTGCCGAGGGCGGCAATCGCCGGGCAGTAGGGTGCGCCGTTGTTGGCGGTGCTAATACCGTTGGCACAGTTCGCGAAGTCTACAGCGTGCATACCGTCGACGCTGATCAACAGAACGCGTTTGATGTGGTGGTCTTCCTGGGCGGTTGCGATGCCAACCGAACAGAGGGCTGCGAGGGAGAGTAGCGCAAGTGTCTTTTTCATTTGTATCCTCGAGGGACGATAGTAAGAAAAGTGATAGGACCAGAATGTTGCGGGGAGTTTAATTTTTCGTGAAAAATCGGTGAAGAGGAGTGGTTCGAATCTGCCGGCTCGACCCGCTACGTGCCCTGACTGGCTGGAGGGACTAGGCCAAATGAAATTTCACGCCGGGTCCCAGTCCCGCGATGAACACTAGCGCTAGGACAACGGCTGCGATCACCCATCCCGGGGAGGGTTCAACCTCGGGCATCTGGAGTTCGCTGCTGGGTATGCGCGAGCCATGGAGCAGGGCCCACATCCATGTCAGCCCGGAGTGCCCTCCAAACGACGCCGCCGCGGCGGAGATCAGAATTAACAGCGGACTCACCGGATTCAGCGCGCCAGCAAGGCAGTTAAGGATTCCGCCAGTGAGATAAGGCACGAGCGTGAGCCGTCGCGCGCGCCGCAAACGCATCTCTGAGTCGATACCCAAGAAGGGACGTAGCTCACGCACGCACAGAGGCACAAACAAAAAGAAGTAGGTAACTGTTCCCAGTACAACCAAGCCCACACGCCACGCCCATGCTGGCTGCCACCCTGCCACCACCGACGCCCAGTCGCCGATGTTGCCGATGCCGGAGAACAGAAAATATCCACCAGCCTGAAACAGATTAAGAGTCATCAGCAGCCAGAAGAAGTAGCGCCAAGGTGCAGCCTGCTTGACCGCACGGGCAGCCACCCAGAACAGTGCGCCAAATATCAGATTGGCGAGCGTCCCGCCCGCCGCCACTAGACGCGTTTCCGCGCCGCACTCGAAATGCACCGTGGAGATCGCTAAGGGCTGGCCACCCGTGGCCACGCACATGCCTCCGTGACCAAGCCCTTCGTGGATAAAGTCCGTGATCACAGTAGCGGCAATTGCGATGGCAGCGATGGTCAGTAGATCGGGTTGGTGTGCCTCGCGAAAGCGCGGGGTTGACTCTGCCGTTGCGTTCTGCGAAGTATTGGCCGCCATGTGCTGCATTTTAGCAGCGGCCCTGCGGTTCTTAAGGCTGCCGTTGGCAGTCGGCGGCATCGATCCAAGAATCCATGATGGGCCGCCGTTTTACCCCAAGCGCTTCGCGGGTTCGCGGGCGGCTTCGGCCAAGTCGGCCAGGAACATGGCGGCGCGGGCACCGTCGGCGACGCGGTGGTCGCAAGAGATGGTGAGCGTCATCATGGGGCGGACTGCGGGCTTGCCTTCCACCGGGACGACCCGGTCGGCGATGCTGCCTACGGCGAGAATTGCGGCCTGCGGCGGGGTGATGATCGCGCTGAATTGATCGACGTGGTACATCCCGAGATTGCTGATGGTGAATGTGGCATCGGCGATGTCGGCGGGGCGCAACTTGCCGGCACGGGCGCGCTCGGCGACTTCGCGGCGATGGAGGGCAATCTCGGCGAGGCTTGCGGTGTGAGCGTTTGGAATGACGGCGGCGACAACGCCGTCATTCACGGCGATGGCTACGCCCATGTGGACGTGGTCGTGGAGGCGGATGCCTTCGGCGGTCCAACTGGCGTTTAAGCGCGGGTGTTTCAGCAGAACGCGGGCGACCAGCGCCACCAGGAGATCGGTGTGAGTGACGCGAACTTGATGCGCGCTCTCGATGGCGGCGACGATGCTGTCGCGATATTCGTTGAGTGGTGTCGCGTCGATGTCGCGAGTGACAAAGAAGTGAGGGACGGTGGTCCAGCTTTGGGTGGTGCGTTCGGCCATGATGCGGCCGAGCGAGGTGGGTACTTCGATCTTCGCTGATGCTTTTTCGGAGGCCATCGCGCCAGTTGGAGCGGAGGCGGCCGCCTGCACATCCGAGGCGAGAATTTCCCCTCCGGGGCCTGATCCGTGAACTACGGCGACGTCGACTCCTAATTCTTTCGCGAGGCGGCGAGCCTTTGGGGAAATCTTCGCGCTGGATGCGGGCGCGGGAGCGCTGGGCGCGGGTGGCGCGACATGAGGCTGTTCCGACCTCGTGTGGGATACGGCGCGCGCCGCGGGAGCCGTCGTGGATGACGCACCGTCGGGCGGGGGCTGTTCGCCGGGGGCTACGATCCAGGCGATTGTCTGCCCAACAGGGATCTCGGCACCTTCCGATGCTGTGATTCCGGCGAGAACGCCGTCGGCGGGGGCCTCGACTTCTACGACCGCTTTATCGGTTTCGATTTCAAGGAGAGGCTCCCCTTTGGAGACGGAGTCGCCCTCCTTCTTCCGCCAAGCGATGAGCTTGCCAGTTTCCTGCGCCATCTCGAGTGCGGGCATTACGACGCTGAAGGCCATGGTGCCTTTCGCCCCTTGCGGGGCTTGCTCAACTTTCACCGCTTCCCCACGGCTTGCGCCGTGGGCTTTATTCTTGCGCCGCTTCGCGGCTTACCGGATGTTGCGTTCGCTCAGCGGGAGACTTCGATCCGCTCGGTTTTGGCACTGGTTTCGATCATCTCGAGGACGTGTTCGCTGGGACGAGCTTCGCTTTCTCGCGTCGTGGGTAGCGGGCCATTCACCGTGTAGTAATGGGCTCCGGCGACCAGGAGCTCTTCTGCCGGGAATTTGGTGATGACTTCGTGTCCGGTCGGAGTGACTACGATTTCTTCTTCGATGCGGGCGGCGCTCCAACCGTCGGTTGAGGGCCAGAAGGTTTCGAGGGCGAAGACCATGCCGGGCTTGATCTCGACCGGATGCTCGAAGGAGACGAGGCGGCTGATGACCGGCTTTTCCCAGATGGCGAGGCCGATGCCGTGGCCGTATTGCAGGGCGAAGGCGGCTTCTTCGTTGGGGAAACCAAAATCGGTAGCCTTGGGCCAGACGGCGGCGATTTCAGCCGTGGTACGACCGGGGCGCACCAATTCAATTGCGGCGTCGAGGTAATCGCGGCAGCGCTTGTAGGCGTCGACCATGGCGTGCGACGCGTAGCCTACGGTGAAACAGCGGTAGTAGCAGGTGCGGTATCCCATGTAGGAGTGAAGGATGTCGTAGTAGACGGGATCGCCGGGGCGCAGCACGCGATCGGAAAAGACGTGCGGATGCGGATTGCAGCGCTCGCCAGAGATGGCGTTTACCGCCTCGACGTATTCGGAGCCAAGATCGTAGAGCACCTTGTTGACCAGGCCCACGGCTTCGTTTTCGCGCAGGCCGGGCTTCATGGCGCGGTAGAGTTCGTCGTAGGCGGCGTCGACCATCATGGCTGAAGTGTTGAGCAGCGAGATTTCATCCTGAGTCTTGATGACCCGGGCTTCGGACATGAGTTGCTGTCCGTCGACGACCTCGAGTCCTTCTTTTTGCAACGCGAAAAGAACAGGGAGTTCGATGATGTCGATGCCGACCGGCTCTTTGTGCAGGCCGCGCATTTCGAGTTCGAGGCGGATTTTCTTGGCGACGTCTTCGGCGCGGCCCATCTCGGGGGACATCGCGCCGCGGAGCATCGAGATGCCGGGACGCGAGCGCTCGCCGAGCCAGGGGCAGTTCAGTTGATGATGCTTGGCGGCAGAGCCGAAGTCCCACAGGATGGGCTCGTCATTTTGCGGCAGCAGGGTAAAGCGGTTGGCTTTATCCTGCGCCCAGGTGCCGATGTGCGTCGCCGTGAGATAGCGGACGTTGTTCATGTCGAAGCAGAGCAGCGAGCCCATCGACGACTTGGCCAGCAGGTCTTTCGCTTTTTGCAGACGCTCGCGGCGGAGGCGGTCGAAGTCGATCCGGTTCTCCCAGTCCACTGCCATCGTTCCGTGAGTTTTGAGTCCCATAAATCAGCTCCTAGCTGCTGGCTGCTAGCTGAGGCCGAGGGCGAGACGCCCTCGGGACAGCCGGCAGGATGCCGGCGCTACGTTGTTACGACTTGCTGCACATCTGGCGTGCGGCTTCGAATACGGTTTCTTCCGTCGGGACGGTTAAGTCCTCGAGCGGTGGTGAAAACGGGATCGGGACGTGCATGGCGCCCATGCGCTTGACGGGCGCGTCCAGATCGTAAAATGCGCCTTCGGCGATCACGGCTGCGAGTTCGGCGGTGACTCCGTAACGGCCGTAGCCTTCGTCGAGGACGATGACGCGCGAGGTCTTCTTCGCCGACTCAATAATAGTCTTTTCGTCGAGCGGCCAAGTCGTGCGCGGATCGACGACCTCGGCGCTGATGCCTTCTTTTTCCAGCAGAGTCGCCGCGGCCAGCGCGACCTGCACCATGCTGCTGGTCGCGACTAGAGTGATGTCATCGCCGGCGCGCTTCACGTCGGCGACGCCCAGCGGAATCGTGTAGTCTTCGGCGGGCACGGGGCCCTTCATCTTGTACATCATTTTGTCTTCGAAGAAGACGACCGGGTTCTCGTCGCGGATCGCCGTCTTCAGCAGGCCTTTGGCGTCATAGGGCGTTGAAGGCAGGACGACCTTCAGGCCGGGCACGTGGCTGAACCAGGCGTGCAGCGACTGCGAGTGTTGCGCGGCAGAGCGCCGGGTGGCCCCCAGCGTAGTGCGCATCACCATGGGAACTCGCCAATGGCCGCCGGACATGTAATGCGCTTTGGCGGCCTGGTTGACCATCTGATCCATGGTCAAGGTGATGAAGTCGCCGAACATGATGTCGACGATGGGGCGCAGGCCGGTCATGGCGGCGCCGACGGCGACTCCGGTAAATCCGGCTTCGGAAATGGGCGTGTCGACGACGCGCTCGGAACCGAATTCCTCTACCAGTCCGGAGAGCACTTTGAACGGAGTGCCCGCCTCGGCTACGTCTTCGCCGAAAATGCACACGCGGGAGTCACGGCGCATTTCCTCGGCTAGCGCCTCGCGAACCGCTTGCGCGAATGTGAGTTCACGATTCGGCATAGACGTCCTGAGTGACCTGGTCGACGCTGGGATACGGTGCGGCGACAGCGAACTTTACGGCGGCTTCCATCTCGGTTCGCGCTTCGGCGCTGATTTGATCGAGTGACTCCTGAGTGGCATAGCCCTGGGCGATCAGCCACTTCCCGTGCAGCTGAATAGGATCGCGTTCCGTCTTCCAGTGCTGCTCTTCCTGCTTGGAGCGATAGTATTCGCGATTGATGTCGCCAACATGGTGACCGCTGTAACGGTAAGTGTCGGCCTGTAGGAATGCGGGGCCTCCGCCGGCGCGGGCACGCTTGATCAGACGTGATGCGACTTCATTCACGGCGCGTACGTCTTGCCCGTCGACCGAAGCTGCTTCCAGACCGAAGGCGCCGGCGCGGGCGAGAATCGTTCCCGCGGTGGTCTCGCTGTAGTGCGTGTACTCATTGTAGAGATTGTTTTCGCAGACGTAGATGACGGGAAGCTTCCAGAGTTGCGCCAGGTTCATGACTTCGTAAAGAGATCCCTGGCCGAGAGCGCCTTCACCAAAAAAGCAGATAGCGACGCAGCCGTTGCCCAACCTCTTCGCGGCGAAGGCGGCGCCGGTGGCGATGCCGACGCTGCCGCCCACAATTGCATTGGCGCCCAGATTGCCGGTCGCGGGGTCGGCGATGTGCATCGATCCGCCTTTGCCGCGACAGTAGCCCGCTTCTTTGCCGAGCAACTCGGCGAACATGCGGTCGGGTGAAGCGCCCTTGGCCAGACAGTGTCCATGACCGCGGTGCGTGCTGGTGATGTAGTCGGTGACGCGGAGCGCTTCGCAGATCCCCACGGCAACGGCCTCTTCACCGCTGTACAGATGGGCGAGGCCGGGCATCAGAGCGCGAGTGTAGAGTTCATTGACCTGCTCTTCGAACAGGCGGATTCTCACCATCTGGCGGTAAGCGTGGAGCCACTTTTCCTTGTCAGTGGAGAATGCGTGGCCGGCTTCGGGCTTGGACGTGGCTGTGCTCACTTCCGGCCTCCAGCGGTCACGGGCGTGGTCACGCCCGACATGGCGGCCAGCACGTCGAACATGCATGCGAAGTCGTACTTGGTCCACCCCATGCCGCGAGCGGCGGTTAGAAATTCGTTGCTTACGGCGGTGGTGGGCAGAGGGACATCGAGCTGGCGGCCGAGGTCCATCGCGAGCACCATGTCTTTCTGCATCATGTTGACGTCGAACCAGGCCTCCTCGGGTTGTTGCAGGACGAACGGGCCGCGATATTTGATCATGGGAGAAGCGACAGCGCTGTTGACGAGCACATCGACGGCGACTTCGCGGGCGATGCCGCTTTTTTCGGCGAGCAGCACGCCTTCAGAAAACGCCAGCATCTGCACGGCTAAGCTGAGATTGGTCGCGATCTTCATCGAGAGCGCGAGGCCGTTGTCGCCGACGTGGGTGACCTTGGGGCCGATATCGAGCAGCAGCGGCTTGATCTTGTCGAAAGTCTCTTTGCGGCCGCCGACCATCACCGACAATTTGCCTTCCTGCAGAGTGATGACACTGCCTGAGACTGGAGAGTCGACCATGTCAGCGCCCAGGGCGCGCACTTTGGCGGCGAGCGCGCGACTCACCGTTGGACTTACGGTGCTCATGTCGATGAAAGTTTTGCCTGCGCTCAGGCCGGCGAGCAAGCCATCCGGGCCTTCGGTGATGGCCTGGATCGCGGCAGCGTTGGTTACCATCGCGAAGGTGTAGTCGGAAGCGCTGGCCACCGCGCGAGGCGAATCCGCCCAGTGCATGCCTTTCTCAACCAGCCACTGTGCCTTGGTGCGCGTGCGATTGTAGCCGGTGACGCTGTGTCCCTTGCTTAGCAGCCGATTCACCATCTGGCTGCCCATCACTCCTAAACCGATGAATCCTAACTTTGCCATCCGCACCTGCCTTCGAAGTTATGCCACTTTTCAACGAACCGAATGTGTGGGTTGCTTGCCGGCCGGCTGCCTCGCGGCGGGCGCCTGACTGTCGTCGCGCACCTGGCCGAGGTGAGCGCGCATGGTGTCGCGGGCGGCTTCGGCATCGCGCCGCTCGACCGCCTCGAGAATCCGCTTGTGGTGAACCTGGCCGCGTTCGGGTCCGCCGGGGACCTTGAAGATTCGCAGCCGCTGTTCGCGAAGAAGTCCGACGATGGAGTCGAGCAAAGAAAGGATGAGCGGGTTGGCCGCACCTTCGGCGAGCGCGAGGTGAAAGTCGAGATCTGCTTCGATGTAGGCGTCGGGATCCTGACCTGCCCGGTCCATGATGGCGACGGCCTCGCGCATGGTCGCCAGTTCCGCTTCCTGAATACGAGTCGCAGCCAGAGCCGCGATTTCGGGCTCCAGAATGGCGCGTACCTCGGCGAGATGGGTGGAGCCTTCGGGCTGACCAATCTTGACCATCAGGTCGAGCGACTGGCGCACCGCATGGGTGGTGCCATCGGTGATGAAAGTGCCGCGGCCAGAATAGGCCTCGACCAAACCCTTCTCGCGGAGCGCCTTGACGGCTTCGCGCACGGCGGTACGGCTTACGCCAAAACGTTGCGCGAGTTCGCGCTCGGCGGGCAACTGATCGCCGGGTTTAAGAGTGCCTTTGACAATGGATTCTTCGATTTGCTGAACAATTTGTTCGTAGAGACGAGATGTACGTACTAGCTTGTACACTGCGCTGCCCCCCGCACGGTCCGGAGCCGAGCTAGCCGAGGAGTCGGCTATGGTCTGGCTACTATACCGCATATCCAGAGTGCGCTGGCGGGTTTGTTCGATAATCGGCAAGTTCGGTATACAGGTATGGTGGTATGACCGAAATCATACTACACACATACTCTTGCGTGCAAGCCGGGACTTGATTTTTCGCTATGACTTTGGTTGTTGAACAGGTGTTCCAGATTTTGAACTCCCGCTCTTCGCGCCAAGGATGTACTCTCCAAGGAATCCATCCAAAAAGTGAATTTGCTTGACACTGTTTCTCCGATAGTGGTATGGCTGTCGGACCAGCTTGAACGGAGGGGTTCACTTATGCTATCCAGCGCGGTCGGTGCCTTCGCGTCCTGCAAAGGCCGGATGACTGTACTTTGCCTGTTGCTTGCCACCTTTGCGCTCCTGGCGCTCCCAGTTCCCGCCCCGGCACAATCCACCACCGGACGTACCTTGGGGACGGTCACCGATGCGAGCGGGGCCGCGGTTGCCGGAGCCACGGTGGCAATTACGGACGTCCAACGGGGCACCTCGCGTACGGTGACCACCGACGAGTCTGGCGGGTACGTCGCTCCGGACCTACAACCTGGCACGTACAAAATCCGTGTCGAAATGAAGGGCTTTAAAACCACGGAGCGCCCGAACGTAGTCATTGAGGTTGCGACCGACGTACGGGTCGACGTTGCCCTGCAACCAGGGGCTGTGTCGGAGACTGTCGTCGTGGAAGAAGAAGTTCCGCTGCTCAATACCACCTCAGCTACGTTGGGAGGCACACTCAGCAATCAGGAAATCAACGACCTTCCGCTGAACGGCCGAAACTACGAAAATCTGCTGCAGCTGCGGCCCGGGGTTATGCGTTACCCCGGCGGCGGTTTCTCCACGACAAGCACCAACGGGCTGCGTGCCGAAGACAACGCGTACTTCATTGAGGGACTGTTCAACAGCGAGCCGTACTCGGGTCAGGGGATCATTAACGGCGCGGGCATCGCTGGCGATTCAGCGACCATCCTTCCGATCGATGCGATTCAGGAGTTCAACTTGCAGGAGAATCCTCCGGCAGAATACGGGTGGAAGCCGGGGGCCATTGTCAACGTCGGGTTGAAGAGTGGCACGAACGGATTGCATGGCACGGCCTTCGCCTTCGGGCGCGACGGCAACCTGGACGGGCGAAATTACTTCAACACTGCTCCGAATCCCAAGTTAGGCAGAGAGTTGGAGCAGTTCGGCGGTTCCCTGGGAGGAGCGATCGTCAAGGATAAGGCCTTCTTCTTCGGGTCCTATGAAGGTCAACGCTACGACGTGGGCAACTCCTTCGGTGGAGTGAGCAGCCCGTCGATGGTGTCGATGCCGACTCCGAGTACGCCAAACTGCATTTCTCCGCTTGTCAGTGGAGATTGCGCCGGCAGTATTCCAAACGCGATCGCCGATTTGCTGGCGAACGGTGTCCCGATCAGCGCGGCAAGTCAGAAGATCTCCGGTTGTACGGTTTCCGGTTCCACAGTCACTTGTGACGGCACGGGCTTTCCGTTAAACAACAATCCCACCATAAACATTGTCAACGGATATCCGAATCAGGTGGGGGTCGACAACGCGGTTGGCAAAGTTGACGTACACCTCAATGATCGCAACACCGTCAGTGGGACCTACTTCTTCGGCAACAACTCAGGAACCGTCGAGGACTTCCCCGAATACCAGTCGAAGTGGCGGTCCAAAATTCACACCCGGGCCCAGGTCGCGGGCGGAAACTGGATCTGGACTCCCTCGGCGCGATGGGTCAACGAAGCCCGGTTTGGCTACAGCCGGCTTTACCAGCCCACTCTGCCGGGCGATCTCAACACGCCCGCTTCCGCTTACGGGCTGAACACTGGTGTGAGCGGCCCCAACACGGGAGGTCTGCCTCGCATCGGATTCGCTGGAGCTTTCATTCCTGGCCTTGGCGGCTTCAAGTGGCCGAAGTTCCAGGGCGCCGACGGGATCGTTCAGTTTATTGATCACGTGTCGTACACCGCAGGCCGGCACTCCGTGAAGTTTGGCGGGGAACTGCACCGCGACTACGTAAACGGCGGGGCGTTTGGAAACGCCCGTGGCAGCATTACGTTTCTCGGTGGCGTTGCAATCCCGGCGGGGAGCGGATCCTCGGCGCTCGAAGATTTTTTTGCCGGTGATCCCTTCAAGGCGTCAGTTCTGTCCGGCGACCCGACGCGGCACAGCCACGACTGGGCTTATGCCGGATTTGTGCAAGATGACTGGCGGGCAAGCAAGAACCTGACTGTGAATTTCGGGCTGCGTTATGAGTACGCCACGGCACCAAAGGAAGAACACAATCTGCTGGGCAATTTTGACCCGAATCTCGGAATGGTGCAGGTCGGCAAGCAGATCAGCGCTCCCTACAATTCGGATCACAAAGACTTCGCGCCACGATTTGGCTTTGCCTGGGATGTGACAGGGAAAGGCAGCACGGTGATCCGCGGCGGCGGAAGCCTGATCTATGAGTACGTAAACTGGCAGTCGTTCATGGCGTTCAACAATAGCTTTGGACTGCCCAGCGTTCCGACTGGCGCGATTATCTCTGGAACCACCACCGCCGGCGGAACGATTACCACGGGAAATCTGGCCATCCCTCCAACCCCGCCGCAGTGGGATAGCACCACGCCTCTCTACGGAGACCTGAGCGGCAGCGCGATCTCTTGCGATCCGAACGGACCGGGGCCCTGCGCCATTATGGGAGTTGACCGGAACCTTACGACGCCCTACATCTGGAACTGGACTCTGAGCGTGCAGCACGCCTTCACACCCAACCTCTCAATGGAACTCGCTTACGTGGGCAATCATGGGACAAACCTAACGGGGATTCGGGACATCAACCAGGCACCGGTTGGGACCGGATGGCCTGCTGCGCTCATCAACGCCTGCGCAACGTCAAATTATGATCCCAATGTCTGCGCTCCAAACGACGTGCAGAGCTCGCGGCCATTCAACACGAAGTTCCCGTATCTTAGCAACATCTTTCAGATGGGGAACTTCTACCGGTCGAACTATAGCGGCCTGCAGGCGACTTTAAACTCGCGAAATTTCCACGGCCTCAGCATGGTCATGGGCTATACCTATTCCCATTCGCTGGACGATGTGGGCGCGAACTGGGATTTCGGAGCCGGCTATGGCCTGCCACAGGATTCCACCAACGTCGCCAAAGAATACGGCAATAGCGATTTCAACATTGGCCACCGCTTCACGCTTTCTCTGACATACGCGATCCCGGGAAAGAAAGGCTTCGGGCAGATGCTGGAAGGATGGGAAATCAATTCGATCGCGACCATCCAAAGCTCCCAACCCTGGGGGCCGATCGACTTGACTACCGCATCTGCTGGACTTGGCGGGCTGCCAGTGAGCCCGCCGCAAGCCACACCGCAGCGCTGGGATTTCTTCGGAAATCCTTCTGACTTTAAGGCGAGACCCAACGCCGATTCCATTCTTCACGGGTGCCTCCAATTCCACCTGCGCAGCACAGGCCTCGCGCTGGCCGGAGGCAACTCTCTGGCGCTGCGACCACCGCCTTGAACCTGGCGGTTGCTATGCAAAAGGCAACTCCATCATGCTTCCCCCGGCCCTTGGGACAGTTCGGAACCATGGGCCGGAACACGTTCCCGGACTCAGGCTTCCGCAACCTGGACTTCGCGATTGCCAAGAACTGGCATTTCGGCGAACGACTGCGCGCCCAATTCCGCGCCGAATTCTTCAACATCCTGAACCACCCGAACTTCGCCAATCCTTACGGAGGCCAGAACGGCTTTGGCCAGAACGATCCTGGGGTGGGCGGTTTTGGTTGCGAGTGCGCTACCCCCGACATCGCCGCCGCGAACCCGGCCGTGGGATCCGGAGGACCGCGTTCGATTCAGTTGGGGCTGAAGTTCATTTTCTAATTCGCGTATCACGGCCTCGATTCGCAGGGCCGGACATCTTCCGTCCGGCCCTTCTTTATCAAGCTATTTCCCGGGGCTTTCGAAACTGGACAACCGATCATGAAGAACCACATTTTTTTCCTTCTTACGTCCGTGTCGTGGGCAAGCATTGTCGTCGGGCAGGCAATGGCTCAGGGGCCGGAGCGCCGCGAGCGCACCATCGACGAAGTCAAGACAGAAGCCATTCACCGCGCGGAGGTTGGACGCTATCCGCTGATCGGGCTTGACCCAGGCGACGTCAAAGAGGCGTTCCAGAGCATTCACACCGCCGACAAAGACGAGTGGGCCGCGGGATTCATGCGCGTGGCTGACCGATACTTCAACGAGGCGAAATCGCTCGAGAAGTCTGATCTGAAGAAGGCCGACGCCGATTACCTGCGCGCCTGGCGGCTGTATTCGTTCGGACGGTGGCCGATTCCGGCGTCGCCCGGAAAGCAGCGGTCTTACGAGAAGGCCCTCGAGGCGTTTCTCGATCATGCGAAGTTTTACGATCCGCCGCTCGAAGTAGTTCGCATTCCGTTCGAGGGCAAGGAGATCATTGCGTATCTGCGGCTGCCGAAAAAAGCCAGGGGGCCGGTGCCGCTGGTGATTGCGGTCAATGGTCTCGACAGCCGCAAAGAGGATTTGACGGAGAGCTTCGGCGCGATTCTTCCCTTCGGCATCGGATACCTTGCCGTGGATGGCCCCGGCACGGGACAGTCGCCGATCAAGGTCACAGAGACGTCAGAGCGGCTGCTCTCGAAGGTGCTCGATTACGCCCAATCGCGCCCGGAAATTGACAAGAACCGCATCGCAATGCACGGCGTGAGCTGGGGAGCGTATTGGGCCACCAAGATGGCAATCGTCGAGCGCGCCCGCCTGCGCGGGGCGAGCGCCCAGTCGCCTCCGGTCGACAAGTTCTTTCAGAAGGATTTCCTTATGAACTCGCTGCTGGGCAATCGCGAATATCTTTTCGACCAGGTGCCGGCGCTAATGAACATCCTCGAAGGTGTCCACACCCTCGACGAGATGGGCGAGTATCTGCCGAAGATGTCGCTGGTGCACCAGGGTCTGCTCGGCAAGCCGATGGCGCCCATGCTCATACTGGCGGGCGTGCTCGACACGCAAGTGCCGATCGACGACGAATACCTGCTGCTGAACAAGGGTGACACGCCGAAAGAGGCGTGGATCAACCCGCAAGGCGGCCATCTTGGAAGGCAAGTCGGCGTCTGGCCCGATCCACGGATCTTCAAGGAAGTGATCATTCCATGGCTGGTTAGAACCCTACAGGGCCCCGCAAATTGAATTGACTCATGTGGGGATGGCCGCCTCGACCGTCCCGCCAGGGCGAAGCCCGGCGGCGCAGGAATGGACCTGATTTTTCACGCACAACGAGAATCAAAAGATGGCCAACTCGACTCCCCAACCCGACTCGCCAGCGCCGCGTCCCAAGCGCTGGTACACGTCGCTCTGGGTGCAGGTGAGTTTCGCCATCCTGGTCGCGGTCATCTTTGGTGTTTACCGGCCTACCTATGGCGTGGCCATGAAGCCGCTGGGCGACGCTTTCATTCGTCTGATCACGATGATCATCACGGTCATGATTTTCTGCACCGTGGTGACTGGGATTGCGGGCATGCGCGACTTGCGCAAGGTCGGCCGCGTGGGGGGAAAAGCGCTTCTCTATTTCGAGATCGTTTCGACCCTGGCTCTGGTCGTGGGATTGATTGTCGGCAATGTAGTTCGGCCGGGGAGCGGCTTTAATGTCGACGCATCGACGCTCGACACGCACGCCGTTGCCGATTATGCCGGCCAAGCCAAGGCGCAGAGCGTGACCGAATTCCTGATGCACATCATCCCGACCACGGTGGTGGACGCGTTTGCCAAGGGAGACATCCTGGAAGTGGTCTTCGTGTCGATCCTGTTCGGATTTGCCATGTCGGCGGCGGGACCGCACGCCAGGCCTCTGGTCGAAATGCTGGAGTCGCTCACCAAGGTCGTATTCCGCATGGTGAATATCGTTATGCGCTTCGCGCCTATTGGCGCATTCGGCGCGATGGCGTTCACCATCGGCAAATATGGAGTGGCTTCACTCGGACCGCTCGTCAAACTGATTGCGTCTTTCTGGGTGACGTCCACGCTGTTCGTCTTCATTGTGTTTGGAGCGGTTGCCTGGATGGCAGGATTCAACCTGGTGAGATTTCTGCTACGGATCAAGGAAGAGATTCTTCTGGTCCTGGCCACCAGTTCGTCGGAAACAGCGATTCCCACGCTCATGGAGAAGCTTGAAGGCCTGGGCTGCTCGCGCTCACTCGTGGGCTTGATCGTGCCAACCGGGTACACGTTCAACACCGACGGTAGCGCCCTCTACATGACTATGGCGGCGCTGTTCGTGGCGCAAGCTACTCACACGCATCTGACCTGGCTGCAACAGATGACACTATTCTCCGTCGCGATCCTGACCTCGAAGGGAGCCAGCGGGGTGCAGGGAGCATCGTTTATCGCGCTAGTCGGAACCCTGAGCGTGATTCCGACGATTCCCGTGGCCGGGATGGCGCTGATCCTGGGCATCGACCGCTTCATGAGCATGTTCCGCGCGCTGGTCAACATGATCGGCAACGGCGTGGCCACGCTGGTCGTGGCGCGCTGGGAGAATGAACTGGAGCGCGATACGCTGCAGCGCAATCTGGCGTGATTCCGCTCAACTTGACTGTGTTGTCGTTCCAGACATCAGGTAAGTCGGAATTTCATATCGCGCAAACACTCGAGAGTCAGGGCTGTTTCCTGTCAAAGTGCAGCTCCCGAAACGAATCGACCTCTGCATCCAACTCGCTCTGCGAAACGGCATTGACTTGAATGGCCAGAATTCTACGGTCAGCCAGCGGAATTACGACGACCGAGTTATAGTGCGGAAGGTCATCAGGTTGCCAGAGATCGAGGCGCCATATCGCATATCCTGCCGGGGAGATTTGTTTCGGGGTGGAAATCTTTGCCCCTGGAACGCTCACCCACAATTGCCTTGCTGCCGCCAGATAGCGCTCAGCCATCTCTCTTCGCGATAAGCCGGCTGGCCGAACCTTCCTGTCGTACAGGAACGCCAACTGCGGATATCCGGTGCGTTCAGAAGTATCCCATAGCGCCAGAATGAGGTGTTCGCGTCCGGTGGGATCCTGAACCCCGAACTGGATCTCATTTTCGACCTCCGCGCTAAATTTCTCTGGAAACGTGTAGGTCAGACCGATGGCGTCGTTATGAAAAACGTGACCATGGACGCCCTCCTCTGCCTGACCGACACAAAGAATCGCGCAGGTAACGATCAGGCATGACACTGCGGCAAGAATTCGGGGAGACGACGGCATCCTCTACTCTCCTCTCAGCGTTATGTCGGAATATCCTCTCCTCCAGCCAACATCACAGATTTTACGGAGCGCTTCATCCTAACATTCCATTTGCCCATAAAACCGGTCGGGGCGCCTTCTGCCTGGAGCGATCGTTAGGTCACTCTTTCGTAACCCTCCGAAGTGCACATTTTTCGTTGCATTTAACATTCTTGAAATATCTTCCGAGTAACATCATCTGCAGGAGGCCGCGCTCATGGGTTCAGCCAAGGTTGACAAATCCTTGCCGCTCCAAGTGGCAGCGATCTGCTATCGCCGGCGTGGGACGGCGGTCGAATTCCTGCTGGTGAACACGAACGGCGGCAACAAATGGACTTTTCCCAAGGGCTCAACCGAAGCGCGCCTGTCGCATAGTCAAGCCGCCGAGCGGGAAGCGGCGGAGGAAGCCGGCGCCATCGGCACCATTGAGCCGCGGCACTTTCATCTCTACCTGCATTCTAAGGGCGTGTTCTGGCAGCCCAGCGGAGTCCAGGAGTTTGTGGTCAAGGCGTTCCTGATGCAAGTCCACGTGATGCGCCGGCCTGACGAGGCCAATCGGCGTCCGACTTGGGTAAGCCCCGCAGAAGCCAAGCGACGGCTGGCCAAGGGGCGCGAGGTGAAGTATTTTCACGAACTCGAGACGGTGATCGACCGCGCCCTCGAACGCATCCAGTTTCACCAGGAACTTTGGGGAGCCTATCCCGGAGCGCGCAACCCCCGCCCCGCCTCGGACAAGGACCCGATCGCCCAAGTAGTCTGGCCGTAAGAAAGCAAATCTTCCGATCGCAGCGCCTAAAGGCGCGATTGATGATGGTCACGCTTTCGGCATGCCTGAAGGCATGCCTTGTGCGAACCCGACTTGCAGGAACCCGACTCGCTAATGAACTGCTAGCGGGGCCTGGGGGCGGGGTAGTACCCGTCTTTGGCGTCGATCTTCAGGTCTCTCTTATCGACCTTAATTTCGATGGAGCGGTAGGCGTTGCTGGCCGTGGCCTTGGTCGGGTACCCCAAGGTGTACTGGTTGCGGGCCTCGGAGGTGATTTGGGCGTAGGCATCTTCCATGGCATTGCGGGAGAGTTCCGAGTAGACCTGCCCCCCTCCTGTGGCCGCAGCGTATCTTGGAAGGATGTTGCTGTAACCCTGCCGCGGCAGGTGCACCT
Source organism: uncultured Acidobacteriaceae bacterium (assembly GCA_963819035.1). Taxonomy (GTDB): domain Bacteria; phylum Acidobacteriota; class Terriglobia; order Terriglobales; family Acidobacteriaceae; genus Sulfotelmatobacter. The sequence continues at coordinate 141,762 of CAWFUU010000013.1, read as the reverse complement.
TTTCCACTTGGCGGAAGACGGGCAGAGCGCCACTGTCAACTACGACCGCTTTAACCTGGATGTCGTGGGTCTCGAGCAGCCTGAGGACATCGCGGTAGCTGGCCTGGCTGCCCATTTCGCGGCCATCGCTGATCACAAAGATCACTTTGCGGCGCGCGCGGTCGCACTTGCTGAGGTCGAGCGTGGCCCGCAGGATGGCGTCGTTGAGCACGTGCGCCTCGCGGGGTGGCGTATTGACTGGCGCGATGGGAGGGCCGCCAACTGGGACCCCGTTCACGGTGGGCCCTGTAGAGAACGGGCCGCCCTGCACCGGCGGGCCGTTGTTGTGGCCGCGGACCAGCTTCATCTCGTTCAACGCTGCTGTGAGCTTTTCGCTACGGCTTGTGAAATCGGTGACTTGGCTGACCGTGCTGCTGTAGGTGTAGAGGGCGACTTCGTCATAGGGGCTGAAGGCGCCAATGAGCGCGGAATAAGTCTGGTTAACCTTCTGTACGGCGACGTCGGGCATTCCGATGTCGAGAAGGATGGCTACTGAGAGCTGAAAGGGATCGCTGGTGAAGTACGTAAGGGTCTGCTTCTTGCCGTTTTCGAGCACGGTGAAATCTCTGGGAAGCAGCCCATCAACACGGCGGCCGTCGGCGTCTTTGACCAGGACGGGAATTTGTACGAAGTTGGCGACGACCGAAATCTTGTAGAGGTCGTCCTTCGGATTGATCTGGTTCTTAGGAACGCTTCCCGCAGGAACGGTCTCGACCGGGGGCATGGGAGGCGGGGGCTGCTTGTCCAGCTCCGGCTGCGCAGTGGAGTCAGGAGAAGCCTGAGCAGGCGGCTGAGGCTTGGTCGATTCGGGTTGGGGCAGAGGCGGAGGAACTGGCTTGGTCGCGGGCGGTTGCACCGTGGAGGGTGCATCCGGGATTTCCTGCGATTGGGATTGGGCCGGCGGCTGAGGCTGCGACTGCGGGGCGCCGGACTGCGCTTGCAGCGCCGTGGTTAAGACGGTGAGAAGTATGCCGAGGCCCAGCAGTGTTTGGGCCGTCAGGCCTCGCCAATCGCGATTTTTACTCGCATGTGCCATGGGGGAGCGGTCCTGCGAAAAATTTTGCCTTGCCGTGGTCTGGGATGCAAAACCAGCCTGTTTGGTGCATCTAAACTACAGGATTAGACTAACAAAGAATCGCGAGAGAATCCCGGCATGCTTAGACTTGTAGTTTTTCAGCGCAATGTTGTGCCCTTATGTGTCTTGACAGTAGCTTTGGTGGTGCCCTTAACCCAGGCGCAGCAGAAACCGGAGGGCCAGCAGGGGACACCGGGCCAGCAATCGTCTCCCAGCCAATCTTCCCCAAGTCAGCAAGGCACTCAGGGCCAGCAACCAGCCGCCGGTCAAAGCCAGGGGCAGAGCCAGGAAGAGTCACAAGGGCCAGTCGCCACCTTCAAGGCGAACACCAGCATCGTCCAGCTTTTTTTCAACGTGAAGGATAAGCACGGGGCGCTGATCCCCAACCTGACCAAGGAAGACTTTGAGGTCGCTGAGGACAGCAAACCGCAGACCATCAAGTACTTCACCGCCGAGTCGAATTTGCCCCTGACGTTGGGGATCATGATCGATTCCAGCGGCAGCCAGATCAACGTGCTCGACATGGAAAAAGAGGTGGGCGGGGCGTTTCTGAAACAGATTCTGACGGATAAGGATGAGGCGTTCGTCATCGATTTCAACATCGACGCCGAACTGGTGCAAGATTTGACCCGCGACGTTCACCGCCTGCAGAGCGCCTTAAACAAGGTAAGAATCAATTCCGGGATCACGATGCCGACGCTACCCGGAGCGGGCGGTGGGCCGGTCCCAACCGCCAACTCACCGGGGACCGTGCTCTTCGATGCTGTCTATCTTTCGGCGCATGACATGCTGGCCAAGGAAGTGGGGCGCAAGGCCATGGTCCTGCTGACCGACGGCCAAGACGAAGGCAGTCGGCTGAAGCTCAGGGATGCCGTCGAGGCGGCGCAGAAAGCGGACTCGATCGTCTACGTGCTGCTCTGCGCAGATCGCGGGTTTTACGGTGGAATGATAGGCGGCTACTCCGGGGAAGGCGACATGCGCAAACTCACCGAGCAGACTGGCGGGCGGGTGATCAACGTGGGCAATAAGTTTGACAAGCTTCGAGAAGCGTTCGACCAGATCGCCGCTGAACTGCGCAGTCAGTACAACATCGGGTATACCTCGACCAATACGAAGCTGGACGGGTCCTTTCGCAAGCTGGAGATCAAGTCGAAGCAGAGCTACAAGATTCAGTCACGGGCGGGGTACTACGCGGGCAAGGCTCAGGATTAGTGCGGAGCGGGCACTCCAATATCCTCTCCTGATAGACTCTCCATCTTAGGAGGTTCCTATGCCTCGCTTCTCGCGCAGGTCATTTCTTCATCTTTCGGCGGCAGCATCCGCTGTGGCGGCATTCCGCGGCGGGCTTACGGAGCCGATGTTGGCTGGGGCGGCGCGGCGGCGTCCACATGCGGCGGATGCGGTGATGATCGATTCCAACGAGAATCCGCTCGGGCCTTGTCGGGCGGCGTGCGACGCGATGTCCACCATCCTGCCGCTGGGAGGACGCTACGCGGATAATCTGACCGATGATCTGGTCAATACTTTCGCGCAGATCGAGGGCCTCAGTCCCGATTACGTTCGCGCCACGGTCGGTTCGACTCCACCGCTGCTTTCGAGCGTGATGGCCTTTACTTCGCCGAAGAAGAGTTTCGTCACAGCCGATCCGGGATTTGAGGCGGGACTGCATATGGCGCCAGTGGTGGGAGCGCGGGTGGTCAAGGTTCCAATGACGAAAACCTACGCGCACGATGTGAAGGCCATGCTGGCTAGCGCGCCGGACGCCGGTTTGTTCTACGTTTGCAATCCCAATAACCCTACGGGGACGGTCACGTCGCATTCCGATATCGAGTATCTGGTCGCGAACAAGCCCAAAGATGCGATCGTACTGGTGGACGAGGCTTACATCCATTTCTGCGAAGCAACGAGCGCGCTCGATCTGGTGAAGGCCGGCAAAGACGTGGTGGTGTTGCGAACGTTCTCCAAGGTCTACGGGATGGCTGGAATACGCTGCGGATTCGTGGTTGCACGGCCCGAGTTGGCGGACAGGGCTATCGAGCACGGCGGCTTGAACTTTATGCCGGTCACTGCCGTGGTGGCGGCCACCGCCAGCCTGAAGGATGCGCAACTTGTTCCCGAGCGCCGGCGCATCAATGCGGGTATTCGTCAGCAGACGTTTGAATGGCTTGACCACAACGGCTACACCTACATTCCTTCCGAGGCAAATTTTTTCCTGGTGGACACGAAGCGGCCCGGCACCGAAGTGCGGGATGCGATGGCGAAGGAAAACGTGCTGATTGGGCGCGTGTGGCCGGTGATGCCGACGTGGGTGCGTGTCACCGTCGGGACGCAGGCAGAAATGGAGAAGTTTCAGGCGGCGTTTCAGAAGGTGATGAAAAGCTAAGTGTGGCGCGGGCGCCCCGCCCGCGGCTTTTGATTTCGATTCTCGCGAAAATCCCACTTCTCGCCCCAAGAACGCGCGAGAAATGGGGCACCCGGTCCGGGGCCCTGTCAAATCGAAGCTCTACTCTACTGCTTCCGACCAGCGGACCACTCTGCCTTCCTGGCTGCTCTTGTGGGCGAGCAGGAGGGCGCGCATGGTGCGCAGCGCCTGTTCCGGCGTGACATCCAGAGGGGCTTTCTTTTCGATCGCATCTCTTACGTTGGCGTAAAAGCCGCGGTAGTCGCCACGTTCGGTCTTCACCTTGCGGGGCTTCTCGTTCACGCGGGTGAGGGTTCCCCAGAGTTCTTCGCGATCTTCACCCCAATCTTTGCCCCAGTCGAGTCCGTCGGGGCAGTTGGGGCTGCGCAGGATTTCTTCCTGTGGATCCATTCCATACTTCAGGAACGTGCCTTCGGTGCCGTGAAGGAGCAGGTGGGGGCCGGGAGCGTAGGCGATGATCCGGGCGCGCAGCGTGGCACGCAGACGCGGATATTGCATGTGGACGTCGAAGGCATCATCGACGGTGGCTGAGATACGCTGGCGGAGAGCGGCGGCGCAGATCGATTCAGGCTCGCCGAAAAGGACCAGCGCTCCGTCGAGCAAGTGCGGTCCGAGATCCCAGAGAACGCCGGCCGCGGGGAAATCGGCCTGCTCGCGCCAGGCGTTCGGCTTGGCGTCGAGGCGGAAGCGGTCGAAGCGTGCTTCGTATTCCACGACTGTGCCCAGCGCGCCGGAGGCTACCAGTTTCTTCACGGTTAGAAAAGCGCCGTCCCAGCGGCGGTCCTGATACACGGTCAGCAGACGGCCGCGCTCGGCGGCTAGACGCACCAGTTGTTCCGCCTCTTTGAGCGTTGGTGTGAGGGGCTTATCGACGACCACGTCGCGTCCAGCTTCGAGGCACGCTTTTGTATAGGAGAAGTGCGAGTCGTTGGGCGTGGCCACGACACAGAGGCCAATGGTTTTGTCGGAGAGCATTTCGTCAAGGGAACGAGCCACGCGCACTTCGGGATATCGTTCTTTGGCGCGGTTGGTGTGGCGTTCGAGGATGCAGGCCAGTTCCATTCCCTGTACGCCGCGAATCACGGGCGCGTGAAAGGCTTGACCCGCTAGGCCGAATCCGATGAGGCCTACTCTGACCATGGTTCTCTCTCCCTGAATGCCTGGCGATTTCTGGTAATGGCTCAGGTGACGTTTTGGTTCGGAGATCCTTCGCTCCGCCTGAAAAACGGCTGCGCTTGATTGCATAACGACGTTGGCTCGTCGCAGCGAGTAGATTGGTTGTGACGAAACAGACCAAGGCTCGAGAGAAGGAGCCAACGTCATGCTGATTATAGGCTGTGATTTTCATCCGGGTTTTCAGCAGGTCGCGATCTTTGACAACCAAACGGGAGAGTATCAGGAGCGGCGTCTGGGGCACCGCGCCGAGGCGGAACAGTTTTACCGCGCGCTGGCGGGCCAAGTGGTGCGGGTGGGAATGGAAGCCTGCGGACACTATCCGTGGTTCGAGCGGCTGCTGGCGGAGTTGGGGTTCGAGTTGTGGCTGGGGGATGCGGCTGCGATCCGGGCCGCGGTGGTGCGGAAGCAGAAGACGGACCGGCGGGACGCCGAGCATGTGCTGGAGCTGCTGCTGCAAGGGCGGTTTCCGCGGATCTGGGTGCCGAGTCTAGAGGAGCGGGACGTGCGGCAGTTGCTGGTGCATCGGCACAAGCAGGTGCAGGCGCGGACGCAAGTGAAGAATCAGTTGCAGGCCATGGCGCTGAGCCAGGGAGTGCAGAAGAAACGCAAGTTGTGGACGGAGGCGGGGCGGGCGGAGTTGGAGCAATTGCCCATGTTGCCCTATGCGGCGCAACGGCGCCAGCAACTGCTGGAGGCACTGGACGCACTGGGAGCCGAGATCGAGCCACTGAACCGGCGGGTGGAAGAAGAAGTGGCGCAACGGCCAGCGGCGGTTCGGTTGCAGACGCATCCGGGAGTGGGGCCGGTGACGGCGCTGGCCATGGTGTTGACGCTGGGGCCGGCGGAGCGGTTCGCTTCGGGCAAGCAAGTAGCGAGCTACTTCGGACTGATTCCCAGCGAGCATAGCAGCGGCGGGCGGCAGCAGTTGGGGCACATCAGCAAGCAGGGCAGTTCGTTTCTGCGCTTTTTGCTGGTGGAGGCGGGCCAGTCGGCGGCACGTTACGACGCCGAGTTGGGACGCTTCTATCGTCGCCTGGCGGGGCGCAAACATCGCGCCCTGGCCAAAGTGGCGGTGGCGCGCAAGCTGGCGGTCAGGTTGTACCTGATGTTGCGCGAAGACTGGACCTACGCGCAACTATGCAGGGCGGTCGTGCAGGCGAGCCCGAGTCATCCTGTGGTGGGACGACAGAACCGAGCGCTTGAGTAGGCAGCCTGCCTCCCCGAAGCAGCGGGGAGTTCGAAGCACGAATCATGGGAGCACGACCCGAAGAGATGGATGGCGGGACCTTGCGTCCCCCGCGAGATTAAAGGACACGGCCTTGGTCTGGACGTCAAAACCTTTTCTGCTAGAGCGAAATGGCGCTTCTTTAAAACCCGACGCGCCAGCGGAGAGCTGTCGGCAAAATGTGCTTGACACGCGCCCACGTCGTTAGAGACAGGATGACTCCCCAGCAGAAATATTTTCAGCGATCTTTCAAACGACGCACAAACTTCAGGCCCGACCAGACCTCGGTTACGGCGCAAACTTTTACGTCGACTAAGCCCGCGGCCAGGCCGATGTCGCGTACGATGTTTTCGTCGAGGTCTGAAGCGACTCCTGAGCTCTTCTTCGGCCAGCTTACCCAGAGCATGCCGGCCGGGGCGAGCAATTTGGAGATTCGGCGGAACTCTTTGGTCAACTCAGTTTTCGATTTGGTGAAGACCATGGCGAAGTCGACGGGGGCTTTACCGTTGGGAACGGCTTCGCAACGTGCAACCGCTGTCTTCAACTCGGACACCACCTCGGACGGCGCGGCGACGAAACACACACAGAATCCATCCTTAATTCCAAGTTTTTTCGGCAGTGGAGTTCCTGAATATCCGGGCATGCAATTTGACCAGCGTTAACCCCAGGGAAGCGAAGCTGACTGAATGTTATTGCGCCGGTGCGTAATAGCCACGGCGCGCGCGAACGCGGAAATTCTTGCGGTCATTGGCAACGATTTCAATCGTGCGGTAGTGACCATCCGCCTTGAAGTCGGCGGGTTTGTAGGCAACGGCGTACTGGCTGCGCAGTTCGTCCTGAATTTCGGCGAAGTCGTTGACCACGTCGCGAATTTGAAAGGGGAAGAAGGCGTGGCCTCCGGTGGCGTCGGCGATGCGCTCCAGGATCTTGTCGCCATTGCCTTTGGTTCCGCTCACGTTGGTGCTGATGGTGTAGACGATAGTTTCGGCGCGCTGCGCCATCTCGATGGCTTCGCCCATAGTTACATGGCTCAGGTTATCGTCGCCGTCGCTGAGCAGAATGATGGCGCGGCGCACGGGCGTGGCTTTCGAAGCTTTCAACAGCTTGTCACGGCAGGCGAAATAGAGCGCGTCGTAGAGAGCCGTGCCGCCGCCCGGGCGCAGTTCGCGCACTCCCTGAGCGAGCAATTCCGTCTTGTCGGTGAAATCCTGCGTAACTTCCGGTGTCGCGTCGAAGCCTACAACAAAGGCGCGATCCGTACCTGGGTGCACGGTCTGGTTCAGAAATTCGATGGTGGATTCCTGCTCGAATTTGAAGCGGTCGCGGACCGAGTTGCTGGCGTCGATCAGGAGTCCGACTTGCAGGGGCAGGTTGGTCTCGGCGTGGAAGCTGCGCACTTCTGCCGGAGGCTTGTTGTCGTCTTCGATGCGGAAATCAGCCTGTTTGAGATTAGTGACATGCTTGCCGTGCTTGTCCGTCACGATGAACACAACGTTAACCTCGTTGGTGGTCGCCTTGATCGTGGTGACCGGATCAACGGCATCGTCGGCGGGCTTGGGAGCCTGGTTGGCCGGTGTCGCGGAGGCTGGGCCCGGGCTGGTTGAGGGCTGCGACCGCTGTCCCGCAGGTTGGTCCGCGGGCGGAGGGGTCGCTACCGGAGTCGGTGACTGGGCCGCGGCGAGCACGGCGACCAGCGCCAGAAGGGCCAGCCGAGCTGCGTTGCGCAAGAATTGTTTCCCCAAGACGCGCGTCCTCAATTGTTATTATATCCGGCCTCGCCGCGTGGGGATCAACTCTCGCGAAAGCGCCCGGTCACTGGCCTTTGGTGGCGACGCTGATTGGCTCGCGTTCAAGGAGCGCTAGGAATCCCTGTAACTCTGCCGGGAGCGGGCTTTTGAGCGCGATCTTTTCTCCGGTGCGCGGGTGCGCCAGTTCGAGTTCGGCGGCATGCAGGAAATTCCGAGTGAGAGAGATCGGGTCGACGGGTGTTACCTTGGCGGGGCCTTTGAGTTCGCGGGGCGCGCCGTAGAGTTTGTCTCCCACGACCGGATGCCCGAGCGACGCCATGTGGACCCGAATCTGATGGGTGCGGCCGGTATCGATGTTTACTTCGATGAGACTGAACTTGCCATAGGGCGTATCGAGGCGGCGGACGACTCGGTAGTGTGAGACGGCCTCGCGCCCACCCTCCTGGCGCGTGGTCATGCGAGTGCGGCGAATGCGGTCTCGGCTGATGCTGGCTGCGATCGTGCCGCGATCCTTTTTCAGCCCACCGTGTACCAGGGCTGCGTATGTCTTCTTCACCTCGCGGCGGGCAAACTGCGCGGCCAGCCTGCGATGAGCCTCGTCATTCTTGGCGACGACGATCAGGCCGCTGGTTTCTTTGTCGAGGCGGTGGACGATGCCGGGGCGCATCTCGCCGCCAACGGCTGACAGCCTGGCGAAATGATGAAGCAGCGCGTTGACCAACGTGCCGCGATTGCGTTGGTCTTCGGTGGCTCCAGCGCCGGCGTGCACCATCATGCCGGCGGGTTTGTTGATGATGGCGAGGTCGTCATCTTCGTAGAGGATGTCGAGTGGGATCTCTTCGGCCATGGCGCGTAAGGGAGGACGGGCAGCGGGGGCGAGGATGGTGATGCGCTCGCCGCCGCGGAGTTTCAGGGAAGGTCTTGCCGGATCGTCGTTTACCAGAACTTTTTCCTTGGCGATGAGCTCTTGCACGCGGGCGCGGCTGACGTCGCGAAGCTCTGCCGCGAGGAATTGGTCTAGGCGCCTTCCCACATCTTTAGACGTTATTGTGAAGAACACAGGAAAAGGCGCCGTCATGGGTTGTTTCAGGCGTCCCTATGGGACGCGATCAGAACCAGATCAGTCTACCCGGCGTTGAAACGCCGGGCTACTGTCAGGCGTCCTTCGGACGCGGCGTTTTCAGGGGCAAGCAAAGTGCGACGTCGTGAATGGGACCGGTGCGAGCGCCAGAAGCTGACGTTACCGCGTAGCGCTGACTGTTTGTGCTGGGATTGACTTCGAGCCGGGACGCAGCCACCAGATCAGGCCGCCGGCGAGTACCAATCCTATGGCAATCAACTGCGTGCCGGTCATGGCGCCGCCGAAGACTGAGCCGCGGCCCGGATCGTCGCGCAAATACTCGAGGAAGAATCGGGCGATGCCGTAGATAAACATGAAGGCGCCGATGACCTGGCCGTCGAATTTTCTACGCTTGAGCAGCCACATGAGGAAGAAGAAATTCGCGAGCTCCACGGCCGACTCGAACAATTGCGTGGGCTCGAGCGGCACGTTCAGCGGTGTGCCGGTGATCTCGTGGGCCAACGGGTTGCGGAAGATTACGCCCCACCAGTGATGGGTCTCTTTGCCGTAGCAGCAGCCCGCGGCGAAGCAGCCGAGGCGGCCGATGGCGTGGCCAAGGGCCAGGCCGGGGGCGAAGGCGTCGCAGGTGCCGAGAGCCGGGAGATGATTCTTCCAGACATACCAGGCGGCGGCTGCGAAGGCGGCGAGGAGACCTCCGGAAAAAACTCCGCCTGCCTGCAGCGTGGCGATGCTGAAGATATCGCCGAGATGGTCCTTGTAGACGCTCCAGTCATTGATGATGTAGAGGATCTTGGCGCCGATAATTCCGCAGAGCACGACGAGAATGCCGAGGTTCCAGGCTTTGTCGCCGTCAATGCCCATGCGTTCGGAGTTGCGAACGCTGATCCAGAGGCCGATCAGGACGCCGGTCGAAACCAGCAGGCCATAAGTGGGAAGGAAGAAGCGACCGTAATGAAAAAGTTGAGGAAACATCTGATTAATTGGATGCAGGAGCGAACGGATTTGCTACTCGATCAAGTCTAGCAGGAAAGAGTGGCGTGCTGCGGCAGCGGAATTGCGTTTCGGCTGCCGACAGTAGAGACGGGGCTGTCGAGCTTCGCTCGACCGGACGGGCGAAGGCGCCCGTTCCCACACGAGCTTATTATCCCCACAAGAAAAATCAAGCCGACCCACTGTGCCGTGTGACGGGGCCGAGAATGAACCCGTCGGTAGACGTTGGGCGCCCGCCGAGACCCTTTAGGCATCTCCGCATGGCGGAGCGTCGCTCACCGGATCTTAGTTCGAGTCGAGCTCCCGTTCATTCAGCATTGGTTCAAAAATCGGTTACCCGCCATCACCAACCCCGCAGGCCGGCTTTCAGATTGGATGCTAGGCAAGTCCGGAAAGATTGGCAAGGGGAAGTTGGCAAATAGTTGGCAGGCGGCTTGCAACGAAAGTAATGTGCCGCCTGCAAGAATCGCTTGCCAACCCTCACTGCCGGTTCCCTTCCGCCCAATAGCTGCTTCTGGCAAGAACCGTGCCATTGGCTGGATCTTTGAGGCGCACCCGAATCTGATGCAAGCCGGGATGAGGATTCTTCGGGGCGATGCTCAGCAGATAGCGGCTGTGCAGGTGATTGGTGAAGTCGTTCATCCGCAGGTCAAACTTCTTACGCGTGGCGAAGAGTTCGTATTCTCCTCCGGTCATGAAAGCGATGGTGCTGGGGACAATTTTGCGCATGGCCTGGGCTGTCTGGTAGGCGAGGTCGAGAAAGTCGACATCGTGATGCATCTCGTTCTTGTTGGTGCCGCGGCCGGTGTCGAGGATGTTGGAGAGCGCCGGCGAAAACGCGAGCGCATACATCAGCGCGTTCGCCTCGCCGATGGCGGACACGACGGCCTCGGTCTTGATGTGGCTACCGTGATCGCGGGTCTCACTGATCAGCAACAGCACGCGCTGGCGCTCTTCCGGTTCCTGCTTGAGCAGGCCAATGGAATACGAAACTGCGTCCAGGATGGCCGCGCCTCCGTCCCCCGACTGCAGGGCCGTCAAGTCGGCGGCAATCAGGCTGGGGTCTTTCGTGAAGTTCCGGGCGAGTTCGACCTGACTGTCAAACTCGACCAGAGCGACCCGGGCAGTTCCCTGGCTGAACAGCGGATCCAGCATGGAGTTCAGGCCCTGCATTCGCGGAAACTCGTAGTAGGCGCGGCGTCCTCGTTGAATGGCAACGACCAGTGAAACCGGCTGGCCTTCCGGAGTCTCATCCAGTCGTACCGGTTGCTCGGCCCCGTCGTCCAGTACGACAAAGTCCTCGGCGTGCAGCCCATACACGATGGCGCCCTGCAGGTCCTTGACTAGCGCCGGAACCAGCACCGCATTGGCTTGGGAACGGAGAGTTGTTTCCTGAGAGAGTGCGCTGCAGGTCAGCAACGCAAAAACGCACAGAAAGAGGGATGTGCTGCCGCGGACGCGACTACCCCGCTTTGCGATTTTCACGCAGCACTTCGTCGAGCGCATCTGCTAATAGATGCGCACGCTTCTGGTAGTCGGTTGTCCCGTCTTCCTGATGTTTTTTCTTGAGCAGGTGATATTCGTCGGCGATGTTGAGGGCGGCGAGCACGGCCAGGCGCACAGTATCAATCGTGTTGGTGGCCTCGGCTACGGCACGCATCTTGGCGTCGACATATTCGGCCAGCTTGAGAATGTATTCGGGATCGGATCCGCGCAGGTTGTAGGCCTGGTCAAAAATCTCCACTCGCACGCTGGAGTTCTGAGCGTCCTTGACCGCCTGATCCTTCATAGCTGTAGCCATAGAGTGAGCCCTCACCTGGTCGGGCGGGTCGGAGAAGCCGATTTAGCTGGCCTCGGCAATCGTCTCGATCCGTTGGAGCATCTTCTCGACGCGGCCGCGGATCTCCTCCCGCTCTTTCTTAAGTTGCACCGTTTCGCGGCGCAGCGTGGCCAGTTCGTCTTCGCGATCCTGCAATTGCTGGCGCAGGCGCTGAGCATCTCGCTCGGCGGCGGTGTGCGCCTGGCGCGCTGCTTTATACATCTCTATGGTGCGATAAACCTTGTCTTCCAGCGCTTGAAAATCGTCCGCCGGAACCTGATCGGTTAGCTCAACCGCGTTGGACGCCATAAATGCACTTATCCCCTGAGGAATTTCGAACTTTGTCGCAGTATACTCCAGATTCTTGTGGAGAAATCGCGCCGATAGGGCACAGGATGAGGGGCAATTGCAGGATTGGAACCTGCCCTGTCGGCGCCCACCCGGCGGTGCCAGATTGGCTATAATCCCTGTGCCCCCAGGAGGCTCAAACGAATGAAACGCCTTGCCTGTTTCGCCCTCGGATTGTTTCTTGCACTGACCCTGGCTCCATCGCGGAGCGCAGCTAAAACCAAGGTGGAGATGAAAGACGCCCAGGGCAAACCTGTGGGCGACATCGTTGTCTGGGATCAAGGCCCGGGCGTGGGCCTGGAACTTCATCTGCATGATCTGACGCCGGGTGAACATGCTATTCACTTTCATCAGGTTCCCAAGTGCGAGGGGCCCGACTTCAAGTCTGCAGGTGGACATTTCAATCCCGAGAACAAGAAACATGGGTTCGACAGTCCCGACGGCCACCACGCGGGTGACATGAAAAATTTCACCGTGGGTGCCGATGGCAAAGCCAAGGTCCGAATGGAAGACGGCGAGGTGACTCTGAAAGATGGTCCGCACTCGCTGCTCACGAACGGCGCAGCGATCGTGGTCCACGCGAAAGCTGACGACTACAAGACCGATCCGTCGGGAAATTCAGGGGACCGCGTGGCCTGCGGGGTGATCACGAAGTAGGCTGGAGCCGAGGCGCGGGCGGCAGAAAGCAGATTCCTCGTCGCTTCGGTCCTCGGAATGACTACCCAAAGGGGTGTTAGCGGGTCAGCTTCGCCAGCCTGCGCGCCGCTTCGTCCAGGGTCTCGGGCTTCTTGCAGAACGCGAAGCGGATCTGGCGGGCGCCGTCCCGCGGATCACGATAGAAGCTCGAGCCGGGCACAGTGGACACGCCGATTTCCTTGACCAGGTGCTGGGCGAACGCAACGTCGTCTTTAAATCCGAACGAGGAAATGTCGGTCATCACGTAATACGCACCCCGGGGGCGGAAGCACTTGAAGCCGGCCGCAGCCAGCGCCGGCATCAGGTGATTGCGGCGCACGCGGTATCCTTCGGCTAATTTGGCGTAATACTCCGCGGGCAGGCTCAGCGCAGCTGCACCTGCTTCCTGCAGCGGCGCGGGGGCGCCGACGGTCAGAAAATCGTGCACTTTGCGAATCGCGTTGGTAATCTTCGCGGGGGCTACGGCCCATCCCACGCGCCATCCCGTGACACTGTAGGTTTTCGACATGCCGTTGATGGTCACGGTGCGCTCGCGCATGCCTTCGAGCGAAGCCATGGAGATGTGCTGGGTGCCGTCGTAGAGGATGTGCTCGTAAATCTCGTCGGTGATGGCCAGCACGTCGAATTCAAGGCACAGGTCGCGGATCAGTTCGAGTTCTGCGCGCGAAAAAACTTTGCCTGTGGGATTGTTGGGAGTGTTGAGGATGATCGCCTTGGTGTGCTTGTCGAAGGCACGGCGCAATTCTTTCTCGTCGAAACTCCAATCGCCACTTTCTTCTTGGGGTGGGCGCAGCTTTACGAACTTCGGCCGGGCGCCGCTTAACACCGAGTCCGGGCCGTAGTTTTCGTAGAACGGCTCGAAGATCACGACCTCATCGCCCGTGTTGCAGATGGCGAGCAGAGTGGAAATCATGGCCTCGGTGGAACCGCAGCACACCGTAATTTCTTTTTCCGGATCGACTGTAATGCCCTGCCATACGCCCATCTGACGGGCGATTGCGTTGCGCAGATTCTTCGCGCCCCAGGTGATTGCATACTGATTCACGTCGGCCGCGACGGCCTGCTGGGCTGCCTGTTTAATTTCGGCCGGAGCGGGGAAGTCAGGAAATCCCTGCGCGAGATTGACGGCGCCATGCAGCATCGCCTGCCGTGTCATCTCGCGGATGACGGACTCGGTGAAGTGCTCGACTTTGTCGCTGAGAAAATGCTTGCCGGGGGGAGAGTTCCTCGCGGGTGCCTTTTTGGATTTGGGAGAAGTGCGGTCTGGCATAGGAGGCAGACTAGCATAGGGGCATGTGGAATCCCTGCTACCAACAGCAAATGCCCAGGAGGATAATGCAATAGAGACGTAGCATGAAGCAGGCACTGCTAGATCTTGTTTTGTTCTTGTTCTCGTGGCATTTGCGGGCATCGGCGTTGCCCATATCTTCAAGCCGGATTGGTTCATAAAGCGCTCCGGTGTTCGCAAGGGTGGCGAAATGCTGACTGAGTCGAATCGGCTCAGCTTTCAAATAGCCGGAGCCGTCTTTGCCGGGGTCGCGATCTACATGCTGTACTCCCTTTTGCGACACTAGGCTGTCGTTTTGCGTAACGGCGCCTACGGCCTGGTTTTTGCGATCTCGGGCAGGACTTCGGCCTGCTTTTTCGGCGTACCGCCGAGATGGTACTTGGTCAGACCGTCGCGCAGGAACTCGAAGGCTTCATCAGGGGAGTCGATGACCTTGAACTGGTCCACGTCTTGCGGAGAGACCGTGCCCGCATCGACAAAAGCCTGGAAGTTGATGATGCGGTTCCAGTATTCCCTCCCGTAGATGACGACCAGAATCTTCTTGGCCAGCTTATCGGTCTGCGCCAGGGTGAGGATTTCGAACAGTTCGTCCATGGTGCCGAAGCCGCCGGGAAAGATGACCAGCCCCTTGGCGAGATAGGCGAACCAGAATTTACGCATGAAAAAGTAGTGGAACTGAAAATTCAGCGAAGGAGTGATGTACTGGTTGGGATATTGCTCAAAGGGCAGTTGGATGTTCAGCCCGATGCTCTTGCCGCCGGCTTCGTGGGCGCCAAGGTTGGCGGCTTCCATGATGCCGGGGCCGCCGCCAGTGGTGACGACGAAGCGATGGCGGCGTGCGGGAATGTGGATCGACCACTTGGTCAGCATGTGGGCTAGCCGACGAGCGTCTTCGTAGTAGCGCGCCATATCGACGGCCGCCTGGGCGAGTTTGAGGTCCTGCTCAAGCTTGGCTGAGGGAATGGCGGCGTGATTGTCCTCGACCGAGGTGAGGTTCTTGGTGGCGTCTTTGTGTCCTTGAAAGCGGGCGGAACCGAAGAACACAACGGTGTCCTGGATCTGTTCGCGGCGGAAGCGGGCCAAGGGTTCCTGGTACTCCGCGAGAATACGGAGGATGCGGCCGTCCGGGCTGTTCAGGAAGGGCTCGTTCTGGTAGGCGACCGGGGCGGCTTTGAGCTTGTCAGTCATAGGTAAGTACTCGCGTTGAAACTCCATCTTTGAATCGCAGCCCGAAACACAGGCTGTCAGGATAGCGGTCCGGCCGGTTAGACGAGCGGGCGGGCATTCCGCACTATTGCTGCTCGTGGTAGTGGAGCGCCTCCCAGAAACCAATCCAGATATCAAGCAGGCCCAAACCGCTGCAGAATCCACGGAAGAATCCGCTGGCAACCACAGTGCGGAGGCTGGGATAGGACAGCAGCAAGTAGTTATCGGTCCACTCCGGCGTCCAGGGAAGAATAATCAGCAGCACTCCCGCTACCGCACTGATGAGTACAAAGAGGAAGACGGAAATGCGATGCATCCAAAGCTGCAGGCGGCTGGCGTGCCGCGGAGGAGGCTGCGGGGTCGGCGGATCGAGAAGCGCGGTGCGTGCCTGGGATTGGGCCGGAGGCCTCTCCGGTGCGTTGCCGGGAGAACTAGAGAGGGGCGTCGGATCGGTCATGAAAGGGCGCTCCCCGAACCAGCGGTATGGAAGCGAGAGCGGAGCACAGAGCATTCCGGGCGGAAAGTTTTGGGGGCAAAACCCATCGGGCTATTCTACGACTTCAGGGCCTTAATGCGCTCGGCTACGTCGCGATAGTCGATGTTATTGCCGTAGACATCCATGAAGTGCTTGAGCGCGGCGGGCTTGTCGCCGGCGGTCTCATACGCGGAGGCCAGTTCGTAGTTGAGGGCGACGCGGGTTTCGCCGTCGATGCCGGTAACGTTGAGAGCCTTGTCATACCAGCGGACGGCGGCTTCGGGCACGCCCTTTTCGAGGAAGCACTGCGCCAGCCAGGTGTAAGTTTGCATGATCTGCGGGAACGGATGTCCGCGATCGAAAGATTGGCAAGCCTTTTGCAGTTCCCCGATGGCCTCGTCAAGCAGGCCCATTTCGCGGAAAGCGATGCCGAGGTTGTAATGGGTTTCCGGATCTTCGTCGGAAGCGGCGACGTCGGCCTCGAGATCTTGCTTAAGTTCGCCAAACATTGCCGCTAGATCTACGCCGGCATCGTCGGCAAAAGGTGAACCCTTGGCGGCTGCCGGAGGCGCCGGGGCGGCCGGAGCAGGCTTAGCAGGGGGCTGCGGCCTGAGGGTCTCGGCTGCAAGCGTGGGCCAGGCTGCGGGCGCGCTCTGCGGAACGGCGGGCGCGGCCGGAGCGGTAACGCTCCCCGATGCGGCGGCGGCGCTCGCGGCCAGAGGTTGAGTGATCTTAGGTGGAGCGGTCTTGACCGGAGCGGCGGGCGCGGGCGGCGCGGCAACGGGCGCGGGCATGGCCTTCGCGACAGGGGTGACGGGCGCGGGCTCAGGGACAGGCGCGGCCTTCAGGAAGTCTTCGCCCAGCGAGGCTTCGATATCGGCGACGAACTCGCCCAGCACCGGCGCGCCGGGTTCGGCAACGACTGCGGGCTCAGCGTGAACGGAAGGCAATTCTCTTTTGACGGACTGAGGTTGGCTTGGCGGGGCTGGCGTGGCCACCGTGCCGGGAAGGAAACTGTCGCCGAGGGAAGATTCGAGCTCGGAAACAAATTCCGTAAGGATACCCGGGTGGGATTCAGGCTCGGACGCCACAGGCTCCGGTTCGGGCTCAACAGCGCCTTCGACAGCAACGGGTTGCTCCGCGACGGCGGGGAACTGCGCGACTAGAGGCTCAGGCTCGACTGCAGCTACCGGTTCTTCAACAGCAGCGGGGGCCTCTTCAACCGCGACATCGGCGGCAGGGATGTCATCAACCGTAATCTCTTCGACCGTGACTTCTTCGGCGGCGGGTACCTCGAGCTCGGGCTCCTCGACAACGACGGGCGCGGCCTCGGCTTCTTGTTTGGCCGCGGCTTCCATGGCGTCATCGACTTCCGCCCGGATCGCGGCAAGCTTGGCATGATCGCGCGTCAGGGTCTGGAGCTTGGCCAGAGCGGCCATCGCCTGCTCAGGCATGCCGTGGCCAAGATAAAAGCGAATCTCTTCAATCGTCTCGTCAGTCTTGTCGTGGGGAACAGCAACCGCGGCAGCCGCCTCGGCGGGTTCGACTTCGGGAGTGGGGGCATTGCCTTCGATCGTGATGGAGTCATCCCATTCCGAAGAAAGATCGATTTCCTCGGAAGCTACGGCAGCCTCGGAAGAAGCGGTTGGAGATTCTTCGACTACGGCAAACTCATTGTCCGTTGAGGCTTCTACTGTGATTTCTTCGGGCTCGGCTGGGATGATGGGCCAAGGCGTTGCGGGGGCAGCGTGTTCCCGCTCGGCTTCGGGGTGAACAATCGAAACTTCGTCGGCGGGAGTTTCGTCAATCGCAAACTCGGGCACAGAGCTGTCGTGCGCGGCACTCTGCTGAGCGTGAACTTGAGGCGCGGCGTCCAGGAAAATGTGAGTATCATCTTCGGGAACCGTGGGCGCCGGAACCGTGGTCCGTTCCTCGTAGCGTTCGGCGAGTTCTCCATAACGCGTAGCTTCCTCCGGATATCCGGCGTCGGAATACACGGTCTGCAAAGTGCGGGAACATATGGCCGCCTCAGCGAATCGCCCGGCGCGCGTGTGCAGCGCCGCCAGCCGCTGGTTGACCCGCAAATCGTTCGGAGCCAGAGGCAGGACCGCAACCAGAGGTCCGAGCGCCTTCGCTGGCATGTTGTAAGAGATGAAAAGCTCCGCGTCGGTGAGAGCCGAGCGGATCGAGAGCGAGACTTCGTCGGAATAATGCTGATGGACGGAAGGCGCCGTGGCTTCCAGATCGTCGACGAGAACGACGGCTTCCTCGGGGGTGATGAGCTTGGTGCCAGAAGTGCCGCTGAGTTGGCTGACCACCTGCTGGTAGTTCTGCGTGTGCAGGGGGTTCTGCGGTTCGACTTGGGCCAGCTTCTGGTACAAATCGCGGGCGCGGGTTAGATCGCCAGATTGGACGCTGGCGTGGGCCAGCAGTTCGAGGACCTCGCTGACGTGGGTGTTCTCTCCGGCCTTGTTGAACAACTCCAGCAGTTTTTGCAGAGAATCGGGATTGTCCCGCACGTGCCCGATGATGCTGTGCAGGTGATCGAGCACCTTATCGGAATTCTCCGCCAGCAGACGCTCGGCGTGCTGGTCGTAGACCTGGAGCGCGGTCTCATACTGGCCCGCCTGCATAAGAGCGTCGGCGAATGTGGAAATAGCGGCCAGGTCGTTATGGACGGTCAGTAACTTGTTGGCGACGGAGCCGGCCTCAGAGAGCTGCCCGCTCTGCAGATAGGCCTTGAGCAGGTCGCGGAGTCCATCAGGATTGGAATCAATGTCGGCGATTTTCTGCAGAGTGGCGACGGCGCCGGCGGCATCGCCCGACTCGAGCAGATTCTTGCCCTGCATGAGCAGCGCATAGGTGTTGCCCGGATCGAGGGTCAGCATGCGCTGCAGGACTTCATCGGCGCCGCTGAGCGAACCCTTGGAGCGCATGCTTTCGGCGGCGGAGGTGAAGATCTGCCACGCTTCCGTTTTCTTGCCGAGGCGCACGTAAACTTCCGCCAGGCGAACCCGCATGGCGCTGTTTTCCGGGTCCATCTCCAGAATCTTCTGGAAGATGCGGACTGCATTCTCGAGTTCGCCGGCTTTCAGGAATTCCTCGGCGACCTGCAGGTATTGGGCGCGGGCGTCGTTGAAAAGGCCTTGCTGAGTGTAAAGTTCAGCCAGTTTCAGCAGGCTCTCGAGCGAAGGCTTGAGCTTGCTGATCTTCTTGTACATGGCGATAGCCTTGACCGTGAAACCCTGGCTGGCATAGGCATCGCCTACGGTCTTGAAGCATTCGGTGGCTTTGTCGCTTTCGCCGAGACGGGAGTAGAGATCGCCGACAGTGTTGGTGACCGTCAGATCCTTGGCGTCGTTCTTGAGGACCTTTTCGTACTCGGCGATGGCATTCTGCAGCTTGCCCTGCTGGACATACTTCTCCGCATTGCTTAGGACCTTCTGTTTGTTGAAGCCAAACAACGCCATAAGAGTGCGAACTCCAGACCCTGGTCTAAATACAGAACCTGCTGAACGTCCCGGGGACGGTTCCCAGGTACATGCCGCGAGGGTCATCTCACATATCGGCAGATGGCCGACCGGACAAGGGCAATTGTACGTCTGGACGTCATGGAAGGCATGGTTACCAAGGGTTACCGAAAGGGAGTGTACGAACGGGTTACCAAGGGAACCGGGGGAACGACCAGCCGGGGAGTGAAAACGCCAGCCGACCATGAGGAGACAGCGCCGCGGGTCAGGCTACTGCTAAGTCGAGTGTGCAATCTCGACGTTGCTGACCGTCTCGTTTTCCTCCATCTCTGAACCGATTAATTTCAATTCCTGTGAAGAAAACGGCTTGGGTTCGACGTCTATAGCCTCAGGAAGCTCAGCCTCGACCCCCTTGGCCGACCCGAGTTGTTTGAGCTTTCGAGACTTAGAAACGATAAACCGGTCTAGTCCTGGAATAGCCTCATTGTAGGCCTTCACCGTAGACTTGATCTTATCCCCGATCGTCCACATATTGGCCGCAAACCGCGTTATCTCCCCATAGAGCTCCGTCCCAACCTTGCTGATCTCCTCGGCACTCTGGTTGAGCCTGTCTTGATCGAGGACATAGCGAATCGCCCTGAGTAGCGGAATCAGAGTCATCGGGTTGCAAACGAAAACCCGCTTTTCATAGGCTTCGCGAATTAACTCGGCTTCGTCTCGAATTGCGGCGTGATACATACCGTCATGAGGAATGAAGAGAAAAACGCAATCCATCCCCTCATAGCGTTTCCAGTATTCCTTGGCCCAGAGAGCTTTTATGTGAGCCTTCAATAGTTTGGAATGATTTTCGGCGAGCACCGACCTCTGTACTTCATCGCTCGCGTTGACGAGTGCAAGATACGATTCCATCAGATTCTTGCTGTCGATAATCAGCTTTCTGCCTTTAGGCAAGTTGACAATGGCATCCGTCCGCTTGCGACCGTCCTCCGCATCGGTAGAGTGTTGGAGAATGAAGTCGATTTCAGGCTCCAGTCCAGCATCCTCTAGAGCGTTTTCTAGTGTCATCTCACCCCAACTGCCCCTCACGACTGGTTTTCGCAAGGCGTTGCTGAGGGACTCACTGGCACCAGCCAAGCGTTTTACTTGATCATCGAGAAGCGCTTCCGCCTTGCTTCGGGAGACGTTGCTATCTTCGACGTGCCTATCAAGCCTTTTGATGGTTTCCTCAACAGGCTTGAGCAAGGTTTCGATGTGCTCTTCATGCAGCTTGACGTCGGCATCCGTTTTCTGATCATGTCTTTCGATGATTTCGTCGGCGGTATGGACAAGCTGCTTAGTGGCGTCTTTTAGGGCGTCTGCAGACAGCGCTTTAAACTCCGTTGTCAGCACCTCGCGAGCATGGCCAACGAACTCGTTTAGCTTCGTGATCTGTTCCTCTTTGACTCCCAGTATTTCAGCGACTGTCTCTCGCTCTTTAGCAACCATTTCAACCGCGCGTCGGTTCGCGGCTTCTGAATCTTTGAGCGCCTCAGTTTTTTCACGCCCCAGTACCATGATTTGATCATTCAGAGAGTTGATCTGCTTGTCCCTTTCGAGGAGCGTCCCGCGTATCTCTTCGACCCGTGCCGCCTCGCCTTGTAGTCGACCCTTCTCCTCCAGGACAACCTTCAATTCTTCGGCAATGCTACTTAATCTCTGACTGGATTCGGCGGCATCCTTCTTAGCCTCGGCAACGTTTGTGCGTGCCTCATCGATGGATCGGCGCAGTTCCTCGCGGCGAGCCTCGAAGTCACTCTTAGCTGCTACAAGTGCGGTCGTAGTTTCGGTAAGTTCACGACTTAAGGAATCTATCCTCGAGCTATACTGTCCACGCGTGAGCCGATAGGTGGTCAGTCCGACAACAGCAGCCAAAACCATCGCGAGTACTACGATTAACACCATCTTGATACCTCACTGGCAGAGTATGAGGGTACTTCGAGGTGGGGAAGTGAACGCCCAGCGACGCGTTTCTGGTTACATCGAAGCCCGCTCGCTTATATTCCTCTCATCCGTCATTCTTGTCCGTGACCGGGATCACGTCATTGGGGTGCGACGAGCGGGTAAGCCCGATACGGCACTAATCAGTTGATACTCTTGGCGCAACAATCGCAGTCGGTGCTCATTTTCCTTTTGTCCGCGCCAATCCATTAGCCAGCGGTTTCGCTCTCAGCCGCGTTATCCAGCCCGCTGAGGGATTCAATGCGGACACGGAAGAAGAGCGGGGGAATCAACTCTTCGTCCGATTTGAGTTGGCGCTCGGCCAGGACGTTGAGCCACCAGCGGTATGGCCGGTCCAGCAGCTTCCGCGCATGCGCCAATTCCAGTTCGAATTGGGGTTCCTTCAATTCCTGGTACGATCCAACCGCGATCACGCTCTGCCACTGAGTTTGGCTGGCGATCTCGTTCACTTGCAGGCAAACTTTGGGATTAGTCCGCATCCACTTTATCTTTTGACCGTAGGTCGCGAAGAAATAGAGATCGTCGCCTTCATAAACGAAGTTGATGGGCACAACGTAGGGTTGATCCTCGTGGGAGCAGCCCAGGCGTCCGAATGAGGACCGGGCTAACAGAGCGCGACAGTCATCGCTGGTCATCTCTCGCATTGCCATGCTATTCATCCTACCCCGTTGCTCGTCTGGATGCCGAGGCCTTCGAAAATGGCGGCGCAGCTAACGGAAGATTTGCGGGTTAATATGAATGCGCTATAGGCCTGTGAATGCGTGAGGGTGTATCGTTTCGCGAACCGTGGGTACTTCAAACTGGAGTTGAAACAAGAAAATGACCTGGATTCGAACTGTCTCACTGGCTGAGGCCGACGAGAAACTGCGTAAGGCGATTGAGGGCGAGAAGGAGTTTTATCCGAAAGAATATGCAGAGCCGGTGCATCCTGACCCGTCCGGGGCGTCGTCGATTGTGGGGTCGCACACGCTGATTCCCGAGGCGCTGTTTCACGCCTTCGCCACGTTTGGATCGCTGATGTCGCCGGAGTTACCGCTCCACCGTCGGCAGCACGAGATGATCGCCACCATGGTCTCGGTGACCAACCGGTGCGTGTATTGAATCGAGTCACACGCAGAGTTTCTGCGTAGGGTGACATTGGATAAGGAGTTGGTAGAGGCGCTGGAAAAGGACTACACCACGGCGCCGCTCTCGGCCCAGGACCGGGTGATGCTCGACTACGTGGTCAAACTGACTAAGGACGCGACCAGGGTTTGGAAGGATGACATTGACCGGTTGCGGGCGGCGGGATTTGATGATCGCGGGATTCTGCAGATCACCCTGATTGCTTCGTGGTTCAACTACATCAATCGCGTGGCGGATGCGCTGGGGGTGGGGAGAGAGTAGGCGCGGATTGATCGAACCCGCTATTTTCTTGGCTTCCTTGTGGATCGAGACAACACCTCCGAAATCCGCCTCATATCTTCGTCGTTCAAGGCATAAGAACTGCCCAATTGCCCGGTGAGACTCCGATTGATCTCTTCAATCGGTTGCCCGTTGGTTTGTGCCAGGAAGCGTGACCAGTTCTCCGCGACGGCCCCACGCTCCTCGGCGCTCGCGTCCTCGTAGAATTCCCGCACGGCTTCTTCGGGCGAGCCGTATTCCTCTTTCATATCCTGATGGAAATAACCGCGCAGGAAGCTACGCAGGGCGGGGAAATCGGCAGCGGAGATCGAAGCGGTCGTCGGCTTCTTGGGAAGATGATCCGAGTTCATGCGTGGCACTCCGGGTAGGCGGTCAAGATGTGATAGCGGTTCGGACCGTCCCACTTCAACACGATGACGGCGTGAGCGCAGGGCTCGACGCGGTCCTCGCCTCGACGCAGAATGCGGCCGAACGGGTGAGAAGGGTCGCCATCGTAGTCGAGAACCAGGTTCGGGTGGCTGTCGCGCCCGAGCCAGCGGGAGATCTTGTTGTTCTGGTCGGCGATTGCGGCGCCTATCGCGGCCTCAGCGCTGCCGCGGTCGTTCCATGTCGAGGCGGCGGAGATTTCGCGCTCATGCTCGAGGCGCTCGCGCAGTTCGGCGTCCGTGCGGCCTACGTGTTTTTTCAGGGTATGGCCGCCGGCGGCTTCATCCTGGGAGAGGTCACGACTGGCAGTCGCGGATACCGATCCGGACTGGACGTTTCCAGAATTCGGGGGATGCGTGCAGGCCGCCATGAACGCCGTCAGCACCAGCGCCACCGTGAGCTTGACTTGGCGATTCAGAGAACGGGTTACGTCCAGCCTGCGCATGAGAGGGAGCAAGAGTACACAACGGCGGAGCAAAATGCATCCACAGACGATGGGCGGGATGTGCAGTTTGAGAACTGTACTGCTCGGGTCCATGGCGCAGGCGGTTCCACTAGACTTGAAGTGGAGAGCAGAAAGATCCTTGGCTGAGTCGATTGCACAATTTTTCCTCGAGAATTTTCAGGCGAATCGCGGCGACCGCGCTTACCGGCAGCGGCGCGGGTATCGCCCTGAGTCGTTTACTTACGGCGAGATCCTGCAGATGGCCGGCAACTTCGCGCGCGCCCTTGAGGTCCGGGGAATTGCGAAGGGCGAACGCGTCATGCTCTGGGGAGAAAACTGCGCAGAATGGGTCGCAGCTTTCTTCGGATGTGCGCTCGGCGGCGTGATTGTCGTGCCCATGGACGACGGGGCCACATCCGAATTCGCGATGAGGGTCTTTCAGCAAGTGCATGGAAAACTGCTGGTGGGATCGCGACGGCATGGGCACGAGTGCGCGGCCACAGGCCTTCCGATCGCAACCTTGACTCTAGAGGAGGTGAAGGCGCTGGGGCTTGCGGCATCAACTCCCGCGAGTGTTGGGCTCGGGCGCGACGACATTCTGCAAATCGTCTTCACTTCCGGTACGACAGCCGATCCAAAGGGCGTCGTGATCACGCATGGCAACGTTTTGGCCAACATTGCTCCACTGGAGCAGGAGATGCGCGGGTATTTGAAATATGAGCGACTGGTGCATCCGCTCCGATTTTTGAACTTGCTGCCGCTCAGCCATGTGTTCGGGCAGTTTCTGGCGATGTATCTGCCTCCGCTGCTGGGTGGGACCGTCATCTTTCAGGACGAACTGAAGCCTTCCGAGGTGGTGAACACCATCCGGCGCGAGCGGGTGTCGGTGGTGGTGTGCGTGCCGCGCGTTCTGCAGGCACTGAAGCAGAAAATCGAGCGCGACGTGGAAGACCGGGGAGAGAGTGGAGCATTCCGCAGCCGATTCGCTGCGGCCAAGGGCGAACATTTTCTCCGGCGCTGGTGGACTTTCCGTGCCATGCGACGTCAGTTTGGTTGGAAATTCTGGGCTTTCATTTCCGGCGGCGCTGCTCTTGATCACGACACTGAAGAGTTCTGGGGAAGGCTGGGATATGCGGTGATCCAGGGATATGGGCTTACGGAGACGACGTCGCTCGTTAGCGTGAATCATCCGTTCCGGCTGGGCAAAGGATCGATCGGGAAGGTGCTGCCGGGACGCGAGGTGAAGCTGGCGGATGACGGCGAGATTCTGGTGCGCGGCGGAGGTGTGGCCTCGGGATACTGGAACGGGAGTGCAGTACAGAGAGTGTCCGACGAGCAAGGCTGGTATCGCACCGGGGATGTGGGTGCGCTCGATGAGGCGGGGAATCTTTATTTCAAGGGGCGGAAAAAAGAAGTCATCGTGACCCCAGGGGGGACGAATGTTTACCCCGAGGATTTGGAAGCGGCGCTGCGAGTGCAACCGGAGGTAAAAGAGTGCGTGGTCGTGGGTATTGAGCGTGGTGGGAATGCCGAGCCTTGTGCAGTTGTCATTTTGCGCGAAGGAGGGCGAGCAGAAGATGTCGTCGCGCGGGCGAATCAGTCGCTCGCGGAGTTTCAGCGGATGAGGGTGTGGATCGAGTGGCCGAAGGGAGACTTTCCTCGCACGAATACGCAGAAGCCGCGGCGGAATTTGATTGCGGAAATTGCGCGAGCTCGGATGTTTCCGGAGTCCCCACTTCTCGCGCAAAAAGCGCGCGAGAAATGGGGCCCCCACACCGGCGATGGCGACAGCAGTCCGTTGAGCGATCTGATAACGCGGGTCTCCGGACGCTCAGTCGATCACCTCCGCGAGGACGCGAGCCTCGAGTCCGACTTGGGGTTGAGTTCGCTGGATCGCGTGGAATTGCTGAGCGTGCTGGAGGATCGCTATCAACTGGATCTCAGCGAGACTCGATTCAACACCATGCGGACGGTCGGCGATCTGGAACGAATGCTGCGCGGAGAAACATCGGCTGGCGTTGCCTATCACTATCCGAGTTGGACGTTGCGCTGGCCGGTCCGGTGGGTGCGGTTGCTGACGCATTACCTGCTGTTGCGGCCGGCGATCGTGTTGCTGGGCTGGCCCCGGATCGAAGGGCGCGAGAACCTGAATGGCTTCAACGGGCCGCTGCTGGTGATATCGAACCACATTGGGGACGTGGATGCGGGGTTCATCCTGACGGCGTTGCCAGCACGTTATCGGCATCGCCTGGCCACCGCCGCCGGTGGCGAGGCGTTGGAGGCACTTCGAACCCCTCCGGCTGGCCGCGCTTTGCTCTTTCGTATGTATGACCGCGCGAAGTGGGTTTTGGGAGTGTCGCTGCTGAATCTGTTCCCGTTGCCACGCGAAGCTGGGTTTCGGCGCAGTTTTGCCTACGCTGGCGAAGCAGTCGACCGCGAATACAGCGTACTCGTTTTCCCCGAAGGGCGGCACACGACCGATGGGAAGATGCTTCCGTTTCGGGCTGGGATCGGGCTGCTGGCCGCGAATCTCGGCGTACCTGTTCTGCCGATGCGGATTGATGGGTTGTTCGAAGCAAAACAGGCGGGCAGGCGATTTGCCGCGCCTTGGAGCATCCGGGTGAAGATTGGGAAGCCCATGCAGTTTGAGCCAGGAGCCGAGCCGGAACGAATCGCAGCGCGGCTGCAGGCAGCGGTCGCCGATCTCTAGCGGCAGGTGGCCGGGGAGTAGCGCCGCCGTCTCGCCCGCCGCGCCGAGGGCGAGACGCCCTCGGGACATCCGGCAGGATGCCGGCGCTACCTCAATTGATCGTGACCTTCACCGCTGCGGACGGGATGCCGTTCACCACCACTTGCAGGGTAGCTGCGCCGAGAGCAATGGTTGAGGGGATATCAAACTGCGTTCCAACCACCGTTTTTCCTGTCGCCACCCCGGGCACCCAATTGTGCGTTCTGCAATACACAACATGTTTGGCAGAGTCGGTGATGCGGACCAGAGGAAAGTTCGAGAAACTTTGGCTGTCATCGCCATAGTAGACGCCTTGCGTTACGCCGGTGAATTGAGTGCCATGGATGCTGTTGTTCATGCTGCCGTGGGTCAGCGTACTGGCCACGGACGAAATGGTGGGCGCACAACCGGAACAGGGGCTTCCCACCGACGTGTAGATCTCTACACTGGGCGATTGGTCGGTTAAGAGAATCTGGCCGGTGGGCAGCACCACCATCTCACCGGCGAACGAGGGATCGACCGGAGCGTTTGTCGGATTCGTCGTGTGGTGAAGCGCAGCGCCATCCCACTCGAAGAATGAGCTGCCGTTCTTATAGACGCCGGGGCTCGTGTCCAGCAGAAGATGTCCATCGGGCAGAACTGCGGCTGGGCCGTCGGCCATGTCGAGGCCGCCACCGAAGCTCGGAGCTTTGGCCCATTTGCCGGCGGACACAGTGTAGATCGCGTTATTGGTGTTCCCTCCCGCTGCGAATACGGTTCCGTTGGGCAGCAGCGACGCCGGTCCGACTTCGGATGAGCCCGCGTCGACGAGGTTCACAACCGTGTTGCCCGCGGGCGTAGTCCAAGCGCCAGTGGAGGGATTGTAGATTTGGAAGCCCTTGGCGCAGCAGCCGCCGCTGGTGTAGGCATTCACCGTGAGGACCTTGCCGCCGGGCAGCATCGTCCAGCCTTCTTCGTCGTTGGCGTCGGCCTTGCCGGTCCCGGTAGGCGTCCAACTCGCAGTTCCGCCGGTAAGCGTGAGGATTGCTTCTTGTGCGGTGCAGCAGTTGGCCAGCATCATTTTTCCGCTGGGCAGAACTATGCTCATTGCGTCGCCGACGGTCGACCAGCCTGCGGGCGCACTCAGCGGCGTCCATTTGTTGACTCTGGGGCTGTAGAGTGCGCCCAGAGTCGTCCAGACGGAGGAGCAGCCGTTGTATTCGCCGCCCATGATAGCGACCTGGCCGGAAGGCAGCACCTGGGATGCGAAATAGAGTGGATTGTAGCCGCCCTGCAGGAAGCCGGCCGCGACCCATGTTCCGTTGAGGTAGCTGCCCGTCTTGTCAGGCACAAACCGATACCAGTTTCCGGTTGCGTTGCAATTCGAGTTCATTACAAGAACCGAGCCATCGGTGAGAAGCATGGCGTGCCCCGCCGCGTTGCCGCCGGGGACCGGATGGACTAGAGGCTTCCAGGTTCCGGGGGCGAACGGTTCCTGAGCTGCAGCCATAACAGAAGAGATCATCAGTGCAAGCAGAGCAATTCCGCAGATTCGAAGCGACTTCATAGATTCATGAACCTCGTGGTGGTTTGAAACCAGCTTTCGGACGTGGACGTTGGTGGACGCAGCCCCACTTCACAGGGCTGGACACTGGAAGGCCCCAAGCGACGTGAATTATACCCCGGGCTCGTGAAGGAGCAAGATTAGTAAGGGCAGAAATTCCCGATTCTTTCCTGGTCTGGCGGAGAGGACTTGCAAAAAGCTGCGATTCAAGAACGCGAGATGCACCAACTCGCGGCTACAAAGCGTCACCGCGTGAGGTGGTTCCTGCTGGAAAACGGGAAAACAGATCCTCCCCTTCACTACGTTCAGGGTCGGAATGACAAACGTCCACGTAAAGGCGAATCTGCCTTGTGCGGTTACTCTTCGTCTGTTTGCGGTTCGTCACGGCGCGGGTCTGGCTCGAGGTGGATCTCCGGCGTCTTCGAGTCGCGGAGGAGGCGGTTGAGCGCGGGCAAGTCGGAACTCGAAAATGCATTCCAGCGCTTCACCACGTCGGCGCTGTCGCGTTCGACTGTGGCCACAGCTTCCGCTTGAGCAGGGGTTGGAGCAGCATCGACCTGCCACACTTGCTGGTACAGGCCGCCTGCCTGTCCGTTGACCCGGCTAAGTGTGACTTCTTGCGAGGGCGGAGCGAAAAATCCGCCGGGGGCTCCAAGCAAGGCAGTCAGTTTTTTCTGGAACGCCTGCACAGCGTCGCCGGTCGGGGTGTTTGCCGGCGCATTCAATTTCTCCAACTGTTCGCGAATCGAACCTCCCTGCAGCAGGGCCCGGGAAGATTCCTCCATGATGGAGGCCAGGTGCGCTTCGGCTTTGAATTTGTCCTGCAAGGCGCTGGCCGGAACGTTGATGCGCGGATCCATCTTTACGGTCAGGCTCGTGGTAAGCATTTTCCCGTCGATCGTCAAGCGGACCGTATGGCTCCCTGGCACAGCATTGGGGCCCAGCGGAAACCGCGGCGTGTCATGCGGAACTGCGGAGATGGGATAGTCGTGTCGTGTGGCGAGCGGGGCTGGATAGTGCAAATCCCAGATCCAGCGGTGCATGCCCGCATCGGTCGAGAGTTTGTGCGACGTGCGGACCCAATACAGCGGGATCAATTGCTTCTGCAAGTCGTCATCCGAGATTTCGGGCTTGTCGGTGTTCGAGAAGCGTCGAACGGTATGGCCTTGCGCATCGAGGATTTCCAGCGTGATCGCTGATGCATTTGACGGCAAGTAGTAGTCAAGGATGGCACCATCGGGCGGATTCGCGCCAGCGGGCTCGTCGGGAGGAAGCGGCGTGTCGGTGCAGGTGCTTCGTTGAATCCGGTAGGCGGCCGCGGGAGTGAAGAGATGGGCTGAGGCCGTCAGTTCTGCCGAGATTTCGCGCAGGGGGGCGATGTCGTCGAGGATCCAGAACGAACGTCCGTGAGTCGCCACGATGAGATCGTCCTCATGAATCCAGAGATCGCGCATCGAGGTGTGCGGCAGATTCAGCTGTAGCGACTGCCAGTGGTCGCCGTCGTCGAAGGAAACCCACACTGCGTTTTCGGTGCCGGCGAAGAGCAAGCCTTTGCGCACGGGATCTTCGCGCACGGTGTCGACGGGGCCGAAGTCGGGCAGGCCGGAGACGATCAGGCGCCAGGTCTTGCCGTCGTCGTGCGTGCGATAGATGTAGGGATGCGTGTCGTTGATGCGAAAGCGACTGACGGAGACGTAGGCGGTCTGCTCATCGAAGTGCGAAGCGGAAATCTGCGTGATCTTGCTCCAGGCGGTAAGTTCTTTGGGAGTGATGTCGGTCCAGTTCTTTCCGCCGTCGCGCGTGGTCCAGATCAGGCCGTCGTCGGTTCCGGCCCAGAGGGTGTTCAGCATTTTAAAGGATGGGGCGAGTGCGTAGATGACGCCGCGCTGTTTGTCCGCACCCTTTGGCATGAGAGTGCCGACGCTGGAGGGTGCGCCGGGATTCTCTCGGGTCAGGTCCTGGCTGATTGGCTGCCAGGACTGCCCGCCATCCGTGGTCTTGAAGAGGATGTTGCTGGCGTAGTACAGGGTATGCGGATCAACCGGGGAAAACATCAGCGGTTCGGTGCGGTCGGTACGATATTTCGGGCTGCGCAGTGGGATCGGGGTGACGTCCTGCACCTGTCCGGTGGACCAGTGGAACTTGGACACTTCACTTCGGCCTCCGCCGTAAACGACGTCGGGATCGAGTGGATCGGGTGCGGCGTATCCATACTCAATCACGCCCACGGGATGCCAGTCGCGGTAGGTGACGGCGCCGTCATTGCCACGGCTGGAGATGCAGACCGAGCCGCTCTCCTGCTGTCCGGCACAAACGCGATAGGGGAACGAATTGTCGGCGATGGCGTGATACAGCTGCGCGGTGGGCTGGTTGTACCAGGAACTCCATGTGGCGCCCCGGTTAACTGTGATGATCGCGCCTTGATCGCTGACCAGCAGAATGATGTTGCCGTCGTTGGGATTGATCCAGAGGTTCTGGTAGTCGTCGCCGCCGGGAGCGCCGCGGAAGCCAGACCAGGTCTTGCCGCCGTCGGTCGAGCGCATGGTGACAGTGCTCGCGATGTAAATGAGGTCGGGATTCTTTGGGTCGACCCTGGGAATGGGGAGATCGCCGCCGCCGATGCGTCCGGAGGGGCGGGGATCGGTGGTGATCTGGGACCAGTTTTCTCCGGCATCATCAGAGCGGTAGACATTGAGCTTTCCCGCAGCCGTGGAGAGAGTCGCATAGAGGCGGTGCGGATCGCTGGGCGCGATGGCGACGTAAATCTGCGACAGATCCTTGGGTAGGCCGCCGGTCAGGGGATGCCACGTGGTGCCGCCGTCGGTAGATTTGAAAAGTCCGCCGCCAGCTCCGTTGAATTCGTTCCCGTCTTCCCACGGGCCTTCGCGGACCTCCCACATCGATGCGTAAACGACGTCAGGATTCGAGGGGTCGATCTCGACGTCAGAGGCGCCGGTGTTTTCGTCCTTGGAGATGACGCGCTGCCAAGACTTACCTCCGTCGGTGGAGCGGTAGAGGCCGCGCTCGTCGCTGGCCCCATAGGGATGGCCAAGCACTGCGGCGAAGACGCGGTTGGGATCACGCGGATCGATGGCAAGCGCGGGGATCTGTTGTCCGTCGGCGAGGCCGAGATGGGTCCAGGTTTTGCCGGCGTCCGTGGATTTGTAGATTCCGTTGCCGACGGAGAGGTCGGGGCGATGCAGGCCCTCGCCGCTGCCGACATATATGATGTTGGGATCGGACGGAGCGACGGCGATGGCGCCGATCGATTGCGAGGATTCGTGATCGAAAATGGGGTTCCAGGTGCGGCCGTAGTCGTCGGATTTCCAAACCCCACCGTTCACTTGTCCGATGTAGAACACATTCGGCTGGCTGGGAACTCCGGCGGCCGCGCGAGTGCGACCGCCACGGAATGGGCCAATCATCCTCCAGTGCAGTTCCTGATAGGTGCTCTCAGGAACCTGGGCCAAAATGGCGGATGTGGGAAAGAAAACTAACAGGAAGGAAGACAGACGAAGGACTGCTTTGGATCGGATCACTTGCGCGCCCCCTCAGCCAGAAACCGGAAACGACATAGGATAAACGAAAAAAGGCCGTGATCGGCCTCGTGGCCGAAAAAAGTCGGATAAACGGAAACGTTTCCGAACTGGTTTGTGAAGGTCGCCCCGCGCGTTTATGATGGCGAAGCTCTTCCCATGAACCTATGAGCCTTCGTTCGATGACGTTTCGTCGCCTGCCTACTTCCGCTGCCCGATGTCTCATCCTCGTCGTGGTTTGCGTGGCCTCGGTCGAACACTCGCCGGCCGAGACGGCCCCCAAAGGTCAAGGACTGAAGCCGGTTCTCGATTACATTTCTGCGGCATGGGATACGCTGACCCGCTCCATGACCGACTGCCAGAGCATCGTCGATCCGAAAATTAAAGCAGCGCCGGTGCTGTATTTGCCCGCAGGTTTTGCCGATCCGCCGACGGTGCAGAAGCTGGCAGCCGACTGCAATGTGCATGTCGAGCATTTGCCGGTTGAGATTCATCGCCTCGGCGAAATTGATGCCAGCAAGATTCAGCCACCCGGGCTTTTGTATCTGGAACATAAGTATGTAGTTCCAGGCGGACGCTTCAACGAGATGTACGGGTGGGACAGTTACTTCATTATTCGCGGACTGCTGCAGGCCGGGCGCACCGAACTGGCTCGGGGCATGGTCGAAAACTTTTTCTTTGAGATCGAGCACTACGGCGCAATGCTGAACGCCAACCGGACGTACTATCTGACGCGCTCACAACCGCCGTTCCTGAGTTCCATGTTCGTCGACGTGTATGAGGCGATGGAGAAGAATGGTCACCCGGACCGGGCTTTTCTCGAACGGGCCTATGCCGACCTCGAGAAAGACTACGGGATGTGGACACGAGATCCGCATCTGGCCGGGCAGACCGGACTGTCCCGCTACTACGACTTCGGCGAAGGCCCGCCGGCCGAGGCACTGCAAGACGAGACCGGCTTCTACCGCAAGGTGGCGGGATATTTCTTTTTTCATCCGGCCGAGGCCAACGACTACGTGGTGGAGTTCAAACAACATGAGGAGGCAGCGCGACCCGTGGCGGGCTTGCCGTATTCGCTTCAGGTTTGCGATGTGGCGCTCACGATGGCACGTCCGGAATGCGAGAAGGCGCGGCAGTTCAAACTCAGCGCGGATTATTACAAAGGCGACCGGTCGATGCGGGAGTCGGGGTTCGATGTGAGCTTCCGCTTCGGGCCCTTTGGCGCGGCCACGCATCACTATGCACCTGTGTGCCTGAACAGCCTGCTCTACAAGACGGAGAAGGATCTGGAGCGGATCAGCCGATGGCTGGGTCGCAGCAACGACGTGGACAGGTGGAACGAGCGGGCGGAAGAACGCAAAAAGCTGATCACCAAGTATCTGTGGAACGCGGAGCAGGGGTTGTTTTTCGATTACAACCTGCAGACGAGCCAGATGTCTACGTACCGGTATGCGTCGACGTTCTATCCGCTGTGGGCGGGGCTGGCCACGCCGGAGCAGGCGAAGGCTGTGGCGGATAACTTGAGGAAATTCGAGCAGCCCGGCGGATTGCCGATGAGCACGGAAGAGACGGGCGCACAGTGGGATTTGCCCTACGGATGGGGGAACATTGAGATGGTGGCCATCGGGGGCCTTCGGCGCTATGGGTACAACGCCGACGCCGATCGCATCTCGTATGAATTCCTGTCGATGGTGGCGGAAAATTTCCGGCGCGACGGCAACATTCGGGAAAAATATAACGTGGTGACGCGGTCCTCGGAAGCGCATGTGGAGTTGGGCTACGAAATGAATGTAGTCGGGTTTGGTTGGACCAACGCCGCATTTCTTGAACTGCTGCACGGACTGCCGAAGGTGATGGTGGAGCGGCTGGAGAAGGAAC
Source organism: uncultured Acidobacteriaceae bacterium (assembly GCA_963819035.1). Classification (GTDB taxonomy): domain Bacteria; phylum Acidobacteriota; class Terriglobia; order Terriglobales; family Acidobacteriaceae; genus Sulfotelmatobacter. The sequence continues at coordinate 108,746 of CAWFUU010000013.1, read as the reverse complement.
AGAACCAGCCGCTGCCGGCCGCGAAGTGAAGAGACGGAGGGACCTTTTCGGATAATTAACCCTGCGTTAACAATTCATTGTTACGCAGAGGTTAATATTTTCCGCATGCCGCAAGAGGTCCTTCGCATTACGGATCAAGCGGGAAGCCGGCCTGGGCATCGCGTTCTGACTCTGAATGGCCCGCTGGTTCTCACCACGATGTTCGAGTTTCAGGCCATGGTTCGGGGGGATCAGTCGCAAACTCTGGTGATTGATTTTGCCAACGTTCCGTACGCCGATTCAGCGGGTATTGGCGCCCTGGTGGGTGCATACGTCACCCGTCAGCACACGGGACGGCGCTTGGCATTGGCCGGGGTCTGCAATCGCGTTCGCGACGCGCTGAAAGTTACGCGGGTTGATCAGTTCTTCGCTTTCTTTGACTCCGTGAGCGCTGCGGAAGAAGGTTCGGCGGCATAGCAAACTTGAGCCTGCCGCCGCATTACCCAGGTTTGACTGCCTTTTTTAACCCACCTAAGATGTAACGACGCTTCCGCGTTCATGATCAACCAGACCATCTCGCACTACCGCATTATCGGCCGGTTGGGCAGCGGCGGGATGGGGGTTGTGTATGAGGCCGAGGATCTCACTCTCGGGCGCAGGGTCGCGCTGAAATTTCTGCCGCCGCAACTCTTGCGCGATCAGAATGCTCTCGATCGTTTTCTGCTGGAGGCGCGCACGGCCTCGGCGCTAAATCATCCCAATATCTGCACGATTTATGCGGTTGAGAATACTGGGGGCGAAGGCGGGGAGCCCCAGTCGTTCATTGCCATGGAGTTGCTGGACGGGCAGAGTCTCGATCAGAAACGCACGGTCGGGCCGCTGCCGACCGACCGGCTGCTGGACATTGCGATCCAACTGGCCGACGCGCTTGACGCCGCGCACGCCAAGAGCATCATCCATCGCGATATCAAGCCGGCGAACATATTCCTTACGCAGCGCGGGCAGGTGAAGGTGCTCGATTTCGGTCTGGCCAAGCTGGCCCGTCCTGAACTGGAGATGGAAACGATCGGCGCCACACAAGACTCACCGCGGCCCGCGAACCTGACCAGTCCCGGCTCGACCGTGGGCACGATCTCGTATATGTCGCCCGAGCAGGCGCGAGGCGAGGAACTCGACACACGCTCGGATCTGTTCTCGCTCGGCACGGTGATCTATCAGATGGCGACCGGAAAGCTGCCTTTCTCGGGCGCGACGTCGGCGGTGGTGTTTCACGCCATTCTCGAACTGGATCCGGCTTCGGCGCTGCAATTCAATGCAACATTGCCGCCCAAGCTGCAGGAGATCATCGAGAAGCTTCTGGAAAAGGATCGCGAGCTGCGCTACCAGTCGGCTGCTGATCTGCGCGGCGATCTGAAGCGGCTGAAGCGCGATGTCGAGTCGGGGAGGAAGAATGTGGCTGCGACCTCCGGTTCGGCATCGGTTGCGGTTCCGACCGGACCGGCTGCGTCAGGATCCGGCTCCGCCTTGCCCGTGGCCGCGGTGTCTAGTCCGTCCCAAAGCTCGACTATCGTTGTCGAGGCCAGACAGCACAAGCTGGGAACAGGATTCGTCGCGCTCCTGGGAATCCTCGTGCTTCTGGCAGCGGGATACGGGATCTATTCGCTGGTGACGCGGCATCCGATGCGGCCGTTCCGCAATTTCACGGTGACCAAGCTCACCGAGGAGGGCAATGCGGCGGAGGTGGCGATTTCGCCCGATGGAAAATATATTCTTAGCCTGATGATGGACAGCAGCGGACTGGCCAGCTTGTGGCTTCGCAACGTCCCCACCAATAGCAATACGCAGGTGCAGTCGCCGGCCGACGTCGCTTACAACGGCCTGCGCTTCTCTCCCGACGGCAATTATCTTTACTTCGTACGCAGTGATCCAGGCAATACGGAGTTGAAGTATTTGTACCGTGCGCCGCTGCTGGGGGGCACGCCGGAGCGGCTGGCGGAGGACGTGGATTCGAATATTACCTTCTCGCCCGACGGGCGCAAGATCGCGTTCATGCGGCACGATAATCCGGAGCCGGGGAAATACCGGCTGATCGTGCGCTCGCTCGAACGCGGCGAAGAGACCGTGCTGGCCAGCGGACCGAACGGGCAGGCGCTCTACAATCCAGCCTGGTCTCCCGACGGCACGACCATTATGTGCGTCGCGAATCAGCCAGGTGATGCCCTGACCGGGCTCACGGCTGTGGATGCCCGCAACGGCCAACAGCACCCGGTGCTCAGCTCAGACTCCGCGCTCATTTCGGCCATCTGGATGCCCGACGGACACGGGTTGCTGGCCCTGGAGCGGAGCCGGTCTTCGAACTTCACCCAGGAGCAGATTGTTTTTGTCATCTATCCCATCGGCAGGATGGACCCGGTCACGCGGGACACGAACGACTATTCCGACTTGAGTGTGGCGGCGAACGGGCAGGTGCTGGCGACGGTGCTCAGCGAGGGGCGATGGAATCTGGAAGTGATGTCGGCTACGTCAGGCGGTGCCGACGTGCGGCAAGTCGCATCGGCGGCCACCTTTACCAACTTTACCTGGACGCACGACGGACGCCTGATCTACGACAAAGATAACAAGCTGCATTGGGTGAACCCGGATTCAGGAGTGAAGGGCTCTTTCGCGACCGAGCAGGATTCGGCGGGAGGCGATCCTTGGCAATGTGCGGATGGCCACTACCTTGTGCTGCTTCTCGGATTGCGGGGCGGTGCCAGCAGCCTGAACGTCTGGCGGGCGGACACTTCCGGCGGAAACCTGAAGCAACTCACGCAGGGCAAGCAGGATAATTTTCCGGTGTGCGCCCCCGATTCGCGCTCGGTTTATTACCTCGACGGCGGAACAGGCCGGGTGATGCGGGTGCCGATTGATGGAGGCCCGACGCGAAAAGTGTCGGAGCTGGCAGCGGCGGGCTTCTTCGGCGTCTCTCCCGACGGCCACACGCTGGCTTTTGCCACGATTGACCACGCCGCCGGGCACGAGGAGAAGATTGCCCTCGTCCCGACCGAAGAGGGCGGTGCGCCTAAGTTGATTGGCTTTCAGCGGCCGCGGGCGGCAAATCTGATCCAATTCTCGCGCGACGGCAAGTCGCTGATCTACGTGGTTCGCGAAAATGGCGCCGACAACTTGTGGCAGCAGCCGCTCGACGGCTCCCCGGGCAAGGCGCTGACGACATTCAAAGCCGAGCACATCTGGGACTATCACTGGTCCCCCGACGGGAGCAAACTGGCGATGGTTCGGGGGCACACCGACTCCGACGTGGTGCTGATGCGCAGCCAGCAACCTTAGCGGTTGGACCGAAAAACGAAGCGGAAAAACTGCGGAAAAAACTAAGGGCGGCCATTGCTGGCCGCCCTCATTTTCGAATTGTTACTCGGAAGCGGTGTTAGACGCCCTTGACGTTCTCAGCTTGCCAGCCCTTGGGGCCCTTGACCACGTCAAATTGAACTTGTTGACCTTCCTGCAGACTGCGGAAGCCGCTGGCCTGAATCGCGGAGAAATGCACGAAGACATCCTCGCCGTTCTGGCGGCTGATGAAACCGTAGCCCTTGGCGTCGTTAAACCACTTCACTGTTCCTGTTTCCATGTTGATGCACTGTTCCTTTTTCTTTGATGTAGCGCTGAAACTTTCGGGTCTTCTGCAGGCAGGTCACGCGCTGGGTTAAGCGGAGATGCTTGTACTGCGAAGGAACTCTAAAGATCAAACGCGATTTGATTGTAAAGGAAGTGCACCGTAATAGCTACAAAATTTGTTACAAACCGTGGCTAAACAATTGATATGGTGGATGTTGTGGGGTGGTGGTTGGCCACATTGCAAAACACAAATTTGCCACTTTTTCGGAAAACACTCATCATCTGAGAATGCGATTTCGAGCTCTCTTGGTTTCACTTTTGCTCACCGCGGCCGCTCGGGCCGGGATTGTGGACGACGTCCGCATGGCATTGCTGCAGAACAATTTCTCGGCGGCGGAGTCGGAATTGAACTCCTACCGCAACGGGAGTGGAGTCACTGCGGAATATCTTGAGGCCTATTCGTGGCTCGGGCGGGCGGCGCTCGATCAGCGCCAGTACGATCAGGCCGCGACCTATGCGAAGCAGACGAAAACCCTTGTGCTGGAGCAACTGAAGCAGCGTCCGCTCGATGCCGATTCGCACTTGCCCATGGCGCTGGGGGCGGCGCTTGAGGTGCAATCGCACGTGCTGGCGGCGCGCGGCCAGCGAATGCAGGCGGTGGCGTTGCTCGAGGCGGCGCTGCGGACGTACGGGAATACTTCGATTCACGACCGGCTGCAGAAGAATCTGAATTTGCTTTCGCTGCAAGGCAAGCTGGCGCCCGCGCTGAAGTCCGATCAGTCGCTGGGCGCGAAGCTGCCGCCCGCGGCCGAACTCAAGGGGTCTCCAGTGCTGTTGTTCTTTTGGGCGCACTGGTGTGGGGACTGCAAAGCGGAGGCACCGATCATCACGCAGCTCCGTTCGGAGTTTGCCGGCAAGGGACTAAGAGTGATCGGGCCGACGCGACTCTATGGATACACCGCGCAGATCGAGCACGCCAAGGCCAGCGACGAACTCATGTATATCGACGCGGTGCGGCACCGGTTTTATTCGGGACTGCTGGACATGCCCGTGCCGATCAGCCGATACAACTTCGACACCTACGGGGCCTCGACCACGCCGACGCTGGTGCTGCTCGACCGCGCCGGAAAGGTCGCGATGTACCATCCCGGGGCGCTGCCGTACGGCGAGTTGCGGGCGGAGATTGAGAAGGTCGTGGCGAGATAAGTTGGGGACGGCTGTCCCCACATGAACCCGGGTGTCGCCGCTTCCGATTGAATCCCTATTTAACTTCTTCTAGCTTTCCGGTCTTCACGTCATACACAAATCCGCGCACCGGAATGTGCTTCGGGATCCAGGGGTGCGATTTCACGCGCCACATCTGCTGGCGCACGTTCGCTTCGAGATCGTCGAAGGCGTGGAAATGGGAGGGCTCTTCCGCGGTCGTTCCCATTTTTTTGGCGAGCCGCTCTTTCAGTTCCTCTTCCCGTACTTTCAACAGGCCACAGTCGGTGTGATTGATGATGATGAACTCCTGGGTATCGAGAAGGTGGTGGGAGACGATCAGCGAGCGCAGGGCATCTTCGGTGGCAATGCCGCCCGCGTTGCGGATCATGTGCGCGTCTCCCGGCTTCAGGCCCAGGCAGTGCTCGAACAGGATGCGGGAATCCATGCAGGCCAGGACGGCCACATGCCGGGCCGGGCGCACGGAGAGTTCGCCTAGCGTGAAATTGCGCGCAAAGTTTTCGTTGGCTTTCAAGAGTTCGTCAGCGACGGACAATTTTGGTGCTCCTGAGAGTCGTTGGTCCTTAGTCGTTGGTGAAACGTGACCGACGGTTTTGCTAACGACTAACGGCTAGCGACTAACGACCAATTTAGTTTACCCGTTACAATCGGCGCGTGAACCTGGACGATACGATTGTCGCGATCGCTACTGCTCCCGGACGCAGGCGGGATTGGCGTGGTCCGGTTAGCTGGGGCTAGGGCGCGTGAGATCGCCTTGACGATGTTGCGGGTGAAGCATGAGTTAGATCATGGGCGGGCAGTGTTTGGCGAATTAGTCGAGCCATGTGGCGCGGGCGCCCCCGCCCGCGAGATGCCGGGAGCAACCAAGGTCCAGGCGGGGGCAGCCGGGCCCGGTTGTCCGGCCGAGCAAGGCTCGGCGAATGCTGCCGGCACTTCATCTCACGGCCAGACGCGGGCGGGGGCGCCCGCGCCACATGAGGCTTCTCAACGCATCGACGAAGTAGTCGTGACTTACTTTGCGAAGCCGCACTCCTACACTACCGACGACATTGTTGAGATCTCGGCGCATGGATCGCCGGTTGTACTGCGGCACATCGTCGAACTGTGTGTGGCGGCGGGAGCGCGTCTGGCGGAGCCTGGCGAGTTCACTATGCGCGCTTTCCTTAACGGGCGCATCGACCTGACCCAGGCGGAAGCAGTCCGCGATTTGATCGATTCGCAGACGTTGTATCAGGCCAAGGTGGCGGCGCAGCAACTGGAGGGATCGCTGTCGCGCCGCTTGCAGCCGATCAAGCAAAAACTAGTTCAACTGATCGCGCTGCTCGAGGCGGGCATCGATTTCGCAGAAGACGATATTTCGGTGCTGCCGGATGCGAAGATCGTCGAACACCTGGGTGCGGTTCGCACTCCGCTGGAACAGCTCAGCGCCAGCTTCGCTTACGGCAAGATCGTCCACGAAGGACTGACGCTGGCGATCGTGGGGCGACCGAACGTGGGTAAGTCCAGCTTATTCAACCGGCTCGTCGAGCGCGAACGCGCCATCGTCACTGCGACTCCGGGCACCACCCGCGATTTGATCAGCGAGACGGTCGCGATTGGCGGCATTCCGGTGAAGCTAGTCGATACGGCCGGCATTCGCCAGGCGCTCGATGAGGCCGAGTCCATCGGTATTCAGAAATCAATGGAGGCGCTGGTGGATGCCGACCTGGTGCTGGTCGTGATGGATGCGTCGCAACCCGAGACTGCGGAAGACTCTGAACTTCTGCGGCAGGCCGAAAACCGACCGGTGATTGTGGTGGGGAACAAGAGCGATCTGGGGATCAGCAGTCAGTGGTCAGCAGTCGGTAGTCAGCGGGTTCGCACTTCTGCGGTTACCGGAGAGGGTATTCCCGAGCTTCGGGCTGAGATCCTACGTCATGTCGGAGGAGAGGCTGGGGAGCAGGCCGAGTCTGGCTTCCTTACGAACGTTCGGCATCAGGGATTGATCAAAGATTCGCTGGCTGGGCTGGATGCGGCGAAGACTGCCATCGCCGGGGAAGTTCCACACGAGATGCTGCTGCTCGATCTCTACAACGCGTTGCGGCCGCTCGACGCCATCACTGGCGCGACTACGACTGACGACATCCTCAATTTAATTTTCAGCACGTTCTGTATCGGGAAATAGCCGCTACTTCGATAGCGCGCCCAGAGCGTCCCGAAAAATCGCATCAAACGAAGCGGGTTTGCCAGTCTTCGTCGCAGAGGCGAGGGCCTTTTCTGCCGCGGCGCGCTGATAGCCCAGATTTACCAGCGCCGAGAGTACGTCTTCTTCGGTCGCGCTCATGGCTGGAACGGCCGGCGCCGAGGATGGCAAAACTTCCGGGAGTTTGTCGCGTAGCTCCAGCACCATGCGCTCGGCCGTTTTCTTTCCGATGCCGGGGATCCGGGTGAGACGAGCAACATCGTTACCACGAATCGCGCCCACCATTTCATCGGCGGCCATGCCGCTGAGGATCGTGATGGCCAGCTTGGGGCCAATGCCGCTCACGGTAATCAGCTTCTCGAACAACAACTTCTCCGACGGCCGCAGGAATCCGTAGAGCGCGATGACGTCCTCGCGCACATGGGTGTGGATGTGGAGCGCCACCTCTGCCCCTAACGCCGGCAGATCTGAGAACGTTGGTACGCTGATCGTCACGTCGTAACCGACGCCGGCGGTCTCAACGACGGCCTGGTTGGGATGCTTGGCCAGCAGCTTTCCGCGGAGGTGAGCAATCATGCTCCGGACATTGTAGGCCAGACAGTTACCGAGAGGGCGGCGCCGCCTGGCGGGATGGACACTCATCGCGGAGACTCTTAGAATCCTGAGTGGTCCTGTACGCGCTGCGATTCTATGGGGTGGGGCAGACTCCGGTTTCGGATCATGTTGTCGATTGGCATCGCGCTGGTCTCTTCTTGCCTCGCCAGCGCCCAGCAGACTGTCCTCGATCTCGACGGACACGCGGTGAATCCGCTTGCTCGTGACTCCAGCAAAGTTGTGGTGCTGGTTTTTCTACGTCTGGACTGCCCGGTTTCCAGCCGCTATGCCCCTGCCGTTCAGCAGATCAGCAAGCAGTATGCGGATGGCGCGGAATTCTACCTGGTTGATCCAGATAAAAGCGATTCGCCGCAAGCCATTCGCAAATACCTTGCCGACTACGGCTATCGGGTGCCAGCGTTGCGGGATCCTAAGCGCGTCCTGGTGAGGCTGAGCCACGTGCAGATCACTCCCGAAGTTGCGGTCTTCGACCGGAATCGTCAATTGGTTTACGACGGACGAATCGACGACTGGTACATCGATTTGAGCCGCGCGCGCCCTGCGCCCACGACGCATGAGTTGGAAGATGCGATCCGCGCGGCGTCGGCGGGCAAGTCCGTGGCCCGCAATGAAGTCAGGGGAGTGGGATGCTACATCTCGGACCTGGAATGAACTGCCGGGGGTGGCGGGCGGCTTGGGCCATCGTTCTGTCGGCCGGCGCCTTTGCGATGGGAGTGCTCTCTGCAAAGTCATCCCCGCGCCTTTCCCCAGAGGGCGGGAGTACCGGCGCTCCGGCGACGTTCAATCGCGACATCGCTCCCATCCTGTTTCGTTCGTGCGCCATGTGTCACCGCCCGGGGGAGGCCGGACCTTTTTCTCTGCTGACCTATGCGGACGCGAAGAAACACGCTCGGCAGATCGCGGATGTGACGCGGTCGCGGGCCATGCCACCCTGGCTGCCGGAACCTCAGGAATTAAAGTTCGCGGACGACCTGCGCCTGCCGGATGCCGAAATCAATCTCATTCAGCGCTGGGTCGAGCAGGGAGCGGTGGAAGGCGATGCAGCGGATCTGCCTCACCAGCCCAAGTTCGTCGAAGGCTGGCGGCTGGGACAGCCCGACCTGATCCTCAATGCGGAGAAGCCGCTGACTCTTCCGCCGCAAGGAACCGACACTTACTGGAACTTCATTTTTCCCGTTTCCATCCACGAAACGCGCTGGGTGAAAGCGGTGGAGATTCGTCCGGGCGATAAGCGTTACGTACACCACGCCAACATTCTGGTCGACAGCGGAGAAACACTCCGCCACCGCGAAACCACGCCCGGAGCGGGTTTCGGCGGAATGGAGATCCGCATCGAGTCGCAGGCATTTGATCCGGACAGCCACCTGCTTTTCTGGAAGCCGGGGACGATTCCTTATGTCGAACCGGAGGGAATGGCGCTGCGCCTCAACCCGGGCACAGATTTGATCCTCAACACTCACCTGCAGCCGTCGGGAAAGCCGGAGGTGATCCAGCCCAGCATCGGGCTCTATTTCACGCCGCATGCGGCGACCAAACTGCCCATGCTGCTGCAACTGGAAAACGATTTGAAGCTCGATATCCCGGCTGGGCAGAAAGATTTTCCGGTCACCGATGAGTTCACTCTGCCCCTGGACGTAGATCTGCTGGCGATTTATCCGCACGCGCACTATCTGGGAAGAGACATTCAAGCCTTTGCGACGCTGCCAGACGGCACGAAGAAGACCCTCATCCACATTCCGCACTGGAACTTGAACTGGCAGGCGGTCTATCGCTATGCCGAGCCGGTGCGTCTGCCCAAGGGGACGACGGTAAGCCTGCGCTATGTCTATGACAACTCGGATGAGAATCCGATGAACCCCAATCATCCCCCGGCGCGCGTGGTCGGCGGAAATCGTTCCAGCGATGAGATGTGCCATTTGTGGCTGCAGGTGCTGCCCGTGAACTTCGACAAGGCGCAGGGCGATCCGCGCATGACCCTGCAGGAAGCGCTGGCGCGCCACAACATAGAGAAGAATCCCGGCGACTTCGAAGCCCACTACAATCTGGCGGCGATGCTGCAGGCCAAAGACAAGCTGGACGCCGCGATCGGCGAATACGAAGCCGCCGTGCGCCTGCGTCCCGAGGACGCTACGGCAAATAATGCGCTGGGAGCCGCGTTGGTGGGAGTGGGACACGCCGAGCGGGGAGTGGGATATTTGCAGGCGGCGCTGAAGGTGCGGCCTGACTACTTTGACGCTCACTACAACCTTGCCTTTGCGCTGGCGCAGCAGAACGATTTCGAGGGGGCGTCTCAGCAATTCCGGCTTGCGCTGCAGTTGCAGCCGCAAGACGCCAACGCAGAGGCGAATCTCGGCGCGGCCCTGGCGCAGTTGGGGCGGTTTCCTGAAGCGAAGTCGCATTGGGAGCGCGCTTTGCAAATCGATCCCAATCAGCCAATCGCAAAAGAAAATCTAGACGCCTTGCAGAAGGAGATGAGGCCGCGGTGACCGCTGCCAGCGGGCCAGGTGGCAAGTCTGTGCTCTAATCTCGTTATGGAAGTGAAGCAGTTATTCCAAATTCGGCAAGCGTGGCTGGCGGGATTATTTTGGACCTGTGCGGTCACGGGCCAGGCGCAGCAGGCAACGCCGCCGGAGGCGCCTTCGGCTCCTGCAGCACAGCTTTCAGCCAATGTTCCCGCGGAGTTTGCCGCAGCGCGAAAACTTGAACAGGAAGGGAAGCTACCCGAGGCGATCGCGCAGTTGCAGACTCTGGAAGCCCGGGATCCCATGACCAAAGGCCTCGCCCTGGAACTGGGGACGGCGTTCTACAAGAAAAATGACTTACCGAAGGCGGTCGAGTACCTGAAGAAGGCGACCGCCGAAGATCCCGGGAACGGCGAGGCGACCCAGTTGCTGGGTTTATCGTATTACTTGGGCGGGCATGCAGCGGAGGCGATTCCTCTGCTGGAAAAAGTGCAGAGCTGGTATCCGCGCGCCAATGTCGACGCCGCTTACATTCTTGGCATCTCCTATATCCAGACCAAAGATTACGATCACGCCCGCAAGTCTTTCAGCAAGATGTTCGATGTGCCCCCAGACTCGGCGGCGAGCTACCTGTTCACGGCGCGCATGCTGCTGCGGCAGGAACACGATCCGGTGGCGGAAGAATACGCGCAGAAAGCTGCGACCCTCGATCCCAAGCTGCCACTAGTTCACTTTCTGCTGGGTGAGCTGTACCTGTACAAGTCCCGCGTCCCGGAAGCCATTACAGAGTTTCAGAAGGAGTTGGCCATCAACCCGGGGCACGCAGAAACCTACTACAAACTGGCGGACGCCTACTCGCGAGTGCAAAAGTTTGAAGACGCGCAGCGCCTGCTGCAGCGCTCCATCTGGCTGGATGCGACTTCCACGGGGCCCTATATCCTCATGGGAAAAGTGCTGGAGAAAAAAGGGGAATACGAGTTGGCGGCGCGCGCTCTGCAAAGGGCCGCCAGCATGGACCCGAACAATCCGACGACCCACTACCTGCTCGGTCAGGCCTACCGAGACATGGGGAAGAAAGAAGAATCGGAGAGCGAACTCAAGCTGGCGGAAGAGCTGAGGACGCGGCAGGACTCGCATCCGTAGATCTTGCCTGAGACGTTAGATTACAGCCGCCTGTTCGCGGCGGCGCGCCTGGATTTCAATGTAGACGTTCACCAGGGACACGGCTGCCGGGGTCACGCCGGGAATGCGCGACGCCTGGCCGATGGTGCGGGGACGCACCTTTGTCAGCTTCTCTTGCATTTCGCGCGAGAGTCCGCTGACCGAGTGATAATTGAACCAGTCGGGGATGGAGTGCTGCTCGGCCTTCTTCAGGCGCTCCATGGCGCGCTGTTGCTGCAGCAGGTAGCCTTCGTACTTGATCTCGGTCTCGACCGACTTCAGCTCGTTGCGGACTTCGGAAGAGAGCTCTGAGGACACAGAGGAATTTCCTCGGTCGAAGAACTCGGGAGTGAGTTCTCTCAGAACTGGCGCGAGTCGCTCTACAGTAACCTCGGGACGCTTCAGGAGTTGCGCCATCGTCTGGCCGACTGCGGACGAGAAGAGGGCTGCCGAGCTTTGCTCGGCCGGACAGCCGGGGGCGGCTGTCCCCACACGGGCATTGCTCACTACGGCGGTCTCCATTGTCTCCAGCATTTCGGGCGTGAGTCTCGTGGTTTCCAGCACCTTCTTAAGGCGCGCCAGCCGCTCTTGCTTCGATTGAAAATCGGCCCAGGCTTCATCCGAGATCAAACCTACGCGGCGGCCATGCGGGGCGAGGCGGCGGTCGGCGTTGTCGATGCGCAGGTGCAGACGGAACTCGGCGCGCGAGGTGAACATACGGTAGGGCTCGTTGGTGCCCTTGGAAATCAGGTCGTCGATGAGAATCGCCGTATAGGCCTCGGTGCGGTCGAGGATCAACGGAGGTTCCTGCTTGACCTGCAACGCTGCATTGATGCCAGCCATTAGTCCCTGGCACGCGGCCTCTTCGTAGCCGGAGGTGCCGTTGATCTGACCGCCCAGGAACAGGCCGGCGATCTTGCGAGTCTCGAGGGTGCGCTCAAGTTCAGTGGGGTCGATCGAGTCATATTCGATGGCGTAGCCGGGGCGCATCATCTCCGCGTTTTCGAGGCCGGGGATCGTCTTAAGAATCGCGAGCTGCACGTCGACCGGCAATGAAGTGCTCATGCCGTTGAGATAAATCTCGTGCGTGTTCAGTCCTTCCGGCTCGAGAAAGAGCTGGTGCATCTCCTTGTCGGGAAACTTCACGATCTTGTCTTCGATGGACGGGCAGTAGCGCGGGCCAATGGACTGAATCTGGCCGCTGTACATCGGCGAACGGTGGACGTTCTCGCGGATGATGCGGTGCGTTTCCGCCGTGGTCCAGGCGATATAGCAGGGTACCTGCGAGTCGTGATTGGCGACGCGCTTGGTGCGGAAGCTGAAAGGCGTAGGGTCGGCATCGCCGGGTTGCGCCGGGAAGCGCGACCAGTCGATCGTGCGTCCATCCAGGCGTGGAGGAGTGCCGGTCTTGAGGCGGCATCCGCGCAGGCCTAGCTTCTTCAGCGCTTCCCCGAGCAGGACCGCGTTCGGCTCGCCCGAACGCCCCGCGGGATATTGCTGCTCGCCACAGTGAATGAGACCGTTGAGAAACGTTCCGGTGGTGATGATGACCGCCTGCGCGCCGACGGTGCGGCCGTCGCGAAGCTTGATGCCGCGGAGGCGGCCACGCGAGTTCTCAGTTCCGAGTTGTCGGCTCTCAGTCGAATCGTCGCTTTCTGGCTGAGAGCTGACCGCTGAGAGTTGAGAGCTCTCCACGATCAAATCCGCGACTTCCGCCTGCTTGATCTTCAGATTCGCCTGCGATTCGAGCACTTCGCGCATCTTCAGGCGATAGGCCTGCTTGTCGCACTGCGCCCGAGGCGACCACACGGCCGGCCCCCGTGAGGTATTCAGCAGGCGAAATTGTATGCCGACGGCGTCGGTCACTTCGCCCATGATGCCGCCGAGCGCGTCAACCTCGCGGACAAGATGTCCCTTGGCAATTCCACCCACCGCCGGATTGCACGACATCTGTGCGATAAGGTCGACGTTGAGGGTGTAGAGTGCGGTCTTCAAGCCCATGCGCGCGGCGGCCATGGCGGCCTCGCATCCGGCATGACCGGCGCCGACAACGACTACGTCGAATTGCTCAGTAAACTGCATTCAGACCTGTGCGGGAACCCCAGATTTATCGGACTCTTTCTTGTTTCATTCTAGCAACTTGCGGGCTACGGTGATTGCGCTCACTTGCTGGCCCTCGAACCCGCCCGTATAGTTGGGTTGTCCTAATACAAAGCCAACGGGGGCATCATGAATACGGCTGAGTTTTTCGAGCAACTGGAGGCGCGAATCAATAAGTATGACTTGCTTCGGCACCCTTTTTACAAGGCTTGGGCGGCGGGTGAGTTAAGCCGTGCTGATCTGCGCGAATATGCCCAGCACTACTACCACCACGTCGAGGCCTTCCCGTCATACCTGGCGGCCCTCGGGCTGCGGTTGGAGGATGGCGAACTGCGTCGGGCAGTGCTGGCTAACATGTGCGATGAAAAAGGAGTCGAGGGGCGGCCGGGGAAGGATTCGGTCCCGCACTCCGATCTATGGCTCGATTTTGCCGAGGGCATGGGATCGAGCCGCAATCTGGAGTGGCACACTCCGATGCCGGAGATTCGGAAGCTGATCCATCACTTCCATCGGGTAGCCAGCGAAGACTCGCCTGAGGAGGCGCTGGCCGCTTTCTACGCCTACGAATCGCAGGTGCCGCGCATTGCGAAGGAAAAAGCCGTGGGTCTTCGCGAGAGGTATGACGCCGACGACAAGACGTGCGGCTATTTCTCGCTCCATGCCACGGCCGATGTTTACCATTCGCGGATCTGGCGCAACCAGCTCGAGCGCCGGATCGCCGCCAAGCCGGAGTTGGCGGAGGCGGCTCTGGATGCCGCGGAGAAGACCGCGCTCAGGTTGTGGCAGGCTCTGGATGGGATTGAAGCGCGGCGGTTGGCAGTCACAACGGCATAGCTCGAAGATCGGATGGAAAAGACTTGAGCCGGTGATTCGGTACAATCATTGGCTCATTTCGTTTTTGGCGAGGGAACGATTTTGGCTAGAGAGATCCCTATTGGAGCGCGCGGCGAGGCCGAAGAAACGGTGGAGTTCGACCACACTCTGACCTCGCATCATTCGGAATTGCCGCCCGTCTATTCGACACCAGACATGATCCGGCTGATGGAAACTGCGGCGTTTAACGCGCTGCAGCCTTACTGCGAGGACGATGAAATCACTGTGGGGACGTCGATCAATGTCGAACATCGTGCTGCCAGCGGCATCGGCGCCCGCATCAAGGCCGTGGCGGAACTAGAATCCTTCGACGGGCGGTTTTATATCCTACGGGTGAGTGCCCGGGACGATTCTCAGGAGATCGGACGCGGTACGGTGGGGCGGGCAGTGGTGAGTGTCGGAAGATTCACAGAAAAGATGAAGAACGGGCGCCAGTGAGCGCATCCAACCTGCGGCATGGCGAATCTCGATCAAGCCAAAAAAGCAGAGGCGTTACGGGCAATGCACCTAGGCGCGGATGCGCTGCTGCTCCCCAATGTTTGGGATGCAGCCAGCGCCCGCGTCATTGAAGAAGCAGGGTACCCGGCCATAGCGACGACCAGCGCGGGCATTGCGTTTGCGCATGGCTATCCGGACGGGCAGAAGATTCCCGACAACATGATCGGGGCCATCGCACAGATTGCAGCGGCGGTGAAAGTGTCGGTCACGGCGGGCGTCGAAGCCGGATATGGAGAGCAGCCAGAGCATGCGAGCCACACCGCACGCCGCGTGATTGAAGCCGGCGCCGTGGGCATGAATTTTGAAGACGCCACGGGCGATGCCCGGCAGCCGCTTGTGGACTTGCCGCTGCAACTGGAAAAAATCCGAGCGATCCGCGAGACTGCCAAGAAAATGGGCGTTCCGCTGGTGCTCAACGCCCGGACGGATGTCTACCTGCTGCAGGTGGGCGATCCGGCCAAGCGTTATGACGAGGCGGTACGACGGCTGACGGCATTCCGCGACGCAGGTGCGGACTGCGCGTTCGTCCCGGGACTTCGAGACGCTGCGACGATCAAACGGTTGGTTGCCGATCTTCGCTGTCCGGTGAACGTTCTTGCCGTACCCGGTTCACCTTCGGTGGCCGAATTGGCTGCGCTCGGAGTGAGGCGAATCAGCCTGGGTTCAGGACCGATGCGGGCGACGCTGGGCCTGCTACGCCGCCTGGCCAAGGAACTGAAAACCCTCGGCTCGTACACGACGATGGAGGGCGCGCCATCTCACGCCGAAATGAACGAACTCATGAAGTCAAATTAGCGGAAAAAGTCTCAGAGAGTACTCCCATTGTGATCGGCGTAATCTCCGACACCCACGGCCTGCTACGGCCTGAGGCTCTGGCGGCGCTGCGAGAGTCGCAGCATATCATCCATGCGGGCGACGTGGGTGCTCCCGAGATTCTGGATCAGCTCGCGGCGATCGCGCCTGTGGCCGCGGTCCGCGGCAACATCGACAAAGAGGCTTGGGCCCGGAAGCTGCCTCAGACCGAAGTCATCGAGGTGGGCGGGGCCTCCATCTACGTGCTCCATGATCTGGCGCAACTCGATTTGAGGCCAAAGGCCTCCGGATTCGACGTGGTGATCTCGGGCCACAGCCACGTCCCCAAGCAAGAGACGCGCAACGGAGTGCTCTATTTCAATCCCGGCAGCGCGGGGCCGCGGCGCTTCAGGTTGCCGATCAGCGTGGGAAGGTTGATCCTGGAGCGGGGAAAGGTTCGGGGAGAGCTCGTTACGATTTCCGAATGACGCCCTAGCTCTCCCGCTGACTGCTGAGTGCCGGTCCCTCCGTTGCTACAATCGCACCAATGCCAACGCCCAATCACCTATCCGTGGAGCCTGCGCTCTCGAGCGGCGGCCCGCGAGGTGGATATGAGCGACTGGCTGCACGGGTCGGGGAATATCCCGATCTGATTGCTGCCGCACTTGTGGGTCTAGGTTTTTGCTGGCGTGTCTGGTTGGCGCAGGCAACTTTTTTCAATACCGACGAGGCCTGGCACTACTCGGTGGCCAATCAGGACTCGCTGGTCGCAGCCTACAAGGCGAGCCTGACGCTGGCGCATCCACCGCTTATGGTGTTCGTGCTTTATTTCTGGAGGCATCTGGGCACGTCTGACGTTATGCTCCGCCTGCCCGGCGTGCTGGCGAGAACGGTCTTCTGCTGGGTCTTCTACAAATGGCTGACGGTTCTGTTTGGGCGCACGGCCGGATGGTGCGGGCTGATATTGGCCGCGTTCCTTCCACCCATGATCGCCCTGTCGGCCGAGCTGCGGCAGTACAGCTGGATGCTGATGTTTGCTTTCTCCGCCGCGTACTTTCTGGAGCGGGCACTGGACCGAAATTCAGCACGCATGATGCTGTTGTCGTCCGTTTGCTTGTACCTTGCGATGCTGTCGCACTACTCGGCATTTCTTTTTGCCGCCAGCCTTGGGATCTACGCCATTCTGCGGATGCTCTCGCAACGCCCGGCGGCCAGCGTGATTGCGTATTGGGGGGCTGGTCAGGCGCTTGGGGTCGGACTGGCTGCGATTCTTTATGAGACGCACATTGCCAAGCTGAGCGCGGTGTATCCGGTCGCGCGACCGCTTGATCGCTTTGGGGACTTCTACCTCTCCGACTGGTACTTCCACGCCGGACGGGATCGCCTGCTGCCCTTTCTGTATCGCGGAACGTTCGGCGTGTTTCGGTTTACGTTCGGACAGACGGCCCTGGGACAGATCGCGGCACTCTTGTTTATTGCGGGCGTGGCGATGCTGATTCGCCGCGGCTCCTCGGCAACCGGCCGTCCGCCCCGGCTGATTGCAGTCTTGCTTCTCATCCCGTTTGTGCTGAATTGGGTGGCCGTGATTGCTGGCCTCTATCCTTACGGACGTACGCGGCAGTGCATTTTTCTGGGAGTCTTCGGATTGGCGGGCGTGAGCTTCGCCGTAAGCAAAATTGCCAGGAACCGCGCCGGTCCTGCTGCGGCGGTCGCGCTTGGCATGGTCGTAATGTGCCAGGTCTTCGGAACGCTACAGGGACGCGATATGCTCCCGCTCGCCGAGCAGCGCCACGAACATATGGACCAGGCTCTGCAGTTCATCCGAGGAAACATCTCGCCGGAAGATGTGATCTTGACGGACCGGGCCACCAGCTTTCAGTTGCGGCACTATCTGTGCCGCCAAGGCGCGCTGAATGTTGACCGCTCCGCCGACGGTTTCGAGTTCTTCCATTGTGATGATCGGCGGATTGTGGCCACCGGCGCCAACGATGGCGCGCTGACCGTGGAAACGCTTGTGGCAAAGTTGCAGGACATGAAGAGCATCTTTGGCCTGAATTCGGAAACAGTCTGGATCGTGCAGGGGGGCTGGGCCAGCGGACTGGGAGAGGCGCTGCATGGCCGCTCTCCGGAATTTTCTGAGCTTCAAATTCATCCCTTCGGCCGCTACCTGGAAGTGTTCAAGCTGCCTCCGTCCGCATCGGGTTCGCGGCCGGCACGTTAGAATTGCCCTTCCATGCCTCGCGACTGGCCTCTCGACTTCCGGATCGAAACCACCAGCGGCAAAGCCCGTGCAGGACGCCTGGTCACCCCACACGCCGAAATTGAAACGCCAGTGTTTATGCCGGTTGGCACGCTGGCGTCGGTCAAGGCAATCCCGCAGGACACACTCGAAGAACTGGGTGCGCAGATCATTCTTGGCAATACCTATCACCTGTACTTGCGGCCGGGAGTGGAGACCGTTCGGCGCATGGGCGGGCTACACGGGTTCATGTCGTGGCCGCGGGCGATCCTGACCGACTCGGGCGGGTTTCAGGTGTTCAGCCTCAACGAGCTGCGCAAAGTCAGCGAAGAAGGTGTGACCTTTCGTTCGCATCTGGACGGGTCGTCACATTTTTTCAGCCCGGAGAGCGCGATGGAGGCGCAGATCGGGCTAGGCGCGGACATCATCATGGCGTTTGATGAATGCACGGAATTTCCCGCGGATCGGGAGCGCATGCGCACTTCGATGGAATTGACCGCGCGCTGGGCGGCGCGGAGCAAGCGATATTTTGAGGAACACAAGCACGAAGTTCCTTGGACGGGAACGGCCCGTGTGGGGACGGACGCATTCGTCCGTCCCGCGGGGCAGAGCTCAAACCATGCTGGAGCGGACATTGAACGTTCGGGAAAAGAAACCGCGGAGCTGCGCTCCGCGGGACGGACGAATGCGTCCGTCCCCACACGGGCCGAGCAGACTCAGGCTTTATTCGGCATTGTGCAAGGTGGGATGGACCGAGAGTTCAGACGCGAGTCGGCGCTGCGCACCATCGAGATCGGATTTCCCGGTTACGCGATTGGCGGGCTGAGCGTGGGCGAGCCGCGGGAACTCACGCGCGAGATCGTGGAGTCGACGCTTGAGCACCTGCCTGCCGATAAGCCACGTTATCTCATGGGCGTGGGCACGCCGGAAGAGATTGTCGAGTACGCCAACCTGGGCGTTGACATGATGGATTGCGTCCTGCCGACGCGGGCCGCGCGGCATGGGCTGCTCTTTACCTCAGAGGGAAGAGTCTCCATTAAACAGGCGCGTTACGCCCAGGATGAGGGGACGCTTGACCCGAATTGCGCCTGCCGGGTGTGCCGGCGCTATTCGCGGGCCTATTTGAGACATCTTTACGCATCGAACGAAGTGCTGGCACAGGTCTTGAACACGATCCACAACTTGAGTTTCTACCTTGACACTATGCGCAGGGTACGGCATTCTATTCGACTTGGGGAAGAGTGTGGTTTTATTTCTAGCGTCTGGTCTCGACCGAAACCATAGTCTCCAAGGATGGCCTCCCCGGAACTAGCCTGAAACGAGAAGGAACCCGGCCGAAGTCGATCTAAACTCCGTGGTGAAAAAATAGCTCCCGCGGCCAGGCGGCGTGGGCGAAGTTTCGCGGACGCGTCCGCTCAGACATTAGAAGATGCAATACTTACTGGCGGTTCAGACCGGTGGCGGCGGTATGGGGTGGCTCGGCATCGCGCCCCTTATTTTCATCTTCGCCATCTTCTATTTCCTATTGATTTTGCCCCAGCAGCGTCGCCAGAAAAAGTGGCAGGGCATGCTGGACCAGCTGAAAACAGGAGACAAAGTCACCACCAGTGGCGGCCTGCGGGGCACGATCATCGCCCTTAAGGACGATGCGATTCACTTGCGCGTCCCGCCGGACAATTTGCGGGTGGAAGTAACCAAGGCCTCGGTGATGTCGGTGACGACAGCGGAAGATGAAGTGAAGTCAAAGTAGGGGGCGGGCTGCATAGATCCTTCGCGCCAAGAACGCGCTCAGGATGACAATCGGTTTTCATATGAACAAGACGTTTCTCTGGAAGCTCGGGCTCATTCTCGGAATACTGCTGATTTTCGTGTTCGGCATTTTTGGGATTCCGAACAAGTTCTCCGGTCAGGGCCTGCTCACGGCGATGACCGATCACATCCACCTCGGTCTTGATTTGCGCGGCGGAACTCACCTCATTTTGCAGGTGAAGGTCAACGACGCGGTCAATGTGGATGCGCAGAACGCCATGGAAGTGCTGAAGCAGCAACTGCGCAGCCGGAAGATCGACTACACCGACATCACTCAGCCCGATCAGCAGAATAATCCCGATCACATCGTTCTGAAGGGTGTGCAAGCCAATTCCCGCACGGACCTGCTGAGCATCATGCAGGATCATTTGCCGGAGTACGACATCAATGGCGGCGCCGACAATTCCTGGAACATTTCGATGAAGCCGACGATGCTAACCGACCTGAAGAATAAGGCGGTCTCGCAGGCCATCGAGACCATTCGCAACCGCATTGACCAGCTTGGCGTCAGCGAACCCACGATTCAGGAACACGGGCTGGGGCAATACCAGATTCTGGTGCAACTGCCGGGCGTCGATGATCCGGCACGCGTGAAAGACATCATGCAGTCGACCGCCATGCTGGAGATCAAGCAGTCGCTCGGCGGGCCGTATCCGAGCGAGGCGGCCGCACTCCAGGATAAAGGCGGGGTTCTGCCGCCGGATGCGATTCTCCTTCCGGGGCATAGCGCGCCCGGAGTGGCGACGGAAGGGCAAGCCTGGTACCTGGTCTCCAGAGTCTCGGCGGTGAGCGGAAAAGACCTGCGCGACGCGCAGCCCAGCCGCGATCAGAATGGCCAGCCCAGCGTGAGCTTCACCCTGACCGGCGAAGGCGGACAGCGATTCTACAACTTTACGACGGCTCACGTGGGCGACAGTCTGGCCGTGGTGCTCGATAACAAAGTGCAGGAAGTCGCCAACATTAAAGAAGCCGATCCGCGACCGCGGCGAGATCAGCGGCGGCAGCATGAACGACCAGCAGTCGAAGGATCTCTCGATGATTCTGCGTTCAGGCGCGCTGCCGGCAGGCATCAAGTATCTGGAAGAGCGCACGGTGGGACCGTCCCTGGGCACGGATTCGATTCGCGCCGGCGTGCGCGCAGCGATCTTCGGCATGGCGGCGGTGCTGATCTTCATGCTGATTTACTATCGCGGAGCCGGCATCAACGCCGATGTCGCCCTGATTCTGAATCTCATCATCCTGCTGGGATTCATGGGCTACTTCGGTGCAGTGCTGACGCTGCCCGGAATCGCCGGCGTGATTCTGACGGTTGGTATGGGTGTGGATTCGAATGTGCTGATCTTCGAGCGCATCCGCGAGGAGTTGCGCAACGGCAAAACGCCGCCATCCGCGGTAGATCAGGGTTTCAGTCACGCCTGGATCACCATCGTCGATACGCACGTCACGACCATCGTGTCCGCAGCGATTCTGTTCCTGTTCGGAACGGGGCCGGTGAAGGGATTTGCCGTCACTCTGACTTTTGGCTTGCTGGCAAACCTGTTCACGGCCGTGTTCGTGTCGCGCTTCATCTTCGACTGGATCTTGAGCCGGAAGCAGCGTGGCGAAGCGCTAAGTATTTAGCGATTATGATGAACATGTTGTCATTCTGAGCGAAGCGAAGAACCTATGCACTTTGGTCGCGGACTGAACTGCATAGGTCCTTCGCTTCGCTCAGGATGACAAGGGGCTGAAGCTGATGAAGGCAGATAAGTCATAGATAGATAAGGGGCTAGACAACCGGTGGAGTTCTTTCACGACGTCAACATAGATTTTCTTGGCAAAAAGTGGTATTTTCTCGCCTTTTCCCTGATCTTTAGCGTGGCAGGCGTGCTTTCGATGTTGTTCTGGCACGGCATTCCCTGGGGCGTTGACTTCCGCGGCGGAACGCTGGTGACGGTGAAGTTTACCCACACGCCGGACGACAATGCGATTCGTGCCGAGCTTGATCGCGCGGGCCTGCGGAATTTCAAGATTCAGACTGAGCTCCGGACCAATCAAGTCCTGATTGACCTGGATGTACGGGAGACCAGCGAGCAGGCGCTCGATCAGGGCAAGTTGACCATTATCAAGGCGCTGGAGACCAACGCTGCAGCAGGCAAGGTCGACCTGAACAACGCCAGTTCTTTGACAATCAAGAACTACCTTGTCGACAAGGACCCGTTGCGCGCGGGCACCGACGCCGATCAGAAGTACGCAGCACTGGCTCAGGCCATAGCGAACTATCGCGACAGCGCTCTCGGCGGAGTGATGAGTTCGATCGATCAGTTGAAGAGTGCGGTCGATCCCGCAGTGGTGGCGTCATTGAGCGATGGCTTCTTCCTGTCCGATTTCGGGGTGCGAGACGTCGCGATCGTCGGCCCGCAAGTGGGGGGGCAACTGAGGAAGCAGGCCGCTTTGGCGACGATCTATTCACTGGCCGGGATGCTGGTGTACCTGGGCTTCCGCTTCGAGTGGATTTACGGCGTAGCCGCGGTGGTGACCGTATTCCACGATACGCTGATCACCGTAGGCGCGTTTTCGCTCACCAACACCGACATCTCCCTGACGGTGATCGCGGCCATCCTGACGTTGATTGGTTACTCCAATAACGACACGATCGTGGTATTTGACCGCATCCGGGAAAACATCAAACTCATGCGGCGCGAGAAACTGTCAGATATCGTCAATCGCAGTATTAATCAGACTTTGAGCAGAACGATCTTGACAGCGGGCCTTACCTTCCTTACCGTACTCGCACTCTTTTTGTTTGGTGGCGAGGTGCTTCATGGATTCAGCCTCGCCCTGGTCATAGGCATCTTAATCGGGACGTATTCCTCGATCGCGATAGCCGCTCCAATTCTGGTGGCCTACCAGGATTGGCGGATTAATCGCGGAAAGCGGCCGCCAGTGGCGCCGCTGGTGACCGGCAAAGCCGAAAAAGTCAAAGTTAAGAGTTAATTGAGATCTAAATAAGTTACCGGATGGTCTGGAAGTGGCTGTTGCGGTATGCCTTCTTACGTAAGGACTTAGAAGGGGTCGCTCAGGAACATTGCGCAGGCGCAAATGGCCTGCCGGGTGTGCCGGCGAAACTGGGAGCAAACTGGGAGTGTTCGGTGTCTAAGCTTCCGTAGGGTCTGAAGCAGGGGAGAAACTTATGTTTGAAGACAGCCTGATCGAGTCTGGGGGCAAGCTCAAAACCAAGCGCGGGTGGACGTCGATCGTCTCGTTCGCAATTCAGATCGTGATTGTCGGTGTCATGATCCTGATCCCGCTGATCTTTACCGAGGCCTTGCCTCGAACGCAGCTCATGACATTCTTGGTGGCGCCCCCGCCGCCACCTCCACCGCCTCCACCAGCTGCAGCCCCGGTGAAGGTCGTGAAAGTAATCCAAACTGACATCGTGAACGGCCAGCTGCGTACGCCGACCAAGATTCCACAAAAGGTTCAGATGATTAAAGAGGAGGAGGCGCCTCCGCCGGTCATGGCTTCGACGGGCGTGGTGGGCGGCGTTCCGGGCGGCGTTCCCGGCGGATCGATGGGCGGTGTGATTGGCGGCATGATCAATTCGACGCCGGTTGCGGTGCCTAAGATCGCGACTCCGCAGCGGGTACGGGTCTCGTCGGGTGTGCAGTCCGGTCTGCTAGTCCGGAAAGTAAACCCTTCTTATCCTCCGCTGGCGCGGCAGGCTCGCATTCAGGGTGTGGTGATTTTGCAGGCGCAAATCAGCAAGGACGGGAATATCGAAAACCTGCAGTTGATCAGCGGGCATCCGATGCTGGCGCCGGCCGCGATTGAGGCCGTAAAGCAGTGGAAGTATAAACCGTACCTGCTCAATGGTGAGCCGGTCGAAGTCGAGACCCAGGTACAGGTGAACTTCACCCTCGCCGGAGGCTAAATTGCCCCGTCGTTGAGTGCTTCGAAGTTGTCCGAAAAAGTGTGTATTGATTGGCCCTCCCTGTTCCACCCCAACCAGGGTGGCCGGGAGGGGCTTTGAAAAGCCCGGGCTCGGTCACTGTCTCTTCCTCCTTCCAGGTATGAGCAGGCCAGCATGGGCGATGCCGCGAATGCGGCATCGGCGGCGTTTCATTTTACGGCCAGCGCCTGGCACTGCAAACCGCATCAGAGTGTCTAAGTAAAGTAATAGAGTTCCGAGGAGGGAAAGCAACTCATGGTCGCTCACGTAGGTGTCATTCTCAGTCACATTCCGGCCGCAGCCACCTGGATCATCCAGGAAGGCGGCGGCATGCCAACCGACCCGCTTGGCCTGTGGAAGCAGATGGGTTGGGTCGCCCGAACCGTAGTTGTCATTCTGTTCATCATGTCCGGCTGGTCGATCGGCGTCATGATTGATCGCTGGATGGCCTACAGCGCAGCTCGTAAGCAGTCTCGGGCGTTTGCTCCCGCAGTGGCGGGCGCCCTGCGCGATGGCCGCATTGATGAAGCTATCAAGGTGGCAGAGCGCAACAAGAAGAGCCACTTGGCCAAGGTCGTCACCGCTGGCCTGATGGAATTCAAGGCCCACCAGGACAGCCCGGGCGCGATTCCCGGCGAGACTATTGAAGCCTCCAAGCGCGCTCTGGAGCGCACCGAAGCCATCGTCCACGCCGAACTGAAGCGCGGATTGGGCGGCCTCGCCACCATCGGTTCGACCGCCCCCTTCGTGGGACTGTTCGGCACGGTGATGGGCATTCTGAATGCCTTCACGGGCATCGCCAACACCAAGGCCACCGGTCTGGCGGCAGTTGCCGGCGGTATCGCGGAAGCGCTGGTTACGACAGCCATCGGGCTGCTCGTCGCCATCCCTGCCGTCATGATGTTCAACTATCTGACCGGGCGCGTGGAAGCGTTCGACGTGGAAATGGATAACTCGTCGAGCGAACTGATCGACTACTTCCTCAAGAAGCGCGGCGACGTTCGTCGATAAAACGCCCGCCGGTAAACGGCTCGGCGTGTCCGTTATGAGTTGCTTGTCCGGCGCTGGATCTCTCCGGCACCGGACCTTCCCAACTTGACGCGGATTGCGACGCTCGCCGATTGAGAAGTTCGGGAGATATCAGTTATGGGAATTTCAAAGCGAGACGAAGGCTCTAAAATCAGCTCCGACATTAACGTCACCCCGATGGTGGACGTGATGCTGGTGCTGCTGATCATCTTCATGGTGGTTACGCCCATGCTGCAGAAAGGCGTCAGCGTGGACATGGCCAAGGTGAACAATCCGGAACAAATGCCGGACGCGGACAAGGAAGACGCTCTGCTGGTCTCGATCACGCGAGACGGCATGGTGTATTTGGGCAGCGACCGAATTGACGTCGATACCCTGACCAACAAAGTGAAGGATCGCCTGGCCAACAAGCCGGATAAACGTGTGTACGTGAAAGCGGACATGCGCACCAGGTTTGGCGGCGTGGTGTCGGTCGTGGATAGCGTCCGGGCCGCCGGGGTCGATGACCTTGGCTTGCTCACCGATCAAAAGAAACAAGCTCCAGGCGCCCCGCCAGCTCCAGCGACGGCCGGGCAATAGAGGAGAACAACAATGGGAATGGCAGTCGGCCCGAGCGGAGGCCAGAATGCAAACATCAACGTCACACCGCTCATTGACGTGCTGCTGGTACTGCTGATCATCTTCATGGTGATCTCACCGGTTACCCCGAAAGGACTGGATGCGCTGGTTCCCCAGCCGCCTCCGCCGAACGCGCCCAAGAACAACACTCCGGACCGCACCATCGTCGTGCAGTTGATCGACCGCGGCCCCGGCCAGGAACCGGGCGTGAAGGTCAACACCGAAGACGCAACCTGGGACAATCTGCAAGGGCGCCTGGAAGACATCTACAAACAGCGGGCAGAAAAGGTCATGTTCGTGAAGGGAGATGATGCCATCCCCTTCGCCAACGTCGCCAATGTGATTGATATCGCCCATGCTGCCGGCGTAGACAAGGTTGGCCTGATTACCGCGAAGATCGAGTCGGGCAACTAAGAGCGCCCGTCCCTACGGCCCGGAGCGCGCATCGTTTCGGGCCGCAGCGCGGGAACGCACCGTTCGCGCGCGCCCCGTGCTTGACGAAACTTGTCAAACCGCTGTCTCTTGGCCTAGGATGCTGTGGCGAGGGAGACTTATACCGCAATGAATAAGAATCAGAATCTAAGAATGTTCACGCTGGCTGCTGTGACGCTGGCGCTCATCTCCTCGGTGGGCTGTAACAAGCTGAGGGCCCGTGACCAACTCAACAAAGGCGTCGAAGCCTACAAGAATTCCCACTACGAGCAGGCCATCGATCACTTCCAGCAGGCCGTGCAACTGGATCCCGCATTGATCAACGCCCGCATGTATCTGGCCACGGCATTTGTCTCGCAATACATTCCCGGCGTGGACTCGCCCGATAACATACGCACGGCCCAACAGGCGATCGACGAATATCAGAAGGTGCTGGATACTCCCAGTGCCGCTCGCGACCAAAAGGTGAACAGCGCGAAGGGCGTCGCTTACCTGTACCTCAATCAGAAGAAATGGGACGATGCCAAGAAGTATTACCGTATGGCTTCGGACATGGACCCGAACGATCCCGAGCCCTATTACTCCGTCGGCGTGATCGACTGGACAGCCTGCTACCAGCCGCGGATGGAAGAGCGTGCCAAGCTGGGGATGAAGCCGGAAGAGCATCTGAACCCAAAGAACAAGGATCAGAAAAAGACCTGCGACGAACTGAAGGTGAAGAACGCACCTGCCATTTCGGAGGGCATCGACAGCCTGAATAAGGCAATCCAGCTTCGCCCGGACTACGACGATGCGATGGCTTACATGAACCTGATGTATCGCGAAAAGGCTGACGTGGAATGTGACGATGCCTCGACCCGGGCCGACGATCTGAAGACCGCCGACCACTGGGTGGATGAAACGCTGCGCGTCAAGAAGGCGAAGGCCGAGAAAGCCGCGCAGAGCCAGGCAGGCGGAATTACGGTGGATCAGTCCAAATAGAGCTTTCCTGTTGGAGTTCAAGGCCTCCTTCGCGCACCAACGGGAAGGAGGCTTTTCCTTTTGCTCAATACTTCGCGCGGCCGCCCTATTTGCTATAGAGGCGGAGTTCGACCCTGGGGAATTGCCATCTCTCCATCTTTGGAAATGACTGAGGCAGAGTTTGAGTCAGCATTACAGTGGTTGGATCGGGCTTCCCCGGTGGTCCGTTGTCGATCAGCAGCACCCACACCCGCGGACGGCTCGCCGCGACCGTCCGCAAGAAATCTGCCGTGGGCTTGCCGGTGAAATCGCGATAGTCGAGGCCAGGGCCGTGACGGGGGAACAGGATTTCCGGCCCGAGTGGGCGCGTGAATGCCGCGCTGGCGGAATTCTTTCCAGCGCGGACAGAGCGGAAAAACTCATAGGGCACGCGGGCTTCGGCGATGTGGAAGATGGCGCCGTCCCCTGCCTCGGTGTGATCGAGGATGAAGTTGGAGGCGGCACCCGAGCCATCGCGTTCGTCATCGAAGTCGTGACCGTAGACGAAGAAAACTCCGCGCAGACACAAAAACAGCATGATGGTCAGCGCGGCCGCGAGCATCCAGGATTGTCGCAGCCGCGCCAGTCCCGCAGCCGCGAGAATGACAAGCGGGGGCAGGCAAAAGATCATGTAGCGGCCTAGAAATACGGGGCGGGCGAACGAAAGCGCCACCGTCAACCCCACGGGGAACAGCAACCACACGAGGAGGAACTGGACGCGCCACGTCTCCCACGTCTCGCCGCACGCCAAGAATTTCTTGCCGAGAGGAGCGACTGCCACGATGCAGGCGACGGCATACAGCGCCAGCAGGGGCCAGCTGTCGCTGCCCGCCAGATGCTCGAAAAACTCCAGCATATCGTGAACGCTCGGCCGATGAATCCAGCGAATCGGCCCGGCCCCAGTTTTGACTACAAAAATGAGCAGCGGCAACACTGCGACGCCGATCGTCTTCCACGCGCCCCGCATCTGCGCGGCAAAGTCAAAGCGCTTGCCACTCGGACTGGGGTCAGGGACTCCAATTCGACTCAGGACGAGCCACTGCGCCACCACCAGCAGCAGCGCATACAGATGCGCATAGACGGCAAGGATGCTGGTCAGAATGTAGCTCAATCGATTTCGCTGTCCCGGCTCGCGCAACCAGGCGATCAAAAATCCCGAAGATAGCGTCGCCAGCAGCACGAAGAGGGCGTAGCTGCGCGCTTCCTGCGCGTAACGAACGCTGTAAGCGTTAAAGGTGAAAAGCGCGGCCGCGATCAACGCAACCTGCCGGTTATAAAGAAGTCTGGCGAGCCAGTAAATGGCCGGAATCGTGGCCACAGCGATCACGACCGAAAGAGCACGAACAAAAAACTCACTCTGCCCGAAATGCAGCCACCCGCGCAGCAGCAGGTAGTAGAGCGTCATGTTCGCTTCGCGCCACCACAACAGGTGCAGCAAATTGCGCCAGTCGATTTGCGCGACTTCTACACTGAAGCACTCATCAAACCAGAAGGGTTTCGCGGCCAGAGCCACGAACCTCAGGCCTGTACCGGCTGCCAACAGTAAGAACAGCGTCAACCATCGCGCGGAGCGAACGGAATCCGACGGGAGGGTGGAAGCGCCTGCGCTTTGGGTCACCGGGGCTTCGGGTAGCGGCATGCTTCGGGGCAACGAATCAAGCAATTTCAGATGATACTATGCACATAGATTTCTCTGACCGTGCACATTCTTGATATGGATCCTGACGTGACACCGCGAGCAGCAGGTCGGCGCGATAATTCCGCTGCGATCAATGATCGCTGGAAGGGATGCGTGTCGGTGATTGTCCCGGTGTACAACGAGGCAACGCATGTGGACGACCTCTTGCAGGCGATCCACGCCTCGCCGGTCAAGAAAGAAATCATTATTGTGGACGACGGTTCGACCGACGGTACTCGCGAAAAGCTGGAGGCTCTGCCACCCCTCGAAGACGTCACGATCGTTTTTCACGAAAAAAATTGCGGTAAGGGTGCCGCTATACGCACCGCTCTGGGCTACGCAAGGGGTGAGTACGTGCTGATTCAGGACTCCGATCTGGAATACGATCCACGGGATTATCGCGCATTGCTGCAGCCGCTCGAGGAACGCAAAGCCAACGTGGTCTACGGCGTGCGTCCCGATCGCCCGGAGCGAGGGCTGCGCTTTTTTCTGGGTGCGAAATTGCTAACGCATCTCACGAATCTCCTTTATCGCGCGGGGATCCACGACGAGGCCACCTGCTACAAGGTCGTGCGCCGCTCGCTGCTGGAGCAGATACGGCTGGAGTGCCAACGCTTCGAATTCTGTCCGGAAGTGACGGCGAAGCTGTGCCGCATGGGCGAGAAGATCGCGGAGGTTCCCATCTCCTACACTCCTCGGTCCGCGGTGGAAGGAAAGAAAATTCGCCACTCCGATGGATGGCAGGCCATCTGGACGCTGATCCGCTACCGCTTTACGCCGCGCAACCGATGGGCGCGCGCCGTGTCTGAAGGGTCCCAGATCCCCTTTCCGGTGAGTTTTTCGCGGCTGTCCTCGGAGAAGAGCCGGTCCGCCTAGGCGAGTTCCGTCATTGAAGTCTTCTCGGGTGGTGGTTAATCCGCTATTTTTCCTTCTGCTGCGCAATCCACTTGTCGGTACGCGCCTCGAGCATGTCCAGAGGTAGCGTCCCCCCGTCGAGCATCTCGCCGTGGAACTTGCGCAGATCGAACTTCGGCCCTAACTCCTTCTTGGTGCGTTCCCTCAGTTCGCGGAACTTGAGCTGGCCGAGCTTATAACTAAGCGCCTGGGCTGGCCACGAAATGTACCGATCGGTTTCGGACTGAATCGTCGGCTCGTCAACGGCGCCGGACTTGCGGAAGAAGTCCACCACCTGGTCGCGGCTCCATCCTTTGGCATGAATTCCGGTGTCTACGACCAGACGAACGGCGCGGAATAGTTCAGAAGAAAGCCGTCCGTAGTCGGAGACAGGATCCTGATAGAAGCCAACCTCTTTGCCGAGTTCTTCGGCGTAGAGGGCCCAGCCTTCGCCATAGGCGTTGAAGAAGAGACCGTGCAGGCGGAACTTCGGCAGCCCCTGCAGCTGCTGCTGAACGGAGAGCTGCATGTGATGCCCGGGCACGCCTTCGTGGTAGGCGACCGCCTCGTCGTCGATTAACGAGCGATCCGCGAACTTCGAGGTTGCGACGACGACCCGGCCGGGCCGCTTGCCGTCGGGCGTGCCGGTCACGTAGTGGGTTGCGGCGGCCGCCTGAAATTCGGGGATGGCCTCGACCGTGACGGGCGACTTGGGTAGCAGAGTAAAAAGTTCCGAAAGCTTGGGCTGCATCTGCGCGATGTAGTGACGAAAATCGTCCAGGATCTGCTCGGCCGAGGTGGGCTTGTACTTGGGATTGGTTTTCAGGGAAGCCCGGAACGACGCAAGGTCCGCGAAACCCTCTTTCTTGGCAATCGCGGTCATCTCGGCCTCGATGCGGTCGATCTCGCGCAGGCCGAGCTGGTGAATCTCGTCGGCCGTCATGTGAGTCGTGGTCCTTGCATAAATGTCGTTCTCGTAGCGCTTTTGGCCGTCAGGCAGAGAGGTGATGGAAAGCGCCGTTCGCCCTTGGGGAGCGTATTCAGTCCGGATGAAAGCGGCGAATGTTTTGTACGCAGGAAGGACGTCGGTGTTGACGGCGTCGGTGATGGCCTGGGTCAGGCGCTTCTGATCATCCGCCGAAATGCTGGCGGGATACTTCTTGGTCGGCTGCAGAAACGGGTCCGCAGCGATGATGCCCTCGCATTGGACGGGGATCTTTTCCGCGAGAAACCGCACCGGCATGAGCTTGTCCTTCATCCCGGCGCGCAGGACTTCCGTGGTCTGGGTGAAGGCGCGCGGAATCTGGTGCAGGCGCGCGATGTAATCTTCGTAGTGCTTCACCGAGTCGAGGGGAACCGCCAGGGGCAGATCGGCGAGGTTGGTGTGGATGCCGCTCTGCTGGTTGATCGGCATCTCGTATTCTTTGAGGTTGTGGTCGGTAATCCGCTGGGTCAAGACGCGAACCAACAAGTCGTGGGAGAGTTGGTCCTGATCGGAGAAGCCGGTCGTCGGAATTGCCTCCAGGCGCGAGAGGAATCCTTGGTCGGTCTCGTGCCGGCGTTGGATCGCGTCGAGTGAGTATTCCGCGAGCCGGTCATTGTAGCGATAGTCCCCGAATGCCGTCGCGCGTTCCGGAAAGTTGCGAAGGTCGGCTTCGTATTGCTCGTCGAACAGCGCGTTCTGGACCGCGAGGCGTTCTGCCAACGGTTTGACGTCCTGAGCACGGACGCAGGAGGCTGTGGCGATCGCGAGAAGGAATACTTGGGCAACGCGCATAGGATGACTAGCGTAAACCAGAGGAATCAACGGGTAAACACCTTCCTTGAAAATTTTGGGCCGCGATAGGAGCTTTTCAGCCCTTGGAGGCCAAACCTTACATGCCTCCAACCACACCCTAGTCAAGGAATGCCATGGCTTTTTAACAACAGCTACGACCGTCGGCCAGTTCGCCCGAAGGGGCTTGCCGGTCGGGCAACACCTGCATAGTGGAATGCTCCGCCCTCGCTCCTCGGACAAGTGCGTTCAGGTGGGACAACTTCTGGGAACTGACAAGACGCCGCGCCCGTACTGTATTCAGATGATTTGCTGCGCGACGCTTCTCATCTCATGCCGAAAATTGTTGTTACAGATCCAAAGCCGGGTGACTGACGACATGTGAGTGCGTCTCTTTGTTCAGTCACGAATTCTTCGGTGCCTGGGGCCACGTTCGCCTCAACCAGAAAGTCTTGATGAGGAGAGGCAGATGCGGACTCTGATCTGGGTTTTGCTGCTGACGGGCTGTTCTTACTCACAACAACTCACCGCGCACGACGATGCCCATCCGAGAGAGGCGGAATCGATTCTGATTGCGAGCTGCTGGGTCTCGTCCTGCGCTGATGATTGCAGTTGCGCCGGAATTCGTAATCAAACTGCTTCGTCTCCATACTCACGAGAATTCGGAAACTGTGGCCTTGTTGGCATAACATCGCCACGCCGCTCAATGCCACTTGAAGGCAGTTTTGAGTTCTATGGCTTGGTTAAGCCATCTGACGGTCACTCCAGCGGCTCAAAGTGAGGCGACTGAATGCCGAGTTTCGCGAGCGCTTCATCCATTGTGTGTACCACTGTAAGAGGGCGCTCATGCTCGCTGCCCAGCTGAAACATGCGGGGCCAACCCGTATTGGAGTGTTGTCGGGGCGACGATAATGCGCGGCCGACCGACGGTGCACGGCATAGGTTTCCTCCTTGCCAGTCCCCGGATATGGTCGGAGGAAATCGTAGTCTCAGTAACGGACGAGCAGTCCACAATCGCCGCATTTGGCATGGTGGCCGTCCAATACCTGCTCCCAACGGTGTAGATTTCCCGCAGGATTTCCTCGGTCATCCTTCCTTTCAGTCGGAGCAGCAGAATCCGGTTCACTCCGTCGAACTCAAACCGGAAACTGCCCGGAAATTCGGGGCAAGGTTGGGATGCCATGCCGGTCGTTTCCTTTTGCTGCCATGGATTTCTGGAAACGGTCTGGGCCGATGGGTGTCCAGGCGACAGCCTAGACTTAGTGGAACACCGTGTAAATGGCATTTTCGTGCCGAGGGTGGGAACGTCCGAGCTATTTTGGCGATAGCCCCCGTATCTCGATAAGTGCAATCGCCTGTGGGTGTTGAAAAACTCTTGTTTTGCCAAAACAGCCGAAATTTGGGAGATAGAAAATGTCTACTAAAATGGAGATCGTCGTTTTGTAGGGCTTCCTATCGCAAAGTTTTTCCGGCGATTGAGTTTTTCAACAGCCACGCCTGTTTCTCGTCAGTTGACGTTATTTTCTGGATTGGATGACAGAAGTCTCGACTCTGTACCGACCTGTTGGGCAGGCTGAATTTGAGCTTGTTCGTGCATCAGGCTTTCGGAGTTTTCCACCCCGTTTACCACACCAACCCATTTTCTATCCTGTACTCAGCGAGCAGTACGCGACACGGATTGCCCGTGAGTGGAACGTAAAAGACGAAACGTCGGGCTTCGTAGGATATGTCTTACGTTCACCGTGCGAACTGAGTTCATGAATCGTTACGATATTCACGTCGTCGGGAGTTCAGACCACCGGGAATACTGGATACCTGCGGAGGACTTGCACGAACTAAATGAAAACATCGTGGGACCCATCGAAATCATTTCAGAGTTCCGCGGCAACGAGTGATTGCTCTTATCCGACGCGAAATCGCGCATTGTCGGCGAAACATCCTGATGATGCTCAAAACCCCACGGCTGAGGCGAATAGACGGCGCAAGCTTGTGACGTGGCCTGTCTTCAACAGTTGTGTCGTAACAGCGCAATCATTGTTGTCCGCGAAGTTTCCCATCTTGCTGAAGGTAATGCTTACCCGTCTCCGCCAGCGTCAGTTCGACATAGTAGTCCGGCGCGCGCTTGGAATACCAGAGATTTGCAAAAAGTTGTACATGTGAGTCGCCAGTTGTGACGGTTAGGAAGTGTGGCTTTTCCCAATTGACCGTCAGAGGGTCACCTTCGGAAGTGTAAACAATTGGGGAGTCGGTCTAAGTGGCGTCCACATGCGCCCCTTTGGGAACCAAAAAGAGGTGGTAGAGATAACTGCTGAATGCTCCGGGATTGATTTGTATTGCCACTGCATCAAGGACGCCATCAGGGGAAGTCTTTCGCGAAAACTCTTCTCTTCCTCCGATTGAGTGTCCAAGAGCAGCGATTGGGCGCTGCACCAAGTATGGAGTTGCGATACCGACCAGGTAAACACAGAAGAATGCGGCGATGAGCTTCGGTCGTCGAGCCATTTTTGCGATTATAGCTGTCGATAAACCCGATTACACCAATTGACCCACGGGTGTCACACCGTTTCGCAGAATTACGGGGCGGTCTTGAGGTCAAAGTCTAGCCTGTGGAAACAAATGCATTCCGCCACGGGACACCGAACCTCGCCTCCCTTCGAAAAATCAGTCGTATCGTAGGCGACCACTATGTGGGGGTTAAAGGGCTCTCCGCACTGCCTACAATTGCCGTCGGCATCGTCTAACGTGAGTTTTTCTTCGCTCATGCTGCTGCCTCAGATGCTCTCCGATTCGCCCTGCGCAGATCGTATACCGCTCGATGATTGGCGTTGCATCGCCATTGTACTCATCCACCAACGGGCATAATCGCCGCTTCGTTCTCCAATCAGGATATTGAGCCTCGTACTGCCTGTGGTAGTATTCGCTGGCTTTGAAAGGAGGCTCCATGAAGCGCATCAACTTTTTGTTTGGGGTCGCATTGGCAGTAGTCGTGGTGCTGTGTGTCTTGGAGAGCCGGATGTTGAGCGCGCAGGACAATTTAAAAGGCGGCACGGTTCTGCAGCGAACGGAACTGAAAGGCGCGCCGGGATGGGAAGCGATCTTGGTGCAGCGCATCCTGCCGCCGGGGGCAGAGAGCGGGAAGCATACGCAATCGGGCAACGAAATCGTGTATATCGAGGAGGGCTCGGTGACGTTTGAGGCTCAGGGCAAACCCGCTGTGACCCTCAAGCCGGGCGAGGCATTCACCACGGTGGCCGCAGAAGTGCACAACGTCAAGAACGCCAGCAGCAGCGCGCCTGCGAAGGCGTTGGCCTTCTACGTTGCTAAAAAAGGCTCTCGACTCGAGGACCTCTCGGTTCCCGCCAAATAAAAATCGCAGGCGGCGGTTGGGAGACCGGCACATTCCAAGGGATGCGTGTGCCCGTTTAGCGAGTCAGCACATCAAGCCGTTCGCCATCGTAAGTTGGCGTAACTCGCCATTGGAACCGGTGCGGCGTCTGCATCAACGCGATTAAGCGGGCGGCTCGAATCGGACCGATGCAGGTCTTCGCGTGCTCTCGCGGCACTTCTTGGCCTCTCGGTGGCATGAGAAGAGTACGCCCCGGCGTTTTGGCTGCCGGGGCCAGGCGTGGTATACGAAGTCACCGAACGGCGACCACCACGGTGTTGCCCTTCTGCATTGTCCTTGCCGCTAATTCGCGTTCTGCACGCGAACGAAGTATCTCTTTTCCCCGGTCATTGCCCGTGATCCACACCTGCGAGAGAAAATACGTGCCCTCGTAGCGGTGGAAAACCAGCTTCGAGCTATTGTCGGACGCAGAGCGCTGAGCTGCATTTGTCAGCACCAACATGCCCGGGTCCATGGATTCGTTAATTCTCAAGGTGTTCCCGTTCACCGGCGAGACAATGTAGCGTCCGGCTGGCAGCGTATGCTCTGCTACGACAAATGGAAACGGGATCTCGGCCACTGCGTCTCCCTTGGTCTGAGCGATGCACGCGGAGGCCGCCAATAGCAGCGCGGCGTAAAAAGCATTTCGAAACAGTTTCACAGCATTCTCCTCTTCACCCCGGCTTCGCCGGACGGTGCGGTTGGTCTAGCGCTGAACAGCATGGGTTCGTCGCGTCAGGTGAGGAGGGAACGCCTGGAGCAGGAAACTTGGAGCCCGAATCCGAATTCCCGGCACTCAAACGCGAACGGCCGGGTTACTTATCTTCATCTGGATGGTGCGTTACATTCGATTTCCGTTTCAGGACGCTGACGACATTCAACGACTGGAAAAACGCGACACTGACCTTGGGCAGGCGTCACATCGCGAAAGCATTTGTTGATCTTCTCGTAGAGCACTCATTGACCCGGTGATCAAATTCTGCGGCAGATTATCGGGTAGTGCGATTTCATCGGCCAGTTGGCGGAAGCCTCAGGTCTTCGGGAGCCCATCGGGTTTGGGCTGGCGTTTCCCAGGCGCAAGATAAGTGTGTGTGATCCGATCGTGCCAGCAGAGGGCATCCTCGTCCAGAAAAACCCACGCGTAGCCCATGCCCAGGGAAGCTGCCGAAAGGTAAGACGCCAGCACGCGCCAGCGGCGCAGGGAGCGGCTGGCTGGCCTGCCGTCAAAGCGGACGAGTTCGAGGCCGAAGGCACGCAATCCGGGAGTGCGGCCCGCGTAAACGATCAGCAGGTACTGAAAGAGAGCCCAGAACAAACAGGGAACGCCGGCGGCGAATCCGAACATCTGTACCAGCGGCGGCCGGATCGTTGCGACTTTCCAGAAAATGAAGCCGGACAACGCAGATGCGGCAAAGATGATGATTCCGTCGACGAGACTGGCCAAGATGCGTCGCGCCAGTGAAGCGCTCTGCAGCGGCACGTCAATGCCGGGGCGCTTTTCAGCATCCTGACGCTGGGCGGGCGCAATCGTGATTCCGCCCAGGGCCGGAGGTGGAGCCTCTACCTCGGGCACCTCGAGAATCCGGATGCGCTCTCCCACGGGTTCAGCCAGCTGGTCCGGAGGAGGCGGAGGCGGCTCAAAGTTGAATCGTTCGACCTCAAACCTTTCGATGCCAAACCTGGGAAACTCGATAATCTTTGCGCCAGAGTGGGGCCTGGGCGGAGCGACTTGCTGCAGTTGATCGGCGGGTGGTGCCTCCCGGGGCTGCGACTCGCTGACTTCTTCATGAGTCGCGGTCAATCCATCCATCCGTCCATACTTGTCCAGTCCGTCCTCGGCGAATGCATGATCTGCCACCAGATCGAGGGTCGACGCTGACGAAGCCGCAGACTGCGTTTCGGGGTCAGCCGAGTAATCGACGGGGTCAAATCGCAGGCGCAGCGATGGGTAGCGCGGTGGGCGTATCTTGCGGCGGGCACGGTATCGGGTGAGGCGAGCCGAAAGTTCGTCGCGCCAGGCGGAGGGATCGACTTCTTCGGCCACGCTTCCAGTTGGCACGGCGCCATCTCGCGAATGAGGCGTCGGCTCCGCCTCGGGAATCAAAGTCCTAGTCGCAGACGACGTCGCTGCTGCCTCAAGAGTGGCCGGATTTTCTCCCATACCCTCGGCTCCGCTTTGCCGGCCGGTTGCAAGTCTTGTTTCCTTCAGATCCCCAGGCTCCGGATCAACGTATCCGGCTTCCAATGTTGCATCCGGAATCGGGGCATACGCCAGCGCAGACGCGGAGAAGTTCCTTGCGTCGGGCCGCCACCGTGGGGAGGCAGCGGGAGGGGGCTCCGAATGGCAACGGCAAACCGCACCACACCGCACACAATCCATGAAAACCAGTCTTGCGAAAATCGCGCCAGCCGAAGCGAAACGGGCAACGGAAGCGGAGCAACTGGAATCCTAGCCTTGTTCGCCACTTTCCCGCGCGGCCATTCGCGTGCTAACTTCACGAAGCCGCCACCATCGAGCCGAAGGGGACAGGTCCGCTTCCGATGAGCGTTCATCCGCCGCAGATTTTCTTCCGATGGTCTTCTTTCCGATGACCTTTCGCACTAAATTGCTTATCACGGCGATCCTCCTTTGTCACCAGCTTCTCGCGTCTGCGCTAGTAACCAGCCAGTTGCTCGCCGGAAATTCCGATCAGGATACGACTTCCGCCGGGCAAGAGCCCCCGCCACCGGCGGACACCACCGCGCCCGCTTCCAATACACCGTGTGCCAACCGGGCGGCGACGCAACTGAACGACGGCACGGTCATCTGCGCCGTCAAGCAGGAGAAACAAGGCGATCTGTACCAACTACACAGCGACGCCGAGATTCACTACCGCGGTTATGTTCTGCGCGCCGATGAAGTCACCTACAACTCCGACAGCGGCGAGGCCACGGCCTCGGGTCACTTCACGCTTGATGGAGGTCCCAATGACGACCACATTCGGGCCACTCGCGGAACTTACAACCTGATCGCCGAGACCGGGCGCTTCTTCGAGGTCACCGGCACCACCGGAATGCGCTTTCACGGGAATCGCGTGGTGCTGACTTCCACCGCGCCCTTCACTTTCAACGGCAAAGTCGTGGAAAAGACCACGCCCGATCATTACCTCGTCTACGACGGGTCCATCACCACCTGTGAACTCCCAAATCCCAAATGGCAGTTCCGCGCCCACAGAGTCGTGGTCGATGTGGGAGGCAATGCCAGCATCACCAACAGTGCATTCTTTCTGCACGGTTTCCCGGTTTTCTTCTTTCCCTATGCCACCCATCCGGTGAACCGGGAGGCGCGACAGACTGGATTCCTCGTGCCCACAGCCGGCAAGTCTTCTACCAAGGGCTACATCGTCGGTGATTCTTTCTATTGGAATATCAATCGCAGCATGGATGCCACGGTGGGCGCGGAGTATTTCTCCAAGCGAGGATGGTCCCAAAGGGGAGAGTTTCGCGCACGTCCCACTGACGCCTCTTATTTTGACCTGAATTATTTCGGCGTGCTCGATCGCGGCATCGTCATTAATACAAGTACCGGGCCGCATGTATTGCGCGAAGGTGGCCAGGAAGCTCATCTGGCGGCAGAGGGCAATTTTCACGGCTTTCGTGCGGTATCTGACACCGATTACCTGAGCTCCTTCCTGTTCCGACTCGCCTTCAACGAGACTTTCAGCCAGGCGATCAATTCGGAAGTAAAGTCGCAGATGTTTCTTACCAAGGGGTCGAATGGATACTTTCTAAGCGGCGTGCTGGAGCGCTACCAGAACTTCTTTCAGTTGGCTTCCAACGGCACGCTCACGAACCCTCCCATCTTCGACGCCATCCAGATCTGGCACGCGCCGAGCGTCGACGCGTCCAGCGTGGACCGTCCATTAAGCCACACGCCATTCTTCTGGTCGTTCGACGCGTCTGTGAGTGGACTTTCGCGCAGCGAGCCCGGTTTTCACACCGCCAACCTGCTGGGGCGAGTCAACATTTCTCCAGAGATTTCCGCGCCCTTGCAATTCCACGGTTGGTCGCTGCGTCCCGGGCTGACTCTTCACGAGACTTATTACACGGAACGCTTCGTCGGCGGGCTTGCCATTCCCGATCCCACCAACCGCCAAGCTCTGGACGCAACCGTGGAGTTGCGGCCGCCGGTGCTGGAGAAGATCTTCGACAAGGAGTTTTTGGGACGGAAATGGAAGCACGTTATCGAACCGCGAGCCGTCTATCGCCTGGTTACCGGGGTGAACGACTTCGCCAACGTTCTACATTTCGACGATCGCGATATCCTGAGCAATACCCACGAAGTCGAATACGGATTCACGACCCGGCTCTATGCCAAACGAACGACGAAGCAAATCGAAGACTGCGAGACCAATATGACCGGCATCGCGGTCGGCGCGGCAGCCCCAGAGCAGACGGTCCCTTGGCAGCGTGCCAGTAACCTCGAAAAACAGGCATGTCCGCAGGGCCCAGACGTGCAGGAAGTTCTCAGCTGGGAGATCGCCCAAAAATACTTCCTGGATCCTACCTTCGGCGGGGCCCTGGTCGCGGGGCAGCGCAACGTCTTCACCACCACCGAGGACTTGACGGGCATCGCATTTATCACTCAACCGCGGCATCTCTCTCCGGTGGTGTCTCGTCTGCGGGTCGCAAACAGCAGCCGCACCAACACCGAATGGGACCTCGATTACGATTTTCAGCTGGACCGCGTGAATGCCAGCACGCTGCTGGTCAACTACAACGCCGGCCCCTTCACGGTGGGTGGTGGCGACGCCTTTCTGCAGATCCCGCAAACCAACGCGCCGTCGGCCTCGGGCTCCTCTGCCAGTTTTGGCCACTGCGGGTCGGCCTCGGCCACCACTCAGGTGACCTGCAAGTTCCAGCAATTCCGTGTGGCCCTCGGCTACGGCGGACTCAACCGGCGCGGATTCAGCGCCGCCGCCAGCTTAGGTTTCGATTCTGAAATCAAACAACTTCAGTTCGCCACGGCACAAACCAGCTATAACTGGGATTGCTGCGGCGTGACCCTGGAATATCGCCGCTACGCTATCGCCAACGTGCGCAACGAAAATCTCTTCCGCTTCACCTTCACGCTGGCGAACATCGGATCGTTCGGAAACCTGAGGCGGCAGGAGCGGCTGTATTAGAATCGACAGATGGACGACGGCACCCTTTCGAAGGATTCCCAACTCCGGGCAAATCTGGCCCAGCTTGGCCGGATCCTCGTTGCCTACTCGGGCGGCGTCGATTCCGCATACCTGGCCTGGGCTGCCCACCGCGTGCTCGGCAACGACATGCTGGCAGTGATCGCGGACTCCCCCAGTCTGGCCCGCACGCATCTTGCCGACGCCCTCGCCTTTGCCAATGAGCAGGGAATCCCGGTGGAAGTGATTTCCACGTCCGAACTGGACCGACCCGAATATGCCCGCAATGACAGCCAACGCTGCTTTCATTGCAAGGACGAACTGTTTGCCGTGATGGAGGAGCTCCGATCCTCGCACGCTTTCGATACGATTGCTTACGGAGTGAACCTGGATGATCAGGGCGACTTCCGCCCCGGCCAGCAAGCCGCCCGGCAACACCACGTCGCTGCCCCGCTGCTGACGGCGGGTCTTAGCAAGCTTGAGATTCGCGAACTGGCGCGCCAGGCCGGCCTGCGCATCTGGGACAAGCCGGCGTCGGCATGTTTGTCGTCGCGCATTGAGTACGGGCGCCCAGTGACGCGCGAGGCGCTCGAAGTGATTGAGCGGGGCGAAGATGCGATTCGCGCGCTGGGCTTTCGGCAGTTTCGCGTGCGGCATCACGGCGAAATTGTCCGCATCGAAGTCGCCCGCGAAGAAATGGATCGCGCCCTGAATCCCGCCATGGCGGCCCAGTTCACCGTGATCTTCAAGTCGCTCGGCTTCCAGTTCGTCACCCTCGATCTCGAGGGTTTCCGCTCCGGATCGATGAATTCCCTGCTTCCCGCCGCACACGTTCGCCGCGCCGGTTAGGACGCACCTCCTCCCAACGCTGCCTTTTGCACCCATCGGCTATGAGATAATCGAGTGTTCATTCGCAATGCTGAGGCGGTTTCTGGTGACCACGATCCGACGTTCCATCCTGATCTTGCTCCTGATTTGCCTGGGCTGTGTCGCCCAATCTGCGCCTCCCGAACTGGCGCACAAAATCGAACGTCAGGTGCGCTCGTTCTATAGCATTCCGGCTGGAGTGAAAATCACGGTCGGCGCCATCACTCCCAGCAGCGATTTAGCTGGCTATGACGCGGTGTCTGTGACCATCGACCAGGGCGAAGGCAGGCCAAAGGACTTGAAGTTCTTGATTTCCAAGGACCGCAACAGCATGGTGCGGCTAACCAAGTTTGACTTGACCAAGGACCCCTTCACCGAACTCATGAGCAAGATTGATGTGACCGGCCGCCCCTCGCGCGGGGCGAAGGGCGCGAAGGTCGTGGTGGTCAATTTCGACGACTTCGAATGCCCGTTCTGCTCACGAATGCACCAGACATTGTTTCCGGAAATCTTCAAGGAATACGGCGACCGCGTCAGTTTTGTCTACAAGGACTATCCCCTGGCCGAGATTCACCCGTGGGCGATTCATGCCGCCGTGGATGCAAACTGCCTGGCTGCGCTGAACCCCGATGCCTACTGGGATTTCGCCGACTACATCCACGCTAACAAACGGGAAGTCGATAACGAAAAGACGTCGAGCGCGCGCCTGGACGTGATCGACAGGATGGCGCAGCTTCAGGGGCAGAGGCACAACGTTGACATCGTGAAATTGCTAGCCTGCGTCAGGGCGCAGAACGAGGATGCTGTAAAGGCCTCAATGAAAGAAGCGGACGACCTTGGAGTGAGCGCGACTCCGACGCTGTTCATTAATGGCCAGAAGATCGACGGCGCAGTTCCCATCAGCGAGGTCCGCGCCGCGCTCGACAGCGCTCTGAAAGAAGCAGGACAACCGGTGCCGGTCCACGCATCCTCAGCCCCGGCTCCGGCTTCCAAGTAACGGCTTACCCAAAGACGCACTGTGCCGGGCCGCTCCCTCGGCTTGGATTGTCGCTTGTGGCGAAGTTGTTGGTCAGACGGGAGACATGCTCTTGAGAAAAAACGGGTTCTTCGGCCGGGTTTCTGCCCCATTTTCAGCAGCGATCCTGCTGGCAACGTTGATCGCATGCAATTCGAAGGTGGGTGGCGACGTAATGGCCACCGTGGATGGCCGGAAGATCTTCCGCTCCGACGTCGACAAGTATTACGACAACCAGGTGGCCTCCGCCCAGCAGTCCCCGACCGGCGAACAGGCCACGGCGCTCCGCCTCAATATTCTCCACCAGATGATCGACGACGAAATCCTGATGCGGCGCGCCGAAAAGCTCGGACTTCTGGCGACCGACGAGGAAGTGGACCGTAAGTACAACGAGATCAAGTCTCCTTTCACCCAGGAAGAATTCGACAAACGGCTCGCGGACAAGAAAATTACCCTGGCCGATTTCAAGCGCGACATCCGCCGCTCCATCACCGTCGACAAGGTGATGAACAAGGAAGTGTCTTCCAAGATCAACGTCACCGACCAGGACATCACCGACTACTACAATGCTCACAAAGGCGAGTTCAACCTGATTGAACCGCAGTATCACCTGGCACAGATCATCGTCACTCCAGTGCCCAACCCGCACTCCCAGAATCAGAATGAAAAAGCGCAAAACGATGCCGATGCCCGCAAGAAGATCCAGATGATCGCCAACCGCCTCGACAGCGGCGACGACTTCGCCACCTTGGCCATGAAGTACTCCGAAGAACCGGAAACTTCAGGTAACGGTGGCGATCTGGGAACCGTGCCCGAATCCTCACTGCGGAGCGCCGATGCCTTCACGCGTGAGGCAGTCATGAAACTCAAGCCGGGACAGTACAGCCCCATCGTCAGTGTGGTCGATCCCAACACGAAGAAAGTGGGATACCGCATCGTAAAGCTGGTTTCGAAGGAACCTGCCGGACAGCGCGAGTTAGGCGATCCGCGGGTGCAGCAGGCCATTCGTTCGCAGCTTCACGACCGCCGCGAACAGCTGCTGAAAGCTGCTTACTACGAGGTTCTGCGCGACTCAGCCAAAGTTGAGAACTACTACGCGAAGAAGGTAATTGACAGCAACGGCATGGAGAAATAGGTCACTCCACGATCGCGAGTACATCGCCAGCATTCACCGCGGCGCCTTCGGCAACGAGAATCTTCTGGATCGTTCCCTTCTTGGGGGATTTGATCTCGTTCTGCATTTTCATCGCTTCGACCACAAGCACCCCTGCTCCGGCCTCCACCTCAGCTCCCTGACTCACCAGCACACGGACAATCTTGCCCGGCATGGGGGCCGTAAGTTTCCTGGGACCATGATCGTCGACCGCCCGAACGCGGCCACGCAAGGATCGCGGATCGCGAACTTCCGCCGCAAAGCGCGCGCTTCCGACCCAGAAATGCTGGTCGTTCCCAACGCGTTCGCACTTTACTTCGTAGGCTTTATTGCCGATGCGCAGGGACAGCACGTCCGGCCGCGCCAGCACCGCGTCCACTTCGATCTCGCGGCCGTCGAGGCGGCAAAGCCAGAGCCCTTCGGCGCGATCAAGCTCGAGCCGGTAATTCTTGCCATCGATGTGGACTTCGTAAGTCACTCACTTACCTCATCGCCTGTCCATCGCTTCTCGACGAGCGGCACTCTTCCATTGGGAAGCTGCCTTTGAAGCTTTGCCCGATATTCCGTCTGCCGGAACGCGCTCGCCTGGCCCGGCCGCGGCCGGGCCCAGTACGGCGAACATACCGGCCGCGATCACCGCGACCTCGACCGCCGCTGGATCCGCTCCTGAATCCAACTGCACATCTTCCTTCTGCTTCAACATGCGATCGAGGAAGCCGGTATCCAGCTTGGCCGAAAGAAAATCCGGATGGCGCAGAATTCGGCGGAACAGAGAAATGTTGGTCTTGATCCCACCCACAAAGTATTCGTTCAGCGCGCGGGTGAGCCGTCCGATCGCCTGGTCGCGATCCGTGCCGTAGCCGATCAGCTTGGCCAGCAGCGGATCGTAGTCCATGGGAACGTTCCAACCTTCGTACATGCCGCTGTCGCGGCGAATTCCCGGCCCCGACGGCGCCAGCAGCAAGGTAATCTTGCCCGGGCTGGGGAAGTAATTGTTGTCGGGGTCCTCCGCGTAGATGCGGCACTCGATGGCATGGCCGCGAATCGTCACATCATCCTGCGTGAACGGCAGTCGCTCGCCGGCGGCAATGCGAATCTGCAGATGTACCAGATCCAGCCCGGTTACCAACTCGGTGACCGGATGCTCCACCTGCAAACGCGTGTTCATCTCAAGGAAGTAAAAATTCTTCTGCTGGTCGACGAGAAACTCAACTGTACCGGCGTTCGTGAAACCGGCGCCCTGCGCTACGCGGACGGCGACTGCGCCCATCTGTCGGCGCATTTCGGGATCGACCATGGGTGAAGGGGCTTCCTCCACGACCTTCTGATGCCGGCGCTGCAGGGAACATTCGCGCTCGCCGAGATACACCGTGTTCCCGTGCTCATCTGCAAGTATCTGCATCTCGATGTGCCGGGGATTGAGGATGGCCTTCTCGATGTAGACTTCGCTGTCGCCAAACGACCGTTCTGCCTCACTGCGCGCGCCGTCGAGAGCGGATTTGAGATCCTGCGGCGCGTGCACCAGCCGCATACCTTTTCCACCGCCGCCGGCCGCGGCCTTGAGCATCACCGGATAGCCGATGCGCGCGGCGACCTGCTCGGCTTGCTCGAACGATTCCAGACCGCGCGAGGTGCCGGGCACGAATGGAACACCGGCGCGCTCCATGGCCTGCCGCGCTCGCGTTTTCGATCCCATGGCGTCCATCGCAGCCGCGGTCGGGCCGATGAACTTCACTCTTGCATCGACACAGGCCCTGGCGAACTTCGCATTCTCGGACAGAAATCCGTAGCCGGGATGGATCGCGTCCGCGCCGGAGCGGGCCGCGACATCCAGAATTTTCTGGATATTGAGATAAGACTCGGTAGCAGCCGGCGCACCGATCGGATAAGCCTCATCGGCCTTGCGAACGTGCAGGGCGGCCCGATCGACGTCGGAGTAGACAGCCACCGCGGCAATTCCCATCTCGTGGCAGGCGCGGATGACGCGCACGGCAATCTCGCCCCGGTTCGCGATGAGAATCTTCTT
The DNA here is from genome assembly GCA_963819035.1 of uncultured Acidobacteriaceae bacterium. Lineage (GTDB taxonomy): Bacteria > Acidobacteriota > Terriglobia > Terriglobales > Acidobacteriaceae > Sulfotelmatobacter. The sequence goes on along the minus strand of CAWFUU010000013.1, from coordinate 64,237 downwards.
GAACATGAGACAGCGTGGGGTCGGGCCGACAGCCGCGTCCAATTGCCTCGGCCAAACCCGCTATTGTAATGGACAGCAGCGATTTCGCGCCGCATTCTATCGAGAACGAACGTTCTGAGGATAACGATTCGTCTCGGACCTGCTTCGATGATGCCGCCCGGAACGTGAGAGGAGCAAACGGTTTCGGCGCCGCGGAACTGTCAAGCTGTCGACCTCGGCCCTGTGCTATCTTCTAGGTTTATCTCATAACGCTCGAACGCATTCATTCTCAAGAATGGCCACCTCGGCTGAAGGATCCAAACCGGCAGTAAAGGTCTTCGTCGCCACCACGGTGATGTTGACCTTCATCTCGTTCTGGCGCGCGTCTGCGATCGTTTTGTCCGACCTGGCCTCCTCCGCCTACTACGCCGGTGGTGACGCGGAGAAAGTTATTGGCAAAAGTGCTCCCTGGTTCATCCTGGCGGTCATGCTGTTCAGTTATGCCGTACGCGCGCTCTATATCGAATCGAGCAGCATGTTTGTGCGCGGCGGCGTCTACCGCGTCGTCAAAGAGGCAATGGGTGGGACCCTGGCCAAGTTCTCAGTCTCGGCCCTGTTGTTCGACTATGTCCTCACGGGTCCGATCAGCGCAGTCTCCGCCGGGCAATACTTGGCGGGCTTCATCAAGGACATCGGCATCGCCCTGCACCGCCCCTTGAACTTCTCCGACGACCATTTCGCGGCCGGGCTGGCGGTCATCGTCGTGCTCTACTTCTGGTGGAAGAACACACAGGGCATCCACGAATCCAGCGGGAAGGCAGTACAGATCATGGTGATCACCACCGTGATGGTGGTGATCTTAATCGTGTGGTGCACGATCACGGTTCTGCGCACTCCCGTGCAGTTGCCGCCCGGTCCATTCAGCACGGCGGGTGCGATTACGCTGAACAAAGAGTCGCTGGGCTGGCTCAATGGCACCTGGTTCGCCCATCTGACGTGGATACTCCTCTTCGTTGGCTTCGGCCACTCTGTGCTGGCGATGAGCGGAGAAGAGACGCTGGCCCAGGTCAACCGCGAGATCGAGCATCCCAAGCTGAAGAACCTGGAAAAGACCGGGCTGGTGATTTTTATCTACAGCCTGCTGTTCACGTCGCTGGTTTCGTTCTTCGCGGTGATGATCATTCCCGACAACGTGAGGCCAAACTTTTTCGCCAACCTGATTGGCGGCATCGCCATGTACTTGGTTGGCCCGACCAGCCTGAAGCTGGCCTTCCATGGATTCGTGGTGCTGGTGGGGGTGCTGATTCTGGCCGGCGCGCAGAACACTTCCATCGTGGGCGCGAATGGCGTGCTGAATCGCGTGGCCGAAGATGGTGTGCTCACGAGTTGGTTCCAGAAACCACATCATCGTTACGGCACCAGTTATCGCATCATCAATCTCATCGTCGGCATGCAGTTGGTCACCATCTTCCTGAGCTTGGGCAACGTGTACGTCCTGGCCGCGCTCTACGCCTTCGGCGTGATCTGGAGCTTTGCCACGAAATCGCTGGCAGTGCTGGTGCTGCGCTTCACCGAGCCCGGAAATCGGGAATGGAAAGTTCCCGGCAACCTGCACATCGGCAAAACGGAAATCCCTGTTGGGTTGATCGCGATCTCCGCGGTATTGTTCATCACGGCGGTCGTTAATCTGTTCACGAAGTATGAAGCCACAATTGCGGGACTGATTTTCAGTGGCGCGTTCTTTACGATCTTCACCCTCTCCGAGCGCCACGTCGCCAAGGAGCGCCACGGCAAACCGGAGCAACTGGACCAGTTTCGCGTGTATGGCAATCAGGAGTTGGGCAGCGGCGCGATGGGAGTGCGGCCCGGAAATGTCCTTGTCGCGGTGCGCGATCCCCGCAATCTCTACTATTTACGGCACATCCTCAGCCATACCCACACGGGCAAGCAGGACGTCGTGGTCATGAGCGCCCGCCTCTATCATCGGGAGCACAGTTTCAGCGGCAGTACGGTCTTCGATGCTACCCAGGTGTTCGATCATTACGAGCAGGAGTTGTTCACCGCCGCTGTGGCCGTTGCCGAAAAGGAAGGCAAGCCGATCCATCTGCTGGTTGTGCCCGCCACAGACGTCTTCGAAGCCATCATGGTGACGGCGCAGCGGCTTGATTCTGCCCGCGTCGTCTGCGGCCTATCCAACAAGCTCACGGCAGACGAGCAAGCCAAACTCACCGGCGACGCCTGGGAGCGCCTGCCCGAGCCGCGCCCGCGGCTGAACCTGGAAGTGTGCGCGCCGGACGGCGGCGTTCGCGAATACGCCCTTGGCCCTCACGCACCCCGCATGCGCCCGCAGGATGTCGAACTCATGCACAAGCTCTGGCTCGACATCACCGCGGATCCCAAGTATTCCGGCGCACACCACTACCACATCGTGGCTCTCGCCCTGGAGGAACTGCAGCGCGAACTGACCACCGAGCAGCGGGCGCAACTGCTCGAGAAGCTGCACCAAGAAATGAACCGTACGAATCCGCGGTGAATCAGATTTAATAGATAGTTTTGGAACGAAGGAGGCCTCATGGCGCGTATTTCCGGGGCTCCCAGCAACCAGGGCGGACTGCTCCGCCGGCTGTTCGTGGGACTCGTCTATTCGTTGACCCGGCGCAGGCTCGGTCGCGTGATCATGCCAGTTCAAGTCACCGCGCACCACTCCAAGCTGTTCTGGGGATATGTGCAGATGGAGCAATCGCAGATGGGCAGCCAACTGGTCGATGCCAAACTTAAGGGATTGGCGGAGCTGCGGGTTGCGACGCTGGTTGGATGCCCGTTTTGAATTGACATCGGCTCTGCCGTAGGCAGAGACAATGGCCTCTCCGCCGAACAGATCGCCAACCTGAGCCATTTCCGCTCAGACTTCAACTTCTCCGAACTCGAGCGTCTGGTGCTGGAATACGCCGATGCTATGACCCAAACGCCGGTCGAAGTCTCGGACGCGCTCTTCGCCCGCCTGCGCGGGAGATTCAGCGACAGCCAACTGGTCGAACTGACATCCGCAATTGCCTGGGAGAACTATCGCGCCCGCTTCGATCACTCCTTCGGCATCGAAGCGGAGAATTTCACGGAAGGCGCCGTGTGCGCCTTGTCGGTTCGCATACAAGAACCACGGCACGCGGTGAACGGGTGAAGTTGTCACGCCGATAAGAAAGCCCCAGTCGGAACGACCGGGGCTTCAGACGAACTGCAACACACATGTGGGGACAGCCGCCCTCGGCTGTCCGGCGGCCCAGGTGTATCGGGCCGCTCGCCTTTGCGGCTCCGCCTCTACTTAGCTGTGCATCCCACTGCGCGAGCAACTGCTAACTGCCTTCTCGCTCTTCTTCGAGCAGCAGCCCTTCTCGCACTCTTTGCTACCGCAGCACGTAGCCGCAGTTTTGTCTTTGCCGCAGCTCTCACCGCAGCATGCGGATTTATCCTTGTCCCCCTTCATGCAGGACTTGGCGTCGCTGCCGACGCAGCACGACTTTGCGTCCTTGTCCTTGCCTGAGCAGTAGCCAGCCATTTCCTTGCCGTCGCCACCGTGCTTCATATGCTTCATATGATCGGCACAGGAGGCGGGTGCATCTTTCGAGTCGGCCGCCATCTTGTCACAGCACTTCCCCTTCTCGGCCGGCGCGGAGCTCTGCTCTGGCGTGGACGCTGTGGTTTGGGTGACGGTTTGGGCCCAGGACACGACTGTCAGGGCCAGGATCAGGGCGATCATCTTGTGCCTCATCATGCGAGTCTCCATATAAATTCGGCTGAGTTTCGTTGGCGGGCTCGCGCCCGTGGGAAGCAGGCAGGGCCAATGCTCCGGGGCCTGCTGGTTGAGAAGGACTGCGCCTCTGGCGCGAGACGAGAACTAGACGCGAAGGACCGTGCTTCGAACGGAACGCGACTGGAAGGGACCATTGTCCAGCGTCGCTGCAGTAGTGCGGCCACCGCTCCGGCAAGCCTGGCCGGGAAGCGCCATCAGCAATCCGCGCGAGTCAGGTCGAGGCATCCTGCTGATCGCGGAAAGCAATGGCGGACTATCCGGCGCCTGCCTGGCGCAGCAAGGATGCTGATCGCCACGCGGCATTTTGGAGGGCGGTAATGTCACAAAAAAGGAGGACGCAAATCGGGAATGCACACTTGGACAGCAAGAGTGGTTATGTCGGCTGGAAGAATGCGGCTTTTGCGCGGTTAAGTCGTCAGCCTGCAGCACCCATGCCCGAGCCACTGGAACACTCCAGCAGCAGAGCAAGGCCAGTACAGTCCCGGCGATAAATCTCCTGAACATTGCGGTTGTCGAGTTGAGACTGACACGGGCGGGATGGGCTATCTGTGATCGGCGTCACATCGTAGTGTGCGTCGCCAGCTAGCCCTTGAGGGTATTTTCCAGAGACGCTCGCAACTCACTGTAGCGGAACGGATATCCACTCGCCACCAGTCGCGCTGGTTCCACTCGCTGGCTGGCCAACAAGACTGACTCTCCCATTTCACCGAAGGCCGCCTTGACCGCAAACGCAGGCACCGGGAAGATTGCCGGGCGAGACAGCACACTGGCCAGCGTCCGGGTGAATTCCGCGTTGGTCACCGGCTTGGGCGCGACCATGTTCACGGGGCCTTGCACAAGATCCGTCTTCAGAATGTGGTGAATGGCGCCGATCATATCCTGGACGTCAATCCAACTCATCCACTGCCGACCATCGCCAAGCCGGCCCCCCAGGCCCAGCTTGAACGGAGTCAGCATCTTGCCGAGCGCGCCACCCTTGGGGCTGAGAACAACGCCAGTACGAATCTGAGCCGTGCGGATTCCGGCATCGATAGCAGGTTTAGTGGCGGCCTCCCATTCGCGGCACACGTCCGCCAGAAAACCCTCGCCGGCTGCGCTGTCTTCACGCAGCCATTCGTCGCCCCGGTTACCGTAGTATCCAATGGCCGAACTGCACACGAACACGTGCGGCTTAATCTTTGCCTGCGCGAGAGCCTGAGCCAGATTGCGCGTACCGATGATCCGGCTGTCACGAATTTTGGCCTTCTTCGCCTCGCTCCAGCGGCCTACGATGCTCTCGCCCGCAAGATGAATTACCGCGTCGAATCCGGACACCGAGTCGGGAGCAACGGGCTGCGCAGGATTCCACGGAATCTGCGCCCCTCCGGCGGCGCCGTTGCGCACCAGCCGCACTACGTCGTATCCGCGAGTGGCGAGGGACGGAAGGAGAGCGGCCCCGATGGGCCCGGACGCACCGCTGACGAGAACTCGAGAAATCATGGTTTTACGTGATGTCACTCTACCAGCTTGCAAGGCTGCACGCCAAAACGGGGGAAATTCGCAAGGTTCAACCCGATTGAAACGGGGCAGGTGCCTGCCTCGATCGGCCTGCGAACGCTATAATCGAGGAATCCCGATGTGCACTCCGCTACGGAGCCCCTTTCTCCGCGGGTATAATCCATCATGGCGAGCTTGCGCCAACAGATCGCTACCACCGCTCTCACTCTGACCAAGTTCCGCGATCTGATGAAGCGGATGCAGGAGAACCGTCCGCAAGACGATCTGACTATCGTCAAGAAGGCCTACGACTACTCCCTGAAGCACCACGAAGGCCAGACCCGAGCGTCCGGCGAGCCGTACCTGGTTCATCCTCTGGAAGTTGCGCTCGTCCTCGCCGAAATGAAGATGGACCCGGTCGCCATCGCTGCCGGCTTGCTGCACGATTCCGTAGAAGACACCTCGGTCACTATCGTCGACATCCGCAAGGAATTCGGCGACCAGGTCGCCCACATCGTCGAGGGCGTCACCAAGATCAGCAAGATCGACTTCGCCACCCGCGAAGAGCAGCAGGCCGAAAACTTGCGCAAGATGATGCTGGCCATGGTCGACGACATCCGCGTGGTCTTGATCAAGCTGGCCGACCGCCTGCATAACATGCGGACGCTGGAGCATCTGCCTCTCGATCGCCAGCAGAAGATCGCCGAAGAGACACTGGAAATCTACGCCCCCATCGCCCATCGCCTTGGCATGGGCAAAATTCGCGGTGAATTGGAGGATCTGGGCTTCCGCTTCCTCGATCCGGGTGGCTATGAGCAGGTAGAAAAATCAGTCAACGCCCGCCGCAAGCAGGGCGAGGCCTTCCTCGACAAGATGCAGCAGATCATCAGCGACAAACTAAAAGAGGCGGGCATCCAGGCGCGGGTCGAAAGCCGCATCAAGCGCCTGTTCAGCATCCACAAGAAACTCCAGAAACAGCGCATCTCCGTGGACCAGGTCTACGACCTCTGCGCCATGCGCGTGATCACGCGGTCCCTGCAGGACTGCTACGCCGTGCTCGGAATCATCCACAACCTGTGGCGGCCGGTGCCGGGGCGCATCAAGGATTTCATCGCCATGCCGCGGCCGAACTTCTACCAGTCGCTGCACACCTCGGTCATCACCGAAGACGGCACTCCGTTCGAAATCCAGATCCGCACCGAAGACATGCACAAGATGGCGGAAGAAGGCATCGCCGCCCACTGGAAATACAAAGACGGTCCGGTGTCGGCGCAGGATGAGCAGCGCCTGGCGTGGTTGCGGCAGGTGGTGGAGTGGCAGCGCGACGTCAGCGATCCTAACGAGTTTCTTTCGACGCTCAAGGTCGATCTCTACCCCGAAGAGGTTTACACGTTCACACCCAAGGGCAAAGTCGTGGTGCTGCCGCGGGATGCCACGCCGGTTGACTTTGCCTACACCATCCACACCGAGGTTGGCCACACCTGCGTCGGCGCCAAAGTCAACGGACGCATGGTGCCCTTGCGCCACAAACTGCACTCGGGAGACATCGTCGAAATCCTCACTCAGCCCGGCCACAAGCCAAGCCGCGACTGGCTCGGCCTGGTCAAATCCTCGCGCTCGCGCAACAAAATCAAGCACTGGCTCAACGTCCACCAGCGCGAGCGTGCGATTGAAATCGGGCGAAAGCTGATTGAAAAAGAAGCGCGCAAGTACCGCATCGCGTTGAAGGAAATCAAAGACGAAGATTTGCAGAAGGTCGCGTCCGGCTACGGGCTGGGTAAGGCCGACGACCTCATGTCCGGAATCGGCTACGGAAAATATTCTGCGCGCCAGGTGTTGGCCCGCCTGCTTCCGGCGGGCGCCACGCCATCGATTTCAGGCGATATCGAGGCCGAGGGCCTGACCTCGCAACCCGGCGGCATCGCTAGCGTCGTGCGCCGCGTCTTCGGCGACCACAACGCCATCACGGTCAAAGGCCAGGGCGATATGCTGGTCTACCGCGCCCGATGCTGTAATCCCATCCGTGGCGAAGGTATTGTCGGCTACATCACCCGAGGGAAAGGCGTGGCCGTGCATTCGATCCACTGCCCCAACGTCACGAATCTTCTCTACGAACCGGAGCGCCGCATTGACGTAGAGTGGGCCCGTGACGAAAGCACTCCCACCGCCTACCCCGTAAAGCTGACCGTCTTTTGCGACGACCGCTTCGGCATGCTGAAGAACATCACGGGCGTAATTGGCGACGCCAAGAGCAACATCCGCAACATCGCGGCGCACACTGCCAACAGCCAAGCCAGCGTGGAGGTCGTCCTCGACATCGCCGATCTCAAGCATCTCGAACTGATCATCGCCGGCCTGCGCAAGATTCCCGGCGTACACGAAGTGCAGAGACTGCAGAAGATCTGAGAGCAGTTGGGGTTTCTAACGCGAATTGCGTCGTCGGCGTAGGTCCCCCCATCCCGTGATAGATTGATTCCTCCTGCATCGGCGAGCACCGAGCACCTTTCGCTTCTCGGAGACAGGGACAACCGACCGTCGGGTTGGTACCATCCTATAGCTGCTACCCATAGCGCCATCGTGACAGGAAGGAGCCCAGGATGCGAGTTCACGGGTGTTCCACCTTCATTCTCTTCCTGGTTGCCGGCACATTGTCTGGTACCGCACAGCAAGTGGCGCGTGATGCTCCCGAACCGTTCTACTATGTGGCATTGACAGATCCCGCCTGCCCGGTTTCCGGCTCCACAGGTCCCGCTCCTGTCACCAAAGAGATCCACGTGCTCTATTTCCCCATGGGACGGGGCGCAACCATCAAAGAACCGAAGTCGCCCGTCCTGCACTTGATTTTTGACAATGGATTTAGCCCTGATAGGGACCAAACTCTTCCCTTCACCAAACGAGAAGACGGCGTATGGCTTGCCACGGTCCCGCTGAAAGACCGGTTCCCCAAATTCGCCGTCTATTGGATTGAAGACCGGGAAACCAAGCAACTGGACAACAATGGAGGCAAGTATTTCGATGTCCCGTTTTGTGATCTTGAGGGCCAGCGTGCCGAATGGAGTGTGCGCTATGAGGCTGAGTCGTATACCGGGCAACTCGAATCGCATGGCATCGAGCGTGCTGCCGATTACGCCAGGGCCATTGAAATTCTGGATGAGTATATTCACCCGCCCTCGCAGGGTGCGAACCTCATCTCTGATCTCTGGAAATATGAGTTGAAGCTCCATGGCGATACGCCAGGAGCCCGTTCAGCGCAACTGGCGGAAATCAAGAAATTCGTAAGCGATCACTCCGCCGACGGATTCGGCCTCCTCGATGCCCTTAATTTCGCAGCTTATGAGGACTGGGTCCCTCCCGAGACCATGGAGGCTCTGGCCAAGGCAATCGAAAGCAAATACCCCGATGACAACCCGCGCCTGTTCATCCTTCAGGCTCGTGCCTTAAAAGAGAAAGACAGGGCGAAACGGACTGCCTTGATGTGGGAGCTTGTTGACAAGTACCCCACCAGCCGGGAAGCCAACTTGGCCCGCAATCAACTGCTGTTGGAGGTCACCGATCTTGCCCAGTGCGAGAAGCTTTATCAACAGCTCCGAGAGAACGAACCCGAGAACCCGTTTCATCCTTGGAACATGGCCAGCATCTATGTCCGTACTAACCAGAAACTACCCCAGGCACTCGCTCTGCTTGACGAAGCCGACAAGCTGTTTGACGCAAGCCAGAATAAGCAGGCCAAAATTCACTACTCCGCATCGACCTTAAAAGACGTGGAGCTCAGAATCGCGATCTTGCAGGCCGACATTTTGCTCCGCCTGGGCAAGCCTGCCGAAACTCTCTCCGTCTTACAGCCTCTCAAGCCTCAGTTCGCCTCCGGATCTCCCTACTACCTGCTCGGCAAAGCTGAGGAAGATACCGGAGACAAGCGCGCCGCAATCGATGCCTACCTGGAATCCGTTGTGCGCCCTTCCAAGGACCAGCAACTGGCGAATGCACGACTGGAAGCCCTCTGGTCGAGCGAAAAACTTGGCAGTAAGGAAGAGTTGCAGCAAAGCGTCGAGGCTAGGCTCGTGCAGAACTTCAGCAGCGCAAAATATGAGCCCCGCATCTTAGCGCACCCTGCCCCCGAGTTTGACCTGACTACGCTCCGGGGGGAGCGGTTATCGAGCTCTGAGTTGCGCGGCAAGAAAGTCATTCTAGATTTTTGGTCCCTATGGTGTGGCCCGTGCGTTTGGGAGCTGAAGGGGCTGCAGGATTTCCAGGAAAAACATCCGGAAGTCGTTGTCGCAACCGTCGTCGACGCGGATACGGATATCAAGCAGCTCGAAACACTGGTCCGTAGCAGGAAGCTGACAAGCCTGCGAATTTCTACGGCATCGTCCGAGCTCCGAGAGAAATTCTGCAAAGGAGGCGTGCCCGATACGTTCATAATCGACGAAAAGGGCTTCGTGCGAATTGAGCACCTGGGGTCCGTTCCCGATGTCTCGCGTTATTTTGAAGCGGATTTGAAAGCAATTGCCGACGCCCGCCCGGCCAAGGAAGCACCGCGCACCACGACGAGGGATCAGCCCTGACGATAGTGCGGAAGACATGCGATTGGCTCACTGCCGGTTACCAAAAAACGCCTGGAAGTACATGGCTCCTGATCTGGCCTCTGTGTTACTCTGTGCCTTCTGTGGTTGTCCTCCACTGAGTACCGAGTACTGACTAGTGCCCAATGCGCGAAATCATTTTCACCAAAGACGCACCCCAAGCCATCGGCCCCTACTCGCAAGCCATCAAAGCCAACGGATTCGTATTTGTCTCGGGCCAAGTCGCCATCGACCCGGCCACCCAGCAAGTGATCACCGGAGATGTTGCCGCGCAGACTGACCGCGTCCTGCGCAATCTATCGGAGATTCTGGAAGCGGGGGGTAGCGGTTTGGGAAAGGTCGTGCGCTCGACCGTATTTCTGAAAAACATGAATGACTTTGCTGCCATGAATGCGGTTTATGGGAAATACTTCAGCACCGCACCACCCGCCCGCTCCACCGTCGAAGTCGCGCGTCTGCCTAAAGACGTGCTAGTGGAGATTGACGTCATCGCTCTGGAGTAGGCATGACCGTTACCGAGGGCAAGAGTTGCCGAAGCGAATCAAAGCCCCGGCTCGCCCACTGTGGTCAAGATCTGTTTGGAGGAGCGAAGCATGAGGAAAAAGGTACGCGTGGCGTTTGTCGTCCTGACGCTAACTACTCTCTGGGCACAGACTACAACACAGAAGCGGGTTCAGGTCGTTCGCCCCAACACGAATGCCCCCACCAAAGTCACGGGCGATGGCGTCAAGGCCGAGTCTGGCCTTCAGTACTGGGACATCAAGGTCGGTGCCGGTGACGTTGCCAAAGACGGAGACCACGTGAAGGTGCACTATACCGGCTGGCTCGCCTCCGGCAAGAAATTCGACAGCTCCGTCGACGCCAATCAGCCCTACGAGTTCACTCTAGGAAAAGGCGAAGTCATTAAGGGATGGGACGAGGGCGTTGCCGGAATGAAAGTCGGCGGCAAACGGCAACTGCGCATCCCGCCGGAACTAGCCTATGGCGAGGCGGGTCATCCGCCCCAGATTCCGCAGAACGCCACATTGATTTTCGACGTGCAGCTGCTCGCGGTCTCGCCCCCGCGGTGAGGCTCTTAAGCCTTGACGACTTTGCCGCTGCGCAGGCAGGAGGTGCAAACGCGAATGCGCTTGCCCTGGCCTTTGACCTTGGCGTGCACCGGGCGCAAGTTGACGTTCCAGCGCCGCTTGGTGACGTTGTGGGCGTGGCTGATGCGGTTTCCCGCTTGCGGCTTCTTGCCGCAGATATCACATTGTTGTGCCATGACTGCTCCAGATTCCTTATGGGGCTCTACGCGAAACTTCTATTTTACAGGACGAATGCGCTTTCCGCCAATCCGCACAGTGGCGTCGACCTAAGTCGGAAAGACTTACGACCTGGCGGTGCAGGATATAATCGACATTTCACTGGCAAGGAGAATCCGTGAGCCGCGGCAGTTCAATCTTCGATAGCGTCGCCGTGTTGGTGTTAATCGGCATCCTCGCGGGAGCGCTCGGCGGCCTGGCCGTCGGAATCGTGACCGGCCGCAAGCCTAGTGCCTCTTCTTTGAGCACGGCTCGCTAATCTTGGAAAACCTTCAGACGACTGTCTGAAATGGGACGCGGATCGTCGAAGAACCCCTCCCGCCTCTTGTGCCATACTGGAGGGATGCAGTCCCCACTCCAATCGCCCACTGCGGCTACCGATCCGAAGTCCGTGAAGGTGAATCTTACAACGGGCACGGGCGTTGACATCGAGTGGAACGACGGCCACGTCTCGCACTTCGGATTCGTCTACCTGCGCGACGCCTGCCCCTGCGCTATGTGTGAAGAGGAGCGCGCCAAAGCCGGACGCCGTCCTGGTGAACCGCCGAAACTGGCGCCCGGGGCGCTCCCCATGTTCAAGCCTACCGCCAAGCCGCTCTCAGCCGAAGGCGTGGGTAAGTACGCGATCAAGTTCGCCTGGAACGACAACCACGATCTGGGCATTTATTCGTGGAGGTTTCTGCGCGAAGTCTGCCCGTGTGAGGAGTGCAAAACGGCGAAAGTGACTCCGAAAACATGAAGGCCCCGATTTCTCGGGGCCAATCCGATATGGGGTACCTACAGCACCCTGCGACAATTTCAGTATAGATGGCCCAAACTCTCAGTCAAGTTACTTTTGTAGGGAAACTATCCCTGCTTTGCTCCCCACAGAACCCGCGCCCCGAAATCCGGAGCGTGGACCCGACGGGATTCGAACCCGTATCTGCGACAGTCGCAGGGTGCTGTGTTCCCGTTACATCACGGGCTCTGTCAAGAGTCTATCCGCGATTCGCGGCAAGGATCACGGTCGGATGTCACATCCGAATTGATGACGTTCCAAAAGAGGAGGTGCTATGCATGCCCTCAAAATGCGCCTTTGAGGTTCGCCAATCCCGATTCCCCCTGTAAAATTCAATCAGCAACTTCGGAGCCTTTCTCGCATTGTCTTTTCTCGATCAACTCAACCCGCAGCAGCGTGAGGCCGTCGAAACCACCGAGGGGCCGGTACTGATTCTTGCCGGCGCGGGGAGCGGGAAGACGCGGGTCATCACTTACCGCATCGCGTACCTGATCGAGCATAAGGGCGTGATGCCGGAATCCATTTTGGCGATGACCTTCACGAATAAGGCCGCCGCCGAGATGGGCGAGCGTGTCGAAAAGCTCGTTGGCGGGTTGAGCATCGCTAAGCCGGTCATCTCGACGTTTCATTCTTTCTGTGTGCGGGTTCTGCGCCGCGATATTGAAGCCTTGCGTATTCCATCCACTATGCCAGGCCAGCCGCCGATCGGCCACACGAAGAACTTCGTCATCTACGACGAAGACGACATGCAGGCGGTGGTGAAGTCGATCATGAAGCGGCTGGGCCTCGACGACAAGCAGCTCACGCCGCGCACCGTTCTGTCGCGCATCTCGTGGGCCAAGAATCACATGCTCGATCCGCAGGAACTCTACCTGCAATCTGCCGATCCCAAGACCGAGCGCATTGCCCATCTGTACGAGGAATACCGGAAGGAACTGCGCAAGGCCAACGCGCTCGACTTCGATGACCTGCTGCTCGAAGCCGTGCGGCTGCTGAAGTCGGCGGCGCCGGTGCGCGACTATTACAACCGCCGCTTTCAGTATCTGCTCATCGACGAATATCAGGACACGAACCGCCCTCAGTACGAAATCATGCGCATGCTGGCAGCAGAACGCCACAATGTTTGCGCCGTGGGCGACGAGGACCAGTCGATCTATTCCTGGCGCGGGGCCGACATTCGCAATATCCTCGAATTCGAGCAGGATTTCCCAGAGGCGAAAATCATTCGCCTCGAGCAGAACTACCGTTCCACACAAAATATTCTGCAGGCTGCGTCGGCCGTGGTCGCCAACAACCTCCGCCGCAAGGGCAAGAACCTGTGGACCTCGCGTCAGGGCGGCACCAAGATCGGCTACTACGAGGCGCCGGACGGCGAAAACGAAGCCCTCTTCGCAGCCGACCACATCGCTCGGTATCTGCGCGAGGCGAACGAGCGAGGTGAGACGTCGCGCGCCGCCGTGCTCTACCGCACCAACTCACAGTCGCGGCTGTTTGAAGAAGCCATGCGCCGCTACGGATTGAAGTATCACGTGGTCGGCGGATTCTCCTTCTATGAGCGCGCCGAGATCAAAGACATGATCTCGTACCTGAAAGTCATCCAGAATCCGGACGACTCGATCTCGCTGCTGCGCGTAGTCAACACTCCCACCCGCGGCATCGGCAAAGGCACGATTGATACACTGGAAAACCTTGCACTCGAAACCGGATTGTCGCTGTGGGGCGCGATCGGCGAGGCGATCCGGCGACAGCTGGTGCCGCCGCGCGCCCTCTCGTCGCTGAAGAGCTTTCAGCAGTTGATCGAAGACGCCCGCTCCATGCTGGCCGGAACCTTTGCGGAGCAACTACAAGGGAGCGCAGATGTGGATGTTGGCGGTTCGCTCGCGCAGTCACCACAGCCTGTGTGGGGACAGCCGCCTTCGGCTGTCCAGCAGGGCGAAGCCCTGCTGCCCGAGGACGAATCGCAACCGGAGGACGCCACAGGCTTCGATCCCGCAGAATTTGGAAATTTTTCATTCGACTTCGGCGCTGTCGATTCTGAAGGTGCGGCCTCCGGGGAGGGGGATGATGCGGAGGCGGGACGCCTCCTCGACAGCCGGCGGGACGCCGGCGCTACGAAACCTGAATCGGCAGACTCATTTCCCGCGCCTACGGTCAGCACCGCCGACATCCTCAAATTCCTGATCGACCGCACTGGCTACATCAAGCTGCTCGAAGACGAGGACACGCCTGAAGCCTACTCCCGCATTGAGAACCTGCATGAACTGGTCAACGCCGCCATGGACTCCCGTGACCGCGCCGAAACGCTCGACCAGTTCCTCGACCACGCCGCCCTGGTGAGTGACGCTGACGACTACGACGAGCGTGCCCAGATCACGCTGATGAGCCTGCACGCCGCCAAGGGCCTGGAGTTCCCGCTAGTCTTCCTCAGCGGCCTGGAAGAAGGACTCTTTCCGCACTCGCGCACCATGCTCGTCCCCGACGACATCGAAGAAGAGCGACGCCTGTGCTACGTGGGCATGACGCGTGCTATGGACCAGCTTATCTTGACCCGCGCCGTTTACCGCCGCCGTTATGGCACGGATCTTCCAGAAGCGAGCGTACCGTCGCGATTCCTGGAAGAAGTCCCAGCACCGCTGATCGAAGAACTGGGGACCAGGAGGACTCGTGTGGGGACGGCCACGGTCGGCCGCCCGACGGGCCGAAGCACCGCAGCTTACGATGTCGAGAGCACTCACTACTCCTACGAAGACGAAGATCAGAGCGCGGCCTGGCACGCACAGCAGGGTACCCGAGCTCCGTCTCGCGCTGCGAAGCCCACGGCGCCCGGCCGCCTTTACAATTCCATCGAGAACATTGCGGAGTTTTTTGCGAGCCGCGGCAAGAAGTTCACGGTCCCCAAAACGCCGGTCGAGGAGCCAACCGGCAAGCGCGGATTTCGCCCTGGCCAGAAGGTTCGCCATCCAAAATATGGAGAAGGAACGGTCTACCAGCGCGAAGGAGAGGGCGAAGAAGCCAAGATTACGGTACAATTTCCTCGCTTCGGCTTGAAGAAGCTGGTGGAGAAGTATGCCCAGCTGGAGAGAGCCTGAGATTGATCCTGCTCCGTCTGAGTTACCGGCAGGGTCCCGTAAAATGAGGGAAGCCGCGAAGCAGCGCTAGAGTGCAGCCCACGGGGTAAGCGGTAGGACGCAAGCCACAAGAGATCTCAGCCCCGAAGGGGCGAAAGAAAACCGAGGCGCAATCGGCCCGGCCAATCCGTACGACAGAAGAGGATATGAACCGTATTCATGGCAAACACATCGACACTCGGCAAGGAAGAACGCAAGAAAGCTAAACGCACCGCCCGCAAGAAGCGCAAGGCGGAAAAGCCGCTTAAGCCCCGCGATTATCCTCGCGGATCGAAGAAGCCCAAGGTCAAGAAGCTAGCCCGCGGCCAGGCGAAGCGGTAGTCAGGCAATAACCGAGCTACGCTCGGCGGACGGCCGGGGGCGGCCGTCCCCAAATATTCGAAGCACTTGGCATTTAGCTTGTAACGGCAGGAACATTACTGGCTGAATGCCAAGTGGGAACGGCAAAAGCTCGGTTCTTCAGGAGATCACAAACCGCTTGTCACAACCAACAACTACCGAACCGCCGGAACGCGGAGCCGTCATCCGTACCTCCGACAACCAGCTTTTCTGCTGCAAGTCGATTGACAAGCTGATTTCCGAAGCTGAATCACCCGGCCAGCGCCTGCAAAAGACGCTTGGCCCATGGTCGCTGACGGCGTTGGGCATTGGCGCCATCATCGGCTCGGGCATCTTCGTGCTCACCGGCACAGCGGCCGCTGGAGAATACTTCCAGGCGCCGTCCATCCTGCACGCGCAGGTGCTCGACATCATCGTGAATTTCCTGCGCGGCGGAGGCACGGCAGCCGTGCTGATGCACGGGCGCCCGCCGGCCGGACCATCGATCGCGATTTCATTCTTCCTGGTTGCGATTGCCTGCAGCTTTGCCGGTCTCTGCTACGCGGAACTGGCATCGATGATCCCGATTGCCGGGAGCGCTTACACGTATTCCTACGCGACGCTCGGCGAAATTTTTGCCTGGATCATCGGCTGGGACCTCATCCTCGAATACGTTGTAAGTAACGTCGTCGTGGCCATCGGCTTCAGTGCCTACACGAAGGCGCAGCTCGCGTCGTTCGGACTCAACCTGTCAGACCGATGGTCGACGCCCGTCTGGGAATCCGGCCACTGGACGGGTGCTTATTTCAACATTCCCGCGTTCCTCATCATCTTCATTCTCACTGTGCTGCTCGTACGCGGCATTAAGGAATCCGCCGAAGCGAACAACATCATGGTCGCCATCAAGATCGGCGCCATCCTGATTTTCCTAGTGGTGGGCGGAGCGCTGGTGCATCCCAGCAACTGGAAACCGTTCGCGCCGTCCGGATTCGGCGGCATTGTTACCGGAGGCGCCATCGTCTTCTTCACCTACATCGGTTTCGATTCGGTGTCCACGGCGGCCGAGGAGGCGCGCAACCCGCAGCGCGACTTGCCCATCGGCATCATCGCTTCTTTGATTGTCTGCACTTTGCTTTACGTTGGCGTGTCCGTCGTGTTGCTGGGCATGATGAAGTACACGACATTTGTTTCCGGCGAAGCTGCTGAGGCTCCCGTGGCCTACGCGCTGAAAGTTTTGGGCGCCAGCCGCTGGTCCCGTTCCATCATCGTGATCGGCGCGCTCACTGGCATGATCTCGTCCCTGCTTGTGTTTCAATACGGCCAGGCCCGCATCTGGTACGCGATGTCGCGGGACCGGCTGTTCCCGAAGCTGTTCTCGATGGTCCATCCCAAGTTCAAAACGCCGCATGTGTCCACCTGGATCGCTGGATTCGTGGTCGGTATCCCGTCCGGGATCTTCGCCATCAGCGATGCTGCCGACCTTTCGAATATCGGCACGCTGTTCGCGTTCGTGCTGGTGTCACTGGGCGTGATCATTCTGCGCCGCACGCAGCCGGATCGCCCGCGCGTTTTCAAAGTGCCGCTGGTGCCGTGGTTCCCGCTGATCTCGATCATCCTGTGCGGCGGACTGATGACGGGGCTGACCGTAATCACCTGGGTCCGCTTCGTCGTATGGCTCGGGTTGGGACTGCTGATCTATATCTTTTACAGCCGCCATCGGAGCGAGTTCGCGGGGAAGTAGCTATCAGCCATGAGTGGGATTGGTAACCGAAAGACGGCCGGAACGAAGCTCGACTCTCCCTCGCAAATCTTCGCACTCCCATCTACAATCTGAGAATCATGGCCGCTTCCGCAGACCGTCCGCCCAACGCCTTCATCCGTCAGCTTCCTAAGGCTGAGCTGCATTTGCACCTGGAGGGTGCGGTCGAACCCTCTACCCTGTTCGAGTTGCGCAAGCGGCACGGCGATCAGGCAACACTGGCGGAAACTGAGGCCCTCTACCGTTACACCGATTTCCAGAGTTTTCTGATGGCATTCAAGGAAGTGAGCGCGCATTTGCGCGGGCCCGACGACTACGAACTCATCACCTGCGACTTGATGCGGCGGCTGAAAGAAGAAACCGTGCTGCACGCGGAAGTGTACGTCGCGGTCGGCGTCTGCCTGTACCGCAAGCAGGATTTTGCCGCAATTTTTGAGGGACTGGAGCGCGGACGTGTGCGCGGGGCGCGCGAGTTTGGGGTCTCACTGTTGTGGATTTTCGATGCCACACGTCACTTCGGGGTGGAGTCGGCGCAACAGGTTTTTGAGCTGGCGGCGCGTTACCGGGATCGTCACGTTGTCGGCATCGGAATTGGCGGCGACGAACAGAAGGCGCCGCCGGAACTTTTCCGCGGCGTTTATCAATATGCCGAGGACAACGGCTTGCGGCTGACGGCTCACGCCGGCGAAACCGCGTCGCCGGAATCCATCTGGGGAGCGCTGAACCTGCATGCCGAGCGCGTTGGCCATGGCGTCACGGCTGCGCAGGATCCCGACTTGATTGAAGAGCTGGCCTATCGCCAGATCCCGATTGAAATCTGTCTGACCAGCAACGTTCGTACCGGCGCGTGCAAGGCGATCGCGGAGCATCCGGCGAAAAGTTACTTTGACCAGGGTTTGATGATCACGCTGAACACCGACGATCCCGCGCTATTCGGCACCACTTTGGCGCGGGAATACCAACTGGCGCAGGATACGTTCAGCTTCACCGACGAGCATCTTCGCGAGCTGGCGCGCAATTCGTTTGAAGCGTCTTTCCTGCCGGCGGAGAAGAAGCTGGAGCTGTTGAGCCTGTTCGACGCTGCGGCGGCACGGTGAGTTTCGCCCCGCGATGAAGACTCTGAAGATCAGCCTGGTAGCGACGATCGCGTCGATGCTGGCGTGGTGGCTGCGATTCCCGCACCGGATCTGGCCTGCGCATCCCTACTTCGCGGATTTCCTGATTGCTTTGATTCTGTGTGTCGTGCTGCAGTTCGCATGGTCCGATCCGAAGTCAGAGCTGAAGAAGCGGGATCGGTGAAATCGCAGGGCTGAGGTTCGAATCCGGCGTGAGCGACCTTTGTCGCTTGCGGTGAGAAGTGAAAGCTAATCCATGCCCATCCGCTCCGTCCTCCAGCTTGGCGATCCGCTGCTGCGGGCGAAGGCGCTCGCGGTCGAGGATCCCAACGCGCAAGACATCCGTGAGTTGGTGCGCGACATGGCCGACACGCTCGCGCACTGGCGCTCGGCGACCGGCTACGGACGCGGCATCGCGGCCCCACAACTCGGCGTGCTGCACCGAGTCATCTTCCTTGAGCTTCCGGATGCCGAGCCTTGGCCAATCGTCAATCCAGAAATCATGCGCCGCAGCGAAGAAAAAATCATCGTCTGGGACGCTTGCCTGAGTTTCCTTTCGATCTTTATGCAGGTAGAGCGCCATCGCGAGATCACCGTGCGCTATCAGGACTTGAGCGGTGAGACTCTCGAATTCGAAGTCGGCGATGACCGTAATCTGTCTGAACTCCTGCAGCATGAGATCGACCATCTGGACGGAATTCTCGCCATCGACCGCGTTGTCGACGTTAAGACTATCTGTACTCGCGAAGAATTCGAGAAACGCTACCGCGATTCCAGCCCATACGCTGCTCCGGCTACAATCAAAAGCTGATCGACCTAAAGGGAGGAACTGGCAACTGATGTTACACATCGGCATTGTCGCATGCAGCACGGAGGGAGCCGCGCTCTGCTACCGCACCATCTCGCTGGAAGGAGCCGAGATGCTCGGCCGCCACGATCATCCCGAGGTCTCGCTGCATTCCTTTTCGCTGGCGCGGTACATGAAGTTCGTCGACGCCGGGGACTGGGCTGGAGTCGCCGAACTGATGCTCTCGTCAGCTGAGAAGCTGGCGAAAGGCGGAGCCGACTTTCTGATCTGTCCAGACAACACGATTCACCAGGCATTTGATCTGGTGGAGCATCGCTCGCCGCGGCCCTGGCTGCACATTGCGCGCGAAGTTGCGGCTGAAGCGCAGCGCCGGCAGTTCAAGCGGCTGGCTGTGCTCGGGACGAGATATCTCATGGAAGGTCCGGTCTATCGGGAGACGCTGAAGGCGGCGGGCATTGAGCATCGCGTTCCCGGCACGGAGCAGCGCGAGCGGATCAATCAGATCATCTTTGATGAATTGGTGAACGGCCAGTTTCTGCCGCGTTCGCTGGCCTACCATGTCGAGATCATTCGCGCGCTGAAAGACGAGGGCTGCGATGCCGTCGTGCTCGGGTGCACGGAGATTCCGCTGCTCGTCGCCCCGGAAGCGTCGCCCCTGCCTACGCTGGATTCCACCCGACTGCTGGCGAGGGCTGCGGTGCGCAAGGCCGTGGAAGGCTGAGCGAGGATGGCTCGCCACCAACTGAAATTTCGCTGGCTGCCTGGCCCGTACGCCATCGTGCGACTCGCGCCCCACGCGCCGGTCCCCGACTGGGCCACGAAAGGCGAGTTCACATCCATTACCCGGACTGCCGACGAACTCTCGATCGTCTGCCCGATTGGCAATCTCCCCGCGGATGTGCACTCGCCGCATCGCTGGATCTGCCTGAAGCTCGAAGGCCCGTTTCCGTTCTCGCAGACCGGAGTGCTGCTGTCGTTCATCGAGTCACTGTCGAGCGGCGGCGTCCCTATTTTCGCCATCTCAACCTACGATACGGATTACGTGCTCATTCAGGAAGAGTACGC
The DNA here is from genome assembly GCA_963819035.1 of uncultured Acidobacteriaceae bacterium. Lineage (GTDB taxonomy): Bacteria > Acidobacteriota > Terriglobia > Terriglobales > Acidobacteriaceae > Sulfotelmatobacter. The sequence continues at coordinate 44,116 of CAWFUU010000013.1, read as the reverse complement.
CGGGAACGCCGTCAGCGCTCTGCAACAGGTTGGCCATGAACTTCTGGCGAGGGATGAATCTTAGCGCAAGCCTACTCGACCGGCCCATGTTCGATTTACGACAGCTGAGATTCTTCGCCGTTCAAGGCTTGAAATCCACCAAACGCTGTTGCTGCGCATGCATATAGCCGTAGCCTATGCTGTAATAGTGAATTAGCCACTAGCCATGCCATCTGTCCTCACAAACCTGCGCCGCCGCGCCAAAGCCCTGCACCGCAACATTCGCGGGGCCAAGATGGCCGCCCAGGCGCTCGCTTCCACCGACCACCCGCTGCTGGCGCACATTATCCCCATGCGGCGCTGCAATCTGGCCTGCACGTACTGCAACGAGTTCGACGATTTCTCCAAGCCCGTGCCGATCGAGGAAATGTTCCGGCGCATCGACAAGCTGGGCGCACTGGGTACGTCGGTGGTGACGATTTCCGGCGGCGAGCCGCTCATGCATCCCGAACTCGATGAGGTGATCCGTCGCATTCGCGCCAATGGGATGATCGCTGGGCTCATCACCAACGGATATCTGCTGGTGGCCGAGCGGATTCAGAGGCTTAATCGCGCTGGACTCGAATGGCTTCAGATTTCCATCGACAATGTCAATCCTGACGAGGTGTCGAAGAAGAGCCTGAAAGTTCTCGACAAGAAACTGCAACTGCTGGCCGAGCACGCCGATTTTCACGTGAACATCAATTCCGTTGTCGGCGGCGGCATTTCGCATCCGCAGGACGCACTGGTGATTGGGAAGCGCGCCGTTGAACTAGGTTTCACTTCGACCATCGGAATTATTCATGATGGCAGCGGGCAGTTGCAGCCGCTGGGCGAGGAAGAACGGTACATTTACCACGAAATGCAAGGGCTGGAGAAAAGCAGCTTCACCCGCGTCCACGCGTTTCAGGACAACATCGCCAAAGGGCTGCCCAACGACTGGCGTTGCCGCGCCGGCGCGCGCTATCTCTACATCTGCGAGGATGGGCTGGTGCACTACTGCTCCCAGCAGCGCGGATATCCGGGAGTTCCGCTCGCCACCTACACGCGCGATGACCTGCGCCGCGAATATGTGACCGAGAAATCGTGTGCGCCGCACTGTACGGTTTCGTGCGTGCATCAGGTTTCCATCTTCGATTCGTGGCGAGGACCGCAGCATCCAGCCCCTGCTCTGCCTGCGGGTTCGCCGACCAGCGAACTTGTGCAGATCAGGTAGATTCCTTGGTTAAGGGCCGCTCTTGTACCCCGCTGGGGCTGGATCATTTCCCAAGCTACCCAGGGCTTGCGCCCCTTCGACTCCGCTCAGGGCAGGCTCTGGGCTGTATTCTCTCGCTGCTTCGCGGCTACAGACTGTGGCATTGTTCCACACTGAGCCTGCCGGACCAGACCGAGTCTGCAAGACTCGCTGTCGCGCGGCGCTGAAACTCTCCCGCTGATCTTTCCTATAAGAATTTCCTTCTTGACAGGCCCAATCCAGCGGTCGTAACCTTCCGAAATTCTAGTAATGTTTCTGGGGCTTCTTAGTTCAAACGACCAACAGGTAAAGACCAATAGGTGACGTTATGACTGGAAGGCACTCGCTGTCCTCTGCCCGGTGTAGCGTGTCGGTTCCCCACCCTTTCCGCCAGCTTTTTCTAGCCAGCCTCCTGGCTGGTGCACTTGCGCTGCCCGGTGCGGCCTGGGGACAGGCGAGCACCTCGCTGCGCGGAACAATCACCGATCCCAGCGGCAGCACCATCGCCGGAGCCCAAGTCGTGCTCGCAAGTCCCGAGTCCAAAACAGAGAGAGCCGCCACCACCGGCGACCAAGGCGAATATCAGTTCCTGTTCGTTCCCCCCGGCACCTATACGCTTACGGTGACTGCGAAGGGCTTTCAACGCTACCAGGTCACCGGCGTCCAACTTCTTGTGAATACTCCCGCCACCCTCAACGCCCAGCTCAAGGTCGGCGGCACGACTGAAACCGTGAACGTGACCTCCGAGCAGCCGGCCCTCAACCTCGTGGACGCCTCCATCGGCAACTCCTTCGATGAGACTCATGTACGGCAGATTCCGCTGGAGGGCCGCAACGTTCCCGACCTGCTCAGCCTGCAGGCGGGTGTTGCCTACACGGGCAATCGCATCGGGGACAAAGATCAGGACACGCGCAATGGTGCAGTGAATGGGGCGCGAAGCGATCAAAGCAATGTCACACTTGACGGAGTGGATGTAAACGATCAATCGAACGGCTATGCTTTTACTTCGGTGCTACCAGTCACGCAGGACTCCGTTCAGGAATTCCGCGTGACCACGACGAATTACGGCGCGGACCAGGGGCAGGGCTCAGGGGCTCAGGTGGCGCTGGTAACAAAGAGCGGCACAAATGCTATGCACGGCTCGCTCTATGAATATCTGCGCAACACGATTACCAGCGCCAATGACTACCTGGTCAAGCAGTCGGAGTTGAATATTGGCGACCCCAACAAACCTCTTCAGCTGAACCGCAATATTTTTGGTGTGTCGGTGGGTGGGCCGGTTCAGAAGGACCGCCTGTTTTTCTTCGCCAACTACGAGGGGACCCGGGAACGGGAGCAGCAGCGGGCCGAGCGCGTGATTCCTACCCCGTCCCTCTGCCAAGGGATCTTTCGCTATGTCAACGTGAACGGCGGGACCACTACTTTTAATCCTACGGATCTTGCGAATCTCGATCCCCGTCATTTCGGGATTGATCCGGCCATGCTCGATCTGACGAATCACACGGGGTATCTCGACAGGACTTTCTGCACCGGTCAGACGGTGACCAACGATCCTTCCGCTGGAGATGGTTTGAATTATGCAGGTTTTGTTTTCCGCGCGCCTACCAGTCTTGACAACGACGTCTTCATTGCGCGCCTCGATTACCGTCTCACTGGCGACGGCCGGCATTCTCTGTTCTGGCGCGGAGCGCTACAGGACTTGCGGAACCCGGGCGCACCTTTCTTGCCAGGAAATGCTCCTGAAGAAACCACCCTCGATCACAGCAAAGGTTTCGTCCTCGGCTACTTAGCGGTCATCAGTCCCACTCTCACCAATTCCTTCCATTGGGGATTCACCCGCCAGAGCTTTGGAATCGTGGGCAATACCGACCAGCAATGGAACACGTTTCTAGGCCTGGATCAGGGCATCACCTACAGCCACAATTTCCAAGTGCCGCTGCACAATCTTGTGGATGACATTTCGTGGACCCGGAAAACTCACAACTTCCAGTTCGGAGCCGCCATCGGAATCGCCCGCGATCCTCGTACCAGTTACCTGCACTCCAACACGCTCGGACTGGGCACGACGAATTGGACTTCTCCCATCGGCTTTGCCGGTACGACCAGCACACTCGATCCGACCAATGTCACTGCGCACCCGCTCATCAATGCGCCAGAGCCTGTGACGGCGACGCAGTACGACCGTCCCCTGCTGGCCTTGTACGGAATGATCTCCGACGTCGTTGCCAACTACAACCTGGATCGCAATGGCGTCGCCCAGCCGCAAGGCGCACCGGTCAAGCGAAATTATGGCCTCAATTGGTACGAGTTTTATGGGCAGGATACCTGGCGCATGAAGCCGAACATCACCCTGACCTACGGACTGCGGTGGTCGTTCTTCCCTGCGCCATGGGAGACCAATGGTTTGCAGACGTCTCCAACCTACGGATTGGGGACTCAGTTCAATCAGAACGTGAAGAACATGAACCAAGGCATCGGGTATGGCGCGCAGCCGCCGATCATGTTCAATCTGGGTGGCCCGGCAAACCATGGTCCGGGGTTCTACCCTCTCGAAAAGACGGATTGGTCGCCCCGAATCTCGATCGCCTACTCGCCACGGCCCAGTGGCGGACTGTTCAAAAAGATCTTCGGCGATAACGACAAGACCGTCATCCGCGCGGGCTTCAGCCGAGTTTATGACCGGGCGGGCTTTGCGCTCCTGAACAGCTTCGACCAGATCGGCTCCGCCGGCTTGACCACAACAATCCAGAATACCTGCTGTACGTTTGGCGTCACAAGCGCCGAGGATTTGCCGCGCGTCACCGGCATCAACGCGATCCCGACGCAGAATCTGAATGGCGTGCCGTTCCTCCTGCCGCCGCCGCCGCCGAGCTGGCCGCAGACTCCAACGGTTAACGCTCAGGCCAACTTGTGGGGAACCGACAACACGATGAAGACCCCTCACGCCTATACCGCCGATTTTTCCATCGGACGGGAGCTGCCCAAGCGATTCTCGGTGCAATTTGCGTATGTGGGCCGTTTCGGCCGCGATCTGCTTACTCAGCGCGATCTGACTCAGCCTCTGGACATTGTGGATCCGAAGACGGGGATCGATTACTACAAAGCTGCATCTGCCTTGTCGAATCTGGCGAGGAAGTTTGCATTGGCCAACAACAACGGGCAGCCTACGAACTATTACCAGGGCTTCCCTACGACCGCCCAGATTGGCAGCGTTACCGCCGCGATGGTAGGGCCAACGGCGCAATACTGGGTGGACATGTTGCCGAAACTCCGCCCGGGTGCGACGCAATATCAGGACCTATTTACGTGCCTCATCCCCTCCACTGCGAATACGACGGATGGACTGGTGCAATCTGTTTTCGACTTGTACTACAACCCAGCTCTCTCGGTGATCGGGGATGAGATCGTCGGGTTGGCAGACGTCGACTTGTACGGCGGGCTCGGTGACAACACGACGCCATGCGGCAGCACCACGCCCCAACCGTACTTCTTCAACGGTCCGAAGGGTTTGTTGGGAAACAACTCCGGCGAGTTCTTAAACAATCAAGCCATCTCCATGTATGGCTGGAGTTCCATTGGGAGCTCAAGCTACCACGCGCTGCAGGCGAGCCTGAGAAAACAGTTCAGCCACGGAGTGCAGTTTGACCTGAACTATACCTACTCGAAGTCCATGGATATCACTTCGGCGGCATCACGCGTCGGGTTTTCCGTTTATGGCTATACGAACATCGGCCTCGTCGGAAGCCGGCTAGCAAATGCATTTTCCCCGAACCTGGCTCACGCCGTCTCCGACTTTGATCTTACGCACCAACTCAATCTCAACTGGATTGCCGAACTGCCCATTGGCAAAGGGCGGGCTCTCGCGAGCAATGACAGTGGAGTGGTGGACGCTTTTATCGGCGGCTGGCAGCTCTCAGGCCTGGCGCGCTGGACCAGTGGATTCCCTTTCAGCGTGGATGGCGGCCAGCGCTGGCCTACAGATTGGTTCCTGACCGCCATCACTCAGATGACTGCACGACCAAAGACAGGCACGTTCAAGGGGAACGGCACAGTCAACGTCTTCGCAGATCCCGCCGCAGCGCAGGTTGACTTCACTGTGCCTCTTCCGGGCCAGGTCGGATCGCGCAATGTCCTGCGTGGGGACGGCTTCGCGGGATTAGACATGAGCCTGGCCAAGAGCTGGAAGATGCCTTACGCCGAGACTCATAGCCTGCAATTTCGGTGGGAAGTCTTTAACGTGCCGAACCTCACACGCTTCAACGCACAGGGTGTAGGATCGTCTCTGCTCACTTCGCTTACCCAGTCGCCAAACAGTTTCGGAGCCTACACTAGCCTGCTGACGCAGCCGCGGGTCATGCAGTTCGCGCTGCGCTATGAATTCTGAGCGATCAATCGTGTGGAGTCGTCCGGGGTGCCCCATTTCTCGCGCGTTCTTCGCGCGAGAAGTGGGGCTTTATGATCTCGAGAAGCCGCTACTTCTTCGGCTGCGCCGTCGGCGGTAGCATTCCATTCAAGCGCAAGTAAATCGCGGCGGAACTGTAGTGGTCGGCCCAGTCGTTGGAGAGGGCGATCAGGGCGAAGGCCCGTGATCCCTTGCGGCCCCCGAATAGTTCAACTTCGTCGGCGAGTTTGGCGTCGTCGACTTTGTTGAGCGCGGCGGTACAAAACTCGAAGCTGGCCTTCAACGCGGCGGCCAGTTTCTCTTTGCCGTCAGACTCCTTCAGTGGGGCGGCTTTGACCTCGGGCAAGTCTCCGATCTTCGAGCACAGGTAGTTGTTTGATTCAATGATGTGCAGGACGAGGTGGCCGAACGTCATCTGCTGTTCGGTCGGCTTGTATCCGAACTTGTCGGCGGGCATTTCCTCGACCGCCGCCACCAGGTTTTTCTGCTGGCGCGGGATGATCTCTTTCACTACCGACGTGACCGGATTCTTGTCTTGGGCGAGAACTGCAGTTGCTACAAAAAGCAGAAGAAGACAAATCGTTTGTTTCATGGTGTGCTCCCGCTCGTGCCTTTCAGGAAGGGCTTATTCCGCTCCCATTCTACTCAGCCGGTGCTGGCAGCGCGAACGCAACCTGCCCTTCGGGGTGAATAGCACAAAATCTTGCGCTTCCATGGCACAATGTGGCGATGCACATTGAGCGCCCCCTGCGCGCCCCTGATTTCCTCTACGGGACCGCCTGGAAAGAAGAACGTACAGCGGTGCTTACTGAACTCGCGATCCGTGCGGGTTTTCGCGGCATCGATACCGCCAACCAGCGGCGGCATTATTTTGAAGCCGGGGTGGGTGAAGGTCTGGCCGCCGCGTATCGTGATGGCTCGGTGAAGCGCGCCGATCTTTTTCTGCAGACGAAGTTCACTTACCAGCGTGGCCAGGACCATCGCCTGCCCTACGAAGCATCCGCCAGTCTTGCCGACTCAGGTCGCGCAGTCCCTGGCCAGTTCGCTTGAACATCTCGGGACCTACCACGTCGATAGCTTCGTGCTGCACGGGCCTTCGTCGGGCGACGATTGGGCCGACGCGGACGCCGAAGTGTGGGAGGCGATGCGGAAGGAGCGCGATGGCGGGCGCACGCGCCTGCTCGGTGTGAGCAACGTTTCCCTGCGGCACCTGGAGCAGATGGACGGCGCTCACGCAGAACTTCCGGCATTCGTGCAGAACCGCTGTTTCGCAGACCTCGGCTGGGATCGCGAGGTGAGATCGTTCTGCCAGGAGCGGAATATCACCTACCAGGGATTTTCGCTGCTCACCGCCAATCAGGAAGTGCTGCAGCATCCCGCGCTGATCAGTTTCGCGCAGAGGCTGAATGCGACTCCCCCGCAGGTGGTGTTCAGCTTTGCACGCGCCGTCGGAATATTGCCTCTGACCGGCACTTCCGACCCGGATCACATGAAGCAGGATCTGGCCAGCACAAGTGTGAAACTCCCGCCAGAGGTGATACTGGCGATCGAATCGATGGCCGAGTAAGCGGCCTTATTTCATCGCCGGCTTCAATGTGGCGCCTTGCTTTTCACGGCGCATCTGGGCCGCCAGTTCCTTGATCTCCGTCAGATCGCGCTGCATCTCGCTCCAGCCATACCATAACGCGTAGTCGGGACTGGCGTGGAATGTGCCCTGAAACGTTCGCATCCGGTGCTCGAGATACATGACAAACAGCTTCTGCTCGATGACGGTAGGCGCATCGTGGAACGTCAGCAGGTTGGGGAACGGATAGGCGTAGTTCGCGGGCTTGGGCAGCACGCCGTCTTTGTAGAGACCAGCGACGATGTGGATTGCCTCAGCCATCAAGTGATCGGCGTTCTTGATCATGTCGTCGCCCTGCTCCAGTTGCTGCTTGGCGAAGTTCACCGAGTGACACTGGTTGCAGGTCTTGATCATCTTGTCGCGCTCGCGCTGCCAGTCTTCCTGGGTGAGACGGGCGAGGTCGGCGGCCTTTACCACATCGACCAATTTGGTTGGCTGTCCCTGCGGATCGAGCACGCCTAAAGCCTCGAGAATCGTGGCGCGGTCTGCCGCCCAAGTCTTGTCTTCGGGCAGAGGCAGACGGACAGCGAGGAATCCCCAAGCGGTGTGCACTTCGTGATTTCCATCCTGCATATGGCAGGTCTGGCAAGTTGGCGCGGCGGCATTGGCGGGAAGCACGTGTTTCTGCTTCAACTCATTCCTAACCCCGTGCTTTGAGGCGGAATACATCTCCCACTGCGGATGGTCGAAGCCCATGTGGCAGGTCTCGCAAGCTTGCGGTGAGCGGGCTTCCTCGACGGAGAACGTATGGCGGGTATGACAGGCGTCACATTGCGCCGCGCCGAATTCGGTGCCGGAACCGTTCTCGCGAAGTTCGAGTACCTCGGTCAGGGTCTTGTCGCCGATCTTGTGGCATCCGCCACAGCCTTTCTCGCCCTCGGTCATGGCCATCGGCTGCCAGTGGATGGTCGGCATGGCTTTCATGGAAGCCCAGGCCAAAGCGTGTTTGCCTTTCTTGAATTGTGTGACCTGGGTCTCGTGGCACTGAGCGCAGGTTTCGGGGGTTGGAATCTTCGCCTTGGACACGTCGCTGGCCGAAGTGTGTTGGTCGCCGTGACAATCCACGCAGGTGACCTCGATTCCGCTGTGCTTGCTGAGCCTCCAGTCTGAAACGATGTTGGGTGTGACTTTGCTGTGGCAGTTCACGCACTGCGCCGCCGTAGCGGTCTGCGTATTTCCACTTTGTGAAGCGAGAACGAGAGAGAGAAGGGTCAGGCTGATCAGAACTCGAGGGGCCCAGGAGAATGCAGCATGCATAAACGCCTCCTGTAACGGACGATTATCGTCGCTCGTACAGGGCGCTGGCTGTGACTTCTGTCACAAGTGCGGGTCAGCACAGCCAGCATAGCGGTGGAAATTCTCGTTTATAACGATCCCAGGGCGGAAGTGGCGAGTTTGTACACCAGATACCAGACTACGACGACGGTAATGGCCGTCGATCGCTTGACCTTGCTGGTGCACGCAAAGCCGATCCCCAGGAGCACAATCGACCAGATGTTGATGAGATCGAGGGACGAGGCCATCCCGCGTAGGAACTTGGCTGTGGCGTCGGGGTCGAGATAATAGGCGAGATTGGTGCCGACCGGATTGTTAATGTCGAAGCCCTCGGGATTGATTCCCGCAAACATCGAGATGGTGCCGAGGATCGCGCCGATGATGCTCGGGAGGGCAGCATACATCACGATTGCGTAGCCCTGCTTAAACGACGTTTCGACGCCAAGCGCCACCTTGAAGGTGAGCCACAAGGCGAGCGTTTCAATCAGGAAGTAGAAAAGGATCAGCGCCGGGCTGCCGTAGCCAAAGGCAGCGATGATTTTGCTGGAAAGCGCGAGCTGTCTGGCCTGCTGATCCGCTGGCAGTTTGTCGAACTGATCGGCCCGCTTGGAATGCGAGATCTGGTTCTTACTGATCTGCTCGAAGCCGACCTGCTTTCCCATCGACCAGATGAAAACCAGCGAGATGATGGAAATCAGCAGCCATGGCCCCCACCAACTCGCGTTGCGGCGCAGGTCGGTAAACGTCTTTGACGGAGCGATAAAAGTGTCGACGATGCGCGCGCCCTCGGATAGCGGCGCAGGTTCTGGCGTGGGCACGGGGGATGGGGGCAAGACCGGAGCGGCGGCCATGAAACCTCCTGCAGACAGAGCCAAGATTCGACCGAAATTCTAGCTGGGACCGGCTGGCTACACAAGCGATCAGCAAAATCGTGTAACAAAAAGAGCGCTGCTCTCACTATGGATGAGAGAAGTCGGGGCGGCTGCTATTTAGAGCTGTCGGAGCATGGCAGACGCAACGACGCTCAAGCTGTTCCCCAACGGCTCGGTACCCTGCACTACAAATCTTCCCCGGTTAGGCCCCAAGATCAAATTCAGTTTCATTCTTGAAGGAGAAGGTTCTATGAAAACCCTTTGGATTGCCCTCTGCACCGCCCTGCTCGCGGTGGCCTCGGCCTCGATGGGCCAGATCAGCCCCGGCGACACGATCGTCGATGTGCCGTTCAGCTTCGTTGTGGCGGGACAGACCATGCCAGCCGGGCATTACATCGTCAAAAACGCTGGCGAAGCCCGCATCAGAGTCTTTAGCCCAGGCACAACCGGCGTTTTCGTTGCTACTCACTCCGCCGTGCGATCGGCCAGCGACGGGAGCAAGCTGGTCTTCCGCCGTTACGGAGACACCTACTTTCTTGCCGCAGTTTGGGTAACCGGAAATACGACCGGCCGGGAGTTGTACCGTTCACCGGCGGAGCGCGAACTGGCGCGCCACAAGGCTGAGGTGGAACTGGCCGACGTGCGTCCAAGCAAATAGGGTTGCCTCCGGAAAGTTGAGGGGGGCTCCGGCGTTACGCGGCAGGACGCACCTAGGCGGGCTGTGATCGAGCCCGGATATGATGGTGCGATGTCCAACGTAACGCCGGTAGTAATTGCGGTCCTGGTGGCCGAACTGGCTCCAGCGGCGGCCTTTGGATTCGCGGGCGAGCGAACGACGAGGACCATAGGACGGCTGCCGGCGACGGTGCGCGTCCTGCTTCCCGCGCTGTTGGTTTTGGCTTACGCCTTCCTCGCGGTTTTGGAGCATTCGTTTCGCTGGGAGTGGTTTGCTCTATACGCCGCACTGCCGGTCATGATTGCATGGCTGCTGAGGCAGGCCGCGCAGTCCGATCCCGAGCAACGTGGAAACTGGCGCGATGCGCTGATTCTGCTCACGCTGGGCCTTGCGGTCGATTTGCGCTGGTTCGATTCCGCCTGGCCTCGCGGCCAGGAGGCTCTGGGCAAGCTCTTGCTGGTGGATGCGGGCTTGTACGGGTTTCTGGCGATCCGCGGGCTGACTGGCTCCGGCTTCGACTTCCATCTGCACTGGAGCGACTGGAAGACCGGGTTGCGCGAGCTGGCATACTTCGCGCCGGTGGTACTAGGGCTTGGACTGGCGCTTGGATTCATCCGCCCTCATGCCAACCTGCCATCACTTGGCGACACGGTTCTGCGCTGGGTGGGAATTTTCTTTTTTGTCGCGGTGCCCGAGGAACTCTTCTTTCGCGCCTGGGTGCAGAACCTGCTGGAGCGACGCGTGGGGCGTCGGGCGGGACTGCTGATCGCGTCGGTGCTATTCGGACTGTCGCATTTCAATAAGCGGTCGGCACATGTCAACTGGCGGTACGTTGTGCTGGCTACGATTGCCGGCGTTTTCTACGGACGCGCGTGGCGCGAGCGGCGGCGCGTGCCGGCCTCGACGATCACGCACACGTTTGTAGATTGGATTTGGTCGTGGTGGTTCTAGCAGGCTCAGCGGAATAGCCGGAGATTTACCGAAGAGCCGATCCAGCCGGGGGACCCGGCAGCGTTGCCTGGTAGTGCAAATATCCCAGCCCGACGCGCAGGTGATGGTGCATCGCGTCAGGAACGCAAACAGCGAAGCAGAGGCCGAGCAGGCCCTGGGCCACGCCGAGAGCGTAGAGGTTGTGGTAGCGGCGGAACAGCCAGCACGAGACCGCTCCCCAAAGAAGTGTCGCCGCCGTGAGGGTGAGATTGGGAAGGTGAGCGGCTGCGAACAGCACGGCCGCCACGGCGATTGCAGCATCGCTCGTCAGAACGCGAGTGAGGCGAGGCATGAAGTAGTCCTGCAGTAGAAATTGCTGGTAAATCGTCCACAGGACATACCCCCCGACATGCGCCAAGTTGGCGTTGTAGAGCGGGTGGAAGGTTCCGGCACTTCTGGCTGCGAGTACGCTCAGGATTGTCAGCCCAATCGCAGCCGGCAAAACCCACCACGAGGCGACGAACCCGCGCCATCCGAGGCCGAGTTCATTGGCAGTGGGCCGCTGCCTGAGGACCAAGGCTAACGGCATCAGCAGCGCCACAGGGCCAACAATCAGCTGTTCACGCGTCGGGAGCCAGAGCACCACCATGATGCTGGAGAAGCCAAGAATCAGTTCTGCCAGCTCTCGGGTGGAACTCCGCGCGTGGGGAATAGCCAGGGTGAAGGAAGTTGCGTTCGTCGTTGCCAAAAATTTGTGCGTCCCAAAGGGACTAAGAGTAGTTGAGAAGCAAATTGGTTGCAAGCTTTATATCGGATGGTGGAGCGGGGAACGTCAGTGCCGTCCCGATTCGGTCAACTGTGGAGTTGCTTCGAGCAGGCTGCGGGTATAGGCATGGGCGGGGCGCTCGGTGATCTGCTCAGTGTCTCCCACTTCAACGATCTTCCCCCGATACATGACCGCGATGCGCGTGGCGAGATAACGCACGACCGGCATGGAATGGGAGATGAACAGGTAGGTCAGGCCGAAATCACGCTGCAATTGCGCCAGCAAGTTGACGATCTGGGCGCCGACACTGACATCGAGCGCAGAAACCGGCTCGTCACAAACGATGAACTTGGGGCGAAGTGCCAGGGCGCGGGCGATGCCGATGCGCTGGCGCTGGCCGCCGGAGAACTCGTGGGGATATCTGCGGAGGGCGGATTCGTCGAGGCCCACGGCGCGGAGAAGTTCGGCGACCCGGGCGCGAAGGTCGAGCTTCGCTCGACCGGACAGCCGGGGGCCGCTGTCCCCACGGAAATCTCCGTGTGGGTCTCGGTGAATGACAAGCGGTTCCGACACAATGTCTTCCACGCGAAAGCGCGGGTCGAGCGAGGCAAACGGGTCCTGAAAGATGATCTGCAGGTCGCGCCGCAGGCGGCGCATTTCGCCGCGGCCGGCCGCCAGAAGGTCGCGACCTTCGAGGAGAATCGTGCCGGAGGTAGGCTCAATCAGGCGCAGAATGAGGCGTCCCAGCGTGCTTTTGCCAGAGCCGGACTCGCCAACCAAGCCCAGCGTTTCGCCGGAATGAATCTCGAGCGAAACGTCGTCGACCGCGCGAACCTCGCCGCCTGACTTTCTGCCCAGAGCAGATTCGCTATGGGGAAAAACCTTGGTCAGGTTGCGGATTTGCAGCAAGGGCACGTTGTGATGCTAGCAGTATCGGCCACGGATTGGCACGGATTCTCCCGGAGGACCCTTTTGATCCAGGCCTATCCCGCCGAAATCAGCGGTACGGCAGCTAGAGCGGCTAGAAGCCCGATGAATTTCCAGCGGCTGAAGTGTTCTTTTAACAGCACGCGGGCTAGAAGCACGGTCACTGCCGGATAGAGCGAAGTAATCACGACTGCCTCGTCCAGGCGTCCGTGTTGGCTGGCGAAGATGAACAGGGCGCTGGCGCTGATGTCGAGGCATCCGGCGGCCATCGCGAGGGCGGCGCGGGGACGGTCGAGCGAGAGTGGAGCGCGGGTAGCAACTACGGCGACAGCCGTAGCGGCGCACGAGCCGATGCGGGACATTGCGGCGATCCAAGTCGGGGAGCCGCTGGCCTGGTGAATGCAGAGATAAAAGCCGGCGAATCCCACGCCCGCCAGCGCCGCCAGGGCCACTCCTCGTGGGTGGCCGGAGTCGTCGTTTTCGGCCTGCGGGTCCGGGCGCGTGATCAGCCAGATGGCGAGAATCGCCAGCGTGAATCCGGCGATGGTCCAGCGGCTGGGCGCGCCCTCCATGGCGATGTCGGCAAGGGCGGGAATCGCCGCGCCTAGCAGAGCCCCGATCGGAGCCGTCACCCCCATCTGCCCGGAGGCAAGAGCGCGATAGAAGATGGCCAGTGAGAATCCCCCTACCGCCCCTGCCGCCATAGCCCACAGAATGCTCGTCCCGGAGGGAAACTCGCCGTGCTGCCCCAAGGCGATGACGAGCATAAAGGCGAGGGCACAGAAGTGAGAGAACGCGGTGAGGACGAAGGCGTTGGCGCGACGTGATCCGTATCCGCCGGCAAAGTCAGCCCCGCCCCAGAGGAATACCGCAATTACGGAATAGGCCACGGGCGCGAACTGGGTCGGGGAGGACACGACGGACGAGGGTAACACGCGGCCGCACGAAGAGGATGAACGGCACCCTCGTACAAAACCGATCGATTGGGGCTTTTCTGGGGTACGCTGTTGAGATCTGACGGAGGATCGTTTATGAAGCGTTTACTGATCGTTCTGGCGTGCCTCGCCCTCAGCGTTTCCTGCCTGGCGCAGACCTTGGATGAGCCCGCTTCGAAAGACGACGTCATCCTCTACCTCCGCACCATGCACGCTCACGACATGCTGGAGAAAACGATGCAGGTGCAATCCCAGAGCATGCAACAACTCGTTCGCGACCAAATGCTGAAGGAAAAAGGCAGCGTGCCGCCGGAATTCGATGCCCATTTCAAGAAAACGATGGCCGAGCTGGTACGGGGCATGCCCGTCGACGAAATCACGGAGGCGATGATTCCTGCTTACCAGAAGCATTTCACGAAGAGCGAGATTGAGGCGATGAATACGTTCTACTCCTCGCCCGTCGGCCAGAAAGTTCTGCAGGAGTTGCCTGCGGTCATGCAAGAAGGTGCGCAAGCGGCGATGCCCATCATGAGCAAGTATCTCAGCGACTGGAATGATCGCATGCAGCAGGAACTGAAGGAGATGGAAAAGACGACTCCAACCGAGCCCGAGAAGGGGCCTTCTTCGCAGAACTGAGATGGAGCTCCAGTTCGGTCCCGCCACCCGGGACTGCATTTCCGCGTGTTAGAATTTCCATAAGCGGCATCCTTGCAAGAGTTCTGAGGCCCAGGTTTGATCGAACTGGCACCATCCATTCTTTCGGCTGATTTTGCCCGGCTCGGCGAGCAGGTGCGCGCTGCTGGCGAGGGTGGGGCGAGTGTCATCCACGTCGACATCATGGATGGACATTTCGTTCCCAACCTGACGATCGGGCCACCGGTGGTGAAGTCGCTGCGGAAGGTGACCGAGTTGCCGCTCGATTGCCATCTGATGATCGAGAATCCGGATGACTTCATTCCGGTGTTTGCCGACGCGGGAGCCGACTGGATGTCGGTGCATCAGGAAGCCTGCCGCCATCTGAACCGGACGCTGCATCTGATCAAGAGCCATGACTGCCAGGCCGGCGTGGTGATCAATCCGGCGACATCCGTTGAGACGCTCTCCGAAGTGCTCGACATTGTCGACTATGTGCTGGTGATGTCGGTCAATCCGGGTTTTGGAGCACAGCAATTCATTCCGTCTACGTTGCACAAAATGCGGCAGTTAGCCGAGATTCGCAGCCGGCGCGGGCTGACTTACCGCATCGAAGTGGATGGCGGGGTCGCGCGCGAGACTGTAGCCGACGTGGTGCGGGCCGGAGCCGAAATTCTCGTGGCAGGCAACGCCGTGTTCGGTCATGGTGATCCAAGAAGAAATGTGCAGGATCTGCTGAAAGCAGCAACGGAAGCTGCGCTGCAGAAAGTATAGGTTTTGTGGGACCGGATATTTGATCCGGTCGGGCCGCCCCTGAGCGCAGTCGAACGGGGCGGCTGGTCGATGCGGCGGGTCGACACTCGGGAACCCGCTTCGACCGCAACCGCAGTCGAGCTTGCGCTCGACATGGCCGGGTCATAGACCCGGCCCCACACGAGATTTCCTCGAGGTCTTATGTCACGTCGAATTGCGTCGATAGCGGTGTTGGGCGTTCTGCTTGCCCTGACCGCGGCCTGCACCAATAAGAAATCAGTCAACCCACTGGCCAATATCGGCTCCAAGCAGCCGGATAAAGTCCTGTTCGACAAGGCCATGGACGCCATGCGGCACAACCGTTTCGACGTCGCACGGCTGACGCTCCAAACCCTGATCAATACCTACCCGGACTCTGAGTACATTGCTCGCGCCAAGCTCGCGGTGGGTGATTCCTGGTACGCGGAGGGGGGCACGGCCGCCTTGGCACAGGCCGAACAGGAATACAACGATTTCGAAGTCTTCTTCCCCAATATGCCGGAAGCGGCTGAGGCGCAGCTGAAGATCGCCAACATCCATTTCCAGCAGATGGAGAAAGCGGACCGCGACTATACCCACGCCAAGCGCGCCGAAGACGAATACCGCAAGATGATTCTGCAATATCCGGACAGCAAGCTGGTGCCGGAATGCAAGCAGCGCTTGCTGGAAGTGCAGGAGGTGCTGGCCGAGCGTGAGTTTGAAATCGGGCGCTTTTACTATTTGCGGGAGTCCTACCCAGCCTCGATCGCACGCCTGCAGTCGCTGGTGGACAAGTATCCGCTCTACAGCCGGGCTGACGAAGCACTGTATCTGCTGGGGCAAAACTATGAGGGACAGATTACGCGTATGCGAACCGCGCCCACGTGCGACGTACACGGCCAGCCGCGCGGCTGCGTGCTCGAGGCGGTGAAGGCGCGCTATATCGAACAATTATCCAAGCACGCCGCAGAGGCGTATTCGAAGATTGTCACGCGCTATCCGATGATGGACCGCTCCGATGACGCCAAGAAGCGATTGACGGCCCTGCACCAGCCTGTTCCCCGTCCCACCAAAGCGGCGGTTGCACAGAACAAGGCGGAAGAGGCCAGCCGCCATGAGTCCACCATGGCTCAGAGGTTGATGGGGGTCATCAAGAAGGGGCCGGACACCACGAAGGCGGCGGGCTACGGCGAGCCCTCTTTGGTCGATCCAGAACCGGTTGCCGCCTCCGACGTTCCCCGTAGAGAAACTTTGGGAATGGCCGAGCCAGGCGGGAAGAACACTGTGGGCGTCGAGATCGTGAAGCCGGATCAGTCCGGCGCCAATCCCAACCCGCTGGGAGAGTCTTCCAATCCCCCTCCGCCCGGAGGTTCGCCCTTTGGGGCTTCTGCCGCGAATCCCCAGCCCCCGGCGGCGGCTGATCCGAATGAACTGAAACCGAATGTGCCCGCCGATCCGAACGAGTTAAAGCCAACCGACAACGGAGGCGATCCGACGCTGCCGCCGCCAGCGCAAGTCAATGAGATTCAGCGGGGGCAGTCTTCTTCTTCTTCATCCTCGGCCACCGCCGACAATTCGACTCCGGCTAGTGATCAGGATCTCTCGAGTAGTAAGAAGAAGAAAAAGAAAGGATTGAAGAAGATCGTGCCCTTTTGAGTTTGGCTGTCAGCGATCAGCCAAACTCTGCGACTCGAGCGCTGTGATTCCAGTGTCCCGCGCGGTAGGTGCTGACCACTGGTAACCGGTTACTTCCCTTCCGCATCATTGACTTACGTTGTGGGGCAGGTTACCTTCGCGATATCTCCCCTCATCAGAGGAAGCCTTTGGCCAGGAAGATACTGCTCGCCGACGACAGCGTAACAGCTCAAAATATGGGGCGGAAGATCCTCGCCGACGCGGGCTACGAGGTCATCACCGTCAACAATGGCTCGGCGGCGCTGAAAAAGATCGCCGAGGTTAAGCCTGACCTCATCGTCCTGGACGTTTACATGCCCGGCTACAGCGGGTTGGAGGTGTGCCAGCGGGTTAAGGAGGCGGGGGAGACCTCGCGCATTCCGATCCTATTGACGGTGGGAAAACTGGAGCCGTTCAAGCCGGAAGAGGCCAAGCGGGTGCGCGCGGAAGGCTTTATCGTCAAGCCTTTTGAAGCCAGCGAACTGCTGAGTGCGTTGACCAAGCTCGAAGACAAAATGGTGCCCCGTTCGGAATCGTCGAAGCCAGGACGCTTTGCGCGGGCCATCGCAGCGGTCGAGGAAGGCCGGTACGACAAGACGGTTGCCATGGACGAAGATACCGGCTGGAAGAACCGGATCTCTTTTCCTTCCAAGAAAAAGCGTGCACGGGCAGAAGCCGAGGATGGGGACGACCCGGCCATTTACAACGCGGTGAACAAAGATCTGCGCACGGTAATTGATCGCCATCCAGCGCCCGTCGTAGCCCATGCTACTGCGACCGAGGCTAAGGTCGATCTGGGAGCACTAACGCCTGAGG
Source organism: uncultured Acidobacteriaceae bacterium (assembly GCA_963819035.1). Classification (GTDB taxonomy): domain Bacteria; phylum Acidobacteriota; class Terriglobia; order Terriglobales; family Acidobacteriaceae; genus Sulfotelmatobacter. Next base: position 26,563 of record CAWFUU010000013.1, on the reverse strand, counting down.
GTCTGCCCAAAGATGTGACGCCCGAGGAGATTGCCGCTTTGGCGGCGGCCGCAGCACAAATACAGGGCAAAATTGCAGAGACCAAGATTGCTGAGGCCAAGCCTGCGGATATTCATCCCGTTGAGCCTCCTGCGGCCGAGCACTTGCCAGAACAACCTGCGATCAGTGCGAACCCGATAGCGCCTAGACCAGCCCCTGAACAAACAAAGCCCGAAGCCGCAACAGCCACTCAAGCTCAAGAGCAGCCCGGTTCCGAGGCGCACGCAGCAATCGTCGCATCCGCGGTAGTGCACTCCGACGAACAGGTCGCGAAAGAGAAGGAGTCGGCCCAGGAGACAGCGGCTTGGACGCCTGGCGAAACAGCGCAACCGGTTGCAAGCCTCACAGCTCCGAGCCCTGCCGACGTGATGGCCGCGATTTCCAGCCTGGAGACGGCTGGCGCTCCGATCGCACCCACAGCGGTTTCAGGAAACGGATTCAGTGCGGAGGGATCAGCGCCTCAACTTGAGGCGGAGCCTGTAACCATGGCGGTGGCCGCGGGAGCCGAGCAGGCTACGCCATCGCGCTGGACCGCGGTTTCAATGGCGTTGGCGCCAGAAGAAACCGGGGTCAATCTTGAGGACGAAATGCGGAAGGCACTTGCTCCCCAGGCTGTCGTCGAGGTGCCTGGAGTCGAAGCCGTGGCGCCTGTACCGGAGCCCCAGCCCGAGTTTGCAGAACCTGCCGCAACGGCGGAAATTCCGCTGCCAGTTGAGCCCGAGCATCAAGCGCCAGTCGCAGAACCTGGAGTGTTGCAGACTAGCGGAGCAACGGAGAGTACAGCTACTGATGTGATCCGCGCGGAAGTGAAGGAATATGAGACCGTGACTGCACCCTCGGCCCCAGATGCAGCTCCGGCGGAATCCGAGACTGCTCCGCAGACTATCGATTCCGCAACTCCGCCGTCCTGGGAGGCACCGCAGCCGGCGGAAGGCAAAGCTGAAGAGATTCCGGTCGCCCCAGTTGCGGAGATGGAACCTCCGACGGCAGAAGCGGTTGCGGTCCCAACGCAACAAGAGCAATCGAGACACGAGGAGCCAACGCCCGAAGGAGCGAGCGAGCCGACTGGAGGGCAGAAAAGCGAAGAACCGGCGATCCCAGCTCCCATGGACTCCGCCGAAGCCGAGGAATCACCTGCAATTGTAGAGAAACTTGAAACCATTGAGCCCGTCGCTGTGAGCCAAGATTACGCGGACCATCCTCCCGCGGAGAATGCTCCCGCACCGGAGCTTGCCGTATCAGCCGACAAAACTCATGGAGGCATTCCCGAGATGGCGAAAAAGGAATCGGACATCGCGGCCACGACTGCGGCGGCTTGGGCAAGCTGGCGGAGAATTCGGGAAACCGGAGATCCTAAGGACGCGGCTCAGTCGAAGAATAAGGGCGAAGAAAAGGCCCCACCTTCTTCCGACGAGGCAGCGATGGCCGTCGCCGCCGGCGCAGAGAAAGCACCTGAGGATGTTCCCGCTGGCTCGGAGAGTCCGGAGATCGCCAGCATCGTCGACAGCGTACTGGCCGACTTGCGGCCCAAGATTGTGGAAGAGATTACTCGCAAGCTGGGAAGGAAAAAAAAGTAGGATTCCGCTTTCAGCCGTCAGCTTTCAGCTCCTCCTGCTAGGCCCAATCAATCCGATAGGTCCTGCCCGTTCTTACGGAACCTGCCCACATTTCCAAAATCCGAGTTCTTCATCACTCCATCAGCCCAGTCGGGGTCAGAATGTTTTTCTGAAATGTTTTGGCGCAAATCGTCTTAATCGATTGAAGACGGTTTAGGGGGAAGCAGGGCATTTACTTCGTTCCCAGGGGTGCTGGAGGTTAAACAATGACAAGGCAATTTCGGCCCTTCACAGTTCGCGGCGACGATCTGGACGACCGCGCAGCGCAACAGTATGAATTCTCGGTTCTTGGCATGCTTCACAGCTTCGATGCAATCAAGACCACTCGTGCCCTGATGGATGGTTTTCGGGCCGCTGGACGTGAAGTCCTGGTCGTTCCGTACGACTTCAAAGATGGCGACTGCAACGCGTCGGCACGATCTGAGTGGGGGCTTTACCCCAACAAAGTTTATTACTCGCCGAACATCTACTATCCCGACGGCGATTGCATCGATACCGGCGATGCCGGCAACTCCGCGCACGAAGTCCTGTGTCACGAACTGGTCCACGCGTTCAGGAGAGGTGCGGGGACGATCCATAAGCACACCAAAAAGGGCGAGGAGGAGACGCTCGCAATTATGGTCACGAACATCTTCGCGTCGGAGACGAATAAGAAAGCCCTGCGAAAGAGTCACGATGGGCACGATCCGCAAAAAGATCCCGCGCTGAATACGTCGGAAGGATACCTTGCGGCCAACCGCAAGCTGGTGGAGCTGTTTGTCAGGGAGCACGTCGCGCTGGCTACTGATCTGTCGTGCGTCGATACTCACTTTAATCCGATTCGCGCTTATTTCCACGGCCATTGCGCACCCGCGTGGACTCCCGCGGTCTATCGCCCCGGCAAGAATGTATTTCGATAAGGCGCGATCGCCAGAGTGACGGGCGCCCCTTCCTCCGTTTGACCCTTCTTTTCTGACGCCTGTAAGATCAGAAGTTATTCTTCCGCTGACGGATTTTTCTGTGTCGGATCCCGTCATCGAATACAAAGATGCCGCACGAACTGCCTAAAGCCTACGAGCCGGGCGCGATTGAAATGCGTTGGGCCGATTACTGGATCAAAGAAAAACTCTTCTCGGTGCCCACGCCTCCTGAAGGCGAGACGCGCCCGGTGTTTACCTTGCTGCTGCCCCCGCCCAACGTTACCGGGCGCCTGCACATGGGACACATGCTCAACCAGACGCAGATGGACATTATCGTGCGCTGGCATCGCATGCGCGGGTTCATCACGTTGTGGCTTCCCGGGACAGACCACGCGGGTATTGCCACGCAGATGATGGTCGAGCGTCAACTGGCCAAAGAAGGCAAGAAGCGCCGCGATCTGGGGCGCGAGAAATTTATTGAGCGCGTCTGGGAATGGAAGAAGCTCTACGGCGGCGCGATTCTTGACCAGATGAAACGGCTGGGCGCCTCCGTCGACTGGGATCGCGAGTACTTCACCATGGACGAAAATCTTTCGCGCGCGGTACGCGAGGTGTTCGTCCGCCTGTATGAGGAAGGACTGATCTACCGCGGCAACTACATCGTGAACTGGTGCCCGTGGCACGAGACCGCGATTTCTGATCTCGAAGTGAAGCACGAAGACGTGGCGGGGAAGTTGTGGGAGATTCGCTATCCGGTGATCGGGACTTCCGAGTTCATCACCGTCGCGACTACGCGGCCCGAGACCATGCTCGGCGATTCGGCGATCGCGGTCAACGCGGCCGACGAGCGTTATACCCACTTGCAGGGCAAGAAAGTTTTGCTGCCACTGATGAAGCGCGAGATTCCGATCATTACCGACGAACTGGCACAACCGGAGTTTGGCACTGGCGCCGTGAAGGTTACTCCGGCGCATGATCCCAACGATTTCCAGGCCGGGTTGCGCCACAATTTGCCCCAGATCAACGTGATGGACGAGCACGCGCACATGAACGAGAACGCTGGGCCGTACGCGGGCCTGGATCGCTTCGAGGCGCGCAAGCGTGTGCTTCACGATCTCGAGGAGCAGGGATTTCTGGTTGGGGAGAAGGATTACACGCTCGCCCTGGGCAAGTGCGACCGCTGCGGAACTGTGGTTGAGCCGCGTTTGTCGGAACAGTGGTTCATCAAGATCAAACCGCTCGCCGATCGCGCCAAGGAAGCAGTGGAAAGCGGCGAGATCACAATCGTTCCCGACAATCACCGCCAGGTCTATTTGAACTGGATGAACAACATCTACGACTGGTGCATCTCGCGGCAGTTGTGGTGGGGGCATCGCATTCCAGCTTGGACGTGCGGCGACTGCAAGGAAATTATCGTAGCGCGCGAGGCACCAGAGAAGTGCGCGAAATGCGGAGGCGCGAAGCTCGAGCAGGTTCCGGACGTGCTCGACACCTGGTTTTCGTCAGGCCTATTGCCGTTCACGACGCTGGGATGGCCGGAGAAAACGCGCGACCAGGCTGTGTTCTATCCGACGACGCTGCTTATTACGGCGTACGAGATTCTGTTCTTCTGGGTCGCGCGCATGATCATGTTCGGCTGCCACTTCATGCAGGGGCATGAGCAGGATGCGGCGATCAAAAAGGCGAGCGGCTGGGGAGACAAGAAGAACGACAGTGTGCCATTCCGGCAGGTGTATATCCACGCACTGGTCCGCGACGCCGAACGCCAGAAGATGTCGAAGACGAAGGGGAACGTGGTCGATCCTCTGGATGTGATTGAGCGCTTCGGCACCGACGCGACGCGGTTCACTCTGGCGGCGATGGCCGCACCCGGCACCGACATTGCCTTCAATGAGAGTCGCACCGACGGGTACCGTGCATTCGCTAACAAGATCTGGAATGCGGCGCGGTTCATGTTCATGAACGTGGATAGAATCGAGCCGGGCCTGCGGCCCGGGGCCGGGTCAGAGACCCGGTCCCACACGGGCAATGCCGGCGCCGACGTCGCAGGCTTCCGCGGCGGCACACTCGAAGACCGCTGGATACTCTCGCGCTTCAATCGGGTCGCTGCCGAGGTGAACGACGCACTGTCGACCTACCGCTTTCACGAGGCCGCGAATCGAATCTATGATTTTTTTTGGGGCGAGCTCTGCGATTGGTATCTGGAGTTGATCAAGCCGCGGCTGAATTATGAAGAAGGGGCGAACAAAAGTGCAGCGCGGATCGCGTGTGCGAATCTTGTCAACCTGTTCGACGGATCGCTCCGGCTGTTGCATCCTGTCATGCCGTTTATCACGGAAGAAATCTGGCAGGCAATGTACGAAGGCAGGCCGCCACTGAAATCAATCGCGTTGGCCGGATTTCCGCAGGCCGATGAACAGCAGGTCGATCTGGCAGCAGAGACTGAGATGGCGATCCTGCAGGATCTGATCGTCGCGGTCCGGAATCTGCGGGCGGAATTGAAAGTCGAGCCGAAGACTAGAGTGCCGATACACATCTACACCCAAGAACCGGAGATTCAAACTCTGATCCTGCAGAACCAAGACGCGGTGCACCGCCTAGCGAACGTGGATGCGATCTTGTTCGTCAATAGTCCGTTAACTCATGTACACGGCGCACGGCACACTGCGAGATTCGACCTTCATGTGGTTTATCAGCGTTGGATTGATCTTCCAGCAGAATGCGAGCGTCTGAAAAAGGAGATGGAGAAGATCGAGAAGGGAATCGCCAGCGGGCAAAAGCAACTCGGCAATGAGCAGTTCCTGGCGAAAGCTCCACCGAGCGTTGTGGAGGGTCTGCGTAAGCAGCAGCAGGAACTTGCAGTGCTGCATGAGAAGACGCTGAGCAAGATGAGAGAGTTGGGCTGCGCCTAAATCGTAGAGACGTAGCTTGCTACGTCTCTGCTGGCAGCATTTCGAACGATGGTGAGAGAGACGTCGCAAGCAACGTCTCTGCGATATGGATTGGAATAGCCGACGGCTTACCGCGATTCTGGAGAACGCGCTGCTGGAAGATCGGGCGACGCGCGACGCCACCAGCTATGCCTGTGTGGACGCGAACCAGCGCGCCTCGGCGACGATCATTGCCAAGCAGGACTGCATTCTGGCCGGGATTGGCTGTGTGGCGCGCATTCTCGACGTTTATGCCGCGCTCGACGGCGCGGTCACAGCACACTACGAAGTCACCACGCATCCCGAGATCTTTGACGGCGTCCGCCTGCGGCCGGGGCAATCGGTCGCGGTGATCCGCCATAACGCCCGGGTCATTCTTTCCTGCGAACGCGTCATTCTGAATTTTTTGCAGCGGATGAGCGGCATAGCGACGCTGACGCGCCATTTTGTTGAATTCGTCGCCGGCACCCACGCGCGAATTCTCGACACTCGAAAAACTGCGCCTGGGCTGCGAGCGATCGACAAATATGCCGTGCGTTGCGGCGGTGGGCAGAATCACCGCCTGGATCTGTCCGACGGCGTGCTCATCAAGAGTAATCACATCGCCTTGGCCGGCGGGATCGCGTCTGTTCTCGAGCGCGCGCACCGCAATCGCCGCGGCTCGCAGATCATCGAGGTCGAGGTACGCAGCTTGGCAGAACTGGAGTTGGCGCTGGCCAACGGAGCCGAGGCGATTCTTCTCGACAACATGTCGGCCGCCGATGTTCGTAGTGCCGTTGAGCGCTGTTCCCAGCCGGATGCGCTGCGGGAAGGCCGCCGCATCCCGCTCGAGTGTTCCGGCGGAATTCGCCTGGACAACGTCCGCGCCTTCGCCGAAACCGGCGTGGATTTCATTTCGGTTGGGCTTCTGACCCATTCCCCCCAGGCAGCCGATATGAGCCTGCGCGTGGTCCCGGCATGAGTTCTTCAGTTCTTGGGTGATTGATCGAATAACGCAACTTGACCCACTCATGGCCGGCTCCGGCCGTCGGCCACGCGCACGAACTGGCCTACACTGAGTTCCCGTCGTACTTCTGTGTTAAACGGCGACTCGTCGGACGCGCTACATTGGTCGCAACAGAGGTCCTTCCTCATGAGTTCCCTGTTTCGTCCAGCCGCAGTGGTTTGCCTTGTCGCGTTCACCTCGAACTATACCTTGAGAGCCAGACCCACTTCCGACTCGGCAGCCTCGCAAGCGCCTGCCTCCACCGTCACGGTCGATGTCTCCGTAGATGTGCTCAGTAACCGTCACCCCATCAGCCCATTCGTCTACGGCGGCGCTTATCCCAAGGATGCGGCCACGATCACAGACAGCGGCCTCACTGTTGTGCGCTGGGGTGGCAACGCAACCTCGCGCTACAACTGGAAACTCTTCACCTATAACGCTGCCAACGATTGGTATTTCGAGGACTTCAACTATTCAGAAATCGGCGATGCGGATTCGGCGAAGTTTATTCAGGATGTGAAAACCGCGGGCAGTCATCCGCTGATGACGATGGTGATGCTGCCCTGGATCGCAAAGAGCGCGGAGGGCGGAGGGAACGGACATTGGAGCTTCTCCGTCTCCAAGTACGGATCGCAATGTGGCGTGGATCCTTACAATCCTGACGCCGGCAACGGTCTGAAGACAGACTGCAGTACGACGCTCACCGCCAACCCCAACGATGCTAACGTGCCCCTTCGAGATCAGCCCGGGTCGAACGATCCGCCTGGCAGTGTGTATCGAAACCAGTGGACGGCCGCGCTCGCAACGGCGTTCGGGACCGCTCCGCATTTCTACAACATGGATAACGAAATCGACATATGGGGCGGAACGCACCGTGACGTTCATCCCTCTCCGACGGCATACAACGAGATGCGCGATACGTTTCTTGCCGAGTCGCGCGCGCTGAAAGGATGGGACCCGAAGGCCGTCCGTCTTGGTCCGGTAAGCTGCTGCTGGTGGTTTTACTGGAATGGCGCGAACAACAACGACAAAGGCGCGCATGCGGGAGTTGACCTTCTGCCCTGGTGGTTAAACGAGATCTACTGGCAAGACAAGATCGCGGGAAAGCGCTCTGTTGATGTTTTCGACGTTCACGCTTACCCCGATGGCCCCGACACCTCGACCTGGACCCAGGCGCAGAAGCAGGCGCTGGCGGTGCGGATCTATCGCGATTACTGGGATCCGACTTACGTCAGTGAGTCCGGTTCGATCAACCAGAACTGGGCGACTTTCATTCAGCCCAACAAAACCATTCCATTCCGTATTCCACGCATCCGGGCCACCGCCAACATGATTTATCCGGGAACTCCCGTCAGCTTTACCGAGTGGAGTGCGGCGATCGGAGGAGAGTCAGACTTTTCAACTGCGCTCGGCGATGCAGACGCCTACGGCATCCTCGGGCGCGAGCGCGTCTATCTGGCGTCGCGGTGGGTGGCGCCTGACCCGGCGAATGCGAATTACCTGGCCCTGAAACTTTTTACCAACTACGACGGTCAGCATCACGGATTTGCCGCAACTTCTATCTCGGACACGAACAACGGTGATCCCAATCTGTTTAGCAGTTACGGCGCGCTCAATTCCACGGGCAAGACTCTGACCATGCTGGTACTGAACAAGGACCCTGCGAAAACGGTGCAGGCGCAGTTTGCGCTGACAGGATTCGCGCCGTCACAGGTGACCTCGTACACGCTGGCATCGACGAATCCCGCCAAGATTGTCGCCTCGAAGCCGGCTGGATGGTCTTCCACCATCAGCTTTGCACCTTACACCGCCACGCTCTTGGTGGTGACGGGCACGGCGCAGTTGCCCGGTGCGGAGTGGGACTTGAATCCGGATACAACCATGGTCGCGGCGGGGAAGCAGGTCACCTTGCATCCGAGGGTCACAGCGGGCGCGGCGACCGTAACTTTGGGCACTCCGCAGTCCGACAGCGGAATAAAGCTTAGCGTCACGCAACCCACGCTCAGCGCTGGTCATGCCGGCAGCATCACCGTCACCGCGGGCACAACGCCTGGTTTCTATCACTACACCGTCACGAGCACAGACACCACGGGCGCCGCGCAATCGCAGAGTGGCTGGATTCTGGTGGGGAATGCTCCGGCTTCGCAGACCAAGACAGGTGACAACCAGAAGGGTGCCGTGGGGAGCAAGTTGAATCTTTCGGTCACTCTCAACCCGGGCCAGTCAGGCGGGAGCGCACCCGGAGGGACGATTCTGTTCACGACGAGCGCAGGGTCGCTCTCAAGACGAACGGTCACCACGGATTCTTCAGGCAAAGCAGCGGTTGTTTTGACTTTGCCCGCGACGCCGGGGACCGTCCATGTTACAGCGGAGGGACAATATGCTCTCGGGCACCCAGTCGTGACTTTCACCGAGACCGCGCAATAGCGGGCGGTGTTTGTTGTTTGGCGGGGATTCGCGCATAATCTTCGCATCAGCAAGACTGGGACAATTCGCGCGCGCAGACCCACGCGGAAGGGGGTCCCTGCGAGTACCGCTCAGGGAGGGTCCGCGCCACACCAGCACCAAGCGACCGATGTTCGACTGGGCCACATTGTGCGTTTGCTCATGGAGCACGCCACGGTGGTCGTAAGCGGCACCAAGATTGCGCAGGAAATTTCCGGCACCCGCTCAGAAGTGTGGCGATTGATTCAGCAATTGCGTGGCTTGGGGGTGGACGTCGCCGGCCACCAAGCGACTGGCTATCAACTGCGTTCAGTTCCGGACCTGCTCTTGCCAGAGATTCTTCGGCCGCTGCTCCGCGGCACGATCTTCGACGCCCATCTTCATCACTTCTACAAGATTGGATCGACTAATACCGCAGCCATGGCTGCTGCGGCCGAAGGCGCTCCGGAAGGCACTGTTTTTCTAGCCGAAGAGCAAACCGCAGGGCGCGGCCGTGGATCGAACTCGTGGCAGTCGACACGATCGACGGGCATTTATTGTTCCGTCATTCTGCGGCCAGTGCTGCCGCCGTCCGACGTGCTCGTGCTCTCCCTCGCGGCTGGACTTGCAGTGCAGGCGGCCATTCAGCAAGTTGATTCCAGACTGAACGTAGACCTGAAGTGGCCCAACGACGTGCTCATCGGCGGCGAAAAAGTCTGCGGCATCCTGACCGAGATGAATTCCGAAGCCACGCGCGTTCGCCACATCGTGGTCGGCATTGGCATTAATGTGAATCAGGCGAGCTTGCCGCAAGAATTCGTTGCAACCTCACTGCGACAGGTGACCGGAAGCGAGTGGTCCCGGGTTGAGCTGGTGGGCGCTTTGTTAAAATCGCTGGACCGCGAGTATCGTCAACTGGTCGAAGATCCGGACGCGCGGGAGTCGATCCTGCAGCGGTTCGCGGAGCGATCGTCGTGGACGCGAGGAAAGCAGGTGCGCGTCGACGAGAACGGCTCGGCTATCGAGGGAATCACCGAAGGCCTTGATCCGCGCGGCTTTTTGCAGGTGCGCAGCGGGAAGGGCCTGCGAACGGTTCTGAGTGGAACGGTGCGGGAAAGATAAGAATAGTCCTCAATTGCGCGAGCGTTTGTGTATGGCTGAGTGCTCACATTTTGGAATCTGAGTCCATGCTCTTCGTGGTCGATGTCGGCAATACGAATACGGTGCTGGGGGTATTCGCCCGGGTCGCCAAGGTGCATCCTGGTGGAGAAGCCGACGACTTTCAGCGCTATGAGCGCCTTTTGGCGAACTGGCGTGTGGCCACCTCGCGGACCAGCACAGTGGATGAATATGGAGTCCTGTTTCGTAATCTGTTTTCGATGGCTGGGCTTGAGGCGAAAGGGATCCACGGCATCGTGATTTCTTCCGTCGTGCCACCGCTCGATCCTGTGCTGCGGCAAGTCTGCGAGCGCTATTTCAACCTGCGGCCGCTCTTCATCGAACCGGGAGTCAAGACTGGCATGTCGGTACACTATGACAACCCGGCGGAGGTGGGCGCCGATCGCATCGTCAATGCGGTCGCGGCATTCGAAAAATATGGCGGGCCCTGCGTGATTGTGGACTTCGGCACAGCGACGACCTTCGACTGCGTGTCGACGAAGGGTGAGTATCTGGGAGGAGTGATCTGCCCGGGGATCGGAATCTCTGCCGACGCTCTGTTCGAGCGCACCGCGCGCCTGCCACGTGTCGAGATCCGTAAGCCCGCGCGGGTCATCGGATCGAACACCGTTGGCAGCCTGCAATCAGGTCTTTATTACGGTTATCTTGGGCTGGTGGATGGCATTCTGGAACTCTTGCTGACGGAACTGGGCCCGGAGACGCATGTCATCGCGACCGGCGGCCTGGGGCCCATGATCGGTACTGGATCGAAGTACATCAAGCAGGTGGATGATTTTCTTACGCTCGAAGGCCTGCGCATCGTCTGGGAGCGGAACGCGGCCGTTCGGCGGGAGACCGCGGCGAAAACCGCGCCCCAAGCCGACTCGAAGCCCGCGACGAAACCGGCGCCGCAATCAAAAGTCAAAGGTGGCGGCGGCGTGGCCGCAGGTCCGACGCGTCCAGCACGTTGACCCGCCGTGGAAAACTACTTCAACAAATCGGCTTGGAAGGCATGTTGTTGTGTATTCAAGGACTTAGTTGCGTGTCTAGGGACGTTGTCGGGTGTTGGCGTACAGCAAGTGTGCAGCAGATTGTGCAGTGCCCTCGGATGCTTTGAAGAATGACTCAAACTCGGCTTTGTTACGTCTGCCTTACGCATGGCTTCCGTCACGTTGTAAAGCGCAAATACAGCGCCTGAATGAAGGTTTTGTTAGATAGTCGAGGCTAGGTCAACGTCCGCCCAAAACCGCCTTGAAATCCTATTGACCAGGGGTTACCCTACGTCTGACCCAGGAAAATGTTTGTAAAACGCAAATACAGCGCCTGAATGAAGGTTTGGTTAGATAGTCGAGGCTAGGTCAACGTCCGCCCAAAACCGGGCGAAGGCGGGGAGAAATGGCAGGAGTCCGTGGCCGGCATACTCACGAGGACGCGGAAGATGGCTGAGGAAGTGTCCCGCACTTGGATACCCACTATCTCCAAATTGCGTGGAGCCACATACCGGCGAAGGCGGGGAGAAATGGCAGGAGTCCGTGGCCGGCATACTCACGCAACGGGAAAGAACATTTCTGCTTTTCAGGTACAACGATCTCCTATCCAAGTGGAGGTCTACTGAGTCTCAGCGCAAGACGGACGAAGTGAACCAGGGACGCGGGAACGCCAGTGTCTCAATCGAGAAATATCCACTCCGCTGGCGAGGCTCTGATGGGGAAGTGAGGTTCGGCAGTGATGGTCCGATACAGCGGACGCTGAGACCTTCATTCAGGTTTGCCTACACAGTCCGACGCAATCTGAAAGCTCCACTGCCAATTTATTCCGATTGCCCAACTAGTATTTTTTGAAGAACGAATCAATGAATCCCGATACGTTACCGACTCTAAAGGTATTGGCAATTGATGATGATGCCCAGAACCTCGACATCATTAGGTTGGCGCTCAAGCGCCCAGGGCTGGAAATCATCACGTCGCAAGATCCGGAAGAGGGGTTCGAGACATTCCTGCGAATCCGGCCGAGAATCGTATTGCTTGACTTGGTGATGCCACGAGTGAGCGGAATGGAGTTGTTGGAGAGAATACTTGGAATTGACCCAGGAGTGGATGTCCTTCTGATCACGGCTCACTATTCCACCGAGTCTGCGGTCGAGGCAATTCAGAAGGGCGCTTGTGACTACCTGAACAAGCCTCTTGACGTTGAAAAACTCCGCAGCCGCGTCGCAAGTCTCATGCGAGAGGCGAACACCCGTCAGTTGACACTACGCCTTGAGCAAGAACTGATAGGTGCGTGTGAATTCGAGGGAATGATTGGAAGAAGCCCGCTAATGTTAGATGTCTTCGCGAAGATCCGCCGAGTTGCGCCTCATTTTAGGACATTGCTCCTAACTGGTGAGACCGGTACCGGAAAAGAACTAACGGCTCTTGCTCTCCACCGTTTGAGTCCTGCAGCAGGCGGCCGGTTCGTGGTCTGCAACTGCGCAGCGTTAGTGGAAAACCTGATCGAGAGCGAATTGTTCGGCTTCGTCCGGGGTGCGTTTACGGGTGCAATTCAGGACAAAGCCGGGCTCTTCGAGCATGCGGATGGAGGAACTGTTTTCTTGGATGAGATTGGGGAGCTCTCTCCGGGAGCGCAAGCCAAGTTGCTGCGAGTCCTGCAAGACCACCAGGTTCAAAGAGTCGGATCGGCAGTGCCTCGCCAGATCGACTTGCGTGTAATCGCTGCCACACATCGCAACCTGAAGAAAATGGTCCGGGAGGGCCAATTTCGCGAGGACCTCTATTATCGGCTCGCGGTTGTAGAAATCACGTTACCTAGTCTGGCAAGTCGCCGGGAGGACCTTCCGCTTTTGGAGAGGTACTTCGTTAATAAATTCGCGACCGACTACAAGAAGCCAATTTCCGGTTTGGTCCGGAGAGTGCAGACCCGCTTGTCGGCGTATCCGTGGCCGGGGAACATTCGCGAGCTTGAAAATGTAATCGGAAATGCTTGCATGATGGCAGATGCAAACCTGATTGATATCGGCGATCTTCCCGAGCGATTTCGCACGCCCCTAACTGCGGGAACCTTAATTGACGACAGGTTTCTCTCTCTTGACGAAGTACAGAGACGTCACGTGTTGCAAGTCCTGGAGGGAGTTGGGGGAAACAAGGCCCGAGCCGCAGAGATCTTGGGTATCGGCCGTGCAACAATCTATCAACTACTTTCCAAGATGAAAGGTGAAGAACGAACGGACGAGAGTGCGTGATGTCGTAAGGCTGAGAAGCACGAAATTGTGATTCCAATCACATAAGACCGGCCCTTCCTCCGTTAGCGTTAGCGTACAGAAGATTGCAACTAGTACCGTGACCGCGTGATTTTGTAGCCAAACTTCTTGCGAGCCTGCGTGCGAGTAAAGCTCCACTGGATCCTGACTCGGTCGCGATTCATGCGGCGGTTCCACGCCCGCGTTTCCTCCCGCAGAGAAGCTCGATTTCCGATCCGGCGTCGGCCCAAGCATTGCCGGGAGAATAAGCTGATCTCGATCTCCGCCTGGTTCAACCAACTGCCGTGCTTCGGAGTGTAGTGCGCGGTGAACCGATTCCACAGCCAATCGCCGGCCTCTGCGCCAAAACGTTCGACGACCGCCTTGCGGGTGTGCGAACTCAAATTATCCATCACCAGATGGATGGTATCGGCCTCGGGGTAGCGCGCCGCCACATCCAGCAGGTAATCGGCAAACTCGGGCGACGAGCGGTCGTTGGTCACCTTGGTAAAATGCCGCCCCGCTTTCGGTTGGACACCGCAGAACACATTGGCCGTTCCGCAACGCCGATATTCACCATCCCGACGGGCCACCCGCCCCGGCTGCAGGGCTACCGGAGGCCGAACTTCCTGATGTAGCACCACCGGTTTCTCGTCGATACACACCACCGGTTCCCGTACCGAGAGCGGCTTTTCATACACGGCCAGTACATCCTCCATGCGCGCAATATATTCCTCATCGAGTTCGGCCACGCACCACATTTTTTTCCCGCCACGGTTTGAGGTCGTGGCTTTCGAGCAGGATTCGGACCGTCTCTCGTCCCACTCCCGGCACCAGCTTGCGCTTCACCGCCTCCTCCGCCAGCAAGCGCACCGTCCACCGCGCCCGGCCCTCGGGCGGCGGACTGCAGACCAGGGCCACGATGCGCTGCCGCTGTTGGGCATCCAACCGCGCTTCTTTCCCCGGGCGCGCCCGCTCATACAAGGCCCCCTCCAGACCGCCTTGCTGATAGCGTTGGCTGGTCAGCCAAACCGTCTTCGGGGTCAAACCCACGTTGCGGGCTACCTTGCGAATCGCTTGCCCATCCGCCAGTTGTCGCAGCACCAAGGCTCGCAGCACAGTCCGTACCGGCTGCAGACCGCCGCTCAACAAGTCTTCCAATTGCTGCTGCTCCGGCTTGGACAACCGCAGCTGAACTTTCCTGCCGTCTCCCATGCCCCAGCCATACGCCCGGACCTGTCCGCTGACAAGTATCTATCTGTATTACTATTCATGTGGTCATAGTACTAGTCGGATTGGTTTGTTGTCAAGCTCTTTCTCGTTCGAGCTCCGCCCACCGCCCGATGGGGAATTTTGGGTCCGCACCGACACCATCCCATTCTTGAGTGCACTCACCGGGCGTTCGAACGTTCGGATCAAAACCTGGATGTACCTCGAATCCGGTGCCCGCCTGGCGGGTGGCCACACGCAGCCGCAACTGGGTCGTGCCTATTCGGTGATTAGTTGACGGCCAGTTACACCAAGGTTTCACCGGCGCCAACCTCGCCAGCTTACTGAAGGAAGTCTTGCTGTCTGAGTTCAGCCAGCTCTGGCTCACGAACACTTGTCCAGATTGCGTACGGAAGCATAATCCAGAAACCGCAAACGCTAGATAGTTAGGGTTTTATTCGCTCAGGGTTTGGTCACTCGGGTGCAGAGTGAAATTGAAGTCCTTTGAGCTTGTTCTACTTGTCGATGACACGCGGTTCTTATGAATCGCGCGCGAAAGGGTAGGATTGATATGCGAACCGAGCCGGAACGGAAAACTGATTGTCAGTCTGCAGTCTCTACCGTCCGGACAATTGAAGATCCCCGCCGCCATCCCCGGTTCGCACTTCAGGTCGATATCACAGTCACGTCTCGCACTTGCGGGGTGCTGAAGGGTCGTACCGTGGATATTAGCGAATCCGGGATCGCTGCCATGCTGACGGTTGAAGCCCAATTGGGCGAGGTCGTCGAGTTGAACTTCACGCTTCCGTGCGGCTCCGTGGCGATTCATGCGATGGTTCGCCAACGGAACGCCTTTCGGTACGGTTTCGAGTTCATTGACCCAGCTTTCGTACACGAATTCATTCGTCGTACGTGCCGCGACCTTGCCGTTGACCAATCCTGTTATCGACTCATAGGCCGTGATGTCGGGCCTTGGGTACATGCGCGGCTTCGCTGAAGAATAGAGGACTGATTTCCCTCGCAGTAACAAACCCAGATTCGACTAGCCCTGATTGATTCGGTGATTCATCCGTAGGGTTCTCGTGCCAGTAGCGCCATCGCGGTCTGGACGCACCCACCGTTCCAGGCTGCGAACCCCCCTGCTCGAACTGCATGAAACATCGTCCGGGTTACGCGCAGATCCACGATGCGTTGTTTAGTATCGTTCCTGAGATGTTATCCATTACGTCGCGGCCTTATCTGACAGGTGGGAAGCCACGGCGAGGTTGCTAATCAAGAGCTCCTGAGCAGCGGCGTGGTCACCGGGTCGGGCGAAGAAGTACCCTTGCACGAGTTCGCACCTGAGCTGCTTGAGCAAGTTGACTTGCTCTTTCGTTTCAGCGCCTTCGGCCACGACCTTCAGGCCGAGGTCGTGAGCCAGCATAATGATGATGCGTACGATCCTTCTTGTCTCTCGGTCGGTGTCAATCGCGGAAATGAAGGTCCGATCAATCTTCAACGTGTCCACAGGGAATTCTTGCAACCGGCTCAGGGAAGAGTATCCGGTCCCGAAATCGTCAATACTTATTTGAACCCCCAGCGCCTTGAGCTCTGAGAGAACTAGGCTGGACCTTTCTGAGTCTGCCATCACGATGTTTTCCGTGATCTCCACGTTGATGCTGCTCGGGTGGATTCCCACTGCGTCCAAAATAGTTTTCATCTGAGCCGCCAAGTCCTGCTGGGCAAACTCCTTGGGGGTGATGTTCACGCTCATCGTCAAATGAGGATCAGAGGGGAATTGAGAGTGCCATGCGCGAAGCTGCAGGCAGGCTTCGCGGAGCAACAGTCGGTTCATTGGGAGGATAATCCCAGTCTGTTCGGCGATCTGGATGAAATGGGCGGGTGCCACGAGTCCTTCAGGCCGTTGCCATCTGCTGAGTGCCTCGAATCCGACGATCCTCCCGCTTTGTAGTGACAAAATGGGTTGATAGTGCACTCGGAATTCACCCAGTTCCAGCGCTCGGCGAAGGTCGGTTTCAATCTGCAATCTCTTGACCGCGATGGTGTGCATTTCGGGGTCAAAGACCTGAGAGCGTGCTTTACCTTCGCGCTTGGCTCGATACATCGCAATCTCGGCATCGCGTATCAAGTCCTCTGAATTGGTGTATGAGGTTGCGCAAAAAGCGATTCCGATACTGGCGGTTATCACAACTTCTTGTCCTTCGACAACAAACGGAACGAGTAGTCGCTCCTGAAGACGCTCGGCAACTCGAATGGCATCGCCGCAATCTCTAATGTCCTCCAACAGTATGGTGAATTCATCGCCGCCAACTCTTGCCAGACTTCCTTCGTTCGCAACCTGGGCTGTAGTCTGCAGCTGGACTGAGCGTGAAATGGTGTCGACGCCCCGAATGGAAGCGCTCAATCGGCGGGCAATCTGCATCAAAAGGGCGTCTCCCGCCGCATGGCCCAAGCTGTCATTGACGACCTTAAACTCATCGAGGTCAATGAACAGCACAGCGAATTTGTAGCTTATGTGTCTATGGGAAAGCGCGAGGACATGGCGCACGCGGTCCAGGAACAGAGCGCGATTCGGCAAGTTAGTCAGAGCATCATGCAAGGCATTGTGTGCGAGCGTCTCTTCTGCCCGCTTCCGGTCGGTGATATCACGATTGACGATGACCAGTCTCTGAATCTGACCTTTCTCATTTGGAATTGCTGTGGCGACCGATTCCAGGTTCCGCCACGTCCCATCCTTGTGGCGCATGCGGTATTCGAGGCGCTCTCCTCGCCCGGTCACTCTTGCTTTGGCTGCCGCTTCTTGCACGCGCTGGTAATCATCGGGATGGACTTGCTCGACGGATGAAGTCAACTTCAACTCCTCCGGCGAATACCCGAGCACTTTCTGGTACGCGGGGCTGTTATAAAGCCGATTCCCAGTGCTATCGACGACCGCAATCATATCCGCAGCATTCTCGGTGATGACTTCAAAAAGCTGATTGCGCTGGTTCAATTCGCGACGGATTCGCTGGAGTTGGACTTGCTGGTAAACCGTATACAAATCGAACAAGAGCACAAGGCATGCCAGCCCGCGTACCCACTCCTTGAGATCAAGCCACTCGGAGTTTCGTAAGAGGTGATTGTCGGGAAGGGTCAGCGACACAATGCCCAACGTCAACACTAACGTGACAGTAATAGCAAATCCCCACAGCCACCACTCACGTGTTTCAACGTGCTGCCTCGGTCTGACGTGGCGTTGCTTCTCTAGCGCGTTATTCAAGGCCAACCTCGCGTGATGAGGATATTAGGAGTCTAGTGTGAGAACAACGCCGGGAAAGCGAAAGTTACGAAAGGCAAACAACAGCGTACTCGGTCTCATTCATGCGAGAGGACAACAAAGGAGCACCCGCGATAGATGTGGCGACTCAAGAGCACGATCAATCTGGTTTGTTCCGTGTGTGCGATCTGCACGTCGCCGCCGCTCACGGTGTCTTGGGGAACCCGACAAGTCGAGACCGTCCATGAAATGGAACAGTGTCCACTCCTGGAACAATCGAGCTCCTCATTCATTCCGCCAAAGTCCAGCGGCACAACTCTAGTCAATAAGTTAGCTGGAACTTTGGACTGGTCGCCAAAATGCACTGTCTAAGCGAGGCGCACGCCCTCCCCCGGCCTGCCGTTCGGATAAACTCTTATGCCCAAGCAGCACATCTCTTTTCTTCGGGTACTCCGCCGGGCGACAATTGCGGTATTCCTCGTTGCGTCTTTTGAATTGCTCAGGCAAACTGTCTTTTCCGCCGCCGTCGTTTGGCCGGCGCTTGCTGCTGCCATCCTGGTCTGTGCATCTATTGTTTCTGTTCTGAAATTTCCAGCGCTTTACAAGTCAAAGGGCCAGTCCGACAAGTTTCCTGCAAACCTCATCGAGAACCTTCCTGAAATTGTCTGCATCATCGGCGATGATGGGAGATTCAGGCAGTGGAACTCCAATCTGGAAACGGCGCTTGGCTACACGGCCGAAGAAATTGAAAAGCTCACGGCCTTTGACGCTATTGCTGAGGAACAGCGAGAAACCGTACAGCAAATGCTGACACGGGCGCTTGCCGATGGAACTGCCAAAACTGAATCTGTCTTGGTGTCAAAAAACGATGCCCGAATTCCCTGCATTCTTACGGGTGTCCGCCTGGCTGTGAATGGCGCTCCCTGCATCCTTGGAATCGCCGTAGATCTCAGAAAGTTCCGACAAGCCGAAGAGTCCGGGCTCAGGCTGGCATCCATTGTTGAATTTTCGGAAGATGCCATTGTCGGGAAAGACACAGACGGCGTGATCACAAGTTGGAACCGGGCAGCGGAGAAGATGTATGGCTATACGACGCTTGAAGCGGTAGGACGCAACATCTCTTTTCTGGTGCCCTCTGAAAGACAAGCAGAAACATGTGCCATCCTGGAACGGGTGCAGAGTGGTCTCTCAATCGAGTGCTTGGAAACTCAACGAATCACAAAGACAGGCTCCCTGCTGGATGTGTCAGTGTCCATTTCTCCGATAAAGGACGCAACCGGGAAAGTCACAGGAGCCTCGGACATCGCCCGCGACATCAGTCTGCGTAAACGTTCGGAACAGCAATTAAAGCTGCAATCAGCGGCGCTGGAAGCGGCCGCCAATGCAATCGTGATCACAGATTACAAAGGCACGATAGTGTGGGTGAATCCAGCGTTTCCAGCGTTGACTGGCTACAGTGAGAGGGAAGTGCTGGGAAAAACCCTCGAGTCTTGAAATCTGGCAAGCAGCCCGAAAGCTACTATGCCGAGCTGTGGTCGACCATCTCGTCCGGTAAGGTTTGGCAAGGCGAGCTCATCAACCAGCGAAAAGATGGAACAACCTACACTGAAGAAATGACGATTACGCCGGTAACCAGAGACGTTAGCAATCCTGCGAACCGATACTTTATTGCGATCAAGCAAGACATCACGGAGCGCAAGGTGGCTGAAGAATCGCTTCTATTCAAGACTGCGCTGCTGGAGGCGCAAGCTGAAACGACGATTGATGGCATTCTTGTCGTCGACGAATCCGATCACATCATTCTGGCGAACAAGCAATTTGGACTCCACTTCGGAATTCCAGAGGAATTGCTGATGACAAGAGACGATCAGATCGTACTCGCGCACGTGGTGAGCAAAATCGAGGCCCCCGACGCCTTCGTCGAAAGAGTCAGGTATCTCTATAGCCATCGGGATGAAAAGAGCAGGGATGAGTTCAGATTGAAGAATGGGAAGATCTTCGACCGATACTCTGCGCCTTTCACCGACTTGCAAGACCAGCATCGGGGCAGAATCTGGTACTTTCGCGACATCACAGACCGCACACTCGCGGAGGAACGGGTCCAATTCCTGGCTTACTACGATGCTCTGACAGGACTGCCCAATCGGACCCTTCTCAAGGATCGATTGTCGAAAGCGCTCGCCCGTGCCCGCCGACACAAGGACAAAGTTGCGCTTCTTTTCCTCGATCTCGACCAGTTCAAGAACATCAACGACTCGCTCGGTCACTCAGTGGGCGACCTCTTCCTGCAGGGTGTTGCAGAACGACTTAAGAAATGGGGACGCGAACAAGACACTGTCGCCCGCATAGGCGGGGACGAATTCCTCCTTGTGTTGACTGACGTGAAGGACATCCCCGACGCGGCAGTCGCCGCTGAGCGACTAATGGACTCGATGACCCCTGGCTTCGTCGTTCAGGATCGCTCAATCAATGTAGGATGCAGTCTCGGGATTAGCATTTTCCCAGACCACGGCGCCGATCCAGAAACCCTGATCATGCATGCTGATGCAGCAATGTACTACGCCAAAGATTCTGGACGTAATAACTTTAGGTTCTTCACCGAGGACATGAACATCCAGGCGGCAGAACGCTTGACTTTGGAGAGCGGCTTACGACTGGCCCTTGACAAGAATCAACTCTTTCTGGTGTACCAACCGCAGATGGAGATTGCCACTGGAAGGATCATCGGTCTGGAAGCCCTCCTGCGCTGGCAACACCCGGAATTGGGACTCGTGCCGCCCGACAAGTTCATCCGAATTGCAGAGAATAGCGGCATGATCCTGCCAATCGGTGAATGGGTGTTGACTGCGGCCTGCCGTCAGGCCAGGAAATGGCAACTCGAAGGGCTTCCCGACGTTTCGGTGGCGGTAAATGTATCGGCGGTCCAAATTCGCCAAAAGGGCTTCTGTGAACTCGTCAGGAGGATTCTCCACGAGACTGGTCTTGCCCCGCAATACCTTGAACTGGAGCTAACAGAAAGTCTGCTCCTCGCCAACGCGGACCTGGTGTTATCCGTTGTCCAGGAACTAGGGGCCATAGGGCTGAAGCTGGCGATTGACGACTTCGGAACTGGATATTCCAGTTTCAGCTATTTGAAGCAGTTTCGAGCCAGCAAGCTCAAGATCGACCGCTCGTTTATCACGGAGGTCGCCGTTGAGGCTGATGATGCTGCGATTGCAGCCGCAATTATCAGCATGGCAAAAAGCTTGAATCTGAGGGTGATTGCCGAAGGCGTGGAAGACGAAGCGCAAATGTCCTTCCTGCGGGCCCATCAGTGTGACGAGATTCAGGGGTACTACTTCAGTAAGCCCTTGCGAGTCGATCAGGTTGCCGACAAGCTGCGTGGTGCAGGCAGAGGTCGTGCTTTGCCTGCAAAGCATGGGTGGTGATAGCGCAGTCAGAACGAACTGCGGCATAGCGGTCACAGAGAATCATGGAGGAGGCATAAACAACTATGTCAATTGGAGTTGCACTTTTGGTGTCGAATGATCCGATCACCGTCCGCCTGCTCAGCCAAGCGTTACAGGAATTGTCTATTTCACCTGATGTCTGTCAGGAACTACCGGCGGCCGAGGGCCTACTAACCCGCCGAAAGTTCGATGCCGTTATTGTTGATTTCCAACTCGGAGAACAGTCCGGTCGTATTTTGGACAAAGTCGCCTCTCCTCGTCAAACGGGACGGCGGTAACATTTGCCATCGCCAATAGTGCCCAAGGCACATCCTTTCAACAAACTTCTGCCTTTGTCTTCGAGAGGCCACTGTCTGCCAAGTCAATCCGCCGTACACTCAAGCCTGCCTATGGACTGATCCTAAGGGAACGGCGGCGATACTTTCGCTGCCCGGTTGCGATTCCGGTTTCCATCCAGAGGCAAGACATGCAGGAAGTGCGCTGCAACAGCGTGAACATCAGCGGAGGTGGAATGGCCGTCAGCACGTTCGTTCCTCTGATTCCCGGAGAAAGCGTGCGCGTTAAGTTCACTCTGCCCGATCACACCGTACCCTTCCTGGCCGAATCAACGATCTGCTGGTCAAAAACGGGGCATCTGGGAGTTCGATTCGTGTCTATTTCGGACGAGCACAGGGCCGACTTACAAACCTGGTTATCCCAAATGCTGGAAAAAACGCTTCCGCAATTCGTCACCGGACAATTCCGAAAGTCAGAAGGCGACCAAGATGGAGAGATCTGATAATCAGAATGGCTTTCCCCGAATCGAGTTGCTAATTGTTGTCGCAATCATCTTGACTACCTTTGCGATTGCAATCCCGAACATGTTCCGCGCCCGCATGGCGGCGAATGAGGCGTCTCCCGTTAGCTCCCCCCGCACCATCAATTCGGCGATGATCACTTACTAGTCGGGCCCCAGCCGAGGAAGCTGCCGGCAAACTTCGAGGCGCTGTTATGCACGCTTTGTCTGCAAACAGCGGAGCGTGATAGACGCTCGATACGAGTATACTGTCATCCCATGCGGCCGATGGCCCTTTTCAGTTCCTCAGTTAAGGCATTCACGGGAACCCCAGCCTGTTACGTTTTCCGGACACAGAACGAATGCTGATGTTGACGTCTGGAACGTCGAATCGCATAATTGGCTCTTGAACACCTGGGTTATTGGGCATCCTAGAGCATTAAGGGGTACCAACTATGACGCCCGCGCAGCGTGGCAAGAAGCGCCCCAAATTCGACCCACAAACCTTCCTTTCAACCATTGACGGTGGCCGGGCAATTTCAACCGTTCGTAGAAAGCAGACTATCTTTGCTCAAGGAGACACTGCTGATGCTGTTTTTTACATACAGCATGGAAAGGCCAGACTAAGCGTTGTTTCGAAGACTGGGAAGGAAGCCACGTAGGGATTCTGAACGAGGGCGACTTGTTCGGAGAAGGTTGCCTTACGGGACAGGCCCTCAGAATGTGTTCGGCAGTTGCAATGAGCGATTGCACGGTGATGCGAATCGACAAGAAATCCATGATGGAAGTAATTCATCGAGAACGTGCATTCTCCGATATGTTCGTAGCATATTTGCTGACTCGAAACATCCGATACGAAGAAGATTTGGTTGACCAACTTTTCAATTCCAGCGAGAAACGACTTGCTCGCGTTCTTCTCCTGCTAGCTCGATTCGGCAAGGACGGAAAGCCCGAAGTCGCAATCCCGAAGATCAGTCAAGAGACTTTGGCAGAGATGGTGGGCACAACTCGCGGGCGAGTAAATTTCTTCATGAACAAGTTCAAGAAACTTGGTTTCGTTCGCTACAACGGAGAGCTTGAAGTCCACAGTTCACTTCCCAACGTCGTCCTCCACGACTAGTGGTATTGCGTCAGCCGCCCAACATCTTCCGCCCGTCCTCCACGACCAAAGGAAGGGGCGTTCACCTGGACGTCTAGATGGCCGGTCGAACCGCCGACGAGCACCTATTCTGATTCCCAATCCTTAAGTTAGATGGGATGAGAAGGTCGATCCCCGATCACGGATGGCGTTAAGCTAGCGGTGATCAACGCACTCAACGTGCGATCACATGGAAAAGGAGATCGACCTTGAAGAAGCATAGCAAGTCTTCGCAAGCGGAGTGAACCAACCTTGAAGCGGACGAAAGCGCGAGGTCCGGTGCAGCGAGATGCGAAAGAAGTACTCGCGGAAGTCCTGGGAAAGTTGACGGAAAAACTGGATGCGCCAAAGGTGGCAGCGACGAGCGCCGAAAAGAAAATCGCAGGGAAGACAGCTTGGCCCCAATCTAGATCGTCTGACGGTGGGCGTGGATCTGGGGGACCGCTGGAGTCAGTACTGCATTCTTGGTTTGGAGGGAGAAACGCTGGCCGAAGGACAGTTGCGGACGACGCAGGAAGATGTTAGGGAATTCTTCCAGGCATTGACTGCGGCGCGGGTAGTCATCGAAGTGGGAACTCACTCGGCTTGGGTGCAGGACGTCATCAGCGGTTGCGGACACGAAGTGCTAGTGGCCAACCCGCGGTTAATGGAAGGATCGAAGCGTCGCAAGCGGAAGAATGATCGCATCGATGCCAACAAGTTGGCGCGATTGGGACGTGTAGATCCGCAATCGTTGCACCCGATGCGGCACCGGAGTCGAGGAAGTGCGGCAGGACCTGGTGGTGTTACGAGCCCGCGATGCCTTGGTGGCGATGCGGACCGAGCTGATCAACGCCACGCGAGGGCTGGTAAAGAGTATGGGCGAGCGACTCCTCAAGTGTTCGAGCGAGAGTTTTGCGCAAAAGGTAGAGGAGGCAGTTCCCGGCGAGATCCGCGAAGCCCTGTTGCCGCTGGTGCGTATGGCGGCGGCACTGAGTGATTGCATTCAGGGGTATGACGAGAAGATTGAAAAGCTAGGCCGCGAGAAGTATGGGCATACGGCGTTATTGCGGCAGTGACCGGGGTGTGCCCGATCACGGCGCTGGCCTACGTATTAACCTTGGAGAATCCGGAACGATTCATGAAGAGTCGGGACGTGGGGCCGTCTTGGGATTTGTGCCGAAGCAGGAAGACTCCGGGGAGAGCCAGCCGCAATTAGGAATCAGCAAAACCGGGGACACGATGCTGCGCAAGCTGCTGGTGGGGAGCGCGCACTATATCTTGGGGCCATTCACGGACTTACGACGGTATGGGCTGCGGCTCTGCGAGCGCGGCGGGAAGAATGCGAAGAAGCGAGCGGCGGTAGCGGTGGCCCGGAAGCTGGCCGTCTTACTGCACTGCCTCTGGGTGAGTGGAGAAGTATATGAGCCGCTGCGCCAGGGCATCTCCGACGACGATAGCGTCGCCGTGTGGCTGCCTAAGCCAAGGCGAGCAGACCAGGAAACACGGAATCCGAGAGGAGTGATTTTTGCAGAAGGCGGTACCCAGGAGTAGACATGCGTTGATGGCGCGAAAACCAAGAGCGATCTAGAAAGTTTGGCAGACAACGACATCCACCACCTTGTTCGGGTGACTGCGCGTAAGCGCTTGGTCCAATGAAGCCGCTAGTTAGATAGCAGCACCCAACAATCCCAGGTTCGTCACCATCGTGATGGGCCTGGGCTTAGGATCGAACCCCAACTTGCACCGGGCCCAGAAGCGGCCCATTGTAGAGTGCGGATAGAAGCATGGCAACGGTGGGGGGCGGCGGCCAGAGTTTTCCAGGAGGACTTGGTTCGAAGCGGATCCAGAATGTTCTGTGACCGAAACGAAATGATGATGATGGAGAATGCCAGAACGGCGAGGCGGAGTGTGGATGCCAAGCAGCAAAGCTCGAGAAACAGCGAAACCCACTCCACTAAGGAACGTAGCTCAACTGAACTGCGTTTCGCTTCGTTCCCAGCTCGATTGTGAAGTGACTTGTGGGGCTGTCAAGGGCGCCGCTGAAGGGCGGCGTTCATCTTGACCCTTGACGGCCCCGCAAGTTACTTCACAATCGAGCTCGGAACAGTCCGCCAACTTTCAGAAGTACTTTCCCGGACTGCTTCGCGGTTGCCGACGACTCTGGAAGTAGATGGCCGTGAGGGTTGTGCGCTACCGTGAATTTTTCGACTAGAGATTCACGTGGCGGAGTCGCGGCAAGGAAGAAACCCCAGATCCCCAGGCGTTTCGTTTAGGACACATCTGCCGTGGCTAGCGAAGCCGAGGCTTTCGATTCGGGACACCAGGCATCGGAGTAGAAGTGGCTGGAGCTTCGCTCCGCGCTGCGGATTCCGGCATTGCTGGGTATTGTCATTCCGAATCGCAGGTTCGCATCGCGAAAAAGACTACTCTGAAATGGGTTCAATTTCAGAGAACGCCGTCAGATTCCGAGTACGCTGCAGTCCGATCCTGACACTGGCGTCCTCTGCCGACTCACCCTCATCCTCATCCGGCTCCACTTCTGGTCGTGGAACGTCACGGGTACCTGTCACGGCCAGACTCTGCTTGAGTTTAGAGCTCGCATCTTCGAAGTCATCCTCATCTTTCAATTGGAATGCACCTCGAAGCAGCAGCGGAGTCACCAGGGTTGTAAGTAGCACCACTGCCACCATCACCGCAACGTCAGAACGGCCAAAAATACCGGTGCTAGCACCCATTGCAGTGACGATCAAGCCAACCTCACCGCGGGAAATCATTCCGCAGCCGACGCGGACGCTGCGCACCCAACTCATCCCCGAGCCCAGCGCGGCTAGCCCGCAACCTACCAACTTACTGATGATCGCAACCACGAAAATTGCGAGCAGCAAGGTCCAGTGTCCCGACAAGGCACGGTAATCGCTCGACAAGCCAATCGAAACAAAGAACAGAGGAATCAGAAGTCCGTGGCCGATCGCATAAAAGCTGCGCTCGACGTCCGCCTTGAGTTCGGATCCGGCAAATACATATCCCAGCAGATATGCGCCGGTGATGCCAGCCACGCTCCCGAGCCATTCGGCGGAGATGGCATAGATCAGGACCAGAGCAAGCACACAACTTGGAACCGCTTCGTTGGCGGAAAGTTTGCGCAGTTGGAGAACTAAGGGATCCAGCCAGCGTTGCGCCCCCAAATACCCAACCACAAAAAAGACGAGCACGCAAACAGTGATGAGGGTCATCAGAACCAGCAACGGATGGCTTCCCGCGAAGGGAAGTTGTTGTTGCAACCATGCGCTAGCCATCGGGGCCAAACCAAAACTCGCACCCTTTGTTGTAGAGCCTGCGGCAAGGAATGCCAGCACAAACAACCCCATCACGTCGTCGATTACGGCTGCACCCAGGATCACCGTGGCTTCAGGAGAGGACATTTTGCCGGCGTCCATGAGCGTCCGAGCAGAAATCGAAACGCTAGTC
>CAWFUU010000012.1:0-640572 GCA_963819035.1 uncultured Acidobacteriaceae bacterium | reverse complement strand
AAGTGATCCACTACACCGTCAACCAGTCTGCTGGTCAATGATCCGACCGTGGTTAATCTCAGTGCCAGTGGTGGCCTGGAGCTCTTTGACTACCCAGGGCCGCACACCACCAAAGACGAAGGCGAGTCTGTGGCCAAGCGGCGCATGCAGGAAGAGGAGGCCGCTCACATGGTGATCTCTGGGGCGGGGACCTGCCGCGGCCTGATGTCGGGCTATTCGTTCGAACTGAAGAATCACTATCGGGGTGACCAGAACGCAAATTACGTGGTCACCGAAGTTCGGCACTTCGCTACTGCGGGACAGACTTATACGTCAGCAGGTAGCGAAGCTGGAGAAAACTATTCCAACCATCTGGTGTGCATCCCGGTCTCTACTCCCTACCGCCCGGCGCGTATCACACCGAAACCCTTCGTGCAGGGTCCGCAGCCTGCCTTGGTTGTGGGCAAATCGGGCGAGGAAATCTGGGTCGACCAATACGGGCGGGTGATTGTGCAGTTTTATTGGGACCGGCTGGGAGAGAAGAACGAGAACAGTTCCTGCTGGGTTCGTGTCTCGCAACCATGGGCGGGCGGAAACTGGGGAGCCATCTGGATCCCTCGCATCGGGCAGGAAGTGCTGGTCAGTTTTCTGGAGGGTGATCCCGATCGGCCGATTATTACCGGTCGCGTCTACAACGCAGATCAGATGCCCCCTTACACTCTGCCCAAGTACCAGACGCGAAGTACCTTCATGTCACGCAGTTCCAAGGGCGGCGGGGCCTCGAACTACAACGAACTTCGCTTCGAAGATCTGGCTGGCAAGGAACAGATCTTCATGAATGCCGAAAAGGATATGGACCTGCGGGTCGAGAATGACTCGCGGGAATTCATCGGTGCCAACCGCCATTTGATCGTGAAGACCAACCAGCAGGAGCTCATCCAGACCGACAAGCACCTGCACGTCAAGGGCAATCAATTCGAGAAAGTCGACGGCAACATGTCGCTCCAGGTCGGCGGCAATCAGATGGAAAAGGTGACCGGCAACAAGTCACTCTCGGTGACCGGCAATCAGAGCGAAAGCGTTACCGGCAATGTTTCGCTCAACGTCACCGGAAACCAGAGCGAAAGCGTCACCGGCAACGTTTCTTTGGCGGTCACCATGAAGAAGGACGAAACGGCGATGGCGTATGCGTTGAAGACCGACACGACCATCCATCTCAACGCAGGTGTGGCCGCTGTCATTGAAGCTGGCGTAGAACTCTCAATCAAAGCGGGAGGCAGTTCCATCGACATTACGCCCGCCGGAGTCTTCATCACAGGCGCGTTCGTTTTCCTCAACAGTGGAAGTGCGCCCGCCAGCGCTCCGGACGCCAGTCCGCAGTCGCCTGCCAGCCCCGATTCTCCAACAGACCCGCAGGACCCGGACACGGCCGACGATGGCAGCAAGGGAACGAAGTTGAGCTAAAGCAAGTTTCGCTTTCGGCCCCTATGGCACCATCACCGTGAACTCCCCCGGGGTGACGAAAGTGATCACCCCCGCCCACATGCACATCAACGTTGAAGTATTGTCGAGCGTTGGCATATAGGCCAGCAGCACGGTGGGAGCTCCTGGGACCCACGGGGCCACCGTCGCAGGAATGCACGGCATAGGGGTCAGGACGCCCATCGCGGCCGCGGTGGCCGCGGCAACCATCGGATTTGCGGGCGACATGCACATTCCGAATGGCATGATATTGACCAGCGGAATGTAGTCCATGATGTTGGCATCGGGGACTTCGTCGGTCATCACCCGGTTCACGGGTAATACGACGAGGGAGCTGGGCGCCATCCCCATAGTGCACATCATCATCGCTCCCATGCAAACCTGCATTGGCATACAGGACTCCCCGGCCGGGTCGGCCGCCGGAAATTCTAGCAGAGCCAGGCGCGAATGCAACGGGCTGAGCAAATTACTTTCCCGAGCGGAAGTCGCGGATTCTCCCTAACCGACGCGAGATTATGGCGCGCGCATCAGAGTAACGTACCTTTGTATTCCTTTCGACTCGTTCCTGCTTTGGGAGCTCGGCTTAGGGGTGCTCAGAGATCCATTGAATCCAAAAGGTTTAGCCGGTGAGCAATACAAGCCGAACCCTCCCGGTTAACCCCGAAAAACCTTAGTAACCTTGAAGGAAGTGATCGCATCTTACACTATTGACGATAAGATACAAAAGGGAACTGTCGCGTTGAAGGAGTAGTAAATGGCGAGGGCAAAAGTAACCTCCGGTATGTGGCGAATTGATCCGCAAAAGTGGTCGCGGGTGATCGACCGCTGTGGGCAGCCGGTGGCATCCGTGAAGGGCGATGCGGACGCCAATGCGAACGCCAATCTCATTGCTGCGGCACCCGATATGTTCGAGCTGCTCGAAAGCCTGGAAGAGAACCTCGCGATTCCCGAGGATGTGGTGGAGGAAATCCGACTGGTGCTTCGCCGCGCCCGTGGAGATTTTGGGCTGGCGGTCTTCTCCCGCAGCGCGTCCAAGATTTTGCGCGCCAGAACGCAGGAATGGCTGACGTTCATGGAAGGCTTGTGGAAGTCTGACGAGGAAGAATAAGCGTTCCAGGTCCCTCCAACTATCCCCTTACCCGAACTCTCTTCCTCGGTTGCATCCCTGATTCTTTCCCATCCTGATTTGCCCTTTGCTTCCTGGACCAGGAATTGCTATTGTGGGCAGCCGTCTTGAAAATGGCTTGAGGTTCGCCCCAGGCAAGCCGCGGTGCGCCACGATCCTAATGAAGCAGCTCAAACCAGTTCTCTGGACCAAGGGCACGTTCCTGACCCCGCAGCACCTCCAACTGCAGGATCGCTTCCTTGAGGACACCCTGAACTTCCGGCTGCAGGCGCTCAAATTTTGTCCCTGGGGCTTTCGCGAACTAGCGATCAACGGGGAGTTACTGGCTGAGGGCCAGTTTGCCGTTACTCGTGCTGCTGGAATCTTCCCCGATGGACTGTTGTTCGATGTGCCCGAGGCAGATCCGCCGCCGCCCTCCAAATCGCTGGAGGAGTTCTTCGAGCCCGGCGCGAAGAACATGGACGTTTACCTCGCCATTCCCGACTACCGCCAGCGAGGGCTGAACGTGTCTGCCGGCAAAGACGGTGGCACTCGCTATCTAGCGGAGGTGGCCGCATTTCGCGACGAGAACACCGGAGTCGGGGAGAAGCCGATCCAGGTAGCTCGGAAAAATATGCGTTTGCTGGCGGACTCCGAAAACCGCGAAGGATCATCCGTGCTTCGGATCGCCAATGTAGAGCGGACCCCTGCGGGCACCTTCCAACTCAATCCTCGTTTCATTCCGCCACTCATCGAAATCGGAGCGAGCGAGTACCTTGTCGGTTTGCTTCGTGGCCTGGTGGAACTGCTCTCGGCGCGTAGCACCCAACTCTCCGCGGGACGACGCCAGAAGAATCAGAGCCTGGCAGACTTCACCGCCTCCGATATAGCCAACTTCTGGCTGCTGTATACGGTGAACTCCAACTTCCCGGTGTTTTCGCATCTGTACGAGAGCAAAATGGGCCATCCCGAGGAGTTGTATGCCGCAATGGTTGGGCTGGCCGGTTCGCTTACGACTTTCTCTCAAAAAATGCGGCCGCGCGATCTGCCGCTTTACGTGCATGATTCGCTTGGGCCGATTTTTTCTGAGCTCGACGAAAAGTTACGCTCCCTGCTTGAAACCGTCGTCCCCTCCAATTTGATTTCGCTTCCGTTGAAGCTAGTGCAGAACTCCATCTATGCGACGGCGATCGACCATGATAAGTATCTGGTGAACACGCGCATGTACCTGGCGGTGAGCGCTGACACAAATGAAGAAACCATCATTCAGAAAGTGCCGCAACTGGTGAAAGTCTGTTCAGCGACGCACATTGAACATCTCGTGAAGCAGGCCCTGCCCGGAATCCAGCTCCGGCATCTGACGAATCCCCCGAGCGCGATCCCGGTGAAGCTGAAATACCAGTACTTCGCGCTGAACCAGTCCGGGGCGGCCTGGGAAGCGGTCAACCGCGCGCGCAACTTCGCGGCCTATGTTCCCGGAGACCTCGCCAATCCCACGCTTGAACTGCTGATCCTCCTACCGCAGTCGAACTGAACTCGCATCTCGAATCGTCCTGAGCGCTGGGTGCCCCAATTCTCGGCGCGTTCTTCGCCCGAGAACCGGGGATTTTCAATGCCCTTCAGGCGTCAGTGTTTCAGCACGAAGTAGAGCACCAGCAAAACTGCAATGAACAAAAGCGCGGTCAGGATCAAGACAAGTGGCCAATAAGAGACGGGCGCCTTGGGAGTCTCAACCTTAGGTGGCTTGATCGCAGGCGGAGCTGGCGCAGCAAACTTGGGGATCGCGGGCGCTGGTGGCATCGGTGGCGGTGCCATCGATGGAAGCGGGGGCATGGTGGGCGGAGGAAATACAGATGCCCCCGGCGCCTTAGCCGGAGGCTGCTTCTGTGATCCCGCCGCCCCTCCAGCAGCGTTCGGTGGTCTCACAGAAATTATCTGGGTGTACGGGCTGGGACCGCTGGCCATCACCGGCTCGCTGGGAGCGGGTGCGCTGGGCGTGGGCGTTGAGAACACGCCCGTAGCGCCATCGCCAGCTGGGGCGGCTGGTATGACGGAAGGCGGCTTGGGCGGCACCGGAATAGGAGGCGGCAAGCTCGTGAACACCGGTGCCGCTGGCACCGCAGGCGGAGGCACCATGCGCGGCTCCCTTGGTGGCGCAGAAGGAATTACCGGGGTATCGCCGAGGGCGCGTGGCAGCCCAGCCGGTGGTGGAGGAGCTGCAGGTGTGGGCTTTCGCGAAAGAATCTCCGAATCAGCGAACAAGCCGGTGAATCCGGAGCTCGATCCGGAACTTGACCCGGAACCACCTGGCTCGTTTCCTGCCACTTTCGAAGATGGTTGTGACTGCTCTGCCGGTGTGATCGGCCCGAACATCTCCGTGAACGCGCCGACGGATTTCCGAGGAGGTTCCCGGGAGGATAGAGGGGGGGCAGGAATCGCCTCAGCGGGCGTCTCCGACGGACCTTCGACGTGAAACGGTCCTCGGAAAAAACTCGTAAACTCACCCGTCTTGGATCTATCCCCCATTGCAGGCTTGGGGGGCACGGCAGGAAAGCTCTGGACGGGAACGTCAGCGCGAGCCGGAGCTACGGGACTACTGAACTTCGGTTCCGGCTTCGGAGGAACTAGAGGCGTTGGAGCGCCTGCGTCCCAGGCGGGCGCCGCACGGAGTCCAGATGGATTTTCTGCAGCGCCGAGATTCGGCAAAGGCAGATTCGGCGCGGGAAGATCCGGCACGGGGCGGAGCGGCAACTCCGGCTCTTTGGCAGGAGCGCTGGGCGCGCTCGGCGTCGCATGCGATTCGAATTCGCGAAACACCTGCGTGAATTGAACCGGGACCCGGGCAGGTTCCACAGGTTTGATTTCCGGCGGGACGTCCCGAACAGGTGCGGCGGGCTTGATTTCCGGAGGGATTTCTGCAGTCGCTGTGTCGGTTTGAGCTGCTGGTTTGGCTTCGGGTATGAGTAGCTCTTGGGTGTCTTTTGCCTGAACGTTGTACTGTTGCACCCAACCGCGCAACACGGCTTTGTCGGGCATCTTGGTGACAAGGTAGGCGTACAAGGTCCCACCATAACGGCCCGTCTCAAGCACAAGCCCCGCAGGCTCAGGCGCGACCCGGCGAAACGAATCCAGAACCCACTGCACCGTAGGTTGGTTCGGCTTCTGCGGGTCGCAATGCAAAATATGCACCACTACCCGCTCCCCTCTGAGTTTGTCATCGGCGACAAAAGTTTCCACTTTACCCGAGGTGAGCGATTCCAACAGTTCGTATTTTTCCTCAAATTTCATGGTTCGATGGTGATCCAAATCGCCTGAGTCTCGGCGGTCTACCCAAGGAGAAGGGCGGCCGATGACTGCGCCTTGCATTGAAGCAACGCTTCGTCACGCAGGATTATACCGCGCAGTCCCCGCGCCATCGCCAAGAATGCTCAAGGACCCGCCGTCGCAGAAATACAACGTGTACGTGGGAATGCACATTTTGTGCAGGAAATTGAACGCCGATCATCGATCATTGGGGCAGCATCTTAACGCAGGGGCTATGAGGGCATCAATGCAAACATGCGCAATGCCGGGATTTCTCTTGACTTGCTTGGTATCCGGGATCAAAATTGCGTTCGCTCCTACGTCCCTAGGCTGACTGCATTGCCTGGACGAAGCGGAAGACATTCCAGCACCCGGAGCGGGTGGACGCTGCTCGGGGGGGCGCGTCCGAAAAAAGCCAACCGTGGATGCAACCTGAAACTACCGAAATGGCGAGTCGGCGGTCAAGAATCAAACCTCCACCTCGAGTTGGCGCGGCCGGAAACGTTTCGGTTTGTGATTTCACTATCTTAAGTGGATTGGTGCGTGAGGAGTTGGCGATGAGCATTGTCGGAAATCATGGGAAGATCTTGCAGAACTCAGTTTTGATTTTGTTGCTTGGCGGCCTCAGCGTGGGAGTAGCGATAGGTCAGCATAAAAACACCACTTCGACGCCGAAGTCGGCGCCCGCTCCGCATGTCAGCGCTCCACGACCCTCGGTCAGTCGGCCCTCGACCCCGGCTTCGCGGCCCTCGACGACTACTCATTCCTCACCCATGGGCGGAAGGCCTGGGAATTCAACAGGAATCGGCCACGGGAATACCGGAAGGCCTGGCACGACAGTCGGGAAGACCAATAACGGAACGGTCGGCAAGACGGGCACTGGCACAACCGGAACTCACACGATGGGAAGGAGCGCAGGCACCGGGACGGTGGGCAAGACTGGAAATGGCAGGGGGCCGATGGCCGGGACTGGGCACCCGGCGATGGGGAAGGGCGGAGCCGGCACCATGAGCAGGAACGCGAACCGGCCGCTTCCCGGGAAACAGGTGTCCCTCCGTGGTGGCGGCACGGCGAACCTGCGGCCGAACGGGCAAATTCGCTCCATCAATCGCAACGGCATGCAGATCAATCATGGTCTCAACGGCAGCCGTCACATCGAGAGCACGCATAACGGAGCCCGCATGGTAACCACGGGCAAGCATACCGGCTACGTGCAGCGCCCTTACGTGTCGCGGAACGGACGGACCTACGTGTCGCGGACAGTCGTCGTCAATAACGTTACGTACACGAACGTTTACCGCTCCTACTCCTACGGAGGCTACTGCTGCTATTACGGCTACCATCCTGCGTATTACTACGCGCCCGTCTACTACGGCTGGGCCTACAATCCATGGCCAGCTCCGGTTTACTACGGATGGGGATGGGGCGGATCGCCCTGGTACGGATACTACGGCGGATATTTCGCGCCGTATCCCACTTATCCGTCGGCTGCGTTCTGGCTCACGGACTACCTGATTGCTGCCAACTTACAGGCTGCATATCAGGCTCGGGCAGCGGCGAATGCCAACGCGGAAGCCAACGCCAACGGCAATGCGGACAATGCTCCTCAGGAGCAACAACAATCCCAGGGGACCGGAAACGGCGACAATTCCGCGAGCAACTCTGGCCAGGTGGTCCTCAGTCCCGAAGTCAAAGCGGCGATTGCTGAGGAAGTGAAGGCCCAACTCGCTGCCGAACAGGCTGCGGCACAACAGGGATCCTCATCCTCATCCTCAGGTTCAGCCCAGGGAGCAGAGACGAATTCAGCGAAGAGTGAAGATGTGCCGCCCGCCCTCGACCCTGCCAAACGCACCTTCGTCGTGGCAAGCGACCTCGCCGTGTCGGCGGATGGGCAAGAGTGCCAGTTGACCCAGGGAGACGTCCTCACGCGCACCTCTGAGACACCTGACGAGGATCGGAAGGTGACTGCGACCGTCGCTGCCAGCAAGAAAGCGGATTGCGCCACGGGCAGTCAAATCGCCGTTAGCGTCGATGATCTGCAGGAGATGTACAACCATTTTCAGGAGCAACTGGATAACGGCATGAAGGACCTTTCTTCCAAACAAGGGAAGAGTGGAATTCCATCAGCTCCGGATACCAAAACGGTTTCTTCAGATGTCCCACCCCCGCCCCCGGATGCGAACGCAGCGAAGGCACTACAAGATCAGCAGGCCACCGCCGATCAGATGGAAGCCCAAGTCGTGAAGGAAGCATTCAGTCAGGGCTCTTGAGGGTGTGTGCGGCGCCGACAGGGCCCTAAGGTGGTGGCACCACTACTTTCGCTTCCTAAGCAACTTCTCTTCGGTCTGCTGTGCCCGCCGCGCCCGGCCCAATAATTCCTGGGCGCCTTTGTTGTTGGGATCGGCCACTGCTTTCGTGAAGCAATCAATCGCAGACGCGTAATCACCGGCGTCGAGAAACGCCGTCCCCCTGTTCATGAGGGACTCTGAAGATTCGGTCTGGCTTCCGGTCTGCCCTCCAGGCTGGACTGGGGGCACCACTCTGACGCGATTATTCACGTGAGTAACGCCGGGCACGGACGCAGTCAGAGATTCCGCCAGGTTGAGATCCTCCTGGCTCCGCACAATACCGTCGAGCGTGACCTCATGCTTGTCGGAGACGAATACCCGAATGCCGGCCGCCCGGAGAGTTGCCGAAGGAGCAGCATTCAGCTGGCCCGTCACATTGCTCTCGATCCTGTCTCGCTGAATCGCTTGGTACTTAAGGTATCCGGCTCCTGCTACCAGCACACCCGCTAAGAACAGGACAATGATCACGATCAGGTTTCTCAGTCTGAACTTTCGCGGCTGCAGGAACAAATGCTGTTCCGCACTCTTCACCAATTGCGAGTCCTGCGCCTGGCTGCCCCTCACCGCAGAAGTTGATGGCTGTGTCGCAACGGGTAGGTCTACTGTGGGCGCCGCCTGTGGCGGGACGGTCGACGGAGGTGGAATCGTTACGTTCCCCGCTACGGCGAGGCCACCGTGCCCGGCAACGGGCGCAACTCGAGAACCTTGCGGCAACGAAGTCTGGGACGACGGGGTTTGTGATGGAGATGGCGTGGGAGCGGCCTGGCCGCTTACCATCGGACCGCTCACGATGGGCTCACCCCGCATCGGAGCCAGCGCAGCGACGAATTCTTCTGCTGTTTGAAAGCGTTGGTCACGGTCCTTGTCGATCGTTTTCAGAATCACAAGGGACAGGGACTCGGGAATTTGCAACTCCGGCACTAGTTCATGAGGCGGCCGCACATTCCCTTCCATATGCTGCATCATCAGCGAATACAGCGTGTCCCCCTCAAACGGCAGCTGCGCCGTCACCATCTGATAAAGCACAACGCCCAGCGAATAAAGGTCCGTGCGTCCGTCAATCTCTTGTCCGGCTTTTTTCCCCATGAACTGCTCGGGTGACATGTAAAGCGGCGTGCCCACCACCATTCCCGTCATGGTCATTCCAGGCTTGGCGCCTTCGACGGCCTCCCGGAGTTTTGCAATCCCGAAATCCAGGACCTTGGCCGTTTCCTGCCCCTGCTCGTTGGTGGTAAGGATGATGTTGCCGGGTTTGATATCGCGGTGGACGATACCGAGCTTGTGGGCAAACCCGAGCGCCTGCGCCACCTGCGTCGCCACGCGAACCGCACGCGCGACACTCATGGGCCCGTCGCTCTGGAGAATCTCCCCCACGTCTTTGCCCTGCACCAGTTCCATCACAATGAACGGGCGCCCATCTTCGGTGTAGTCGAAGTCGTCCACGCGGACTGCATTCGGGTGCCGAAGTTTTCGGGTAACGACCGCCTCGGTCTGGAAACGTTGCAGGAAGTTCGCATCCCCAGCGATGACATCATTGACGATCTTGATGGCGCAGACCTCGTTGAAGGTGATGTGCCGGCCCCGGTAAACAAAGCCCATGCCGCCAATCCCGATCCGCTCGAGAATTTCGTATTTATTCCGAATGACCATACCGGGTTGCAGTTCGTGAGCGCTTTGCAGCGCAGATTGATCCGCAGGGCAGACGTTGTAATCAGCCGGGTATGTTCTATGACAGGTGGGGCAGTATCTCATTGATTACGTTAGGCAGCCGGAAAACGGGCCGGCTGGGCGTTGCCATAAGAGGCAATGCTCAAGCAGAAACAAGCCCCTGTCAAGGTGCTTGCCATTGCTCCCCTGTGCGATGGAGAATGACTAACGGCTAAGAGTGATGCTCCGACAACTCCAACTCATTCGGCTGGTTGCGGCTTGCGCAATGACCGTAGCCTCAGTTCTGGCTCATGTTCAGTTGACGCAGGCTCAGAGTATCGCCGACCTTTTGCACAAAGTCCAAGCAGGAGATTCTAAAAGCGAATACGAGTTGGCCGAATCGTACTTCGAAGGCAACGGAATCGCGAAGGACCCCAAGCAGGGTCTCGTGTGGCTGCGGAAGTCCGCGGGGCAAGGCTATGGCGCAGCGGAAGCCACTCTTGGTTTCTTTTACCAAAAGGGCTTTTATCAAAACGGCGTTGCAATCGCGCCTGATGCGCAGGAAGCGGCAAACTGGTATCGCAAGGCCGCACGCCAAAACATTACGAAGGCTCAGACTCACCTTTCGGAGATGTTATCGCAAGGGTTAATATCACAGAAGCAAGCAGACTGGGCCACGCCCGAGCCCGTCAAGGAAGTGAAGAAGAGCGGGCCGGTGCCCTTTTCTCTTGCCGAAGTCGAAACCGGACTCTCCGGAGGCATTACCAACAAACGAATGGCCACTCTCGTGAGTACATACGGCGTGGACTTCAAGCTAGGCGCCGGCACCAGAAAGCGCTTGGCAGACGAAGGAGCGGACGACAACTTGCTGGTCACGATCGACGCGGCGAAACGCTCGGGTCAGTAGCCGCGGCGCTTCGGGATCGCCTAGCCAGGATACGCTCCTGCAATGTAGCCCTCCAGTTCCTGAATCGTGTGCGCCTGCTCAGAGATGATCCACTTCACAAGGTCCCCAATGGAGACCACTCCGACCACGGTGTGATTTTCCACTACCGGCAGATGTCGGAAGCGGTGCTTGGTCATGATTGCCATGCAGTCGTCCACGCTATGCTGCGGACTGACAAACACCACCGGACTGGTCATAATCTCGCGGACTGTGGTCTCCTTTGAGGAATGACCCCGCAAAATTACTTTGCGGGCGTAGTCCCGCTCCGAGAGAATGCCAAGCAATCTGTGTTCGGAAATGACCAGCAAGGCGCCGACGCCGTACTCGGCCATCTTTTCAATCGCTTCGTAGACCGACTGATCAGGAGTTACCGACAGAACCCGATTTTCATCCTTGCTACTAAGCAGCAAACCAATTGTGTCGGAAAGTTTCATCACGTTCCCTCGCGCATAGAGTCACTTGCCTGTCCGCCAGTCCCACACCGCCTTGCCTTTGTCGTCACGGAACTGCAGCGTGTCCGTTCCTCTCACGAGTTCTCTCGCAAGGATCACGTCCGCTTCTTCTTGCTTCACTTTTGACCCGGTGACCGCGATCTCGTCACCCTTGGTGAAAGTGATTCCCATTTCATCCTGAAACGGCTTCGGACACACAAAAATGGAGAGCTTTTCCTCTCCGCTTTTTACGACCAGCTGCACAAAGTCCTTCCGGGATCCCAAGGTCAAAAGTTTGACCTCGTCTACGATGCCTTTTTTCTTGCTCTCGGTTTGCAGGTCATATTTGGGGGCGCCATGGTCCGTTGTCGAGGCATCTTGGGAAAACGCCGGGGTTAGGCCGGAAAGAAGGAACAGTCCGACCAACAGGAGCCCGGTCGTTCCATGTTGCAAGACGGAGTGCTTCGCGCTGAGTGACACAGACCCTCCTAGCAGCTTGCCGAGAATCGCGATGCGGGGCGAGGTGCCATCGAGCTTCAGCACGGCGCCGAGAAAACCGTTGACCAGTTCCCGGATTAGCCTGAAAGCTTCGCTTCGATAAGGCCAGACTTAGTCGCTCTCTAGGAAGAAAAGAGAATCGTACACCCT
Source organism: uncultured Acidobacteriaceae bacterium (assembly GCA_963819035.1). GTDB lineage: Bacteria > Acidobacteriota > Terriglobia > Terriglobales > Acidobacteriaceae > Sulfotelmatobacter. The sequence goes on along the minus strand of CAWFUU010000012.1, from coordinate 628,683 downwards.
TTTGTTGACTCTGAGACTAGAAAAGATTTGCCGTTCTATTCCACTCGTTTTGCATTAAGATAAGGGCTCGCAAAGGCAAGGAACGTGGGCCAGTTCGGACCGGTCGTGTGACCGCCGCTGTGCTGCCGGAACGCGATCTCGCCATCGATCAGCGCCGTTTCCATGGGAGGAAAGTCAGCGGTTCCCAAGTCTTTTTTTCCGAGGAGCCGGTACACCGGGCCGGCGCCAACCGCGGCCAGAAACATACCTTTCCCATCGATCCAGCCCCCCTCCACCTGCAGTGAGCCGCTGCTGATGAACACCGGGCGTGGGGCGCACAACGCAATCAGTTCGTGCGCGTCCACTGGCAGATCATTCGGCGTCTGAGGCCCCGCATACTTCAGAAAGTTGCCCGCCATCCAGTGATATTCATTCGTCGAGGCGACGTTTTCTACCTGCTCGCCAAACCTGCGGCGAAGTATTTTGGCGCCTCCTTCGCCCGACGAGCCAATAAAACCGATAGCGAATCGAGGGTCGTAGGCCATCGCGACCAGCGCCGCCTTTCCATACCGCGAGAGGCCTTCGATGCCGACCTGTTTCGCATCCACCACTTTATCGGTCTCAAAGTAATCCAGCGCCCGGCTCGCGCCCCAAGCCCATGCCTTAAGCGCGCCCCAGTCATCGACTTTCCGCGGCTGGCCACGGTTTACCAGACCGATGATCCCTTGCGTCAATCCCTCTCCGTTGTCCGCCTGAACGCTCGTCGCGACGATATTTGCGTAGCCCCAACCCTTAGCCAGCACCTGCTGCTGCCAGGTCGGTCCAGGAGCCGGTGGCTGCGGGAAACGCTTCGCGAACTCCGCTCGCATTTCTGTGCTGAGCCCGATTTCCAGCATGACCGGGACCGGCCCGGTGGCATTTGCTGGGGTGCTCAGCGATAGCTGGATATCAACCGTGACGGGCGGATACGAGGAGTTGACGACGTGGCCGGCGAGTTCCTTAGTTATGACCGGTAAATCACCGTTCATTTCCTTAGTTACACTTTTTGTTTCCCAAATCACTTTCGGGGTGTTCTTCGGCATGCGCCCGTAGATCTCGCGATCAAAGTCCTCCACAATCTCTGGCCTGCGCTGATTCCACCATGCCGCAGCGCTATCGACCTTCTTTCCGTTCTTCATTAGCAAAGGGTCGGGCAAGTTATAGGGAGAGACCTTAGATTCATCGATGTTCGCGGCGTTCGGAGATTTCGGGTCGCCGTCGGGACCGCGCCGCAGGGAAGAGATATGCAGCAACTCCATGGTTCGCTGATGGTCTTGCTCAGAGGTGAGGTGCGCAGGAGGAGCCGCCCCGGCCTTCTTCGCATCCTGGCCGTGACTGAGCGCGCAAGCCAACACAAAGAGAAACAGAAATCCGAAAGGAAGTGCAATTGATCTGGGACTCACGCGTAGCTCCTTAGGCGATCGCATCTACAAGCACTTTTGCGGGGACCGCCCTTAGCGGCCAGATTATTTCACGATTCAGTCGAACTGGGCAGTTAGCGTGTTCGGCCGAAGGCCATCCTTGATCACGTTCGCAGGTAAGAGGCTGTGTTTGTTAAAGCGGAAATAGTTTTGCTCATGGTTGTCCGAAGGAGTTCACGATCTGCAGTTCGAATTCGCCGACACCCGGATTGCCGCAAATTCTAGGCGGGCGAAGCCACCGCAATTTCCTTCAACCGCCTCAAATCAAGTTTTCCGGTGCCAAGGTAGGGCAGCGCCTCTACGTGCACAAACTGGTCCGGGCGCGGCTTCCAGAGTTGTGGTAGGTCTGACTTGGCAAGCTTCGCGAGGCAGTCCTGGAGTTTATCTTCCGCCAGAGTGTGCAACACGATCAGGCGTTCCCCCTTCTTCTCGTCAGGGATCGCCGTCACAGCGAAGATTTGTTCGGTCGCGCCGGCGATCTCTTGCAGCTTGTCCTCGACCTTGATATGGGGCACCATCTCGCCGCCGATCTTGCTGAATCGGCTCAGACGATCGGTGATGCGGACGAAGCCGTCCTCGTCCATGGCAGCGATATCGCCGGTGTTGTACCAGCCCTCACGCAGAACCTCGGCAGTCTTCTCCGGACGGTTCAGGTACCCCTGCATAACATTAGGGCCGCGCACGAGCAGGAGGCCTGCTTCTCCGAATGGAAGCGTCGCAAAATTCTCGGGACTTACGATCCTGACGCTGATTCCAGGCAAGGGATGGCCGATGCTCGATCGTTTCGCACCTACCTGACGGAACTGCGCCGCGCGGAAGTCGCGCGTGTTCACGGTGACGGCTGGCGAACACTCCGTACAGCCATAGCCTTCGAGCGGACGAATTCCAAAGCGGTCTTCAAAGGCGACGGAGATCCTCTCGGGAAGTTTCTCGGCGCCGGCCATCACATACTGCAGGCTGCCGAAGTCTTCCGGCGAGCAGCGCCGCGTGTAGGTCTGGAGGAATGTCGGAGTTGCCAGCAGGAACGTCACCGCATACTGGCTGACCAGTGCACCGATAGCTCGTGACTCAAGCGGGCTGGGATGATAGACGACCCCGACGCCAATTGCGGTTGGTAGACAGAGCGTCCCGGTGAATCCAAACGAATGGAAAAATGGCAGGATCCCTAGGACTTTGTCATGCTCCCCGAGCATGAACACCTGATTCAACTGCTCCACGTTCGAGGCCACGTTGTAATGCGTGAGGACAACGCCCTTGGGGTCGCCCGTGCTGCCGCTGGAGAAAATAATGGTAGCGATATCGTCGAGCCCCGTTTTTCGGTCTGAGCCTACGGACTGTTCGACCACCCTCACTGGCAATAGCCAAGAGATAAGCGCAGCAATGAAGCGCTCCAGAAAGCGCGGCTGCTCCGCCAGATCCTCCAGCATGATGGCCTGTGCCGGAACCTCGATGTGAACGCGTTCCAGAAAGGCCTTGGATGTAATCACCGTTTTCAGCTCGCATTGCCGGGCGCAAGAGGCCAGCACCTCGGTGGAGGCCGTGTAGTTCAAGTTGACGGGAACTTTCCCCATGAGCAGCGCGGCGAGATTCACCAGCGCGCCCGGAACAGACGGCGGCAACAGGATGCCGACCATCTTCTGATCGCTCCAGACCGGACGCAGTCGCCGTGCCAGAAACACAGTGCGCGTGAGCGCTCCGCCAAAGGTGAGCTTCGGTGTGCGGCCGTCTGCCATGGCGAAGCGAAAGGGATGACGCCGCGCCGTCTGGACGAACGAACGGTGTAAGGTCCGCATGTAGCGCTTGCGGAGAAGGTAAGCCTCCGCGCCAAGTTCCTGCACCGCCTGCCTTACTTCTTGCGCAGCGGTCGTCGAAGGCAGCGGCTTGCCAAAGGTCACCGTAACCGGATACGGAATTCTGTGCGGAAGCTTCCACAAGAATCTCCCGCGCTCGAAGCTGAAGATGGAGCCCCACACGCCCCCCAGATTCACCGGGATGATGGGCGCGTCTACGCCCTTCATGATCCTTTCCATGCCACGCCGGAAGGGAAGCATCTGCCCGATTCGGGTCATCTGGCCCTCAGGAAAGATGCAGACGATTTCGCCATCGTGCAGGGCCTGAGTTGCCGTCCGCAAGGAATGAATCAGTTCGCGCGGACGAAGCTGGGAAGAAATTGGAATCACTCCCATGATCTTCGCGAATGGCTTGACCAGCCAATGATCATAGGAGCCCTTGAACATCAGGAACCGGATCGGGCGATCGATCGAGGCAATGAGCAGAACCGCATCGACCATCGAGACGTGATTCGGCACCAGCAGCGCGCCGCCCTTGGCCGGAACATTCTCGCGGCCCGTGAGATGGATGCGATACAACGTGTGGGTCGCGATCCAGAGCAGGAGTCGTAGCAATGCATCCGGCAGTAGGTACAGCACGTATGCCGTTGCGGCTACGGTTACCAGTGAGACCGAAAGGAAAATCGAAGACGGGCTGAGATGCAAATAATGCTGAAAAAAGTAGTAGACCCCGGCCGCCCCTCCGATGCCCACAAACGAGAGCAGGTTCGCCGCGGCGATGACTCCGCCCTTATCTTTTTCGTCCGGACGGTGCTGGATCAGCGCATTCACGGGAACAGCAAAAAATCCGGCTGAGAATCCGAGAGCCGCGAGCAGTACCAACACTTCGACAAATGAGAGGCTCTTCCCCGACAGCAGAACACCGAACACCGTCATGCCCACCGAGCCCAGCGGAATCAATCCATATTCCACCTTGCCGCTGGAAAGATAGCCTGCGGCCAGGCTACCCAGTCCGATGCCAATCGCGACCGCTGCTTGCAGGATTCCGGTTCGAGTCGAGCTGATGTGCAGAACGTCGCTGCCGTAGAAAACGATGTTCGCCGTCAGCAGCGCACCGAGAAACCAAAAATACGTGTTGCCGAGAACCGCCAGCCAAAGAACCCGATCCTGCCGGATGAGGCGTCCCTGAACCCAAAGATCTCCAATCGGATTCGCTCGAAATTTCTTCGTTGGATTTGCGGACGGAACCTTCGTGATTCCAAGACTGAGAATCAATCCGACCAGAGACAGACCCAGGAAGATGACACCCGACCAGCCTTGGCGCCCCTGAAACACATCGGCCAGAAATGCCCCAGAAACGCCTCCTGCGATTACCGCAAGAAAAGTTCCAAGTTCGAGCACGCCATTGCCCCACGAGAGCTCGGGCTCGGGCAGCAATTCGGGAAGCAGTCCGTATTTGGAGGGACCGAACAGCGCCGCCTGTGTGCTCGCCAGGAAGACCGCAGCCATCTCGAGGTTCAGGTTCTGCCAGCCTAGGCCCGCGATGGCCAGAACCATCACCGCCATCTCGAAGAACTTGGTCCAGATCGTGACCGACCGCTTGCTATAGCGGTCGGCTAGAAACCCACCGGTCATCGAGAACAGAATGAACGGGACTGAGAAGAGAGTTCCAACGATGAGGACGAGGCGATCGCGGTCGGCCGTCCGCATCGCCATCCCGAGAATGATGAAGACCACCAGATTCTTGAGCCCGTTTTCGTTGAACGCTCCCTGAAACTGCGTGAGCACGAGCGACCAGAATCCACGGCGCCATGATGGCATTTCAGTGGGTTCGCGAAGCGTTGCTTGAGTCGGATTTTCCGGGGTCTCGACCACAGTCGAGGCCGTGCCGTGGCTCATAGAGACATCCTGATGACCCCTGCAAGTCTTGGAGTTCTGGACATCTTGTCATGAAGTGGATGGCGCTTCCAGTCACAACCGACACAGCACTAGTAACTTCGGAGTTGGCCTGGGCGAAAAAACGCAAGACCGATTCCTGTCCACGTTCTACTATTTAGGCTTACAGAATCACGCACATACGGGGAGTCGTCCGCTTCGTGGAACTCATACTCGTACTGTTCGGGTTGATAGCCGTCTCCGTGCCCGCCACCATCGCCTACCTTCTTTGGCGACAGCACGACTTGCGGGTCAAACTTCTCAAGCTGACTGAACTCACCATGGAGTTGAACGATGGGCTGCGGCGTGACTTGCTGGAGTTGAAGCGGCAGGTGGCGATGGCTCCGCAGTCGGCGGTTCCACCATCCCGCGCTGAAGAGCCGCATTCAGCCGCTGCCGCGAAGCCGCCCATTGAAAGGCCTGTCTCTGCCTTCGTGCCCACCGTCACGAAACCTGCGGAACCGGCGATTGTCTCGCCTGCGTCGCCGCAGAAGCCGGTCACCGTCGTCGAAAAGCGCGAAGCTGAAGCGCTTCCGGTTCATCCATCTCCGCCTTCGGGGAAGCCCGAGCAGCCCGTCGCGGAGGGGCCGTCGCCGGTCCACCCGTTCACGGATCAAAAGCCCGTTTCGCCGCCGATCGTCACGGCTCCTTCTGTCCCGTCACCGGCTGTGCCAAAGACACCGACAGCTCCGACTTCGAAGCCGGAGCCGATGGCGCCGCCGCCCCCTCCCGCCGTAACGCCGCCTCCGCGTTCGCCGCGAGACACGTCGCGGACGGCAGCTCCACCGCCCGCCATTGCGGTTGTACCACCGCTGCCTCAGGCGGCTCGTCTCGTTCCGCCACCCCAGTTGGCCACGCTGCACGCTCCTAAGGCAACCGCCCAGCAGCGCATGAAGTCGGTGTTCGCGCTCGAAGAAATCCTGGGCACGAACTGGCTCAACAAGATGGGCATCACTCTTCTTGTCTTTGGGCTGGCAAGTTTTGGCATTCTTGAACTAGGCCAGACTCCCCTCGGCAAGGTTGGACTTCTTTACACCGCCTCCGTCGCATTTCTCGGCGGCGGCATCTTCCTCGAGAAGCGCGACCGCTACCGCATTTTCAGCCACGTGCTGATTGGTGGCGGATGGGCGACCCTGTTCTTTACTACTTACGCGCTGAACCACGTCCCGCTGATGCGCGTAATGAGCTCCGAGACGACGGATCTTATCCTGATGCTCGCCGTGGCCCTCGCCATGGTGGTGCACACGCTGCGCTATCGCTCGCAGGTTGTCACCGGGCTCGCATTTCTGCTGGCGTACAGTACTGTCGCGCTCAGCCACGACGACGTCTACAGCCTCTCCTCCGGCGTGATCCTCGCCATCGGACTGGTGAGCATCGTCATCAAGATGGGGTGGTTCGAGCTCGAAGTCTTCGGCATCCTGTCGAGTTATCTCACTCACCTGTATTGGCTGTATCGCCTGCTCGGTCCCGAAGGAGCGCATGGACAGGCGTTCCCTGAGTTTCAAGCCAGCACGGGGATTCTCCTGTTCTACTGGGTGACCTATCGGATCTCTTACGTAATCCGCAAGACGAAGTCGCCGTTTCAGGAGCACGTTTCTAGCGCCGCTGCATTGATCAACACTCTGCTGCTGCTCGCCACCATGAAGTTCCAGTCCGTGCGTCCGGAACTTGCGTTCTGGGCTCTCCTGTTCATTGGTGCGGTGGAATTCAGCCTGGGACAACTTCGCATCACGAAGCGCCGCCGCGAAGCGTTCGTGGTTCTGAGCGTCCTCGGCGCGGCGCTGATGATTGCCTCGGTCCCGTTCCGCTATTCCGGGAACGACGTTGCCATCTTGTGGCTGATCGGCGCCGAAGCATTGCTCGCGGCGGGCGTCGTTGTCGGAGAAGTAGTCTTCCGGCGGCTGGGACTCTTCGCCGGATTGCTGGTGGCCTTGCATCTATTCCGGGTTGATTTGCCGCAACTCATCGCCGTCCGCAGGATGGGCGAGGACATGGTACTGGCTGCCGGAGTCATGTTCGGCCTGTGCGCCGTGGTTTTCTATCTGAACGCGCTCATGGTCGGGCATCGCTGGGCTCAGTATTTTGGCGATTCTCCCGACGAGCAACTACTCCGTGTTCATTCCTACATCGGTGGATTTGCAGCTGTGTCCGCTGCGTGGGCTTTGTGCTCGGGAGATTGGACGGTCCTGGCCTTCGCCGGCATCATGCTTGCCCTGGCAATGCTCGAACAAAAGCTCGAATCCGGGCATCTGCAATTGCAGTACCTCACTCTCGGCGTGTTGAGCCTGTATCGGGTAACGGTATTTAACCTGCACAGCGAAGTTCCGCAACACACGCACGTTTCCACGCGCCTGATCACGTTGCCGATGGTTGCCGCAGCTTTCTATCTCACCGCCAGATGGGCGGCGCTCCGCGATGACGCTAATCAGCGAATATTTCGCGGGTTCTTTGCCCTAGCAGGCACAGGCCTGTTGACCGCGCTCATCTATTTCGAGGTGCCGGAACTGTGGCAGCCACTCGCCGCCATTGCCTTCGCCGTTTTGCTGTTGGAGGTTGGCCAACAGATCGGGTACGACGCACTTGCGTGGCATTCCCATCTGCTCACCGGCTTGGCGATACTGGCCGCGGTTACTGCCGATCAAATGGGCATCCATCGGTGGCACGACATTCCGCTGCACGCATTCGGAGCATTGCCGGTGGTCGCAGGGGCCTACTGGGTCGCCCGGCGCATCAGCGTAGCGAATGTGGTCCATAACAGAATCGCCCGCATAGCACATAGCTGGGCTGGCACGGCTCTGATGGCTTGGGCACTCTATGAGGCCGTACCAGCGCCGTGGATTGCCGTCTCCTGGGTCGCGCTCGCCATCGCACTTGCGCTGACCATGCGGAAAATTAAGTACAGTCAGTTGGCGTGGCAGGCCAATGCGGTAGCCGCGTGCGCACTGGTGCGCTCCTACACCTTCAACCTGCAACTGCAAGACCCACTGTGGCCTGGCTTTTCGCTTCGCATCGTAACGATTTCGACTGTGGCCGCGGGCCTTTACTTTCTTTCGCGCCAAGCCACGGTGCCCGACTCAGAATCACGCCGCGCTGTTTCTTATCTGCACACCACCGTCGCCACCGCCCTTCTGGTGCTTCTGGCTTGGTACGAAGCGCCCAGCGGATGGCTGGCCGCGGTATGGGCGGTCTTTGCTCTTGTGCTGGCTCTGGTCGATCGTCGCTTTGAACTCGAGGAACTGGCCTGGCAAGCCCACGCCCTCGCGGCCCTGACCATGCTGCGAAGCGTGACCGTGAATTTGTATGTAGTGGAAATATGGCACGGCATCAGCGTCCGCCTGCTCTCCCTCGCAATGGTCGCGGTCGTTCTTTATGCCTTGTCCCGCGTCATTCGCATGCCGGACGAATGGCGGCAGCGCGAGTTCCATCACATTTATTCGTGGGCGGCGTCCGCCTTGGTCGCACTCCTCGTGTGGTATGAATTGCAGCCGCTGAGTGTCGCCGTGGGATGGGCCGTGTTCGGACTGGTCCTCTTCGAGTACGGCATGTGGCGTCAGACCAGGCAATTTCGCATGCAGGCCTACGTGGCCCTGACAGCTTCGTTTGGGCGGATCTTCTTCGCGAACCTGACGGCGGGCAATCCCGGCGAATTCTGGGGCCCGCGTATCTATACGGTGCTTCCCATCGCGCTCATCCTCTTCTTTGTCTATGCCCAGGTGAGTTCCAGTGATCAGGGAGCGCAACAGGAGCGCCGCCTGCGCCTCGACATGATCCTTGCTTATCTCGGCACCGGCACCGTCGTGGCTTTGCTCTATTTTCAATATGCCAACGATTGGCTCGTCACCGCCTGGGCGGTGGTGGTGTTTGCTCTGTTGGGACTGGCCCTCGTATTGGATCGTCCCGTCTTCCTGCATCAGGGATTGCTTTTGACCTTGGGTGCCTGCACGCGTGGCCTGATGCACAACCTCTTCGGCGCAAGCTACTTCAGCGGCGGAGACTGGACCGGAAGATATTTTGTTCTGGGCTCTGGAATAGCAGTCCTGCTGGCCTGCTTGCCTTTCGCCTTCCGCCTGCGCGATCAATCCAAGTCTCGGTCAGCAAGCGGTCGAATGGGAGCGCTGGCGCGGCATCCCGAGCAGTTCATGTTTTTCGCGCCGGTTCTTTTGCTGACGGTGATGCTCGCGCTGAAGATGCGCGCCGGCATGGTGACGGTCGCCTGGGGCCTCGAAGGAGTCTTGATCATCCTCCTCGCTCTCGCGGTCAATGAACGCAGCTTTCGTCTAACTGGGCTGGGTCTGCTGTTGCTCTGTGTCGGCAAGATTCTGGTGCGGGACGCCTGGGGACTCGCCCCACGCGACCGCTACGTCACGTTTATCATTCTAGGTGCGGCATTGTTGCTGGTCTCCTTCCTTTACACTCGATACCGCGAAGCCATTCGGCAATTTCTATGAAACGCCGCGTCATCTTCCTGTTCGTGCTCCTGGTTGGCATCACGGCACTCTACTACAGCCAGCGCCGGCGCGAACCGACGCCGGTATCCGCCAACGCGTTTGTAGCCTTGGCAGCCGATGCGCAGCGCGATCTCACCCGAGTTCCGATGCACCTAACGCGAATTTCCGACCGCGAGGAGGTAGCCATCGGCAACGAACTCGCCCAGAAATACTCCGTCTCTGCCGGCCAGTTGAGTCCCGAAGAGCATGGTCTCGAGAGCTATATTGCGCGTGTCGGAAATTCCGTGGCCGCTCACGCGCACCGGCCCTTGCCTTATTCCTTCCATCTTCTGCCGGATCGCGCCATGATCAACGCCTTCTCCCTTCCCGGCGGCTCCATCTATGTGGGCGAGGGCCTGCTCGACCTGATGACCAGCGAAGATCAACTTGCATTCATCCTCGGACACGAAATCGAACACATCGATCACTACCACTGCGCCGAACGGGTACAAATCGAAGCTCGATTGCGCCATCTCAATCTCGACATCCTGGGAGCAATCGTGCAAATTCCTTTTGAGGTCTGGCAGGCAGGCTATAACAAAGACGAAGAACTCGAAGCCGATCGCGAAGGCATACGCGTCGCAGTTCTGGCAGGCTACTCACCGTACGGGGCAGTCAACCTTTTCGAAGAATATGCCAAGCTGCATCGCGAGTACGTGATTCACGCTGAGAGCCCGGAAGAAGAACTCTCCGAACTTGCGATTCAAAGCCTGCAGGGCTATTTCCGTTCCCACCCCCTGCCCTCCGAGCGACTAGCGCAGGCGCAGGCCGTGATTGCTCAGGAGGGCTGGCGGGATCGCCAGAAGCAGAAGCCATTTCGTATCGTTTACGAAGTCCACAACGGTGAGTACGTAAAGTGATCCGCGTTCCTGGTACTGTGAGCGTTAGATTACTACCACAACGATTTCGACCGTAGCGCCGCCGTCTCGGCGGCTGTCCGGCGGGCGTCCCCCGCCCGCCGCGCCGAGGGCGAGACGCCCTCGGGACAGCCGGCAAGATGCCGGCGCTACAGTTTGACACTAGCCCGCGGCCAGTTCGCGCAATCGTTCAGCCGCGCTCTCGGGAGTGATGTCGCGCTGCGGGCTTCCCAGCATCTCGAATCCAACCATAAATTTGCGGATCGTCGCCGAGCGCAGCAGCGGCGGATAGAAGTGTGCGTGGAAGTGCCACTCGGGATGATCGGACCCATCCGTGGGCGACTGATGAAATCCCATCGAGTAAGGGAAGGGAACACCGAAAACTTTATCGTATGCAGAAGTGACCCGCTGCAGCATCGCGGCCAGAGAGCGGACCTCGTCCGTAGTGAACTGCGTCATACTCCCGATGTGGCGTCGGCTGCATACTAGAGTCTCGAACGGCCATACCGCCCAGAAGGGCACGAGCGCAACGAAGCCTTCGTTGGAATACATCAGCCGCACATCGTTGTTTTTCTTCCAATGCAACGTAGTCACACAGAAGGCAGCGGCCGTGGGCCTTTTTATAAGCGTGCTGCGCAATCAATTCCTTCTTGGGCGCCTCGGGAATCGAAGCCGTCGCCCAAATCTGGCAATGCGGATGCGGATTGCTGGCGCCCATCATGGCCCCGCGATTCTCGAAAATCTGCACGTGGCTTATATTTTCCAGGTTGCCGAGTTCGCGGAATTGCTCAACCCAGGTGTTGACCACAAGTTCAATACCGTCAACTCCCATGGTGGCCAAGGTGAGATCGTGCCGCGGAGAGAAGCAGATCACCCTGCAAGTTCCTGGCTCCGCCTCAGCCACCAGCAGCCCCATCCCGTCGATGTCGAGACGATCCCGCGCCGTGTTCGGTTTCAAGGCGGCAAAGTCGTTGTCAAAAACGAACGTCGAAGCGTACGCCGGATTACGAACTCCACCAACTCGCGCGTTTCCCGGGCAGAGATAGCAATTGGGGTCGTAGGCTGGCTCGGGCGCGCCCGGCAAGGAGGCGACTTCCCCTTGCCACGGCCGCATGGTGCGGTGAGGCGAGACCAGGACCCACTCGTTAGTCAGCGCATTCAGCCTGCGATGAGGATCTTCCGTGAGTTTCAAGTTGGCAACCTCGCCGCATTTTACGATGAAGATGGCCTTTCATCCGCAAATCCGAAAAAGAATCCACGGCCTGCAGACTCCGCGCCGCCGAACCTCCGCCGTTCCCGCGGACGTGGCATAATCGTCGGCAACCATCTTCTGATCAGGAGCCAACCGATGCGACGTGTCCTGATTCCAGCGTGCCTCTGTGTCCTCGTAGCAGTTCTGTCTTGCTGCGCCGCCGTGGCTGCCAATACCAAGTCGCTGCAGATTTACTTCATCGATGTCGAAGGCGGCCAGTCTACCCTAATTATCAGTCCCTCCGGCCAATCGGTTTTGATCGATACGGGCTGGCCCGGATATGAGGGCCGCGACGCTGACCGCATCGTGGCAGCCGCCCACCAAGCCGGTCTCAACCAACTCGACTACGTTCTGATCACGCACTACCACCGCGACCACGTCGGCGGCGTCCCGCAGTTGGCCGATGGTATCAAGATCGGAACCTTCATCGACCACGGGCCGAATCTGGAAGACTCCGAGGTCACCCGCACCGATTACGCCGCCTACGAGAAAGCCATTGCCGGGCACGCACATGTCGTGGTCAAGCCGGGGTGGGGGCTGCCCATCAAGGGAATTGAAGTCCGCATACTGAGTGCCGCCGGGGACCACATCACCAGCCCCCTGCCAGGGTCCGGAGAGGCGAATTCCTACTGTACCGCCGAACCCGCCGCCGACGTCGACAAGACCGAAAACGCCCGTTCCATCGGCGTTCTGGTGACATACGGGAAGTTCCGTTTTCTCGACCTCGGCGATCTCACCAAGAAGAAAGAACTCGAACTCGCCTGTCCCAACAATCTGCTAGGAACCGTTGACCTTTTTCTTGTGACCCACCACGGGGCGGACCTTTCCAATCCCAAAGCTTTAGTGTGGGCGCTGCATCCGCGCGTGGCCGTGTTCGACAATGGCCCGCGCAAGGGAGCGAGTCCTGCGGCCTGGCAGATCGTCCACGATTCCCCGGGGCTGGAAGACCTGTGGCAACTTCACTACGCTGCCGAATCCGATCGCGATCACAACATCGCTGAGGAGCGCATCGCCAATGTAAAGGAGAATTGCGAAGGGAAATACATCAAAGCCTCGGCGGAGGCCGATGGCTCCTTCGCGTTGACCAACGGCCGTACTGGCGCTCAGAAGAACTATCCCAAAAAATAGCCAGACTGGAACTCAACCCATGATCGTGATCGTGATGGGAGTCGTTGGCTCCGGCAAGACGACGATCGGAAGTCTGCTGGCTGCCGAACTGGGCTGGCAGTTCGCCGATGCCGATTCGTTTCATCCCCAGTCCAATGTGGAAAAAATACGTCATGGCATCCCACTCACCGATGCCGACCGCCAGCCTTGGCTGGACCGTCTTCGCACCGAGATCACGCAGTGGATCACCGCCGGAAGCAACGTTGTGCTCGCGTGTTCGGCGCTGAAGCGCACCTACCGCCAGGAACTCGCAGTCGGTCCGCAGGTCCGTTTTGTATATCTGAAGGGAAGTGCCAGCCTGATTGCCAGCCGTCTGCGCTCGCGGCATGGTCATTTTGCCGATGAGAAGATTCTCGCCAGCCAGTTCGGCGATCTCGAGGAACCCGAGGAGGCGCTAGCCGTCGAAATCTCCGGCATACCCCAGCAGATCGTCGCCGAGATTCGCCAAAAGCTCGGCTTAGCGTAGAATCCTCGGGCATCAAAATCAGCCTGCGGGAATGCCTCTTGGACTCAGCACCCGACCATCTCGAACGCGACGTTGTTTCAAGATTGATGTGGCGGCTGATGCCGTTTCTCTTCCTGCTTTACATCGTCGCCTACCTCGACCGCATTAACGTCAGCTTCGCCGTCCTGCAGATGGGAGAGCCACTTCATCTCACGGATAAGGTCAAGGGGCTGGGCTTTGGAATGTTTTTTGCCGGCTACTTCTTTTTTCAAGTGCCCAGCAATCTCGTGTTACAGAAGATGGGCGTGCGCCGCTGGATCTCCGGGCTAATGGTGACCTGGGGCGTCGTCTCTTGCTCGATGATCTTCATCCGCGGGCCGGTCAGCTTCTATGTGCTGCGTTTTCTGTTAGGGGCGGCGGAAGCGGGATTCTTCCCCGGCATGATCCTTTATCTCAGGCAGTGGTTTCCGGCACGTGCCCGCGCCCGCGCGGTCGCCTGGTTCATGACCGCGAACCCGCTGGCTGGGGTTATTGGCAGCCCAATCTCCGGCGCGTTGTTAGGACTTCACGGGGCTGGATTGGCGGGATGGCAGTGGCTGTTCCTGTTGGAAGGCACACCCGCGGTCGTTCTGGGAGCCACGGTCTTTTGGGTGTTGGCCAACAGCCCAAGGGAAGCGCGGTGGCTTTCGGACGAGCAACGCACGTGGCTGGTCGATGAGTTGGAACGCGAGCAGAGGGAAGATTCAGTCGCGCAGCGTGAAGGGTTGTGGTCCGTCCTTGCCAGTTGGCGGGTCTGGGCGCTTTCGATCGTATATTTCGGACTGCCCACTTGCATGTATGGGGTCACTGCGTGGCTGCCGACGGCGGTCCACAGTTTGTCGAGGCTGAGCGATCAAATGGTTGGGGTCGTAGTTGCGATCCCCTACTTGGCTACGGCAATCGCCATGGTTCTGGTCGGGCGGCATTCTGACCGGTCCCGCGAACGCCGATGGCATACCGCCTTGCCAGCTTTTCTGGGAGCGACGGCCTTGGTCGTGGCGGCATATAGCCGAGCGCCATTAACCGTCATTACGGGAATGAGCTTGGGAATGCTGGGCGCGCAATCAATGGCTGGGCCGTTCTGGGCGATGGCTACTTCTCGCATGAACGGCGCCACCGCCGCCGCTGCGATTGCGGTGATTAATTCGATCGCTAACCTCGGCGGATACTTTGGCTCCTCCATCATCGGACTTCTGCGTTCGCCAAGTGGAAGTTTCGGAGGTGGTTTGCTGTCAATCGGGGCCGTGCTGGCGGTCAGTGGTTGCATGGCGCTGCTGGCGGGATCCCAACCGTCGCGGAATAGCTCGGTTTGAGTCCAGACGCCGTCAAGGGTTCCACTTCGTGTGTCAAAAACGGCACAAACTGCAAACCGCGACTTCGCGTAATCGCCTCAATTGTTTACAATAGGACCTTCGCCTGTCTGCTGGCTCGCAAGCCCTTCATAGGCGACGACAAGCTTGGAACAGCCAAACCACAATCCCAGTGCGGCCCCCACCGTCTACTGGCGGGTCGAAGGCAGCCTGCTTGACCTGACCGTGGTCAGGGCGGTGGCGTTTTTCACATGGAACGCCCAGACGTTCGCCGAACGTATTCGCCGACGGGGCCTGATCTTCCTCATGGCCCTGCTGCGCCCGTTTCTCTATTCCACCAACCGCAAGTTTGCCACACGAGTGGTCCACACGGTTCTGCGCGGCGTCACCCGCGACCGCCTCGATCTTCTGGGTGAGGAGTTCTTCCAGTACCACCTCAAGCCGCGACTAAAAAGGCCCGGCGTGAAACAGGTGCAGGAACTTGTGCAGGCCGGAGCGGACGTCGTGCTGGTGAGCCAGGCCTTGGAGCACATTATGCGTCCCCTGGCCCAGCATCTGGGCGTCAAGCACATTGTCGCCAACCGCCTGGAGTTCCGTGATGGCACCGCGACTGGCAGGCTGCTCGATCCCGTAATCCGGCCGCGCGGCGCGTTCGCTCCCTTCCGTGAAAACATGCCAGACGGCCGTCGCGCCCCCAAAACGCTGGCCCGCCATTTGGACATTTCTCTCGAGACGCTGCGGGCGGCGGTCATTCCGGCTGAGCGCGAGGCTGCCTTGCACGCCCGGCCCGTCGTTTATTTTGAAGACCACAAGCAGGCCCAGGGATTTTCCGTTCGCCGGGCATTCGCCGGAAAGCATGTCATGCTGATCGGCGTCACCGGGTTCATCGGTAAGGTCTGGCTGGCGAACACGCTGCTGGAGTTGCCCGGCGTGGAACGGATCTACCTGCTGATTCGCCGCCAGAAGTCGAACCCTGCCGAGCGCCGCTTCGAGAAGATGCTCGAAGACTCGCCGGTCTTCGATCCGTTATTTGAGAAATCTGGTGCAAAGCTGCCCCAGTTTCTTCGCGACAAAGTCGAGGTCGTCGAGGGCGACGTCACTCAACCGGGACTCGGCCTGAATACCGAGACGGCGCGCCACTTGCAGAAGAATCTCGATCTGATTATCAACAGTTCGGGTCTGACCGATTTCAATCCCGATCTACGCGATGCGCTCGCCGCCAACACCGACGCTGCGTTGAATATCCTCGAATTTACGCGAACGGCCGCTCACGCCGGGCTCGTTCATCTATCAACCTGCTACGTTGCCGGTGAGCAGGATGGCCGGGTCGCCGAGAAGATCACACCCAACTACAATCCGCGCGGCTTGGCAGACTTCGACGCCGAGAGCGAGTGGAATGCCCTGCATGAGTTGGTCAAACAGGCCGAGCTACAGTCCGAGAGCGAAGAAGTCACTTCGGGATTGCGCATGCAAGCGCGGGCCAAGGAACACGCTGCCAAAGACTTGCAGGGGGCGGCTCTTGAGAATCAGATTCGTAAGAATCGCGTCCGCTGGCTGAAGACCTACCTTACGGAAAGCGGCACGCGACGCGCCAAGGAACTGGGCTGGCCGAACACTTACACGCTGACCAAGAGCCTGGCGGAGTCACTCATCGTAAAACGCGGCGCCGGCCTGCCAATCGCTGTTGTCCGTCCGGCCATCGTTGAAACTTCAGTCTCGAAGCCATTCCTGGGCTGGAATGAAGGCATCAACACTTCCGCGTCGTTGTCTTACTTGCTCGGAACCTATTTCCGCCAGCTTCCGTCCAAGGAGAGCAAACGGCTCGACATTATTCCCGTGGACGCCGTCTGCGCCGGTATGACTCTCATCGCCGCCGCCGTAATGGAACGCCGCCACCACCCGCTCTACCAGCTCGCAACTTCCGTAACCAATCCTTGTGACATGGGGCGATCGATCGAGTTGACATCCTTAGCCCACCGCAAACACTACCGCGCCCAGGAAGGCCTGGAATCATGGCTGCGCCTGCGTTTTGACGCGATTCCCGTTTCCAAGACGCGCTACAACCGCATGTCCGCTCCGGCGCAGAAGGCGATCGTGAAATCCATCCAGCGCATCATGTCGCCCTTGCCGCTGAAGAAAGCTCCGCTGGTTAAGACGGAACGCAGTCTCGAGCGCGTCGAAAAGCTTATTGAACTGTTCGAACCCTTCATTCTGCTGAACGAGCATGATTTCGCCGCCGACAACATCGAAAAGCTCTCGCACGCTCTTGTGTCCGAAGAGCTTAACCTTTTCGGCTACAACACGCGCGGCCTCGATTGGTGGGATTACTGGATCAACATTCACATCCCAGCGCTTCGCCGCTGGACCTACCCTCTGATTGAAGGCCGCCCACTGGAGGCACGGCCTCCTCGCAACTTTCAACTTGCACCCGCAAACGGAGATGCCGTGAAGACCGGGACCGACGGAGCCACGTGGCGATATTCCTGACCGGATCGACCGGATACATCGGCGCCCACGTTGCCGCGAATCTGCTGGAAGGGCACGGCGCCGCCCTCAACCTGCTCGTGCGAGCGCGCGATGTGCAGGAGGCACAGTTGCGCCTGTGGCGCGCGCTTCAGTTGCACCTGGACTTCCCGCGTTTTTATGAATACCTGCAGACCAAAGTCCGCGTGTTTTGTGGAGATCTGACTTCGCCGGGCTTCGGCTTGAACCGTGATGAGTACGACCGGTTGGTCCATACCACCGATTCCGTGATCCACTGCGCGGCTTCGTTGAACCGCAAATCGGAGAAGAGTTGCCTGAACGTGAATCTCCGCGGCACGCTCGAAGTCCTGACCCTGGCGCGCCATGCCGAGCACTATCATGGCCTTCGCCGCTTCAGCGAAGTCAGCACTGTAGCCGTGGCCGGGAAGCGCAAGGATGAAGTCGTCACCGAGGATAGGTCCATCGAATGGGACCGCTCCGACTACGATCCCTACGCCCGCACCAAGAAGTTTTGCGAGCACATGACGCAAGTGCTGCTGCCCGACACGCCCAAGACCATTTTCCGGCCCAGCATCGTACTGGGCGACAGCCGCCATGCCGAGACGACCCAGTTCGATATGGTCAAGGCATTCGTATTCCTGGCGGGCTTGCCCGCGCTGCCATTTCGTCCCAGCGACAAGATCGACATCGTGAACGTGGATTTCGTCGCCGACGCCATTGCGACCTTACATCAGAAAGATCAGCCGCAGTACGACACCTATCATCTTTCCTCGGGTACTGCGTCCCAGACATTCCGCCAGTTGACGACGGCCCTGGCCGCGCAGCAGCAGAAACGCGCGCCTGTGTTCCTGCCCTTCACCGAGAAGCCGTTCACCAGCTCGGTCAACTTCCTTTCTACGCGTAAGGGCCCGGCCGGCTACGGCGCGTCACTGTTGAAAGTCTTCATGCCCTACCTGGTATGGAACACGGTCTTCGACAACACCCGGGTAACTTCTGAGTTGGGACGGAAGCCGGTACCGTTTTCGCAGTACAGTTTTCCGTTGCTGAAGTTCAGCCGCGACAACCAGTTCGAGTACAAATACAAGCCCTGGCCCGCGGCTGCAGGAGGTACCGCCGCATGATGGACTTGATTCTGGAGGCGTGGGTCAGCGGCAACATCGAGCGCAAAAAGCTGGGATGGATGCTCGGAGCAGGGAAGCCCTGGCAGCCCGGCGAGAAATTGAAGCTGCTCTTTGCCGGCTACAATGGTACCCGCAACATGGGCTCCGACGTTCGCGTCGAAGAAATGCTGCGGCAGATCCGGCACATCCTCGGGGCCGACCGTTGCGACTTCAGCGTGATGAGCTTTAACTTCGAGCGCTCCCGCGGCTATTTCGAAAACACCGCCCAGGTACATCTCCCTGATATCTTTCCGCCTTTTCTCGCGCATGAAGTCCCCAAGCACCACGGAGTTGTGGCCTGCGAGGGATCGATGTTCAAAAGCAAATTTGCCAACGCGCTGGCCACCATGATGATCGGCTCGCTGGGAATCGCCGCCGCGCAGAACAAACTCTCCGTTGGCTACGGGTCCGAGGCAGGGCACATGGATCCGGTCGTCCGCAAAATGTGTGCCCGTTATTGCAAGAATTCTCTAGTCATCACGCGCAATGAAGAGTCCCGGACGGTGCTGCGGGACTTGGGCGTGCCGACCGAACTGGGCACCGATACGGCGTGGACCTTCGACCCTCGCGAGCCCGAGTACGGTCAAAGTGTTCTGCGGCAAGTTGGTTGGGATGGCCAAACACCGGTTCTGGTTGTCTGTCCCATCAATCCGTTTGAATGGCCGGTGAAAGCTTCGATCGGGAAGCTGGCGTTGCACACCGTGGCCGGAGCCTACAAAGAGAGCCACTACCGCGGACCTTATTTCCACACCTCAGGTCCAGCGGCCGACGTCGCCTACGCGCGATACTTAAACGCAATCGCCAACGCAGTCGCCGCGTTCCGCAAGCAGCGAAATGTGTTCGTGATTCTGGTCGCGACCGAGCGGCTCGATTCTCGCCCCGCCAATCGCATTTCCGAAAAGCTCGGTGGCGTGCCTGTGCTTACCTCCGACCAGTACAACATGTACGAACTGGTCAGCATTCTCCGCGCCTGCCACATGATGGCCTCTTCGCGCTATCACGGCATTGTGACGTCGATGCCGGCGCTGGTGCCCTCAGCCGGCATCACGATGGACGAGCGCATCCGTAACCTGATGCGCGAGCGTGGCCACCAGGAGTTACTCATGAATGTCGATGATCCGGACCTCGAGCAAAAATTGCTGGCAGCTCTTGAGATCCTGGCCACCGACGGCGACCGCATCGCTGACGGCATAGCACGTACGGTAGTGAAGAATCTGAAGTTGATGGCGCGGATGGGCGTCTACTTTGAAGAAGAAGTCCAGCGACGGTATCCCGAATTTCCCACGCGTCAGGGCGAATGGAGCTGGGAAGATTACTTGCCTCCGATGAATGCCTCTCTGCGCGAGTTGGTTGTGGCCTACAGCTGATCTGCGAATCCGGTAAGAAACGCATGCCTTTCGTCGGGGAAATATTTTCGCAGTTGAAAGCGGGAGCTGGCACCACGGTGCTGCAGGAAATCCGCGACGACCGCGTCACCCGTGTGACTGGCGCCGAACTCCTCGAGTTAATCGGCAAGGCGCGGACGTTCCTCGCCAGCAAAGGCCTGCGAAAAGGTGACCGCTGCGGACTCCTGGCGGCTAACAGCATTTGCTGGGTGGCCATGGATTTAGCAGCCATGGCGGAGGGCCTGATCGTGGTCCCGCTTTATTTCCGCCAGGCTCCGGCGGAACTGGTTACGATGATGAAAGACAGCACGCCATCACTGGTTTGCTGCGGCGACGCGCCGTTGCGCGATGGAATTCAGAACACCTGGTCCGAGGCGCCGCCACATTTCCTTTTTGATGAGATCTTTGCCGGCGCCGAAGGTGTTCAGTTGGATCGCCCGCAAGTTCGCGACGCCGATCCCGTCACCATCATCTACACTTCGGGCACTTCCGGCGAGGCCAAAGGCGTAGTGCTAACCGCGGCCAATGTAGGTTTTATGCTGGGTTGCACCGCGGCCCGGCTCGACCAGTTAATGGGCGGCGCCCGGTTAGTCCAGGACCGCATCTTCCACTACCTTCCATTCAGCTTTTGCGCGTCATGGATCGCCGTGTTGACGTTCCTGAAGCGCGGCAGCCTGATCACCCTGAACACCGACCTAACGAAGATTCCCAGCGACATGCCGGCGGTAGCACCGCATTATTTTCTCAACGTGCCCCAATTGCTGGAACGGATGCGCCGCGGCGTCGATGAACAAATCGCGCAAAAGGGCGGGATCGCACAGGCGATCTATTCGCGAGCAACGGCCGCGTGGACTCGAAAGGGAAGTGCTCCCCAATCGGGTGATGGAATCTGGCTGTGGCTCGCCAATGCGCTCGTCTTTCCCACGATCCGCAGGAAAATGGTTGGCGAGAATCTGAAGGCCCTCATCTGCGGATCAGCTCCGCTCACTCCCGAGACTCAGGAGTACTTCTGCATGCTCGGCATTCCGGTGCTTCAGGTCTACGGCCTGACCGAAACAACCGGTATCTGCACCATGGACGATCCTGCAAACCCTGTGCCCGGCCGCGTCGGCCCGGCGATCCCCGGCATCGAGATGAGGCTGGGCGAAAATGATGAGATCGTGGTCCGCGGCCCCAATATTTTTCCCGGCTACTGGAACCGCCCGCAACAAACCGCAGAAGTGTTGCGCGACAAATGGTTCCACAGCGGCGACCAGGGCGAGCAGGATGCCTCGGGCAACTGGCGCATCGTCGGCCGGATCAAAAATCTGATTGTCCTCGGCTCCGGCCACAAGATTGCCCCGGAGACTATCGAAGACGAAATCGCCCGCCTCCTGCCCGGTGCGCAACAAGTGGTCGTGGTGGGTAATGGCCGCGGCTATCTTTCCGCGATAGTCACCGGAACCGTAACCGCGAATCAGGTGCAAGCCGCTCTCGATGCCGTGAATCCTGACCTGCCGCACTACAAGCAGGTCCGAGCATTCTGTTTGCGCTCCGAGCCCTTCTCCATTGAGAATGGCCTTCTCACTGCCAATGGGAAGCTGAAGCGCGACTTGATCTCCGCTCGTATGAAGAACGAGATCGAGGATATGTATCGCGCGAAGGTGGCGGTGTAAGAGTGGATCGTCCCCAGGCGTCACTGATGGAACAATTTCAAGGACAAACTCTCTCCTGGACCTTGCAGTCGGGAATCATCGAAGTAGTGCTGCATCGCGAGCCCTGCAATGAAATCAGTTCGCTCACGCTGGAAGAACTCGAAAAACTCGTCGCCGTGCTCGAGGAACTGAGCACCGAAGCGCACGCCCTCATCCTGCACAGTTCCCTGAAACCCGGATTCTGTGCCGGCGCTGACTTGAGGGAACTCTATGGCTGGATTCAGGAGCACGGGCAAGCAGAAGTAGTCCGCCACGCCCGCGCGTACCTGGAGCGCATTCACCAAGTGATGAACGCGATTGACGCCGCGCCCCTGACCACAATCGCAGCCGTGCATGGCGTAACCTTCGGAGGTGGCTTCGAACTGGCTCTGGCGTGCGATCTCATCATCGCCGACAAAATGACGCGCTTCTGCTTTCCCGAGTTGCGCTTGGGGTTGATTCCCGGATATGGCGGGATCCCGCGCCTGAAGCGGGATTTAGGCAATGCAGTCGTTCGCGATCTGCTGCTGACCGGGCGCAGCTTCAACACGACCAAAGGGCAGCAGATCGGCCTGGTCAGCCAGGTTGTCGGCGAAGGCGAGGCGTTGCGGGCAGCGCGCGCCACGGCAGTCCAGATGACGAAATTCGATCGCGTGACAGCCGTTGCGGCCAAGCGGTTCATCAAGCCCATCCCGGAGGCTGAACTCCGGCAAGAAATCGACATTTTTTGTGAGTTGCTCGAGCGCCCAGCTGTACAAGCCGGGCTGAAGAAATTTGTGGAAAGCACCAATGCGCAGCCGTATTTGCCATAATTAGTAACGAGAAAGATAGAATTACTCGAATGCAAACAACCGATCAGACTCTCGATGAAATCCTGGTCCTCGCCGCCGCGCACTTTAAGGTTCCGCGCGAAAAGCTTGCTCCCGATGACGACTTCTTCAAGACGCTCGGCATCGACAGCCTGCAGACGCTCGACTTGCTGACGAAACTGGAAAACCACTTCGGCGTCGAGCTCCCGGATTACGAACTGCAGGGCGTGACCGACTTCCGCACGCTGGCCGGTAAGATTCAGGCGCGTCTGTGACACCGATTTGCGATCGTCGATTGCCAATTGCTGTTCGATCAGGGAGCTAGATTGCCAATTGGCAATCGGAAACCGGCAACCGACAATCCTTGGTTCCGAATGCTCGATCTCCGTCAATACACCTGTCTGGGCGCGGCGCTGCGCGATGCCCTCGACCGCTTCTCCTCCGAAGTCTGCCTGATCGAAGCCGATCGCGACCGCGAGAAAGTCCGCCTGACCTATTCCGACTTCAAAGAGATTGCCACGCCTCTGACCCGCGCGCTCGAAGACGCCGAATTCGATCCCGGCGACCGGGCCGCCATTATCATGACGAATCAGTCGAAGTGGCTGATTTCGGCCTATTCGATTTTTTACTGCGGCGGCGTACTCGTACCTCTGGACTACAAACTGACCGCCGCCGAACATCTGCAACTCCTGGCCCACTCGAAAGCCAAGTTGCTCATCGTCGAGTACCACCTGTGGCGGGCCATCATGCAGTCCCCCGAATTCCATAAGATTGGCACAAAAATGGTGCTGGTAACGGAAGCCCCGCTGGGCGCGGATTTGGCGGGCGCGTTTCGTTTTGAAGATTTCAAGCGCAAAGGCGCTCCCGACTTCATCATGCGCCAGCGCGATGACGTAGCCTGTATCGTCTATTCCTCAGGAACCGGTGGCCGTCCCAAGGGCTGCGTCCTCACCCATGAAAATTATCTCGAGCAATGCCGGGCACTCACCGCGTGGTATCCGTTCTGGCCGGGTGTCCGCTACCTCAGCATCCTGCCTACGAACCACGCCATCGACTTCATGGTCGGCTTTATCGGGCCGTTCGTGTGCGGCGCGTGCGTCGTGCATCTGCGCACGCTCCGTCCCGAGTTTGTGCGCGACGCGTTCGTCCGTTACCGCATCACTTACGTTTCGTTGGTTCCGATGATCGTCAAGAATCTGGAGCGTGGCCTGCGCGCCAAGTTCGACGAACTGCCCTCGTGGAAGCGGGCCTTGCTCAACGCGATGATCGCCACCAACAAACTTCTGACCCGCCGCCGGCCAAAAGTGAAACTCAGCCGCATGTTACTCCCGGGCGTGCATCGTGGATTTGGCGGCGAGTTGCTGGCGCTGATCACAGGCGGCGCGTTTATCGAGCCCTCGACCATGCAGTTTTTCTACGACCTCGGAATTCCAGTGGTGAACGGCTACGGCCTCACCGAGGCGGGGACCGCTCTCACACTCAACGATCTCAAGCCCTTTCGTGCCGATACCGTCGGCAAGCCACTGCCGGGCGTCGAACTGCGCCTCCTAAGCCCCGACGCGGATGGAGTCGGTGAAGTCGCAGTCCGCAGCAAGACGGTCATGTCGCATTATCTCGACGATGCTGAACTAACGCTGGAGACGATCGTCGACGGCTGGCTTCTGACGGGCGATCTCGGCCGGTTTGACGGGCACGGCCATCTCCAGCTTTTTGGCCGCAAGAAAAATATGATCGTCACCGAGGGCGGAAAGAACATCTACCCCGAGGATATCGAGACCGTCTTCGATGCGTTGCCTGTAAAAGAATACTGCGTCTTTGCCGCGAACTACATCTGGCCGAAAAAGGAACTCGGCCGCGAGAAGTTGGTTCTTATCCTGCGTCTCGAGCAAAACCAGAAATTCGACAACCGCCTCGCGGAAGATGTCTCGGCGCGAAACCGGCGGCTGCCCGATTTCAAGCGAGTCGGCGGATATCTACTCTGGGAGAAAGATTTCCCACGCACGGCCTCGATGAAGATCAAGCGACAAGCGTTGGCCGAAGAAATCGGCCAGTCGGCGGACCAAAGTGGCATAGTGAGCCTGTGAACAGCCGCTGACATCGACCGCGGCGCGCGGGTGGGGTAACGCAGCTTACACCTTACAGTTCGAGGACCGGGACATTGGGGGAAGACTATCTCGCGATTGTGAATCCGGCGGCCGGTGGCGGGCGGAGCCGCAGGTTGCTGGGCCCTGCGCTCGAGCGCTTGCGAGCAGGAGGTATCGCTGTCGAGGTGGCGGAAACTCGGGCTCCTAACGACGCAACGAAAATCGCCCTCGCCGCTTATCAGCGTGGTGTTCGGAACTTCATTGCTGTTGGCGGTGATGGCACGTCCTTCGAGGTCGTGAACGGCCTTTACCCGCAAGCGCTCTCCGGCGATCGTCCTACGTTGGCGTTCTTGCCTCTGGGCACGGGCAATTCTTTTCTGCGCGATTTCAGCGACCGCGGCGTCGATCACGCCATCGAATCTCTGCTTGCCCACCGAACCCGTGCCTGTGATGTCATGCGTCTCCGCCACCGCACCGGCGTTATTCACTACATCAATCTTTTGAGCATGGGGTTCTCCGCCGACGTTGCCGCACTGCGTGCGCGCCGTTTCAGCGCATGGGGAGAACCCGGCTACATTACATCGATCTTCCTAACGCTAGCTCGTTTCAACCGCCGCCCATTTCCGGTTCGCGTCGAGGCTGAAACGAAGTTTGACGATCGCCGCTGTTTGTTCCTGACTTTCAATAACAGCAAGTTCACGGGTGGGACGATGATGATCGCCCCCCGGGCCGAGATCAATGACGGCCTGATCGAATACGTCCGCTGGGGCCCGATCGGACGGCTTGGCCTGATCCGCAACCTGCACGGTCTCTACGATGGCACACACATTGAGCACCGCCTTGCCGAATGCAAATCCGTGCGCCGGGTCGAGTTTAACCTCAATGCCCCGGTCGACGTCATGGTCGACGGTGAGGTGCTGACGCTTCACTGCGAAGAACTCGACGTGCTGCCGGCAGCGCTCAACGTCGTCGCCTAGCTGCCGTGATATAAGAAATGAGTCATGTCTGAAGCAAGAAGAAAACGACAGCAGGACCGCGACGGCGACAGCCCAATCAGCGGCTCGACCAAGAAGTACCTGACTTGGGGAGGAATCGTCGTCCTGTTCGCCGCGGTATACCTCGGCGGCTGGTATTACAAGAACCACAAGTACGACAAGTTCGCGAAATGCCTGGCGACGAAGCAGGCAAAGATGTACGGCCTCTATTGGTGTCCCCATTGCATCGAACAGAAAGAAATGTTCGGCGAGTCGTTCCACTACGTTAATTACGTAGAGTGCGCCGTCAAAGGCTCTACAGAAATGGCCCCGCAGTGCAAGATCGCCGGGGTCAAGCTGTTTCCGAGTTGGCAATTTGCCGACGAACCACCGAAAGAAGGCGTCTTATCTCTCGATGCCTTGAGCGACAAGACAGGGTGCAGCCTGCCGTGACCAGCCCTGGGCCCATTCCTCCAGCGGAAGCCGCGACACCCGCTCGCAACCGACTTCTCTTTGCATTGATCGCGGCTTTGTCGTTGGCGGGGGTGATCGATTCCGCGATCTCCCTACAACGCCACTACGCCAAGTCAGCGACTCAATTCTGCGATTTCAGCCAGAGGTTCAGTTGCGACATCGTGAATCGCAGTGAATATTCGAGCATTGTCGGGATTCCCGTTGCCGGCATCGGCGTCGCTGGCTACGGAGTGCTGCTGGTGTTGGCCACATTTCTCCGCACCCGCGCCGAGACTCCCATCCGCCTGCTGGGCGGGGCCATTGCCGGATTCGCGTTCGCTCTTTACCTGACTTACGTGGAAGCCTACGTTCTGGAGACGTGGTGCATCTTGTGCCTGCTGTCGCTCGCTTTCATCGCACTGATCAGCCTGCTCGCACTGATCGTTAAGTTGAAAGCTACGCAAGCGTGAATCGCGCGCGTCGTTGTATCCTGATAGAGCACTTTTCCTGATGGAAGAATTCCAGAAAACTGAAAATCAGGCAGGGATTGCGCCGGGAGTGATTCGCGTGCAATCGGCCACCGGAGACTTGCGCCTGCACGAATTTCGCAGCCGCATTTTCCGCAACACCCGCTTTTTACGCGTCTGGCTTCCCCCGGGATACGACGACTCCCTGAACGCCGGCCGGCGCTATCCAGTTCTATACCTGAACGACGGCCAGAATCTTTTTGAGGCAGCGACGTCGTTCACTGGAGTCGAGTGGCAGGTCGACGAGACCGCCGACCGCTTGATCCGCGAACGATTAATTCCTCCTCTTATCATTGTGGGTCTTGATAATGCGGCTCGAGCCCGCATCCGCGAGTACATGCCACACCGCTCGCTGCATCCCATCCTGCTGCGTGGGCAAGGTAGTCGCTACCCGGACTTCTTGAGCAAAGAAGTCATGCCCTTTATCGCTCGAAATTACCGCATCGCAACCGGGCCGGAGAATACCGGCCTTGGCGGATCGTCATTGGGAGCCCTCATCAGTCTTTACATCGCAGCGGTCAGGCCCGGCATGTTTGGCCGGCTGTTGCTCGAGAGTCCGTCGCTTTGGGCATCGAACCGGCAGATGATCCGCGCCAGCCGTGAGGTAAGACTCTGGCCGGAGCGCATCTTTCTCGCCACCGGAACCGCCGAAGCGGGAAGGGAGGACCGCAATCGCAGCGTCGTCGACGATGTCCGCGAACTGGCCGGAATCTTCCGCCGTGCAGGCCTGGATGACCGCCGTTTGCGCCTCGTAATCGAAGAGGGCGCCACTCACCACGAAGCGTCCTGGGCTCGTCGTTTTCCCGAAGCGTTGGGTTTTCTATTTGGCAACTGACTCGGTACTCTCCGGCCCTGATACCCGCGCAAGTCTTCCGCTTGTGCGCCAGACCACATAAACGCAGGCCGCCATCGCGATCACCGCAAGCTGCACATGCGTCCACCGCGAAAGCGGTCCTAGCAGCGGCAGCGCATAAATCAGATAAAGAATCGTCCCCAGCCAGCCTGGCGTCCGACTTTCGGGCTGACCAGCCATCCAGTCGGCCAAAAGAAGAAACGCCGGCGCCAAAATCACCAGATCGTAAACCGTAAGATGCGGAGCCACCAGCGCTGTCGCGAGAACCAATGTCGAGTACCGCAAGGCAAGTGGCTCAGGACGCCTCCAGACGGCGATCATCAAGCCAAGCACAATAATCGCGCTCAGCCCATACAGCCAAAGTGCGAAATGCGGCCAGGGAACAAGCATCGACCAGAATGTCCGCAACGAATACGTCTGATAAGGCTTTGGCTCAAGCCAGGGCATCACGGACCGCACCCTCGCGATCGTGTGGAACCATTGGCGCAGCGGGGCGATTCCGTAGTAGAGGATTCCCGCCGCGAGTTGCGTCACCGCCGACAGAACTGCCCCCGCGACAGTCTTCCACGCCCCCAGTGACACAAAGACTACGGCCGCGGCCAAACCCAATTGCGGTTTGAAAACAAGGCAGCCAAGAATGAGGCCTGCGAGGAATTCCCGTCGAGCGCGCAGCGCGAAGAACATCAGAGTGAAACAACCGAGCGCCAGTGCCGACGTTTGCCCCCACGCAATCAAATGAAAAAATGCTGGATATGCGATTGCGAGAATAGCTACCGTCCTGCCCTCGCTACGCAAGTTCGGGCATGCCCACCACACGCCGTAGCAACAGATTCCATAAACAAGCGCGCTGCAGCCCCACCACAAAACAAGCGCCCATCCGTACGAGAGATATGCCAGCGGCGTAAACAAGATCGACACCTGCGGCGGATATAGCGGCAAATATCGTATGCCCGTTGCCTGCGGCACACGCTGCGCTGCAAGCAGGGTTTGTGTATTCATGTTGTACAAGTCTGCTCCACGATGCGCAGCCGCCAGCGAGCCCAGCGTGTAGAGGTGCAGGAAGTCAGTCCCCTTGAGGTTACCGTTGCGATCCAGCAATCCCGGAGTCGCCAGCATCCACACGTAGAGCGACCACAGGCACACGGCCAGAATCGCGCCGTGAGCGCCCAAGCGCCTGGCGGTCAGCCAACTGGCCGGTCTGATCGGATTGGTCACGGATTTACGAAGATAAGATCTGCCATGTTAAATCGTGTGCCGGGGCGATCACTGAATCAGTTGGCCTGAAGCGCTGAGTTGACGGATTCCAGCCGAGGCTGGGGTTGGTCCCCGTTCAGCAACCAGACATGCCGGTCACGGAAGTAGCGCAGCAATTCCTGGTTCTGGCTGTCCCCCATGTCGCGCGCCCAGACGATTTTTGCATCGTCAATATCGGCGTCGTTGTACACCCATTCGTGATCCACGTCGTGGTTCACTCCATAGGCCGGTTGGTAGCGAACGATGACCAAGTGATGGCCAGGCTCACCCTTAAGTTGCCGGATGATTGCTGCGCGATCCAAATTTCCCCGAGGCCAGGCTGGTTCAATCTGTGTGTGTGTTACCGCGGCACAGATACGCAAGACAACCATGGCGCAGCAGACGACTACGATCATGCGAACTGCGGCAGTCCCCTGGATGGAATGGCGTCCCCCCCAAAAACGCATGTGTCGCATACATTGCAGCAGAATCAGATACAGGAGAGCGGTCGCCGGAGCGAAATAGTGCGGGAGCGTCCAGGTTTGCGGCACCAGTCCAGCCACGAACACCGCGAGGGCTACCAACGGAAACCGCATGCGGCAGTCCCGCAGAATCCACGGGAACGCCAACAAGGGGACGCTTAAAGCTGGACCAAGATAAAACTTCCACCACCCCACCAGTTTGTCGCGGGTGCGTCGTAGCGCTCCCCCGAGCGTGCGATTCTGCTCAAATTGAGCCAACTCCCACCGGTAAAAATCGCGCATCACTCTATGGTTGTAAGTCGGTTCGGGCCGCGGCTGCTGCCAGAGAAAATAGGGCGCTGTCGCATAAGTCTCCCGATTCACCTGGTAAGTCATCCGGAACGGGCTACCGGTGACTCGATAGTAGTAATAGCAGGTAGCCGCGGAAAACAGGCTCAAAAGGATAATGATTGGAACCAGGACGTGCGTTAATGTGCGTCGAGTGAATCGCGTCCGGAACAACCAAAGAATCATTGCACCAGCTACAGGGATGCTAAACACCAGGCCTTCGTAAGGACGGCTGTCGGCCATCAGAGCCAATCCCAAGCTCATAAGAATGGCATCTCGCGCTCGGCTATGTTTCTGAATCCGCGGGAGCGCCCCCAGCACCAATGCCCCGCCCAACGCGACTACGGATGCGCTCCAATATCCGTTCACCCAATAGCTCAAAATGCCCAGTCGCAATACTGCCAGCATTCCGCCAAGCAAAGCCCACGCTGGCGGCAGCCACGCTTGCAGCGCCCAACACAAAGCCGAGCACATCGCGGCCGTGACCAGCAGTTGTCCGATCCACGGATGCCCCAGCAGTTGCCCCATCGCAAGCACCAGTCCCTGCGCCGGTGGGTACATCGACATATACGTGGGATGCTCGATGATGTGGAAGCTCTCGAAGTGAACCCACATCGGATGGGTGGGATTCGTGATCTTTCCGTGCGCGAACGTGTCCGCCGCCAACAGGTAGCTGAACTCATCGTTCCATCGCGGTTCCGGTACTCCAATTACAGGGATGAGGGCCACGCGCAACACCACCACGCCTGCGCCTACAGCAAACACGGCAAGCCGCCGGCGCCGCGCCAAACGCCGGAAAATGCCGGTCAGTGCGATAAAGGCGGAAGATCTTGAGAGGGTGACTGCTCTCCGTTGTGATCGCAAGATCAGCAGCCCAGAGGCCATCACTAAAATCAGTTCGATGATCGCAACCAGAGCAGTCGCGATCCGGGGGAAGATGTTCGCCATCTTGGTGAGGGTGGTGGTCCCGAACTACTCTACGCCAGCCGCGCTCCGGGAAGAAAATATCCTCCGCTCGCCGGCAGCGCCCCGAAGACCGAAGTCACATGTTAGGTCGCCGCTTCCTTGAAGCCGATCTCCGGGAACAGGCCGTCCACGATCTGGATCATTTCATTGTCAACCGTCCGGTTCTTGGCAATTGCCTCTTTCAGCGGGATGGAAACAATCTTGTTCGCGCGCAGCGCCGCCATGCAGCCAAATTCCCCGCGATGCACCATGTCAACGGCGCCCAACCCATAGCGCGTCGCCAGCACGCGGTCGAACGCACTCGGCGAACCGCCGCGCTGAATGTGCCCCAAAACCACGGCGCGGGTCTCAAACGATGTGCGTTTCTCGATTTCCCGCGCCAGAATATTCGCAATCCCGCCCAGCTTGGCGTGGCCAAACTCGTCCTTGCCCATGTCCTGCACGATCGGAGCGCCGTCCGTTTGTGCTGCAAATTTCGCCCCCTCGGCCACGACCACGATGGAAAAATACCTTCCGCGCTCGTGCCGTTGCCGGATCGACTCTGCCACCTTGTCTACATCGAACGGCCGCTCGGGAATCAGGATCACATCCGCGCCCCCCGCAATGCCGCTGTAGAGCGCGATCCAGCCTGCGTCCCGCCCCATGACCTCGACCACCATCACGCGGTTATGCGCTTCCGCCGTGGTATGCACACGGTCAATGGCCTCGCACACCACGTTGCACGCGGTATCAAACCCAAAGGTGTAATCAGTTCCGCCCAGATCGTTGTCGATCGTCTTGGGCACGCCCACCACTTTGACCCCCTTGTCATGCAACTTCTGAGCAATGGACAACGTGTCGTCTCCCCCGATCGCCACCAGCGCGTCGATCTTATGCTTCGCAATCGTGGCCAGGCAGCGGTCGAAGCCATCTGGACGCTTCGATGGATTCGTCCGCGAGGTCCGCAGAATCGTCCCGCCTCGGGGCAGAATGCCGCTCACCGCTTCCAGGTCGAGCGCCATGCTTGTGTCGTTGATGAGGCCGCGCCACCCCTCCATGAAGCCCACAAATTCATCGTGATAGTGAAACACTCCCTTGCGAACCACGGCGCGAATGACCGCATTCAGGCCAGGGCAGTCGCCTCCCCCAGTTAACATGCCAATTTTCATCCTGTGCTCCTACGTAGTTCGGAACGAAATCCTTGGAATGCACCCCGGGTGCAGGGGCAGGACGAGTGGCCCGAAACGCGGGGTTGGCAATCGTTCGGAACAGATAGAGTAACATCAAACCATTGATGCGGAAACTGGAAGAGGGGCGTCCCGAGCGCGTTTCATCATGTGGGGCGAGCCGCCCTCGATTGTCCAGTCGGGCAAAGCTCGACTGCTTCTTGAGCTGACGGCAAAACCCATACGTCCTGCCATTGCACTCCAGCCTCGAATTCGCCACAATGCTCGACTGGACATGAACAAGCCCCTTTCAATTCTTGCCTGGGGAGCCGTCGCCGCGCTCGGATCGGCTGCCGTCGCAGTGGTCGCACTCCACCGCGGCGAACCCATCAACGCTCTGTGGCTGGTGACAGCGGCGACTTGCTGTTACGCTCTGGGATACCGTTTCTATTGCAAGTTCATCGCGGCCAAAATTCTCGCCCTCGATGCCCTGCGCGCCACTCCCGCCGAACGCCTCGAAAACGGACGCGACTTTCTGGTTACGAATAAGTGGGTGGTCTTCGGCCATCACTTCGCCGCCATTGCCGGCCCAGGCCCGCTGGTCGGTCCCGTACTGGCCGCGCAGTTCGGCTATCTGCCCGGAACACTCTGGGTGTTGGCCGGAGCTGTCTTCGCCGGCTGCGTGCAGGACTTCGTCATCCTGCTGTTCTCCGTTCGTCGCGACGGCAAATCGCTGACGGAGATGGCGAAAGAGGAGACCGGCCGCGTCGGAGGTTTCGTGGCCTACGCCGCCGTCATCGCGATTCTTATCATCCTGCTGGCCGTTGTAGCCCTGGTCGTCGTGAATGCGCTGAAAGGCAGCCCTTGGGGCACATTCACCATTGCCATGACCATCCCCATCGCGTTGCTCATGGGCCTTTATCTGCGCCGCATTCGCCCCGGCAAAGTGCTGGAAGTCTCAGTTCTCGGTTTTATTCTCGTGCTGCTGGCGATATGGGGCGGACAATGGGCTGCGCAGAATCCCGACATGGCGCGTGTATTCACGCTGCGGGCGCCGACTCTGGCGATCCTGATCATCATTTACGCGTTCGCGGCTTCTGCCATGCCCGTATGGTTACTGCTCGCGCCGCGCGATTACCTGAGCACCTTCGTGAAGCTCGGAACCATCGGGCTCCTTGGCAATCGGGATCGTGGTCATGCATCCCACGTTGCACATGCCCGCGCTGACCCGCTTTGTCGATGGCACCGGCCCCGTGTTCGGCGGCAAGGTCTTTCCCTTTGCCTTCATCACGATCGCTTGCGGCGCGATCAGCGGCTTCCACGCGCTGATTTCCAGCGGAACCACGCCCAAGCTCATCGCCCGTGAGACCGAGACCCGCATCGTCGGATACGGCGCCATGATGGCCGAATCCGCCGTTGCCGTTATGGCGATCATAGCCGCCTGCGTTTTACAGCCCGGTGTTTACTTCGCCATTAACAGCCCCGCCGGAGTCGTCGGGCAGACCGCTGCCGCCGCCACGGCGACCATCTCCAGTTGGGGATTCCCCGTGACCGCCGCCGACATGCAGGCCCTGGCCCACGCCGTCGGCGAACAGACTCTTTTCAACCGCACCGGAGGCGCACCGGCATTCGCCGTAGGCATGGCGCACATCTTTTCGCAGAGCCTGGGCGGCGAGAGGGTGATGGCCTTGTGGTACCACTTCGCCGTGATGTTTGAAGCCCTCTTCATCCTGACCATTCTCGACGCCGGCACCCGTGTGGCGCGTTTCATGATTCAGGACGCCTTGGGCCACATCTACAAGCCACTCGGCCGCACCAGTTGGTATCCCTCGATTCTCGCCACCAGCGCCCTGATCGTTGCGGCCTGGGGATACTTCCTGTGGCAAGGAGTGAAAGACCCGCTGGGTGGAATCAATTCGCTGTGGCCGCTGTTCGGCATCGCCAATCAGTTGCTGGCCACGGTAGCTCTATGCGTGGCCACAACCATCATCATCAAACTGCACCGAGCAAGGTATGCCGCAGTCACGCTCATCCCGCTGATGTGGCTCGTCGCAGTGACCTTTACCGCGTCCTGGCACAAGGTGTTCGATCCCAATCCCGGCATCGGTTTTCTCGCCCAGGCGCGCGCGCTGGCCTCCGCTCCCGCGACTGCAGCAACCGCCCGGCTGATTTTCAACAATCGCCTGGACGCCGCCGTCACCGCCGTCCTGGTATTGATGGTCGCCATGGTGCTGATCGAATCCGCACGCAAGTGGACCGCGGTCCTGACCGGAAGGGAAGAGGCGCGCGTGAAAGAGTCTCCGTTCGTGATGACCCGTTTGGCGGAGGAAGAGGCATGAACCGCTTTGCGAAAGCCGCCCGAATCTTGCTCGCCGCCCTGCGCGAGATCTTCGACGAGTCCGCCTACGCCCGCTTCCTCAGCCGCACCCAGATGACGTCGTCACCGGAAGCCTACGCCGCGTTCCGCCACGAGTTCGAAGAGGCGAATGCCCGCCGACCAAAGTGCTGTTGATGTCTTACAATCTTTTTACAAGTAGCCAATGTTGAGTTCGAGTGTCAGCGTTTCCAGTTCCCGCGATGCAGTTCACGCACCAGCTTGATTCTTATTGTGGTCGCAGTCATCGTTGTGGCCAAATACCCGCAGAAAGGAATCCGTGCACTTATGCTTATCCGGCGAAATCTGCCCGCGTTGATGTTGGTCTCGCTTGTTTCTCTTTGGATGTACGCTGCAAACGATCATTCTTCGGAGGCAACGGCCTCCGCTCAATCGTTTCTCGGACGTTGGGATTTGACCCTCACAACTCCGCTTCGCGAATACCCCTCGTGGTTGGAAATAACCCGGGAAGACGGGCAATTCAAAGCGCGAATGGTGAGCCGGTGGGGACACGCGCGTCCACTTCCGACCGTTGAGATTTCGAATGATCACATCAAGTTCGTTTCTCCCAAGGAAGAGGAGGATCGGAAAGATGACATGGTTTTCGAAGGTAAGCTATCTGGCAATGCGCTGACTGGGACCACCACCGGACCTGACGGAACTCCCTGGCAATGGACTGGCGAGAGGGCTCCGGACCTGAAGAGAGAGGGCGCACCAAAGTGGGGGAAACCGGTGCAGTTGTTCAACGGCCAAGACCTGAGCGGGTGGACGCCGAGCGATTCTAGTGCGACCGCGAAGTGGACGGTAGAAGGCGGAACGCTGGTCAGTCCTGGACACGGTCCAGAACTTATTACCAACGCCAAGTTCAACGACTTCAAGCTACATATTGAATTCAATTGCGCCCGAGGATCGAATAGCGGTGTCTACCTGCGTGGTCGCTACGAAGTCCAGATTGAGGATGATCCTGAACCAGAAGGACCGACCATGCGTACCGGGGGCGTGTATGGATTTCTAGCCCCATCGCCGGAACAACCGAGAAAGCCGGGAGAGTGGCAGAGCTACGACATTACTCTCATCGGTCGTGTCGTCACCGTCGTTCAGAATGGACAGACGATCATTGATAAACAGGAGATACCGGGTATCACCGGCGGCGCCTTGGACAGTCACGAAGGATCGCCCGGACCCATCTACCTTCAGGGCGGTGAGGCCGGACACGTTGCCTTCCGGAACATTACGATTACGCCGGGGAAGTAATCTCCGTCTCCTTGCCGGATTGAGTCGTTCTTCCCTTCACCCGCAGCCGCGAGTATCTTGTGCAACAGTTTTGCGGGAGGCGGCGTTAAATGATTTCCAAATTGCTCTCAAAGCTGACGTCAGCAGCGTTTCAATTTCAGCTTCTTTCAAGGCTGCAGGTTCTCGCATCGGAACGGCTCACTACCAACGTGTTATGCGCGGTTATTCTTGTGGGCTTATCAGCAGGAGCGAACGCTCAAGAAACGGCCTCCGGCCCTAAGCCGGCGGGATGGAAACTTGTTTGGAACGACGAATTCAACGGTCCTAACGGTTCGGCGGTGGACCTCTCCAAATGGGTATTCGACATCGGTGCAGACGTCTGGGGAAACGAAGAATTGGAGTACTACACGAGCCGGCCGCAAAATGTATTCATCCAAGACGGCAACCTGGTGATCCGGGCACAGCGGGAGAACTTCAAAGGCCCGGACGGCGTGAGCAAGAACTACACCTCAGGAAGGCTGAAAACCGCCGGCAAATTCTCCCAGGCCTACGGCCGCTTCGAGGCGCGTATCAAGATTCCCACAGCTCAAGGCACGTGGCCCGCTTTTTGGATGTTAGGTGACGACATTGAGAAGGCCGGATGGCCGGCATGTGGCGAAATCGACATCATGGAAAACATTGGGAAGGAACCTTCGACGGTACACGGATCGATCCACGGGCCCGGGTACACCGGCGGCGATGGAATTGAAGCGCCATACACTTTGCCGGAAAAACGGCGCTTTGCTGACGACTTTCATGTTTTTGCAGTCGAGTGGGAAGCGAATGCCATTCGCTTCTACGTGGACGGCGATCTCTATGTCACTCGCACACGATCGGATCTTCGAGCAGGCTGGAAGTGGGCGTTTGATCATCCATTCTTCCTTCTACTCAACCTCGCGGTTGGCGGCGACTGGCCGGGAAATCCGGACCCCGCCACGGTTTTTCCTCAAACCATGCTCGTGGATTACGTACGGGTATACCAACGAGTAACCCCGTAGGAGCGGGCCTCTGAAGTCCACAAATCTTGTGGCAATGTCCGGCTCCACGACAAGCTTACCCTGCGAATCCGCAACCCCGGCTTCCCCCGGCCCCCGCTTTCGGCTACCCTAAGGCAATCCGCCGTAACGTGCGGTCGGAGGAGCGACCCTCATTCCAACCGTCACAGTGTTTCCATGTTGAAGCACAGCACAACGCGACCCATAGGCATTTGTGCGCGAGGAATGCGCGTTTTCGGGCTGGCTGCCGTGTCTGTCCTGATTGTGCACTCGCTGTCTCCGGGGGTTTTGGCTCAGTCCTCAGCCAGGTTGCTTCCAACTCTCACACACACCAGTCAGGTCAGGCGCCTGAGTCCCGAGCAGGCCGCGATGGGCTATCCGGTCAGGATTCGCGGCGTCATCACCATGGATGCACCGGCGCCGGACTTCTTCGTACAGGATGCGACGGCGGGCATCTACGTGGAAGGCAGCCTCTCGCCGGCATACTCCCACCTGCTCGGCCAGTTGGTCGAAGTTGAAGGCGTCACTGGTCCGGGAAAGTTCGCTCCGGTCATTCGGGAAAAGAGGTTGCACGTTCTAGGCAAGGGAGTGCTTCCCCAAACACATCTCTTCTCTTTTTCTGAATTGGCCGATGGGCAACAGGATAGCCAGTGGGTGAGAGTGCGCGGCATTGTACGGTCATTAGCTATCGACCGCAGTTCGTGGCATGAGATCGCGGTCGCCATGCGCGTCGCATCCGGCGGGGGAGAGTTCAATGTACGGGTGCCGATTGGCCGTGAACAGGATTTGTCGTCCTGGGTCGATAGCGAAGTACTCATCGAGGGCGTGTGCGGCAGCCTGTACAACACGAACCGTCAACTCACGGGGATTCTCCTCTACGTTCCGCGTTTGAACTTTATGAAGGTGGAAGCGCCGGCGACTGAAGCAGCGCTGTCGGATTTACTGCGATTTTCGCCTGGCGAAGGGATTCGGCATCGCGTACGTGTGCGTGGCGTCGTCGGATATCAACAGCCGGGGAATGCTCTATTCCTCCAGAGTCAAGGCAAAGGTCTTCGCGTGCTGACTCAGCAGGATACGCCCCTCGAGATTGGCGACATCGTAGACGTATTGGGTTTTCCCTCCATGGGTGAGTCGGCGCCTATGTTAGAGGACGCCGTATTTCATCGTCTAAGTCATGGGAAAGCACCGCAACCGCTGACGCTCGATATCGGCAGGCCTTGGGAAGAATTCGACGGCGCGGTTATCACTACCGAAGCAAAGTTGCTGAACCGGCAGCTGCAACCCGATGGTCTGCGGCTCTTGCTGCAACACGATGACGTCTACTTCGACGCAACTCTCGCCCCTGGCGTCCCTCGTGATCGCCTGCTCTCTATCCCGCTGAACAGCGAAGTGATGGTGGTAGGCATCTGTTTGGTTCGCAGCGGAGGATTGTGGCAAGTCCCGCAATCATTCCGCGTGCTGCTGCGTTTGCCCCATGATGTAACAGTGCTCCGAGCGCCGTCCTGGTGGAATCTGCCTCACACTTTCTGGCTGTTGGGAATCACCGCAAGTGTTCTCTTGACCGTCGTGGCGTGGGTTGTAGTTCTGGGACGGCGTTTGCGGGAGCAGATGGCCATCATTCGACAAAAGCTGAGAAACAGCGCGGTGCTGGAGGAGCGCAACCGGATCGCCCGCGAGCTTCATGACACATTGGAACAGGAACTGGCGGGCATTACCATGCAACTGGACCTGGCTGTCGATTGCCTGCGACGAGCGCCGCGCGTCGCGGAGCAGGCACTGGAAACGGCACGCAACATGAGCCGCCACAGCATGGTGGAAGCACGCCGCTCGGTGTGGGACCTGCGCTGCCAGTTGCTCGAGGATGGGGACCTTGTCTATGCTTTGGAGCAAATCGTCGAACCGCTCGCCCCGCGCGAGCACGTGAAGATGGACGTTAGGGTCCAAGGCAGTCCAGTCCGTCTGCCCCGTCCCGTCGAGATGAACTTGCTGCGCATTGGGCAAGAAGCCGTGGCCAACGCCGTGAAACATGGGCACGCGAGACAGATCTCGATCGAATTGCGATACGCTCCCAGCTCGGTTTACCTCACGGTTAGCGACGATGGTCAAGGATTTGCTTCAGATCAGAGTTCCCCTACCGGACATTTTGGACTTCTGGATATGCGCGAACGCGCGCAATCAATGGGCAGCCAGTTGGAGATCGCCAGCGAACCTGGACGCGGGACTCGCATCGCCATCGACGTTTGCGTGAATCCGACCGTGGCAATTGATGATGAACTCAAAACCAATTCGTATTCTGGTGGTTGATGATCACTTCATGGTGCGGATGGGTCTGTCGGCGTCGTTGAACGTTGAGCCCGACATGGAAGTCGTGGCCGAGGCTGGCAACGGCGACGACGCGTTGCAGGCTTATCGCAGGCATCGTCCCAGCCTGGTGTTGATGGATCTTCGCTTACCGGGGATGAGCGGGACCGATTGCACCGCGGCCATGATTCGTGAATTCCCAGACGCATCTATCCTCATGCTCTCCACCCATTCCGGCGAGGAGGAAATCTATCGCGCCATGCACGCCGGCGCAAGAGGATACATCGTGAAGAGCATAATCCGTGAAGAACTCTTGCGCGCCGTCCGTGAGGTCCATCGCGGGGGCCAATACGTGGATCCAATCGTGGCCTCGCAATTGGCAGAGCGTCGGTCTCATCGATCGTTGAGCGGCCGCGAGATCGAAGTGCTGCGCATGGTGGCCAAGGGACTAGGGAACAAAGAGATTGCGAGTGCGCTGAATATCGCGGAAGTCACGGTTAAGTTGCACGTGAGTCACGTTCTGGAAAAACTCAACGTCAAGGATCGCACCCAGGCCGCGACCGTTGCTCTCCAACGAGGAATCATCTCGCTGGAATGAGCTACCTCCAAGTGAAGATGCACGGCCCACCTAAATGCTGTTAGCGGTCGGAGATACTGTACGAAAGTATAGTTGACGCCCGCTTCGTAGTCGGTTTCTATTAGTACGTTTTCATCGCTGAGTATTTGGTGACGGTGACTGGCGGGGAGTCGGGCGCCGGGCATGGGGTAGTGGGCTGTCGTCCGAGAATTCCTGGGGGCTGTATGAAGCGTGGTTGGCTAGCAGGACTGGGCATTGCAGCACTGTGGCTGCTTGTGATCGGGGGAGCAGAGGCGCAGTCGGACCGCGGAGCAATCGCGGGCTCGATTCTAGACAGTTCCGGCGCTGCGGTAACCGGGGCATCGGTTACGCTCAAGGGTGCAAATACTGGGAGCGTATACAAGACGGTATCGTCGGGGGCTGGCGGGTACCGCGTGAACGACTTGGCTGTCGGCCGCTATGACGTCACGGTCGAGGCCAACGGTTTCAAAGCGTCAGTGGAGAAGGGGGTGGAGATTCAGATCAACACCGTTTCTTCCCTCAACATCACTTTGCAGCTTGGCGACGTGAAGGAGGTAGTGAGCGTTCTAGCGGATGCGCCTACGATACAGACTGAGAGTTCGGACCAGGGCACGGTGGTCGGTACAAAGCAAATCGAAGAATTACCGCTGTCTTTGGCCACAAGCAGCCAGAGTTTTCTTCGCTCGCCGGAGTCTTTTGTGTTTCTGACACCGGGAACTACCGGACCGGGGACCGTCTCAGCTGCTGGCAACAATGGGATTTTTCTTTCGAAGCTGGCGGGCGGTCAAAACCTCGGCGCTGAGATCGTTCTTGATGGCGCCAGTGTTCAGCGTCAAGACACGGTTTCTGCGTTTGACCAGACAGCACCATCCGTTGAGGCCCTCGACGAATTCAAGGTTACGACCTCAACCCCGACAGCACAGTTTGGGCGCACGTCGGGCGGCATTGAGAGCTTCACAACCAAATCGGGGACCAATACATACCACGGAACCGTGTTTGATATCTTCCGCAATCAGGCCTTAGACGCCAACTCGTGGGATAACAATTTCGTGGGCGCAAAAAAGCCGAGCGACCATCAGAACGATTTCGGGGGCTCACTTGGCGGACCGGTGCGGATTCCCCATATCTACAACGGGCATGACAAGACGTTCTTCTTCTTCTCGTGGGAACAATATCGCAACAAACCGGGCACGACCGCCGTTTCGACGGTTCCCACCCCGGCCGAGCGTGGCGGTGACTTTTCCGCGTTGCTGGGCGCTGATACCGGCATACCGAACCCGTGTACACCGGGGCAGAATGTTTTGAAGGGCCAGATCTTCGATCCCTCGACAACGAGAGTTGTCGGCGGACAGACTTGTCGCTCGCCTTTTGCTGGCAACAAGATCACAAATCTCAGCACGGTAGCTCAGAATGTCCTGCAGTACGTTCCATCGCCAAACACCAGTGGCACGCAGAACGGCCTGGTGAACAATTTCATATTCAACTCTGCAGATCCGAAGGTAGAAACCACGATGACCTTCCGGATCGATGAGAGCGTTACAGACAAGAACAAGATGTTCTTCTCCTACAGCAGCCGGGAGCAGAACCAGCTCAATAACATTCCCTCCATCCCAGGTCCGGCCGACGGAACCTACAAGAATCACTACTTTACGCACTACTTGCGCTATGGCTGGGATTATCTCGCCAGCCCCTCCCTGCTGAACCACTTCGTCGTTGGCCTGAACCGCCTCTCCACGGCCAGTATCGGGTCAAGCGTGAACGGAACGGACTGGCCCGCAAAACTTGGAATCGGGAATGCTTTTGGACAAGTATTTCCAACATTCCAGTTCAGCGGCAGCCCACAGTCCGTTCCTTATCTGGGTCTCAGTACCGGGAACGATGACTATCACTATCCCAATAGCTTGGTTTTTGCGGACAGTATCTCCTGGACGAAGGGGCGGCATTCCCTGCGTTTTGGCGGTGAATTCCGATTTTTCCAGTTTTCCGTCCTCGCGGGCGGGAACACGTCGCCCAACTATACCTTCTACAACTATCAAACTGCCTGGCAGCCGAATGACACGACACCTATCAGCGGAGATCCCTTTGCCAGCTTTTTGCTGGGCCTGCCGCAAAGCGAATCCCTGACCGTAAACTCGCACTTCCCACGTTGGAATCAACGCTATTACGCCCTGTACGTGCAAGACGACTTCAAGTTCCGCCGGAATCTGACGCTAAATCTTGGTGTGCGCTGGGATGTGGATACTCCCCGCCACGAAGCGGCTGGTGCGCAGTCAGTGCTGTCGCTCACCGCGAATAACCCCGGCACACCGGGACAGCCGGGCGCATTGATCTACGGGAGCGGTGCCACCGGCACCAGCACCTACTTCAAGGACATCGGACCACGCATCGGCTTTGCGTGGTCGCCGGACTTTATGCACAACACCGTGATCCGGGGTGCCTACAGCATCTACTACGCCCCGCTGAGCTACTCTGATTTTGGAAGTTTTCTCACCAGCGGCACTACCGCGAATCCGAGTTTTACCAGCCCTGACAACTTTGCCCCGGTGCAGTCGCTGGATGCCGGTTTTCCGGCCTATCCGCCCCCGTCCAACGCCAAAGATCCGACGCTGCAAAACTTCACGACCAATTCGATCAACACTGTGCTGCCGTCTTATGGGCGTCCGGGCATGGTCCAAAACTGGGACCTCGAGGTTCAGCACCAAATCGCACAAGACCTCATCCTGAGCCTCGGTTATGTGGGACAACATGCAACACGATTGAATTCCGGTCTGGCTCAGATCAACACGATCAACCCGAAATACAACCAGCTTGGCGCGGCATTGCAGGATCTTGTCGACGGCTCGGATGGAAAGGGCGGGCCAGCGATTCTGGCCCAGCTTGGAGTCACCGTGCCCTCCTGGTTTGTGCCCGGTTGGGGGGACGCAAGCGGCAACGCCACCATCGGGAATCTCCTGCGGCCTTTCCCGCAATTTGGTCAGATCAGTACCAACTGCTGCCTGGAAAATCTTGGCCAGTCTACGTACAACGCTCTGCAAGCCAAGCTAGAACGCCGCTTCCGAAACGGGTTGAACCTATTGGCGTCGTACACCTATTCGAAGACGATCACGGATGCGGATGGCAGCTATCCGTTCTTCTCGAACTTGAGCTCGAACGTCTTTGGCTCGCAGAATCCTTTCAATCTAAGGGCGGAGAAGGCAGTCAGCTATCAGGACGTTCCGCACACCTTCGTGCTCAGCTACGTGTATGAACTTCCGGTTGGACCGGGCAAAAAATATCTGAGCCACGGAGTGGCGAGCAAGGTACTCGGTGGCTGGCAGGTAGGTGGTGTGCAACGTTACCAGACGGGTTCGCCGGTCCTCGTCAATGAATTCTCGACCGGTCTTCCTGGAAACGCTGGTGGCCAGTATTCAGGCGCAAACTATCGTTACAGCCTACTTCCCGGGCAGTCGCTATTCGTCAACCACCCCGCACACTGGACGCCCGCCTTGGACAGCACTTGGAACAGCAGTTGCACCG
This sequence comes from uncultured Acidobacteriaceae bacterium, assembly GCA_963819035.1. Taxonomy (GTDB): domain Bacteria; phylum Acidobacteriota; class Terriglobia; order Terriglobales; family Acidobacteriaceae; genus Sulfotelmatobacter. The sequence continues at coordinate 586,351 of CAWFUU010000012.1, read as the reverse complement.
GTGGTCCAAGCCCTGGAACGTTCATTCAAGGTACAAACCCACCACCCAACCCCACAAGCAACCCGGTTATGAATTGTGCGGGTTTTCTTGATCCCACAGCGGCTTCCCTTGCTGCCGGGGGCGGGTACGTTTACGGAAATCTGCCACAGGTAATCTCCTCCTGGCGAAGTCCGACCTATCTCAACGAGGACTTCTCCATCATCAAACGAACAACGATTCGCGAATCGCACGCGATCGTGTTTAAGCTGGATATTCCCAATGCCTTCAACCGACACGTCTTCGGCCAGGTGGACGGGAATATTGGGGATCACCACTTCGGCCTTCCTGGCTACGGCAACTTTGCAAGCACCCCCACCGTCATAAACGGCGCCAGGCAGATCCAGGCGACCTTGCGCTACGAGTTTTGAACTGCAACGTCCACTGTGTGCTTCCCCTCGGCCTGAATTCCTCCTGCCACCCGCGTGGCAGGAGGATACTCGCCTGACAGCGGCCGTTTCCGTAGGTATAGAATTTTCATCGTGAGCAGAGCTGAGAGTCCCTTCCTTTGCGGCGGACAACTAGAAATGAGGAATCCTCTCTTCCGGACCGGGAGCGTTCGCGGGTTTCTGGCTGGTCTCCTACTTTGTTCTTGTGTCCTCGTGCACGCACAGGTTCCCGATACCACAACAGCCTTCAATCAGGCGACTGAGGCAATGCGGGAAGGAAAACTGGATGAGGCCGCTGCCGGCTTTGCAGCGGTCGCCAAGCAGCAACCCAGCTTTGCCGAAGCTCACTTCAATCTAGGCTTGGTTAATGAAGAACGCGGCCAGTACGAAGAGGCGATTCGGAGCTTGCAGAAAGCGCTCGCACTCAAGCCCCATCTCCATGGCGCCAATCTCTTTCTGGGAATTTCCGAGTTCCGGCTCAACCATCTGGACAGCGCTCACAACGCACTGGCCAAAGAAGCAGTTAGCTACCCCAAAGATGCGTCTGCCTGGATGTGGCTTGGAGTAGTATGTCTGGCGCAGAATAGTCCCGAGGATGCCACAGAGGCTCTCGACAAAGCCGCGAAGCTGAAGCCCGACGATCCGGACATTCTTTATCATCGCGGACGGGCGCATCTGCTGGTGTCCAAGAATAGCTATGCCGAGATGTTCAAAGTGGACCCGAATGCCTGGTTAGTACACCGCGTGATGGCCCAGGCAAGTTCGGAGGCAGAACGGCATACGGACGCGATTGCTGAATACGAAGCCGCGATCAAACTCGCCCCTAAGCAGCCGGGTCTTCACGAGGAACTCGGGTCGGAATATCGCGCAGTGAACAAGATCGCGGAGGCCGAGGCGGCGTTTCGCGAAGAACTGGAGATCGATCCCCACAATGTGCTTGCCATCTACAAGCTCGGCGCAATCGAGGTCGAGAAGGGCGATGGGGCAAAAGGCAAGGAGCTGATTGAAGCAGCACAACGGGAAAAGCCGGATCTCGTGCATCTGGACTACAACCTGGGCCGAGCTGAAATGCTGTTGGGCAACGACGCTGCGGCGGCGAGCCATTTCGAACGTGCAGTTAAGACCGACACAGATCCGGAAATCATCGAACAGACCTGGTATCAGCTCGGCACCGCGTATCGCCGCCTGCACCGCATGGATGAGGCGCGAAGCGCCATAGCCCGATACCAGCAACTTAAAGATGAAGCCGCGAAGAAGTCGCAAGAGGCACTGGATCGCTACCGGGTGGACCATCCGACCTCGACTGATCAAACCCCGACGACCCAGAATCCGCAGTAGTGGATGCGGTGTCATTCAGTGATCTGAGGGAGCTGACCTGGATCCGGCTGCACGGGCCTGCAACTCGGCAGTGCGATCAAATTCGACTTTTGCTCGATCCGGTTCATGCGCCTCTTTATACAGCCTGCCCAGTTGGTAGTGCGCCGCGGCATTTTCCGGGTCAAGGGAAGTTGCCCTTTCCAGCTCGCGTCGCGCGGCGTCCAAGTTGCCTGTCCGCAGGTAGGCGGTGCCCAGCTTGAGCCGGCAGAAAGCGTTATCGGGCGCGAGTGCCACCGCCTTTTCGAGAGGTGTCACCGCTTCCTTCGCCTGTCCCTGCTCCATCAAGAGGTTCCCGAGATTTACATAAGGTTGCTCGCTGGGATGGGGGCTCGCCTCTTGCCATGCGATTGCTTTGCGATACGCATCGATTGCAGCGTCGGGGTCGCTGCTTGACTCGAAAATGAGGCCGAGATTGTTCTCAGCTTTGACATCGCGTGGGTCCAGATCGAGAACCGTCTGAAACGCCTTTCTGGCCTCGGTGAGTCGCGATCTCGCATAGTAGGAGCGGCCGAGATAGTACCAGGCATCTTTGTTCGTGCTGTCGATTGTCACTGCCTTTTCCAGCCACTTGATCGCGTCGTTATAGTCATCCAGAAGAACGTAGTCGAGGCCCACGATCTTCAGGTCATCCGCTGCGGGCCGCGTAATGGCGGCAGCTTGCGTGTACGTCGCTAGAGACTCCGCCGGGCGGTTCTGCCGGTTCAGAACGAAACCCAACATGTACAGTGCGTCGGCAGAATCGTGATGAGCTGGGATGTAGCTGCGAAGGGCTTGCTCCGCTCCGGCAAAATCCTGAAGGTGCACGAGCGATTTGGCCCGATATAGAAGTGCATCCGTGGTACTGGGAGAAGCAGTCTCCGCCTCAGCGAACAGCGAAGCGGCGGACGAATAGTTTCCCGCCCGGAATTCAGTTAAGCCACGATCAAAGGCGCTATTGGATTGTGCCGAACATGGGAGACCATAAATAAGCCAGACCAACACCCAGAACAACCAAAAGCTCGGGTTGCGTGTGGCACGCCTTCATAATTTCAGCGTCATGGTTTCGAGGCAGCCGGCGACGTAGCGGGTTCATCGATCTGAAGAATCTGGTCGCCGGGAACATCTTTGAGCGTCTGCCGGATCCCGCTGGGCCAGCGAATCTCGATTTTTGACGCTGTGCCGTTCTGCCCCAGCCCGAAATGCACACGCTTGTCACTGGCAGAGAGATAGCTGCTGGCCGTCGAAACTGTGGCGTACTGCGGTCCTGTTGCCGTTACCAGCGTGACCTCGGCGCCAATCGCGTCGCGGTTACTTTTGTGTCCAACTAATTTTAGAAGAATCCAGTGGTTCGTTGACGCCGTTTCGTTGTGAAGAATGTGTACCGGCCCGTCGTTCGTAGTCACAACGGCATCGAGCCGGCCATCGTTGTCCAGGTCACCGATCGCCATTCCGCGGGCAACCCACGGTTGGTGGAAGATGCCGCCGGACTGCTGAGAAACATCGATGAATCCGTGCCCGGTGTTGCGTGCCAGGAGCATGGGCTCTCGGTAGTGCAGGTTTGGGTAGTTCAGTTCGATGGTGTCGAGGTCGTGGCCCTGAGCGATGAGGAGATCTTTCCACCCGTCGTTATCGTAGTCGAGGAAACGAACTCCCCAGCCGGAGTGGGGCAGCGTCATCTGGCCAATTCCGGCGCTAGGGGTGGCGTAGGTGAACGAGCCATCCCCGTTGTTCTCGTACAGAGCATAACGTTGATTGGCAAGATCGGTTACCACGATGTCTGGCCATCCATCGTTATTGTAATCGGCGAAATCGGCGCCCATGCCAGCATAGGTGCGCCCGTCCATGTCAACGGCAACCTCCGATGCGAGCCCTACATCTTCGAAAGTGCCATCGCCCTTGTTGTGGTAGAGAAACTCAGCCATGGAATCGTTGGCGACGAAGAGATCGATGTGGCCATCGCGATCATAATCCGCAAGAGCAATACCCAACCCCTTTCCCGGCTTTCCGAGACCTATCTTCTGGGCGACCTCCGTGAAGGTTCCATCTTTATTGTTGTGGTAGACGAGGGGGGATATCGGTTTGAAGAGGTCTGGATGACAATACGCTCGATATCCTTCTTTGTGCTCTCCGCAATAAACGTCTTCAAAATCCCAATCCAGATAGCGTAGGACAACCAGATCCAGAAATCCGTCGCCGTCCAGATCGACCCACGCCGCGCTGGTGGACCAACCGCTTCCCGCTACACCCGCCTTCTGCGTGACGTCTGTAAATGTGCCGTTGCCGTTGTTACGGTAGAGCTTGTTTCCGCCATAAGCGGTTACATAAAGGTCCTCGAATCCGTCGTTGTCGTAGTCGCCGACAGCCACTCCAAAGCCGTATCCTGTTCCCTGCAGGCCTGCCTTCTCGGTAACGTCCTCGAAGCTCCCGTCCGGTTTCTGATGGTAAAGCCGGTTCCAATACTGGGAATCCGTCTTCTGCGGGACTGCACCTTTCGGAGTGGGATCGCCGATAGGCGCTCCGTTCACGAGAAAAATGTCCAGGCGTCCATCATTATCGTAGTCCAATAGCGCGACGCCCGGCCCCATAGTCTCCAGAAGATATTTCTTGGAGGTGTGCGACGCGTGGTATTGAAAGTGGACGCCTAAGCGCTGAGTCGCATCCACAAACGCTTCACCAGAACTGGATGCGGTCGACTCCGATGCAGCCTTCTGTGCCGCAGCCAGCGGACCTGAAAGAGCGAGCGCGAGGCAGAGCAACAGCGCCATGGACAGACGCCGACACTCTCGTTGCCTCCTCACGGCTCCACAATTCCTTTGCTTTCCACGACGGTTAGAATGCGGTCGATCGCAGTTACCTTGATCTCTTCTTTCGCTCCGTCCGGCCATAGGATTTCCACTTTGTCGATCGTGGTGGCTGTGCCCAGCCCGAAATGAAGGCGCGGATCGGAACTGGAGGCGTAGCTGCCTCCGCTGTAAACATCTCCCCGCTGCCGCACCTTTCCCGCCGTGACAAATACTTTCGCTCCCGTCGCATCCCGCGGGCCTTTCGGGCTGCCGATCAACCTCAGTGTCAACCAGTGATTCGAATTCTTGACCACGTTCCGCAACAGTACCGGCGTCGAGTCCATCACGTTGAGCACCACATCGATGTGGCCATCGTTGAACAGATCGCCGAACGCCGCACCCCGCGCCGAGACCGTCACCGCTAGTCCACTGCCGGTAGCAGGGGCAACCTCCTCGAACTTCAGTCCATTCAGATTGCGAAATAACAAGGGCCGCTGAGCCCACGTGGTGCCCCAATCCTGTTGGTCGACGCCGGGATAGACATGCCCATTGGCGAAAAAAATGTCGAGCAATCCATCATTGTCATAGTCCAGAAAACCCGTACCCCAACCGAGAAATGGAATTGTCACGTTCGCGATGCCGGCAGCGAAGCTTACATCCGTAAAGCTGGCGTCTCCGTCGTTGCGGTACAGCGTGTTGTAGTCATCGGAGAAATTCGTGATGCAGAAGTCGACTCGTCCGTCGCGGTTGTAATCGCCGACTGCAATCCCCATAGCGGCCTGTTCTCGACCCTCGTCATTCAAAGCGAATCCCGAAAGGTAACTGACGTCCTCGAATGTGCCGTCATGCTTATTGCGGTAGAGATATTTCGGGACGGAATCGTTCGCAACTAGAAGATCAACCCACCCGTCATCGTCTACGTCAACGAAAGCGGAGGAGAGCCCGTAGTAGCCCCTGGGGTCGGAGACGCCCGCCTTCACACTTACATCCGTGAAGGTGCCATCGTGGTTGTTGTGGAATAGATGATCGCTCTCCCCCGGCAGGCCGCGAGGACCGCACATGACGTTGATCCCTCGAAACTGGCAGAATTCGGGCGGCAGGCCACCTTTGCCGGCGATCGGCGGACTGTCAGGATCGAACCTGACATAGCCGGGGACAAACAGATCAAGAAAGCCATCGTGATCGTAGTCGCCCCAAGTCGCACCCGCGGACCAACCGCCTACCGTAACGCCGGCTTTCTCCGCGACGTCGGTAAATGTTCCGTCATGATTATTGTGGTAGAGGCGGTTCTTGCCGAAATTGGAGACGTAAATGTCAGGCCACCCATCGTTATCGTAGTCGCCAACGACCGCCCCAAAACCCCAGCGCTCATTGGCCACTCCGGCCTTGTCGGTCACATCGGTGAACGTTCCATCGTGATTGTTGTGAAACAGCATCGCCCGCGGTGGCGCTTCCTTCCCTTTCAGCGCCGGGAAAGTTGAGCCGTTCACCAGGTAAATGTCCAGCCATCCATCGTTGTCATAGTCGAGAAGCGCCACGCCCGAGCCGGGTGTCTCAAGGATCGTGTTCTTCCCGGGAGTACCATCCTTGTGGTGAAACTTGTCGAGACCAGCAGCGTGGGTCACATCGGAGAAGATGATGGTCGCGCCATCAACAAAACCGCCTGCTGTAATCGGACGAGACAAGGCGTCCTTGACCGGAGCATGCGCTGCTCCGGTGCTCATGCCGCCTTTTTGAACCTGTGCGTTCCCCTCAGTGGAGCTTTGCGCCAGACCGGCCGGAAGCATTAGGGCCAAACAGACTAATCGTAGTGCGGCGGAGCGAGCAAACAGGAAACGATGAAACGCAAAATATGTGGAAACCACAGGCGGATTAGATCTCCTAGGCTGCCGCATCCAAGAGGTTCGAACTCTAGCATACACGGCCCAGAATGCTATATACCGAGACTGTTAGGAAGCGACTCAATGGTCGATGAGCGTAATGATTCCCATAACAATGTCGGCTCCCACGCCCGAGTAGACTTTGGTGGTGCCAACCAACCAAGGCCCGGGCCTAATACTGGTGAGCCGCGTCGACTCCCGCTCGATGCGCAACGAATAGGCCAACACACTAGGAGTAACATCGGTTCCACGATACACTGCACTCACATGCGAGTCCTCGGCATCGACTGTGGCGGAGAGTACACCGGCTATGGTGTAGTCGAACTGCAACCCGCCGGGAAACTCCGCTGCCTTTGCTGCGGTGCCATCAAGCTTTCTGCGCGGGAAGCGCTGCCTCGCAGGCTTTCCCGAATCTATACGCAACTCGGGTCCATCATCTTCGAGCACCAGCCCGATGAAGTTGCGATTGAAGATGTCTTCTACGCGCTAAATGTGAAGTCCGCCCTCAAACTCGGACAAGTTCGCGGCGTCGCCATGCTGGCCGCCGCCGTTGCCGGTCTCGAGGTCGCCGAATACTCTCCCCTTACCATTAAGTCGTCGGTGGTGGGCTACGGCCGCGCCGAGAAGCAGCAGGTCCAGCATATGGTCACTCGGCTTCTGGAACTTCCGGTGCCGCCCGAACCCATGGACGCTTCCGACGCGCTGGCGATCGCGATCTGCCATTTGCACACGACGGGAACCCTCCTCCGGCAGCGGGTCGCAGCCCCGTAATCAGTGTCCGCGAAACCGGCGTTCCGTTTTTTTTGGCATAATCTCTGCAGCAGTTTGTGGGGGACACAAACAGTATGAGAAAGCGCGGCGGCTCTGCCGACATAGGACCACAGGTTGCATGGCGGGTTCGAAGCGCCTTCCTGATTTCCTGTGCCGCACTCTTGATTTTGTTGGACAGCCTGCCGTCCCGCGCTGCCGACCCGGGCACGGTCAAGTTCTCCCTCGACTTTGCCGGCTCCGATCCCGAGCATTATTCCTTTTCCGTTGCGGCCGACGGACACGCGACCTATGAGTGCTCCGCCAAGATCTCTCCCGACTCCGACGAACGCGAGACCTTTCAGTCTGAATTCACCTTCTCCGACGCTACCCGTGCCCGTATCTTCGGCCTCGCAGCCCAGGCCCACTATTTTTCCGGCAAGATCGACTCCGGCAATCGGAAGCTGGCCTTTACCGGCTCCAAAAAGCTGGTTTACACCGACGGCAAACGCAGCAACACCGCGGAGTTCAACTTTTCGCCTTCGCCACCCGTCCAACAGTTGACCGCCATTTTCCAAGGCGCGGCTGCCACTCTGGAATACGGCCGGCGCCTGGTTCACCTCCATCGCTACCAGAAACTCGCCCTCGACGAGGAGTTGAAGTCGATGGAGGATCAGGCCCGCAGGGGAGAAATCGCAGAACTGCAGGCCGTAAAGCCCATATTGCAGCAGATTTATGACGATTCCTCTGTGATGAACGTCGTCCGCGCCCGCGCTCTGCGCATCATGGAAATGGGCAACGCCACCAAGGCGGGGCCCTAGCCGTCTCCCATTTCCGATGCCACTCGGCGGTTCCCCCTTGACCGCAATAGACTTAACTTTTACAACTTCTTTCCGCGAACCGTGTTCTAATAACCAAGGAAGACGATTGGGGGCTGCTATGTCCACACGTTTTTTGTCCAGCTCTTTCCTTACAGCTTTAGCCTGCGTGCTCCTGGCGCTGCCAGCTATGGCCGATTCTAAAGCTCGTATCGTTCGCCTCAGCGACGTGCAAGGCACGGTTCAGATCGATAAGAACACGGGTCTCGGATTTGAGAACGCATTCCTCAACCTCCCCGTCACCCAGGGAACGCAGCTGAAGACGGCCGCAAATGGCCGCGCCGAAGTCGAATTTGAGGACGGCAGTACCCTGCGCCTGACCCCTAATTCAAGCATCGAATTCAGCACCCTAGGCCTCAGCGACTCCGGCAAACGCATCTCCGTGATCAACTTGGTCGCGGGTATGGCCTACGTCAACTGGCTGGGCAAAGATGATTTCAGCCTGAATTTTTCCAACGAAAAGATTTCGCTCGACCGCGCCGCCCACTTCCGCGTCGATACCTCGACCCAGGCTGCCGATTTGTCGGTCTTTAAGGGCGATGTCGAAGTCGAGGGTCCAGCCGGCAAGGTCATGGTATCGAAGAAGAAAACAGCAACCTTCAATCCCGCTGACGGCGACAAGTACACGCTGGCCAATAACATTCCCGACGCTGCCCTGGACGGCTGGGATAAAGAGGCCATCTCCTACCACGACCAGTACGCGAGGAATAACAGCAGCTCTTCGCCCTACGGATACGGTCTGAGCGATTTGAATTACTACGGCGCCTACAACAACGTCCCAGGCTACGGCATGATGTGGCAGCCCTACTTCACGGGCGTCGGATGGGATCCGTTCATGGACGGCGCTTGGGGGTTCTATCCCGGCTTCGGATACATGTTCGCATCGCCTTATCCTTGGGGCTGGCTGCCTTACCGTTATGGCAACTGGAACTTTATCCCCGGCTACGGATGGATGTGGCAGCCCGGCGGGTGGAGCAACATGCTCATGGTGCCGCGCTATACGGCCACGAACCTGGTCACCGTTCATCCTCTGGTCCCGCCGACGGGTACCGTGAAAACGGTTGTCGTCGGAAAGGGAGTTCCGGTCTCACCTATGGGTCCGTCGCGCCTGCTCGTGCGCTCGGGATCAGCAGGTATGGGAATTCCGCGTGGTTCGCTTGGAAACCTAAGTCACTTGAACCACCAGGTTGCAAAATCTGGATTCGCCGAAGTGCATTCGGCGCCGCAGTTCGGCGGCAGTTCGGGCAGAACGTCTGGTTACAGCGGTCCGCAGCACAGCTCCATGTCAGCTCCGTCGGCTGGACATAGCGCTGGCGCTTCGGCAGGACACGCCTCCGGCGGTGGTGGCACGCACAAGTAGACAACTCGATTGGTAGGCAAAGCGAGGGCGGCCGATCCGGCCGCCCATTCGCTTTAGTGGCTCCGGCATCCCTTCGACTAGCTCAGGGCAGGCTTGGCTGCCTGGCGAGGAGGGGATTCTGCGCGTGCAAATTCTCGGGAGAACCTGCCTCAAATGCTTGCAGACTCCAGCCGCGAAGCGGCGACATAAGTTAGCCCAGGGCGTAAGCCCAGGGTAGGGATCGGAGGAGTGGAAGCGAGTCCCGGAGGGACGGCACGGGCTGTCACGCGAGTCGTCTTGCAAGGTTGCCCCACCCTTGTCTCCGCGCGAGGGGAGTCGAATGGGGTGGGGCAACCACATTCAATATCCTGATCGCAGACGATGGGCGAGCCCCCTATCCCTCCACCTCCATCAGGTTGTGAAGAGGACTTTCACCTCCCAGCTGTGGAACATGCTCGGCACGCAAAAAAGCCCTGCCTTGTGGCGGGGCTTTCACTGCAGCTAGCCGATTTCAGTGAGGGCACGAAGGCGGAGTTCCATTGTGGGGAATGACGAAGCCCGGTGGCCCCCAACCTCTCACAATTCCCGGAAACGAGACAGGTGAATGGAACACCGACGACGCCGCCACTATATTGTATGTCCACCCAGAAATTCGCGGATTTTCGTACACCGGATCATGATCGCTGCCGACATACTTATTTCCGGTGCTCTTGATCGTTGAACCCACGTAATTGTGATAGGCGTTATCGTTGATGATCATCGGATCTGGCGTTTGGGTGCCGCCAAGGTACCCAAAACCAGTGCCGGTGCCGGCGGAGATTACGATATTGTGCTCGAAGACATTGCCGGTCATAGATACGGGCCGACCTTTTCCACGGCCATAAATCACAATGCTCTGATAGTTGGAATCAGAAGCCAGGTCGCAAATATTGCCCGTGATCACATTGTTTTCAGGATCGTTCATCTGAACGCAGGTGCTGATCATGCCGGCCATGATGTTGCCTTTGATGGTGACGTGGTGGGTTCCGTCGTCGGTATAAATTGCGTCAGCACAGCAGCCATTTGTGCCGTTTATGCCATAATCCCCCGCGCCTTTTGAAGCCTTATTGACATCCCGAATGTAGTTGTTCACAACCTGAATGTTCGTGGATACGCTCGTGCCATCGTGGAAGTAAATGGCTCCGCAGTCCCCGCCGTTTTGATCATTCCCGAATCCATGAACTGCAGGCCAAGTACAGGAATTCAGGATGACGTTTCCTGACACCACATCGTTGGAAATTCCGTGGGGACAAATTGGTCCCGCGACCAGAGTGATCCCGGCGTACGCCAGATCGTATAGATAGTTATTTTTCACGAGGATACCTGGCGTACAAACCGTTGAAACCGCCGACGCGCTCCACGCTGCCGCCCTTGTGTTGTGAATCACATTGCGCAGGAACTTAACGTTGCTGCCCATATCCGCCGAGAAGGCGGAGTAACGGTAGTTCGTAAATTGAAGCCCAACGATGGTGATGTTGGAAGCGTTATCTGTTGAAAACGCACAGCCGGTACCGTTGCCCCCGCTTCCGCCGGAATTGCCCACGGTCGACTGTCCGTCGAGGATCGCCGAATTGTATCCGTCCGGAGGATAATACGACCATGTCTCACCGTTGTCAGTCTTGGTCAGATAGACAGATGCGCCAGCACCGTTATTGCAGCCGACGCCAGTCTTAGGCTTGTAGGTTCCAGCTCGAATGTAGGTCGTCTTGATCGACGAACTGTCCTTCATCGCCTTCTGCGCCCTGTGGAGCGTCGCAAAAGGCTGGGAGAGCGTTCCGGGGTTATTGTCGTTTCCGTTGGTCGCGATATAGAAAGCCTCGGGCAGTGGTGCGTTCCCGGTTGAAGTTTGATCCAGCGTGCTCGCGTTCGCCGAACTGGTGGATTGGGCTGAACTGGGGCTCTGATATGCCGCCATCACTATCACGAGAAGCAAAAGCACTCCAGCCAGTGGAAGACGTCGAAAACATCGGACATTAGATCGTTGCATTTTGAACATCGAGGGAAGTCTCCAAAACAGAATTTCTGCCATCGCCTGCAAAATGCCAGGTAAGTTTTAGCAAGGTGTCAGGTAACGGCCCGATTATGCTGGCCTGGGCGTGGGCTTGGACAGGTGTCAGAGGTGCACGTTGCACTAGTGAATATCATGCGGCCAGCCCACGCCTTCGTTTTATTAGATATCGCCGCGAATGAGGGGTGCCTCACTCTTGCGCGCCTAACAAGCGTGGGAACCACGGCAGGGTGCCTCATCCTTTTGCGTTTTTTGCGACAGGGTGGGGAGGCTTTGAGGTCGTCAACGCTGGAGCTCGATCCGGGTCGTTTCTTTACCCTGAGGCACAATCCACGCGTCTCGCTTAGGGGAAACCCGGGGCGGACGGGACGTTCCCCGTTTCTCGTCGCCGACCCGCGGCCGCTGTCTAGCGCCGCAAGCTCACCGAAGTGATCACCTTCTCGCACAGCGCCGGCAACTCCGCCGTCGAGGCATGGTCTGAGCTGCAGCTCACCGGGACGATTTTGCCCCAGGGCGTGAGCAACAGTCCGAGCACTCCGTGAATGTTGGCCAAGTCCCGCTGAGTGGCGCTGAAATCGGTAATCAGCCCGGGATATCCGTCGAGGGTCGCGCCGCTGAAGCTGCTTCCGATCCCCGGTTTCTCCGCCATCCAGACATAGTTGGCCAGGTAATACTCGGCTTGCTTTCTAAGTTCCTCGTCGTCGGTCAGACCAGAATGGCGCCGGTCGAGCGCCGGACCAACCGACACACTCACCAGAAGATCGCCATGCCGCGCCATGTACACCGTGCGCAATGGCGTGTCCTCGGAAATCTGCACCTCACCCGGCAACGCCACCGATGCGGTGGCGCAAAACCACGAATCGCGGCACAAACCCTTCTCGTAACGCGTAAACCCCTCAGGCGTAGGTACGAGCGAGTCCGAGTCGATCACCACCCGCGTCGTCCGCTTCACCACCTCGGGCTTGGCGGCCTGAACGATCGGATTCGGCAAAAGTGTCTTCGTCGGCGGAACAGGAGTTGTTCCGCTCTCTGGTTCCGGATTCGCCTCGAAGCTCTTCAACGCCGCCAGCCACTCTGCCGACCGCTCGTCCGGCAGCAGCCGCGCCCGCGCCTCTTCCTGGAAATGAAACGTCATGAACGGATAGCGTCCCGGATTGTCCGACCGCATACTGGAAAGATCAGGCATGGGATTCTCCCAGTCCGGATCATCCGGCTGCGGCGGGTCATCCACCGGATCGCTGTCATCAAAGGGCGACGCCAGGGTCAGCTTGTTGTCGATCGTCTGCGACCGATGCAGCCACGCCACGTGGTGACTTGCCGGATCGAGCAGCAGCGAGATATGCAAAACCGCCGCCACCGCATTATTGCCCGCTGCGGGCACGACGCGTCCACCGCTCGCCGTGCCTGCCGCGGGCAGGTCGACCGGCGAGAACACGTATTTCGATGTCACCCAGGCACAAGTCTTGCCGTCCACGGGAACCAGATTCCGAAAGCGCAAGTCCGCGCCGCTCAGTTCCAGGTCCTTCAATGCCCGGTCGTGGGAATACGCGAACTGCCCACGCGGCTTCCACGATGCGCCTGCCGCCACGGGCTGTGGCGAGAACTCGGTCTGAATCAGATCCTGCGTCACCTTCCGCAGTAGATCGCCCCCATCCCAATACTTGAAATAGCCGTCCTGGCTGTGGCCCAAGGCAGTCTCGCCGTGCGGCCCCACGCGGAACATCACCGGGGACGCCTGCAGCGCCGCCAGACGCTTCTGGAAATCCGCCGGAGAAAACAGAGCGCAGCGTACGCTGGTCACTCTTGTCTCGCTGTAGCGCGCCTCCACCGGAGTGTTCCCGTCTTTGTCCGCCGCCTGCGGACGTAGTGTTACGATCGCCGACATAGCGTAATCACACGGCCCGCGCGCTGGCGTCAAAATTGCTCCGCTGGCATCCGCAATCGGCAGGAACGACGCTCCGGCTTCCAGTTCATAGCGCAGAACTTCCCCCGGTTTCACCTCGGCCTGCAGAAGTATCTTGTGCGGAGCCGATACCGGCCGCGACTGCGCCTCGAGGAGGAGCGAGCCTCGGACGAAAAGCAATACGACGAGGCCGTTCACGATGTTCAGGACCCTTTGTTTCATGCGCGGTCTTCTTTGCTTACTCCGGATCATCGGGAGGATCGTCCGGATCGTAGCGCTTCGGATAGTATTCGGGCGGATCCGGCGGCTCATAGTTCGGATACACTGGCCGCTTCCCGGGTTCCAACGCCTGGCTTCTGGCAGATTTCACGATTGCGTCGCAGATGCTGCCGGCGGCGCTGGCATCTTCGTCGCGAAACGCGCAGGCGAAACCGTAGCTGCCATTCGGCGTACTGGCCACGATACTGAGCCCCCGATACCTGCCCGCGTCCCCCGTGACCGTGAAGTGACTAATCGTCGCGTTAGCCCCTTCAATCGGGACGTGTTCGTCTAGCACGATCCGCGCCGACTGACCGAAATATTCCGGGCGGGCGAACCACCCCTGCAGAAATACGCGCTTAGCCCCATCGACCGGCGAGTACCGCGCTCCCAGCGATTCGGCGGCGTAGATGCGGATCACGCGATTTGCGTCCGCTTCGGCTCCCGGCAGCGGAATCAGAACCGGCCGCGGCTCGGCCTTGGCTCGCGTCCACTTGGGGCTCTTGGGCAGGGCAATTGACAGCTCGTAGCAGGGCGTAAACGAACAGAGCCGCACACGCCATATGCCGGTCGTGTCGGGTCCGTCCTCTTCTTCGTTGACCAGTTGTTTTCCAGCTATGTGGTCCGGCGCGGCGTGTTCCTTGCGGGTTTTTCGCGCCACATCCCCTAAGGATTGGCCTGTAGAATCCTGGGCCCACGTGCATGAACTCACCCCGAAAGCCAGCGCCGCGAAAACCATCCATCTACGAGTTGTGCTTGGCAAAATTCTCATGGCAGTCGCAATGAATTCACCAAAGTTGTGCACAGTGTCTCGGCGTCAGCGAAGTTCTGCTCGGCGGCAGTGCACCCGACCAGGAACTGCGCGCCCGGCATTTCAATCAGCGCTCGCTCGCCGACCCACCAGGTCTTCTGATCGCGCTGGTAGCGAAAACGCGTCATCAGCGCCTGCCGACCCGCGATCGTCAGTTCCTGCGTGCTCACCCCATCGGTTTTTTCCCGCGTCCAACCGTTGGAATTGGCCAAATCCCGCATGCGAATATAGTCCGGATCGGTCATGCTGCGGTAGGGCGAGTTCACGTCCGCAGGACCCACATAAAGCATCACCGCGCCGCCGTTGAGCATGGATTTCAAAATGTACTGCCCATTAACGCGCGACACGACCTCAGCCTTCTCGGGAATGACCACCTTGGCCTCTGCGCACTGCTGCGGATTCAGACAATATTGGAGTGTGAAGGACTGGAATCCCGCAGGAGCCAGGCTCTCCCCTTCGGCGTTGTCGAGCTTAGTCTGAGCTTGGCGGCGCGGCGCCTGCCGCGTTTGCCGCGCTAGTTCGGCCAGCGACTCGGACTGCGTCCCAGCGACGACCGAAGTATCCTGCGGCACCGTGCCGCCAACCGTCTTCGAGGGCTTTCCTTCCGCGATCGTGACCGGATGCACAACGACGTCTTCTTTCAATCGGATCGACGGGTAGATGATCTGATCGCACGTCTGCACCGTGGTCGTTTCCTCCCGATACTGCGCTCTCGATCGTCTTCTGGATATCCGGCCACGATCGGTACCGATCACTGCAAGTGTTGTGGCCCCAGGTATCGTAGACCACGCATTGCTGGTGCAGGACGTCATCCGGGCTTACGCACATCACCGGAATCACGCTGTTCGACGCTACCACGAACTACCATCGTTCCCCACACCGCGCGTCCTAGAAGGCTAGGAGAACTGCTCCACGCACAGCGAAACGCTTTGCGTTCGCCGAATTTGATCGCCGAGCAGTACGGTGACTGCCCGTGCAAAGCCGCGAGTTGGCGCACCAGGTTCAAAATGTCGACATCGCTCAACATGCCGGGCGTAACCCCGGCGGGGAAAGAGATCGGCGTTCCCGCCATCACTTCCGTATTCGTCACTCCCAGACGCGAACCGAGCAGCACGGCTCCCCCGTTTTCGCGGCCCTCCAGACTGTAAGGAAATGGTACGAGCAGACGATAGTCGCCGGCGTCGTAACTCTTGAATCCCGTCGGCGCGTTCGCAGCCTCTTCCTGCTCCCGCTGCATCTCGTCGACCAGTTGCTGGGCCTTGCTCGGTTGGCCTTTGGTGTCGGTCTGGGAGCGGGTCTGGCGGGCAACCTCTCCGAGGGAGAGACTCTGTGAATCGGAGTCTTGCCCCCACGCCAGAACACTCACGACGCCGACCCAGAGCGCCGCCGTCATAACCCGACGTGCTGAAGGCCAGCGGCTCATGGCAATTGCAAGGATTCGATCAAGCTCGAGCAGATCGTTTCGCCGTCGCCGAAATGCTCTCGCGGCGCCATGCAACCCACCACGAGGGGCACTCCATTGCTCTCGATCTCGGCGCGCTTGCCCATCCATTCCGTCAGACCTTTCCGGAACCCGATCCGAGTGATGAAGCCAGGTTTACCGTCCAGCGTTGTTTGCTGGCTGCTGATCGTGGAGGAGGTGCCGGGCGCTCGGCGGTTTTCAGGTGCCGCGAGTTCGTTCCAGCGGACCTGGCTCGGATCGCTGCTGCTCCGATTCCCGCAGCCCTCTCCCCCCGCCGGACCCGCCAGCAGCAGAAAGGGCGATCCCTGCACCTTCATCTCAAACACATACTGCTTGCAATCGGAGCTGACGAGTTGCGCATCGGCTGGCACGATCACAGACGCATTCCAGCACTCGCGCTGGCTCCTGCAATAGGTAAAGGGATGAACTTTGAAGCCTGCAGGCACTGAGCTCTCCGCTGGGGCCACGGCGGGCGAGATCCCGCCAGTTCCCGAAGTAGCCATTGCGGTCAGCGCGGGGGCCTTCGGGGTAGCTGCCGGTTTCGAGACGTCAGTACGAGTTCTCGTGAGCTGTGTGGTCTCCGGTTGCGCGGCGCTTTCCGTGAAGCGAACCGACTGAAACACGGAATTGCATTTCTGCCACACCTCTCGCACGTACTCTTCTTCTTGAGTCAGATTTCTCTTCGCCCACATCTTCTCCGAGGGAGTGGAGTTTGGGTCGTTCAGGATATCGCGGGCGTGGCTGTCGCTGTTTGCAACACAAAATACTGGAAAAATGTTGCCGCCCCCCCGGATGAACAGAGCTGTGCCGCTCACTGAGTGCCCGAGCAGTTTGGCTCCCGCAAGCCCGCATTGGTACGCGTCGTGATTTGCCAGTGTGGTCTTGCTGCATTGCGCAGACCCCTCATAGCCGCTGGTAAATTTCGTCGCAGCGTCGCGAAATGCGTCGTCGCTAGTCGCTGGTTGGAGTACGAGGGTACTACCGACCAACACCAGGGGCATCGTGCTTCCTACGCGGGGACCCGACAGCACGGTACCGCCGCTATCGGAATTCGCTGTGTAAGGAGCCGGAACCCAAAGTTTGTACCAAACCGCGTTGTAGGTCTTGAAGCCGCCTGGCGCGCTGTCATTCTGGTTATCCGACAATTCATCGGCGACTTCTTGCGCACGGCTGGCTTCGGCCCCGGGTTGGTTGCTCTTCTGGGCGCGCATCTGGCGCGCGGCGTCGGCCAGCGAGCCCTGCTGCTGCGCCTGCGCCGAAGAATTTGCTGCCAGCAACAGGACGAATCCTGCCATCCCGCTGAACCGCGCCATCTTCGATCCTATGACCGCGATACGTGATGCCATGTACATATCCTTCTTCTCCGGAATGGAGTTAGTTCGATCCGCTAGGGCTGCTCGCCGGCTGCACCGCGGCCTCCGGCAAATCGAGCTGAACGGGCGCGTTGTAATCGGAGAAAATAGAACGCGAGTGCGCCCAATCAACCGTCATTTCGTAGGGAAGGCGATCCTTCAGGCCCAGGCATACGGTGTCATGCTCCAGACCGCTCGTCCCGCCTTTCAGCGTTACCAGCCACTCGCGGCAGGGAACGCCGTTGACCGTCTTCTTGTCGCCCTTCTGGATGATGCCCCGCTTGATCATCGTGGCAATCTCCGGCAACAGATTGCTGTCGGTCCCCTGGGCAAGGCTTCTGCAATACCACTCCGCGGAATAGCTGGTGCCCCCGTAATGCGATCCTCCCCAGGAGCCGTCGCTCTGCCGGTCGTATTCGCGACCCTTCACGTACAGTTCGTCGCGGTTGAACTCGCCCGCATTCGAGCCGATCATGACCATATGTGTCTGGTGATGCAGGACGTCCCGGTTGCAGTCGACTTCCCATAGCATTTCGTTTTGTTGAACGCCGATCTGATTGGTGTTGGAGGCCACGCGGAAGCTGTGTACCTGCTTCATTGCGTCGAGCGTTTTCTGAAACTCTTTTTCCCCGCTGCCCGTGCTCAGATAGCTCGCCGCCCATGCCACGATGGCAACGCCCACGAGCAGACGCGCCCCTACCCAGAGCCAGTAACGATCACCCATTCGACACCCCTCCCCAAGCAACCTCTCCCGCTTAGGTTAGCTGCCCTCGGAGGCCGCAGAAAGTTACCGATGTGCTTGATCGAATGCCCGAAAAGGCCGATGATTATTGGGTTTTTGCAGGTTTTTCTGGAATTGTGCAGATGACAAACCACTTGTCATCCTGAGCAGCGTCTTTTGCCGCGAAGGACCTCTGCAACCTGCTGCCGCCCAGCAAAATGTGAAGGTCCTTCGGTCAGGATGACAAACGGTTGGGCTGCGTCGTCACCACCCTCGGCTCACACCACCGCGACTCCCGCATACCCCACGACCATATCCCGGTCGCCCGACACATCCCCCGAGGTCGCGTACTTCACCAGTTCCGCCGACTTCGCCCCCAGCTGCCGAGCCGCCGTCAGCATGGCCACCGCCGGGCCAAAGCCGCACATACTGATGTCCTGCTGTGTGACCACATCGTAGAGCCCTCGTGGATCCAGCGTGAGAATGCGCTCGATTGCCCGATGGTCCTTCACTCGCGTCACGGTATCCGACTCGTAATGATTCATATCGCTGGAAGCGACGATCAAGACGGGATCGTCTAGCTTCGAGATAACGTCAGCCAGCGCAACGCCCAGCAGTTCGAGGGGTTCGAAGTGCCCGGTTCCCAACGCGATGGGAACAAACGTCAGCTCCGGTTGGCGCAACTGCAGAAATGGAAGCTCCACTTCGGCGGCATGTTCAGCCCGGTGTGCCGCAGGGTCTTCCTGCAGGGCAGGGAAATAGCGTTTCAGAGCCGCAGCCAGCTCCGCGTCGATTGGCACCTCTCCTAACGGGGTCTCCCATGCGCCTTCGCTTACGATCGCCAGAGCTCGGCCCATCCCGGTGTGGTTGGGACACATCACAATGCACCGCCGCGGAATCTCCACCCGAGAAAACACCGCTCCGGCAACGTGGCCAGAGTACACGTAGCCCGCATGCGGAGCGATGCACCCGACCGCCCGAACCGGCGCTTGATTCACGGAGCTCGATTGCGAGAGGTAGCCCTGCGCTTCAGTTCGCAGGTCGTCTGGGTCGCGCGGATAAAAGCGCCCCGCGACCGCGGGGTGACGAACAATGGTGGTCGCCATAGGCCCTCCTTTTCGGTGAGCCGGACCATACCGCCCAGGATCATGCTACGAGCGACTGTGCAGGCCGCGCAAGGCGCGATAAACGGCGGCGCTTTCTTCCAGACTCAGTGTCTCCGCCCGAGCCGTAGGCTTCACCTCGGCCGCGGCCAGCGCGCGCTTCAAATCCGGTCCTGCGTAGTTCGTCTTCAGGTTGTTCCACAATGTTTTTCGCTTCTGTCCAAATGAAAGGCGCAAAAAATCAATAAAGCCGTCGCCGGCTACACCTAACTTTTCCTGCTGTGGCTCTATAGTAAGCCGCAGCACCGTGGAATGCACCTTAGGCGGAGGCACAAATGCACCTGGAGGCAACGTGAAGAGATTTTCCACCCGGGCAAAGAGTTGCGCGGTCGCAGAAAGCATTCCGTAATCGCGGCTACCCGGTTCGGCGGCGATCCGGTCCGCAACTTCGCGCTGCACCATGATCACCAGGCTCTCGAAATACTTCGAAAATTCAAACAGGCGCAGCAGAATGTCCGACGTAATGTAATAAGGAAGATTTCCCACGACCTTCACCGGTTCCGGCTTGAGGTCGATCCCCGGTCGGCCGAGCCCGGGTTTTGGTCCGAAGAGCGAATCGAAATCGATGGCCAGCACGTCGGCCTCAATGATTTCCACATTCCGCGCCATGCCAAACTTCAGCCGAAGTTGTGCCGCCAGCACCCGGTCCAGTTCAACGGCGATCAGGCGCCGTGTGCGTTTCGCAAGGAGCGAAGTCAGAATGCCACGTCCCGGGCCGATTTCAAGCACTGTGCTCTGCGACACATCTCCCAGAGCGTCGACGATGCGGACGGCCGCGTCCTCGCTGTCGAGAAAGTGCTGTCCCAATTTAGGCTTACTTTGCGGACGGCGCGCTGAAACGACCTTAGGCACGTTGACCCTCTATAGCTCGGGAAGTAGACTTGCAAGTTGGTCCTCGCATCATATTTATCGGACCTCGGGTCCCGAGGTGTTCATATTCAATCATAGCGTGCGCCGACAAAAAGTGCGCGCTCTCTGGGAGGTTCCGCACTCATGCACATCGCATTCGTTGCATCGGAAGGTGTTCCATTCTCCAAGACCGGCGGCTTGGCAGATGTGGTGGGAGCCCTGCCGCGTGCCCTGGCAGCGCTCGGACATCAGGTCAGCATCTACCTGCCCCGTTATCGCCAGACCAAGCTCTCCGATCCCACGACAGTGGTTCGCAGCGTCACTGTTCCCTTCGACGACAAACATCGCTTCCCCTCGGTTGTGGCCACCGCCCCCCAGGGCGGAGTTCGATTCTACTTCGTGGAGTATCCGCCCTACTTCGACCGCGATGCGCTCTACGGCACCGCCGCCGGCGACTACCCTGATAACGCCGAGCGCTTCGCATTGTTTTCCCGCGCCGTCCTGGAGGCTTCCAAAATCCTGGGCGCGCCTCAAATATTCCACTGCCACGACTGGCAATCCGCGCTTGTGCCCGTCCTGCTGCGTACTGTCTATTCCGAGGACCCCGCTTTCCGCGACGTCGGCACGGTTTTTACCATTCACAACATGGGCTACCAGGGATTATTCCCTCCTGAGACTCTGCCCCTGCTCATGCTGCCTTGGGATCTGTTCACCATCTCGAAGATGGAATTCTTCGGCCAGGTGAACTTTCTCAAAGGCGCCCTGGCGTACGCCGACTTCATTACCACCGTGAGCCGCAAATATAGCCAGGAGATTCAGACCGCCGAATATGGATTTGGCCTGGAAGGCGTTCTCCGCGACCGGGCCGCGACGGTCACTGGAATCCTCAACGGAGTCGACTACGACGAATGGAGCCCGCAGGCCGACAGATTTGCCGTCGCCAAGTTCTCGCCGCAGGATCTCGCAGGCAAGGCAAAATGCAAGCAAGACCTGCTGGCCGCCTTCGGGGTCGCGAACGCAGACCCCAAGCTGCCGGTGATCGGAATCGTCTCCCGCTTCGCCGCGCAAAAGGGTTTTGATCTGATCTCGCAAGTCATGGACCGCCTGGCGCGGGAGGACATGATTGTGGTCGCTCTGGGCGCCGGCGACAAGCCCTATGAAGAGATGTTCCTTCGGCTCAACAAAAAGTTTCCCAATAAGATTGCCGTCAAAGTGGCCTACGACAACGCGATTGCGCACAAAATCGAGGCCGGCGCTGACATGTTCCTCATGCCTTCGCGCTACGAACCTTGCGGCTTGAACCAGATCTACAGCCTGAAATACGGCACTGTGCCCATCGTGCGCGCCACCGGCGGTCTCGACGACACCATCGAGCCCTGGGACGCCCGCACCGGCAAAGGCACAGGCTTCAAGTTCACCGAGTACACCGGCGAAGCCCTCTTGCTTACCATCAAGCAGGCCCTCGAAGCCTTCCGTGACCAGACTTCGTGGCAGGTACTCATGCGCAACGGCATGAATAAAGACTTCTCCTGGAACGCCTCGGCCCGCGAGTATGGCAAAGTCTACGACAAAGCGCGGCAGATGCGCGGCGCTGCCTCGGCCCAGGAAAAAGTGCTGGCCTAACGAGCGCAAAGAATGCCGCGCTCAGTTCAGTCTGAGCGCGGCATCAACTCCAACACCAGCCCCTTACGACGAACTGGCCTCTATTTCCTGACGTTTACAAACACCGCTTCCGACGCAATTCCGTTCGCCACCACCTCGAGCTTGCTGAATCCGGTCTCCTGATCGGCGGGAACATCGAACCAAACCGAATTGAGGTCATCGGACGCCACCGCCATGCTGCTGGGGTCATGCGCCCGGCTGTATCGAACGTGGCCGGTTTTGACGTTCGTGATGCGAACCAGCGGAAAGTTCGTCGCAGCCTGCGCGTCATCTCCGTAAGCGGCGCCTTGCGAGAATCCGTTAAACCGGAAGCCAAAGGTCTGGTATGTTCTCCCTCTTCTGACGTGCTCTGGCGCCCAGACCACTTTCGGTGCCCATTCGCCCCGCGGGCCTCCCGAAGGCGTGTAGAGTTCAATGTCGTCCGAAAAATCGGTCAGCAGGATCTGCCCCGACGGAAGCACGAGCATATTCCCATAGAACGATCCATCGGTGGGCGCATTGGGAGTTCCAGCCACTTCCTTCAGCGCCTTCCCGTCCCACTCAAAAAAGGTGACCGGCGGGTTCCCGTATCCCGGGCTGGCCATCATCAGAACCTTGCCGTTGACTTCCAAGGCTGCCGGACCGTCGGAAATGTTGTTGGTTCCCGGAAAATCCGGGCCAGCCTTCCAGGTATTCGTGCGCGAGTTGTAAATCGCCGTGTGGCCGGCACCCGGGCAAGTGTTCGAACCGGTATAGAACACAGTCCCATCCGGACGCAGGACGCCGGGCCCGAGCTCAAATGAAGGCCCGTTTTTGGGTTCCTGGGACAGTTCGCCGCAAGTCAACCAGGAATCCCACAGCTGCACGGGAGTGGTTCCTGCAACCCGCCATGTGCCGCTGCCTTCGTCTTCGGCTTCGCGCTCGTCATCTCCCCTCCGGGAATAGAGCTCATAGTTTGTGCCTGTAGGGATATACGTAAACGGCGGAATCGGGACGTAAGCATCCACCGCCAGCACTTTGCCATTAGGCAGCAGAGTCCATCCCTCTTCGTCATTCGGGTCATACTTGCCTTTGCCCGTCGGCCTCCACGTCAAGGTCTTGGGATTAAGCAAAGCCGCTTCCGTTGTGCAGCAGTTTGCCTGCATGTATGTTCCATCGGGTAGCACAACACTCTGCGCATCGCCGACCGAGCCCCACCCATCTGGAGGATTGATAGCAGTCCACGTATCCGCTATTGGATCGTAGATTGCCCCCAGGTTCGTCCATACGGCATTGCAGTTGAAGGTCGTCGGATCACAGATATATTCTCCGCCCTCGATGATGAGCCGGCCGTCCGGCAGAACTGCAGACGAGTGGTAGAGCGGGCTGTAGCCGGAGGGCGTCGATGCCACCTGGGTCCAAGTTCCATTCACGTAACTGCCATTCTGGTCGGGCGTCAATTTCCACCAATCCGGGAATCCTGCATCCTGAACCAGAACGCTCCCGTCCATAAGCAAAATCGGGTTAGCACTGCCGTCCACTAAAAAGGTCGGTTGATTGGTCAGCGGAGTCCAAGGTGAAGTTGCCGAAGCCACGCGCGCCGCCTGCACTGGAGCCTTTTGCGGAGAACCGATCGGATGCGGGATCGGAGTGAGCCGATGTTGCGCGCCGGCGAGTTGAGGCCAGGCCAACAAAGCGGTAAGTGCAATTCCGAATGTCTGCAAAACCTTGTTCTTCAATCCCTGCATATTGTCTCCATAGCGGTCGTAGAGACGTTGCTTGCAACGTCTCTTGCCAACATCGTCCGTGAATTAGTCACCCTGTGAGCCCTGACGCGGCCGGAGCCGTGATCTGTCCAGTAAGTGGAATTTTCCCATGATCCAAAAAGCAGGGGAAAACTATATCCGCATTTTCCCCGCTCGCCTAGTGTGAAAAGATTTGTCACTGGAAAGATGTCTCCGGCGCCGGCAATACGGCCAAAGTCGCGAGTAGTAGCTTCATGCTAACTTAGGTTTTCAGATGAGCGACGACATGACCGCGAACGGGATGCTCCTTCACTACAACGAGACCGACGAAGCCTCCCGGCTCCGCCAGGGATGGTTTCAACTCGAGCAGGCGCGTACCCGGGAACTGATTCTCCGCCACCTGCCGCCCGCTCCCGCCACCATCATTGACGCCGGCGGCGGCGCTGGAGCCTACGCCTGTTGGCTGGCGTCCCGCGGATATGAAGTGCACTTGATCGATCCGGTGCCGAAGCACGTGGATCAGGCGCGTGCGGCGTCGAAGCAACAGCCCGCCCATCCCCTCGCTTCCGCCGAGGTCGGCGACGCGCGTCATCTCCCTCAGGAAGAGGCGAGCGCCGACGCGGTCCTCCTTCTCGGCCCGCTCTATCATCTCGTGGAACGCCCAGACCGTATTGCCTGCCTGCGCGAGGCGCAGCGGGTGCTGCGTCCAGGAGGGCTCGTTTGGGGCGCTGCCATCAGCCGCTTCGCATCGCTATTCGATTCGCTATCGAGTGGATTCTTTGACGATCCGGAGTTTGCGCCGATCCTGGCTCGTGATCTGGAGGACGGCCAGCACCGCAACCCCACCGGCAACCTCATGTATTTCACGGATGCATTCTTCCATCGCCCGGGTGAGTTGTCGCGCGATTTTCTGGCCGCCGGATTTAAGGTTGTAGAGTTGGTGGCGATCGAAGGACCCGGTTGGCTGGCCCGCGATTTCGACCGCTTGTGGAACGATCCCACCCAGCGCGAACGCCTGCTCGCCGCCGTGCGCAAAGTTGAGCGCGAGCCCTCTGTCTTGGGCGCAAGCTCGCACATCATGGCCATCGGACGAAAATAGGCGCAGCTGTCCCCACGACATTCATTCGCCGATCCACGAAACTTGGCAGCTAAGCCGCAACCGCGGGCCGATGGGTCAGGTTGACGATTTGAGCATCCACCAACCGCGTCAGGTCGCGCCAACCCATTCTCATCAGTTCGCGATGCGTGCCAGCGTTGAAAGTAATCTCCTCGTTTTCGGCGAGGCTTGCATCCGCGTAAACCGGCATGTCGTAGAGATTGCCGAACGGCGGCATGGCGCCAGTCTCGCAGTCGGGGAAGGCGTCCTTGAACTCCTGTTCAGTTGCAACCTCCACCACACCGGCGCCGGCAGCGGTCTCGCAGCAGATCCAGGTCGACGTGCATCGATGCCGGAACTACTGCCATGGCCAGCACGCCGTCAATTTTGACGATCACGGTTTTCGCCAGTTTCTTGCCCGACAGGTGCACCAGGGCAGCGATTCCCTGAGCCGTGTAGGCGACGGAGTGAGAGATCACCAGGTACTTTGATGTGGTGGGAGTCGAGAAATTCACGAAGCTTGGTCAGCGGCATAAGACCTCCTCGCTGGGTCGGAACTGCAAGTTGAGGTGGTCCGCTTGCGCGGTTTGCTTTCTTGAGGGAGATTCTATTCCTGCCCGATGGATTTTCGGTGATCGGGATCACTCCACCGGTTGCGGGAATCGTGCTCGTCCTTCCGTGCGTTCTGTGATTTGAGTCACGGCGCATGCAGGCAATCGCGAGCAGAATCGAAGCTGCGGAAGTGCACGCGACCCGATCAGGCTCATCCATCAAGCCTCGCTTCAGCCCGCCTGCCGACCATAACACCAGGCCGAGCGAACCCTGCAGCCCAGTGCAATAAGGAGGGCGTCATGAAATCATCCCAAAGACCTTACATGAGTTCACCCGCCATACTCTTGCGGTCTTGTGCCCCGCAAGACTTGCAGTGGGATATGCAGCAAATCCAGCTCGCCATCACGCGCCGTGCGTACGAGTTATTCGAAATGCGGAACCGCGAGCATGGCCACGATTGGGAAGATTGGTTCAGGGCGGAATCGGAGTTGCTGCGCCCAGTGTCTACTGCGATTTCCGAGACCCCGGAGCGCTTCAGCATCCGCGCCAACGTTCTCGGTTTTTCGGAACGTGAGTTGAAGGTCAGCATCGAACCGAAACGCATCGCCATCGTCGCTACTAAAGATTTCAGCGCGGAGGCTGCAACAAAACGGGCGCCCGCCGATTTTTATCCCGACCAGATTCTGCATCTGATCCCTCTCTCCTCGGAGATTGACTCCGAGGGCGCGGTAGTTGAGCTGCAGTCCGGAGTCTTAAACTTCGAGCTGCCCAAGGTGGCGCCGCGAGCCAAGGCAGTTGGGACAGCCTGAGCTGTCCCACGCAAACCTGCGGCAGGGAGGATCCAATGAGAATTCCGCAAATCGTTCTGGGCCTGGGTTTGGTAGTTCTAGTTGTGCTGCTGCTCACTCCGCAGCGTCACCCGCCTGCATACAACGCAGCCTCCGAAGTGACCCTTCAAGGCGTCGTGGAAGACGTGAAGAACTTCTACTGCCCCATCAGCGGCGACGATGGAACACACCTGATCCTCGCGACTTCGCGGGGAAAGGTGCAAGTGCATGTCGCCCCCAGCCGCTTCCTCAGCGGCAGTCGGGTGCAGTTCTTCCGCGGGGACGAAGTTGAGGTAGTCGGAACGCCGGTCGTCTTACAGGGGAATCAGGCCCTGATCGCACGCACCATCGTCCGAGGCAACCAAACCCTGGCTCTCCGCACAGCGCAAGGAAAGCCGTTGTGGGTGGAGTAGCGGCACGCTTACCGGACAGAGTCCAGCCGCGAAGCGGCGAAAGAATGCAGCCCACGGCGCAAGCCGTAGGTGAAAGTGAAAAATGAACCAGCCCCGAAGGGGCGGAAGAAAAGCTGCGGCAGCCTCCGCACGGACGGCACGGGTTCTCACGCAGTCTCGGACATCCAGACGACTCGAGATACCGCCTGGCGCCTTAGTACTTCACAATCGCCGCAAATGACTTCGGATCGAGCGAGGCTCCGCCCACCAGCGCGCCATCGATTTCTTCCTGCGCCATGAGAGAGTTGGCATTGTCCGGCTTGACCGATCCCCCATAGAGAATCCGCAGCTGCGCGGCGAACTCTTCGCCAAAAATTTTCGTCACCTCGTGACGGATCACTGCATGGGCCTCGGCCGCAAGCTCCGGCGTGGCGGTCTTTCCTGTGCCGATAGCCCATACCGGCTCGTAGGCGACGACCAACTTTGCCGCCTTCTTCGCCGAGATTGTGTGGAATGCCCGCATGCACTGGCGCCGCAGAACATCGTCCGTCGCTCCCGCCTCGCGTTCCTCAAGCACCTCACCGACGCAGCAGATCGGTGTAAGCCCGGACTCCAGCGCGGTTTTCAAACGCAAATTCACGGTATCGTCCGTCTCCCCAAAATACTGCCGCCGCTCCGAGTGCCCAATAATGACGTGAGTTACACCCAGGCACAGCAGCATCGGAGCTGAAATCTCACCGGTGTAGGCTCCGTCCGCTTTCCAGTGAACGTTCTGCACGCCAATGGCGACATTGCTCCCGCGCGCCGCTTCAATTGCGGTTGCGACGTCCGTATAAGGCGGACAGACCACAATCTCGTCGCGGCCGTGGCTCGCCACCATGGGCAGAAAGTCGCGAAAATAATCGCGGGTTTCGTCGGGCGTCTTGTACATCTTCCAGTTGGCAGCCATTACTTTTTTTCTAGGCATATTGTGCGATTGAGACCTCGTATGGATGACCCGATGCGGGTTTCCGCTGTGCAAATGCGACTTTCGCGAACGTATCCAGTGTTTGCTTGTCGAAAAGGACCAAGAACACCAGGACCAGATGCTTTGCCGATCGAAGGTTTTCAATCAGAGTAGGAATGGCAACCCAGGCAGCCTGCTCGATGGGATATCCGAAGATCCCCGTCGAGATTGCGGGGAACGCTATGCTGTGCATTTTTAATTCATCACCAACCCGCATCGCCTCCCTGTAGCAGCCCGAGAGTGTTTCCGCCTCGCCACGATTCCCGCCATGCCAGACCGGTCCGACCGCATGGATAACGAACTTCGCCTGAAGGCGGCCAGCCGTGGTCGCCACCGCTTGACCGGGTGGTAGCGATCCGCGTACGGAGCGAATCCGGTGGCACTCTTCCGCAATCTCGGGCCCGCCCGCAGCATGGATTGCACCGCATACGCCGCCACCCGGAAGCAATTCGGAGTTAGCGGCGTTCACAATTGCGTCCGCCGGTGACATAGTGATGTCGCCGCGTTCCAAGCGAACCTCGTAAGGGTCACCGACCCGCAGCATCACCAGATAGTCCTTTTTAGGCAGATCCATTTGCTTCCAATCAAACGCAGCTACTTCTTGTCCGTCAAAGCTTCGACTCCTGGCAGCTTCTTGCCTTCCAGGAATTCCAGCGACGCGCCGCCTCCGGTCGAGATGTGCGTGATCTTGTCGGCGACATTCGCGGCGTGCACCGCCGCAACCGAATCTCCGCCCCCCACAATCGAGATGGCCGCGCCGTTGTCGGCCACGGCGTGCGCGATCTTGAACGTTCCCTTGCTGAATCCGGGAACTTCAAACACTCCCATCGGACCGTTCCAGACGATGGTGCGGGCGGTCGAAATCTCGTCCGAGAACAGTTCGATGGTCTTGGGCCCGATGTCGAGCGCCATCTTGTCTACGGGAATGGGCTGCCCTTCGCCGATCTGCTGGATCACAGCATTGGCCTCGGGTTTTACCGCGACGACATGATCGACCGGCAGAAGGAATTTTAGGTTGCGCTTCTTCGCCTCGGCCAAAAGTTGCTTTGCGAGCTCAAGCTTGTCGGCCTCGAGCAGCGACTTGCCGATCTCCTGCCCCTGTGCCTTAAGAAACGTGTACGCCATACCACCGCCGATAATCAGCGAGTCGACTTTGTCCATCAGATTCCGGATCACTCCAATCTTATCGCCGACCTTGGCGCCGCCCAGAATGGCCACGAAGGGCTTCTCCGGATGCTCCAGGGCTTTGCCCAGGTACTTCAATTCCTTTTCCATGAGCAATCCGGCAGCCGACTGCTTCACGAATTTGGTGATGCCGGCCGTCGAAGCATGCGCCCGATGCGCCGAGCCGAACGCATCATTGACGTAGTACTCCGCCAGATTGGCAAGCTGCCGCGCAAATTTCTCGTCGTTGGCTTCTTCCTCAGCGTGAAAGCGCAGGTTCTCGAGCAGAAGGGTCTGCCCCATCTCGAGTTGCCCGGCGACTTCCTCGGCCTCGGGGCCGACGCACTCCGGACAGAAGCCGACGTTTTCGCCGCGCGCCAGTTCTTTGTCGAGCAACATGCGCAGCCGCTCGGCGACCGGCTTCAGGCTCATCTTGGGATTGGGTTTGCCCTTGGGCCGGCCCAGGTGTGAGGCCAGGATCAGCCTCGCCCCGTGGCGCAAGGCGTATTCGATAGTCGGCAGTGTTTCGCGGATGCGGGTATCGTCCATAACGCGTCCGTCTTCCAGTGGCACGTTGAAGTCGACGCGCATGAAGATCCGATTGCCGTTGAGCGGAAGATCACGAATGGAGAGTTTAGGCATGGCAGGTCGCCCTCTGACGAAATTTTGGGAAGTAGCGGGCGGGTGCCCCATCCTAACGTCGCGCCTCTTGCGCCGTTAGGATGGGTTCCGCAATTCTTACAGGCCCTTACCGGCGATGTAGTTGATCAGGTCGCGCACGCGGCAGGAGTATCCCCACTCATTGTCATACCAGGAGATCACCTTGACGCAATTGCCGCCGACCACTAGGGTCATGGGCGAATCGACGATCGAAGAGCGCGGGTCACCCTTGAAATCGGACGACACCAGTTCGTGCTCTTCGTACCCCAGATATCCCTTCAGCGGCCCGGACTCAGTTGCCTTCTTCAGCGCGGCGTTCACTTCTTCCTTGGTCGTCTTCTTCTCAACCCACACCACCAGGTCGACCACCGAAACGTTCGGCGTAGGCACGCGCATGGAGAATCCGTCGACCTTGCCGCCGAGCTCCGGAATTACCAGCTTCAGCGCCTTCGCGGCCCCGGTCGTCGTTGGAATCATCGAAAGTGCGGCAGCACGCGCGCGCCGCAGGTCCTTGTGCGGAAAGTCGAGAATGACCTGATCATTGGTATAGGAGTGAATCGTCGTCATGGTGCCGCTGACGATCTTGAACTCGTCATTGATAACCTTCGCCACCGGCGCCAGGCAGTTCGTCGTACAGGAGGCGTTCGAAATAATGTGATGCTTCGCCCCGTCGTATTTCTCGTGGTTCACCCCCAGCACCACCGTCACGTCCTCATTCTTCGCTGGAGCCGAGATGATGACTTTCTTCACCGGCCCGCGCAAATGCTTCTTGGCTTCGTTGGCATCGGTGAAGCGGCCGGTCGACTCGATCACGACCTGTGCGCCCACGGACTCCCAGGGCAGTGCCGCCGGATCCTTTTCTTTGAACACCTTGATCGTCTTGCCGTCGACTGTAATGCTGTCGGCTCCGGCGGACACCTCGTTCGGCAGGTTGCCCAGCACCGAATCGTATTTCAGAAGATGCGCCAGGGTTTTGGGATCCGTAAGGTCGTTGACCGCGACGAAGTCGAGGTTTTTATCTTTAAGTGAAGCGCGTAGTACGTTGCGGCCGATTCGTCCAAAGCCATTGATGCCAACTTTGATTGCCATGTTTCCTCCGTAAAGTTATGAAGGCGTCAGTCAGATTAAGTTCAGGTTGAGGTGTAAACAAACGATGTTAGCAGGGAACGGGAAGCGGCGTAAACGTGGCGGCATGGCTTTTTGCAGGTGCGGGTTCCGATCACGGAATCCCGTGCGCCGGATCACTGACTTTGCGGGTACCGCCGGCGTTCCTTCGGCATCGCTCAGGGCAGGCTCTGCCGGCCTGCTATTCGGGCGTCGAGGTCGGCATTCAGCTTAGGGGGCGCAGACCTACTCGGGCTGTGGCAGTCCCATCCGGCGCAGCAGGTCGGCGTAGCGGGGATCGGAATGCATCCCGTCCCAGAACGGGTCTACTGCGAGGTAGGGCATGCCTGCTGACCGCTCCTCGTAACCTTTTTCCAGCAGTCGGAAGGCCTCGTCTTTCTCGCCGAGGCCCGCATAAATCGTTGCAAGCTGATAGAAATCGACATAAGCGTGCGAGGACAGATCGCCTGAATTCTTTGGCGATCTTTAGCGCATCCGCCCGTCTGCCCGAGACGGCGTAAACCCAGCCGAGGCCGTCAGCGACCAACTGGTTCTCGGTTGCGACAGCTCTTGTCGACTCGGCTATTTTGTCGTACTCGGCAAGGGCTTGCGGGTACATACCCTTGGACGCGTATGACCAAGCCAACTGAGCGCGAATGAATGCCGCGTTTGGATATAGATCGAGGGCTTTCTGGAAATAAGAAATCGACTCGTCGTATCGGCGCATGATCAAATAGACGTGCCCCAGACCGCCAAGTATCCCTGATGACAGGGGTCAAGCTCTTGCGCTCGCTTTAGCTCAGCTATGCTTTCGTCAAATCGACGTCTCGTAAGCAGGCATTCAGAATACCGGTGATGGGAGATAGCACTGTTGGGGTTTAGCTCGATGGCTCGCCTGAATTCTCGCTCTGCACTTGGCCAGTCCCAGTCGTAAAACCACTCAGCATAGGCCAGCGCAGCGTGGGCCTCGCCTAGCGTGTCATCCAGCTCCAGCGCCTTCATTGCCGCCGCTTTCGCTTTCGGTAGAGTCTCGCTGGGTGGAAGGTAGTTTAATCCGCCACCGAGCGCAATTGTAGGAATCAGCCAGACCAACATACGCCATCGCGTAGCCGGGGTCTTTGTCGATTGCCTGCTGAAAATACTCGATGCTCTTTTTGAGTTCTTCGGCTGTGGTTTGGTTCGCGAGATAACGGCCCTTCAGGTAGAGTTGATACGCCTCAGGATTTGTCGCGGATGACTTCGCCAAACGGGTCTTGTCTTCGCTGGTCAGCCGAAGCCGCAGATTTCCAGATATGGCGGTTGCTATTTCCTGCTGAACGGATGCGGTGTCAGCAACCTTCCGGCTGTACTGCTCGCCCCAAAGCTGTTTGTCCTCGCGTGCGTCCACGAGTTCGGCGCTTACGGAGAGATCGTCGCCTCGCTGCACGACTCTTCCCGTGACCAGCGCCTCTACTCCAAGCTCCCGCCCCACCTTCTGCGGCTCGATCTCACGCTTCTTGTAACGGAATGCCGACGCGCGTGAGATCACTTTGACATTCGGAAGCCCTGAGAAGCGGTCAATGATGCCCTCTGTGATTCCGTCGCTCAGGTATTCCGTGTTTGGATCACCGCTGGCGTTGGCGAAAGGTAGTACAGCAACCGAGTTGATGCGGGTGCGAGTGCTACCGCTGCCAACGTAGAACACACCCACTGCAACGAGTGCGATGACGGACACAAAAGCTAAAGCGCTAATCACAATCGTCCGACGCGACCAGCGTGGCTTTGTGCTATCGCTCGATGTGATCTTGCCCGATTCTGTGTTGCGCTTCAGGCGCTTCAGGTCGGCCTTGACGTCGGACCCATGCTGATACCGAACATCACGGTCTTTCTCCAAGGCCTTGTTTATGATGCGCTCCAATTCCGCTGGCAGGTCGGGATTCAGGCGCACCGCCGATGTTGGTGCCCCATCCAGGATGGCTTTGAAGATCACACCTGACGTGTCGCCTCGAAATGGCAGCGTTCCCGTGCACATCTCGTACAACACAGCGCCGAATGAGAACAGGTCGGTGCGAGCATCGAGTTCCTTCCCTCGCACCTGTTCGGGAGACATATAGGCGACCGTGCCCAGTGTCGAGCCGGGACTGGTAAGGTCCTCCGATGATCCGATGGTCGGGGCGCTCATGGCAACGGTCTCCGGCCTTGGGGAGACCTTGGCGAGCCCGAAGTCGAGGATCTTCGCCTGACCTCTGTTCGTGACGAAGATGTTGGCGGGCTTGATGTCCCGGTGGATGATGCCCTTCGAGTGGGCGGCATCCAGTGCATCGGCGATCTGGATACCCAGATCGAGCACCGCCTCGATCTCCAGTGGTTGGCCAGCGATCCGGTGGCGGAGCGTCTGCCCCTCCAGCAGTTCCATGGCGATAAAGGTTCGCCCATCGGACTCGTCGATTTCGTAGATAGTACAGATGTTCGGGTGATTCAGGGAGGACGCAGCCTTGGCTTCGCGCTGGAACCGGCTGAGGGCTTGTGCGTCGGCGGCGAGTTCGTCAGGAAGGAACTTCAGGGCAACGTGGCGACCCAACTTCAGGTCTTCCGCCTCATAGACCACACCCATGCCGCCGCCGCCGATCTTGCGGATGATGCGGTAATGGGAAACTGCTTGCCCCACGGGCTTGGAGGGCGTGGTCACTGGCTAGACATGTTAGGTGCGGGCGAGGGGAAGGTCAACGAGCAGTACCGGCAACGGATAGTTGTTGAAATATCGCGCCTGCACTCATCCACCTTGGATTCCGCCATCTCACCCCAATCTGTGACCACGATCACATCCCTCAAGCGACCCTTGTCACTGTCCCAAACCCACGCTCATCCTTTAATCAGAACGGCGGCATGGCGCTGCGGAGCGGGCCGTGTCGGCAAGACTCTCCGATCGCGAGGGGTGGCAATGGTGAACGACGATGTTGTGAAGTGTCCGCTGTGTGGCGGATTCACCCACATTGAAAAACCAGATCTGTTGCAGGCGCTGAAGAATCCCCGCCTGCGTGAGCAGGTCGAGCTGTACATTACGGAACTGCTGAAGTCCCCGGTGGAGGATCTGTCCACAGTGGGCGCCGCCCAAGCTGGGCGCGACTTCCAGAAGGATGTGCATAGCTGGAATCCTTGCGTCCCCATGTGGCGG
The DNA here is from genome assembly GCA_963819035.1 of uncultured Acidobacteriaceae bacterium. Lineage (GTDB taxonomy): Bacteria > Acidobacteriota > Terriglobia > Terriglobales > Acidobacteriaceae > Sulfotelmatobacter. The sequence goes on along the minus strand of CAWFUU010000012.1, from coordinate 553,057 downwards.
AGAAGCCCGAAAGAGTGAATGCCTCGAGCTGCCAAGAGTCGACTGGCCAAGAGTTGAGTGGAGAACACTCCGCCTGCATTCAGCCGCCAGCGGACCGAGTGTGGGCCGAGGCCATCACCCTCGCCTCACCACGGCGGGTGACCGGAGTCACTGCTCTGTCAAACACACGGGGAGTATACCCGCGAGTGTGGATGTTTAGTGACGCACTTTGTCCACGAGGAGGCAGCCATGTCTACCATTCCCCAGATCGCTCGCATCTCCCTTAAGAACATCCTGGTTCCCACTGACTTTTCACCCACGTCGACCGCCGCTCTGCCCTTTGCGCTGACCCTGGCACGAATCTACGGCGCGACGTTGCTGGCATATCACGTCATTCCGCCGGAGCCGCTGGAGCCGGTTGTTACCGATCGCCTACCCGAGCAGGACGACCGCGGCTGGGAAGAGGCCCGCCAGAATTTAACCGAGTTCGCGCATGAGCGCTCCACCGGCGATATACCCGTTCACTGTTTGCTCGAGCGAGGCGATCTGGTCGACGCCCTCCCGGCTGTCATTCACGATCGCGAAATTGACCTTGTCGTTCTGGGGACGCACGGTCGCCGTGGTGTCAGCAAACTTGTGCTGGGCTCTGAAGCCGAGAAAATCTATCGTTCCTCGCCTTGTCCGGTGCTTACGGTTGGTCCGAAAGTCCGTGCAGGGGAGTGGAAACTGCATCGCATTCTATGCCCGGTCGAACTTGCTGAGAATCCGGAACCGGCCTTGCACTACGCGCTGTCGCTGGCGGAGGAGAACGAAGCAGAGTTCATCGTCATGCAATCGGTTCCCTTGGTTCCCTGGCAGCACCGGGAGTCGGTTGCAGAGCAGACCTGCCGCCGCCTGGAGAGCCTGGTTCCCGAGCAGGCCAAAGACTGGTGTACACCGGAGTTCCTGGTTCGATGGGAGCACCCTGCCGAGGCCATCCTGCTCGCCGCAACCGAGCACGAGGCGGACCTGATTGTCATGGGCGTGCGCAAGTCGCGAGCCGCCGGATTGTCGTCGCACTTGCCCTGGCCGGTTGCTTCCGAAGTCGTCAGCCGAGCCCCGTGTCCTGTGCTTACGGTACGAGTTTGAGTTTGAAGCGCCGCACCGCTCGCCTGCAAAGCCTGCAGCCGCGGCGTAAAGAGTTACGGAGGAAATCATGTCAGTCAGCAAGCAGCAGGCCCTCGATTATCACAATGGGTCACGCCCCGGAAAGATCGAAGTCACACCCACCAAGCCCTGCCGCACCCAGCGTGATTTGAGCCTGGCGTACACGCCGGGAGTGGCCGTGCCCTGCCTGGAAATCGAAAAGAATCCCCATGACGCCTACAAGTACACCGGCCGCGGCAATCTGGTCGCGGTGCTCAGCAATGGCACCGCCGTGCTCGGCCTGGGCGACATCGGCGCGCTCGCGGGAAAGCCAGTTATGGAAGGCAAGGCTGTTCTCTTCAAACGTTTCGCCGACGTCGACGTGTTCGACATCGAAGTCAACAGCCACGATCCCGAGGAGATCATCAAGCTCTGCCAGTTGCTCGAGCCCACCTTCGGCGGCATCAACCTCGAAGACATCAAAGCGCCCGAGTGCTTCCAGATCGAAGAGACCCTGCGCAAGACCATGAAGATCCCTGTCTTTCACGACGACCAGCACGGCACGGCAATCATTTCCGGCGCGGCGTTGCTGAATGCTCTGGAAGTTGTCGGCAAAGACATTCGCAAGGTGAAAGTGGTCTTCAACGGCGCCGGAGCCGCGGGCATCGCCTGCGCCGAGCACTACGTGAATCTGGGAGTGAAGCGCGAGAACATCATTCTATGTGACACAAAGGGTGTGGTCTACAAAGGCCGCACCTCGGGGATGAATGCGTACAAAGAGCGTTTCGCCCAAGACACAACGCTGCGTACGCTGGCCGAAGCCATGGTGGGCGCCGACGTCTTCGCTGGGCTTTCCGTGAAAGACGCAATCAACCAGGACATGGTGCGCTCGATGGCGCCCAACCCCGTCATTTTTGCCATGGCCAATCCCGACCCAGAGATCACCTATGAAGACGCCAAGGCCGCCCGCAGCGACGTCATCATCGCCACCGGACGCTCCGACTATCCCAACCAGGTCAACAACGTGCTCGGCTTCCCGTTCATTTTCCGCGGAGCCCTCGACGTGCGTGCCACCGCCATCAACGAGGAAATGAAGCTGGCGGCTACGCACGCGCTGGCGGATCTGGCCAAAGAAGACGTCCCCGATTCCGTCTGCCGAGCCTACGGAGTCGAGCGCCTGCAGTTTGGCCGCGAGTATCTGATTCCGAAACCATTCGATCCCCGCGTGCTGATGTGGGAAGCCTCCGCCGTCGCCGAAGCCGCTATGAAGAGCGGCGTGGCCCAGGAACCAGTGGATCTTGACGTCTACCGCGCTCAATTGGAGCGGAGACTCGGCAAGGCCTACGAAGTCTCCCGCACCATGATTCATAAGGCTCAGGCCAATCCCAAGCAAGTCGTGTTTCCGGAAGGAGACAACGAGAAGATCCTGCGCGCCTGCCACGCCCTGGTCGAAGAAAAAATCGGGAAACCGATCCTTCTTGGCAACGCAGCACAGATTCAAACGCGGGCAAACGAATTGGGTGTGAATCTGGAGGGGATGCAGATTGTGGATCCGGCGTCCTCCGAGCATCGCGAGGCCTACGCGATGGAACTCTTCAACCTGCGTCAGCGGCATGGCGTCGCGCTGAACGAGGCCCACACTCTCCTCAACAATTGCAACGTATTTGGTTCGATGATGGTGCGCATGGGCGACGCCGACGCCCTGGTTTCCGGCGTGACCCAGCATTTCCCCGACACGATTCGCCCGGCGCTGCAGATCGTCCGCATGCGGGAAGGCCTGCACCGCGTCTCCGGCTGCTACGTCCTGATCACGAAGAGAGGAGAAGTCTTCTTCCTGGCCGATGCCAGCGTAAACATCGAGCCGACCGCGGAAGACCTGGTCGAAATTGCCTTGTGCACGGCCCACATGGCCCGCCGTTTTGACATCCATCCGCGAATCGCGATGTTATCTTTCTCCAGCTTTGGCAGCGTCGATCACCCCATTTGCGCCAAGGTCCGAAAGGCGGTGGAAATGCTCCACTACGCCGACCCCACCCTCATCGTCGACGGAGAAATCTCCGCGGATGACGCTCTGTCTCCCGAGGTGATCGAGCAGCAGTATCCCTTCAGCGCGCTGAAGGGGGGCGCCAACGTGCTGATCTTCCCCGACCTCGCCTCAGCCAACATTGCAACCAAGTTGCTGGCGAAAATCGGAGGCGGTGAGACGATCGGGCCCATCCTCATGGGTATGAGCCGGCCCGTGCACGTGTTGCAGCGGACGGCCACCGTCGAGCAGATCGTCAATGTGGCCGCGATCGCAGTGGTGGACGCCCAGGACAACGACACCTACACCCATCCCAAGGTTCACATATCGGTCGAACCGGAACTGGTGGGCGAAGACTGATAGGCTGGTAGTAGCGAGGTTTCAAAGTTTCAAGGTTTTAATGTTTCCAAGTGTGTTGGGGTTTGTCCTTGAAACCTTCGAAACTTTGAAACTTTGAAACGCCAGTCGGAGAGGATTCTGCGCATGTCCACGCTGTGGAAGTCGCGGTACGCCCAGCGCACGTTGGGAATCAAGAGTTCCGCCATCCGTGAACTTCTGAAAGTCACCCAGCGGCCGGAGATCATCTCCTTTGGCGGTGGCCTCCCCGCGCCCGATGTATTCCCGGTCGAGCGCTTCGAGCAGGCCTGCCACAAAGTCCTGACCGAGCAAGGTGCCCAGGCCCTGCAATACGGAGCCACCGAGGGCTACCAGCCGCTGCGCGAGATGATCGCCCGCAACATCGCCCGCTACGGCATCCATGCCAAAGCCGAAAACGTGCTGATCACCTCCGGCTCGCAGCAGGCCCTGGACCTGATTGGCAAGCTGCTCATCAATCGCGGCGACCGCGTCCTGGTCGAAGCTCCCACTTACCTCGGCGCCCTGCAGGCGTTCAACGTCTACGGGGCGCAGTACGTCCCAGTTCCTGTGGATGACGATGGCCTCATCACCGATCAGGTCGACGCCTCTCTCCGCACCGGCCCGAAGTTCATGTATGTGCTGCCCAACTTCCAGAACCCCGCCGGAGTCACGTTGTCCGAAGGGCGGCGGCACCAGTTGATTCTGCTGGCCGATAAATACGGCATCCCGATCATCGAAGACGATCCCTACGGCCAACTGCGTTACGAGGGCGAGCACATCGCACCGCTGGTCGTGCTCGATCGCGAGAACCTTCGTCGCGACAATGGCTTTACCCTCGGCAATGTCATCTACCTCAGCACCTTCTCGAAAACGCTGGCGCCAGGAATCCGGCTGGCGTGGATCGTCGCCCCCGAAGACGTAATCAGCAAGCTGGTGCTGCTGAAACAGGGCGCGGACCTGCACACCTCGACCTTCAATCAATACGTCGCCTACGAAGTTGCGCGTGACGGATTCCTTGATCAGCACGTCAAACTGATCCGCCAGGTCTATCGCGAGCGGCGCGATGCCATGCTGCACGCTCTGCAAGAGTATTTCCCGCACGAAGTAACCTGGACCCATCCCAAGGGAGGTCTCTTCCTCTGGGTGACCATGCCCGAAGGCACGGACTCGGAAGCGCTGTTCCGCGCGGCGCTGGCGGAGAACGTCGCGTTCGTCGCCGGAGACAGTTTCTACGCCAATAACGGCCACGAAGGCAGCCGCCACATGCGCCTGAACTTCTCCCACTCGCAGCCCGAACAAATCCGCGAGGGCATCCGCCGTCTGTCGGTAGCGGTGAAGATGCAGTTGCGCTCCCACGTTACCCAGTAAGAGCGGCGGGGTCAAAGCTCAATGACCGCGTCCCTGGTTCCCTTTAGAACAAAGACAAAGCCTGAAAAAGCACGACTGTGTCGGCTCCGCTTGAACAACATGCATACCACCAGTGTCAGAATATGAAGCGTAAGGCGAACTGCATAAAACGAGGCGTAGTTAGGGTTGAAAGGTACTTGCCAAACTGCGTCGGATCGTAGGAGAGCGAAGGTTGCGCCGACGCTCCCACATTGCCACGCACGTCGTAGCGCACCGAGTTGGTCGCATTAAAAGCCTCCCACCTGAACTCCAGACGCCTCTGCTCACCCAGCGAGAAATCCTTGCTCACCCCCGTATCAATGTTGAACATACCGTCCCCGATGACGTTGTTACGCACTCCGGATTCGCCCGGCCACTCGGGGCGGAACGCCTTCTCCGCCGCTACCGGATCGGAGAAGATATCCGGGCCGATGTCCACGCCATTGACAATGGCGTGCTTCGTGTTGGTCGCGTTAGGAGGCGGCCCGTTGGGCATGGCGTCGCCCTCGATGTTCCAGTTGGTCGCCCACGTGAAACCGTTGTTGATCGTGATGGGGAAGCCGCTGGTCCAGCGGAAAATTCCGGAGACGTGCCACCCGCCAATCAATGCGTCAAGCAGTGGGCCTGCGTGTCCCGCCAACGTCTGGCCTTTCCCGAAGGGGAGATGGTAGACCAGGTTGGCGTTGATCTGGTGGAAGGCGTTGAAATCGGACAGCCCGCGCAGAGACAGCGGATCATAGGAATTGATCACAATCCCGCCGCCGTTCAAGTCGTTGCCGGTTCCGCCGGTTCCTTCATACGGACCGACGCGCTCGGCGGCCGATGCCTCGTCGAACGATTTCGACCACGTGTAGTTAAACTGCCCCTGCAGGTTCCCCCAGCGCGCATTGTAGGTCACCTGGAGGGCGTTGTAGGCGGAGGTCCCGATATTGCGCCATGCGTAAAGCGAGCTGAACTGGTCGTGGTAGAAAGCGAACGGGCCGTACTTGCTGTTAGGGAGCGCGGGGTCCAATCCCGTAATGGAGCTCGGCAAGTCCATTTCGAACAGAGAGAACGTCTCGTTGTGCGGGAAGCAATTCCAGAGTTCGTAGATGTTTTGTGTGGCGGTGGGATTGGCTGGTAACGCGCCTGGAGCGCAATTGTCCCCTGAGGGATTCGTGGCGGTAACGTTGTTGCCGCCCAGAGCACTCTGCGTGGCAGGGCCAGCCCAGGCTGGAAAAAGATTCTCGAAGAATGGTATGGGCTGAATCTGATTCACATCAGTCTTGTTGGCAGCGGCCTTGGAGAGCGTGGTCGCTGACGGGAAATATCTCGCGTTGCTGGAAGGATCCTTCAGATTGATCGGCATGGCTAAATCCACCTGTAAAGGCAGGCGTCGGCCGACGCTTCCCACATAAGCAATCTGAAGTGAAGATCGAGACGTGATCTGGCGCTGGATTGAGAAGTTGAAAACGTGTGTGTAAGGAGTCTTCACCGTTTGGTCCAAGCCCCAATTGATGGCAAAGGCGGTGTTGCCGGGGGTATAGGGGAAGCCGCCAGTGGGCGCCGGCCCGAACAGGCAGCCTGGGCCGTTTAACGACGGGCAGGGCGGAGGCAGGCAGGATTGGCCCGATGACCCCGGGACCAGGCACGTAAAGCGTGGCGCATTTGCGGGCGAGACGACCCCCGCGGGATTTCCGAGATCGGTGGAGAGACCGAAAGAGCCATGCTGGTCAAAGCTGTTCACGACCGGAATGCCGAAGTGGTCATACATGATGCTGTAGCCGCCGCGAACGGAGAACTGGTCTTTTTTCCCGAGAATCTTTGAGACCCACCCGTTGCCGGTATCGGGCGCCCAAGCCACGGCGATACGCGGCGAAAAATTCTGGTGGTCCCAGTTCCACAGCCCCGGGCCGTGATTTTGAGGCCCGCCCAGGATGAAAGAAATCTCCCCGGCGCTGTTGGCCGACTGGCCCGCAGCAGCTAATGCGGCGCTGTGATTGAACCAGTCGGCGGCGTTTTGGCTGGTGCAGCCTCCGCCGAGAGCTTGCACGCAAGGAGCGACCTGATATCCATTCGTTTCGTAAGGCGGAGCTTCCAGCACCCAGCGCAGGCCGTAAGTGACGGTCAAACGAGGCGTCATTCGCCACGTATCCTGCCCAAACAACTCGTAGTCGTTGATCGCATACCGGCGGTTGATCGCCTGCCCTTGGGGGAGCGCGCTGCCATTGTGCGAGAAGTTATAAATACCGTCGCCCTCGGGAAAGATACCCATCACGATCGTGGCTGCGCTATCGTAATTCGGACCGAAGTTGCCATCCACAGCCGGAAAACCGTTGTTGCCAGGATCCAGTGGGCTGGAAGTGCCGGCAATTCCACCCGTGTTCAGATACACCGCGTTGGTTCGAACGTCGGAAAACGAGTTGGCGAAGCTGCTGTGATTGTTGCGAATCAGAAACAAATCGGCGCCGAACTGCAAGGTGTGATTTCCCCGCGTCCAGTTCAAACTGTCGGTGAACTGGTTGATGGGCACAAAGAAAATAGTGGAGCGAGTAAACGGAACGAAGTTGTCGAGCCCATCCAGAATGACTCCCGGATCCTTTGAGGCGCCTGCGTTCTGACCTCCCTGGCGGATGTAGCCCCAGTGAAAATCGTTAATGAGCTTGGGGCTGAGCAGGTGATGTGAGTCCGACAGTTAAGCCCTTACTGTCGTCCAGTTTGCTGGTGGCGGCGGACTGGCCAGGAAACTGAGGCTGTCCTGGTTCTTTGAAATTCTGCGTCTCTCCGCGCACAAACAAGGTTTCCGAGCCGTTCGCCGTGATGTGGTAATCGAGCCGTGCAATATAGGTGTTGAAGCCTGAGTCAGCGTTAGGCGCAAATCGAAAACCCAGCGTGTTCGAGCCATCGCCGCCGCCGTTTTCATTGGCGGTTGGGTACTGCTGGAGGAGATTCAGCATCGCCTGATTCACACCGATTTTTTCTGGATCCATGGCCTTGATCTGGTCCGGCCCAAGCGCATAGTAGCCCGGTTGAACCCCGGCTACTCCGTTGATGGTTCCGCCAAGACACTGAGTGGGATCTTGACATTTGTACACAAGCTCGCCTGCGCGCAGAGTCGGGCTCGGAACGACGCGCAGTGCGCTGGTACCTTGGGCATCGCGCCGCCCTTCATAGTTGGCGAAGAAGAAGAGCCGATTCTTCATGATGGGCCCTCCGGCGGTGACTCCGAATACGTTGCGCAACAGCTTCGGCGCGGTGTTGGATTGCCCGTTGCTTAGCTGGGATGCCTTCAGGAAAGGGTCGTTGGCGCTGAAGATGGTATTGCGGTTGTACTCGTAGGCCGAGCCGTGAAAGTTGTTGGTGCCACTCTTGGTCACCAGCGAGACCTGCGCTCCGCTGGAATAGCCGGAGTCGGCGTTGGCGTTAGCGGTGGTGACCCTGAATTCCTCAACCGAGTCGGGCGGCACATTCAGGACGCTGGTAAAGGCATAACCATTATTCTGGTCGTTCACGCCAATGCCGTCGAGCGTGACATTGGATTGGTCGCTGCGCATGCCGTTCACCGCGCCACTGCGAGTGTCCGTGTCGGCGTCTACCTGGTTCCCCAGGTATGCCACGCCAGGCTGCAAACTGAGCAACTGCACCACGTTGCGGTCAGCAATAGGCAATTGCGAAATTTGATCTTCTTCGAGCGTGTTGCCCAGCGACGCGTCGGTGCGATTGACCAGCGGCGCCTCGCCTTCGACGTTGACCAATGTCGCCACTCCCGCGACTTGAAACTTGATGTTTATGGTAGAGGGAGTCTTGACAATGAGCGTGACGTTCGACGCCACATACGGTGCAAAACCGCTTGCCGTTGCCTCCAGCCGATAGTTGCCCGGTGGCACGTCGAGGAATTGATACAATCCGTCCCCGTTGCTTGTGGTAGTCCGCTGCAACCCCGTTGCCGCTTCGGTCAAAGTAATTTTCGCGGCGGCAACTTTCGCGCCAGACGGGTCTAAAGCGCTGCCATTCAGTTGGCTTGTCGATTGCGCCGTCGCAAAGGCGGCCAGGAACGCCCACACCACGAACATCCAAATCAAACGACTTTCCACCTCCACCATGCGATTGCCAAACTGGTACCACCATTTGTGCTGCTCGCCGTTAGCTTGTTGATGGATTTGCGTCATCGACATAGGCCCCCCTTCGAAGAAGGCAACGCCGGGTGACAACACGTAGGGAGAATCACATGTGCGGTCTTCCCCCCGCGCTCGCGTGTGCCTTTTCGATTTCCTTTGCTGTTCCCGGTCGGCAGATAAAAGGCTTCCCGCCCAGAGTGGCCGCATTATACGTGACGAGGGGAAGAAGGATCATGCAAAAAATGCGAGAGCGCATCCGCATTTCTTCGAATCGGCGAATGGCGCCAAGATGCAGGATTGAGTGCGATGCGATTACACGTGTGCACGCCTTCAAGCCGGTTGCATCGAGCCGCACCACATCAGCTGCACTTCCATCTTGTGACCACAATCACAATTTCGGGTGACCCAAGGCACCGTACCTTCCGGAGTTCTCAAACACACTGTAACTAGCAGAAAATCCGGCAGAGTGGTCCGGCCCCCAGGCGAGCCACAACGAGGCCAAGCCGGGCGGAGGTCATTATGACCGTCACAGCGCTTATTATTCTTACGGTTCTCGCACTGGCGATTGGGCTGTTCGTCTTCCGCGCCATTCCCGGCGTCCGTGCATATTTCGATTTCCGCGGCAAGCGTCTGGTTACCTGCCCGGAGACTCACAAGACTGAAGCCGTCGAGGTGGCTGTAGGAGAAGCGGCTGTGGGAGCCTTTCTTTCCGAGCCCACTCTGCACCTGAAAGAATGTTCCCGCTGGCCCGAGCGCCAGGACTGCGGGCAGGACTGCCTGCAACAGATCGAGGCTGATCCCGAGAACTGCCTGGTCTGGAAGATCGTCGCGCGGTGGTATGAAGGGAAGAGTTGCGTCTTCTGCCACAAACAAATCGGCCCGCTTCATCACCTGGATCACGCCCCGGCTTTGCTGGGGCCGGATTTCAAAACCAGCGAGTGGAAAGACGTCCAAGCTGAACAACTCCCAGAGATCTTTGCCACCCACCAGCCGGTGTGCTGGAATTGCCATATCGCGGAGAACTTCCGGCGAATGCATCCGGAACTGGTCGTGAACCGGGAGCGGGATTCCAAACGGATCCGACAGGCTTAGGTCGTTGAGCTGCTTCGGACGAGCATACGTCCCCAGCTGTTAAGGAGCCGGTGCGCCCTCAGGCTCCGCTTTCCGCTTGTGTCGGAGCTTGCGCTGGATGTCCGGCCAGAATTCGTCGAACAAGCCGCCCATCATTCCATAACCGAGCGCAATCGTAGCCCGGCTCAACGTAAGTACAAAACCCCGGTCATTCTCATAAACAGGAATGGCCGGAGTGGTCGCCGTGGCAGGAATCGTGCGGATCCGCGTATTCCCCGGATAGTAGATATTCGAAATGCCCCCGGCTGTGAACGCTCCCAGGACGTTCGAAAAGTTGAAGGACCGTCCGCCCTTATCGGTATGACAGACAAATTCCTGCCGCGCGCTATACCAGAGTCTTTGTTTGAAGCCACCTTCGCCCAGCCGAAAATATCTTGGATCTTCCTTGAGCAGGACCGGATAAAAATAGTTGCTCCAGAATCCGCTCGACACTTCGTCCGCCAGCGATGCGCCAAAGCGTTTACCGTATCCCTGTGCGCCCTGACCATAGCCGGGAAACTCATTCTCGGCTTGGCTCAGTCCCGCCTGTAGGCCGACGACGCCGATCGTGACCGGATCGAAGGCCGACTTGGCGAACAAATGAAATTTCTCACCTGACGTCAAGGGCGGGGCATTCTGTCGACTGGTAACCCCGAACATCGGCAGCATCTTGAGCGCGCGCTGCGACTGCTCCTTCTTCTCCTCGTTCTTCTCTTCTTCGGACTTTGTGCGCCCTGCGTCCGGTTGCGCCGGGTTGGGGCTCGACGGTGGTGCGGTTTGAGCCGCGGGATCAGGTTTGGATGTCGGTCCCGTTTGCTGCGCATGGGACGCTGAGGTCAGCATGCCCGCCAATCCCAAACAAGCCCACAATCCCGCGGCAAACTTAATCGGCAAGCATCGCTCCTTCGAAAGGGGGTCCGATCATTATTGATGCGAATTGCCTGTGGTCGGGCCGGGCAGACTGGGCGCTGTCTGCGGCTTGTGCGACAACTTGCGGTGGATGTCGGGCCAGAATTCCTTTACCACAATCGTAATCGTATCTAACGAGATCTGCGTCGCCCATACGTCGCCGGCGTTCACCAGGGTCCGATCTGAACTAATAAACTTGTGCGGGTTGGTGGGCGTGCTGATGTAAGTACTCCGCGGATGGTAGCTGTAGGTCGAGATTGCCGCCCCAGCAGCGCTTCCGAAGATTTCGGAGAAGTTGAATTGGGAGTGGCCGGAATCACTCCGGGTCACGAAAATGCGACTGATCGAATACCAGGTGCGGTTCCCAAATCCGCCCTTGCCCGACTGAAAAAAGCGCGGATCCTGATGGAGCACGGAAGGAAAAACCGCGCCAACCAGGAAGTTCTCAACCATACTGTCGCCCGCCGTGGTTCCGTAGCGCTTTCCATAAGCGGCCCATCCCTGCCCATAGGCAGGCTCGCTGTCCTCCGCCTGGCTGATCGCCGAAAGCACCCCCCACCACGGATATTCCACTGGATCGAAAGTGCCTCGGGCTACGACCGCAAATTTTTGCTTCGTTGTCAGGGGCGGCACCTTGCCACCGTTCTCCAGAGTCAGGAAATTCGGCAGAGTGTAGAACAACCGGTCCTTCGAAGTCCCCGACGTGCTCTGACCGCCCGTGTCCGGTTTGCCCTTGTCTTTGTCGGGTGACGCCGAGGCCTCAGGAGTCGACGGGCTTGAAGCGGCCGCGGGCGGCTGTGCTTGCCCTGAGGAGGTCGCAGGCGGGACCTGCTGAGCAGTCAACAACGAGAAGAAGCTGGCCAGCATAAAGCAGACCAGGACTCTTGCGGCGAACTTGATCGACAAACATTCCCCCCCGGGTGCTTCTGTATTGTGGACGAAAGACGATTGCTTAGATTCTACCAATCAGTCCGGCGATGCATCCGCCTCTGTGGACCTCTTTTACATTCATTTACAAAGCCGAGGCTTCCAAGATTCAGCTGCGGAGCAGCGGCACAATTTAGCCCAGGACGTAAGTCCTGGGTAGGCCTGAGGGTAATGCTCGGCCTTACAAGATCTCTAGCTGCTCTGCGAATCCACGGGACCAACCCTAGAAGTGGAACCCTAATTCCGCGCTGAGCGTACGTGGCGTCACATAGTGCGTCCCACTGAATGTCGAAAGGAAATTATAGAGAGCGTAGTTATTCGTCAAGTTGATGGCCGTCAGTTGCAGGCTGACCTTGTACTTGTCACCGTGGAACAGGTTGTCGTCCCCGATCGATGCGTCGAACAGACTTCGTCGCGTAATGCGCGCAGGATTGTGGTCGTCGCTTTGTGTGCCCGGTGCGGGCACTTTGATGAGCGACGATCCGAACTGCGAGACCAGGCACGGAGACGGAAGAGTCCGGGACGGTGTGGCGCGAACCGTTCCGCAGAAAAATCCAGCTTCAAATTCTTCATCTGCGGTCATGGGCGCCCCATTGGCCACCATATTAACCGCGGGTTGGCCATTCAGTGTCGTCGAAGCGGGACAGTTGTTCTCGGGGTTCAGGCCATAGCAGGGAGCCGCGCCCGCCACCTGTCCACTGTCATAACGCCAGCTGAACGCGAACCACGGCCCGCTCTTCCAGGGCTGGTACTGCAGATGCGTTGATTGATTGAACTTCTCGTCGTGGTCAATGCGGAAGGGAAGACCATTCTGGCCGACTGTTACCCCCAGACCTCCAGCCTGCGGAGGGAAGAACCGCGCGGCCACGCTCGAAAAGACCACCGACGCCGTCAGCCCGTGAAGATTCGGCATTCGCACACTCGCCGCGTATCCCGGAATTTTCGAGTTGTGCCATTCGATGGGAAATGTGATCGGCGTATTGCCCAGCACGCTAAAGTCGTATCCGTTGTGCGTGTACTTCCAGATGTACTCTCCGTCGAAGACCAGGTAGCGTCCAAAAGCTTGCTGCAGGCCCGCATGAAATTCATTGCGAAAACCCGGATTCAGATTGGCCGGAACGCAGGGCACGAGGGCGGCAATCACGGCAAAATCGCAACCGTTATTCGAAAGAACCAGGTTCTCATTAAACGGAGTTTCGAGCGTCCGCGCGTACGAGAGCCGAAGCACGGTGCTGCTGCGCTTGATGTTGTAGGCAAGCCCCAAGCGGGGTTGGATCTGCCGGGCGGTAGTCAGGCCGTTGTACAAGTCACCACGCAGGCCAAGAGCAAAAGACCAGTTCCCGGCGCTGATCGTGTCCTGTGCGAAGAGCGCGAGCTCCTTCACGTCCGTGTGGCCATTGAAACCATACAGCCCTCCGCCACGCGTCAAATCGTAAGGCAGCAGCACCGGATTGAAAAAAGGATAAGGAGACATTCCCGTTGCTGGGAAGCCTGGTATCGGTTCGTTGGGAAAGAGCCCCACTGGGCACCCAGTGGGACTCGCGACCCCCGGCGACGCCACTGCGATTCCGTTCCCGTTCACGCAAGGCGCATTGAGTAGAGGATCGACAACCCCGAGCGAGTCTGCCTCGGTCAAAAACGTCTGCTGATAAACGACCCCGAACTTCATGTTGTTGATGCCGCGCACGTAAGCCAGATCCGCATGCATTCCTGTGTTGGTCAGCGTCCGGTGCTGGCCGACAGTCTCCCGCTGCAGATTCAGTGGTCCCAGATCCGCGAATGGATCGTTGCTCGGATAGTAGTGATAATCATCGCGCCGCACGACCCCGCCGACGGTTAGCACCGCCCTTGGATTGATTAGAAATGACCACGACGGAGCGACGTTGAACGTCTTGATCTGCGAGCGCTGGTCCATCGCCGGTACCGGGTTACCCAACGGATCTGACACGCCAATATTCAGATTGTCGAAGGTCTGCGGTGTCTGAAACCATGACCGCGTCCACGCCAGGTCGAGGTGAATCGTATTGCCGGTGGCAATCTGGTAGTCGACGCGATCGAAGAAATTCTCCACGTTGCCCTTGTCGTGCATCACCGCGAATTCGGGTGCGTCCAGAAAACGTCCGCCGTTCGTGCCGCTGATGGCGACGAAGTTGCCCCAGTTCCGTCCTCCATAGGCAAGGTCAAACGACGTGTTCGTCGTGCCAAACGACCCGTACGACGCCGTGAGCGACCCGGTGGGCGTCGTGACTCCCTGACCCGAACGCGTGCTGACCTTCACCACCAGACTCGTCTTGCCGCCGAATTCCGCAGGCGGCGCCCCCGCGATGACCTCCATCGATTGAATCGAACTCGATGGAATCTGGTTGGAAAACGTCTTGCTGGTCTGGTCGGAGTTGGCCTGATCATCGACCGAGATCGTGTTCTCGGCGTGATCCCCCAGTCCGTGCATCTGGTTGTTAGAGTCCGCCGAAACCCCAGGCGTCGCCGCCGTGACGGCTGCACTCACGCCCGACGACTCTGCCGGCATAGGCAGCCTGTCAAGTTGGTTCTTGTCGACGTCGCTGTGAAACGTGGAATCGGTTTCAACCAGGTCACCGGCTTCCTCGTGGACTGTTATCGTCGTCGCCTCCACAACTGCCTGCAACGTTATATTCACGTTGACCGGCACCACCGAACGCAGTTCCACATCCTGGGCATAAGCGGAGAAGCCTTTCGCCGTGACCGTGAGGTGGTAGGGATTGAAAGGAACATTCGGGAAACTGAATTGGCCCGTGGTGTCGGTCTGGACGCTGCGGTCCAGTCCGCTGACCGGGTTATGGATCTTGACCGTCGCGCCAACCACGACCGCTCCGGTGGCGTCCGTGATCGTGCCATTCAGTGTCGTCGAATTACCGACCGACTGCGCCCCCGTTTCTCCCGCTGCAACGCAGGTGGCGAGCAGCACTACGGCGGCGACGCGCGAAACACACGTCACTGGCACGAACCTGAAGTGCATTCGAAATAGCAAGTGTCTCCATTCTACCAATCCAAAATCCAGTACTCTGCGAGCACCCGTTTTTTTTACATTCATTTACAAGACAACCAACTCGAGAACGCCGGCAAGGCCATGGCAGAAACCATCGCCTTGCCTCCCGACCTCTAGAAATGGAACCCAATTTCCGCCGTCAGCGTACGCGGCGTCACATAATGCGTCCCGCTGAAGGTGGAAAGGAAATTGTAAAGCGCATATTTGTTGGTGAGGTTGATCGCAGTCAGTCGCAAGCTGACCTTGTATTTGTCGCCATGAAACAGATTGTCGTGTCCAATGGCGACGTCGAACAGGTTGCGCGGCGCAATGCGCGGAGGGTTCTTGTCGTCGTTCTCCGTGTTCGGCGACGGCACCTGTAGCAGAGTCGACCCGAACTGCGAAACCGGACACGGGTTGGGCAGAGCAACCGTTGGAGTTGCCCGCAGTTGTCCGCAGAACAGCCCCGCTTCGAATTCCTGATCCGCAGTAAGAGGAACCCCAAACGAATCGGTCATCGCGATCGCCGGAGCCCCCGTGGCATCCGTCATCGTCTGCGCACAGTTGCCCCCGTAGCAAGGAGTCTGCCCGGCTACCAGGCCGCTGTCATAACGCCAGTTGAAGCCCAGCCACGGGCCGGTCTTCCACGGTTGGTACTGGAAGTGAGTGGTCAGATTGAATTTCTCATCATGATCAATCCGGAAGGGCGTCGATCCCGCCGCCAATACAGTTGAAGGCACCGCTCCCGCCCCGCCAATCTGGGGCGTGAAGAACCGGGCCGCCACGCTAGAGAATACGGCCAACGCCGAAAATCCGTGTAACTCCGGCACGCTCACCCGCCCGGCATATCCAGGAATCTTCGACCGCTCCCATTCCACCGGGAAGGTGATCGGCGTGTTTCCCAGGATGCTGAAGTCGTAGCCGTTATGCGTGTACTTCCAGATGTACTCCCCGGAGAACACCAGGTACCGCCCGAAAGCCTGTTCGAACCCGGCATGGAATTCGTTGCGCCATCCCGGCGCTAAGGGCGTTGGCTGCCCGGCTTCGAAGCACCCCAGCAACGGGTTGAGAACATTGTTGTTGCATCCTACGCTGGAAAGAATCAGGTTCTCATTGAATGGTGTCTCCAACACACGTGCGTAAGAAACCCGCAGCACCGTATTCGTCTGCTTGATGTTGTAAGACACTCCGAGCCGCGGCTCGCCCTCTTTATGCGTAGTGAGTCCGTTGTAGAAGTCGCCCCGCACGCCGAGATTGACGACCCATGGTCCCTTCGTGATGTTGTCTTCCAGGTAAAGAGCAAGTTCCTTCACATCCGTGTGGCCATTGAATGGGTACAGGCTGCCTCCGCCCGGCTGGGTCAGATCGTACGGGATGAGATCCGTACAGGGAGAATCGATCGGCTGGTGAGTCACAGTGTTGAAACAGGGATTGCCGTTAGCGTCGGCGAGCGATGGAAGCAACGTCGGGTCCACAATACCCAGCCGATCGTTTTCGTTGAGAAATGTCTGCTGGTAGACCGCACCCAACTTGATGTTGT
Organism: uncultured Acidobacteriaceae bacterium; assembly: GCA_963819035.1. GTDB lineage: Bacteria > Acidobacteriota > Terriglobia > Terriglobales > Acidobacteriaceae > Sulfotelmatobacter. The sequence goes on along the minus strand of CAWFUU010000012.1, from coordinate 536,600 downwards.
GAATGCCCTTGACGTACGACAAGTTGGCGCGCAATCCCGCGTTGGTTAATGTGCGATCTTGCCCAACCGTCTCCCGTTGCAGGTTGATTGGTCCCAGATCCGCGAAGGGATTGCCGCTGGGATAGTAGTTAAAGTGATCGCGACGCACGAATGCCCCGAGGGTAAAAACAGATGTTGAACTGATCAGCCGCGTCCACGAGGGAGCAATGTTGAAGGTCTGAATCTGCGAGCGCTGATCCGCAGGACCCACCACATTGCCCCGAGGATCGAGTCCGCCATTATTGACTACCACGCCGTTCCATGGGGTGGCGTTCTGCGAATCGAATGTATTCGGCGTCTGAAACCAGGAGCGTGTGTAGCCGAAGTTGAGATGAATCGAATCTGCGTTGGACAGTTGGTAATCGACGCGGTCAAATAGATTTTCTTCGTTCCCCTTGTCGTGGAGCACCACAAATTCGGGCGGATCAAGAAAACGTCCGCTGTTCAGCCCACTTGCCGATACGAAGTTGCCCCAGTTCTTTCCTCCGTAGGCCAGGTTGAAATCAAGGTTGGAGGTTCCAAACGAGCCGTAGGACGCCGTCACGGCGCCATGAGGTATGGTGACGCCTTGACCGGATTGAGTCGTCACATTAATGACGATGCTGGTCTTGTCTCCGTATTCTGCTGGCGGCGCCCCCGAAATCACCTCCATCGACTGGATCGCGTCGAGGGGAATCTGGTTGGAAAATACCTTGCTCTGCTGATCCGTGATGGGCTGGCCATCCACCGAAAACGAATTCTCCGCGTGGTCTCCCAAGCCGTGAAACAGTCCATTGGAATCAGCCGATATGCCGGGAGTCGACAGAGTAACCAAAGAACTAAGCGACGACGATTGGCTCTCCAGCGGCAGCTTGTCGAACAGGTTCTTGTCCACATCGGTGTGGAACGTCGGATCGTTCTCGATCAAGTCGCCACCTTCGGCCTCCACCGTCACCGCCGTCGTGGAACCCGCGACCTGCAGCTTGATCGGAACCGTCACCGGTACCGACGAACGCGCCTCCACATCCTGAGCGGAGGCAGCAAATCCCGCGGCAGTGACTGTCAGATGGTAAGGGTTGAAGGGAATGTTGGTGAACTCGAACTTTCCGGCGCTGTCGGTAGTCGTCGAACGATCAAATCCGCTCACCGGGTTGCGGATTTCGACTCTTGCTTTGGCTACGACAGCTCCCGTCGGGTCCAGCACGGTGCCGTCAATGGAGCCGGAATTTCCAGCTGACTGCGCGGCCGCAGTGCCGGCTACACCAAATAGCACGATCGCCAGCACGGCGCCACGCACTTGATAAGAAATAGGCATAAGCCCTCCTGAGATGAATAGGGTCCGTCGGCCCACAGGGTGCGAAAGTGGACCAGTCCTGCTATTTGTGGGAGTCCCTACAGGGCCGCAGGAGGACCGCGAATGCCGAGATCGGAGAACTCGAGCCGGGCTTTGGCCGCTACGTCTTCTTCGTGAAAGAGTCCGATGGCGGCGAAGACCGGACTGCCGTGCGCGGTAGAAATCGTAGGCGTGGCGGTGTGCGCCACCACGCAAATCGAGCAGGAAGCAGCTTCCGCCTGGCTGGGATGATTGTGAGTAGACTCCGCCGCCACCGTCCAGAACATCAAGGACAGGCAGAGCCACACCGACCAGCGCATCCACGAACGCATGTGTTTCCTACTTGGGGATTAGACTCGTTACATCTTATATTGGTTATCCAACCCATGACAACGCCGGGCAAGTTACTATAGGCAGGGGCGTGATCGCGGCCAAAGGCTGCTCCCCAGACGGCACTCATCTCACCTGCGAGGAAAGCAATGGCAGAACCTAGCTACGAAGAGCTCAAAGCCAAACTGGCTCAGTTGGAAAAAGAAGTCGAGACCAAGAAGCGCAGCGGCGACTTGATTTTCAAAGTCGGAGAAAAAGGCGGCGTCAGCGTCTACGGACTGGGCCGCTTTCCCGTCACCCTCTACTACGAGCAGTGGAACCGCCTGCTGGGCGCCGCCAATGACATCACGAGCTTCATGGAAGAGAACAAGTCGAAGCTCAAGCTTAAGGACCAAGGTTGACGGGCAAGGAAGGCCACGTTCCTCCCAAGGTCGAAATCAAGAATCGAACTCAGAGGATTCTTACTTCCTCCGGGGCGTATATTGAGCCTCTAAGTCTTTTTAGTTCAATATTCTGCGAGCTCTTCTCGCATGCGAAACTCCAACAGGAGAGCGCTCAAAGGCAATCCTAAAGACCTGACGAAGAGTCTTCCAAGCTTGATATCCACAGCCCGCTGCCCGGTTCGTAGCTTGTCCCTTCGACGTCTGAACTCAGTGATGAGAGGTAGCCCGCGTTGTCCGGTCCCAGAGCAGCGCAATCGCAAACCCGGTTACCGCCGAGAATCTTTTACCGCACGTAAAACAGTGGAATCCGATCAATCAGGTTTATAATCAAAAGATTGTGCCCAAGTACTCCATCGTCGTCCCTCTACACAACGAGCAAGAGAACGTCACTGATCTCTACGATCGCCTGAAGGCGGTCATGGAAGGTCACGGCGAGACTTTCGAAATCGTTCTCGTGGACGATGGCTCGAGCGACCACACCTTTGCCATGCTGCGTGAGATCGCGGCCGTCGACAGCCGCGTCACGGTCGTCAAGCTTCGCCGCAATTTCGGCCAGACCGCAGGGCTGGCAGCCGGTTTCGACCATGCCCGCGGCGAATACGTCATCGCCATGGATGGCGATCTGCAGCACGATCCCAACGACATTCCCTTGTTTCTGGAAAAGATCGCCGCCGGCTACGACATCGTCAGCGGATGGCGCAAAGTGCGCGTCGACAATTTCTGGATGCGCCGCATCCCTTCCCGCATCGCCAATTGGATGATGGCCAAAATCAGTGGCGTCGACATTCACGATTTCGGCACTACGTTCAAGGCTTACCGCCGCGACATCCTCGAGCAGGTACCGCTTTACGGCGAACTGCACCGCTTCATTCCGGCGCTGGCCTCGTGGCATGGCGCATCGATCTGCGAAGTGCCCATCCGCAACGTGAACCGCGAGCGCGGGGCTTCGCATTACGGCATTTCGCGCACCTTCCGGGTATTTTTCGATCTGCTGACAATTCGCTTTTTGCTGCGCTACCTGTCGCGTCCGCTGCACTTTTTCGGTGGCTTCGGGATGATGAGCATCTTTGCCGGCACTGCGGTTGTCTTCTGGCTCGGCGTGGAAAAATTCCTGCGTCACGTTCCGGTGATGGCCTCGCACGGCCCCCTCATGATGGCTGCTCTAGGCCTGCTGCTCGGCGGCCTGAATCTGCTGGCGATCGGCCTGCTGGGTGAAATGCAAGTCCGCCACTACCACGAACCCAGCCGCCGCGCACCCTATTCCGTCGACCGTGTTCTCCGCGCCCAAAACGAAGAGCATAGCGTCTCGGAGTAATATTGCTCGTGTGGGGACAGCCGCCTCGGCGGTCCTTCGAGCTAAGCTCGAACGTTTTTCCCCGAAGTCGTCAGGTCCATTGCGCAGCCGGTTGTCCCTTCCGCAGCCAGATGATGAAATCCGTCATCGGTGGCACGCCGCCCAATTCCCGCAACCGAGTTGCGTTTTGACCGCGATGATAGTGACTGTGCATCGCCGCTTGGGTCAGCGCATGCCGCCGGCTGATCTTTACGGGTGGCGTGAACCACGGAGCTTCGACGAGTTCTTCGAACTTCGTCTGATCTAGTCCGCTGAGCAGCGCTCGAACCGCCACGTGGTAGCGCTGCGCATACTGCTTTAGATCCGCCATGGAAGGGAAGTCCTCCAGCTTTTTGAAGGCGAAGCCCGACGTCCGCGGACCCGTAATCCACAAAAACCCGTTCTGCACCTGATGAATGTGCAGCAGCCGTTCCCGGATTGCCTTGTCGTCCAGCGCCGCCGGATGCGCCTCAAACGCCCGCCAGTGCTCCGCATCGGCCCACGCCTGATGTGCATAAAGTTCGTCGAGGTATGAACTCACAGATTCCTCCATTGTCGACTGGAGTTTACTCCCACTTAGCGCTCCCGGTTCGCGTACGGTCAACCTGCTACACGCGGCGGTATAATGTGCCGTTTGCCCTCAGGAGCCTCGCCATGGAGAAAGCCATCCAACACGAACTGCAATTAGCCCGCCGTATGTCACGTCTGGGCACCGAGACGGCGTTTGAGGTCCTGAACCGCGCCCGCGCTCTGGAGCGTCAAGGCAAAAGCATCATTCACCTGGAAATCGGCGAGCCCGACTTCGACACGCCCTCCAATGTTGTCGAAGCCGGGGTTGACGCACTCCGCAAAGGCTGGACGCACTATGGCCCATCGGCTGGCCTCCCAGAGTTGCGCCAGGCCTTGGCCGAATACGTCAGCCGCACCCGCGGCGTGACGGTGACGAGCGATGAAGTGGTGGTTGTGCCAGGCGGTAAGCCAATTATTTTCTTCACGATATTGTCGTTTGTGGATGAGGGAGATGAGGTTATCTATCCCAACCCTGGCTTCCCCATCTACGAGTCTATGATCAATTACGTCGGCGGACGGGCCGTGCCCATCGCGCTGCGCGAAGAGCGCGACTTTTCTCTGGACGTGAACGAACTGGCATCATTGATCAGCGACCGCACCAAGCTGATCATTATTAACTCACCCCAGAACCCCACCGGAGGAGTGCTGGAGCGTCGCGACATCGAGCAGGTTGCGAAAGCGATCGGCGATCGCAACATCATGGTCCTGTCGGATGAGATTTACAGCCGCCTGCTCTTCGACGGCGGGCAGCATTTTTCCATCATGTCGGTGCCGGGCATGCAGGAGCGCACCATCCTGCTCGACGGCTTCTCGAAAACTTACGCCATGACGGGATGGCGCATGGGCTACGGCGTCATGCGCGCCGACCTGGCCGCCCACATGACCCGCCTGATGACCAACTCGAATTCCTGCACCGCCAGTTTCACGCAGGTGGCCGGGATCGAGGCCATCCGCGGCGATCAGAGTTCGGTCGACCACATGCGCGATGAGTTCCAGCGCCGCCGCGATGTCTTCGTGGCAGGACTGAACAAGATCAAAGGCTTCTCCTGCCGCATGCCGAAGGGCGCGTTCTATGTCTTTCCCAACATCACGAAGACAGGTTGGAAGTCGAAGCCGCTGGCCGACGCCCTGCTGGAGCAAGGTGGAGTGGCCGCGCTTTCGGGCACGTCGTTCGGCGCGTTCGGCGAAGGCTATTTGCGTTTCAGCGTGGCCAATTCGCTTGAGAACTTGCAGCAGGCCCTCGACCGCCTCGATCAGTGGACGAAGAAGAACCTCTGATGAATGCGTGAAAATGACCCGTCTCTAGGAAGGCGTCATCCCGCACCCGGCGCAGTTCAGCCGGGTGAGATCTCCCAGGGACGAATGCGGAAACTGTACGGGAGATCCCTTCGACGTCGCTCGGGGCAGGCTCTTCCCTCCGGTTGAAAGACGGCTACGATCCGGATGACACTGTGCCAGTAAGGGAGATTCATTCATGCCTATGAAGGCGCGCACCGCGCAGTCAAAGAAGCCCAAGGCCAGCCGTCCGCATGCTCCCGGTTACGGCTTCCCTGAAAGCAACAAAGGCCTGCTGCCGTGGTCCTGGGCTGAGCAGCGCTTGAAGAAGTCGCACAACTACTGGATCACCACGGTCAAGCCCGACGGTTCTCCTCACGTCATGGTCGTCTGGGGGCTGTGGCAGGACGGTCGCCTGTTATTCAGCACAGGAAGTAAATCGCGCAAGGCGCGCAACCTGGCGCAAAATGCGAACTGCGTCGTGTCTACCGAGCACGCCCATGAAGCGGTGATCGTAGAAGGAACCGCAGAAATCGCAGACGTGGCGGCGCGCCGCAAGCTGATTCCGGCCTACGAGAAGAAATACAAGTTCGACTTGTCGACCATGAAAGACGACCTCCTGTCGATGAAGGAGCCTGTGTTTGCCGTGCGCCCGCGCGTGGTGTTCGGCCTCTGGGAGAAACATTTCCAGGGCAAGTCGACGCGCTGGAAGTTCGAATAACTAGTGTGGAGCGGGCGCCCCCGCCCGCTTACGGACCACCGCGGTATCAGTCTCCTCCCCGGAATACTCGCAACCTTCTGCACGAACATTCCCCGCAATCGCCTGGACCACAAGGCACTTGGGGTTTCGAGGGTTCACAGCCCGCGCCCAGCCCACATCACCCCCTCGTGTGATGGTAATCACGGCCTCCAGGAATGGCCCCGCTTTACCCTAGCGGCAGTCAGGTCATATGCGCCTTTCTGTGCCGAGGCGCCGAAAGGGGAGGCTATGGCCCTCACCGACTCCGCCAGCGGAAAAGTCATCCGCGAATATTCCATTGAAGAACTCAAAGATGCAGCAAAACTGATGCGCGGCTACAACCTGGTCGCTTTGCACGCGGCTGGATCGGGACACGCCGGGGGCACGCTCTCCATTATGGACATTGCGGCGGCGCTCTATTTAAAGGTCGCCAATCACGATCCCAAGAATCCCAACTGGGACGGTCGCGACCGCATCATCTGGTCCACCGGCCACAAGGCGCCCAGCTTGTATCTCGGCCTCGCCTTCGCCGGATTCTGCCCGCTCGACGACGTGGTGACGCTGCGCAAGCTCGGTTCGCCCTATCAGGGCCATCCGCACTGGCTCAAGCTCCCGGGCGTCGAGGTTTCCACCGGATCTCTGGGGCAGGGATTGAGCATCGGTGTAGGGATGGCGCTGGCCGCCAAGCTCAACAACCGGCCGCACAAAGTCTTCTGCATCATGGGCGACGGCGAACAGCAGGAAGGCCAGATCTGGGAAGCGGCGATGGAGGCCGGACACTATAAGCTCGACAACCTGATTGGCATCATCGACTGCAACCGCCTGCAGATTGATGGATGGGTAAAAGACGTGATGAGCGTCGAGCCGCTGTGCGCAAAATACGGCAGCTTCGGCTGGGACGTAATGCGCATCGACGGTCACAACATGGATCAGGTAGTCGATGCACTGGAGCAGGCCAAAGCGGCGACAGGACGACCGGTCCTGATCTTGGCCGACACGGTGAAAGGCAAGGGCGTGAGCTTCATGGAGGATCAGGCGGGCTGGCACGGCAAGTCTCCCAACCGTGAAGAACTAAACAGAGGCCTGCAGGAACTGGGACTGACGGGTCGGGTTCCGCTGGAGGCGCTGCTGGACAAAGCGACCCAGTACCAGGCGGCAGTGGAAGAAACACTCGACGCAAAGATGCCGAAATTTTCCCACAACTTCTGGTGGAATGCCGGTGAAGCGATGCAAGTAAAAATGGAGCCCACGAGGAAGGGCTTCGGACAATCGCTAGCCGAAAACGGCGACGATGAACGCGTGGTATGCCTTGGCCTGGATATTTCCGGATCGATTACGATCAGCGATTTCTACGCCGGCAAGCCGGAGCGCAAGAAGCGCTGGCTGAGCATGGGCATCGCCGAGCAGTCCGCGACATCGGCCGCCGCCGGGTTGGCGCGAGAAGGAAAGTTGCCCGTGCTAGGGACGTATGCGACCTTCGCCGCGGCACGCAATCTCGACCAGATCCGCACCTCCGTCTGTTATGGCAATTTCAACGTGATGATCGCCGGCGCCCACGGCGGGGTCTCCGTTGGTCCTGACGGGGCGACCCACCAGGCACTCGAAGATTTGTTTGCGATGCAAGGCCTGCCGAACATGTCTGTGGTCGTGCCCTGCGACGCTGTCGAGACGCGCAAGGCGACCACCTATCTGCTGTTGCTGCACAAAGGACCAAAATACATTCGCTTCGCGCGCGAGGCGACCCCAGTTGTCACTTGTGACGCGACGCCATTTGTGTTCGGGCAAGCGAATGTGATCCGTCTCCGGCGCGAGGGGCCAAACTTCTTGGAAGCGTTCGAAACAGTCCTGGCCGCGGACTACAAGAGCGAACACGAAGATCTCAGCATCGTGGCCTGCGGGCCCATGGTTCCTGAGGCGATGCGCGCGGCCTACATTTTGAAAAAGGAATTCGGCTACGAGACCCGCGTGCTCAACCTGCACACGCTCAAACCGATTGACGCCGAGGCCATCGTTCGCGCCGCCGAGGACACGGGAGTTATCATCACCGCCGAAGAGCATCAGATCGGTGCACTGGCCTGGCGAGTGAGCAGCATCCTGACTGAAAGTCCGCACCTTTATGGGCTTCCCGTGATCACGGGAGCGATCGGCGTGAAGGATCGTTTCGGAGACTCGGGCGCACCCTGGGAACTGATCAAGGAATTCGAAGTCAGCGCCGAGCACATTGCCCACAAAGCGCTGGAACTAATGACGATCAAAAAGAAGCCGTTTGTAGATCAGGAAGCAGCCTCGTTGGTGGATGTCCTCTAGCAGGTTGCCGACCGGGATTGCTCATGTTTCCGTGGAAGAGCGGCCCTTTTAGGTGTCCAGTTCCATGACATCCTTTACAAAACGTTCCGGGACATCCTTTACACTCGGCCCGCAGGCGTCGCGGACGGTGTGGCGATACCGGGGTAGGGCTGCATTGGGTCCAACTCGCAGATCAGAGTGCGGCGGTAGAACACCAGGATGCGGTGCTCGACTTCCAGCAATCCCACCTCTTTTCCCGCCAGCGCCTTGGTAATGTAGTGGCGCTGGCGGTGCAGCCGGAACTGTCCGTTGCGGTCGACCTCTTTCACTTCGCTGCCCGCAGGATATTGCCAAGCCGACTGCGACTCCCGGAACATTCGCGGACTCTTGTGCCACACCTGATCGGGCGTCTTCATCTGCAGGGCTTCATGCGGACGCACACAGTTGTATTCCTGGCGAAAGTGGTTCAGCCAGTTTTGCCGTTCCCTGTCCGGAGGCGTGCCGCGACGCAACAGCGCCGCAGTCAGGCTGCGATGAAACCGTTCCACCTTGCCTTGGGTCTGCGGATGCTGATAACCGCTGAAGCGCAAACTCACATCCTGATCCATCAGCCACACCGTAAATTGACTCCAGCCCATGCGGCCTTGGGTATTGAACCAGGGCGTGCCGTGATCCATCAGCATCTCTTCCGGCACTCCGCTTTCGCGGAACACCCGCTCCAACACTGCCTGTACGCCTCGCGCCTGCGTGCTGCCCGTGTTTTCCAGAGCCAGCGCATAGCGGCTGTGATCGTCCAGCACCGACAACGGACCCACCGGCTGATCCCATCCCTTGGGTCCTTTGAAGTCCATCTGCCAGAGCTGGTTCGGTTGCTCCCGCTCGAAGCGCCGCAATGCCAGGGGCTGCCGGTCCCAGTCGCGCACCAACTGGTGCCGCAGAAAAATGCGATGAATCGTGCTCGCCGGCAGCTCGATCCCTTCCCGCCGCAACACCTGCCGCAGCTTGCGCGCTCCCCAGTCCGGGCGCTGCCGCCGCAACTCCACCACTCGTTGCTCCACTCCCGCCCCCGTCCTCGCCGGACTGTGATGCGGTCGCCGGCTCGCCTCCTGCATGCCGGCGATCCCACTCTTCTGATACCGCTTCAGCCAGCCATAGCCCGTCGGCCGCGAGATCTCGAACTCGGCACACAGCTCGGTCAAACTCTTTTCTCGGCGACTCGCCGCCACCACAAATCGCATGCGCTGCTCTTCCACGTCCCGCGTTCTCCAAGCCATCCCTCGCCCTCTGGCGCAGGCTGTTTTTCTCCCACACCGTCCGCGACGCCTGCGGGCCAGAGTGTAAAGGATGTCCCGGAACGTTTTGTAAAGGATGTCATGGAACTGGACACCTTTTAGGGCCGCGTAACGCGCATAGAATTGAATGCGGGCTTTAGCCCCAGTGGTCGTCCTCTGTGTTCGACAGCCTTTTCGCAGCCTTCTAAGAAAGTCCTCTGATCCATCGACTCGGCGTGGATCGGTAATGGCGCGCCCGTTACCTCGGTTACCTCTGCGGCATGCCTCTGGTTAACTGCGAACCCGATTCACCCCACTATAATTCCTTCATAGCCACCACTTAGAAGCGAGTTGCGGACGGCCACAGGTTGCCGCTCAGATTCGGAACTATGGCTGAAGTCACTCGCAAACACGCCATGCGGAAGTCTCAACTACGCGAGGATCAGTCGGCGCCCTGGATTTATAGCCCTTGGCTCGACCTGATTGTCGGCTGCGGCGCATGGTCCGCGCCCCTGCTTCTGATTTCCTACGTTTCGCTGGCTTCGAGCGCGCGGACCTGGTCGGTTGTGTTCTACGTGCTGGCGCTCTTCTTCAACTACCCGCACTACATGGCGACAATTTACCGCGCCTACCACCGCGCCGAAGACTTTCACAAATATCGCGTCTTCACCGTACACATCACAGCATTGGTTGTACTGACGCTTCTGCTCTCCCATTTCTGGCTGCGCCTTCTACCTTGGATCTTCACCATCTATTTAACCTGGAGCCCGTGGCACTACAGCGGACAAAACTACGGCCTGTTCATGATGTTCGCGCGGCGGGGCGGAGCGGATCCGGGCAAGGCCGGTCGGCGTGCCTTGTACGGCGCTTTTGTCGCGTCATATTTGATTTTGTTTCTCGGCTTCCATACGGGACCGTCCATTGACCCGTTGTTCTTGTCGCTCGGGATTCCCGCCGTCGTAAGCCGCTGGGAACAGGCTGTACTGATCGTCGCGTTCGTAGCGCTTTCGGTCTTCGGGATCTCGAGGCTGGCACGCTCGACGGGATGGAGGAAGTTGCTCCCCTCGCTTACGCTGTTTTCGTCGCAGGTCTTATGGTTCCTGCTGCCGGCGGCCCTTTCGCTGATCAAGGGCTTGGCCGTTCCGCAGAATCGCTACAGTTCGGGCGTGTTTGCGGTGATGCATTCCGCACAGTACCTCTGGATCACGAGCTACTATGCGCGCCGCGAGGCTGCAGGGGAAGCTACGAACGGAGCGGCCGAAAAGAGAGTACGCAACTGGCGTCCGCTGGCCTATTTCGGATTACTTGTGGTCGGCGGCATTGCGTTGTTTGTCCCAGGTCCGTGGCTGGCCAGCCGCGCCTTTCATCACGACTTCACGACCAGCTTTCTGATCTTCACGTCGCTGGTGAATATCCATCACTTCATTCTCGATGGCGCGATATGGAAGTTGCGCGATGGACGGATAGCCTCTTTGCTCCTTGATTCGCGGGAACGCATTTCGAGCGCTGCCACAGAAGCGGGCGGACAACTAGAGGCCCTGGGGCGATGGCTCGTCGGAAATACTGCAGCTTCGCGTTTTCTCCGAGTGAGTGCGGCCGTGCTGCTGCTGGTCTGGGGCACGGTCGATCAAGCTCGTTATTATCTGGCCCTGCATGCCGATGACATGCGCGACCTCGAACGTGCGGCGGCGCTAAATTCTTTCGACAGCTCCTTGCAGATGCGGTTGGCGCACCGCGCCTTCGAAGACGGCCATCCGCAGCAGGCTGAAGCCGCCTGGAGACGGTCCATGCAAGCCAACCCGGCCGATCCGGCTCCGCGCCAGGCCCTGCTGCGGTTCCTGATCCATCAGAACCGCTACGACGAAGCGTTCAGTTTGACCGAAGCTTCCCTGCGGTACGCGCCCAAGGATGCCAATCTGCTCTTCGACCACGGACTCCTGGCGCTGCAGCGGGGCGATGCGGGCCAGGCTCGCGCCGACTGGGGTCAGGCGATTGCCGTCGATCCCGGGCAGGCCAATGCTCACCTGTATCTCGCGATCGAACTGGATCGTGAAGGCAGTGCTCAGGCAGCGGCATCCCACTACAATACGTACCTCGAAATGATCGCCCGGCGGAAGGGGCAGGATCATCCCGCGCCGGACAAAATCATCGCCCTTGTGTTGCGCATGGCGGAATGTCAGGAGCGCTCATCGCAGACCGATCTTGCGGTGAAGTCGTATCACCTGGCGGAAAAGCTGGCAGCTCAGACCGGGCAGACAAAACTCGAGAGCCTGGCCGACGCGAATGAGGCTGCCGTCGACGCCAAGGCGGGGAAATTGAGCGAAGCATTGCCGCTCTACCAGCAAGCTCTGCAGTTGGACCGCGCCATCGGGGATGACAACGCAAGCGCCGAAGATTGGCTCGCCTACGGGCGCTTTCTCGATGATGCGGGATTTCCGCCGCGCCTGGCCTATGCGTGCCTGCTGAAGTCGCAGAACCTCACTCAATTACAGCACGGCACAGGAGCGTCGGACTCGACGGCAGAGTTTCGCAAAGCTCTCGAAAAGCGGCTGCGTGGGGAGAGTGCCGCGGTTCGCCGCGATCTCGAGCCGGCCTTGGCGGAGGCGCTTGCGCTGCGGCCCTAGATCCCATGCAGACCCAGATGCATCGCGTCGGGCCAAGGTCGGCATCCTATGAGCTAATTGACACTGAGGCGGTCCTGCTCAACAATTGTGTATCCCTAGAAATCATTTGTTGCACTTCCCGAGGAGGAAGAGTGTATGACCGATGAAGTCGAACAGATTCCGGTAGAACATGAATCGAATGTGGGCAAATGGATTCTGATGGTGCTGGCGATATTGGCGGTCGTCGCCTTTGGTTACGCTCAATACGTTACCCACGAGAAACTTGAAAAGCTGTCGGAGCAACTTGGCGCCAGCCAGGCCCAGGTCAGGGAACTCGAGAACCGCATCCAGAACTCCGAGGCCCAAGAGGAGACGCTGGCCCGCCAGGCCGGCATGACCAAGAAAGAACTGGTGCAGCGCACGACTGAGTTGAAAGCCCAGCAGCGCGCCGCAGAGGCCCGTCTGGAGCAGGAACAGAAGGAACAGATCGGCCAGGTCAGCGGGGACATCGCCGGCGTCAAGACCGACGTGGGCGGCGTCAAAACCGACGTCGCTTCCACCAAGGCTGACTTGGAGGCCACAAAGGCCAAGCTGCAGAGTACTGTCGGCGATCTCGGCGTGCAAAGCGGGCTGATTGCTAACACGCGATCGGACCTGGAAGTCCTGAAGCACAAAGGCGACCGCAACTATTACGAGTTCACCCTGCTGAAGGGAGCCAAGCCGCAACCGGTTTCCACCGTGAGCCTTCAACTCAAGAAGGCCGACGCGAAGAAGGGCAAGTTCACGATGAACGTCACTGCGGACGACAAGACGATCGAGAAGAAAGATCGCAACGTTTCCGAGCCCATTCAGTTTTACTCGGGACGCGATCACCTGCTGTTTGAGTTAGTCGTGTGGACGGTCGACAAAAACAAGGCTACGGGATATTTGAGTACGCCCAAGGGTGCTCCCGTGCCGGTAACCGCAAACTAGAGGATGGCTTACTAGAGGATGGCTTACTAGAGAATGACCGGAGCGTTTTTCCCCGGAGTCCCTGTGCTGCTGCAGATCGTGCTGCGCACGGGCGTGATCTACCTGCTAGTCCTGATTGGTGTCCGCTTAAGCGGCAAGCGTGAGGTTGGGCAGATGACGCCCTTCGACCTCACGCTTCTGCTTCTGCTGTCGAACTCCGTGCAGAACGCGATGACCGGGCCCGACACATCGCTGTTGGGCGGCGTGGTTGCGGCTTGTACGCTGCTGGTCCTGAACTACGGCGTGGCGGGAATCTCCGGCTCAAATCGCAGGTTGCGGCGTTTGATCGAGGGAGAGCCGAGCCTGCTGGTGCACGACGGCAAGCCCATCGAATCGCACATGGCGCGTGAGCGCGTCAGCATGGATGAATTGCATCGGGCCATGCGCGAGCATGGCATCAATAGCTTCGACCAGGTCGCTCTGGCCGTGCTCGAAGTCGACGGGTCAATCAGCTGCCTGAAATATGACGAGATCAAGCCCGACGCGAACACGCACCTGGCCCGGCGAAGATTCATTCAAAAGAAATCGTAGAGTCGTTGCTGGCAATGTCTCTCTCCACGACCCTCCACGATCACAGAAATTTCCAGGATTTAGTGGGCTGGATGTCCAGGATTTCATTCAGCCGACAGAGAGTTCGATGTCGTGCGGCCGTCTGGGCAAGGGGCGATGCAGTTCTTTCGGCAAGTCCCCCAGCTGACGCACAGTTCGAAATCCTCCCTGCGAATCGCTAACCGTTACGCTGGAGAGTTCCGGAGTGCCCGACAATCCCTTTTTGAGAGTCCCGACCGCCACGACCACAGCAACGCTGATGCCACCTTTGACGTCGAAGTCTGCCTCGACGCACACGGGAAAATTGCGCCCGCGATCGATGGCGGGATCCCCGGATTGCTCGCCACAGTCGGCGACCCCCCAATGCACAGTCGCACCCGCGGCTTCGTAGTTCAGAAAAAACTCGAGGGTCACCTTGGGCAAGCTGCGGTCGAACGTGGAAACCATCGCACTCTTCGCGCGCCGGATCGCAGTCTTTTCAATTTTTTTGGAAGTTGGCGGTTGCGCCCACAAGAAAACTGCGGCCATCAAGAACCCGAGGCTGAGGACTATCCGCCGCATGCCCGTATTAGACACCACAGGGCGCAGCACTTCACTGTCTTTTATGGATCGCTGAAATGCGCCCTACTCCAGGCCCACGAACTTCACGCAAACCGGAGACCCCACTTCCAGCACTTTTCCGCTAGGCGTCAACTGCCCAGTCTTCACATCGATTCGAAACACCACAATATTGTCCGACTTCTGATTCTCCGCAAACAGCAGAGTACCGGTTGGGTCGATCTCGAAGCTGCGCGGTTCTTTGCCTCCAGTAGGAACGCTCCCAACCTGTTCCAACGTTCCCTTGCTTTCATCGATCTTATAAATGGCGATGCTGTCGTCGCCGCGGTTTGAGGCGTACAGAAACTTGCCGGAGGGATGCACCCGTACCTCGGCGTCATCGTTGCGGCCCGTGAAATCCTTGGGCAGAGTCGTCATCGTTTGCAAGCGCTGCAGTCGTCCGCTTGCTGAATCATAGGAAAACGCCGTTACGGTATGCCCCATTTCGCCGATTACATAGGCGAACTTGCCGCTGGGATGTAGGGCGAAGTGCCGCGGCCCAGCGCTGGGATCAACTCTGGCGAATGGCGGATCGTCTGGCGTAAGCGTTCCCTTGGCGCTGTCAAACTTGTAGACCAGTAACTCGTCCAGGCCGAGGTCGTCGACCATTGCAAATCGATTGTCCGGGGAAAGATCGATCGAGTGCGCGTGCGGCCCCTCCTGGCGCTGTGGATTTGGACCATGCCCGGAATGCTGCACGAAGGCCGATGCTTCGCCGAGGCTTCCGTCTTTCAGAATAGGGAACACCGCGACACTGCCCCCAGTGTAGTTGGCCACCAGGACATACTTTCCCGTTCTGTCAACGGTCACGTAGCAGGGATCCGCCCCGCGCGTGGGGACTTCGTTCAGGAAGGTGAGCTTGCCGGTAGCACGATCCACAGAGAAAGCGCTGACGCCGCCGCTGTTCGGCCCTTTGTAATTCCCGACTTCATTCACGGCATAGAGAAAGCGTCCGTTCGGGTGCAACGTCACCCAGGAAGGATTGGTCGTTTCTGCCGCCAGCCCGAGAGCCGTGATCTCTGCGGTCTTGGCATCGTAGCGGTAGGCATAGATGCCTTTGCTCTTGCTGCCCTCCTCGGTGTAAGTGCCGACGTAGAAGAGATAGGTCCCTTGGGGCGCCGCAGCAGCAGCAATGGTGAGGAGCGGAAGGGCCGCAATCAGCAGACTGAGTGTGCGCAAAGAAAACCGGGAATTTGTCATCCCGATATAGAAACGCATGGCAGGGCATTCGCGCAAGCGCGTTAGGGGTGAAGCAAGAAATGTGGGGACAGCCGCCCTCGGCTGTCCGTCGAGCGAAGCTCGACCCATTCACCTGGTCATTACGACCGGCAAATTCTGGTCGTAAGGCCAGACGATCACGCTCACGGACTGGCGATGGTTGAACGCATCCAGAGTGATAGGGAAGGCCACGACGATAGTGCGATCGACGCTCTCGCCGGGCTGAATCTTAGTTTCTGGCGTAAGGGCAGGCTGGACGCCGTTCTTCAACGCAGGAAACGCCTGAAAATAGCGGTTGAAATCGATGGCGGAGACGGCGTCGGCGGTGGCGTCTCCGCTGGGCGCTTTGATCGAACTCTGCAGGCTGTGCACGTAGAGGATCTTATCGCTGGTGTTATGCAGCGCAAAGGTCAAGGCAACCATGGTGGTGTTCTGGTCCGGAACCTCCACGGCCGCTACGTTCACAATCGTCCCCGATGCCTGCGGTTTGTCGCGTTTCAGGAACGAAGCGAATATCACGACCACCACGACCGCGGCGATGGTGAGCAACACGATCTTCGCCGGCGGCAGATTCTTTTTCGCCGTCCCGTATTCTTCGCCAATGTTGATGGTGGGACCGGCGGGAACGGCCGGAGCTGCTGGCGGTTTCGGCGGAACTGGGGGAACAGGCGTCTGATCAGGCATACGTTTGGGCCGTGCCCGCCCTGATTCTACGCCTGAATGATAGAAAGCAGTCTGAATCTCCCGTTCTACGGTTTGCTGAAACAGGCCGAAGCCCAAGAAGCAGATCCTCACTGGGCTTGGCCCCCGGTTCGGAATGACAACGGCGTGAGGAGTTTATCGATGTTCTTCTAGCCCCAAATTCTTGGTCTGTCATCAATCCCAAATCTCTTGCTTGTCATTCCGACCGTAGGGAGGAAATCTGCTTTACTTTCGCGGAACGATTGGACGCTCGCCCGACCGTAGCGGTCTGTTTTCCACAGGATTAATCGCATTCTTGTGACGAACAACCTTTACTGAGGCAATAGAAAGCGCACACTGTGAGCATGCGCGCGATTCCCGAAATGACCTACAAGGACCAGCGGCACCACCGCGGCCTTACCCTAAGTCCTTATTCCGGAATATTTTGCCAGCAACTTGTTCAGAATCAATATTTTGCCCTCGGAGTGGCAGGGCTGCCCCTCGTAACCCAAACAGAATGAAGACTTTACACAGTTCGAAGAAAAAAATTGTGGTGGTATCTCCGGTTGCCAGCCCGCACCTTAAGCCTGGTCAACGTCACCGGCCATGCTTCATGGCCTTCGCGAACTTCGCCACGGGTAGCGTATTCAGCACGTCGTCTTTGGTGAGCCAGGCCCGGCGCGCCTGTAGGATGCCATAGCGGATCTTGTCCATGTGCGAAGTGTGATGCGAGTCGGTATTGATGACGATCTTTACGCCCCGCTGCTTGGCCTGGCGCAGATGCACGTCGTTCAGATCAAGGCGGTCAGGATAGGCGTTCAACTCCATCGCGACTTTCTTCGCCGCCGCCGCTGTGAGCACGACATGCATGTCGAATTGATAAGAGTCGCGACGCAGTTGGATGCGTCCGGTGGGATGACCGATGATCGACGTATTCGGATTCTCGACCGCCTTCAGCAGGCGCTCGGTCATCTTTGCCGGTTCCTGATTGAATACGGAGTGCACGCTCGCGATGACCAGGTCCATCTGCGCCAGCACATCGTCAGAGAGGTCGAGATCACCGTCGGCCAGGATGTCGACTTCAATCCCAGCGAAGATGGTGATGCCATCGATGCGCTTGCCCGCCTCACGAATGCGCTGGATATGTTCCACCGCGCGCTTGTCGTCCAGGCCATTCGCGAAGGCGAGATTCTTCGAGTGGTCGGTGATCGCCATGTACTGGTAGCCGTGCCCTTTGGCGGCCGCGGCCATTTCTTCGATCGTGTTCTTCCCGTCGGTTTCGACCGTGTGCATGTGAACGTCGCCCTTCAGGTCAGCCTGCGTGATCAGCGCAGGCAGGGCATGCTTTTCCGCCAGATCAATTTCGCCGAGGTTCTCGCGCATCTCGGGTGGAATGTAGTCGAGTTTGAGCTTGGCGTAGATTTCTTCTTCGGTCTTGCCCGCAACCGGCTTTTCGCCTTCGAGCGTGGCCAGACTGTATTCATTGAGCGTGTAGCCCATCTTGAGCGCGCGTTGGCGCAGGGACACGTTATGCGCCTTCGATCCGGTGAAGTACTGCATCGCCGCGCCGAAGGATTCCGGCGGAAGCAGGCGCACGTCGACCTGCATGCCGCTGCGCAGCCGAAAGCTGATCTTGTTGTCGCCACTGGCGATCACCTCCATCAGCGGCGGATACTTGGCGACGTAGGCGATGGCCTTCTGGCGTCCTTCTTCGGAGCAGCAGGCTTTTCCAGTGACCAGGATGTCGAGATCGCCCACGCTGTCGCGCCCGCGGCGCAGCGATCCGGCGGGCGTGATCTTGTCGAGGCCCGGGAACTTGCGGAGATACTCGGTCAGTTTGCCGGCCTCCTCTTCGGCCACGTCAATCAGGTAGCGGCCCCCGATGCGGCGGTAGTCCTCGATGGCCTTCAGCAGTTTGGCTTCGTGCTTTTCGCCCATGCGGGGCAACTCGCGAATCTTTCCCTCTCGCGCGAGTTTCTCGACGCCGTCGACGTCGCTGACTTGGTAGGCGTCCCAGATCAGCTTGATGGTCTTCGGTCCGAGGCCTTGAATCTTCAGCAACTGCAGCATCGACGGGTGGTACTTCTCGAGCAGCTCCATCTGGATAGCGAGCTTGCCGCTTTCGAAAAGCTCCTTGAGGTTGTTCAGCATTCCCTTGCCGATGCCGGGAATAGCCAGAACCTGCTTGGGATCAGCGATCAGGTCCTTGATCTGCTGCGAGTGATTTTCAATCGCTTGCGCTGCGTTGCGGTAGGAGCGGATGCGGAACGAATCCTGCCCGTCGATTTCGAGCAGGTCCGCCGTCTCGTAGAGAATGTTGGCGATGGCCTTGTTATCCACCGATTAAAGATAATCAAGATGGGGGTGCTTGAGCCAGCGCTGGTCGGCAAGCGTCGGTCAGGAAGAAAACCAATTCAGACACAAAGCCTGATGGGGCGCGTCCAGTCACGGGGCAGACAGAAGCAGGGTACCTTACGAAGCCTTGGACACGTTGGCCGCCTGCGGCCCCTTTTGACCTTCGGTGATTTCGAACTCCACCTGGTCGCCTTCCTGCAGGCTCTTGTACCCCTCGGAGGTAATCGCGCTGTAGTGAACAAAAACATCGGGACCATCCGCGCGCCCGATGAACCCGTACCCCTTGGCGTTATTGAACCACTTGACGGTTCCTTTCATACGTTCCACAAAGCCCCCTCTTTCGGCACGTCCCTAATGGGGGGCCAAGGGGCGTGCACCGCAGTCGATAGGATGCATTTTGTAACCGAAGGGGTGGGCTGTCAAGCAGATGAATCCCTAGAGTGGTCAAAAGAAAGTCAAAAATGGGAGATTGGAGGGAGCGTACGCGTTGGCGCACAAAAGAGCCCTAGCGCACAGTCGCTACCTTGCCGGTCTTCTTCGGGCGGCGCGGGTTCCCTTTGTTGGCGTCGTCCGCGTCATATGATCAAGCCACAGCACAGAGGAGATCGTCTTGGCGTCGCAAATGGTGCCGCGGAGGACCATCTTTACGGCTGCGGGCAGCGGAACCAGGCGCTTATAGATGACTTCATCCTCTTCTGGTTCGGCCTCGCCGAGCTGCAGGCCGGTAGCCAGAAAGACAGACATGGTTTCAGCTACGAATCCGGGACTGGCATAGAACTTCAGGATTCGCTTCCAAGTCCTGGCCCGGTAGCCCGTTTCCTCGATCAGTTCGCGCTGAGCCGCCTTCAACTCTTGCTCGCCAGGATCGATCCGTCCAGCGGGCAACTCCCACAGGTAATCGCTCGCGGCATGACGGTACTGCCGCTCCAGAAGGACGCGAGGCACCTTGCCAGAATCGTCCACCGCAAGCACAACAACCGAGCCCGAGTGATGGATGAGATCGCGTCGTACCCGTACTCCGCCGGGTTCTTCGACCTGGTCGGTGGAGACCCAGAAAACTGGCCCGCGATATACCGTGCGAGAGGAAACCAGCCGGGCCCGGGCACGCTTGCCAGCTTTGTTCTGAGAAGGCGGTTTAGCCATGGAAACAATATAAAACACGGCTTCGAATCTGGGCGTCACGTAGTGTCGGGCCGAGTGGTTGAGAGTTGGGGCGCTTCTGTTATGCTGCCCGGCATGCGAGCAAGGCCGAGACATTACGATCGTCGGAGCAGGGAATCTGGCGCATGCGCTGGCTGTGTCATTGCGGCACGCAGGATACAAGATCGAGGGTGTGCTGTCTCGTTCTGGTGGAACATCATTGAGGAAGGCGCAGAAAATTGCCAAAGAAACTGGCGCCCGCGCCGCAGTAATTCCCGCGGAGACGCAGGCCGCGGTTGTCTGGTTTTGCGTGCCCGACTCCGAAATCGCCCACGCGGCGCGGGCCCTGACGCAAGAAATTGACTGGTCGAGGAAGGTTGCGTTGCATTCCAGCGGAGCGTTGACCAGCGACGAATTGGGTGCGTTGCGTCGGCGGGGTGCTGCGGTCGCTTCGGTGCATCCGCTAATGACATTTGTCCGCGATTCGCTGCCGTCGCTGGCGGGAGTCCCATTCGCCATCGAGGGCAATGGTGCCGCGGTGAAGGTCGCGCGCCGTATCGTGAACGACCTGGGCGGACACCCTTACCCGATTCGCAAAGCCGACAAGGCCGCGTATCACGCCTGGGGTACGTTCGCTTCGCCTTTGTTTACCGCACTTCTGGCCACGACAGAGCGGGTGGCAGCCGTGGCCGGGGTCAAACCAAAGGACGCCAGACGGCGAATGATTCCCATCCTGCGGCAGACACTGGCGAACTACGCTGCCTTCGGCGCTGCGGGCGCGTTCAGTGGGCCGATCGTCCGCGGCGACGTCGACACCGTGAAGCGGCATGTGCGGGTCTTGAGTGGAGTTCCGGCCGCGAGACTCTATTTAGCCCTGGCTCAGGCAGCCTTGCGGTACCTGCCTGCGAAGAGGAAGAACGCGCTCAGGAAGGCTCTCGATGGTTGAGGAGGGAAGGAACAGCGCGATGCCGCGGTGTGAGTGGCCCGGCTAGCTGGACGTGAAAAGATGTCCCATCTTTTCTTTCTTGGTCCGCAGATACTCTTCCGCGTGCGGGCTGGGGGTTACTTCGCAAGGCATACGTTCTACTACACTCACACCAGCGCCTTCCAGAGCCGCAACCTTATCCGGATTATTCGAGAGCAACCGGACACGGGTGACGCCGAGAGACTTGAGAATTCCGGCCGGCAGCGTGAAATCGCGGTAGTCGTTCTTGAAGCCGAGGCGTTCGTTCGCCTCGACGGTGTCGAGCCCCGCATCCTGCAGTTCGTAGGCCTGCAGTTTGGCCATCAGGCCGATGCCGCGTCCTTCCTGCTGCTCGTAGATCAGAATGCCGGCCCCCTGGTCGGCGATCATGGACAAAGACAACTCGAGTTGCTGGCGGCAATCGCAGCGGAGAGAATGGAAAACATCCCCGGTCAGGCACTGCGAGTGAATCCGCACCAGCGGTGCCTCCGACTTCACGTCGCCCATCACCAGGGCGACAGCTTCTTCCACGCGGCGGCTCCCGTCGGAACCAAACTCCGCGCGAAAGCCATAAATGCGGAACCGGCCCCAGCGGGTAGGGAAGTCTGCCGACGCCACCTGCTGAATTGCATTTTTGTTCACACATTCATTATAGCGGGGACTTCGGCGGAAATAGGAGCCGGCGGGAAACAGGAATCCGAAGGGCGAGCTGATTAAGAGAGGTGAATCGCTGTGGATCTAGCCTCTTGCCTTGAACGGGAAAATGGCATCTTGCTTGGAGGGGATGGGGGCGCCGTTGAGCGTGGCCGGGTGGAAGTGCCAGTTCTCAAGCGCGGCCAGGCATTTGCTGTCGATTTCTGGGCCGAGGCTTTGCAGCACAACCTTGCGAACGATCTCTCCGCGCTCGTCAATGGTAATCTCGATCACCTCGTTGCCCGGTGAATCAGGCAACTGCCATGGCCAAACGACGGGATCGGAAGTGGTGACCGGCAGAGCCGGGCGAACCTCATCGCCGTACAACTGTCCGCTCTTTAGGGTTCCGTAGGGAAGGCCCGCTTGGGCGCCATGACCTCGAGCCGAAAGCGTCTGGTTCTTGGAAGTATCCTCGGCGTCTGCGCGGGAGAGCGGAACCGGGGGCGCCAATTTGGCGAGTAAAGTGGGCGCTTTCCAGGCCAGCCTTTCATGACCAAGCCGCTGACGACGGTAATGCTCAGTCGCATCATCGGACGAGCTATGGGTGCTGTCATCCGGAGAGTTACTGCGCCAGTAGAGCCGGGTGACCGACTTTCCATTTTGCCCCAGCGCGATCGAATTGGGGTTGAGCCGTCGTGGTTCAGGCGCATGCAGCAACCAGGCGAGCAACCCGGCATGCAGGGCAAGCGAGCCAAGGCGGATCATGCGTTGGCGCCGTGCAGTCACGAGATTCAGTTGCGCAAACATCGGGACGCTCGAATACAGCGGCCATCCCGCCGCTGTGTCCTAGTTAGACGTAAGAGAGCGACCTTCGTCAAGGCTATTTTCTTACGCGCCTTCCCGATCGGGTTAGATTTGTTCGATGTTTGGTGCGGATTCAGCAACGCTGCTAAAATAGTTCAGCCATTCAATCCGCGTTCGGGGCTATAGCTCAGCTGGGAGAGCGCATCGTTCGCAACGATGAGGTCGTCGGTTCGATCCCGACTAGCTCCACCAATCCCACGATGTTCAATGATCCGGGCCTGCCGTACCGCTGACTCTCCTCAGCTCTCTTTATGCGTCAGGACATCGGTCCGGTGCGTTTCTGTGGAGATTACGGGCGAGTCTCCTCTCCACCATCGAGCGGAGAACACGATGACTGCGGCGGCCATCCAGCCCGCGGCATATCCCGGTTGCGCGGCCCAGCGAAAGATGGGTGAATGCATCAGGCCGAGCCAGGAAAACAATGACGCAGCAACACACCACAGGGCGGCGCGGACGAAATTTCTATCGATCAACTCGGTAATCAGCGCGGCGACCACCAGCACAAGAAACAGGAAGCCGCTCCCCAGTCCCTGGACCGACTGCCAGTAGATCGACTGGTTCAGCGCCGCCTGCACATCCGGATTGGCGGCTGAAAGCTTCAGCGCCGGAAGCGCGGAGTTTACCGCCGCCGCGACGACGGCGCCGGCAGGCAGGACGAATCCGAGAAGAACCGCGCCGATATATTTGCGATCGACGCGCCGCAGCGTGGCCATGCCGACGCCAACTGAAACATACGCGATCATGGCGGCCAGAATTGGCCACGGAAACAGCTGCGCAATGAACAGAGTGAGACCGCTCATCACGATGGCCAGGAAGATGATCGGGGTCCAGAAGGCAAAACCGATGCGGGCGCCCATAGCCTTGTAGGGTGGGTGGAGGGCATACACGACCGGGGTGATCACGCTGCCTGCAGCGCCGCAAACCATGGTGGCCAGCGCATCACAGGCTACGATGCTGCGGGCGTCATAGTTGTCGGAGGCGGCAGTGGCGCCTTCGACGGCGGCGATGTCTTGCAGGATTTGATAAATAGACATCGGTACAACTACAGAGAAATAGGGCAGAGCCAGTGCCAGGCTGCGGAGGGGACCGAGCGACGCAACCAGCGGCAGCCGGATCGATGAGCTCTGCCACTTCGGATGTACATAGCCGACGAGCAGGCCCACGGCCAGCGGGATCAGCCAAGCCACGATGAACGGGGGGATTCGCCAGCGCGTGATCGGGACGTTCGCAAGAACGCTAACCGCGACGATCGCAAGGGCGATGATTCCTACCAAAGGTTGATCGAATACGCGCTGCAATAACACCAGAGCGAGGTAGCTGTACATCGCCGCGCCGAACACCGTCATCGACGCCGGCACAGGAATGAAGCGACGGAACACGCCTGCGAATGGAGCCGCGACCAGCTTGATGAGGCCAGTCCAGACCACCGCGGCGGCACCCGTTTGCCATGCGGCGATCGGATCATGGGTTTGCAGGTAGACGGGAAGGACGATTGACAGCGTGTAGGCAATGATGGCGGGAACATTGTTTCCGTACACGTGAGCAGTAACGTCGTTACGTGCCTCCCGACGGCCCAGGCGAACCGCCAATAGAGTGAGTCCAAGGGAACCGGCGAGGAACCCGAGCGCGTATCCGGGAAGCAGGTGACTGACGCTGAATTCGAGAGATATTCCGATCGGGGCAAGCAGAAAGACGGGGATGATCATCTGCGCCAGGTTGAAGCCAACCTGCGCAACTGTGGCGTCGATATCGCCTCGACCCAGCGCCCACCAACGGCCAGAGACTGCCTTGTCTGCCAACGTCAAATTGGGATTTCCCATGGCTCAGCGCTTGGTTCGGTACGCTAGATCTTGAACGATTCCAATGACTCAGCGGCAAAAAGTTCCTGAGGCTTCAATATTCGTCTCGCCAGGCCCTGCTCGTGCGAGTAGCGAAGGAACGTTGTGAGCGGTAGCACGTTCGGCTCGAAGCCGTAGGGCCAGAAATCCTGTCCCATGAGGTTGCGAGTATCTTCTACGTGCCGAATGAGCCAAGGCAGCATGAATTTGAGTGCGGCCGTCTGGTACAGCTCCTGGTAAACCTCCCGTTGCGCGTACACAAATGCTTTGTACAAGGATTGGGCGACCCAGGGGTGTTTCTCGTATACATCGCGACGAATGACTACGGTGTGCATGATGGGAAAGATTTTGGTCCGCTGGTAATACTCACGCTCGACAGAGGGATAGTCTTCGAACAGGCGCTTCACCGTCCCAGAGCCGCGCAAGAAGGTGGAAGGCATGCGCGCGGTGTAAAGAGCGTCAATCTCGCCGGAATCGAGCATGCCGGACAACGTCTTGTCGGCGGGGATCGATTCGAGATGAATCTCAGGGGGGAGCGAGAGCTTGAGCTTCTCCGGACGGCCCGGTTCCTCTTCTCCACCGTTGAAATAATTCGTGCTTGCTGACGGGCACCCCGTACTCGTCGCTGAGAATGCCGCGGATCCAGACTCCTGCCGTCATCTGATACTCAGGCGTACCGACCCGCTTGCCGATCAGATCCTTTGGTTCCCGGATGCCGCTGTTGCGGTTGATGTAGATACATGAGTGGCGAAAGAATCGCGACGGAAAAACGGGAATCGCGATGAAGGGCGGGTCATCGGCAAAAAGAGAAAGCACATAGGAGGCGAGCGACATTTCCGCGGCGTCGAACTCGTGATGGCGCAGCATGCGGAAGAAGGTCTCTTCCACGGGCAGGTTGAGGTACGTGAGATCGATCCCGTCGACCGGGATTCGGCCTTCGAGAAGTCCGCGGGTGCGGTCATAGTTCCAGCAGGCCAGGGACAGTCGTAGCTTTCCCATTATTCTCCAATGATTTCGGACCGAACCGCCGGTGTCTTTGGCTCTCAGTTGGATGGAGACTCGACACACCGTACATACGTGCTGACGTCCCGAGTTTGTGCGATTATAGCTTTTTTGTGCGCTGAGAGTATCGCAATGCTTCGGAATCCACGTCAAGCCCCAATCTGGACTTTATTTTTCTGTACATCTGTGCGAATATCGCTCTCTGACTCTTCCCATGTTGTCGAAACGACTAGAAACGGAACTGCTCACTCCCTCCGACGAGGCCATCGAGACGGGCGTTCCCGATGAGTTCGCACCCTTTGACGGGAATCCCGATTTCGTTCTGTCGCTAGCTCGAGGGCTGCGAGTGATCGAGTCCTTCGAGGGCCACACCGAGGGGCAAACGGCTGCGGATGTTGCTCGCTCAACCAAGCTTTCCCGGGCTGCGGTGCGCCGGTCTCTGATCACTCTTGAGATGCTCGGCTACGTGGAATCCTCAGGCCGCACTTATCGGCTGAAGACGCGGGTTCTGAAACTTGGATTCTCTTACCTGGCATCCAGTTCTCTTCCAGCGATGGCCCAACCCACGTTGGAAAGAATTACGGAGCTGGTTCATGAATCCAGTTCGCTCACTGTTCTGGATGGCGACCAAATCGTCTACATCGCTCGATCGACTGCCAAGCGAGTGATGTCGGTCGGGCTTTCGATTGGCAGCCGGCTACCGGCGTACTGCACGTCGATGGGGCGAGTACTGCTGGCCTCGCTCGCGGAGCCTGACTTGGCCGCATATCTGGATCGTGTCGACATTAAGGCGCTCACGCCGAAGACCATCACCGACAAGCGGCTACTGGGCGAAATCATCCGGCGGGTCCGATGGGATGGCTTCGCGTTGGCCGATGAGGAGCTGGAGCTGGGCCTGCGCTCGATTGCGGTTCCGGTGAAGAACCTCCAAAACCGCGTAGTGGCGGCGATGAACGTTGGCGTACATGCCGCGCGTGTGTCTTCAGCAGAGATGATCCACCGCTTTTTGCCCATTTTGCAGGAGCATGCCGCGCTATTGAGTCCTTTGCTCCGCTGAACGTCGTGCGGCTTCAAAGATTGCGAATAATTACGATTGTCCTACACCGGTGTTTCGCTTTGATGGTCGAGAACGAAAGGGGAGGATTAATTGGGTAGATCCAAAAAGGAATCGGTCAACCGCCGCGACTTTTTGAGGGGGTCGGCAGCTGGGGTGGCGGCGCTGGCTGCTGCCGTGACTCCGGTAGGCGCGCAAGACTCGGGGACGCGAGCGGCGAGGACGCCTCCACCCATGTCGAAGCAAGCGGAAACCGGCGATCCGGTGGCGGAAGTGTTGACTACCGACCGGCCCGGCGCAGATTTCATGGTCGATGTGATTAAGTCTCTGGGGGTCGAGTACGTCGCGGCAAATCCAGGATCGAGCTATCGCGGTTTGCATGAGTCGGTTATCAACTACGGAGGCAACAAGAATCCGGAGTTCATTACCTGTTGCCACGAAGAGTCGGCCGTGGGGATGGCGCACGGGTATTCCAAGATTGAAGGCAAGCCGATGGGAGTTTTTCTCCACGGCACGGTGGGACTGCAGCATGCCTCCATGGCGATTTACAACGCGTTTTGCGACCGCGTGCCGATCTACATGACGATGGGAAATATGGTCGATGCGACGCTGCGCCGGCCGGGGCCGGAATGGGATCACAGCGTGCAGGACGCGGCGGAGTTAGTGCGTGACTTCGTTAAATGGGACGATCTGCCGGCCTCGCTGCCGCACTATGCCGAGTCGGCTGTGCGCGCGTACAAGATCGCTATGACGCCGCCGCTGGAACCGGTGTTGCTGGTCGTCGACAGCGAGCTTCAGGAAAAAGGTATTGCAGAAAATACGAACTGGCGCGTGCCGAGGCTGACACTGGCGACGCCCCCTCAGGGGGACACGGGATCGGTGGCTGAAGCGGCGCGGCTTCTGGTGGCCGCGGAAAATCCCGTGATCATTGCGGATCGCGCGGCGCGGACTCCCGCCGGGGTCACGTTGCTGATCGAGTTGGCGGAAACTTTGCAGGCTCCAGTCATCGATCAGGGTGGGCGTATGAACTTCCCCTCGCTTCACCCCTTGAACCAGTCGGCGCAAGCGACCTCTTTGATTGCCGGGGCGGACGTAATCCTTGGTCTCGAAGTCGGTGACTTCTGGGGAACGGTGAACTCTTTCCGCGAACAACTGGTGCGCTCCTCAGAGCCGCTGGTGAATCCGAACGCGAAGCTGATCAGCATCACGGCGAACGATCTGTATCTCAAAAGTAATTATCAGGACTTCCAGCGCTACACCGAAGTCGACCTGGCCATGGCCGCCGATGCGGAGGCCACCTTGCCGTCGCTGATCGAGGCGGTGAAGCGGGGGATCACGGGCGACCGCAAACGAGTTTACGAACAACGTGGCAAAGAATTCGCGGAGGCGCGTCAGAATGCTTTGGAGCAAGCTCGCCATGAGGCAACTTACGCCTGGGATGCAAGTCCCATCAGCACGGCCCGCATGTGCGCAGAGATCTGGGGACAGATCAAAGACAAAGACTGGTCGCTCGTGACCGAGACCGTTCCCTGGATCAGTAATTGGCCATTACGATTGTGGTCGTTCGATAAGCACTATCAGTTTATTGGAGGGGCGGGAGGGCATGGCATCGGGTATGCGGCGCCGGCGGCTCTCGGGGCTGCTCTGGCGAACCGGAAGCATGGCCGGCTCACGGTCGCCATTCAGTGCGACGGAGACTTGATGTATGCGCCGGGCATTCTGTGGACCTCAGCGCATCATCGCATCCCTCTGCTCAGCATCATGCATAACAACCGGGGATGGCATCAGGAATTGATGCACGTGCAGCGCATGGCCGACCGGCACAATCGGGGCATCACTCGTGCCACGATCGGCACCACGATCACCGGTCCGGAAATCGACTATGCGAAGTTGGCTCAGAGCATGGGTGTACACGCTGAGGGACCGATCACGAACCCGAACGATCTAGGCCCTGCGATCCGCCGTGCGATCGAAGTGGTGGAAAAGGGGGAGCCGGCGCTGGTCGATGTGGTGACTCAGCCGCGGTAGGAGTTCGGTTTTATTACTGCGATCAGGAGAGAGACTTGAAGAAAAGCAGGGCTTTCTGCAGCGTGTTGCTCACCACTGTGACGGCGATGGCACTCCTGGTGTTCTGTGTTGAGGCGGGCTCGCAAACATCGGTCGCCAACAAGAAGTCTGCGACCGCAAGCGGAAATGTGGAGAAGGGGAAGGAACTCTATACCAGCTACGGCTGCTACGAGTGCCATGGCAGGCAGGCGCAAGGGTCAAGAACCAGCGGGTCCCGTCTTGCGCCGAATCCGATTCCGTTGACAGCATTCAGCACGTACGTGCGCGAACCCAGGGGGCAGATGCCGCCCTACACAAGCAAGGTCGTATCGGACGCGGACCTGGCTGATATTTACGCTTTCTTGAAGTCGATCCCGCAACCGCCTTCGGTGAAGGACATTCCTCTATTGCAGTAGGGGTGATCTGGCATTGGTTACGCGCAAGGAGAACACAATGTCTTCTTCGTTGACTCCGTCGAAGGACAGCAAGCCGGCGGGGTCTGTCGTTCCGTATCGCCGATGTGAACTTGGGACTCAACCTGAATCCGCCTATCCCGGTTACCGCGCGACGCGGCGCAGAGCGCCTTCTCAGCCGTTGATTTTCTTGCCGCACACGATCTCAGAGGTCACGGGGCCCGTATTCGGGCATTCTGCCATCGGTCCGAATGACAATGATCTTACGGTTCAGCATCGGGGTGACCCGTTAGGTGAACGAATTATCGTGAGCGGTCGCGTATTGGACGGAGATGGCCACCCGGTGTCGAACAGTCTGATCGAAATCTGGCAGGCGAACGCTGCGGGGCGCTATGCCCACGCCAGGGACGATCACCCAGCGCCGCTCGATTCCAACTTCACGGGTACCGGCAGAACGATGACGGATGAGAACGGCTGTTACCGATTTGTGACCATCAAGCCGGGAGCGTATCCGTGGCGCAATCACGACAATGCGTGGCGGCCGGCGCATATCCACTTTTCTCTGTTTGGACCGGCGTTTGTGACACGTCTGATCACCCAGATGTACTTTCCGGGCGATCCGCTGTTTGCTTATGATCCGATCATGCAGTCGGTTCCGGATGAGAAAGCCCGGCAGCGTATGATCTCGAAGTTTGACTTGGCAAGCACGAAGCCAGAGTGGGCGCTCGGCTATCGTTTCGACATCGTGCTGCGTGGACGCGAGGCTACTCCATTTGAGGATTGACATGGACCGTACTCCGACCCCGTCGCAGACCGTTGGGCCCTATCTGCACCTGGGGCTCACAGATCGCAGATCCGTTCCTTGCCTGGTCGGCCAAGGCGTGAAGGGCGAACGAGTGTGGCTCACCTGCCACGTGCTGGATGGAGACAACGCGCCCGTTCCGGACGCAATGATTGAACTCTGGCAGGCGGATGCGGATGGGCACTACAACCATCCGGAAGATGCTGGGAGTAAGAATGTGCATCCAGCGTTTCGCGGTTTCGGGCGAATGTCGACCGGCGAGGATGGGGCCTGCTCGTTCGAAACGATCAAGCCAGGACAGGTAGCGGGGCCAGGCGGCAATGCGCAAGCGCCTCACATCAACGTGTCAGTCCTGGGCAGAGGGCTTCTAAAGCGCCTGTCGACGCGCATTTACTTTGCCGGAGATCCGTCGAACGAAACCGATCCGATTCTGGCGTTGGTTCCTACCAGGCGCCGCGATACCCTGATGGCGCGTCCAGATGGAAAGCAACCCGGTCACTGGCGCTTCGACGTGCACCTTAGCGGCGAGAGCGAAACTGTCTTCTTTGATGTGTAATCATCCAGGGATGACCCGGCAACCCTGCAACCAGAGCCGCAGACCAGCGTCAACTCCCGCCAGGAGGCTGCATTGACGGTGCGATTGATCGACAGTCTGGCCACCACGGAACCACTTGCGGAACTGTTTTCCGACGATTCGGTCCTCACGGCCATGCTGGAGTTCGAGGTCGCACTTGCTCGCGCCGAAGCCCGCTTGGGCATCGTTCCACAAACCGCCGCCGATGCGATTGCAACGACAGCAAAGAGCAAAAGCTTCAATTCTGCTGCGCTCGCTCAAGCAGCGTTGCGTGCCGGGACGCCCGCGATTCCATTGGTAAAGGCTCTTACCGAGCAGGTGAGAGAAAGCAGTGCTGAAGCCGCGCGCTTTGTTCATTGGGGGGCGACAAGCCAGGATGTGGCGGACACGGCAATGTCTCTGTTGCTCAAGAGGGCGGAGCCACTGGTCAACGATGACCTCGTTCGGCTGGAAAAAGCTCTCGCCCATTTGGTGGATCAACACAAAGATAGCGTTATGCTCGGGCGGACCCTCCTGCAGGCAGCGCCGCCCGTGACCTTCGGCCTGAAAGCCGCGGGCTGGCTGGGCGCGGTCCGCCGCGGAAAGCATCGATTGCGCACAGGCTTCAAGACTGCCGCGATCATGCAGTTTGGTGGGGCCAGTGGCACGCTGGCATCCTTGGGCGATCAGGGAATTCGGCTTAGCCGGGTTCTTATGGAAGAACTTGGTCTGCCGGCGTCCCCGGAAGCGCCCTGGCATACGCAACGCGACCGACTGGCGGCGCTGATCTGTGCGTGCGGTGTGCTCACGGGGTCGCTGGGCAAGATGGCCGGCGACATCAGCCTTCTGATGCAAAGCGAAGTTGGCGAAGCGGCGGAGCCTGCGGGAGAAGGGCGCGGTGGTTCTTCGACGATGCCGCATAAGCGGAATCCCACTGCCTGCGCACTCACCTTGGGCGCGGCGCATCGCGTTCCGGGACTGGTGGCGTCGTATCTTTCCGCGATGGTGCAGGAGCACGAGCGCGGAGTCGGTGGATGGCATGCGGAGTGGCCGATTGTGGCCGCGGTGATACAGTCGACCGGATTGGCGATCTCTTCCATGGCGGAGGTCGCGGAAGGGCTCTCAGTGGACACCGAACAGATGCGGGCCAACATCGAGCGGACCAACGGAGTGATTTTTGCCGAACGCGCCATGATGCTGCTGGGATCGAAACTCGGGCGCGATGTTGCCCACAAGGTACTCGAGACTGCTGCGAGGAAGTGCATCGTAGAAGGCAGACACCTTGCCGAAGCGCTCGCCGAGATTCCTGAAGTGACGGCCCATCTTGATCCTGGGGCGCTTCGCCAATTGGAAGTGCCGGAACAATACCTGGGTTCTGCGGAGGAATTCCGGGCGGCGTTGCTTTCCGATTTCGGACGGGACGCAGACACCAAGAAGGAGCAATAGCTTTGCCCTTTGCCACCATTCAGAACGCGCGATTGTTCTATCGCCTTGAGGGAACGCCTGGGCGGCCAGTGCTGATTCTTTCGCACTCGATCGGAACCGACCACGGGATGTGGGAACTGCAGATCGCGGATTTGTTGCGTTACTTTCAAATCCTGCGCTACGACACCCGCGGCCATGGCGCTTCGGACGCTCCCGCGGGCGAGTACTCGATTGAATTGCTGGGTCGCGACGTTCTCGGCCTTGCCGATGCGCTCGGGATTTCGCGGTTTGCATTCTGCGGTCTGTCGATGGGAGGAGCAGTCGGCCAGTGGGTTGCAGCCCATGCGCCGGACCGAGTCACTCATCTTGTTCTGGCCGACACCTCACCTCAATTTGTGCCGCGAGCCAACTGGGATACGCGGATCGCAGCGGTGCGAAAGGGCGGGATGAGTGCCGTCGTCGATCTGGCGATGCAGCGGTTTTTTTCGCCGGAGACTGGGGCGCAGAAGAATCCTTACGCCGAGTCGATTCGGTCAACGCTGCTTGGCACCGATCCGGCCGGATATCTCGGCTGTTGTGCGGCCCTGCGGGATTTGGACAATACCGCGTTGCTACCTAAAATCAAGACGCCAACGCTGGTGATCGCGGGAGATCAGGATGTGTCCACGCCATGGATTGGTCACGGCGAGATTCTCGCTCGAGAAATTGCTGGGGCGCAGGTTCTTCACCTGCCGGCGGCCCACTTGTCGAATATCGAGCAACCTCGTTCGTTCACGGCGAGCCTGCTCGAATTCCTAATGCCACCGCAAGATGGTGGAGATTCGTTGCAGGCTGGTTTCGAGATGCGGCGTGCCGTCCTCGGCGACGCTCATGTTGACAAGGCAATTAGCGCTACCACAGACTTCACCCGCGAGTTTCAGGAAATGATCACTCGCTATGCGTGGGGTACGATCTGGAGGCGTCCCGCGTTGGACGCTCGAACGCGACGACTCCTGGTGCTGGCTATCACTGCGGCACTGGGACGATGGGAAGAGTTTACACTTCACTTACGCGCGGGCTTGGCACATGAACTTGAACCGTGCGATCTCAAAGAAGTCCTGCTGCAAACAGCGGTGTATGCGGGAGTTCCCGCCGCGAATACCGGTTTCCGCATTGCGAGCGAACACGTCGTCAAACAGGAATGAGAATTACCTGACGGGCGTGAATCCCGACAGATGGTTTTCGGTGTTACTGACAGACAAACCTCACTGAGGGCTGAAATGAAACTACCTCTGACTCTAGCTTGCTCGATGCTCATGATGTCATCGTTTGGGTACTCACAAATGCAGACGTTCGAAACATCGGCGGGGCCGGTAAAGATCACGCCCCTCTTCCATGCCAGCACGCTGATCGAGGCGGGCGGGAAGACCATTTATCTGGATCCGGCGAAGCCTGCGAAGTTGGCCGAACACCCGAAGGCAGACTTGATCTTGATAACGGATATCCATGGAGATCACATGGATCCCGCGTCGATTGCGGAGGTGAGCAAGGCAGGAACGGAGATCCTGGCAGCCCCGTCCGTAGTGCAGACTGTGACCGCGGCAAAGCCGATCGCCAACGGTGAAAGTAAGACATGGCAGGGCTGGACTATCGAGGCCATCCCGGCCTACAACCTGAAGCGCGGGCCGGCTCCCGGCAAGTTATTTCACGACAAGGGCCGCGGCAACGGATACGTCCTCACTTATGGCGGCGTTCGATTCTACTTTTCCGGAGATACCGAGGGAGTGCCGGAGATGCGAGCGCTCAAGAACATCGACGTCGCTTTTGTGTGCATGAACCTGCCTTACACCATGCCCCCGGACGAGGCTGCCGACGCGGTCAAAGCCTTCCACCCGAAAGTCGTGATCCCTTATCACTATCGCGGATCCGACCTTGCAGTGTTTCGGAAGGGTCTCGAGGGCTCCGGGATCGAGGTACGGCTACTGGAGTGGTATCCGCAATAGGAAGCGAGCTATTTTCCTTCCCTAGGGACCGGTTTGGCACTCCGTCGAGACTCGACGGAACAGGAATTGGCGCGTCAGGTCGGCACTCCCAGCTTGGGGAGCAGCCATTGCGTCAATGCGACGTAGCCGACGACCAAGACAATCATCCATGCCCAATCCGGCATTCTGGGTGCTCCTTCCAGTCAGCTTGCCGATGATCTGCGGCGGGCGTTGTAAATTTGGACTGCAGCCCGTCGCGATGCAGGGCATATTGTCGCACGTCAACAGAGTGCTGCGCTGTGATGCTGCACACAAGTTTGCTGATTTTTTCGGGAGCGAGGTTCCGAGAAGAACACGCTGACACGCGAAGATCAAAGTCAGTTCTTTTTCAGCAATGCGGTTTGGCTGTGGCGAATTGCAGGGTGTTCGGTCACGACCAAGCCTGCGCCAGCGGCGGCATCAATTTCGGCCTGGAAGTCCGCGTCTTTCACGTGCCCAGACGGTTCAGCCAGGAGGACCATTCCACCGGGCTTCATCGTTTCGGCAACTTGGCCGAAGAACCAACCGGGGCCGGGAGTCTCATGTACGACGGCCATCGCCAGCGCAAAATCTATTTTCCCGCGCAGATCCGCCAAGCCAAGAGAATCGGCCGTGGCCACACGCGCGTCCACGCGCTCCAGCAACCTGGCTCGGGCCAGGCGGCGTTTCAAGCCGGCGATCATCCGGGGCTGGACGTCTACGGCCACGACATGCCCGGTCGGACCGACCCGGCGCGCCAACTCGAGAGTGAAGAAGCCCATACCCGGCCCGGGCTCGAGAACCGTCATTCCTTGCCGGATGTAGCGCTGCACGATGGCGGCGGGGTCGTGGAAGAGTCGGCGCACAGGGCTGGCCAAGACGTAGCCGAGCCACCAGGGACAAATGCGTTTTCCCATGTGGTAATCCTCATTTCCGTGTCGAGCGGGATTCTTGGCTCACTCTGCTCTTCAAGACTTCGCCTCCGGCGCATGCGATCCGAATGAGTAGCATCCGGCCATGGCTTGGCGGAATTTTTCCCGCTCCTCCGGAGTCATTTGACCCCAGCGCTCCATCATGCGCCGCCGCCAGTTCCAGTGGCGGTGGGGGCCACCACGGAATCCGCCAAACAGTATCTTGCAAAGAATCAGGAGGCCGAGGGCTTGCCAGAAGGTGAGGAGATGCCAGCCGAACAGAGCGGGCATGAGCCAGTTCCACAAGCTCATCACGACAAAGCTAAACACCGCCAGAAAGAGCACGGCAAGAGGCAGGAACATCAATACTCGTAGAAACCGATTTCTTCTCATAGTTAAGTCCTATCGTTTCGTAAATTCATCGTAGATAGCCTGCAGTCGCTTGCGCAGATGCAAAACTGCAGAGTGCTTGCGCGATAACAGCGTGTTCACACCGACGCCGGATTGCGCCGACAGCTCTTTGAAGCTGTAACCCATGAACTCGTGCCTGATAAACACTTCGCGTTGCTCCTCCGGCAGTTCGTCGAGCGCATGATCCAGTTCTTCGAGTAGCACGCTCCGCGCGTAGGCCGCCTCGGGTCCGGCAACAGGGGAGGGAAGCAGTTCTTCCAGCAACAGCACTTCACCATCCTCTGCCACTGTGGCTGGCTCAGTTCTTGACTCTTCCCGGTTCTTTCTGCGGAACAGGTCGGTGATCCGGTTGCGCGCAACCTGGAACAGCCAAGCGGTGACCTGCTCCACCGGTTTCATCATCCGGTACGCCTCGACGAGTTCGTAGAAGACGTCCTGCAGGATGTCCTCGGCATCGGCCACATCGGCAACGCGTTTGCGGATGAAATTGCGCAGCCGGGGCCGGTCGCGGGAAATCGCTTCAGAGATGCGTTGATCCTGCTCCGTCATCGGCCACTGTCTTTTCAGCGCCTGGTCCATCTACTTGTGTAGACGAGCGAGCGACCAGAATATTGTAGGCGGATTGTTCCCACGACCTTTGATCGCCGGATCCCTCGTCTGTTCAGTCACTTGCTAGTGTAGTGTCCCATAAGTAAGTGGCATTAGTATTGCAAGGTAAATAGGTGTCTCTGATGCACAATGGAGGTGCCTATGGCGATGGGACGACCGAAAGCGGCGTTGGTGTTGAGCCCGGAGCAGCGTGCGCAACTGGAAAGCATGGCCAGTTCCCGTTCGCTTCCGGCGGGACTGGTAACTCGGGTACGAATTGTTTTGCTGAGCGCGGCGGGAAAGATGAACCAACAGATTGCCCGGCAATTGGGATTGAGCAACGCCACCGTGGGCAAATGGCGGCGACGCTTCGTGGAGCAGGGGGTGGCGGGACTGCATGACGAGTTGCGCCCAGGCCGTCCGCGACCGATCAGCGATGAACGAGTGGCCCAGTTGGTGCGCAAAACCCTGGAGACGAAACCGAAAGGCGGCACCCACTGGAGTGTGCGGCAAATCGCAGGCCAGACCCGGCTTTCGAAATCCACGGTGCACCGCATTTGGCGGGCCTTCGGGCTGGAGCCGCACCGGCAGCGCCACTTCAAGCTCTCGACCGATCCGTTTTTCGTGGAGAAGGTGCGCGACATCGTGGGACTGTACTTGCATCCCCCGGAGAACGCGGTGGTGCTGTGTGTGGACGAGAAGAGCCAGATTCAGGCGCTGGAGCGCACCCAGCCCATGCTGCCCATCGGACTGGGATACGTCGAAGGCGTAACCCACGACTACCGGCGTCATGGCACCACGACCCTGTTTGCCGCGCTGGACACGGCCAAGGGCACGGTACTCACGCGGTGTCGGCAACGACATCGGCATCAAGAATATCTGGACTTTCTGCGGCAGATCGACAACAACGTGCCGCCGGACCTGGACGTGCACGTGATCGTGGACAATTATGCGACCCACAAGCATCCACGTGTGAAGCGCTGGCTGGCGACGCGACCCCGCTTTCATGTGCACTTCACTCCGACTTACGCCTCTTGGCTCAATCAGGTGGAGATCTGGTTCAACCGGATCACGCAACGAGCTATCCGGCGCGGAACCTTTCGCAGCGTGAAAGAACTGGTGACCAAGATCGATCAATTCGTCGAAAACGATAACCAGAACGCCCAGCCCTTCGTCTGGACGGCAACAGCAGATTCCATCTTCGCTAAAGTCCAGCGACTATGTGAACGTATTTCCGGGACAGGACACTAGCGGAAACCGGCATTAGTGTCATCCCGAGCGAAGCGAGGGATATAGGTTCTTGCCCCGCACTACCAGTGTTGCCGCTGCCAAGCAAACACCAAGATCTCTCGCTGCGCTCGGGATGACCGATCAGAAGAACGTTGCTGTCCACAGGGGGCACAGCTTAATCTTTGTTTGAAGTTTGAACCCTGCCAGCCGGAGAAAGCCTTGCGATGAATGTCCTGGTTCTCAACTCGGGAAGCTCGAGCCTTAAGTTTCAAGTGATCGCCACCGATCTGGAGCGGATCCAACAATACAAAGACGAGCGCATCTGCCGGGGCGAGGTGGAGGACATTGGCGGCGAGGCGATCGTGCAAGATTCAGTATCGCGATCAGCCAAGCCAGAGGTTCACGGCTTCGTTGCGGGACCTTACGGCGACCCTGGAATACCTGGTTCGCTACATCGCCTCGGATCGATCGGGGGTGAAAGAGATCAAGAGCACCGCCGATTTGCATGCCGTGGGACATCGCGTTGTGCATGGCGGAGAGCAGTTCAAGGAATCTGCTCTCATCGACGACAAGGTTCTGAAGGGGATCGAGGACTGCATCGAACTTGCACCGCTGCACAATCCGAATAACATCAAGTGCATCGTGGCGGCGCGGGAAATCTTTGGCAAGGACGTGCCCCAGGTGGCGGTGTTCGACACCTCATTCCATCATTCCATTCCTGAACAGGCCTATCTTTACGCCGTTCCCTATCATCTGTATCGCCGGCACCGCGTTCGACGTTACGGATTTCATGGAACCTCCCATCGGTACGTTGCGTTCCGCTATCGCGCCTTGCGGGGATTGACGCGGGAGCAGACCAACATCATCACCCTTCACCTGGGAAACGGGTGTTCCGCCACCGCCATCAAGGGAGGATTTTCCGTGGATACCTCCATGGGCATGACCCCGCTAGAGGGTCTGGTCATGGGCACTCGCTCCGGCGACCTTGATCCGGCAATCGTCGGTGTCATCGGCCGGAAAGAAGGCTTGTCGCCGTCGGAGGTCGATACGCTGCTGAATACGCAGTCTGGCCTGCTCGGCATTTCCGGACTCACCAATGACATGCGCGAGTTGCAGGCGGAACTGAAAGAGCATGACGACCGGCGGGTCCGGCTGGCCATCGAAATTTTCTGCTACCGGGCGCGGAAATATATCGGCGCCTTCCTGGCCTCGATGGGCGGAGCCGATGCCGTGGTGTTCACCGGCGGCATCGGAGAAAACTCGCCCGAGGTTCGGGCGCGGATCTGCGCCGGAATGGAATGGGCCGGGCTTCATCTCGACGCAGCGAAGAATCAGGAGACGGTTGGCCGCGAAGGCATGATTTCGACCGAGGACTCCAAGTTACTGGCTTACGCGATTCCGACGGATGAAGAACTACTCATCGCGCGGGACACGGTTCGCGTAATAAAGGGCGTACCACACCCGTCGTAATGCGAACGTCTTAGTTTTTGAGTTGCTACAGTCGGTTTAGCTTGAGTTGTCATCCTGAGGCGGGCGCCTTTTGCCTGCCGAAGGACCTGTGCAACTGGCGGGTAGTTCATAGATCCTTCGGCGCCAAAGAACGGCGCCTCAGGATGACAAGACTTTGCCGTGGCAGAACTGACGGCGCGCCCTTTCAAACCAGATGCACTCACTGCGGAATCGCTCTACGGTCATTAAGGCGCCTCAGTACGGCCACGTCCAGTCTGTCGCTTCCGGTTTGTCGATGCCGTGCTGGTGCGCGTAATTCCGGCATTCGATCTGTTGGTTCAGGAATCTCTCCTTGGCGTGGCCGCCGATTCTCTGCAATCGCGGCACGCGGTCTACGACGTCCATGGCCAGGCTGAAGCGGTCGATGTTGTTGTCGATGGCCAATTCCAGCGGCGTGTTGATGCTGCCTTTCTCCTTGTATCCGCGAACATGAATGTTGTCGTGGTTGGTGCGGCGATAGGCCAGGCGATGAATCAGTTGCGGATAGCCGTGGAAGTTGAAGATGACCGGCTTGTCGACCGTGAACAGCGAATCGAACTCCCGGTCCGAGAGTCCGTGCGGGTGTTCGGTGCTGGGCTGCAATTTGAACAGATCGATCGACGTTGATGAACCGGATCTTG
Source organism: uncultured Acidobacteriaceae bacterium (assembly GCA_963819035.1). GTDB lineage: Bacteria > Acidobacteriota > Terriglobia > Terriglobales > Acidobacteriaceae > Sulfotelmatobacter. The sequence goes on along the minus strand of CAWFUU010000012.1, from coordinate 498,006 downwards.
AGGTCCGGGAACTCTTGGCGAAGCATCGCAGTCGCGGCCAGGGCCTCCTGGGTGGGAATATCGCCGGCGGAAGCCATCACCACATCCGGCTCGCCGGACTCATCGTTGCTCGCCCAATCCCAAATGCCGATACCCTTGGTGCAATGAATAATCGCAGCCTCCATATTCATATACTGCAGATGCTTTTGCTTGTCGCAGACGATCACATTCACGTAGTTCTGGCTGCGCAGACAGTGATCCGCGACCGAGAGCAGGCAATTCACATCCGGGGGCAGATAGATGCGGGTGACATTTGCGCTCTTGTTGACCACCACATCGAGGAAGCCGGGATCCTGGTGGGTGAAGCCGTTGTGATCCTGCCGCCACACCGTGGAAGTGATCAGCAGGTTCAAGGAAGCGATGGCCTGCCGCCAGGAGAGGTGATTGCAGATTTCCAGCCACTTGGCATGCTGGTTGAACATCGAGTCGATGACATGCACGAACGATTCGTAAGTCGACAAGAAACCGTGTCGCCCCGTCAAGAGATAGCCTTCCAGCATCCCTTCCATGGTGTGTTCGCTGAGCATTTCCATGACGCGGCCGTCAGAGGCTAGATTGCCCCCGTCCTTGTCTTCCGGAAAAGATTCCTCGATCCAGAATTTCTTGCTCACGGCGTAGATCGCGTCGAGTTTGTTCGAGGTGGTTTCATCCGGCCCGAAGACCCGGAAGTTGTGCATGTTCAGCTTCATCACGTCACGAAGAAAAGCGCCGAGCGGGCGCGTATTTTCGGACAGGGTCGTTCCTGGCTTCTCGCATTTATCGGCGTAGTTGCGGAAATCGGGAAGGCGCAGGGCCTTCTTGAGGCGTCCGCCATTGGCGTGGGGACTGGCGCTCATTCGCCGCGTGCCGGATGGCGCCAGGTCGGCGAAGACGGGCGCGAGCTTACCATTGCCATCGAAGAAGGACTCGGGCTTCAATGCGCGCATCCAGTTCTCAAGAACACGAAGTTGTTCGGGATCTTTCTTGACACCGGGCAACGGTACCTGATGAGCCCGCCAGAAGCCCTCGAGAAAATGGCCTTCGACTTCGCGCGGAGCCGTCCAGCCCTTCGGTGAGCGCAACACAATCATGGGCCAGCGGGGGCGGCTTACTATGCCCTGTTGGCGGGCAGTTCGCTGATGCTCGCGGATTTCTTGAACACAATGCTCGGTGGTCGCCGCCATGGCCTGATGCATGGCATCGATATCGGAACCTTCGACGAAGTAAGGCGTCCAACCGTAGCCGCGGAACAAGTTCTCCAGTTCCAGGTGCGAGACGCGTGCCAGCAATGTCGGATTGTCGATCTTGTAGCCGTTCAGGTGGAGGATGGGCAGGACCGCGCCGTCACGCGCCGGATTCAGAAACTTGTTGATGTGCCACGAAGTGGCGAGTGGTCCGGTCTCAGATTCGCCGTCGCCCACCGCAGCGGCGACGATCAGGTCGGGATTGTCGAAGGCAGCGCCGCAAGCATGAGAGAGCACATAGCCGAGTTCTCCGCCTTCATGGATGGATCCCGGCGTTTCGGGCGTGCAGTGACTGCCGATTCCGCCAGGAAACGAAAACTGTCGAAAAAACTCTTGCAAGCCATCAACATCCAGACTCTTCTCCGGATAAGTCTCAGAGTAAGTGCCTTCCAGGTACGTCGGACCGAGAACACCCGGCGCTCCGTGCCCGGGACCGGCAAGAAAAATCATTTCCTGGTCGTACTTTTTGATCAGCCGGTTCAGGTGCACGTACATGAACGACAATCCCGGACTCGATCCCCAGTGGCCGAGCAGCCGGTTCTTAATGTGCTCGGGCCGCAGCGGCTCGGCGAGCAACGGGTTTTCCTGCAGGTAGATCATCCCCAGGCTGAGATAGTTGCAGGCTCGCCAGTAGATCTCGGTTTTGCGTAGTTCCTCGTTATTGAGTGGCTTTGCGGTAATGGTAGAGCGGGTCGGTGCGTAGGGGCTGAGTTCGAAGGCTTCGGCGGAGAGGCTGGCGTCGATCGTAGTCATAGATTACTCCTCTCGACAGGCTAAGCCCGCAGGTCGCTCGGTGACAAATGGCCTCCTGTGGATATAACTGCTGCTCTTGAGCATGGTTGCCACAGCCTCCCCAGCGCCTCGTTTTGCGGTGTACTACTGACCAAAGGCTCATTTCCCCTTCGTAATTTGAGGGAAGGCGCCGGATAGAGGAAAATTCCCGCTGATGCAGACAACCCCCAACACCCGCCGGTGGGATCGCCTGCCCGTAGACATGCCCGTACGGGTAGTAACCTCCAAAGGCTTTTCGACGACCGTGGTTACCGGGCGCGGCACCGAATTGAGCGAAGGTGGAATGGTTTTGTATGCGGGCATCCTGCTGAATCCGGGAGATCTGCTGGAGATTGAGTTTGACACGCCGGTTCACTCACGGATGCCGGCTATCGTTCGCTCCCGCAATGGCTTTTGTTTTGGCCTGGAGTTCATCACGCCGCTTCCCGCCTGACCTTCTCGCTGCTCCCTGTCTCGATTTGGACTGCCGTCCGGCGTAGCTTTCGCCATCGTTTTGTTCTAGCATCTCTTTGCACCTTCGGGGAGAGCGGCCACTATGTACTTCGAACAGTTCTATCTGGGATGCCTCGCGCATGCTTCCTACATGCTGGCTTCGGGTGGAGAAGCCGTAGTCGTGGATCCGCAACGCGACGTGGAGTTGTACTTGAAGGCGGCTGCCGGGCATGGAGTCGCGATCCGGCATATTTTCGAGAGTCATCTGCATGCGGACTTTGTCTCCGGCCACAAGGAATTGGCTGCCCGTACGGGCGCGAAGATTTACATGGGAGCGCAGGCTGGGGCGATGTTTCCTCATGTGCCGGTGCGCGACGGTTTCGAGTTGAAGTTTGGCAAAGCCTCAATCCGCGTGCTCGAGACTCCCGGCCACACGCCGGAGAGTATCTGCCTGGTGGTCACGGACGAAGAAGAGTCTAGCTCGCCGTGGGCGGTTTTAACCGGTGACACTCTGTTCATCGGTGACGTGGGACGTCCCGATCTTTCGCCCAGGCACACACCGGCGCAATTGGCGGGCCTGCTCTACGACAGCCTCCACAACAAGTTGCTAAAGCTAGGTGACGAAGTGGTCGTCTATCCTGCGCACGGTGCCGGATCGCTCTGCGGGAAAAACATGCGGGCGGAGAGGTCGTCAACGATTGGCACGGAGCGGCTGACGAACTATGCGCTGCAGATCCAGAGCAGGGAAGAGTTCGTCGCGCAGCTTACCAGCAATCTACCGGCGCGCCCGGAATATTTCCTCAAAGATGCCGAAATCAATCGCAGGGGTGCTCCAGCGTTGTCGGATTTGCCTCCGCTGCGGGCCATCACGCCTGGCGGGTTAAAGGCTATGCTGGACGATGGCGAAATCGTGCTCGACGTCCGGACGGGGGAGGAGTTTGCTGCTGCGCACGTGCCGGGTTCGGTCAACATCGCGTTGTCCGGACAGTTTGCATCTTGGGCGGCAACCGTGCTGGGACTGGCGGCGCATCCGGTGCTAATTGCCGGATCGGATGAGCAACTGGAGGAAGCGAGGGTTCGGTTGGCGCGGGTAGGCATCGAAGTGATGGACGGCTATCTCCAGGGAGGCGTTGAGGCCTGGAAGCAGGCGGGGTTGCTGGCGGCGACGCTTTCGCAAATGACGGTGAGCGAACTGAATACGCGGCTCTCGTCTGGCGAGGTCGAGGTGCTGGACGTTCGGCGCGGGCCCGAGTGGGAGAGCGCGCACATCGAGAACGCGACGTGGTGGCCTCTGGACAACTTTAAGATCGCTCCCCCCGAGATAGACCGCAATGCATCCATCGCGGTTCATTGCAAGAGCGGATATCGCAGCATGATCGCCTGCAGCCTGCTGCAGCGCGCCGGATTCAGGAACGTGACCAACGTGACCGGGGGATTTGATGCATGGCAGGAGGCCAAATTGCCGACCGCGATCGCCAAGCCAGTGGGTGCGAGATGAAGACTGACAAACTCGCCAAGACCTATCGCGTCGACAGCAAACATTTCCGGCTCAAAGACTTCGATCCGGCGGACACGGGTCACTGGCACTCGAAGGAACATGCGGAAGAAGCTGTGCAGCAGGGGATTGCCCGCATGGCCGAGATGCAGGACAAGCTCTACGCTCAGGACCGATGGGCGGTGCTGCTGATTTTTCAGGCGATGGACGCTGCTGGCAAAGACGGCATCGTCAAGCATGTCATGTCGGGAGTGAATCCGCAGGGCTGTCAGGTCTATTCCTTCAAAGCTCCTTCCGATGTGGAATTGCAGCACGATTTCCTGTGGCGCACCACCCGCGATCTACCCGAGCGGGGACACATCGGGATCTTCAACCGTTCATATTACGAAGAAGTCCTGGTGGTTCGCGTCCATCCGGAGATTCTCAAGAGCCAGAAAACGCCGCCATCTCTTGTGGGAAAGAAGATCTGGGATGAGCGTTTTGAAGACATTCGCGCTTTTGAGCGGCACATGGCCCGCAGCGGGACCGTCATCCGCAAGTTCTTCCTGAACGTTTCCAAGAAGGAGCAGAAGCAGCGCTTTCTTGCGCGGCTGGAGGAGCCCGAGAAGAACTGGAAGTTCTCCGCTTCAGACATTCATGAACGTCAGTGTTGGGACGACTACCAGGAAGCCTACGAAGATATGATCCGTAACACGGCGACCGGACATGCCCCGTGGTACGTAGTGCCCGCCGACAATAAGTGGTTCACGCGACTCGTGGTGTCGTGCGTGATTGTCGATACGCTAGAATCTCTCGACCTCGCCTATCCCAAAGTAGATGAAGCCAAGCGCAAGGAACTCGCAGCGGCGAAGAAGCTGCTGTTGAAGAAGTGAGAACAAGTTTGCCCGGAACGCGACCAAAGGTCATGCCCGCCCAGTCAGCGTTGTCATACCCTTTGCATCGCACATTTGCGGGATTACCATAGAGCAATTGCTCGTCATTTCCCCACGGAGATAAACCTCAATATGGTTGGTCCAGTCCGACTTCGCAGTCATGTGTCGTTGAGAGGGAGCGTAGTTCTGGCCTTCGTCCTTGCGGTGTTGCCAGCGCCTGCGGTAATAGCGCAGACCAAGCCCGAAAGGCAATCAAAGGCGGTGAAACCAGCGCAAGCATCTCAAACCGCTCCAGTACCCGAGAAAGAAAAGAACGTCGAGGAGTCTGACGCGAAGCCGGAGGAGAAGGCTTTCAAGGGCATGAAGTATCGCCTGATCGGCCCCTTTCGCGGCGGACGCTCTCTGACCGCGGCGGGCATTCCCGGCGACTCTACGACCTACTATTTCGGCGCTACCGGCGGCGGAGTCTGGAAATCCACCGATGGCGCCATGACGTGGTCGTCGGTTTTTGACAAAGAGGGTACGTCGGCAATCGGCAGTATCGCGGTGGCGAGTTCGAACCCCAACGTTCTGTATGCGGGAACCGGCGAGGCTTGCATTCGCGGCAATATCTCGCACGGAGACGGCGTCTACAAGTCTCTTGACGGTGGAAAGACGTGGAAAAACGTTGGCCTTCGCGATTCGCGTGCGATTGGCAAGGTCATTATCAATCCCTCCAATCCCGACATCGTTTTCGTCGCGGCTCTTGGCCATCCCTATGGCACGAACCCGGAGCGCGGTATCTTCCGCACCACCGACGGCGGCAAAACCTGGGAGAAGGTTCTCTACAAAGACGAGAACACGGGCGGCATTGATGTGGCGTTTGATCCGCATAATCCGAACATTCTCTTTGGCGCGCTGTGGCAGGCCCGCCGCACCTCGTGGAGCATGGAAGACGGAGGCCCCGGCAGCGGTCTATACCGCTCGAACGACGGTGGCACCACATGGAAACGGCTGGAAGAGCATGGATTGCCCAAGGGCCCTTACGGAAAGATCGGTGTCGCGGTCGCTGCGAATTCAGACCGCGTGTATGCGTTGATTGAGGCTCACAATCCAGACGGCGGTCTGTATCGATCGGACGACGGTGGTGAATCCTGGCAACTGGTGAACCCGAGCCACAGCTTGTGGCAACGGCCCTGGTATTACATGCACGTCATCGCCGACCCGCGTGACGAGAATGTGCTTTACATCATGAATGTGGACGCCTACAAATCCACCGACGGCGGCCACCTGTTCAACAAGTTCAAAGTCCCGCACGGCGACAATCACGGACTCTGGATTGATCCGCTCAACACCCGGCGCATGATCGCCTCCAACGACGGCGGAGTCACGGTGACCATGGACGGCGGCAAGAACTGGACCCGGCAGGACAACCAGCCAACCGCGCAGTTCTACCACGTCATAACCGACACGGCCACGCCTTACCGCGTTTATGGGGCACAGCAGGACGCCGGGACGGTCGCGATCGCCAGCCGCAGCGACGACGGGTCGATCGACCGCAGCGATTGGTACGACGTGGGCGGCGGAGAAGCCGGCTACATCGCTCCTTATCCGCCTGATCCGAACATCGTCTACGCGGCCGATTATCAGGGGAACATCACGCGTTTCGACAAGCGCATCGGACAAGTGAAGGCGATCACCGAACAACCGGAACTCTCCGACGCCCATGGTGCTGCCTATCTGGAGCACCGATTCCAATGGACCGCTCCGGTCATGATTTCCCCGCACGATCCCAACACGCTCTACCACGGGGGAGAGCGCCTGTTTAAGACCACCGACGGCGGCGTGCACTGGCAGGCCATCAGTCCAGACCTGACACGCAATGACAAAAGCAAACAAAAGCCGTCAGGGGGCGACATCACCCTCGATGACACCGGCACCGAGTACTACGACACGATCTTTGCTTTAGTGGAGTCGCCCCTTAAGAAGGGGCTCCTCTGGGTCGGCACCGACGACGGCTTGATCCAGTTGACGCAGGATGAAGGCAAGACTTGGACCAACGTTACTCCCAAAGATATGCCGGAATGGAGTCGAGTCAGCCAGATTGACGCGTCCCTTTACGATGCGGGCACGGCCTATGTGGCCGTCGATCGGCATCAGTTCGACGATCTGCATCCCTACATCTACAAAACTGCCGACTATGGAAAAACCTGGACGAAGCTCACCCAGGGAATTCCAGACACGACTTTTGTTCGTGCCGTACGGCAGGATCGAAAGAAACGGGAACTGCTTTATGCGGGCACCGAGCAGGGTGTCTTCGTTTCCTTCAACGACGGCGCCAATTGGCGTCCACTAAAGCTGAATCTTCCCACAACTCCGGTACACGACCTGGTGGTCAAGGAGAATGATCTGGTCGTCGCGACTCATGGCCGCGCGTTTTGGATTCTCGACGACGTTACTCCCTTGCGTCAGTACACTGACGAAATTACGCAGAAGGAAGCATTTCTGTACACCCCTGCTACTGCTTATCGCATTCAGGCGGGAGCAACCGGCGAGCACCATCCCTCGAAGCGAACCGGTCAGAACCCGCCGGCGGGCGCCGTGATCTACTACTTCCTCAAAGATGCCCCTAAGACTGAGAGTGAGACGAAAATCGAAATTCTCGATGCCTCCGGCAAAGTCATCCGCCGGTACTCGAGCGCCGAATACAACTCGCTGGAAGAGCCGCTTGATCCCGACGACAAGAAGCCTGAGAAGCAGATCAAGGCGGAGGCCGGTTTGAATCGCTTCGTGTGGGATCTGCGCTACGAAGAAGCGCACCGCGTACCCGGCTATTACCTGTGGGAATACGGGAGCGGCGCACACGGTCCCGTTGCTGTCCCTGGTCATTACCAGGTTCGGCTGACGGTGGCTGGTCAGAGCCAGACCGCAGGCTTTGATCTGAAACTTGATCCGCGCGTGAATGTCAGTCAGGCCGACCTGGAACAGCAATTCAACATGCTTCTGGAAACGCGCGACCAGTTGAGCCACGTTTACGATACCGTCAATCAAATCCAGGACGTCCGGTCGCAGCTGGCCGGTTTAAGACGGCGTCTTCCAGAGAACGCCAGCTCCAAAACGATATCCTCGGCCGCGGATGATCTAGAGAAGAAACTCGTAGCCGTGCGGGAAGAACTCATTAATCTCACGATCAGTGCCAATGAGGACTCGCTGGCGTATGCACCGCAACTCGATGCCAAGCTGGCCTACCTGGCGATGGATGTCGGCACCGCGGATTCTGCGCCCACCGAGGCCGAGCAGCAGCAGTTTGAGAAGCTGAAACGGCAGAGCGGGGAGCTTATCTCGCGCTGGGAAGATCTGCAGCGCCGCGATCTGGCTTCCTTCCAGAAACTGACGGCCGAAGGCAGCCTGTCGACGGTGGTCGTTCCGCCTGCGGGGCGGGCCGCCGATGAACCGGTGCCGGCCCACTGATCGCCTGACATCCGAGGCGGGTGCATTTGCCCGCCTCGTTGTTGACTCTCCGAATTACTTTCTACTTTCTATTACTTCCGTGCTACTTCCATGGCACGGTTGTGCCTTGCTCGCGTAATGGGCCGTTGCTATTGTGCCGATAGAGTCAGATGTTGGTTCCCCCCTGACGATCAAGGATCGATCCCGACTGGGGGGTGCTTATGCGGATGATGCATCTGTGCTATGCGGCAATTGGCTTTGCGGTGGCCCGCTGGATCTTCCGGCGGCAAGCTTTGCCAGTCGTTGACCCAGTCACGCGGTTCCGGTCGCAGGGCCTTCTGTAGAAAGCATTTCCAAAGCTTTGGGCGTGCGCCCCGTTGCGCCTCCATTTCGTCAGCGCGCGCCCATTCGCTTCTTCCCGTCATTGCCAGGTACTAAGGTTACTTACGCCCGTTTTCCGTCTCTCCATACAATGAGCTTAGGGACTTTTGTCTCTCGGTGCGCCTTCTTTCCGTGAGCTTGGTTCCTCTTCAGGTTGGCGATCAGGTTTCGAGGTTCAGGTGCAGCGACTCCCCAAATTGTGGCTGACTCTCGCGTTGCTGGCAGCTTTGGCTGGTCTCCGGCCACTGTCAAGCCTCGCGCAGGACGATCCCAACCAAGCGCCCTTGGGAGATGTCGCCCGCAACCTGCGTAAGAAAACGGCTTCCTCGCAGGATGTCATCGATAACGATAATCTGTCGCAGGTGATGGACCAGGTCGAGAACAAACGGAGCCCTGGCTCGGCGCTCAAAATCCTGATGGTCGGTGAAAATAAGGGTTTTCAGGTCTCCGCCCCCGATGTCACCTGCAGCCTGTCTTTCACCGCGAACACCAAGTCGTTGCTCTCAAGCCAATACGCGCAAATGGATCTGCCATCGCGCGACGTCATCAAACTTGAAGGGCCCGCCACCATCGAGGGGGATGCCCTGACGGTTTCCGTCTTCAATGGGACCGACTGGCACGTCAGCGAGGTGGCCGTTGCGTTGACGATCGTCAAGAAGAAGGAATCGGCCGACTGGCCGACCGCCCTCGGGTCCGGAAAGCCGACGGCCATAGCCGCCGGCAGTCTCAACCAGGAATCCGAGGTACGTCCGGAGAAGAAACCGGACGTGACTGTCATCTACCGGATGCGCGCGGCCGCGCCTCCATTTGCGACCACCGTCTTCAGCGCACCCCTCAATCTCGAACTCGCCTCCGGCGACGAATGGCATTGGGCCATTGTCCAAGCGAAGGGATATCCGCCTCCAAGCTATGGGGCACACGAGCAGATCACCGCGCAGACCGGCGAGGCTACTCCCGCTCCTCCAGCTGCCGCCTCCTGCGCTGTTGTTGCCGCAGGATTCGCCTGCCGCCTCGATGTCACAAAATCCTAAGTAAAAACCTTGATCCTCATTGGTTGACTCGTGGTCGCCGCTCGCGGTCGTGGGTCGTCGAGCGTGCTAGACTAAGCTCAAATTCCTCAACTGAGGCACCAATGAAATTCGGCGTCATCATTTTCCCCGGTTCGAACTGCGATCACGATGCTTATTGGACGATTCAACACGTCGCCAAGCAACCGGCCACGTTCCTATGGCACGAGACGCACGACCTGGAAAACTGTGATGCCGTCATTGTTCCGGGGGGCTTTGCGTACGGGGACTATCTGCGCACCGGGGCGATCGCGAAGTTTTCTCCCGTGATGGAGTCGGTCCGCAAATTCGCCGCAGGCGGCGGATTGGTGCTGGGCATCTGCAATGGCTTTCAGATTCTCTGCGAGTCGGGCCTGTTGCCCGGCGCTCTGATGCGCAATGTGGGCCTCAAGTACGTTTGTAAGCCAGTGCAGGTGCGCGTCGAAAACGTTGAGACTCCCTTCACCAACACGTGCACGAAAGGAGAAGTATTGACCATCCCGATCGGCCATATGGAGGGCAACTACTTCTGTGATCCGACAACCTTGGAAGCGTTGCGCCGGGACAACCGGGTGGTGTTCCGCTATGCGTCGCCCGCGGGTGAGATCACTCCCTCCGCCAATCCCAACGGCTCGCTCGAGAACATCGCCGGAATCTGCAGCCCCGGGGGCAACGTACTGGGCATGATGCCTCATCCTGAGCGGTCAGCCGAACCGGAACTGGGTTGCACAGATGGTGTGAAAGTATTCCAGTCGATGGTCGGTGCTATGGCTGCCCGGTAGTCCGACTTGGTTCGACCGCCTTTGATCCGGGTTCATCGAATTTTCTTGGCGATCAACAGGCTTCCGGTATATCTTCGTTTTTCTTCCCCTGCAGTGCGGGCCCCCAAGACTTGGCTGTTTTCACAAGTACACACGCAGGGAGGCGTGTCTCTGATGACCCCAAAGCAGATTCTTGATTCCTTGTCCGAAACGTTAATGCGGGACGAACGCATTCTCAGCACACAGGAACGCACGCTGCTGGCGACACTGCTGCAGCATGCCAGGACGGCCACCTGCGAGAATCCTGAATCGCAGGAAGCAGTTCGGGCGGTAATCGCTTCGGCGGTAGGCGAAACGGTTGCGCAACGCGCTTTCGCTGTACTCGGCGGCAGCATTGTTGAACGCATCCTGGAAAGCAGCGTTTTGCCGACCACCGACTCCAGTGGAGGGACGACCGAGATCTATTCTGGCCCAGATCCGCAAGCGCCCGGCGTCAAAGCGCCCAAGCCGCCGCAAAAGCCCGCCCACAAGCCCCACAAACCACCGCACAAGCCGGCACCGGCTCCGACGAAGCCGCCCGTGCCCTCAAAGCCGCCCGCGGGCGATCCGCAAGCACCGGGCCACCCGCCCATGGGCGATCCGCAAGCGCCTGGCCACCTCCGCTGCCCATGGGCGATCCGCAGGCACCCGGACACCTGATCGATACCAAAGTCGTTTCCAAAACGAGCGTCGCCGTCGCCGAGCGCCCCCTGGTCTTGCCGGCTCAGTGTGTCATTCTGGATGAGTTCCTCGCGCCGCAGGAAGTTGAGGAACTCATGCGCTTCACGCTTGCTCACGAGGCCGACTTCAGCAACAGCGAAGTAGTCTCACCCAGAGAGGTGAATGGAGTTGTCAACTATGAGCACCGGCGCTCGCGCGTTCTGATGGACTTGGCTCAGCACCAGGACATCATGCTGGAACGCATCAAGGCGGTGTTGCCGCAAGTGCTGCACAAGCTGGGGATGGAGGAGTTCTCCATCGCCGGGGTGGAGGCTCAGATCACCGCCAGCAATGACGGGGACTTCTTCCACTTTCATAGCGACAACAGCAGTCAGCCCGTAGCCTCGCGGCACCTGACTTTTGTTTACTTCTTCCACCGCGAACCGCGGCAATTCGAAGGCGGAGAGCTGCGGATTCACGATGCGCGCCTGGAAGGCGGAGTTTATGCCAGCCAGGGAAGCTACCAGACAATCGTTCCACAGCAGAACCAGATAGTTTTCTTCCCTTGCGAGTTACTGCATGAGATCACTCCGGTGAAGTGCTCTTCGCAAGCCTTTGCCGATAGCCGCTTTACCTTGAACGGATGGCTTCGTCAGTAGACAACTCGGCGTGGATGAAGTGGATGACCACCCTACTGGGAGGAGCGTCGCGGCAGGCTTATGCCGCGACGCTTCCCCCGGATCGTTTCTATTGCCTGCTAGATGAGTTGCCGTTGCACTTGATTCCACACACCTTCCTGCGGGCAATGCACTCTCAAGAGAGTCTGCTGCAACCTCTTTATCTGAATCCCTACTGCGTCTTGTGTCCTGCCAGCGACGTACCGCCTGAACTTGCCGAGTGTAAGGAACTGCTGTCCGGCTTTGCGACGGTGGGCACCACAGCCTGGGTGCGCGACTCGGCGAGTGAATCGGCACTTCCTTTCTGGCTGGGCCCGCAACTTGAGGTTGTGGTACGAGATCTGCGCCCGAATGAACCCGTTCCATCTACGGTGGCCGACATCCCGAGGGGTCTGCTTGCCATGGCAGGTATCCTCGTTCCCGAAGGCTGCACCAGACAGGGCCACAGTGAGCGCGAGGCGATGATCAATAAGGCGGCACCGGTTTTCCGCCAGAAGGGCTATGCGCCCCTTGTCGGCTTGATCCATCCGTTTCATGTTGCTGCTTTGCGCCGTTACTACCGGTTCATGATCCGCACGGGAGCGATCCGGCTCGGCGACCGCCAGAGCCCGCGGCGTTATGCGGCTTACAACGATTCGGTGGCGCGCTTTTTCCACCATCACATGACAACGACTCTGAGCGCGGTGGCCGGGGAGGTCCTCAAACCTTCTTATGTGTACCTCGCCTCATACCTGAGCGGAGCGGAGCTAAAAAAGCACACCGATCGGGAACAGTGTGAATTCAGCGTTACACTCTGTCTGGATTTTTCTCCCGAGCCGGCGCTCGAAACTCCGTGGCCGATTGGACTTGAGACTCCAACGGGCACGGTTGCCGTTTACCAGTCGATCGGGGATGGACTCGTCTACCGAGGAACTCGGCTGCCCCACTACAGAGCAACACTGGGCGAGGGCCAGACATCGACTTCAATCTTCTTCCACTATGTGCCTTCGGATTTCGCTGGCTCTTTGAATTGAACGAAGAGACCGGACTCCTCGCGTTAATGCAAGCCGGTGACTAGGTAGAGAACAGACAGCGTCTGGTTATAGCTGTAGGCGAACCGGGTCCCATCGCCACTCACCATCACCGGGGCAACCATCACAACCCCGGCGGGAGCACCGGGTTTCAGTTCTCGAATCACGGTTTGTTTGCCCGACGCGATTTCAATTTTGTAAACCTTGCTGGGCAACTCGCCTGGGTAATACCCGAAGAGCGCAGAGCCGTCATTGGACCACCGCACTGGATTGAACTTCGGGTCGAGGTGGGGAATGAGCCGAGGGGCTCCTCCTTCAGCCGGGTAAAGTACGGGCCCAGTCGGTCCTTTTCCGATGATGGATCGGCCGTCGGGTGAGACCGGGCCGCACAACACTCCCTCCGGGGTTACAACTTTGGCGTTTCCGCTGGACACGTCGACAAAGTAGCAGCGCGGTGGATGGCCCACTTCGTTGGCATTCACAGAAAGTTTCTGCCCACCCGGCAGGAAGCGAGCCCACCCATTCTGAATGTTCTGCAGACCACTTACGTTGATCGTGCGAGGCTGCCCGGCGCCGGTCGGGAACAGTGTGATCTGCGCTGCTTTGCTGGTGGAAATGGAGGCGGCCCACTTTCCGTCGGGCGACATCCCCCCAGTGCTGCCTTCGCCCAGTCGCACGGGCAGGGTACCGTCAACCTTCCGAAGCATAACCGAATATCCCGGACCCGCCGCCTCGCTGGCATCTTCGAACAGCACGAATTGCCCATCGGGCGAGATATCCCGCGCGGAATCCCAGTCATGCCAGGAAAGGTCGATGTCTTCCTTATCATCCAGTGCGCTGAAAGACATGGCCAGACGCTGGGATTTCGACGCCGCAAGGACACGGCCGTCTGAAGCGATGTCCTGGAGAACGAGGCCCACGGGCAAATTCAGCAAGGTGCGGACTCTTGCAGACAAATCCACCGCCATCAAATTGAGGTTGTTCCCTTTTTCGACAGCGGTAAACCAGATTTCCTTCCCGTCCGGACGCCAGGCCAATCCACTCTCGGACTCCCATTCTCGCGAGAGCGTCCGAACATGCCCAGCGAGATCCACAACGCAGACAGTACCGCGGTTGTCCCACAGTGCCGGATGGTCCATGAACGCGATTTTGTCACCCAGCGGAGAGAAGCGGATATTGCTGATCCATCCGCCAGCCTGATAGAGCACATTCCCGATGGGATGCTCCAGGCGACTGTGGCCCTCGACGTAGTGGACGACGGCCAGTTCGCCTCCAGCATTCCAGTCGGCCCAGCGAACGTCGGAAAGTACTTCGCGCGGCGATCCGCCTGCCAGCGGCGAAACGGCCAGCATACCGTCGATGGTCTCCATCTGCCCGGTGGGCGCGCCGCGCTGCACCACGGCCAGTTCATCGGACCTTGAAACGCCCAGCAGATTGGCGTCACTCAAATTCAGCGGCTGGGCCAGCAGGGAATTCCCTACAGTGGAGAATATCTGCACCGGCTTTCCGTTCCAGGCGGCGCTGTAAACGATGGAGTCTCCGTTCGACGCAAAGCGCGCGGCATAGACTGTTCCGGCTTCAAACGTCAAACGGCGATAGACCGGAGGTGGCGCCGGAGGGCGAAGCAATTGCGCAACCGTGAGAAGAGCGGTGGCTGCGGCCAGTACTGCGACGAGCGCCCACGGCATCACACGGGCGGTCGGACGCTTCGGACCCGCGACGCGAATCTCTCCGGAAGAGGAAGAACCCGACAGAGTCTGCAACGCGAAAGCCAGATCCTTCACCGACTGGAACCGGTTCTCCGGCTCTTTTTCGAGGCAGTGCTTCACCACGTCCCGATATCCAGCCGGGATCGCAGCCTGTTCGAGGTTTGCGTCCGGTGGCTCTTCGCGGAGAACGGCGGTCATCGTATCGACTTCCGTTTCGCCCCGAAAAGCGCGGCGCCCGGTTACCATTTCGTAGAGGATCGCGCCGAAGCTAAAGATGTCGCTTCGGTGATCCACTGGCTTGCTTCGGAGTTGCTCCGGAGACATGTAAGCGACGGTGCCGATTACAGTTCCGGACTTGGTCACCGTGCTGAGGTTTTCGATGGAGCGCTGGTCTTCCGGCTGAACCTGAAGTTTCGCTACTCCGAAATCCAAAATCTTGATACGCCCGTCGTTGGTCAGGAAAAGATTTTCCGGCTTCAAATCACGGTGCACGATGTGGCGTTCGTGAGCTGCAGTCAGTCCGTGCGCGACTTGGAGCGCGTAGTCAGCCGCCTCTCGAATCGAAATCGGGCCTTCCGACAGGCGCTGCCGCAGGGTTTTGCCCTGGAGCAGCTCGGAGACGATATAGGGAGTCGTGCCCTCGAAGCCAACGTCATAGATCGCGACGATGTTGGGATGGTTGAGAGCGGCGGCGGCCCGAGCTTCCTGTTCGAAGCGCCGCAGATGATCGGGATTGTCGCTGGAAGCCGGGCGAATCAGCTTCAGAGCAACGTCGCGCCCAAGCCTTTCGTCGTGCGCCCGAAAGATTTCGCCCATGCCTCCCGCGCCGATTTTTTCGACGATTCGGTAGTGTCCAATGAGCTGGCCGATCATAAGGAACACACGGGCGCAACGCCCCGACTTGGCATGTTAGGTGCGAAGTCAGACGGAGTCAATACCGCTTACGGGCTTCGTTCCGCGGCCGTTGCGAGCCGTGCTAAACTTAGCCCGCTGTGGAACGGATTCCGCAACCGCAACCGCCGACACCGCCTTCGTGCTCCGATTGCACCACTAAATCGCAGCCTGCTGGAGGTGGACAGCCCTCGCAATCTGCGTCGCGTATGTGGCGTTCCAGTGACGGCAAAATGCGCCTCGACACGCCGCACACCAGCGTGATTTCCGATCCAGCATCGGGCCATACTATCCTGCTCGATCACTTTAAGAAAGAAGCGACCATTCTGCCGATGACTCTACCGACGGCTCCAAAAGCGCCGGCAGGCAGTCCGCAGGCGCCAGCCGGAGCGGTTCCTCCTCCACCTCCGATGCATGTGGAGGATCTCGGGAAGTCGATGATTGAAGGACACGAGGTCGAGGGCAAGCGCTTTACTCTGCCCGCGATGGCACCGCCCCCGAAGCCGCAAATGCCTAAGCCACAGGTGCCCAAGGCTAGCGCGCCCGGCGCCCCTCAGATGCCGAAGGCCCCGGCTGCTCCCAAGCTGCCGGACCCACCAAAGATGCCACCCAAGCCGAATGTGACTGAGGTATGGTCCAGCGTGAAGCTGAAGACTCCCGTGCTGACCAAGGTGTCGACCGCGGCCGGCGAGCAAACCACTTATTGCAAACCAACGTCCACCGAAGAACCGCATCCTTCGGTGTTTCAGATTCCGCAGGGATACAAGATTAAGCCGCCGAAGCTGTGAGGTTTTCCGATGGGGTCATGGTATAATGCAGGTTCGCCTGCATACTTACCGAGGGCAATCCTGTGATCTCCTCTGAAGGCGAATCCTGCGCCATCCAAGTTCTTTAGATACGAGGTCTAACCATGTCCGGCCACTCAAAATGGGCCACAATCAAACACAAGAAGGGCGCTCTTGACGCCAAGCGCGGCAAGATTTTCACGCGCCTCATCAAGGAAATCAGCATTGCCGCCAAGAACGGCGGCGGCGATCCCGACTCCAACCCGCGCCTGCGTGGCGCGATCGTCGCCGCCAAGGCCGAGAACATGCCCGCCGATAACATCAAGCGGGCCATCCAGCGCGGCACGGGCGAATTGCCTGGCGCTACCTATGAGGAATTCTCGCTCGAAGGCTACGGGCCGGGCGGAGTTGCCATTCTGCTCGATATCAACACTGACAACCGCAACCGTACCGTCAGTGAGATCCGTCACGTCTTCGGCAAGAACGGCGGCAACATGGCTGAAGCCGGAGCCGTCTCCTGGATGTTCCACAAGAAAGGCGACATCATTATCCCCAAGAGCGCTGCCAAAGAGGACGACCTGATGAACATCGTTCTCGAATCGGGCGGGGAAGACTTGAATGACGATGGAGACAACTGGGAAATCCTAACCGAGCCTTCTGCTTTCGAAGCTGTGCTCGAAGCGGTGAAGAAAGCTGGCATTGAGCCTGCATCTTCAAGCGTTTCTTTTATCCCGCAAAACTACATCAAGCTGGAAGGCGCCGCGGCCAACACCATGATCCGACTGATGGAAGCGCTCGAAGAGCACGACGATGTGCAGAACGTTCACGCTAACTTCGACATCGATCAGAAACTGTTGGAAGAAGTTGCTGGCTAGATTAGGTCGAGGAATTTCAAGAGAGCCGCCCAAAATCGGGCGGCTTTTTTCACGCTTCGCGCATCGCGACCCGGAAGTTTTCAACATGTTCGTGGAAAATTCTGTGGAAAAGGGGCACAGTATCTTCGTAAGTGATTCAAGGAGAGATGCTTCAACACTTTGCACTAGAGCGAGTGCTGGCACTTTCGTGGTGGGACTTCTGGTGAAAATTTTCTTTTGAAACTTCGGCTCGACAAGCTTCTCGTAGATCGAGGTCTCGCCGCTTCACGCGAGCGCGCGCAAGCCTTGGTGCTCGCCGGCAAAGTCATGGTGGGCGATCAAAAGGTGGAGAAGGCTGGCGCGCAAGTGGCGGAGGATTCCGTGATCCGCCTGCTGGGTGAAGATCTGCGCCATGTCAGCCGCGGCGGACTGAAGCTCGAGTGTGCTCTGGACCACTGGAACATCGATGTGAAGGGGAAGATCTGTCTCGATGTGGGCGCGTCTACCGGTGGTTTCACCGACTGTCTTTTGCAGCGTGGCGCGGTGCGCGTGATCGCAGTGGACACCGGTTATGGCCAGATGGACTTCAAGCTTCGCCAGGACGCGCGCGTCAAGTTGCTGGAAAAGACCAATGCGCGCTACCTCACGCGCGAAGTAGTCGTAGAGACGGTGGATCTGGTGGCGATGGATGTGTCGTTTATCTCGGCAACCCTGGTTCTTCCCGCTGTGATCGCAGCGGCATTTCCCGCGTCGCCAGACGAACGGAACGGGCGGAGCATCATCGTTTTAGTCAAACCGCAATTCGAAGCGGGCAGGGAACACGTGGGCAAGGGCGGCATAGTGCGTGATGAAAATGCGCAGTCAGCGGCGGTGGAACGAGTGAAGATCGCGCTGCTGAGTCTTGGGGCCGAGCAAACCGACGTGATCGAATCGCCGATCCTCGGGATGGAAGGCAATCGCGAATTTCTGCTTTGCGGACTTTTCTGATCCGCAGCGTCCGCTAGTCCGCTGCGGCAGATGTCCGAAACCTTGTACAATCTCTCTTTCGCCATGGCCCCCCCACAACCGCCTTCCTCGAAAACCGCCGCCCTCATTTCGCGGCCTGATCGTCCTGAGGTGGCGCAAATCCTTCCCGGACTTCTTAACTGGCTAGCAGAGCACGGATACAAAGTGATTGTTGATGCCGAGACGGCTGGATACATTGAGGGGCAGGAGGTTGTGCCGCGTGCAGAAATTGCCTCGAAGCCGCTGGATCTCGTGATCGTGCTGGGGGGGGATGGGACCCTGTTGTCGGCGGCGAGGGTCACGGCGGCGATCGATGTTCCTCTGCTCGGCGTCAACCTGGGATCGCTTGGCTTTCTGACCGAGGTGCCGCTGCAGTCCGTTTACACCATGCTGGAGGCGATTGCCCAAGGCCGCGCCGCGGTGGAGAGGCGTTCACTGATGCTCTGCGAATTGTTGCGCGGAGATACGGTGCGCGGCAGTTATCTCGTCTTCAATGACGCGGTTGTGAATAAGACCGCTCTGGCACGGCTCAACACCTATGACTTGTTCATCGACAAGGCTTTCGTGTCGAGCTATCGTGCCGATGGCATGATTGTGGCCACTCCCACTGGGTCTACGGCGTATTCGCTTTCTGCTGGCGGACCTGTACTCATGCCGACGGTCAGCGCTTTTGTGATTACGCCGGTGGCCCCGCACTCACTCACGCATCGCCCGCTGGTGGTGCCCGATTCAGTGGAGATTGAAATCCTGTTGCGCAGTGAAGAGGAGGTTGCGTACCTCAGTCTCGACGGTCAGCCTGGGCTTGATTTGCGGGATGGAGACCGTGTGAGGTGCCGCCGGTCTGAGCATAATGTGAATTTGTTTCGGACGGGAACCGATTTCTTCCACGTGCTGCGCACTAAACTGAAGTGGGGCGAGCGGCAAATCTGAGCATTTGATTTCTGCCCCCTTCCACAACACCTAGAGTTCACCCCGCAGCAGGTCCGACACTCGTTCGCGCTTCCGAATTATTTTGGCCGAATTGCCGGACACCAATACTTCCGCCGGTCGAGGGCGCGTGTTGTAGTTGGAGGCCAATACCATGCCGTATGCGCCGGCATCGAGGATGGCCAGCAGGTCTCCTTCATCGATCGGGGCCAATTCACGATCGCGGGCGAAGAAATCCCCGGTTTCGCATACCGGCCCGACAATATCCAACACTTCGGATTTTGACGTTGGGCTCGCACTCTGCGTCACCGGAACGATCTCGTGATAGGCGCCATACAGCGCGGGACGGATCAAATCATTCATCGCGGCATCAACCACCACGAACTGCTTGCCGTTATTCCTCTTCTTGCAGATGACCGTAGTGAGCAGAATACCCGCAGGCCCTACGATCGACCGGCCGGGCTCCAACAGTAACCGCACGTCCAGTCCGCGCAACGGCGTCACCAGCGCACGCGCATAAGCGGCGACGGAAACGCGGAGGTCGCCCGAGTCCGGTTTCTCGTAAGTGATGCCAAGCCCGCCACCCGCGTCAACGTAATCGATGCGATGGCCGTCGGAACGCAGTTCGCGAACCAGTTCCGCCAGGCGCGCCATCGCCTCTCCGAATGGAGTAACGTCGGTGATCTGCGATCCAATATGAACGCTCACGCCGCTTACCTTGAGATACCGCGCGCTCGATGCCTTGGCGTAAAGCGACTTTGCGTTGCCGAGGGGCACCCCGAACTTGTGCTTGTGTAATCCGGTTGAAATGTAGGGATGCGTCTCGGCCGCCACGTCTGGATTCACGCGGAGCGCCACGGGAGCCTGCGTACGCAGACGGCCGGCGCACTCGGCCAGCGCCCACAATTCAGACTCGCTTTCTACGTTGAACAGGAGGATGCCAGCTTTTAGTGCAGCTGTCAGCTCTTCACGCGTCTTGCCCACGCCGGAGAACACGACTTTCTTCGCCGCCTTGCGATCCGCTGTGAGCACGCGTTCCAGTTCACCGCCAGAGACGACGTCGAAGCCGGATCCAGCCCGCGCCAGAAGGCGCAAGATACTCTGGTTCGAATTTGCTTTGACGGAGTAGCACAGGGTGTGTCGTACCTCGCGAAAGGCCTGCTCGAACGCTGCATAGCGCTCGCGGATCATCGCTGCCGAGTAGACGTAGAGCGGGGTCCCGTACCGCTCACTGAGTTTAGGTAACGAGACCTCTTCGCAGTGCAACACCAACTGCCCCGCGCGACGCAAGATTCCGCGCTTCGATTCTCGATAAACAAATCCGGAGGGGCGCCCTGCGGCGAGACTCTGGCGGGCTGGGGTCATTTCTTCTTCGGGGAGCTCTGTGTTGCACTCTTCACGCGGATAGCCACCACGGTCTGATCATCAAAGGTTTCCACGCCCGCCGAGTGTTCGGCCACGGCGCTGAACAGCAAATTCACGACGCAGTCGGCGGATTGTTCTGTGCACTCTCCGATGAGTTTCTCGACCCTGCCTCGTCCAAACAATTCGCCCTTGCGGTTGCGCGCATCAAGAATGCCATCGCTGAAAAACACGAACATATCCCCAGTCTTCATGCGAAATCTAAACTCGTCGTAGTCGGCTTCATCGAACAGGCCGAGAGGCAGGCCCGTAGCCTCTATGACCTCGTTTTTTCCGCCATGCACATAGATCGGTCGGGGAAGCCCGGAATTCGCCACGGTCAGGGTTTTATGCTCGTCATCCCAGAGCGCGTAAATAAGGGATACGAATTGTGCCTCAATGCGGCGCTCCGCCAGCGAGAGATTCACGGCCGAGAGCATTTCCGCCGGTCCGGGTTCAATGGGCGCGTGGGACCGCAATATTCCACTGACCAGCGCCGCGTAAATAGCTGCCGGCGCCCCTTTGCCGCTGACATCGCCGATGACGATGCCCATCCGCGACATGGAGTAGGGAATGAAATCGTAAAGGTCGCCGCCGATGGTGCGGGCGGGGACGAACTTCGCCGCGACGTCGAGGTGGGCCAGTTTCGGATGCGTCTGCGGCAGAAGCCTTCCTTGTAATTCACGCGCCAGGGAGAGATCGCGTTCCAGGCGGCGCTCCTGGCGCTCAATCTCTTCGTATAGGCGCGCATTTTCGAGGGCAATCGCAATCTGCGCTGCGAGCGTCGTCATGGTGCGTTGGTGCTCCTCGGTAAAGAATCCGCGGCGCGTGTGCTCCAGGTCGAGCACCCCAATCACTTTGTCTTTGTAGATCAACGGGATGGCGAGTTCCGAGCGCGTCTCGGGATTGGCTTCAACATAGCGAGCATCTGTGGTAACGTCAGGCACCAACACAGCCTGCTTACTGTGAGCTGCCGCGCCCACCAGGCCGCGGCCCAATGGGATTTCACGCTTCAGATGAATATTCTCGTTGAAACGCAAGGAGAAACGGTGCTGGAGTTTCTCGCCTGACGCATCCAAAAGCAGAATGCTAAACATCTGGTAGTCGATCAAACGACGTATGAGTTCAGCGATGCGGCCCAGCAACTCGTCGAGGTTCAGGATCGATGACAGCTCGCGCGCAATCTCATTCAACAAGAGAAGAATTCGAGCCTGTTTAGTGGTGCGGGTGTAAAGCTGGGCGTTCTCGATGCCCGCGGCCATCCGCGACGCGACTAGCGTGAGGAGGCGGCTATGGTCTTCTGTGAAATAGCCTGGTTCACGCGCCTCAATGTCGATGACGCCGATCACGCGGTTCTTGGTGATCAGTGGCACTGCGAGTTCGGAGCGCACGTTGGGGACCGCCGGAATATAGCGCGGGTCGCTCGTGACATCGTCAATGAGAAGGGCCTGGCGCAGTTGGGCCGCTTGGCCGGTCACGCCCTCGCCAACCTTAATCCGAGTTCGCTCGGCAAACTCCGGCGGATACCCTACCTGAAAGCGGAACCGCAATTCCTGGGTTTTTTCGTTGAGCAGAAGAATGGCGAAGATCTCGTAATTGATGACCTTGCGCACGACCTCGGCCACCCGGCGCACGGTCGTGTCCAGGTCAAGGGACGTGGCCAGCACGTCGGCTACGTCGAGCATCAGCGACTCGACCGGCAAGCGGTCTGATTTGGCGAGCACGGTACCCATTGTTGGTATGATAGCAGCCGCTTTTCCCACCTCGTTCGACGGCGTCTCGGCGGTTGCTTTTGTGCAGCTCTAAGTTATTCTCTGGGTACTACGCAAATGTCGGCCAGGTTGCGGTATTTTTCCGCATAGTCGAGCCCGTATCCGACGACAAATTCGTCGGGAATCTTGAAGCCGATGTAGTCTCCCTCGAGCGGCAGCTTGCGCCGCGACGGCTTGTCGAGCAACGACGCGACCTTCAGAGACCGCGGTTGGCGCGCCAGCAACATTTTTTTCAGATAAGTCATGGTCAGGCCGGTGTCTAGGATGTCCTCCACGAGAATGATGTTCTTATCCTTCATGGTCTGATCCACATCTTTGGTTAACTTCACCTCACCGGTCGAATCCCATCCGCTTTTGAGTTCCTGGGTAGGGCTGGGACGGTTGCCGTAGCTGGAGACGCCGATGAAATCGAACGTCGCATCGAGGGCGACGTGCCGGGCCAGATCTGAAAGAAAAATCGCGGCTCCCTTCAGTACTCCGACTAGAATGACCGATTGTCCTGCAAAGTCTTTGGTAATCTGCGCGCCTAATTCGCTCACACGCTTGGCGATATCTTCCCGCTTAATCAGCACCTTGAGGTCTGTCATGGCGTTTCATATTATCCTAGGGAGGACGCTTTACGGAAAAAACGCTCAGCCTTTTGGCAGTCAATGCCAATCTTGAAGTTTCCGGAAACAACCTTCTGTCTGAATGCTGATAGTTGAGTACGAATGACTGGAATCTGGAGCAACATGAATCTGAATGGCATTAAACTCACCTGGTTGGGCCACGCCACCTTTCGCATCGAGACTCCGGGCGGCAAGACTGTCATCATCGACCCCTGGGTGATGGGCAATCCCATGTGCCCCGCAGCCGACAAGACTGTGAAGAAGGTGGACATCCTGCTCTGCACACACGGTCACGGCGACCACATCGGCGACGGCGTCGAGATTTGTAAACAGCACAACCCGGTCGTGGTCGGAATACCGGAGTTGGTACGATGGCTGGGGAAAAAAGGCGCGAAGCAACTCGCCGAGATGAACAAAGGCGGCACGCAGACCGTCGGAGATATCAAAGTCACCATGGTGCATGCCGATCACTCCTGCGGCATCCAGGAGGGCGACGAGACCGTCTACGGCGGCGAAGCTTGCGGGTACGTGGTTGAGTTCTCCAACGGTGTGAAGATCTACCACGCGGGCGACACTAATGTGTTTGGGGACATGGCGATCATCCGCGAACTGTACGCCCCCGAAATCGTCATGCTGCCCATCGGCGACCACTACACCATGGGGCCGCGCGAGGCCGCCTATGCCTGCAATCTTTTGAAGCCGAAAACTGTGATTCCCATGCATTTCGGAACTTTCCCCGTACTCGTCGGACGGCCAAGCCAGTTACAGCAGTTGGCGCCGAGCGTAGAAGTCCTGGAAATGAGGCCGGGAGTGACGATCGGCGGGTGAATTCCACATAAACACATCCAGAAAGGGAAGCGCGTGACTCAAAGCACGAAGAAAGAAGCTGCGGCTAGCTGGCGGCATTACAACTTCACGACGGCGGGCCCTGTCGATGATTATCTGTATTCCATGTTGCCCAAGCGCGACGAAGTGCTCGCAGAGATGGAAGAGTATGCCACCCAGCACCACATCCCCATCGTGGGACCTGCTGTGGCGCGCGTGCTGCAGCAACTGGCCATGATGATCGGAGCCCGTACTGTGTTCGAGTTGGGTTCAGCGATCGGGTATTCGACGATTTGGTGGGCGCAGGCGGTTGGCGACAAGGGGCGCGTTATTTATACCGACGGCGACCGCAAGAATGCCGAGCGCGCCCGGGGCTACTTCGCCCGCGCCGGAGTCGCCAATCGCATCGCCCTTCACACCGGCGACGCCTTGGAATTTCTGTCTGAGCAGAAGGAAGAGTTCGATATCATCTTCAACGACGTCGACAAAGAGGACTATCCCCGCGTGCTGCGCCTGATCAGTCCGCGCCTGCGAAAGGGTGGTCTGTTCATCACCGATAATGTGCTGTGGAGCGGACGCGTTGCCGAGAAGAATCCTACCGACGCGAAAACGAAGGCCATCCTCGAGTTCAATCGCAAGGTTTATGACTCGAAGGAGTTCTTTACGACGATTCTGCCGATCCGCGACGGATTGGCGGTGGCGCTGAAGAAGTAAGGCCAGTTGGGCGCAAGTCTTCGGCACCAGCGCTCCGGATTCTGTGTCATGTCGGGCTGTCTGAGTTCAGAGCGTATTTCTGGGGTGCTTCTTTAACCTGCCTGTAACATTCCTCCTCTATAGTTCCGCAATTCGCTGATCGAAATTCAGATCAGACCCCGAAAAATCCTAAGGAGTCCTATGGCAGCACCATCGACTGTTCTTGATTCAAAGCTCTCCCGCTCCCCCGGCAAGATCGGCATGATCGTCTTCGGAATCGTGCTGGTCATTGGATTTGGCTACGCGGGGACGCACCTTCTGAGCGATCTTTCCACGATTCACAACGAATCCGTTCTTCCTTATGTGCTCCTCGGGATTGCGCTGCTGGTGGCGCTCGGCTTTGAGTTCGTGAATGGATTCCATGACACGGCCAATGCCGTTGCCACGGTCATCTACACCCATTCGCTGGAACCGCACGTGGCGGTGGTCTGGTCCGGCTTCTGGAACTTTCTGGGAGTCATGGTTTCGTCGGGTCTGGTCGCGTTCAGCATTATTTCACTTCTGCCTGTGGAGTTGATTCTGCAAGTGGGTAGCAAGGCGGGATTCGCCATGGTCTTTGCCTTGCTGGTCTTGGCGATCCTGTGGAATCTGGGCACCTGGTATTTTGGTCTGCCGGCCTCCAGTTCGCACACACTGATCGGATCAGTCATCGGCGTAGGCATCGTTAATCAATTGCTGTCCGCCAAGAGCGGCACCTCGGGAGTTGACTGGGGACAAGCCGCTAACATCGGCAAATCGCTGCTACTCTCGCCGCTGGTCGGTTTTGGCGTAGCGGCGCTCTTATTGTTGGCAGCAAAAGCGCTTATTCATGACGAGAAGCTCTACAAAGCGCCGGAAGGCAATGCACCCCGCCGTTCTACATTCGCTGTTTGCTGATCCTTACCTGCACGGGGGTAAGCTTCTTCCACGGCTCCAACGACGGTCAGAAGGGAATGGATCTGATCATGCTCATCCTGATCGGGACCGTTCCCACGGGGTACGCTCTGAACCACGCAGTTTCGTTCAAGGAATCACAGGACTTCATCGCTGTCTCGCAGCAGGCCGCCGATGCGGTGGACCGCTATGTCACTCCAAGTGCGGTCATCGGCGACGCCCGCGATGACATCACCGACTACATCCGCAGTAAGCAGTTCAATGCCAACACGATGCTGGCGCTGCGCACGCTGATCAACGACGTGGGCACCGAAACCAGCCTCTACAAAGAACTGAAGAACGTGCCCAATGACCGGGTTCGCAACTTACGCAACGACTTATATCTTGTGAGCGAGGTGCTGCGGCTCACGGCGAGAAGCGGCCAACCGAAATTCTCGAAGGAAGATGCCGCCACGCTGGCCAACTACAAGAAACACGTCGACCGTTCCACACGTTTCATTCCGACGTGGGTCAAGGTCGCGGTAGCCATGGCGCTTGGTTTGGGGACCATGGTGGGCTGGAAGCGGATCGTCGTGACGGTGGGCGAAAAGATTGGCAAGGAGCACCTGACGTACGCTCAGGGAGCTGCCGCCGAGATCACCGCGATGGCTACGATCGGTGCCGCGGACGGCTTCGGTCTTCCAGTGAGCACGACACACGTGCTGTCGTCGGGAGTCGCTGGCACAATGGCCGCCAATCATTCGGGCATCCAGTTGGGCACAGTGCGAAACCTGGCACTGGCGTGGGTGCTCACGCTTCCGGTCGCGATGATCCTGTCGGGATCGTTATTCTGGGTGTTCCGCAATATCTTTTAAACGCCGACTTGCGAAAGCCTGATCATTCGCCGCTTAGTTCGGGAGGAGTCCGTAAACGTCAACTTCGGTCCGCGTGCCTACGTATACCTTGCCATGGGCGATGGTCGGCGGAACAAATTTGACGGCGTTGCCCGCCCGGACCGCTGATGGTGCAGTTGCGAGTTAAAGCTCACAATACCGCCCGACGATCCATCCCCGGTTCCGAGCACCGAGGCAGCAATCGTGACTGGCGAATTGAGCTTTTCACTTCCTGTGACAGAATTCAGGGCGTGCAACCGGTGATGAAACGTCGCCGACGAGCCAGAGCAATGACCCGAACTCGTGGGATTGCTCTCAGAGGCACTCACTACATAGATCATCTTCGTGACCGAGTCGATCACTGGAGTGCCTGTCACTCCGATTTCGGGATAGATGTCTCCGAAGCAATTCCCCACATCATTCCACACCACTGCGGTCTCATTGGCCATCCCCCATGCGATGCGTCCAGCAGATTGGCATGCCAGTAGGTTTTGCAGGGGCTGGCATCGGCATCGAAGGCGTAAACGCTGTCATGTTGCGTGGCGACGAAAATGACGTTGTGCACACCGCCGCCGATGCTCAAGCCCTTGATCCAGAGCGGCTGCGCGTAGACTGCGCCATCCACATGGCAGGAGAACAGCTTGCCAAAGGTCGCTGTGGTCACGGTGCCTGGGGTAGGCATATTCCCTGAAGTTGACGCCATCGCGCGCCAAGTCGTTGTGATAGGTGAGAACGCCAACTAGCTCGGAGACCGCGACGGTGGCGGAACCGGAGATAGGCGGTACCGTAGCCGTAGTCGCGGTGATGGTGTGAGTTCCTCCTGTCGCCGGGGGAGTGTAGAGGCCGCTGGTACTGATCGTTCCCACGGTCGTGTTCCCTCGGGTCACGCTGTCGACACTCCATCTGACGTTTGAGACGGACGCGGTGAACCGTTGCGTTTGAGTAGTCGCGGTGACTGCAGCGCGCTTTGGAGAAACCATAACGCTCGTCTGGCTCCAGGCGGACACCAGCGTCCAGGTCAGAGCGAATCCGAGTCCGGCGAAACTCAACCAGTCAACCCTCGCGCCGCTCTTCATACCAGCCTCCACAAAGACGGTGGTCAGGACCCGAGCGGCATGGTCGAGCTGGCCAAATTTCTTTTTATTTTGGCTGCGGTTGGATCAATTCTGCGTCAATCGTAATCGTGATCTCGTCCCCGACCACTCCGGGCGCGCCGTTGACGCCAAAATCCTTGCGGTTGATTTTGGTGGCCGCAGATGCGCCAATCCGTTGATTGCCCCACGGATCTTTGATCGGGGCTGACGGCCCATCCACGTCGAGCACAACTTCCTTGGTGACGCCGTGAATGGTCAGGTCGCCCGTGATTTGCAGCTTGCCAGCCCCGGCTGCTTTCGTCTGCTTGGAATGAAAAGTAATCGTCGGATACTTCTGCACTTCGAGGAAGTTGGGGCTGCGCAGGTCGTTGTCGCGCATTTCCACTCGCGTATCTACCGAACTGGCGTCGATCGAGGCGTCCAGGGAGGTCTTCGAGGGATCCGTTGGATCGTGCTTCGCAGAGCCGCTCACTTTCGTGAAAGCGCCCCGCACGGTCGAGACGCCAAGGTGCCGAACCGAGAACTGCGCCGAGGAATGGTTCGGATCGATCTGCCATGTTGCACCTTGAGCTGCGGCTGCGGCGGCCATCGCGATAACGGTGGCGAGTGCGAATGCAAAGCGCGACATCATTAGGCATTTCTCCTGGGGAATGGATTTTGGGTCTCGATATCCTAAATGGATTTAACGGGAAGCGCCAACAAATCCTCGACCAGCCCGACTTCTTTCTGCAGAAATGGTTCGGCGTAGGTGACGCCGCCCAACATGCCGTAGAACCGCGCCATCGCCGCCACTCGGGCATGGATCTCGTCATGAGCAGGGAACAGGTCCTTGCCAGCTTCCTGGTCGCTGAACTGCGACTTGTACGCTAGAATCGAGGCGAACTTTCCCTCGAACTGGTCGGTGATGTCGACGACGAATGTGGGTCGAATGTCGTAGTAGAGCGTTGCATAGATAATCTTGAATGGCCGGTGGGGAGCGAGCGAATCACCGGCTTCTTGTCGGTCACCCGAGCGTCCCAAATGTTGAAGGCTGAGTGCCGAGTACTCTTTGAGGATCCAGCTTCGCCAACCCCGCAAGAAAGCACGCTTCATACCCAAGGACTGAAGCCGTGTAATGATCCGGATGCCGCCCCTTCCAGTAGGGCAGAATGACCACCCGCGGCCGCATCTCACGAATTACGCTCGCGACTTTCAGACGATTCTCCCATGTGTTTTCGACGTGCCCGTCCGGGATGTCGAGCGCGCGGCGCCACTGCACCCCGAGGATCTTCGCCGCGTCGGCCGCCTCGCGTGCCCGGTCCTCCGCCGTGCCGCGTGTGCCCATCTCGCCCTGGGTCAGATCAAGAATTCCTGTGCGCTGCCCGTGCTGCGCGGCTTTCAGGAGCGTGCCGCCGCACGTTTGCTCGACGTCGTCGCGATGCGCGGCTATGGCTAGAATATCGAGGGGTGGCGAGAGCATGAATCTGGAAGGGTACTAGTATGCCGTAGCAGTGCGCAACCGGCACAAAAACCGCAAACGAGAGCTTGGCACTTGCATGGTCGACAACGAGGAGGCGCCATGTTGCGCAAAATCTTCCACAACGGCCGAGAGCTGCGTTCAGGATGGCGGCTGCTTCTATTCTGCGTTTTGTTCTTCGCGGTTGGCTACGTTGTAAGAAACGGTTTAGAGCGCCTGCATCTGCCCGACTATCCGCCACTGCATCCCATGGATCTGATTATTGGTGAAGGTAGCACGCTCGTGGTCGCGCTGATTGCAACCGCCATCATGTCGCGTTTCGAACGCCGTAGCCTTGCGGTCTACGGTATTCCCCGATTGCGTGACCTGTTTGGACGGCTGTTCTGGGCAGGCGTGGTTTGGGGCCTGGTGATGCCGTCTGCCATTATTCTGCTGATCTTCCTCGGCGGCGGTTACCGTGTGCACGGCCTCAATGTGACGGGCGGTGAGCTTTTCAAATTCGCGGGCCTATGGCTCGTCACGAACTTGGCCATCGGGTTCGGCGAAGAGATCACGTTTCGCGGCTATTTCTTGTACACCCTGGCCGATGGCATCGGATTCTGGGCAGCTGCCATGATCAACGCCGTTGGTTTTGGCGCCTTGCACTATTACACAAAGCCGAACGAGCGCTGGGAAGACTGGGTGGCCGTGACGCTCTTGACGGTCTTTATCACGCTCGCCTTACGGCGTACCGGCAGCCTAGCCTTTCCGATCGGTATGCACGCGGCCTTTGATTTCATGTTCCTCTACGTCTTTTCAGGGATGAATGGCGGGCACTTCGCCGTCGGGCGCCTGTTGAACGCAGAGTTTCCCGGTTCGACGAGAGTGACCGGAGGACTGCTCGGGCCGGAGGCCAGTTGGTTTTGTTTCCCTGTGGCGATCGCTGCGATCGCCTTACTGCATTTCACGTATCGGAAGGCGAAGTGGCCTGCTCTGGCGAAGGATTAAGCGCGGAGAGTCAGTCGAGATTCCCCTGCTCCAGCACGACATTCTCGCGCACGATGAGTCGGTGTGCGGCCATTTCCTTCAACGTGGGAAGCACGCGACTCACGTGTTCGTCGGTGTCGACGAAAATGATGATGACCGGAAGCTTGCCGCCCGCCTCGACCAGGTGCGCGGTTTCGACGCGATGCCGTCCCAGAAATCCTGCCACGCAGTGAATTGCAGTTGCCGCGTAAACATTCTCTTTGCGCAGGTAATTGAGGATCTCCATATGCAGCGGCCGGTGATGCCACTGATCGGCTTCGTTCAGATAGATCGTGACCTGCACGGCCATTGCATCTGGCATTTTACTCGCGAACCTACCCGTTATGCTCCCAATCGTGCCGCAGCATGCCGTATAACTCCGAATCGACGAACTGATCCCACTTACGAAGATGCTCCCGCTGACAGCCTTCGTAGCGCATACCCAGCTTCCTCAGTATTCTGCCGGATGCGGGATTGTGCTTGAAATGCGAGGCGAAGATACGATGCAATTGGAGATCTTCGAAGCCGTAGCGCAGCATCTCTCGCGCCGCTTCGGTCGCATAACCCTTTCCCCAGTACGGCACACCCAGCCAGTAACCGAGTTCGGCGTGCTGGTTCTGCTCCTCGAGGTACAGGCCGACGCCTCCAATCTGGCGGTCCATCGTTGCGCAAAGTAATCGCCAACCAGATCCTGCCAGGCTTCTGTAGGAGAACGAGAAAATCTCTCGCGTCTTGCTCGGTATAGGGATGCGGAATGCGAACGTGGTGGCTGCCACTTCGCGAGCGCCAATCAGCGGCACCAGTTCCGCGATGTCGGCCTCGCTGTACGGACGCAACTTTAGCCTCGCGGTTTCTAGCGTCGGAATCTTGTTCATGTTTACAATGCCCGCGCCAACGCCATGCCGGCGAGCGCTCCGCCTAGGCACAGCAGATTGTTGCTGAAGATGTTCACCAGCATTAATCCCCACTGGCCTTGCTCGAAGTACGACATGGTCTCGAATGCGTAGCTGGAGAATGTGGTGAATGATCCGCAGAAACCTATCACCACCAGCAGTCGCCAGCGGGGATCGACCAGCACGCGCTCTGTGGTCCAGATGACGAAGAAACCTACGATGAAGCTGCCCACGATGTTGATGGCGAGCGTTCCATAGGGAAAGACAAGCCCCAACTCTCTGGCCGCCAAACGGCTTAGCAGATACCGCAGGTTGGCGCCGACGATGGCGGCGACGGAAATGGCGAGGAAGTCTTTCACAACGGAACTCTCCTACAAAACGAGATTCAATTCTGTAGGAGTCATCAGCCAGCGCAGCAGGCGGTTATGGCGAACTCCATCGCCGTCCATATTTTTTATCACGGACTCGGGAAACAACATCCCGCGCTTAGCCGCAGTTAGCCTTGGCTGCGGTCGGCGCTCGGGTTGGCTAAATACCAAATGGTATTGCGAAGTGCTGATTTACTTTCTTCCGCTCGACCAGAAATCGCGCCAGTTCCTTCAATGTGTCCGCGCGCTCCCCGAAGCTGTTCAATTCCTCCAATCCGGCAGTTGACCAATGCATCGGCTTTGCGTAGCGAGGCTTCGATCCCGAATAGCGCCGGATATGTAGCTTTCTCTGAAGCGGTGTCTTTCCCAGCAGTCTTGCCAAGCTGCGCGGAAGTCTGCGTCACGTCCAGCACGTCGTCCACAATCTGAAAGGCCAAGCCGATCGCCAGCCCAAACGCTCTTAGCTTCGCAACTTGGCTGTCCTTACCTCCGGCGTAAATGCCTCCACTCACCAGGCTGGCCGTGATCAGGGCGGCAGTTTTCGAGCGGTGAATATACTCCAGCATCTCCGCAGTTGGCTTGGTGTGTTCCGCCTCAAGGTCGACGACTTGCCCGCCAATCATGCCGTCGACGTTCCTGTGCCGCGGGCGACCTCTTCGATAATACGCACCCGCGCCTCCGCCGGACACTTCAACCGGGCCAGCACTTCGTAGGCCTGGGTCTGCAGCGCGTCTCCCGCGAGGATGGCGATGGCCTCTCCAAACACCTTGTGGCAAGTGGGACGCCCTCGCCGCAGATCGTCGTTGTCGAGCGCGGGGAGATCGTCATGGATCAAGGAATAGGTGTGCAGCATCTCCAGCGCGGCTCCGAGTTCCTCGATTCCACCGGGAAGCGATCCGGCGACCATACGTCCGGCTTCCATGCACAAGACGGGCCGCAGCCGCTTGCCGCCCGCAAACACGCTGTGACGCATCGCCTTGTGAATGGAGACCGGATGTTCATTCTCCAGTGGGATGAGCCGGTCGAGCGCTGCGTCGGTCAGGCTCCGGCCTTGTTCGAGAGTCTCGGTCAGCATGCCGAGGCAGTATAACAAGGCACGAACGCGGAACCGTGTTGGAACTGGAGGAGAAATGAAAAGGGACGCCAGCAGGCGTCCCTTTGGCAGCGAACTGAATTAGGCTGCCGCGCTTTGCGACACGGCCATGCTGCGCAGAACTGACGTCAGGACACCTGCCACGTCGTCGGTCGGGCAGATATCGCTGGCCCCCGCTTCCAAGGCCGCCATCCACATCTCTTCGTCCGGGATGCGGTGGGTGCAGACGATCGGCAATTTCGGGAAGTCGTGGTGGAGATGTTCGACATCCGTGAGGAGCCACTGCTCGATATTGAGCACGATAGCTTCGGGGCGGTTGCGCACCAGCTGATCGCGAAGTTCCTCGCGGGAATTGATGAGTTGTACGGAGAAGTGAGGGCGCAGTCCACCTGCCAAGGACCTCCCCACTCTGGGATCTTTCTCGAGAACGACTATGCTCTGACCCATAAAATCCCCCGATCTGAAAACCGTCGTCAACGGCACGGCAAACGTTTGACTAGGCTGCGGGGCAGGCTGGGAAAACCTCAAACCCACAGACAACTGAGGCCCGGGGCCGCGGTCAGAGAGGGCTACGCCTAGCGGCGGGCTGACGCCTTCTCCATCAGCGGCTCAAAAGGTTCGGCCTGGAGCTTCCCGTTCTTCTTCAGCAGAATCTCAACTTTCCCTTCGGCCTGTTCCAGTTCTTTCCGGCAGGCCGACGAGAGCAGCATACCTTCTTCGAAAAGTGTCAGAGACTTCTCAAGCGGGACGTCGCCCTTTTCCAGTTCCTGAACTATTTTCTCCAGTCGCTGGAGACACTCTTCAAACTTGGCCAACGGGGTTTTGCTCCATTTCTATTGTATTGCACCGCAATGATGGCGGTGTCCAGTGTTTTTTGGCAAAAATATCCACAAGGACATACCACGGCCCCAAAAGCGGAACTTTAAGTCAAGGCCGCCGGCTCTGATTTCCCCAGGGCTTCCAGGACATCGACGGCGGAGCTGTATCGACCCATCGGCGCGCTAATTTGGGCTCCCTGGACCATCTGGCGCGCCGCCATGAGCATTTCTCGGGCGATGGCCACGCCCTCTGCCCGAGCCGTCTCTGGCGTTTGGGCCCGTGCCATGCGCTCCAAAATCGAATCCGGCACAGACACCCGAAGTTCGTTCTTCATGAATTCAGCATTGCGTACACTAACCAGGGGCCAGATCCCCGCCACCACCGGAATCCGGCAATGCTCAATGCGCCGAAGGAAGTTTTCCAGCAGGCGCAGGTCGAACACCGGCTGGGTCACGGCATATTCAGCGCCGGCCTCCACCTTGTATTCAAAGCGGCGCACCTCTTCGTCCAGGTCGGTCAGACCAGGGTTGGCTCCCACCCCAATCACAAAGCCGGTTCCGGCGCCAATGGGATTGCTCCCAAGATCCAGGCCGCGGTTGAGATTGTGCACGATGTTCACCAGGCCGATCGCGTCCACGTCGAACACCGCGGTCGCATCGGGATAGTTGCCCATCTTCGGGGGATCGCCCGTGATGCATATCAGGTTTCGGATGCCGACCGCTGCGGCTCCCAGCAGGTCGCTCTGGATGCACAGAACGTTGCGGTCGCGGCACGTGTAATGCAGGACGGCGTCAATGCCGACCTCGCGCTGAATGAGCAGCGACAACGCCTGGTTGCTCATGCGAGCCGACGCGCGCGGGCTGTCGGGAATATTGACCGCGTCCACGCCCACCGACTTCAGAAACCGCGCCCCTTCGACCTCTTTGCGAATGTCGGTCCCTTTCGGGGGCACGATCTCGACCATCGTGACAAACTCACCGCGCGCCAGCTTGGCGCCCAGCAGAGAACGACTCTCGAGAGCGACGGCGGGGACCGCCAGGGGCGCCGTCTGGCTTCCGGTGGCGTGAGCGGCAGGTCCTTTTCCTCGCGCTTCCCCAACCCGCAGCGCCGACTTCATTGTGCGGATGTGCTCCGGCGTAGTCCCGCAGCATCCGCCGACCACTCGCACCCCCGCAGCCACGAACTTGCGCGCGTAGCTCGCCATGTATTCCGGCGAACACAGATATATGTTCCGACCCTCGACCGAGCGCGGAATGCCGGCGTTCGGCTGAGCCGCCAGCGGCAGGGAGGTCACGGCTCGGACGCGCTCGATTGCATCCAGCATGGCGACCGGACCCACACTGCAGTTGCACCCGATCACATCCGCGCCCCACTCCGCCAGTTTGGGAGCAAACGTCTCGGGATCGGAGCCGTCCAGGCAATTGCCATCCTCGTCGATGGTGACCTGCGCCAGAATCGGCACCGAAGTGCTCACCTCTCGGGTCGCCAGCATCGCTTGGTGGATCTCTTCCAGGTAGCCGAATGTCTCCAGTATGATCAGGTCGACGCCACCTTCCAGCAGCGCCTCAATCTGTTCCCGAAAAGCGTCGCGGGCCTCGTTGAAGGAGGTCTTGCCGAGGGGCTCAATCCTGGTTCCCAGCGGGCCAACCGATCCTGCCACCCATACATCGAAGCTCTTGGCGGCTTCGCGGGCCAGCTTTGCCCCGGAGCGGTTGATATCTCGGACCTTGTCCGCGAGGCTATGGCGAGCCAGGCGGAAGGAATTTGCTCCGAAAGTATTGGTTTCAATAATCTCGGCTCCGGCCTGCAGATACTCGTGATGAATCCCGCGAATCAGGTCCGGCTGGGAAACGTTCAATTCGTCGTAACACCGGTTGATGAAGATGCCCTTGGCGTAGAGCAATGTCCCCATGGCGCCGTCGCACAGCACAGGGGACTGCTTGATCCGGGCAAGAAAGTCGGCACTCATATTATTTTTGAGAATACAGGATGAGGGCGCATTCGTGCATCTGGTCTGCGGCTGCCAGGAGCGACGGCCTGCACTGAAGCCGATACCGTCTACTCGCGACCGCATACAGAGTGGGTTCCGGGTCTGCTATAATTCACGATTTCGCACTTAAATCTTCCTTTTTCATGTCGTTAGGAGCCTGTCGTTTGAAGAGATTCTTCCTCGTGTTGGTGCTAGGCCTCTGGGCTGGCTTGGGTTTAGTTTCGTGCGGCGGATCAAAGCGCACCGGTCCACCGAGCGCGCTTGGTGGATCGAGTCCTGGTTTCTCAGGGGGTCAGCGCGACCAGCACATTTGGCAGACTGGTGATCGTCGATGGTTTCAACGACACACTGACTGCGGTTTCCCCGCTGAGGGCTGGAACCTCGCCGGGTTTGATGGCCGTGTCGCCTAGCCGGAACATCGCGATGGCCTTCGATCCCGCCACCAATAGCGTGTATTCGGTAAACACGGCGAAGGAAACGAGCTTAGGGACTAGCGGAACTGGCGTTCAACTTCCAGGCCCAACCTTCAGCATGACGGTTCCGACCTCCAGCACCGTGGGTTACGCTGCGGTCCCAACCGCAAACGTACCAGGCTTTAACTTCCTCGGTGCCATTGAAGTGATGGACCTGTCCGGTTCGTCGATTACGACCACAATCGCCGTCACCAATGCTCAGACGGTGATTGCCAATGCCAATGGCAGCCAGTTGCTCGTCTTCAGCAACGACTCGGATTCCGTGACCGTGCTGACGCCTGGCGACGCCCTTCCCGGGATCGATCTGAGCTGCTCTGCTCCCACGAATCCTGCAGTGTGCACCGTCCTCACAGGGTTCAACCGGCCCGTGTATGCCCTCATTAACGGGACGACGGCGTATGTCTTGAACTGCGGCTTCGAATGTGGCGGGAGCCAACAGGCCAGCGTGCAGACGCTGGACCTGAATTCGCTCGCCGTCGGTAAACCCGTCTTAGTAAACGGCGCTACGTATGCCTTCCTGAGCGGCGCGAAGCTTTATGTTGCCGGGAAGGGAACTCCTACCGGACCTCAGTGCTCCTCGCTGACTAGCTCGGTCAATGCCAAAACAGCCGCAACGTTTTGCGGAACGCTGGACATCGTCGATCTGACCACAATGACCGACCCATACTACAACAGCCTCGCCACCGAGATTGCGATCCCCGACGGTTACCACGACCGTATGGACATGAGCATCAACGGTCAGCTTTTCGTCGGATCGCACGGCTGCACGGACATTGGAGACGTCAACAATCCGAACGGGGAAGTACGAGGGTGCCTGGCGATTCTCAATACCAACACCGGCGCCGTGATCATTCCTCCCGATAACGGCGACGTAAACGGCTTGCAGAGTTTTACCAGCCGCGAAATCGAATACGTTGCTGAGGGTGGTGCCCTGCGAGTCTACGACACCACCAAGGACATCCTGCTGATTAACACCTTTCTTCCCCTGGGGACAATTGATGTCATCGGTTACGTGGGAGATGTGAAAGCGATCGACTTCTTCTAGCGTGACTCCCGGGTAGGCTCCAAAACCAGCCTGTGTTGCTTGGCAGCCTCGACTGCTTGCGCGCTGAAGGGCAAGGCAAAGGTTGTGCCTTCATACCACGCCTTCCACTGATCCATGTAGTAAGGGCTCAGGAAGTTTCCGCCCTGTCCCGTCACCGTATTGAGAGTGGATTGATCCAGGTCAGCCATGTTGGCGGTGAAGCGCTCCGACGGTCCATGATGACGGCTCACCGCCTTCACGGTATATCCACTGCCTGACTGCTCCTGTACTCCGGGCCCTGACCAATGTTTAACCAGCGGGATCTTGCCCAGAATTGGATGCTGGATCTCGACCGCATTGAACGCGCCCCAGCGCCATGAAGCCAGGTCTTTTGGGGTTTCCGGGCTATTCACCGCGGCGTCTACGGCCGCGGCTAACAGTTCGTCGTAGTTGGGATATTTTTCCGGCAACCAGCGCTTCGGCCGGTGCAGCAGAATGTTCTCAAGCCAGACCGACCGCATTTCCCACGAGTAACTCTTCCAGCTCAGGGCACCGTCTTGGGGGGAATCAGCCGGGGCAGTTCCGAGCTTTGGCTCCAGGAGCAGGCGTCTGAGTTCGCGCATCGAAGTCTGCGCGATCGTCGGGGCCGCCGACGCGGCGAGCATGCGTCCGTCCCAACCCCGCATCAGATCCGCTGCCTGTTTCGCTCGTGCAGATGGCTTGGCGGCGTGATCCACTGCGTATACCAGCCGTTCGGCCGCAAACAACTCAGCTTCAGAGTGAATATCCGTCTCCAGCGCCAGCATATCTGCCGGTGAGAATTGTCGTCCTGACTCCAGCACGTGATAAATGCGCTCCGTCCGCCAGGGCGCTTCCCACTCCATACTGATCGAGTTTGGGTAATTGTCCGGCGTGATTCTTGCGTTCGCTGTCGCGATGATCCCTGACGGCGGGTTGTAGATGCTGGGCAGTTTTTCAAAAGGAATGTAGGACGTCCACTCATGCCCGTTGTCAGCCCCGTTCACCGGGAGACTCCCGTCGCCCGCGGCACGAATCGGAACTCTCCCCGTCGTCTGATACCCGATGTTTCCGTCAACGTCGGCATAGACCACGTTCTGACCCGGCGCGTCCAGCAGAGAAAATGCGTGCCGGAACTCCGTCCAGTTCTGTGCCATGTTCACGTCGTAGAACGGAATATGCAGGCCGTCGTAGAGCGTCCAACGGAGCGCCAGCGGCCTCGTTTCGCCTGGAACGAGTTCGGTGATCACGGGTCCGTGCCGCGTGATCTTCACATCCAAGGTCGCGTCCGGCTTGCCTTTGACGTGTATCACCTCGACGCGATGTTCGGGCTCCACCCATCCCGCGGGCGTCTGATAGGCTCCTTCGGAATTGAAGTGCTCGATGAAAACGTCGGTGACCGTTGGTCCAACGTTGGTGAATCCCCACGCGATTCGCTGATTGTGGCCAACGATCACATACGGCATGCCCGGCAGCGTCACCCCGGCAACATCGAGACCGCCGGCGTGCAGGTGGGCTTCGTACCACAGGTTCGGCATCTGATGGCCCAGGTGCATGTCATTGGAGAGCAGTGGCTTTCCGGTAACCGTATGCGCGCCGGAAACCACCCAATCGTTGGAGCCGTTAACCGGCAGCTCTTCCGGCGCCGCGAACGGAATCGCGCCGTGCGTTACCAGG
Organism: uncultured Acidobacteriaceae bacterium; assembly: GCA_963819035.1. Lineage (GTDB taxonomy): Bacteria > Acidobacteriota > Terriglobia > Terriglobales > Acidobacteriaceae > Sulfotelmatobacter. The sequence continues at coordinate 459,965 of CAWFUU010000012.1, read as the reverse complement.
TTATCGGGAGCGTCGTCATCGCTGTCGTCATCGTCATCGGAATCGCCCGCGTTGGTCTGCGGTTCCGCCAGATCCTCACGCATGACGGTCGGCGGCCGATCATGCAAGGACCGATTGACGTACAGATCCGCAGTCAGCTCGGACCCCAGCTTGGCCAGGATCTTCTCGCGGTTCAGCGCGTCGTAGAAGTAGTGATAATTCAGATCCTTCACCATCTGGTTGGCGACAACGACTGAGTCTTCCGCCAGCCACGGCTTGGGCGCATAGTGCAGGATGCGAAACTCGATCGGGAGCCGGTTGGCTTGGGTACCGATGTAGGCATTCACTCCACGCGCATAAGCGTCGAAGAAGGCGCGATCGCGCTCGCCGGCAGTTTCCAGAGATTTTTTCGCTACGGCCCGCAGCCCCAGAATTCGTTGTTCCCGGTCGACCTTGAGAAGGTCCTCGCCCAGAATCTCGGAGAGTTCCCCACTACCGAAGCGCCGCATCAGGTCCATCTGCCACAGCCGGTCCTGCGCCGTAATATAACCTTGGGCGAAGAACAGGTCGTCCAGATTGCCTGCTTCGATCGTGGGTACGCCGTGGCTGTCCCGCGTCACCGTGACAGGAGCGGAGAGGCCGTTGATCTGAAGCCGTCCGTCAAGCTGGGGAAAGGCGGAGTGAACTGCAAAATAGGCGTATCCGAGCCCCGCAACCAGGATCGCCAGGATGCCGAGCAGAATCCACATAATAACGCGGAGAACTCGCGAACGGCGGGAGGTGAGTGCGCTGATGTCGGGTACAGTGGTCGTGCTCATGCGAATCTCTGATTGTATTCGAGAGCAGGCGGCCGCGGTGCTGCTTTGAAAATGAATTTCATTTTCAAGATGCCGGATGGTATGCTGCTCTCAGTCCCGCCCGCCATGCTGCAAAATCGCATCGATGACCAGCCCACCATCTCCCGCCAGATGGTTCGCGAAGCCCAGGAGATCCTTCACCGCCACCTGAAGCGCGTCGGCTTGAAGCAGACTGGCCAGCGCGATACGATCCTGCGCACCTTCCTGGAAACCCGTGACCACCTCTCCACCGACGAACTTCACCGCCTGGTGCAGAAGAAAGATTCCCGCATCGGCTACACCACGGTTTACCGCACGCTGAAACTGCTGGCGGAATGTGGCTTGGCCAGCGAAGTTGCCTTCCACGACGGCATCGCTCGCTATGAGCATCAGTACAACCGCCGCAGCCATCACCATATGGTTTGTACCGAGTGCGGGAGTTCCGTCGAGTTTTTTTCCCAGGAAGTCGGAAAACTCGAACAAGAGATCGGCCTCAAGTATGACTATCTCACCACGCGGCATACCTTTCAGATCTACGGGATCTGCCAGAATTGCCGCGCCAAGAATCACGGGAACGGAAGTTGACATGCCGCGCTATTGGAGCGAGCTAAGCAGCTCACAGATGCAACATCGCACCCGGCACAAGCAGTGTGAAGGGATGGAAGGGAAGATTCCGGACAATCCCGAAAAGAAGGATGGCGGCGCACAAGGCGCGAATCCAAACCGCCGGCAGATGCGGCTGTGGCAGTCCCCGGCCACGAATCTCGAAGAGGACATGAGAGGCCAAGCCGTAAGCTAAAAACGGCAGTAAAACGACAGTCAGCGGATTCATGGCCCAGGCCGCCCATAGGTGGCCATGAAGAATTTCGTGGATGGCCCGCAACGATCCGCATCCCGGACAATACCAGCCGGTCAGATAGCGCACGGGACAAGGCGGAAAAATTCTCGACCTAGCAGGATCGAAGACACGCAGCAGTACGGCCGCGCCCGCAAATGCGGCGATCAGGATGCCCCACCACCAATTCTTTCGCGTGTCGATCCTCAACTTAGTTGGCATGCCTTATTCCATTGAGAATCCCAGCCATGATCAGGACTCCGTAGAGCAAACACACGAGGAGGCCGAGTCCGAGCGAAATGAAGCACCACATCTTGGCGTTATTCGAGGCCTGTTGCGCACCGGCCAAATCCCCAGCTTGCAGTTTGCCGTTGACCTGCGCCGCGTACACAATGGCGGGGATGCCCGTTGGAAGGCAGCAGAACACCGTAGTCAGGATCGCGAAAACCAGGTAGTTCGGCACCGTCGCGCCAGGCGGCAACACGACACCGGTAACCGGCAAAGGCGCTGGAGCAGCGCCCGGCTCCAGACTCCTGCCGCACTGCACGCACACCAAAGCGTTGTCCGCGTTATTGGCGCCGCATTGAGAGCAGAACATTCAGTCCCTCCTGAAAATGGATCGTAACCGTATTACTGCACGGGCGAACCGTTCTCCAAACAATTCTCCGCGGAACCGCCCTGCTCAACTTTGATCACATTCGATTCATCGGAACAGAATACGCGCGTCCCAGTCGAATTTTGAGTTATGGGATAAGCGACCACTTGATACTTGACGATCGCTCCACTCTCGGTCGGCGTGCAGCCGGACAATTTGTAGACGTATCCGTTCTTCTGACCGCTCGCCAATTGGCCATCGATGGAACGGGAGAAATCTGAGAGCGAACAGGTGTAACCCGCATTCGTATGTTCGTTGGAGTAGGTAACCTCGGCGACGTTGATCTGCCGAATCCCCGCCACAGCCGATGATTTGTTCGCTGCCATCCGCGCCCGCAGCAGGTTCGGTATCGCAATCGCGGCAATAATCAGAATGACCGGAATTGACACAATCCACGCGTAACCCAGAACCAGTCCCACCTATGGCGAGACCCTCGCCTTTTAAGCGGCCCGCACTCTTCCGAATTTCCGACAGAGCAAGGTGGCCAAACACGATGGCTGCGACAAACGCAAGCGGAATAAAGAACAGGAGCCCGCAGACCAGGCTGGCGGTGGCCTTCCCGCTGGTTTGGGCAGGAGCAGTCGGGCTCAGCGGAACGTTGGCGGCCGCGACTGACGGTACTGCGACGACTGCTCTTCCGCAAACCCGGCAAAATCTGTCATCCGCCGCAACCGTGTTGCCGCATGCCGCGCAAAGTGATGCCATTTCTACCTCGCGCTGAAATTGCACGAAACACTACACTGTGCGTTGCACCGCGTCAATGCGGAGGTGGGTGCTGCGGGTTTGCGGAGGCGGCCGCGTTTTGATAAGGTGCGCCTCAGTGGCTTCAGCGATTCCCCTGCCGCTTTCCTGTCCCGACTGCGCTGCTCGCATGCCGGAAACTGCGGCCTTCTGTCCCGGCTGCGGACGGCCCATGCCCGCGCCGACCATAGCGGAAGTAGGAACGAAGACCAGCCTTTTTCCCGAGAAAGTGGCGGCGGCGGTTGCCTACTTCACCTTTGTTCCCGCAATCCTCTTCCTTTCCATCGATCCCTACAATAAGAATCAGTTCGTGCGCTATCACTCCGTCCAATGTCTACTGGTATGGGCCGTCGCAATTCTGGCGGCGATTGCGCTGAAACTCGTTGGGCTCGTTCTGTTTCTGATTCCAGTTGCCGGGCCTCTCTTGGTCTTCTTGACCTGGGTCATGGCAGGACTGGCCGCTCTCTTGCTCTGGCTGGTTCTCATCGTCAAAGCCTTTCAGGGAGAACTGTTCCAGTTGCCCCTTCTGGGCAACATCGCGGAGCGTTACGCGCCCGTGATCCAACGCTGAACGGAACTGCGTAAATTTGTTCATTGCTTTGTCAGGCCATTTTTGGTACGTTGCCGCCGACGCCGCTTGGGGCAGGTACCCGCTTACCTGGTCTGCTTGTTCTCGGCGATCGAGGAGGACAGCTCTATGGCTTTTTGCAGCACGTGCGGTGCACAGATCGCAGACGGCACCACGACTTGCGCAGCCTGCGCGGGACGAGTCGCGGCCGCGCCAACTCCAGCCAGCACCGGTGGCATGGCAGACAATGTGGCGGGCATGCTGGCCTATGTCACCATCATCCCGGCCATCGTCTTCCTGGTCATGGAACCGTACAACAAGAACCGCTTTGTTCGGTTTCATGCCTTTCAGTGCCTGTTTTTTGCTGTGGCATGGACAGTGCTCTGGATCGCACTGAGCATCGTGGCCCACATTCCCATCCTAGGTTGGCTGACGATCCTGATTTGGCCGCTGGTCGGTCTTGCGGGCCTGATCATCTGGGTCATTCTGTTGCTCAAGGCGAATCAAGGGCAGATGTACAAATTGCCCTTGATCGGAGACATGGCCGAAAAGCAGGCCAATGCGATGTAAGTAGCCGTCGCATTGCTGACCCCGAACGATTCTGAAATTGCGAGTTCATTCCGCGAATGAACTCGCTTCCTGCTTCCGCGCTTGACTTTCTTCGCTTAAGCTGTCAATCCTATTAGCTTTTACCCACGGCGAGAACTCAGGCTCGAAGTGTGGGTTTCGGCGGGAAAAAATCCAGGAACGATCGGGGTCTTCCTTGCGAGTGCGGGTGTTCTATCACGACAAATGCTTTGACGGTGCCTCTTCGGCCGCGCTGTTTTCGCGCTTCTACCTGGAGCGCATCCGCAACGATGCTGAGTTCCAATTCACTGGCCTCGTGCACCGAGCCGGCGCTCTTTTCGACGAGAACCAGTTCGATGGCGACGAGAACGCGATCGTCGACTTCAAGTATTCTAGTTCGCCGAAGATTACCTGGTGGTTCGACCACCACGAGAGCGCATTCCTCTCGCCGGCTGACGCCGAGCATTTTGAGCAGCAGGAGAGCAACCGCAAGTTTTACGATCCCGATTTCAAGTCGTGCACCAGTTTTATTGCCATGATCGCGCAGCAGCGCTTCGGCTTCGATCCCGCCCCGGTCGCCGATCTCGTTCATTGGACCGATGTAATCGACGGAGCCCTTTATCCCGATGCCAAGACCGCCGTGGAAATGGAAGCCCCCGCCATGAAGCTGACGATGGTGATCGAATCGGCGCCCGACCACGTTTTCGTCCCCAACCTGATACCGTTGCTGGCGCGCAAGCCCCTGGCGCAGATCCTCGAAGAACCCTTTGTTGCGCCGCTGCTTCCGCCCTTGCTCAAACGCCACGAACTTTCCATCGGTATTCTGCAACAGCGCACCGAGTGCAAAGACGGCACGATTTTTTTCGATGTGGCCGATCACGATCTCGAGGGCTACAACAAATTCATTCCGTACTACCTGCATCCGGAGTCGGTCTACAGCGTAGGGCTGAGCAAGAGCAGCTTCCGCGTGAAAGTTTCAGTGGGATCGAATCCCTGGGCTCCGCAGGAGCCGGAAGTGAACCTGGCACGCATTTGCGAACGTTACGGTGGGGGCGGCCACGCCCGCGTGGGAGCGATCTCCTTCAACGTTAATCAGCACGCGGCGGCCATCAAGGCCTCACAGGAAATTGTGGCAGAACTCCGTGCGGCGATTCGCGAGAAACGAACCTAATCCCTCATAGACCGAGGCAGTCATCATGAACAAGCTGAGCGTTTTCCTGGTGCTGGCATCGTTGCTGGCATCCCCGCTGAGCGCGCAAAAGGCACCTAAGGAGACGCTGCTGGCGTTGAGCAAGCGCGACCACACGCTCTCCATCGTTGATCCGGGCAGTCTGAAAGTACTCGCTAAAGTGCCTGTCGGGAATGATCCCCACGAAGTCGTTGCCTCCACAGACGGCCGAACGGCTTATGTGTCGAACTACGGTTTTGGGACTTACAACACACTCGCAGTAATCGACCTGGTTGAGCAGAAGCCTCTTCCACAGATCGATCTCGGAGCCTTACGCGGGCCTCACGGGCTGGCTTTTGCTGGCGGCAAGGTATGGTTCACCGCCGAGGTTGCCAAGGCCATCGGCAGCTACGATCCCACAGTCTCAAAACTGGACTGGATTCTTGGCACGGGTCAGAACCGAACTCACATGATCCTCGTCTCTGAGGATCTGAAGCGGATTATTACGACTAACACCGTTTCTGCCACCGTGAGCATCATCGAGAAGAGCGCGGCTCGCGCGCCCGGACCACCGCCCGGCATGCCACCCGGACCAAATAATCCTCCGGGTCCGCCGCCGGGCGCTCCCGGAGGTGATTGGGAGGAGACGGTCGTGCGTGTCGGAAACGGCTCAGAGGGATTCGACGTGTCCCCCGACGGCCGCGAGATCTGGGTAGGCAATGCACGCGATGGCACGATTTCAATCATCAACGTCGCGACCAAGAACGTGACTGAGACCCTTGACGCGAATGTTCGTGGGGCCAATCGTGTGAAGTTCACGCCGGATGGTTCCCGGGTTCTTGTGTCGAGTCTGGGTGCGCCAGACCTGGTTGTACTCGACGCCAGCAGTCGCAAAGAAATCAAACGAATCAAGCTGGGACGAGGGTCTGCAGGAATCCTCATGCAGCCAGACGGCGTGCGCGCCTTTGTCGCGTGCTCCCCGGACAATTACGTTGCGGTCATAGATCTGAAGTCACTGGTGGTAACGGGACACCTCGACGTCGGTCCGGAACCGGATGGGTTGGCTTGGGCTGTGACGCACTGAGTCCGTGTTCGCGTTTTTGAGCGCGATCACACCTCACTGAATCGAAGTTCCGCTTGCCAGACACGTGGCCGGGTTTCCGTCTTCGGAAGAACGAATTGCCCCGGATTGGTCCGCGCAGTATGCTCTTCCGCTTAAGCTGCTTCCATGCGGCATAGCGGTGAGATGATAGCTGGTAGCCGGGGTTCCGTTGCACTCCGAAAGGGTGAACGCGTAACCGTACCGCTTCCCGCTCGCCAGCCCGCTGCTGATCAGCATCGCTTGCCGCGCATTCGGTACGCCTCCGCCGAAGCCGTCCAGGTTGGAAAGTGTGCAGGTGAAGCCCACCGTCGTGTAGGTGTTGGCGTAAGTAGCCTCGGCGGAGACTATCGAGCGCATCGCCGCCATTACCTGGGCATCGGTTCCCGCGGTTTGCGGGGCAGTTTCGCCGCGAGAACTGATTGCGGTTTGCGTTGGTTGCGGCTTCATGTTCTCAGTGAGGGCTTTCAGCAGGTCGGGGTCCGCTAACGGCAAATGAAGCGTGATCGAGATTTCGTTCAGCGTCCACAACTGCGCTTCCTTCTTCATCGAGAATGTCATCTGCGGCATGAACGGAGTTCGTTGGACCTGGCCGTTCTTGTAGATCTGGAATGACAATTCGATGTCGTCCTGATCACCGTTCAGGGCGTCATTTTCCACCGTGATCTCAACCTTCTGTCCGGTCTTTGGGTCTTCTCCGGCCAACATCACCGATCCCGTGTCAAAGGTCTGGATATTCTGGCTTTGCGTCTGAAGTTGGCTCACCAGAAGCGTATATTGTTGCAGGTTCGCGAGTGCGCCGGATTTCTCCAGCGCCGCACGTGTCGCCGCAGGCAGGTGCTTTGCGAAAGTTCCCTGTGTCTTGCTGAAGAACATTTCCATCAGGGCCTGCCGGGCGGTTTGAGGCGGGACCGCGGACTGCTGGGCAAATGAGTGAGTGGCCCACAAAATCACAACTGCCAGAGAAACGGTGACTTTTTGCATTGTTCGTCTCCGCTCAGATCGTGACATTCCCCGACACAAGTCTCCAGTTACGGAGGTAAGAATCGGAACCTGCGAAGCCGAGACGGCCAATGGAATCGCCTGCGCGAACGGCCGCGCCCGTGATACTCTGCGTTGGACACCAGCGTTCATGCACGCGCCCGGAAACAAGTCCGCTCGACACCGCCGCCAGCGACGCGTGCTTCGGGCCGTCGCCTCTTTTGAATTTGCCAAGGGCGTTTTCGTAATCCTGATGGGATTCTGTGCTCTTGCCCTGGTGCACAAAGATGTCTGGGTGATCGCGGAGAGTCTTCTCGCACTCTTCCACATCAGCACAGACCGCCGATCGGCGCAGGTTTTTCTCGATTTTGCCGACAACGTGACCGACGCACGGCTGTGGGCCGCGGCGCGCATTGCATTTGCCTACGCCGCACTCCGGTTCACCGAAGCTTACGGCTTGTGGAACCAACGAACATGGGCCGAGTGGGTCGCTTTTGTTTCCGGGACCTTGCTTCTGCCGCTCGAGGTGCGCGAACTGTTTCGCGGCGTGACCTTGCTGCGATGTTCTCTGTTCGTCGGAAACGTGGCCGTGGTGGTTTACATGCTCTATGTTATTCTGGCGAACCGTCGTGAGAGGCGGACCGCGTTGTCTGCTTGAGCGCCTGAAACCAGCGCCAGAAGCCGCAACTGGAGTCCAATGGCTCTGGCAATCCGCCGCCCCTGGCGGCATAATCAGGTCAGGATGAGGGGGGGCTTTATGCGTTCGAGTTATCTCGTTTGTCTGCTGCTCACGCTGGGCGGAATCTCTGCCGCCCAAGATACCAACTTTCCCGCGGGTCCGCAGTACCTAATCACAACGGCATCCCCGCTTCTTCTTCATTCGATTGCCACGCCTAGCCTATCTCTCGGGCAAGCGCTGCCTTCTCTATCGAGTGTGACCCAGGCTGAGGTAGCGCCCGTGCCGGCACCGTCGGCGATATCGCCAAGCGGTACTTTTCTCGGCGGCGTTTATTGGGGAGAGCACAAAAGCAGCGAAATTATCGGGAGGCGACTGGAAACTCCGAGCATGACTGCCTCCGAAACAGCCTTATACATGGAGGCGGTTGCGAATGCGCTTAGGCCTGTTCCAGTGGCGACCCCTGTGCCTGCGACCGAGGTCCCGGCGCGATTCAGCCTCATCGAGTTGTCGACCGCACAGCCTCCAGCGAACTTGCCCCCAGCTCTGTTCGACGCTGGCGTAACAGGGACGGCGGACGCGGAGTCGCTCCGCAGCAGCCGCGGATACGGGGTGCCGCTCGGCGATACGGCGGCGTTTTGGAAAGCCCACAAGGGGCACGCGTCGCACACTTACACTAACAGCGACATTCAGCGCTTGCATGGCGGTTAGCAGCGGCGTTGAAATTCGGATCGGCCGGGCATGTTAGCCTGAATGAGCTTCAGTGAGGTAGCATGCCCGACGCAAACCCCTCGCACCTCGATTTGCAAGCGACGGCCAGAGAAGTCATGCTGGCGCACGGCTTCGAGCCAGATTTTCCTCCCCAGATTCCGCAACAGCTTGCCAACCTGAAGGACAACCCGCCGAAAGTCGCCGCCACAGATGGCGTGCGCGACCTGCGGAGTCTGCTCTGGTCTTCGATCGACAACGATACATCCCGTGACCTTGATCAGATCGAAGTCGCCGAACTCGTTCCGGGCGGCGACACCAAGATCATGATCGGCATCGCCGACGTGGATACTTTTGTTCCGCTCCAGACCCCAATTGATCAACACGCGGCTCGCGAGACCACTACGGTCTACACTGGAATCCGCAACTTTCCCATGCTCCCAGAGGAACTTTCCACCGGCGCGACGTCACTCCTGGAGAATCAAGACCGCCTCAGTGTCGTAGTCGAATTTACAGTCGATTCCACGGGCGGGCTGAAGTCAACCGACGTCTATCGTGCCCTGGTCCGCAACAGGGCCCAACTGCAGTACAACTCGGTGGGTGCATGGCTGGAAGACAAGTCCGGTCCGCCACCCAAGGTTGCCGCTTCCAGCGAACTGCAGCAGCAACTGAAGGTGCAAGATCAAGTCGCACAGCGGCTTAAGGACCAGCGCTATCAAAACGGGGCGCTGAATCTGCAGACCGACGAGGTCCATCCTCTAGTGCTTAACCAGCAGGTCATTGATGTTGTGAAGCAGCAGAAAAATCGCGCCACGGAACTGATTGAAGATTTTATGGTCGCCGCCAACGGCGTCGTCGCCCGGTTGCTGGAGAAAGTTTCCTCTCTGCGGCGCATCGTGCGTACTCCCGAGCGTTGGGACCGCATCGTGCAACTGGCAGCCACGAAGGGAGAAAGGCTTCCCCAGCAACCCGACTCCAAGGCGTTGAATGATTTCCTCTTGAAGCGCAAGGCAGCGGATCCCGATCACTTTGCCGATGTGTCGCTGGCTGTGATCAAACTGATCGGACCGGGAGAATACGTTCTGGAACGCGCCGGAGATGTCGCACCCGGGCACTTCGGCTTGGCGGTGCAGGACTACACTCACTCCACGGCCCCCAATCGACGCTTCGCCGATGTCGTCACGCAGCGGCTAATCAAAGCAATGCTCGCGGGCCAGCGCAATCCTTATTCGGATGAGGAATTAACCGCCATCGCCGCCAATTGCACAATCAAAGAAGACGCCGCCCGCAAGGTGGAGCGCGAGATGTCGAAGCGCCTTGCGGCGGTCGCGATGCAGAATCGCGTTGGCGAGGTGTTCGACGCCATTGTCACCGGGGTCACTGACCATGGTACTTTCGTCCGCATTCTTCAGCCCCACGTCGAGGGACTCTTGGCACAGGGTCAGCATGGACTCGACGTCGGCGACAAGGTGCGCGTCAAGCTCGTGCGCACTGACGTGCAAAAAGGGTATATCGACTTCGCCCGCTCTTAGGCCTTTTCCCCCAACGCTATTGGGTCCGTCCAATTTCTCCGAGGGGAAAACCTCTTCACCTTGACAAGCTTACAGACAGGCTGTTTTCGGCTTCGCCGGAGTGGAATTTACTCAGAATGGATTCAGTCGGTCGCCAATTCGTCGAGGACAGTCCCTTCGGGGTCGATCAGTTGAATCCTCATCGCGAGCAGGCCCGAGGCATGAGTTGAGCAACTCAAACACGGATCGTAGGCGCGCACGACTGCGGAGACGCGGTTCAGCATGCCTTCGTTCAGCTTCGTGCCATCAATGAAGTGTTCGCTGACTTGACGCACGCTTCGTCCGATGGCGAGATTGTTGTGGCCGGTGGCTACGATCAGGTTGGCCCACGTGATCGCGCCTTCTTCGTTAACCTTGTAGTGATGAATCAGAGTCCCGCGGGGAGCCTCGATCATCCCGACTCCTTCGAGGGCGTTTACTCCGGCGGTTGCTCGCACATGCGAATCCAGAATTTGCGGGTCGGCGAGCAAGAATTCGATCCGCTCCAGTGCGCAGACAATCTCTATCAACCGAGCATAGTGGTAAAGGAAGGCGCTGTGGGCAACTGTTCCGAAGCGCTCGTGAAATTCCTTGAACTCGGTATCGGCGTTGGGGGTCCCGCACCGGTCGGCCGCGTTCAACCGGCCCAACGGGCCCACACGATAAACGCCGGTGGGAAATCCCTGCGGTTTGAAATAGGGCGCTTTCAAGTACGATTCCCGCAGGCTCGCCTCGCCGATCCACTGGGCGTAGTCGTCAGCGACGATCTGGTCTTCGATGACTTCGCCGCTAGCGCTGCGGAATCGCAGATCGCCATCGTAGAACTGCAGGGTTCCCTTGCGGTCAACCATTCCCGCGTACATGGTAGGGAGCGAACCGAAGAATTCTATTTCTTCCTTATAGTTGTCGAGCGCTCCCTTGAAGAAGCGAAGGGTGCGGTCGGCGATTGCCTTGGCTGCGGCCAGTTCAGAGAGAATGCGGTCCCGGGTGGCGCCGGCCAAGGGGCTGGCAACGCCGCCAGGGACGATCCACGCCGGGTGCACTCGCTCCTGGGCGAGTCCTTCAATAATCTGCAGCCCGAATTTCCGCAGTTCAATGCCTTCGCGCGCCAGTTCCGGATGCCCGGCGATCACTCCAAGAATATTGCGCGAAGCAGGGTCTGACTCCATCCCGAGAAGAAAGTCCGGCGCCGAGAGGTAGAAAAAACTCAGAGCATGCGACTGGACGATCTGCGCACAGTGCACCAATTCACGCAGCTTTCTTGCCGCCGGCGGGATGCGCACCGCCATGATAGCGTCGCAGGCCTTGGACGCAGCCAGCAGATGGCTGATCGGGCAGATCCCACAAATGCGCGCCGTGATGCCTGGCATTTCGTAGTAAGGGCGCCCCGCGGTGAATTGCTCGAAGCCTCGCACCTGAGTGACGTGAAATTCGGTTCCGGCGACGTGTCCCTGATCGTCGAGCTGGATGGTAATTTTTGCGTGTCCCTCGATGCGGCTCACGGGTTCGATGGTGATGCGCTTCATGGCACGCTCCTTATCCGAATTTCACTTTTTGAGATGCGTCCGGTTTTTTGGCGTCGAGCAGGTCGTTAATCATGCCTGCAATTGCCTTGGCGGGAGGAGGACAGCCGGGCAAACACAGGTCGACTTTGACGAATTCCCGCAGCGGACGCGCCTGCCGGAGCAGAGGGGGAACGCGATCCGAAGGAACGACCTTTCCCTCTTGGGCTCCGTCGATATACACCTGCTGCAGAAGTTTCTGCACGGGGATTGAGTTCCGCATTCCTGGCACATTGCCGGTGACGGCACAATCTCCCAGGGAAATGAGGATGGCGGTCCTCTGGCGAATCTTCTGGATCTTGTTAAGATCGTCCTGCGAACTGACCGCACCCTCGACCAGCGTGACGTCAACATCCTCGGGAAACTCTTGCGCGTCTACCAGCGGTCCGTACACCAGGTCAATCCTCCGCGCCAGGGAAATGATGGCGGCATCCATGTCGAGCAGCGACATGTGGCAGCCGGAACATCCGTCGAGCCAGACGGTCGCAACCTTCACCTTCTTCATACCTGCACTCCTCTCCGGTGTACCAGGGAGGTGACAGCATCAATCTTCTTCACCATCTCTTCCACCGCGAACCCTTTCTCGGCGAGCGCGCCGGTGGGGCACGCTTGCACGCACTTGCCGCAACTGGTGCAAGTCGTGGCCTGGCCCCACTTCTCGTTCATTTCACTCACCACCCTGGCGTGGATTCCCCGCGAGGTGATGTCCCACACGTGCGCGCCTTCCAGTTCGGCGCAGACCCGCACGCACCTGGTGCAAAGAATGCATCGATTGTGATCGATGACAAAGCGCGGGTGCGACAGGTCTGCGGAAAGCTTGGGGAAATTGTAGGCAAAGCCCACAGTACTGACGCCAAGACTCGTCGCCATGGACTGAAGTTCGCAGTGTCCGTTCGAGACGCAAACCGCGCAGACATGATTTCGTTCGATCAGAAGCAGTTCCACGGAGATCCGACGGTAGCGGGTCAACTTCGGCGAGTTGGTGGTGACCGCCATGCCTTCCTGAATGGGCGTAGTACACGCCGGGAACAATCGCTCGGTGCCCGCCACCTCCACCAGGCAGATGCGGCAGGCTCCTACCGCAGTCAGGCCGTCCAGAGCACAGAGCGTGGGGATGTACTTGCCGTTGGCTTTGGCCGCCTGCAGAATGCTCTGGCCTTCCAGCGCGCTGATCAATTCCCCATCGATTCGGATCGATATTTTTTTTGGCTGCAAAGTGTGCTCCTTTCAGCACGCGCGTCTAGCTCACGTTGACCGCTTGAACATCGCAGCGCAGACATCGGCAGGCTTCGTCGCGAGCTTCTTCCTGGGTCAGGCCGGACACCACTTCATCCTGCGAACGAACGCGAAGCGACGCCGACAGCGCACGCCCGCTGTGACGCCTGGTAGAACTGGGTTCTTCCGGTGGCGTCTGCTCGTACTCCACCTCGGGATAAAGGCTGTTCCAACGGTCAGCTTCCATTAGCTGGCGATCGATGTTGCGCGCGGCCTGCTTGCCATACGCCATCGCGTTGGAAACGTTGGAAGCGCCGGTCACCAGGTCGCCCCCGGCATAGAACCGTGGACGGCTGGTCTCGAGAGTGAAACGGTTCACTTCGATGGTTCCGCTTTCCTTGAGAGCTAGTCCCGAGGCCCTGGCGAAGTCGAGGTCGACCGTTTCCCCAATCGCAAACACGACGGAATCGCAATCAAAGCGCTGGATTTCATCGGTCGGAACCGGCTTCTTTCGGCCGGAGGAGTCATAGGCGCCAAGCTTCGTCTTCACGACTTCGATGGCTTTGACATTTCCCTTGCCGTCGCCGACTACACGGTGGGGAGCGGCTAGGAACATGAATTTCGCTCCTTCTTCCCGGGCTGCGACCGTCTCTTCTTCAATCGCCGGCATGTCTTTGCGCTCGCGCCGGTAGAAGACCGTAACTTCACATCCTTTGCGCAGCGCAGTTCGCGCGGAATCGATGGCGGCGTTTCCGCCACCGATGATCGCCACTCGACGCCCAAGGTTCACGTCCTGCCCGGCGGCGACCGCTTCCAGCATGTTGAGCGCCGGATATACGCCCTTTAGTTCTGTGCCCGATTGATAGACCCAGGATTCCTTCCACGTGCCGATCGAGAGGAAGATCATGTCGAAGTGGTCGTCGAGATCGTTCAGGGGAAGGTCGAAGCCAACGCGCGTATTGAAGACAAACTTCACCCCTAACCGCTCAATCAGGTCGACCTCGCGCCGCAGCATCTGCTTCGGCAGTCGGTACTCGGGCAGAACGAAGCGAAGCATTCCTCCCGCCTCGGACTTGCTGTCATAGACCGTTACATCGTGGCCGAGCAGAGCAAGATAAAACGCCGCTGTGAGCCCGGCAGGTCCGGCTCCAATGACCGCGATCTTGCGGCCGGTGGCGGCAAGCTTCCGCGCGGCAACCGCCTGCACCATGCGCTCGTATTTGTCCGACTCGTAAATGGAATCCGCGATGAAGCGGTGCACTTCCCGCATGTTCACCGCTTGGTCGAGGGTCTGCCGCCGGCAACGGTTGTCGCAGGGATGCTGGCAAACCCGTCCGGTAGAGGAGGGAAGAGGATTGTCCAGAATTACCGAAAGGAACGCATCTTCCAGCCTGTCTTCCTTGTACAGTTGCAGGAAACGCGGGATGTTCATGTGCAGTGGGCAACTGTTCTCGCACGGCGAGAGCGCCAACTCCTCGCACACGCCTGCCGTGCACCGCCGCGCCAGAATGTGATCCTCGAACTCGTTGCGGAAGTGACGCAGCGTGGTCAGCACTGGATTCGGGGCGGTCTGGCCGAGGCCGCAGAGTGAGCAGTCACGGATGTAACGGCTGAGTTCGTCCAGGATTTCAAGGTGATGCGCGGTTCCCGCACCCTCGGTCACCCGGTTTAGAATGCGCAGGCACTTGTTCAGACCCACTCGACAGGGGATGCATTTTCCGCACGATTCCGAGTGCGTGAACTCGATGAAGTAGCGGGCGACGTCGACCATGCAATTGTCTTCATCCATCACCACCATGCCGCCTGAACCCATGATCGAGCCCAGTTGTCCGAGGCTTTCGTAGTCCACTGGGGTGTCGAACATCTCCTGGGGAATGCAGCCGCCCGAAGGCCCGCCGGTCTGGATCGCCTTTACTTGCCGCCCTTCCACTGCGCCTTCGCCAATGTCGTAAATGAACGTTTTGAGCGGCGTGCCGAGAGGCATCTCCACTAGCCCGGTGTTCTTAACCTTCCCGACCAGAGAGAAGACCTTGGTGCCGGAGCTCTTCGGACTTCCGGTTTCGGTGAACCACGCCGGGCCTCGGGTCACGATGGGAGCGATGTTGTACCAGGTCTCGACGTTGTTGATGTTGGTAGGCTTTCCCCACAGTCCTTTCTGTGCCGGAAAAGGCGGCCGCGGACGCGGTCTGCCGGCTTCTCCTTCGAGCGAGGCAATCAGTGCCGTCTCCTCGCCGCACACAAAAGCTCCCGCGCCTTCGACCAGCGAAATGTCGAACTTGAATCCGCGTCCCAGAATGTTTTCCCCGAGGATCCCATATTCCCGTGCCTGTTCTAGCGCGAGGTTGAGCCGATGAACGGCCAGCGGATACTCGGCGCGCACGTAGATGATCCCCTCCGTCGCGCCCATGACGTATCCACCGATGATCATTCCCTCGATCAGCGAGTGGGGATCACTCTCAATCTCGTTGCGGTTCATGTAGGCGCCGGGGTCGCCCTCGTCGGCGTTGCAGATGATGTACTTGGCATCGGCCTTGGCTTTGGCCAGAAATTCCCACTTATTTCCGGTGGGATAACCCGCGCCACCGCGGCCACGCATTTTCGAAGCCTTGATCTGCTCGATCACGCCGCCGGGATTGGCATCAATCAGAACCTTGTAGAGCGCCTGGTATCCGCCGATCGCGATGTACTCTTCAATGTCGTCGGGATTGATGATCCCGCAGTTGCGCAGAACGATCTTCTTTTGCCCTTTAAAGAAAGTGACATCGCTCCACGACGGCACTTCGGGGTATCCCTGACCGTAGCGGACGTGTCCGGTGATGTGGTCCCACTCTTCGATCTTGCAGTAAATCAAATCAGGACTGAGGTTGCCCTCCGTGAGGTCGTGCAAAACGCGGGCAGCGTCATTGGCTTGTACGCGCCGCAAGATCACCAGCGGATTTCCGGGCAGGCGCACGCTCACCAGCGGCTCCTGGAAACACGCCCCAAAGCAGCCGACCGGCACCAGTACCATATCTGCACCACTGCGCTCAATGGCTTGTGCGAAGGCGGAATAGAGTCCCTCGGCGCCGTTGCCACGGCCGCATGTACCCATCCCGACGGCAATGCGAGGAACCGCCGGAACCAGCTTGGCAAGACCCGCCTCGCGCACCGCGCTGAATGCTCCAATGTCCTGAATTCGAGGCATTGCTTATTCTCCCGCCCTAATGGTTGCGATTTCCCGCTGCAGGGTACGCTCGGTAGCATGTCCGCAGATGCGATGGTTGACTTCGACGACGGGCGCCATCGCGCACTGTCCGAAGCAGGCTACAGTGCGAACGCTGAACTCCTGGTCCGCAGTCGTCAGCAACAGCTTGTCCGCCTCGTTGCCATTATTCTCGCTGTCGTCCAGGCCGAGTCCCAGTTCGAGGCGGGCGCTTTGCAGCAGGTTGCGCGAGCCCCGGGTATGGCAAGCCGTGCCCCGGCAGATGCAGATGGTGTTCTCGCCCTGCGGTTGCAGATTGAATAAGGCGTAGAAGGTCGCAACGCTGTAGATCCGCGACAGGGGTGTCTCGGTTTTGACCGCGACGTAGCGCAGCGTCTCCAGCGGCAGGTACTTGTACCGATTTCGCTCCTGAACGGCCTCCAGGACGCCGAGCAATGCACCTGGGCGTCCCTGGCGCGCGAGAATCAATTTGTCAATAAATACTTGTTCTTCGGCAGGAGGAAGGCCGGGTGAGTGTGCAGGCATGGACACTCCTTGGAGCGACTCGATCCGCTCAGTAAGGAATGTAACGATTTGCAGCACCCTCCCGCCGTCGCTGGAAGCACGCTCGTGGGTGACAAGAATCACAGGGTTCTTGAATCGGGAAGTGATTCCCGTCACGTTTGACATTACTTTGTTCTGCCATGTTGAGGGCGCGGACGCAGGGAACGTTGCAGCGCCGGCATCTTGCCGGCTGTCCCGAGGGCAGCTCGCCCTCGGCGCGGCGGGCGGGGACGCCCGCCGGACAGCCGCCGGGACGGCGGCGCTACGATCGTCCCCGCTTTCCCTTGTTCTTAAAGGGGTTAGGGCGTTGAATTCAAAATTCTGATTCCCGACATTCAAAAAACCGCTGCTATCAACGCCTAGAACCGATTGACCAAGTGAGATCGCTCCTCGTATCCTCACCCTAGTAATGTTGTCTCATTTCCATCACCGCCACCATCACCACGCGCATCGCGTGACGGCGGGGATCTACACCTGAGATAACCAGCAATTTTAGGAACTCCGGACCCGCTGACGCGACAAACGCTCAGCGGGTTTTCATTTTGTCGGGAGAAAGAACATGAATGCAGATCTAGATTTCGAAAAGATGGGCGGCCTGCTCCCCGCGGTAGTGCAAGATTCGTCCGACGGAGAAGTATTGATGGTGGGCTTTATGAATCGCGCAGCTATGGAACGCACCCTTCAAGAAGGCTACGTGACGTTCTTCAGCCGTACCCGCAACCAGCTCTGGACCAAGGGTGAGAGCTCGGGTAACCGCCTGCGAGTGGTCTCCGCGCATACCGACTGCGATCGCGACACTCTGCTGCTGCGGGTCACCGTCGAGGGAGCCGGGTTGGTCTGTCACCGTGGCACTCGCTCTTGTTTCACCGACCCAATCCCGGTACAGACGTCGCCTGCGAGTACGGTCGGCGCGAGCGGGGAGGAGCGATGAAGCTGCGCATCGGCATTCCCAAAGGCAGCCTGCAGGAAGCCACGTTGCAGTTGTTCGCCCGAGCCGGTCTGCCTGCATACACGAATGGGCGCTCCTACTACGCCTCCACCGCCGATCCCGAAATCGATTGCATGCTGATCCGCGCTCAGGAAATGGCCCGCTACGTGGAGCACGGTGCTATCGACGCCGGCCTGACTGGGCTCGACTGGGTGATCGAAAGTGGACTGGAGGTTGCCACGGTCACCGATCTGATCTATGCGAAACGAAGCCGGGGGAAGGTGCGGTGGGTGCTCGCGGTGCCAGAGGATTCTCCCTATCAGCGCGCGGAGGACCTCCAGCAAAAAATCGTCGCTACTGAACTAGTGAACGTCACCCGTGACTATTTCAAAAAGAAAAACGTCGAAGTCAAGGTGGAATTTTCCTGGGGTGCAACCGAGGTCAAGCCCCCCATGCTGGCCGACGCTATCGTTGAAGTCACAGAAACTGGCAGTTCGCTGAAGGCAAATCGACTGCGCATCCTGGAGACGGTGCTCGAGTCGAACACGCAACTGATCGCGAACAAATGTTCGTATGCCGACCGTGAGAAACGGCGCAAAATCGACAACCTCGCCCTGATGCTGCGGGGCGCCATGGAAGCACAAGACCGGGTCGGATTGATGCTGAACGTCCTCAAGGCAGATCTAGCCGGCGTGCTTGCGGTTCTACCCGCGCTTCAAAAGCCCACCATTTCGCACCTGAGCGACGAAGATTGGCTCGCGGTCAACACCGTGATCGACGAGTCGGCGGCGTGGGAGGTGATTCCGCGTCTCAAAGAAGCGCGCGCCCACGGCATCGTCGAGTACCCGCTGAACAAGGTGGTGCTGTGATGCAGATTCTTTCCGGTCGCGATGCTTCCGCAGCCTTGGATCACCTGGTGTGCCGCGACGAGTTTTCTGTGTTAGAGCCCCGAGTCCGGCGCATCGTGAATGATGTGCGCCGCGGTGGCGACCGTGCCCTCCGCCGCTATGCCCAGCGCTGGGACGGCCTTGGGCGGACACAGTCCTTCAAAGTCTCTTCCGATGAACTCGAAGAAGCGTCTCAATCTCTCAGCCCCCTCCTACGTAAATCGCTTCGGCAGGCCGCCACAAACATCCGCCGGTTCTGTGAGTGGCAGAAGCCCTCCGCCTGGACAAAGACCCGCGGCGGCGTCTCCCTCGGCCAGTTGGTGCGTCCGCTCGACTCCGTGGGTTGCTACGTCCCTGGCGGTCGCTACCCGCTGGTATCGACACTCTTGATGACTGTGATTCCAGCTCAGGTCGCCGGTGTGCAAAACATCCGTGTAGTTTCTCCCCGGCCGTCGCGGGAAGTCCTGGGTGCCGCCGCCATGCTCGGCGTGCGTGACTTCTATCGAGTGGGCGGAGCGCAAGCCATCGCCGCCTTGGCCTACGGCACCACAACGATCCCACGCGTGGACAAGATTGTCGGACCGGGAAATGCCTACGTGACGGTCGCTAAGAAACTTGTTGCTTTCGATTGTGCCATCGATTTTCTGGCGGGACCGACGGAGGCAGTTGTGCTGAGCGACTCAGGCGTTCCCGATTTTCTCGCCGCCGATCTTGTCTCGCAGGCTGAACATGATCCGGATGCCCTGGCCGTGTTCATCACCACCTCTCGCAAGTTGGCGCGTTCCGTGGCGGACAGCATCGAACAGGCCGCGCAAGACAACCCGACGGCTCGCGAGTCACTGCGACAGCGCGGCGCCATCCTCGTGGCGGCATCGCGCCAGCAAGCCCGGGATTGGGCAAACGCGCTGGCTCCCGAGCACATCACCGTTTCGAAAGACGATGTGCCGTTCATCCAGAATGCGGGCTCGGTCTTTGTCGGCGACTACTCTCCGCAGGCGGCGGGCGACTATGCCTCGGGCCCCAACCATGTGCTGCCGACTTCGGGGCAAGCTCGATTTCGCGGGGGACTGAGCGTTCTGGATTTCTGCAAGCTGATTACGGTTCAGGCGCTTTCTCCCAGCGGCCTGCGGGGAATCGCCAAGATGATCGAGTGTCTTGCCGAGACCGAAGGCTTGCCAGCGCATGCTCATTCCGTGCGCGTGAGGTGCAATCATGCTTAGTCCGCGGCCTGCGATCCGCACACTGCCTTCCTACCACCCGCCGCTGGCAGGACGCGATGGCATGAGGCTCGACTTCAACGAGAACACCGTCGGCTGCTCACTGCGCGTACTCGAACGCTTGCGCCGGTTGACGCCGGAAGATGTGGCCCGCTACCCGGAACGCGCGCCGGTCGAAGAGAAGGTGGCGGAGTTCCTGGCGATCCCATCGTCGGAACTGCTGCTGACGAATGGCGTCGATGAGGCGATTCACTTGCTTTGTGGAACTTACCTCGAACCCGGCGACGAGGCGCTGATCGTCGTGCCGACCTACTCCATGTACCGCATTTACATCATGGCGGCCGGCGCAGAGTTGATCAGCGTGGCCGCGGGCAAGGATTTTCAATTCCCGGTTAGCGACATCCTGAACCACCTCTCGCCGCGCACCCGGTTGATCGCGATCGCTAACCCCAACAACCCCACCGGGACGGTCGCGTCATCCGAAGACTTACTCCAAATCGCCCAATCCGCTCCGGCAGCGGCCGTGCTGGTGGACGAAGCGTATTTTGAATTCTACGGGCAGACCCTGTTGCCTAAGCGGGACGGTGTGACCAACCTGTTCGTCGCACGCACTTTCTCGAAGGCTTACGGAATGGCAGGCCTGCGCATTGGCGTCTTGGTTGGCGATGCGGATCAGATGCGCGCAGTGCGGCTTGTAAGTTCGCCCTATAACGTGAACGCGGTTGCGCTTGCCTGCCTTCCCGATGCGCTTGCAGATCAAGCCTACATCTCGTGCTACGTGTCCGAAGTCAAGGAAGCACGCGGACGCCTGGAACGCGTGTTCGAATCCGCAGGAATTCAGTTCTGGCCGAGCCAGGCGAACTTCGTGCTGGCGCGCGTCGCCTCGGACAAGTTGGGCTCGGCGGCGTTCGTCGAGCACATGCGACGGCGTGGAATTCTGGTTCGCGATCGGTCGGCCGATCCCGGTTGCGAGGGCTGCGTACGCATCACGCTCGGACCCAAAGAGCACACCGACCGTCTGCTGGCGTCATTGCAGGAAACGATCGAAGAGCTTGGCATCGCGCAAGGAGCGTCCCGGTCATGAGAAAAGGCACCATCAAGCGCGTCAGCAAGGAGACACAGATTCAAGTGTCACTCACCGTCGAGGGCCGCGGGCGCTACCAGGTGTCGACCGGAATCCGCTTCTTCGACCACATGCTGGAACTCTTCGCGCATCACGGAGGATTTGACCTGAAACTCAAGGCCAGCGGCGATCTCGACGTCGATCAGCACCACACCGTCGAGGATGTGGGAATCGTGCTCGGGCAGGCCTTTGACAAAGCGTTGGGCAGCAAGCGCGGCATTCTGCGCGCCGGCTACTTCCTGATGCCCATGGATGAAACCATGGGAATGGCAGCCGTCGACTTCTGCGGGCGTACCTCCTGCGAGGTCGATACAAAAGTCCACGCGCGCCTGGTCGGCGACCTGCAAACAGAATTGGTGCACGATTTTTTTGAAGGCTTCGCTCGTGGGGCACGGGCTAATGTTCATGCACGCGTGCTCTATGGGCGATCGAGCCACCACAAAATTGAGGCGCTCTTCAAAGCCTTCGCACGCGCCGTGCGGGCAGCATGCTGGCGCGATCCGCAAATGACGGGTCTGCTGCCCAGCACTAAAGGAGTTCTGTGATGATCGCGATCGTGGATTACGGCGCCGGAAATCTGGTTTCGGTCAAGAAAGCTTTGGACTGGCTCGGCCAGGATTGCGCGATCACCTCCGACCCCGGCACGGTCGCAAAGGCCGCGAAGGTCGTGCTGCCCGGGGTAGGGAACTTTGCTTCGACCGTCTCGCTCGCCCGGTCGGGATTGCAGGACGCGATCGTCGAAGCGATCGGCCACGGCGTCCCGTTCCTGGGCATTTGCGTCGGGATGCAGTGGATGTTTGAGCGCAGCCAGGAATCCCCAGAAACGCCGGGCCTGGCTCTATTCCAGGGTGAATGCGAGCGCTTTCCCGCGAGGGTCAAATCCCCGCACGTGGGCTGGAATCAGCTTGAGGTCGCCCCGTCCTCGCGGCTTTTTCGTGAAGTATCGCCGTCGCCGTTCGTCTACTTTACACACTCTTTTCGCGCTCCCGTGGGCGAAACGACTACCGCGTGTTGCGAGTATGGCGGCAGCTTTTCCGCGGCAGTGGAGCGGGGTCATCTCTTTGGCGTGCAATTTCATCCGGAAAAATCGGGAGAGATCGGATTGAAGTTGCTCGGCAACTTCTGCGCCCTCTGACATGCTGACCAAACGCATCATCGCTTGCCTCGATGTGGACAACGGCCGCGTCGTCAAAGGCATCCAGTTTTTAAACCTGCAAGATGCCGGCGACCCCGCCGCCCTGGCGAAGGCGCACAGCGAGTCCGGAGCGGACGAGATCGTGCTCCTCGACATTTCAGCCGCGCACCAGCGCCGCGCCACCCTGCTCGACACGGTGCGCCGAGCCGCGGCTCAGTTGTTCATTCCTTTTACAGTGGGCGGCGGTATTCGTACCCTCGACGAAGCTGCGGCAGTCTTCTCCGCGGGAGCGGACAAGATCAGTATCAATTCCGCAGCCCTCGCCGATCCAACACTGATTACGCGCATTGCGGCGCGCTTCGGTTCGCAAGCGGTGATTGTCGCCATTGATGCCAAACGCCGTGCCGACGGTTTGCGCTGGGAGGCTTTCACCCATGGAGGGCGAACGCCATCGGGTCGCGATGCGGTCGAATGGGCGCGGGAAGCGCGAATCCAGCGGAGCGGGTGAAATCCTACTGACTTCGATGAATCGGGATGGCACGGCCTCGGGTTTTGACTGTGAACTGACGCGCGCGGTAGCCGACGCAGTTCGCATCCCGGTCATTGCCTCGGGCGGAGCGGGTGGGGCGCAGCACTTTGTTGAGGTATTCGGAGACGGCCATGCCGACGCCGCACTCGCCGCTTCGATCTTCCACTACGGCTACAGTCGAATCGCAGACCTCAAACAAGAACTGGGCTCGCAGGGAATTCCCGTGAGGTGGCCATGCTGATCCCGTCGATCGACCTGATGGGCGGCAAGATTGTTCAACTCGTGCAGGGCAGTCGGAAGGCGCTCGAGTTCGACAATTTCCAGGAGTGGATTGATCGCTTCGCGAAGTATCCGCTGGTGCAGTTGATCGACTTGGATGCGGCCACCGGTCGAGGCCTGAACCGCGACCTCGTCCGTGACATCGCACGCCAGCTTCCGTGTCAGGTTGGGGGTGGAATCCGCTCGATTGACGCGGCACGGGCCGCACTGGATTCCGGCGCACGACGCGTAATCTTCGGGTCGGCCCTTATCTCCAACGGAGCAATCGATCAGGCATTCGCCAGTGACGCTGCTATTGAGATCGGCCCTGAAAAACTGGTCTTTGCAGCCGACTGCCGGGGCGGCTATGTCGCTATCAAAGGCTGGCACGAAACCACAGGCATTACCGCTCTGGAGATGATGCGCGCCCTGGAGTCGTTCTGCGGCGCTTACCTCTATACGCACATCGACACCGAGGGCTTGCTGGGCGGAATCCCCATCGACGTTGTTCGAGGCTTGCGCAGCGGCACCTCGCATCAGTTGATCGCCGCAGGAGGCATCCGGAGCAACGAAGAGGTCGCGGAACTGGATGCGATGGGTGTGGACGCAGTGGTGGGAATGGCGATCTATCAAGGATTACTGCACGCCTGAATCCTCGCTTCCATGGCAAGTTAGCTAGCTGCGCGAATGCTCGTCCCGAACGCTTTTTGCACCAGCGTATAACGAGCCGCTCCAATCAGGCCGCAGTCATCGTTGAGAATAACCTTCACCGGCATATCACGCAGCAAGGTTTCCATGCGGCCCTTGTCGAGAAAAGATTGCATGAAAACCGGATCTTTCATCTTGTTCACGATCCGCCCGGCAATGATTCCACCGATGAAAATCCCACCCGTCGTCATGTACCGCAGCGCACAATTACCCGTCTCCGCGCCGAATATGCTGACAAAGATCGACAGCGCCTGATCGCAGATCGCTGCTTTACCTTCCAGCGCGAATTGCGAGATCAATGGTGACGGATCGTGCGCCGCATTGAGTTGATCGCGCAGCCATGCCGGCTCCTCGGCCTTATGCGAGTCCCGAAGGAATTCGTAAATATTACGGATTCCGGGCCCGGAAAGAAGTCGCTCGCAGCTGATACGCCCGTATTTGTTTTGGAGATACGCCAGCAACTCGATCTGAAGTTCGTTGCGGGGAGCGAAATCGGCATGTCCACCCTCACACGCGAACGGATGATGCCGGAACCCGTCCCAGTACAACCCTGCCACTCCCAGCCCGGTTCGCGCAGAGATGACGGCGCGGTTGCCCTCGGCATCTTCGGAGCCCTCGCTGAGCGCGATGAAATCCTTGGACTCAAGAGCGTCGATTCCATAGGCATAAGCTTCAAGATCATTCAGCAGGCCGACGGACGAGAGTTTGAGCTGCTTGGCCAGTTCGCGCGAATCAATCGTCCAGGGAAGATTGGAGATCTTGCTCTTGCCGCCCCGTACTGGGCCGGCGACGCCAAAACACGCGCTGTGAACCGCGATGCCCTCCCCGCGGATAAACTGCGGCAGGATTTCCGCCAACCCTCCGTAGTCCTGGCTCACATACGTCTTTTCGACCACGCTTTGCAGTCGAGTGCCTTCAGTCTCGAAAGCGGCCAGCCGGGTGCGGGTCGCGCCTATATCGCCGACGAGAATCATTCAATTTTCCTCCACTGACGATCGTCGAGTTCCAGCAATTGATCCGCCTCCGCCGGTCCCCACGTCCCGGACGCGTAGTTGGGGAACTTGCGCGGAGGCAGGGCTCTCCACACGTCCAGCACCGGATCGACCACTTTCCATCCCGCCTCGACCATGTCGGCGCGCTGAAATAGCGTCGCGTCGCCGATCATGCAGTCATACAGCAGCACTTCATAGCCGGTATAAGCATCCGCTCCAAAATACTTGGAATACTCAAAGCTCATGTCCACCGAGCCGACTCGCAATAGTGGGCCGGGAATTTTGGCGCCAAAGCTGAGCGAGATCCCTTCCGCCGGTTGAATCTGAATGACCAGCGTATTCGTATGAAGCTTGTGAAAGGGAGCCTTGCGGAACAACTCAAACGGCATCCGTTTGAACTGAATGGCGATCTCGGTATGGCGCTTGGCCAGGCGTTTGCCCGTACGCAGGTAGAAGGGAACTCCCGCCCAGCGCCAGTTGTCGATGCTGAGCTTGAGCGCGACGTATGTTTCCGTGCGCGATTCCGGCGCGACTCCCGGCTCGGTCCGATACCCCGGCACTTGTTCACCGCCCAAGATTCCCGCCCCATATTGCCCACGCACGCTGCGCTGCAACACATCTTCGGAATTCAGCGGCTGGATCGAATGGAGGACCTTAGCCTGTTCATTGCGAACGGCGTCAGCGTGAAAAGAAACGGGCGACTCCATCGCGGTCAGGCTGACGAGTTGCATCACATGGTTCGGGACCATGTCGCGCAGCGTTCCCGCATTGTCAAAGTAGGCGCCGCGCCGCTCTACACCGACCGTCTCGGCATTGGTGATTTGCACGTGGTCGATGTAGCGCCGGTTCCAGATGGGCTCGAAAATCGCGTTGTCGAAGCGGAAGACCATGATGTTTTGCACGGTCTCTTTGCCCAGGTAGTGATCGATGCGGTAGATCTGGTTCTCGAGCAGCACGCTCTTAATGTCGCGGTTTAATGCCTTGGCCGAATCCAGATCGTGTCCAAATGGCTTCTCGATGACGACACGGCGCCAGTGCTCATCGTCTTGCTTTGATAATCCCGCCTGTCCTAATTGCTGAACGATGGTGCGCAAAAAATTTAGGCGCGGTTGCAAGATAGAACAGGTAATTTCCACCAGTGTGCCATTCGGCATCCACCAAAGCGAGCCGCTCTCGGAGCGTCGCGAATGTATTCGGATCGCCAAAATCGCCCCGCTCGTAGAACAGCCGCTGCCGCAGCCATTCCAGGTGATCGGCGTTTCCATCACCCGTCGGGAGAAATTCGCTAACCTGGCCGCGAAACGCATCGACCGTCAAATCATCGACCGAAACGCCCATCACCGCGAAATTGTCGGGAAGTAATTTCGCTTGCACCAGGTTGAAGAGCGCGGGAATCAACTTGCGCTTGGTCAGGTCTCCGGCAGCTCCGAAGAGCACGAAGACGCATGGACCTGCGGCCTTTCCAGCGTTCTCAAAGTCCGCACCGGGGTTCAGTTGGACGGTCGCAGCCATAGGTTTTGCGGTTCCCCAAAAGTGGCAGTGGGCAGCATTGTAGGCGAAATTCCGCCCGATTGGCTAACGACAAGGAGAGTCGTATGAGGGCTGATCCGTGATCACAGGCCTACTTTTCGAACTGGCCACGCCGGCGCGCTTCCTCGCATGCCTCGAACGGATCGCGCCCCGTGACTTCCTTGTACCATGCAGGATGGAACGTCCAAGCCCAGGCTTCGCTCACCGCGCCGCGGATCATGGCTTGGAATGTGCCGGGCTCGCCGATGGTGCTGAGGTAGATGTGAATGAAGATTCCGCCCAGCATGATCAGCGCTGAAATATCGTGCAGCACGTAGCTGACAGCGACCGCCCAGCGTCCGAACGTGCGGGCTCCAACCCACAGAATGATCCCTGTGATCAGGTACACTGCGCAGCCGCCAACGATCTCCCAGAACTGCGCTTTCTGCCCGGCGTTGAAGAAGCCGGTTTCGGGGAGGTCCATCTTTTCTTTACCGCCGACGATCTTGCCAAGATTGCTCATCCACTTCGTGTCGGCCGAAGTCCACGTCATCGGCTTGATCCAGTTCAACGTCTGCAGTCCGAAGAACATAACGAATCCCAGCCCGAACCAGGGATGCATCACGCGGCTGAGCGGGCCGCCGCCGAAAATCGGCGTGAACCAGCGGAAAAGCCAGGGCAGATAAATGCCAAATCCCGAGAACAACGCAAGAAAGAAGAAGAGGGCCACCATCCAGTGCAGGAAGCGCGTGTACACGCGGTGACGCAGCAACTCGCCTTGCGTAGACTTCGGTTTGCCCGATTCGATCGAAGGCGTCGCGCGCTTTGTCGTCGAAACGCTCAACCGCGGTGGACATCGGTCCTCCTTCTTGAGCGGCGGTTCCGGTTGCGGCCGCCGCGGGCCCACCGTCACGTAGTGCAGCAGCACTCCCACCAGACCGAACAGCGCGAAAGTCCCCAGCACCGGCTTGAACAGCCACTTCCAGACGGTGTAACTCCACGGGATCACCGGATTCTTTGGGCAGGCCGCCGTAGCGCTCGGGATCGGTCGCATCGTGCAAAACGTAGACCACGTGCGTGCCGCCGATCGACTGCGGATCGTACACGCCGGCCTGCTCGAAGCCGAAATTCTCGCGCAGTTGCTTGGCTCGCTCCTCCGCGATGAACTTCATGTCGTCCTTGGTGCCGAACTTCAGGCAGCCCGTCGGACAGGCCTTGATGCAAGCCGGTTCCAGCCCCTGGCCAACGCGATCGGAACACAGCGTGCACTTGTAGACCTTCTTCGTTGCCGGATTGAACTTGGGAATGTCGTACGGACATCCCGAAACGCAGAACTCGCAGCCAATACAGTTTTCCTGCTGGAAGTCGACGATGCCGTTGGCGTACTGCACGATCGCGCCGTCGGCCGGACACGCGCGCAGGCAGCCCGGATCGGCGCAGTGCATGCACTGGTCCTTGCGCATGAGCCACTGCATGGTGCCGTCTTCTCGCTGGTGTTCGTTGAACTTGATCAGGTTCCAGAAATTCCAGCGCGTCTCCGGCATCGTCTGGTAGGTGTTGTCGAAGGTGGTCGGACTGAACGGCATGTCGTTCCACTCGACGCACGCGACCTCGCAGGCCTTGCAGCCGATGCAGATCGTGGTGTCGATCAGCTTGCAGACTTCCGGATCGCGCTGCACGTCGAACCCCGGCGCCTCTCCGGAGTGTCCCGAGATCTGCTTGATCTGAAGTGTCCTGCGGTCGCTCATCAGCTTGCTCGCTCGGTCGCGCTCCCTTAAGCCTTTTCGATCTTCACCAGAAATCCCTTGAACTCCGGCGTAAACGCGTTCGGGTCGATCACCGTCGGAGTCAGCTGATTCGCCAGCGTCTTCGCGGTCTTGCCCTCGTCCTCCGCAATGCCGCGGAATCCCCAATGAATCGGGATGCCGATCTGAAACATTTCCTTGCCGTCGATCTTCATCGGCCGAATGCGCCGCGTCACCATCGCCTTGGCAATGTAGTGGCTGCGCGCGCTGGTCACTCTTCACTTTCTCTCCGCCTCGAATGCCCATGCGATCCGCCAACTCCGCCGGAACTTCCACGAACGGCTCCGGCACCAGCTGCACGTTCATGGGATTGTTCTTCGTCCAGTAGTGATAGTGCTCGGTCAACCGGTATGTGGTGCAGATCACGTTGAAGCCCTGATCCACCGTGCCGTACTTGTCGATGTCGGTCTTGTACTTCTTCACCACCGGATTGTTCGACTGATTCGGGTGCAGCGGATTCGCGATCGGGCTCTCGATCGGCTCATAGAATTCGGGGAATGGCCCGTCCGCCATCGCGCCCAGCGGCACGAACAACCGGCCCACGCCCTCGGGATTCATGATGAACGGCCCCATGTGGTCTTTCGGCGGTGAGTCGGCTTTGAAGTCGGGGACGTCATTGCCCACCCAGATTGCTTCGCCTCGTCCCACCAGACTTGGCGGCGAGAGGGATCCCAGGGCTTGCCGTTGCCATCGCACGATGCCCGGTTGTACAGCACGCGCCGGTTCAACGGCCACGACCACGCCCAGTTGGGATAAATGCCCAGACCTGAGGGATCTTCGGTTCCGCGGCGCTGAGTCAGCGCGCCCGCTTCCGTCCATGAACCGCAGTACAGCCAGTTGCCCGACAGAGTCGTGCCGTCGTCCTTGAGCCAGGCGAAGCTCGGCAGTTGCTGGCCCGCCTTGATCGTGACATTGGTCTTCGGGTCGGTGATGTCGGCCAGAGCTTTGCCGTTGATCTCTTTCGCGACCTCGGCCAGCGACGGGTTGTACGGATTCGTATAGGCGAACGTCGCATTCAGGATTGGGTCGGGAAACTTGCCGCCCTCCTTCTGGTACAGCTCTCGCACCTTCAGGAAAATCGTCGCCAGAATCTCCTGATCGAGCTTGGCCTGGCCTGGCGGCGGCAGCGCGACGTTCTTCCACTGCAGCCAGCGCGCGGAATTCACGAACGTCCCGTCCTTCTCAGCGAAGCCCGCACCCGGCAGTCGGTACACAGTCGTATTGATTTGCTTCATCTGATCCGTGGTGATGCCGGGAGCGCGCCAGAACTCGCTGGTCTCATCGGGATAGATTTCGCACACCACCAGCCAGTCCGCCTTCTTCAGGGCATCAATATTTTTCTGCGAATCGGGCCCGATCATCACGCCGTTCATGCCGAAGGCGAACAGTCCTTTGACCTTGCCTTCATACATGTCGTTCCAGATGTTCACCCAGGAATAGTTGCGGTCAATCTTGGGCAGATAGTGGAAGGCGTAATCATTCTCCTTGGTCGCGGCGGGACCGTACATCGCTTTAAGAAACGAGACCGCGAACTTCGGCGTGTTCGACCAGTAATTGAACGAATCCCAGGGATCGGGTTTGGCGGCGTTGGGCGTGATGCGCTTCAAGTACGTCGCCAGATCCGCATCCGCAGGATTTGGCATCTTCAAGTAGCCCGGCAGGATGTCGAACATGCCCGCCATATCGGTGGCGCCCTGAATATTCGAATGTCCACGCAGCGCGTTGACGCCGCCGCCAGCGCGTCCCACATTGCCCATCAGCAACTGCAGCATCGCGGCGGTGCGGATGATCTGCGTGCCGAAGCTGTGCTGCGTCCATCCGACGGCGTAGATGATGGTGGCGACCTTCTTCATGTCGCCATCTTTGCGTACCGATGTGAACAGATCAGCCGCCTTCAGGAATTGATCTTTCGGAATACCGGTGATGCGCTCGACCATCTCGGGTGTGTAGCGCTCGTACTGTTTCTTCAGCAGTTGGAACACACATCGCGGATGCTGCAGGGACAAGTCGTAGGCGACTTTCGGCGGCAGCATGGGCGGAGGCGGCGCCGCACCCGGTGCCGCTTTCGCTGCGGCCGGATGACTCGCCGCAACCTCCGCTTTTCCGGTAAAGTCTCCGCCTTCCTCGTAGTTCCACGTTGCCTTGTCGTAAACCTTCTTCTCCGCATCGAAACCGGAAAACAAGCCGTCGTCCGGCAACTTGAATCCGTCTTTAATGATGAAGGCGGCGTTCGTGTAATTGACGAGGTAGTCGTGGGCGATGCGGTTGTTCTCGATGGCGTAATGGATCAAGCCGCCAAGGAAGGCAATATCGGCCCCGGCGCGAATCTGCAAGTAGAGGTCCGCGGTCGCGGCGGTACGCGTCAGCCGCGGATCAACGACGATGGTTTTGGCGTTGCGGTGCAGCTTGGCTTCGATCGCCCACTTGAAGCCGCAAGGATGGTTCTCGGCTGGATTGCCACCCATGATCAACATCATGTCGGTATTCTTGATGTCGATCCAGCCATTGGTCATCGCCCCGCGTCCGAATGTTGGCCCCAAACTGGAGACCGTAGGGCCGTGTCAAACCCGGGCCTGGTTTTCCAGGTAGCAGACCCCCAGGCTGCGCATGCTCTTGACGACCAGATAGTTAAATTCGTTTGTATCCGTACAGCCGCCGGACCAGGCGATGCCTTCGCAGCGATTCACGGTGTGGCCGTTTGCGTCCTTCTCGAGGAAAGAATCCTCGCGCGTCTTCTTCACCTTTTGCGCAATCTCGCTGTAGGCCTGCTCCCACGAGATGTCTTCCCAATCGGTTGCGCCCGGCCGCCGCACTTGCGGCTTGAGCAACCTGCGATCGTTCAGGATGTCCTGCTCCAGCGAAGACCCCTTTGGGCAGAGCGTTCCACGATTGATCGGGTGGTCGGGATCGCCCTCGACGTGCACCACCTGCGGGATCGCGTTCTTTGCCTTGTCTCCGAGCGTGTAGATAATGACGCCGCAGCTCACTGAACAATAGGGACACGTGCTGCGGGTCTCGCTGGCTCTTGAGATTTTCAGGCTTTGAGTTTGGGCATAGACCGGGGTAAGGTCAAAACCCAGAGTAGACAGGCCGGCTCCGCCAAGGACTGCACCCTTGAGAAACGTCCTGCGGGAGAATTCCATGCAAACCTCCCATCAGCCGCATGTGCTCGACTGATATGCGGCACCTCGACAACGAAGTCTTGAAACCTACGATGTAGTACCGAGGTTGAAGGTTGCGGTCGTTCGTTTCCCACGCCCGACGACCGAGTCGTATCCGAACCGATGCCGGAGACTATACCCCTGCGCCTACTGAGGAGTCAATCCATTGCTCCTGGGATCAAGTCCGCTGATAATTGCCCGATGACGGTATCCGCTCCGCAGCGCCGCATCGAGCGTGCACAAGAACTTACCAACCGGTACCCCTTCGCCGCAGAAATTCTGGGGTTCTTCATCCCCATCGCGCGCTTTCAGAGCGAGATGCGCGAGCAACTCGGCTCAAATCTTCGAACGTCTCTCTCTCCCGGAGTCGATTCAGAACTTAGCCGGAAAGAGTTGTCAGAGCTCAGTTCTAGATTCGAGTCGTTTCTGTCCGTTGTGGAGGCGCACGGCCCGGAGCAATTGGCCCAACAAAGCCGGGCTCTTCGCGCCCGCGAAAAGGAGTTCTGGGCTGAGTTGCTAAGCCGCTCCTGGATCGCCCTTTCCCCGTCAGACCCGGAAGGATTCCTCGCGCAAGCCTTTCTTCAACCCTACGCCCAGCTCTTACGTACCGGCGCCTCACCGCGTCCGGCCCTCCACGCATATGCGATCTGTCCCTTCTGCAATCGCAAGCCGGTAGTGGGTGTGTTGCGGCAGATGGGCGATGGTGCTGCCCGGTCCTTGGTCTGCGGTTTCTGCCTGAACGAGTGGGAGTTCCGCCGCATCGTCTGTCCCGGATGCGGCGAAGAAAACGACCAAAAGCTCCCCGTCTTTACCGCCGCCGACTTCGACTACATTCGCCTCGACTGCTGCGACTCCTGCAAGACCTACATCAAGACCGTCGACCTTACCCTGAATGGACACGCCGACCCAATCGTCGACGAATTAGCCTCTGCGCCCCTGGATCTTTGGGCGCACGATCGCGGCTACGCGAAACTGCAGAAAAACCTGCTGGGAATGTAGCGCTCAACGCCACTACCAAGGAACATCAGTAGCAATTCCACCCACCGGCAGCAGCCATCTCCCGGTATTTTTTTGAGTCGATGAGGGAATCCGCTCCCATTAGTCGCTATTGATAGTGAGGGGTAAACAGAAACGAACGTGAACGCCAGATCTGTGATCCTCGCCGAAACACCACGATGCACAGACTTTGAACGCGAAGGGACAACGTAATCATGGCGACTACCTACAACCCTCTATATAAGCCAGTGGCTGAAATTCCCACGTTAGCCGAATGGCGCCGGGCCAGTTCGACATCACGTTTCCAGTTCATGGATCGCCGCGGTTCTCCGGAGATCCGGGCGATCGATCATTGTGTCGATGCGTATTCCAATCTGGCACTGCTGCCCAACACGCCAACGGCACGGCTCTGGGAAGCGGCGGTGAACCTGTTCGAGGCGATCGAAGTCTATAAAGCCACACCGCGAGGTCACAAGCAGTCTCGGGTGGACGCGGTGGAGTTGCTCAGAATGCAAACCCTGGCGGTGCTCACTAAATTGCGCTGGCAGAAGGTCAAGGATGTCAGCGGAAACAAGCCCGGACTAAAACCCATGGTGGAACATGTCTGGTCCGAGATGCATTCGCCCGGACACGCGCGCGTCGGTCATGGTGAGAACTCCCTCGACCCGAATCCTTGGCTGGAGGGCAAACCTGATGCGCCCGAGAAGTACCTATTCCAGTATCTGCGCAAAGTGCGGGCGGAAACGAAGAACCCGGACAACGTGCTCTACATTGAGGACTCGGCAAAGTGGAAATATCAGATCGTGTTCTCGCAAAACGGACTCGCGTACGAGCGTGCCTCAGAGATAGGAGGCCTGGTGCTGCAATCCAGTAAGCCGATCACAACTGATTGTTGGAATAATCTGTCCACCTTGCCCTACGCAGTGGACGAGGACGGCGTGTTCTACACCGAAACTTCGAATCATGCAGGTGGGACTCTCAACCACTGCAGTTTCCTCTCCGGCCGGCCCGTGATGTGCGCGGGCAATATTGGGATTACCAACGGAGTCATCGGATACATCGATAACGGCAGCGGGCACTACCGGCCGACGACGCAAAACCTGTTGAAATGCCTCCAAGCACTTAAGGATCAGGTTTCGCTTTTGTATTTCGATGCGATCGTGGTGCGCAATCACTCGAGCCAGGATTCGTCGAGCGCCTACCTGGCCGGGAAATTCCTGTCATTAAGAGGCCGTTGTCTTCCGATGGGCTACTATCCAAGCGCCGGAGCGGGGACCCACTACAAGAAGGATCTGGTGGAGTTTCACAGCTCTGCGGAAATCCCGGGCTATCTTGAGAAGCAGGATCAAGCCACGCAGGCCGCCAGGCTGGAGAAGGCGCTTAAAGAGTTGCTGGGAAGGCTGGAGGACAGCCGCGTCGACGGCCAATTAACGGGCAAGTTAAGCAGTGACGCGGACCGTGCAATCTTCAAGGCTATCCTGAGTGCGGACTTCATACCGGAAGCGCAAAAGGATGGATTGAAGCCGTATTACAAGAACGACCAGCCAATCCTGCAATG
Organism: uncultured Acidobacteriaceae bacterium; assembly: GCA_963819035.1. Classification (GTDB taxonomy): domain Bacteria; phylum Acidobacteriota; class Terriglobia; order Terriglobales; family Acidobacteriaceae; genus Sulfotelmatobacter. The sequence goes on along the minus strand of CAWFUU010000012.1, from coordinate 426,274 downwards.
GCTCATCCAGTGCAAGCCGACGCCCACTACCGATTTTCAGAGGGCGCGGGCGGCCACAAGGTAACTAGTGTGGGGCGGGCACTCATGCCCGCTACTGCCGACGGCCAGAAGAAGCGGGCAGAAGTGCCAGCTCCACACAACCTTTAACGGCAGCCGGGCTGAATCGCTGGGCAGAGGTGCGAGACACCGAGTCCGAATCGGAGATGGAGTGGGGGCCCCGGGCAGAGTCGAACTGCCGACCAACGGTTTAGGAAACCGCTGCTCTATCCATCTGAGCTACGGGGCCAAGGGGACTTCGCGTCGATTATCTCACGCCAGTTATAGGCAAAACTCGACGTCGCCACGGCCAATCGTGCGGTGAAAGACAACAACTGTTGTGGCGACGCTTTGTTGCGCCCGCGAAAAAGCTGGCAGATTTTAATATGTTTGTAACACGTCTCTGCTAGCTTAAACGCGAATGGCCAACCCAGCATTACCACGGCCTGATATGCCCGGTCCGCAACCCGTTGAACAGACGAAGGTTACTGCCGTACCGGCGCAGCCGGCGCCGCTTCTGCGAACTGGCAGCGGCGAATTGCCGGATCGCGTCTTCAAATCTGCCATGACGGCCTGCGGCCTGGCTGTCCTAGGTGTTCTCGGGCTCATCATTTACGAACTTGTGCAGCGGTCCGGCCTTTCCTGGCACGCCTTTGGTCTCAAGTTCTTCGCGGGCAGCGAATGGGATCCGGTCAACGAGCACTTCGGCGCCCTGCCTTTCATCTGCGGGACCCTCGTTTCGTCGTTCCTGGCCCTTCTCATCGCCGTCCCGTTAGCAGTGGGTGTAGCTGTCTTCACCACCGAAATGTGTCCGAAAGTGTTTCGCGGGCCGCTCTCGTTTTTCGTGGAACTGCTGGCGGCCATTCCCAGCGTGATTTACGGCCTGTGGGCGATCTTCGTCCTGGTCCCGATCCTGAGCCAGTACATCCAACCCTTCCTGCAAAAAACTTTGGGTTGGACGCATTTGTTCGACGGGCCTCCCTTCGGTTATTCGATGCTCGCCGCCGGAGTTATTCTGTCGATCATGATCATCCCCATCATTTCGTCGATTACCCGCGAGGTGCTGATGGTGGTGCCGCAGCATCAGCGCGAGGCCGTGTTGGCGCTCGGTGCCACCCGGTGGGAGATGATCCGGATCGGCGTGTTGCGCAACGCCCGCGCCGGCATTGTCGGCGGAATTATCCTTGGGCTTGGCCGTGCTCTGGGCGAGACCATGGCCGTGACGATGGTGATCGGCAACCGCCCTGAAATCGCGAAGTCCTTATTTGCGCCCGGTTACACCATGGCCAGCGTTCTTGCCAACGAGTTCAGCGAGGCCACAGGCGACGTCTATCTTTCCGCCTTGGTGGAAATCGGTCTCGCGCTTTTCTTCGTGACTGTGATAGTGAATGCGCTGGCGCAATTGCTGGTGTGGACCGTAACCCGCGGCCAGCCTGCGAGGGGCAATGCCTGAAGCCGTCGCCATCGCTGCTTCGACGATTGTGCCGCCCATCAGCTTGCGTCGGCGCGTCACCGACCACGTCATGACAGGTGTGGCGGTTCTCACCGTCGTGATCGTACTGGCGCCGTTGGTGGCTATTTTCGGCTACCTTCTCTATCGCGGCGTCGGCTCCATGAACTGGGCGTTCTTTACGCAGACTCCGAAGCCGGTGGGCGAGGAGGGTGGTGGCATGGCCAACGCCATCGTCGGCTCGATCGTGATCCTAGGCATTGCGAGCCTCATCGGCGTTCCATTCGGTGTGGGTGCGGGAATTTACCTGGCTGAATTCGGGCGCAATCGCTTCGGCCAAGCCGTTCGATTTACCGCTGACGTCCTCAACGGCGTGCCTTCTATCGTGATCGGGATTGTTGCCTACGCCATCGTTGTTCTCTACCAGAAGCACTTCTCAGCGCTCGCTGGCGGAGTGGCGCTGGCCATCATGATGGTTCCCACGATCTCCCGCACTACGGAGGAGATGCTCCTGCTGGTGCCCCAGTCTTTGCGCGAAGCCGCCTATGGACTCGGCGTCCCCTACTGGCGGACCACGCTTTCGATCACGCTACGCACCGCGACCTCCGGAGTGATCACCGGCATCATGCTGGCCTTTGCCCGAGTAGCAGGGGAAACGGCCCCGCTGCTGTTCACGGCCTTTGGCAATCAGTACTGGAATTTGCGGGCGGATCAACCAACCGCCGCCCTGCCGCTACAAATTTACGTCTACGCGAATTCCCCCTACGACGATTGGCACCGCCAGGCGTGGGCGGGATCGCTGGTGCTCATCATTCTTATTGTCACCGCAATTGCCGCAGTGCGCTATGCAGTGCGGCGTGGCTCTTTTGGAACGGCATAATTTATGGGTGTCGGAATCAACGTCGAGAACCTGAACGCCTGGTATGGCAAAGGCCAGGCCCTATACGACATCAATCTGAAGGTGGCGGCAAACCATGCCACCGCGTTGATTGGCCCCTCGGGATGCGGAAAGTCGACGTTTATCCGCTGCCTGAATCGTATGCACGAAACGATTCCGGAAGCGCGGGTAGCCGGCAAAGTCCACATCGGCGAAATCGACGCCTACAACGGAACCTCCCCAACGCAGCTGCGCCGCCGCGTGGGCATGGTGTTTCAGAAACCGAACCCATTTCCCACCATGTCGATTTACGACAACGTGGCGTCGGGTCTGAAGCTGAACGGGTATAGCGACCGGCGCAAGCTGGATGAAATCGTTCGGCGTTCGCTCGAAGTTTCCGCGCTGTGGGAAGAGGCCAAGGATCATCTGCACAAGAAATCCGGCGCCAGCCTATCCGGCGGCCAGCAGCAGAGGCTGTGCATCGCTCGAGCCCTGGCGGTCGAACCTGAGGTTCTACTGATGGACGAACCTTGCTCGGCCCTCGATCCCATCTCGACGGGAAAAATTGAGGAGTTGATCTTTCAACTGAAAGAGCGATATACCATCGTAATTGTGACGCACAATATGCAGCAGGCGGCACGCGTAGCTGAATTCACGGGCTTCTTCCTGCTGGGTAAGCTGATCGAATTCGACAAGACGGAAAAGATTTTCACCAAACCGTCGGACAAAAAGACCGAAGACTACATCACCGGCAGATTCGGATAGAAAGGTTCGGAGAATGCGAACGCGCTTTCAACAAGGGCTCGATGATCTGCGGCAACGGTTGCTTCGCATGGGAGGACTGGCGGAGCAAGCGGTCGATCGCGCCCGCCAGGCGTACGTGGAGCGCGATCTCACGCGCTGCCAGATGGTGCTCGAAGGCGAGAGCCTGATCAACACGGCGGAGCGCGACATCGACGAGGCCGCGTTCGATTTGCTGGCCATGCAGCAACCCATGGCGGTCGACCTGCGCTTCATTCTTGCCGTCACCAAGATCAATTCTGATCTGGAGCGCGTGGGGGATCAGGCGGTGAACATCGCCGAGCGCGTGATGGACATGGTCGAGCTTCCACCAGCCGACTTGCCGGTGGACATTGCCCGCATGGGCACGGCCGTCAGCGCCATGGTGCGCCGGTCGCTCGAGTCCTTTATTGAAGGCAAGGTTGAACTGGCCCAGGCTGTGCTTGAGATGGACAACGTAATCGACCGCATGCGCGATGACGCCTTCATCCAGTTGGTCAAGACCATGAACGAACGCCCCGACGTTGTGCGCCAGGCTCTTGATGCGCTGCTAGTGGCGCGAAATTTGGAGCGCGTTGCCGATCACGCCACCAACATCGCAGAAGACGTCATCTTCTGGGTACAGGGTTCAGACGTACGCCATAACGTTCACCCCGACGCCTCCGAGGAATCGGAACGGCCCACGTCAAAGGCCTCAGGACTCTGAACGGCACATACCGGCGTGGCGGCTTTGACCACCCCTGCTGCGCTGAATTACCCTCGACACCTGTTTCATTTCTGGCTCAGTCTCCGCGGAGGCGTCGTGATTCTTTCCTTCCTGCATCCCCAGCCACTGTCGTTACGAGAAGCCTTGTCATCCCGAGCGAGGCGAGGAATCTGCCTTGTCTTCTGGCTCGCTGCCACGGGCCTCGCTCTGGCTCAAGAACCTTCTGGTGATCGTCCTCCGATCATGCTGCCCACGAGCAAAATGCTGATCACGCCGTCCCCGGGCCGCATTGGCAGCACCAACAGCTTTCCCGCGACTATGGTCGTAAGCCCGGATGGCCGCTATGCCGCCTTGTTGAACGACGGTTATGGTACGCAAGAGACGCTGGCCCATCAGTCAATCTCAGTGCTCAATCTGAAAACGAATCAGATCGTCGAATATCCCGACCTGCGGCTCAGCGATGAGGCGCACCAGAGCTACTTTCTAGGACTAGCTTTCAGTTCAGACGGGAAGCATATCTACGCGTCGGTCGGTTCGCTGACCGACCCAACCGGAGCGAAGCCCGGCGACACGGGAAACGGCATCGCGGTGTATAGCTTTTCTGAAGGGAAGGTTGCTCCGCAAAAGTTCATTTCCATCGCGATGCAGCCCCTATCGACGGGCAAGAAACTGGCAGTCGGCCTAAAGGCGCCGCCGCACACGGCGATTCCTTATCCGGCCGGAATGGTCGTCATTGCCGACGGTGGCCATGACAGGCTCCTGATCGCGAACAATCTTTCCGACAACGTAGTGCTACTCGATCCTGCGACAGGAAAGATTCTGCAGACCTTCGACCTGAGCACGAGCGATCTGGTGCCGTCTTCGTTCCCATACACCGTGGTCGCTACTCGCGATGGCCGCCGGGCGTGGTGCAGCTTATGGAATGCGTCGCAGGTGGCTGAACTGGATCTTACGAGTGGAAAAGTCGCGCGCCGGATCAAGTTTGAGCAGCCCGAGGACAGGGTCGCTCCGGGCTCCCATCCTACCGCGATGCTGCTCAGCCCGGATGAAAGGGTTCTCTATGTAGGGCTGTCCAACATCGACAAAGTTGCTGCCGTCTCGATCGAGTACGGCGGCGCTTTGCGATATCTCTCAACTAGCTCCCCCTCGCAGCAATATGCGGGAAGCTATCCGACCGCGTTAACCCAGTCGAGTGACGGAAAGCGCCTTTTCGTGGCGGACTCGTCCCTTGATGCCGTCGCCGTCTTTGACACGGCACCCTTTGTCGACCACACAGGTGTGGGAAAGGACCTTCAATCCCCGCTCGGCTTCATCCCCACCGACTGGTATCCCAGCGCCCTCGCCGTCCAAGGCGACGATCTCCTCATCGCCAGCGCCAAAGGCGAAGGTGCCGGCCCCAACAAAGTCATGGGCAAGACCGCCTACGAAACAAAGCACCACGAGCATCCTTACATCCCAACCCTGCTCAAAGGATCGATCGCGCGCCTGAACATCCCATCGACGCTCGAAAAGCTTCCGCAACTTACGCAGATCGTCGAACACGACAACCTGTTCCACAACGATCCCGGCACCATCAACTTTGCCAGTGGCCAGAACCCCATCAAGCACGTGATCTACGTCCTCAAGGAAAACCGCACCTTCGACCAGATTCTCGGCGACCTGAAAGTCGGTGACGCCGATCCTTCGCTGAACATGTACGGCGCCGACATCACGCCCAACGAGCACAAACTCGCGCTGCAGTTTGGCGTGCTCGACAATTTCTATGACAGCGGGGAAGTCTCCGGCGACGGCCACGTGTGGTCGACCGCCGCGATCACCTCCGACTACAACGAGAAGACCTGGCAGATCGCCTACCGCGGCAAGGAGCGCACTTACGACTTTCAGGGCCAGGTGGCCGAAGAATATCCGCTCGAACACAATCAGCCTGACGTGGACGACCCTGCCACCGGATTTCTCTGGGACAATCTGGCGCGCAATCACGTGACTTTTCGCGACTATGGCGAATTCGTGAACGCGCAGTGGTGCAACGAGAAACGAAAAGTGGCAAGCCCCAAGCAAGGAACTCCGTCGGGCCTGCAAGCAAGCTGTCCCCGGACAGAACTTCATCAGGGCGATCCGTTGCCGCCGAACGTCGGCGATCCGCATGGAGGGTCTAGCCCGTGGCCGTGGTCCGTCCCGCTGTTCAGTGGGGTGAAGCCGACCAAGGCCGTGCTTCGCGATCACTACGATCCGCTTTATCCCGATTTCAATACGGACTATCCCGATCAACTCCGCGCCGACGAATTTCTCAACGAATTCGGCGCCTACGTTCGCGCCCGCGAAGCGCACGAAGGACCGGACTTCGAAATGCCCTCGTTCGTCCTGCTGTATCTGCCCGACGACCATACCGGAGGCACGCGCCCCGACAAGCCGCGCCCGGCGGCGTCGGTGGCAGACAATGATCTGGCGCTAGGCCGCGTGGTCGACGCGGTTTCGCACAGCCCCTACTGGGATGACACGGCGATCCTGGTACTCGAAGACGACGCGCAAGATGGCGCCGACCACGTCGACGCCCATCGCTCGATAGCCTTCGTCATCAGCAAATATTCGCCCGGATCGTTGGCGCAGCCATATGTCGAGCACCGTTTCTACACGACCGTGAACATGATCCACACCATGGAGATGCTGCTCGGTCTTCCACCGATGAATCAGAACGACGCCTACGCCCCCGTCATGTCGCAAATGTTTTCCGGCAAGGGCGACCAGTCCTCGTATAAGGCCGACTTTCGCAACCTCAAGAATGGACTGATCTACGAGAGGAACAGACGCGAAGCGCCCGGCGCACAGATTTCCTCGAAAATGGATTTCTCACGTCCCGACGCCGCGGGTGCCGCTCGCTTGAATCAGGTGCTCTGGCGGGATCAGAAGGGCTCGGCACCCGTGCCCGCGCCGCAGCATTCGGTTTTTCCCGCGGCCGAAGGTGACGACTAGCGGGGCGCAAGAGAAATCTTTGTCAACTCGCGAACTCTGCATTCGTATCCTCCATTACCTATGAATCCAATTGAAATCTCCGCGGATGAATTTCGACGGCTGGCTGTGCACGCAACAAAACTGGCCAGCGAATATCTCGAGAACTTTGATCGGCAGCCAATCGCGCCTGCGACAACCGGTGCTGAGACCCTGCGTCGGTTTCGCGCGCCACTCCCCGAGGCAGGCCTCGGGGAAGCGGCTCTGAATGATATGCCGGAAGTGATGCGGCTCTCGCGCGCGCAAAACGGTCGCTTCTTTGGCTACGTGCTCGGATCGGGAGACCCGGTTGGCGCTGTGGCTGATTTGCTCGCCAGCGTGCTCAACCAGAACGTGACGGCCTGGCGTTCTGGACCGGCGGCAGCGGCCATCGAGCAGACGGTGGTGGGCTGGCTGGCCGAGGCGATCCGCTGTCCCGAGTTTTGCGGGCATCTCACAGGCGGCGGTTCTTCCGCGAACCTCATGGGCCTAGCCATGGCCCGCGAAGCGAAATGCGCCGCCAACGAAACCGGATTGGCCTCGGGAGGCGTGGTCTATGCTTCCACCGAAATCCATATGTCGATTCCCAAGAGCGTTGCTCTGCTGGGGATCGGACGCAGCAATCTGAAGTTGATTGCGACCGATGAATCGTTCCGCATGATTCCCGAAGAGCTCGATGCAACCATCGTCGCCGACAAGGCAGCGGGTAAGACTCCTTTGGCCGTTGTAGCTTCGGCGGGTACCGTCAGTACCGGCGCCATTGATCCGCTCCGTCAGATCGCGGAAGTTACCCACCGACACGATGCGTGGCTGCATATCGATGGCGCCTACGGAGCCTTAGCGGCGATTGCCGCTCAACAAAAATTCGACGGCATAGAACTCGCCGATTCGATATCTCTAGATCCGCACAAGTGGCTGTATCAGCCGCTCGACTGTGGCTGCCTTCTCTATCGCAGCCCGGAGGCCGCTCGCCTGGCTTTTTCACACACCGGTGACTACGCACGTGCGCTCAGCGCCGATCCGGTGGAAGGATTCGTATTTTTCGAAGAATCGATGGAACTGTCGCGCAGATTCCGTGCGCTGAAACTCTGGCTATCACTCCGCTACCACGGCTTCGCCGCATTTCGCGCGTCCATCGCCAAAGACCTGTTGCAAGCGACCCGCCTGGCGGAGGCAGTTCGAAACGAATCTCAATTAGAATTGATGGCTCCGGTTGAACTTAGCGCGGTCTGCTTCCGTCATCGGGGAGGCGGCATCCGGACAGAAGAAGAACTGAACCGCTTGAACCTCGCCATCCTCAAGCAGATTGTTGAGCGTGGACGAGTTTACCTTTCCAACGCTTCACTGCGGAGCAGATTCTGCCTCAGGGCATGTATTGTGAATCACCGCACCAGGGACGCGGATATCGACTGTGTGGTTCCCGAAGTATTAGCAGCCGCAAAGCTCGCGGGCGCTTGATTTCACGCGCCCGCTGGTCCACGCATTATTTCAGGCTGACCGTGTCCTTTAGCGGCAGTTCCTGCGACGAACCGCCGACCAGGAATGTGTATTCTCCCGGAAGCAACTGCCAGCCGTTCTTCTCCACGTTGAAAATGGAAATGTACTTCGCGTCCACGTCCACTGCCACTTCTTTGCTCTCGCCAGGATTGAGCTTCACCTTGCTCCAGCCCACCAATCGCTTGGGCGGCTCTGCAGCTGCCGCCGGCAGGGAAGCGTAGACTTCGGCGACTTCGGCTCCGCCGCGGCTGCCCGCGTTCGTAACCGTAAACGTCACGCGTGGATTCTTTCCCTGCGTCACCTTGAGATTCGAGTATGAATATGTGGTGTAAGAAAGTCCGTACCCGAACGGGAAAAGAACGGGCTTGTTTTCTGCGTCATACCACTTGTAGCCAACCTTCACGCCTTCGTCGTACGTGACCTGAAACGGCGCGAGCCCGGCGGCGATTTGCTTCCATACCTCGGGCTTCGACTCATCGGGAAGCGACTCGTGCGGCGGCTGCACCACGGTCGGATGCGGCAGGTCCGCTTCGTTCCTGGGGAAGGTGAGCGGCAGCTTCGCCGACGGATTTGCGTCACCAAACAACAGGTTCGCCACGGCCTCAGCGCCGCGGCTTCCGGCAAACCAGGCTTCCAGAATCGCTCCCACCTGCCCCACCCAGGGCATAGTCACAGGCCCGCCCGTCTCAAGCACGACGACCGTGTGCGGATTCGCCGCCACTACCTTCGCAATCAGATCATCCTGATGTTCAGGCAGTGACAGACTCTCGAGGTCCATGCCTTCGCTCTCCCACTGATACGCGAAAACAATAGCCACGTCGGCGTTCTTCGCCAGCATTGCTGCTTTCGCTGCATCTGCGCCGGAGTCAAACTGAACGTTCGCTGCGGGAGACTTGCTTCGAATCGCTTTCAACGGTGAGGTGGGGAACCAGACCGGCTCCAGCCATCGCGTCTGTCCCTTGCCGGGCGGAAGGATCGCATTCCCGCCCGGAGGATCGACCTGCGCCGAGCCTCCTCCCGAGATCATGCCCACATCCGCATGGGGACCGATGACGGCAATACTGTGGAGCTTGCCGGCATCGAGGGGAAGCAGCGCCCCTTCGTTCTTGAGAAGGACCGTGCCTTGTTCCGCGATCTTCTGCGCGACTTCAAGACCGCCGACTACGTCCACCACGCTTTTCTCCGGTGGATCGTCGATCACTCCTGTGGCAAACATCGCGCGCAAAATACGATGCACATGGTCATCCACTTCCGCCTGCGGCACCTTCCCCGACTGGACCGCCTTCTTTAGCTCTTCGCCATAGAAGATCCAGCCGGGCTCCTCGTGGTCGAGTCCCGCCGCGGATGCTTTAGCCACGCTGTGCGCCCCGCCCCAGTCCGTGAGTACGAATCCCTTGAAGTTCCAATCTTTTTTCAGAAGGTCATTGAGCAGGTACTTGTTCTCGCAGGCGTAGTCGCCGTCTACGCGGTTATAGGAACACATCACGCCGGCTACATCAGACTCCTGGATTCCGATTTCAAACGCCAGCAGATCGCTCTCTCGCGCCGAGCGCTTGTCGATGTTCACGTTCACGGCATTGCGCCCGCTCTCCTGATCATTGAGGGCGTAATGCTTGATGTCGCCAAGAACATGCTGCGCCTGCAGACCCTTGATGGCAGACCCTACCATTTTTCCCGCCAGCACCGGATCTTCGCCCATGTACTCGAACGTCCTACCGTTGCGCGGCTCGCGTGTCAGATTGACGCCTCCGCCCAGCGACATGTTGTAACCCTGGGCGCGCAACTCTCGGCCAATCAGCGCTCCGTATTCATATGCGGCGTCGAGATCCCAACTCGCGGCGCCAGCTACGTCCGAAGGCAAGGCAGTCGAGTAGCGCCCGTTCACGCCGCTCATCCGGACGCCGTACGCCGCGTCTGACATCTGGATGCCGGGGATGCCCAGGCGTGGGATGCCCACGACATATCCGGCCCCGCCGTTTGATTGCACCGCCAGCGGGCTCATCGGACTGAGGCCCTCCATGCCGGTGCCGTGAAGCAGCGTGATTTTTTCGTCAAGCGTAATCTGCTTCACCACCATCGCCGCACGCTCGTCGGGCGACAGCTTGTGATTCATCCAGGGATGAGCCTTGGCGTCAGATTGCGCCGTCGCAAGGGTTAGAAAGAAGTTGAGAACGACGAAGGGAAGAGCGAAGAGGAAGACTCTTTTCTTGTCCATAAGCAGGGGCGACGTGGCCTCGTTAAGTTAGTTACCTAATCGATAATGTTACGCCTTTTTTCGAGTTTTGCGCTGGGGAATTGTGCATCTTCCATGCCCTGCTTCAAGGTCATCACTGGCGAAGATAAGGCAAAATGACTCACCGGAGCCAAGCTTTATTGACTGCGGCCAGCGATTCCCCAGAACCCCTGCGCACTACTGACCGCATTCTCAAACGGCGCGAATTTGTCAGCAGCCCAGGGGCAAGGACGAACTCCCCGCCGCGGCTGCCGCTGATCACTTTCGCCTATGGCGTCCCACGTTTTACACTGGAGAAGTGAAGATTGCGCTGGGCCAAATCAATCCCACGGTCGGAGACTTTTCCGGCAACGCCGCAAAAATTGTCGATTTCTCTCAGCGCGCCCAGAGCGCTGGCGCCGGACTGATTCTGTTTCCGGAGTTGTCGGTCAGCGGTTACCCACCCCGCGACCTCGTCGAGCGGCCTTCCTTCGTGGCGCGAAACCGCGACTCGGTTGAGCGCATCGCTGCCGAAACCAAAGGCATCGCCGTAATCTGCGGCTTGGTGACCCCCGCCCACTCCGATACGGGCAAGTCGGTCATGAATTCGGCGGCCTTACTCATGGAGGGCAAGGTCGCCTTCATCCAGTCGAAAATGCTGCTGCCAACCTACGACGTCTTCGACGAGATGCGCAACTTCGCTCCCGCTCGCAGCCAGCAGGTGTTTCCGTTCTGCGGCAAGCAGATGGCGCTTACCATCTGCGAGGATGCGTGGAACGACAAGCAGTTCTGGCCCAAGCGGCTGTATACGGTCGATCCCGTCGAATCTTTGATTCAAGCGGGCGGAAACTTCGTACTCAACATTTCCGCGTCCCCATTCTGGATCGGTAAACGCGAGTTCCGCCGCGAAATGTTAGCCAGCATCGCGCGCCAGCACAAGGCTCCGGTGGCGATGGTGAACCAGGTGGGCGGCAACGATAGCCTGATATTCGACGGCTCCAGCCTGGTGCTCAATCGTGAGGGGAAAGTCATCGCGCAAGGGCGCTCGTTCGAGGAGGACCTTGTCTACTTCGATTCCAACGACCTGTCTGGCGAGATGCACGAACAGATCCCCGGAGACGAAGCCAGCGCGTATTCCGCCCTGGTGCTGGGCACGCGCGATTACATGCACAAGTGCGGATTTCAAAAAGCGATTATCGGACTCAGCGGCGGAATCGATTCCGCGCTCACCGCCGTCATCGCCGCGGACGCTGTCGGTCCGGAGAATGTGATCGGTGTCGGCATGCCCGGTCCGTACTCTTCGCAGGGTTCGATCGACGACGCTCGTGCCTTGGCCAAAAATCTCGGCATTCGCTTCGAATTGCTTTCCATCAATGCCGCCTACGACGCATATCGCCAGACCTTGCAGCCTGTCTTTGCTGGACAAAAAGAAGATGTGACGGAAGAAAACATTCAATCCCGTGCCCGTGGCACGCTGCTGATGGCTCTTTCGAACAAGTTCGGCGCCATCGTCCTCTCCACCGGCAACAAGAGCGAACTGGGCGTGGGCTACTGTACACTCTATGGAGACATGGTGGGTGGGCTGGCAGTCATTTCAGACGTTCCGAAAACGCTTGTATATCGTCTGAGCGAATACGTGAATTCGCGGCGCGCAGTCATTCCGCAGGCCACACTAGAAAAGCCGCCATCGGCCGAGTTGCGTCCCAATCAAAAGGACAGCGATTCGCTGCCGCCCTACGAAGTGCTGGACGCGGTGCTGGAAGACTACGTGGAAGACGCCCATTCCGCGGACCGGATTGCTGCCGATCGCGGATTCGACATTGAGACCGTGCACCGTGTGATTCGCATGGTGGATCGCGCCGAGTACAAGCGTCAGCAGGCCGCTCCCGGCATCAAGATTTCCCCGAAGGCCTTCGGCTACGGGCGGCGATTTCCCATTGCTGCGAAGAACGAGGTTTGAACCAGATCACTCCCCGAAGGCAAGGAATCCGGAATCGAAAGGAACCCATGCGCAGTTTTCTGATCTCGACCTGTATTCTTCTGCTGGCCGCGAGTTTCGTGGCGGCGCAGACTACAACCACGACCAAGTCGGCCCCGGCTAAGCCCGCGGAGAAGGCCGCCGACAAGTCCGACCCAGCCGCGAACCTTCCCTCGGAAGCGACGGTCGATTCGTTCCTGCAGCAGTCCGTGGGCTATCAGCCGGAACTGACCTGGAAAATCGCGAGCATCCGTCCGGCCGGGGTCGGTGGTTTGGCTGAGGTTACGGTCGTGCTCGCCAACCAGCAAGGGCAGCAGTTGAGTAAGTTCTACGTTACGCCGGACGGGGCGCACGCCCTGACTGGCGACATCATTCCTTTTGGCGCCAAGCCGTTTGATCCTGCGAAAAAGACCTTGGAAAAGGGAATCACCGGCCCAGAGCGCGGCCCCAAAGACGCCCCGGTCATGATCGTGGAGTTTGGCGACCTGCAGTGTCCGGCCTGCAAGGCGGCGCAGCCGACTATTGAGGCCTTGGTCGCCGCTGAGCCCAATGCGCGCTTCGTCTTTCAAAATTTCCCCCTCGAGATGCACAACTGGGCCGCCAAGGGCGCGGCTTATGCCGATTGCGTGGGCCGCGCGTCGAACGACGCTTTTTGGAAGTTCGTCGCCAAGACATATGAGACTCAGGCCGACATCACAGCCGAAACCGCCGACGAGAAACTCACCGCCATTGCCAACGGAGTCGGGTTTGAAGGGTTCCGAGATCGCCACCTGCGCTACCAAGCCTGAAACCAAAGCGCACGTGGATGCCTCGATTGCGCTTGGCAAAGCGGTGGACGTGACCGGCACGCCCACGCTCTTCATTAACGGACGCAAGATTGGCAGTTTCGACGCCCACGCGTCCGACGTCTACAAGAGCCTGGTGGAGTTCGCGGCCAAGCAGGGGAAGTAATCTAAAGCCATCTCCTAAATTGGGTCTGGGAAGGGCACGACTTTTAGTCGTGCCGCCAAAGACCGAACTAACGGAGGGCTTTAGCCCCTGGGGGATGCCGCGTTTACTCTCTCGGTCATATTGTGGGATCGCCTTTGGCAGTCTGAGCAAACCCTATCGTGGAATCGAGGCTCGCATTTGGTAGAGCGCTGCCATCTTCTCCGCGACAGTTTGCAGCGTTCCGCTAATCAAATAGACGTTGGTCACGGTGGTGCCGACCCGATAACCCGTATACCGTACCGCATCTACGATCATCGTGTCAGAACCGAATTCTCCCGTGTCGGAGGGTGGTCCTGGACAACTCCAGGTGAAGTTGAGAACAAGAAAGTCAACTGACCCGCCTTGAGCGGTATTAACTGCGTAAATACCAATGGCAGTGTCCGCGTTGCCGGTCGTTGCGATCACCCCACCGTAGCTGGGAGCAATACTCACGGCGCCATCCGAGCAAGCATGCTTCCTGAAGTTGTCCCGCCCCCGCATCGTAAGTAAACATTCGATAGAAATTTGCCCGCGCGTAAATAACTGGAATTTCCCGTGCTGTGCCCAAGGCCAGCGCCTTTGGAACCTGCATGAAGGTGGAATAAAGGGCGACCGGACCGAGGCCATTGAAATCGAGCGTCAGGTCCTTGCCTAGGACTACATCCTGCCACGCCACCGGATTGTCCTGGCCGCCGCTAAATCCAGGGCACGGCCCTGGAGGCAACTGGAAGACGCATTGTTGCGTGCCGTCGGGATCGTACTCGAGAGGAACGGTCCGCGTTCTCTGCGTAAGGCCGTCATTCTCGCCGAGAGCCAAGGGCGATCCGTGGTTCACCGCTGGGCGAGGATAATTGCTCCACGTATCACCGGCCTCGGTCGGATTTGCATAATCCAGCGGGAAAATGTCGGTCTGAATCTGACGCCCATAGTCCCAGTTGTTGATAACCTGAACGCCGTTCCACGTCCACTGCCAGAGCGACCCGCCCGCCACCTCGTTGGAATCGACCGTGATGCCACCTCCGCTGAGGTTCAGTAGTTTCTCACTCTGGTTGTAGTATCGCGGATAGCCGAAGACGCCCATGGGTTGATCTACGTAGCCTTCTTCGCTTTCGAGCCCGGTGGAGTTTCGCAAGGAATGATGGCCGGTTGCTGGATTATAGGTTCGGATCAGCTCCGATGTGCCCGGCTGCTGGGAGACGAATGGGTATCCTAGAATTCCTTCGACGTGATAGCCCTGGGACGCGCCGTCGTGCGGATCGAGCGACACCATGTGATCGCCGCCGTTGTACAGCCGATAGAGTGGGACCGTGCCCCGCGCAGGATGCGGTTTCATGGGCACATAGAAAATCGCGCCATCCAGCGGATAGAGGTCGCGCTCGTTCGAGTCCACCGTAATCGTTCGATCGCCCCCGCCGGTTCGAATGCGCCAGAGGACACTTAGCGGCGTATAGGCGCCCACACTGCCGCGGTAGCCCTTATCCGTCGGAGCTTCTGCCGCGAGGCCGGTTTTGGCTGGCACTCTGCTGAAGGGCCCACCCGTCGCTTGTTGAGCACAGACGCTGGATATGTTTCCGAAGATCAGGAGTGCGCCGATAGTGAACACCGCAATCTGAGTGCTCGAACCATGCTTGACTATGGTCACAGTTGTCTCCGCTATGTTTTAAAGTCTGCGGTTGGGCCCGGTCATCTCTGCGGGGCTGGTGGTTACAAACACGGGGCACGCATAGAAGTTCTCCCCAGGGTCTGCGGTTTAGTGCACGCTGAGCGCGGAGATGAAGATTCGCTTCTTTGAGACGCTGGCTGACGGAAGGGTGCCTATTTCTCGCTGATCCAAATCTCCGGCGTCGTTCGGTTGATCTCGGCAAGAATGTGGGGCGTGATGACGATCATGAGTTCGTCATCGTCCTCTTGCTTGGTGTTGGTGACCATAGCCTGATTCAGGAGAGGAATAGCTCCAAGCCCCGGTATTCCACCCATCGAAAGCTGATCGTTGTGCGAGACCGCCCCGGCCACAACCGCCGGCTCGCCATCCTTCAAGTTGATGCTCCCTTTATATTCCCGGTTCGAGATCACCGGCACGCCGTTGGCGGATTGCCCGGTGAGCGATCGCACCTGCATTTCGAGCTGCAGACCGATCGCGCCATCCCCGTGGATCGTCGGCTTTGCTTTCACGTTCAGCCCCAAGTCTTCATAGCTCACCGACGGGAACGGAGGAACGTACGACTGGTTGCCCAGCACCTGCGAAATCTGGGGCGAGTTGTAAATCGGAGCGTAGGAGGCATTCAGAATCGGGTAGCGCGATCCCAGGTGAAACGTCGCGTCGTTTCCCTGGCTGGCGCGCATCGTCACTTGCTCGAGGACCGCGCGCCCACGATTCGTTGACCGACAGAGCAGCTGCGAACTGGTCGAGACTGAGGCCCATAAACGTGAGCCCGCCTCCGAACGTGGCCAGAGGCTGGCTGAAGATGGAATTCTGCTGCCCGGTGAGTTGCGCCAGAAGTCCCGAGAGCGCCGAGCTTCCTGCCTGGTTGATGCCACCCGACGCGATCAGTTGGTTGATCAGGTCCTGAATATTCTGTCCCGCGAGCCCCGCCAGCGCCGCGGCAGGAATGTTGTACATGTTGAACGTATTGGGAATGTGGACCCCGATGTTGCGCGTTAGCATGTGGCTGATCTGGAAGACGTGAATGTCGAGCATCACCTGCGGCCGGTCATTGTCGAGTTGAGCCAGCAACCTGGTGCAAGCCTCGAGGACCGGTGCAGGTGCCCGTATCTCAACCACGCCGGCGGTCTGTCCCGGCTGGATGTACCGCAGGTCAAAGATGGTGCGCAGGGTGTTGACCATGTCGGTCACTTCCTGCGCCGAGGAATGCGGCGGCAGAACGAACGTTCGCAGCGACATCCGGTCAAACTGTCTGTGGCTCTCCGGGTTATCCGCTGCGATCAGAAGTTGATGAGCATCGAGGGCGGCCCACATCACCTTGCTGACCTGGCACGCCAGCTTCAGCGCGGCGAAGAAGTCCACGTCGTCCACATTGAATCGCACCTGGCGGGACTGCACCGAATCGTCAAACTGCGCGGTGACTCCGTAGGCCACGGCCAGCTCGGTGAACAATCCGCGAACATCGCCACTAAAATGAAATGTGGCCCGGTCGTTCTTGGGCTCGAGATGAATCTCCCCGGCATTCACTAGACGCTCGGGGAGAACTCGCGGCAGCGATGGAATTGCTGGCAGGGCGGTTTCCTGCAGCCTCTCCCGGGCGAACTGGTTCTCCGGATCGAGATCGAGGGCGGCGCGAAATTCGGCGGCCGCCTGTGGCCGTGAGTTCTCCGCCAGCAGCACATTCCCGCGTTGGACATGGTTAAAGACCAGTTGCGCCTTGACCAGTTCCCGCGCGGTCAGAAAGTGCAGGTCTTGCGGTACCAACCGTGTTGCTTCATTGAACTGCGTGAACGCCTCGTCGAGGCGTTGGTGGTCCTGCAGTTTGAGCCCACGGGCGAACGCCTCGCGGGCTTCCTTCATTTCTTTCTTCGAAACGATGCAATTGACCCCGCCGGGAATTCCACTACCGCACGCCACCGGCGGAGGAGCCGATGGATCATCACCGCCTGCGAACGCAGGCGGAGCCAGCGTCATCGCCAGCAGTGCCACTTGAAAAAGAAGTGCTGTCCGCTGCATGTTTTTCTGATTCTACCGTGGTTTTCGTGGGTCGAGGTCACTCCACAGGCCCTCGTACCTTCGGGTTCAACCGGATCGGGCCTGCCGGTCATCGGAAGAACGCTCCATTTCCTCTGCCTTGCAGCCTCCGATGGGGCAAGAGCAGAAAGATGTTCTATGACAGCATCAGCCGTTCGATTTCACGTGCCTTGCCGGTTTTCTCGTCGCAGTCGATGACCACCGCGCACAGACGAACGTCGCCTGTGGCAGGCTCGAAGCGGACTGGCATTCCGTTGAGAAACTTGCCCACCACCAGTTCTTTTTTCACCCCGATCACGCCATCGTACGGACCCGTCATACCTACATCGGTCACGTAGGCGGTCCCGTTGGGTAGAACTCGCTCGTCCGCCGTCGGCACGTGGGTGTGCGTCCCGAGGACCGCCGTAACCCGCCCGTCGAGGTACCAGCCCAGCGAAATCTTCTCCGAAGTCGCCTCCGCGTGCATGTCCACCACGATGACTTTCGCTTCCACCTTCTTCAAAAGCTGATCTGCTACGCGGAACGGATCATCGTTCGAGGCCATGAACACTCGCCCCTGCAGGTTGATCACGGCGTAAGGAATTTTCCCCTTGAAGCCCTCGTACAGTCCCCATCCCGGCATGTCGGCCGGGTAGTTCGCTGGGCGCAGAACCCGGCGCGCCGGGCCGTGACCGTTGCCTTCAATCATCTGAAAGTAGTCGACGATTTCGCGCTTGTCCCAAACGTGGTTGCCGGTCGTAATGACATCGATGTTGAGCTCGAACAGTTCCTCGGCCAGCGCCGGTGTAATGCCAAAGCCCGCCGCAGAATTCTCGCCGTTGGCGATAATCAGATCGATGGCCTGGTCGCGGACGATACCCGGCAGCCGGTCCTTGACGATCGTCCGTCCCGGCCGTCCGAAAATGTCGCCAATAAAGAGAATTCGCATGCGGAGACGCTGAGTTCGATGGTAACACGCAGTTCGGATTTCTCTTTTGGGACGCAGGTCCAGTGTCGTTAGCGTCGCAGCTTTGGCAGGTCCGCACGCGCCAGCACCGCGCCCCAGGCATCGAGCACATAGACGTCGGTCCAGCGCTCCCCAGCTTGATCTCGGTCGAAGGTGTCGGCGAGGGTGAAGGTGATCGTGGTCCGGGGTGAAGTGCAGCCGGTCAGCTGTCGAAGCTCGCTTCCCGCTTCCGACAAGTCAGGTGTGGAATCAGGGCGCGAAGTTTTGCTGCTGGTTGCCCTTGAGTGCAGGACCACTTCCACGGCGCCCACCAGGTTCTGGCAGCGCATGGGAATCTGGATCTCCCATCCAGTGGAACCGGTTTTTCTTACCCTAGGCTCTTCGGCAAACACCAGCACGGGCGGATTCCCTCCCGGCGAGGCATACCACTCCCGCCAATGCCGGGCGAATTCGATGCTGGCTGCTTCGTAAGCACGGCTTAACTCGCGGTCCCGCTCTTCCCAACAGGGATGCATGGCGTAAAGTGACGCAGCCGTTCCACCCGAACTCCGCGCATGCAGCAGATGATGAAGCGCCGGCACGAAGTCCGGATGATAGCCCGCGCGCGCCATCAGTTGGAGACTTTCGCGGTCGGCGTCCAGTTCCATCTGGCGGCAGAACCGGCCAAAATCCGCCGAAGCTTTCTCCGAATCCGACCAGGAAGCCGCGGGCAGGCTGGGATCGCCCAGAGCAATCACCGCACCACCGCCATTTTCCAGAACTTTCTGAAAGAGATAGCGCCGGGCCCAGTCGCGGCGGACGACATGAGCGATCTCGTGCGACAGAATCGCCGCCCAGAGACCTGTGCTCGGTCCCGCCAGTTCGGCCAGGCCACTTTCTACATAAACCGTTCCGTCTGGCGAGGAGAACGCGTTGAGCTGATCGTCTTTGACGATGCGTAACGCCCACGCGAATTTGCCAGTTCTCGGGGCCCCAATCTGCGCCACCAGTCTGTCGAATACAAGGCGCCCCGTCGCATAGGGCCCCAGGGGTTCGATACTCTGAGCCGCAAGCTGCGGCCGCAGCCGCGCCGCAGTCTCCATGTCGAGTTTGAACTGGGGCGGAACCTCCGGCGCGGCCGGAGCCTGCTGGGAGGCAGCGACGCCGCACCAGAATTCAAGGACACACAGCACCAGCGCAATGGTGCAGGCCGACAACCGATAGGGCTCTACTCTCACGGGCATCCTCAACCGGACACCGCTTCTGTGCCTGTTTAGCCAGAGTGGTATCCGGGAAGGGCGCGACTTCCAGTCGTGCCGCATGCCAGTTGTGCTGGATACTGGGCTTCAGCCCCTGAGGGCCGCGCAGCTACAGCTTCAGCGAAACGGCTTCTAATTGCATTATGCTCTTGATCGCACGGAACGCATCAAGAAAATCAGGAAAGGGGCGACAACTGTACTCCCAAAGCGAGTCAGAATCGGACCCGTGGACTTCACGACTCACTCTGTTCGGCGATTCGCTTGACCTCGCGCAGCATCGCCTGGCGCATGAGCCCAGAGAATGGTCCGACTAGGACCCAGTAGAGTCGGAACTTCACTGTGGCTGGCCGCCCGAAGGTCTGCACTCGCGTCTCCGTGCTGAGCTGTGAGTTGCCATTCGCCGGAGAAACGTAGAAATTCCAGACGGCTTTGGCGTAGCCGATGCGGCGAAAGCTGCGAAATCCGTCCGGAGTGAGGTCGCGAACAATTCCGCCGTTCGGTCGCCAGAATCGGCCCGCAATGCCGAGTAGAACTTCCTGGGGATTGGCTACCAGTTCCAGAAAAGACCCGAAGCGGCAGGCTTCCACGGCGGGAGAAACCGCTGGCATGGTGCTTCGCAACCGATAGCGCGAAGTCTCATCAATCCCCTCACGATAGGCAGGTCCGCGAAGCTTGCTTTCTTCAGCGCCGCAGCCGTCTTCTCCGGAGAACTGCCGACCAGAATCGAATAGCGCGCGCTGACTTGATGCTCCGGCAGCCAGTCGTCAATCGCGCTCACGGTGCCAGCTCCGCAGTGCGAAGAAAATCATAGTTCCCCGCCGCATTCAACTTCAGGTTCCGTACCCTCCGCGTGTGTACCAGAACGTTGTCGAGATACCACAGGTCAATGTACGGCAGATCCTCAGCGAGTATGCGCTGCACCTCGGCATAGAGGGGCTTACGCGCGTTCGGATCAATCTCACGCCGTGCCTTGTCGATGAGTGCGTCTAACTTTGGATTTGAATAGAATCCGCGATTCGCCCCGTTGGGCGGGAACTTCGCCGAATGGAACGCATATTCAAAAATGTCAGGATCCTCGTTGCCCCCGATCCAGCGTAGCCCGTACATCTGAAATGCCCCGTGAATCACGTCAGAGAAGAAGGTGGCCGATTCAAAGCTGCGAATATCGAGGGCGATTCCGACCTCGCGCAACTGCTGCTGCATCACCGCCACCATCAGGCGCGTATTCGCGTCGGTAGAAGTCTTCATGGTGATGTGAAAGCGCATACCGTTGACCGCTGGATATCCGGCCGCATCGAGCAACTGCTTCGCCTTTTCTGGATCATGATCGTAGACGCGCACGTTGCCGTTGTATGCCCAACTCTGCGTCGGCAGCACGCTTCGCGCCAGTTCGGCCTCGCCGCGCCACAAATACTCGACCATCGGCTTTCGATCGAGCGCATAGGCGATCGCTTGTCGCACGCGCACATCTTTCAGGATTGGATCGCGAAGGTTAAATCCGAGGTAAGCAAACCGCGTCCCGTGCGCGCTGTCGACGGAAAGATTGGGCTCGCGCGCGAGAGTCAGCACGGTGTCGGGTGTGAGCGAATTGACGGCGATGTCGCCGCTGCCTTTACGTAGTTCAAGCGCCTCGGTGGTCTCGTCGGGCACCACAGCAAAGCGCACGCGCGCCAGTTTCGCCTTCTCGCCCCAGTAGTCGTCATTGCGCTCGAGGACGATCTCCCGGTCGGTCTCAGCACTAACGAACTTGAATGGGCCCGAGCCGATGGGATGCCGCGTCATCTCATCCCCGCTGCCTGCAGGGACGATCCCAATCGCACCGTCCGACAGGTTCCAAAGCAGCGTCGCATCCTGTTCCTTCATGTGAAAGATGATCGTTGCATCGTCAGGCGCCTCGATGCGATCCACAAACTTGTACACCGCAGCCTTGGTGCTACGAATCTTGCCTTGCAGCAGGGAATCGAACGTCCACTTCACATCGCGCGCCGTCAGCAGGCGACCATCATGAAATTTCGCGCCACGATGCAGATGGAAAACGTAAGTGAGGGGATCAGGAATCTCCCATTTTTCCGCCAACCCCGGCGCCACATTCAAATCATCTCCGCGCGACAGCAAATCGTCGCAGATCAGGCTGTCGATGCGCTCCGACCAAGCGTCTATTCCCACGCGAGGGTCCAGGTTCGTCGGGCTCGTCTCGATGAGCATGACCAACGTATTGGGATCAGGTCTGGAAGAGCAGGAAAGAAGAAAGAGCGTCATGAGGCAGAAGACCGCGCCGACACTCTTTTTCTTACGCATACGAAATCTTCCCCAAAATCGCTGGTCGCGTCGCGCCTGTGGCGGAAGGAACGTTCGATGGCCTACGGTTCCAGGTCTCGTACGCGAGCAGGGCAAAAGCGACGGCCTCTTTGGCCTCCGAGGGCAGACCGAGGTCATCTGTGAAGCGCAGTTGAATGCCGAGTGGAGAGAGGTATTCGGCCAGCATGCAGGTCAGCGTGGCATTCCGGGACCCCCCGCCGGAAAGAATCATTTCACGAAACGAACGGGGCACGTGGGAACGCCGTTTCGGCTTGACGAACCGTTGCACCGCATCGGCAATCGACCGCGCCGTCAGCGCGGTGGCCGTGGCCACGACATCCTGCTTGCGGGCGTTTCCGCAAGCATCCAGGAACTGGCGAACAAATTCCCGGCCGAATTCCTCCCGCCCCGCGGTCTTCGGAGGTTTGCGTCGGAGGAACTTGTTTGCCAGCATCCGCCGCAGAACCGGTTCAATCACCTTCCCTGACGCTGCGATCTTCCCTCCGCGGTCAAACGGCCGCCCAAACAGCGCCTCCGTCACGGCGTCGATGACCATGTTTCCAGGCCCAGTGTCGAAAGCAGTGATATCTTTCGCGCGCGCCCCGGCCCGAATTGCCGTCAGATTGGCGATGCCCCCGATGTTCTGCACGATCCGGCCAGCTTTCGCGTCGCGAAACATCAGGTAGTCGAGGTATGGAACCAGCGGCGCGCCCTTTCCCCCCGCCGCCATATCCGCCGGACGAAAATCGGACACAACCGGCACTCCGACCCGCGCCGCGATCACCGCGCCCTCTCCTGTCTGCCACGTTGCGGCAATCTTCTTCCCAAGAAAAGGCCGAACTTCCCCGTGGTGGTACAAAGTCTGTCCGTGACACCCTACAAGATCCGCCTTCACTCGAAACCGACGCTCGGTGGCCAGCACCGCATCGGCGTAAAGTTCGCCCAAAACAAAGTCAAGCCGCGCCAAATCAGCTACCCGCGCAGATGCCGCATTCATCGCGCCCAGCACCGCCGCACGTACCTTGTGAGAATAAGAATATTCCGCGTGCCCCACCAACTTGATCGGGTGGCGCGGGCGCCCCCGCCCGCGACTACCTCCGGCCGCAACAGACCCTGATCGGGAGCCCTGCCCGGCACTTTCGCTGACCTTCACCAGCGCCACATTGATGCCGTCGGCAGACGTCCCGCTCATCACTCCAGCCACGACCATCGCATCCCCGCTCATGTGCGCAGCCGCCGCGTGCGCTCCTGCCGATTGAGTGTCTCGATCCGCACCTGCTCCCCGAACTCCCACAACGCCCTTGAAAGGTTCTTGACCGTTGTTTCCGAAGGAGCCCGTGTGGAGCAGGCGCCCCCGCCCGCGTGTGTTTTCTTGAAGGTCAGCACCCGCCGCTGTACTTCCGCAACGCGAACAGCAAATCTCCGGTCACGCTCGACAAACTTCACCAGTTCTTCGAACGCGTTCATGATGTAATCCTCGCGATGACAAACCAGGCACAAATCCCCGCCTGCACGAATGAATTCCACCGCAGCCTCTCCAACCGAAGCCGCCGCGAGCACTCCGCCCATTTCAAGATCGTCCGACACGATCAGATTTCGATATCCGATCCGCTTGCGCAGGATGTCGGTGATCCATATCTTCGACAATGACGCCGGAATCCGCTCGCGCGTGACCTGCGGATACGCAGCGTGAGAAATCATTACGAACGGCAGAGGTCGCCGCAGCTTCCGGTAGGGAACCAGATCCTCCGCCCACAGCCTCTTCAACGGCTTCTCGATGACCGGCAGTTCGTGGTGGCTATCGAGCTTGCCTTCGCCGAGCCCGGGGAAATGCTTGCCGCATCCGAGGACATTCGCCGCACGCAGCCCCGCCAGAAACTCCCGCGCATAGGCCACGGTCGATTGCGGCTCGTCAGAAACTGCCCGCGAACTCATCACCGTGCGCGAAGCCTCGAACGCCAGATCGAGCACTGGAGCGAAGTCAACGTTAAATCCAAGCGCGCGGCAGTTCTTGCCGATGAGCTCTCCGTGCTTCCGATAGAGTTTGCGATCGCCAGCCGCAAACACCTCCGCCGCCGAAGGCGTGACCCCGAGCGCGTCGCGGAACCGGTCCACGGTCCCGCCCTCAAGATCAACACAAGTGAACAACGGCGCGGCGACGCACTTCTGGCACTCGCGCAGCAGCCGCCAAGTTTGCTCTGCGCTCCGGATGTTCCGTGCGAACAGAATCACCCCCGCCGGTTGCAGTCGTGTCAGCAGGGAACTGAGCCGCGTCGTCATCTCTGTGCCGTCAAAGCCGACGATCAGTAGTTGTCCGGGCGCCTGTGGCAGATTTTTCCTCCGTGGCCTTTGTGGTTAGATTTCCTTCTTCAACTCCGCCAGCAGATTCAGCGCTTCCAGCGGCGTCAGCCGGTTCAAATCCACTTCTCGCAACTTCTCCAACACGGGCTGCGACAGCGGCGTGAAGATTGTCAACTGCGCTGGCGGCGGCGCCGCCCCCGGCGAAAGATGCGCCGTGGCCTGCTGCTCCGCAAACTCATGCTCCGCCAATACCTCACGCGCCCGCGTCACCACTTCATTTGGCAATCCAGCCAGCTTCGCCACTTCGATTCCATAGCTGCGGTCGGCTGCCCCAGGTTCGACCTTCCGCAGAAAGACAATTCCGCCACCCGTCTCTTTTACCGAAACGTGGTAGTTCTTCACTCCCGACAGTTGCTCGGCCAACTCCGTCAGCTCGAAATAGTGAGTGGCGAAAAGGGTTTTGGCCCGTACCCGCGCGTGCAGGTATTCGACGGCCGCCCACGCGATCGCCAACCCGTCATACGTGGCCGTGCCTCGCCCAACTTCATCCAGCAGGATGAGCGACTGCGCTGTCGCCGTATGCAGAATCGCCGCCGTCTCCGTCATCTCGACCATAAACGTCGAGCGGCCTCGTGCCAGGTTGTCGCTGGCTCCAATGCGCGTGAATACGCGGTCGACGACGCTCAGCCGCGTCGAGCGCGCCGGAACGAACGATCCCATCTGCGCCATGATCACGATCAGTGCTGTCTGCCTCAGATAAGTCGATTTGCCCCCCATATTCGGCCCGGTCAGCAGGAAGATGTTGTGAGTCGTCCCGTTGAGATACAAATCGTTGGGCACAAAGCGATCGCTGCCTCCGGCCATTTCCTGTTGCTCGATCACCGGATGCCGGCCTTCGATGATTTCCAGTTCGCCACCAGCGCCTGACTCCAAAAACTGCGGCCGGCAATAATTGCGCAGCGCCGCGATGTGCGCCAGCGACGCCAGCACGTCCACTTCCGCCAGCGCTAGTGCGGTTTGCCGAATTCGCCGTGCCTCCGCCGCGATCGCAGTACGCAGTTCGGTAAACAATCGCCGCTCGATCTCGACAATCTTTTCCTGCGCATCAAGAATTTTGGTTTCGTACTCCTTCAGTTCCGGAGTCGTGAAACGCTCCGCATTCACCAGCGTCTGCTTGCGCTCGTAGTCCTGCGGAACCAGGTGCAGATTGACCTTCGAAACCTCGATGTAGTATCCAAAAATCGAATTAAACTTCACTTTCAGCGAGCCAATGCCCGTGCGCCCGCGCTCCCGCTGTTCGATCTGCGCCAGCACCTGCTTGCTGTTGCGCGAGAGCTCTCTCAAATCGTCCAGGTCGCGATCCACGCCAGCGGCGACGACTCCGCCATCGGCAAAGGTCAACGGCGGCTCGGGCACGATCGTCTTCTCAATGCGCTCGCGCAGGTCGCGCAACTCATCGAGCGACGAGTGCAGCACTTCCATCCTTGCAGCTGCCAGTCGTCCGACCGCAGCCTTCGCCGCGGGAATCTTCCCCAGCGATGCGGCCAGAGCGAGCACGTCCCGAGGATTCGCAGTCTCCAGTGTGACCCGGCTGAGGAGTCGCTCCAAATCGAGCACTCCATCGAGCCCCCGCCGCAACTCCTCGCGCGCCACAATGTCCTTCACGCCCGCCTCCACTGCATCAAGTCGGGCATTGATCTCGTTCAAATCGAGCGACGGCCGCAGCAGCCAGGCTCGTAGCAACCGCTTGCCCATGGGCGTGACAGCGGCGTCGATCGAGCGGAACAGTGTTACACCCGCATCCGTACCAGCGAACAGTGGCTCGATCATCTCCAGGTTGCGCACCGTGACCGCATCCAGTACCAGGCAATTCTGCCGCTCGTACCATCCGATGCGATCCACGTGATCGAGCGAGCCGCGCTGCGTCGAGCGCACATAGTGCAAGATTGCGCCCGCTGCCGAAGCCGCTGCCGGCCGTCCCGCCAGTCCGAATCCTTCGAGCGAGAGCACCCCGAAGTGATTCTCCAGCAGCGGAATCGCGTGATCCGGCGCGAAGATCCAGTCGTCCAGCGGCGTCTCCGTGCAGGTAGCTCCATGTGGGGACAGCGGGTGCCCCATTTTTCGCGCGTTCTTTGCGCGAGAAGTGAGGATCTTCGACGGGGCCAAGCTCGGCTGCTCTTCTGTGCTTCCTCGCTCGAACAACGGCGCCGCCGACCCATATAGCAATTCCTTAGGCCGCAGTTGGTCCAGTTCCTCCTGCACCCGCCGCATCGCACCTTCGCCGGCGAACTCCGTAGCCCGAAACTCCCCGGTCGACAGATCCAGCGCCGCGAACCCCACGCGATCGCCCACCTCGGCCAGCGCCGCCAAAAAATTGTTCTCCTCCGACCCCAGCGACGAATCCGCTGCCGTTCCGGGCGTGACCACGCGCCTCACTTCGCGGCGCACCAGTTTCTTGGCCAGGCGTGGATCTTCCACCTGTTCACAGATGGCGACCTTGAAGCCCTTGCGAATCAGCTTCCCGATGTATCCCTCGGCTGCGTGATAGGGCACGCCGCACATGGGTATTGCGATTCCTTTCTCCTTGTTGCGCGAAGTCAGCGTGATCTGCAGCTCTTTCGCGGCCACGATGGCATCATCGAAGAATAGTTCGTAGAAATCGCCCAGGCGGAAGAACAGCAGCGCCGTAGGGTGTTCCTTTTTGACCGCGGCATATTGCCGCATCAGCGGAGTGGACGGCTCGGTCATCTGGCGGGCTTCGGCGGATTATAACAAAGGAACCCCTCCTCTCCTTCACATCTTGCCCCTCTCGGATTACATCCGAGTTCGCAGTTGACGCCGATTCTCTCCCAGTGTTCTCCTTCCCTATGGAACTCCGTAAGGATCCCATCACACGTTCCTGGGTCATCACGGGCGATGACCCTGGCGAAGCGGCCTCGCGCGCCGAGGCCCCCTGTCCGTTCTGTTCCGATGCCAAGGCGCCGTTGCAGGTGATTGCGGTTACTCCAAACACTCCCGGCGCAGTGTGGTCGGCGCGCGCGGTGGTGCATCCCAAGCCTCTCTATCACATCGAAGGCGAGCCCGGCCGTCGCGGTGATGGCATTTATGACTGCATGCACTCCGTGGGGGCACATGAAGTACTGATCGAAAATCCGCGCCATGACCGCCATCTTTGGAACGCGAGCGATGAGGAGATCGCGCATTTTCTCCGCCTGGCCGCTGAGCGGGTTCTCGACCTCAAGCGCGACCCGCGCATCAAGTACATCAGTCTCTTCAAGGACTATGGCAAGAATGCCGGGCAAGAATTCAGCCATCCAACCTCACAAATCACCGCAACCATGTTTGTGCCGCGGCGCGTGCTTTACGAATTGCGGGCCGGGCGGGAATATTTCGTCGCCAAGGAACGCTGCGTCTTTTGCGACATCATCCAGCAGGAAGAACGCCAGGCGCAGCGGGTGATCGAGGCTCGAGGCGACTACCTTGCGGTGTGTCCCTATGCTCCCCGGGTACCCTACGAAGCCTGGATCTTGCCGCGTTATCACGACTCATCCTTCGAACGGGCGGGACTCAACCGGCCGGGATTGCGCACGAATCTGGCTGCTCTTCTGCGCCGTACCTTGCAACGTGTTCGCTCCATCACCGAGGATTTTCATCTCGTGTTGCATACTTCGCCCAGCACCCTGCATCCTTCGAAGAATCTTGGCTATTGGAAGACGATTGACGATGACTACCATTGGCACATCGAAATCCTCCCGGTCGTGGGCTCCCGGGCTCGCTCCTACACTTTCAAAGAGGTGTACTATTCGCCGGTCAGCTCCGAGACCGCGGTGAAGCAACTGCGGTCAGCGAAAATCGATGGTTGAAGCACTCGCCAAAGGCGTTACCGATCTTGTTGCGATGGCGCGCGTCGCCGACGTGCAACGCTCGATCGATTTCTACAAACGGATGGGCTTGGAAATCCGTGGCAGTCTGCGCAACTCCTCGGGAGACCTGCAGTGGGTTTGCCTCTCCTGCGAGGGAGCCGTAGTGATGTTTACGCGCGCTAATGAACCTGTGATCGCCAGCCAGCAAGCCGTCCTGTTCTATCTCTACTCGCCTGACCTGATCGCACTCCGCGAGCATTTGCTGGCGAGCGGCGTGAAAGTCTCTGGCATCTCTTATCCCGAGTACATGCCCAAGGGAGAAATCTGTGTAGACGATCCCGACGGCTATTGCCTGCTCATCGGCCAGATAGGTTAAAGGCCGCTCAGTCCGGGTGCCGCTACCCGCTGCCAACTGAAACGTTCCCCGATCCTGCCGCACTATGAGGATGTAGGGCGGCTACTCAGGAGGCCACCCTGCGGGCAGTTGGTCCGAAGGAGGTTTTATGGCCGCATCACTTGCTCCGCCCATGGGCCTCGCGCCTTCAGCTTCTGAGGAAATGGTTGGCGTCGCAAGCCCACTCGATTGGAAGACCGCGTATCCGCCAGAGGCGTGGCGGCGAATCCGGGGGGAAGGTATTTATCTAGGCTGCGTGCTCTCGTTCGCAGTGGTAGTGACGGCGATCCTGTTGCGCATGGACCTCACGAAACACGTGGTGGCCCAACGGTTTCTCTGCTGTGCCCTGGGAGGGATTGCCGGCAGCTGGATCTATGCGATGAAGTGGTACGTCCGCGCCATCACCAATCACATTTGGCGCCACGACCTCGTGGTCTGGCGGGTGACCTCGCCATTTATGGGTATATTTCTGTCGGTCTCGGCCTATGCCGTGGTCCAGGCCGGCCTTCTTGGAATAACGTTTGAAGCCAGTTCCGGCACTGATCCCAGGCTCTACGCCTACGCTGTCGGTTTCCTGGTCGGAATGTGTTCCGATGTGGTGATGGGAAAGCTCACCGAGGTCGCCGAGACTGTCTTCGGCAAGACGACATCGCGGCACCTCCAGAAGCATTAGCTTGCACGGGCCGTAACAAGAAATGCCTTGAGTCTCCCAGAGACGGCACTCGTCCTCCCCCATTTGGCCTCCTGCTACAATCCCTGCCGTCAGGAGACCTTCCCTTGAAGCCCGTGCTCTGCTGCGCCCTGCTCCTTTCTGCGTGCCTCGCCCAAACCACAGCGCCGAGCACGCCAACCGGCAAACAAAAGGTTCTTTGGCAAAAACTCGCGTCCAGCATCAGCGACGTTGACGACCATCTCGACGGCGTCATGGGAGTCGCCATCGAGGACCTCACGACGGGCGATCACTTTTTCCTGCGCGAGGACGAAGTCTTCGCCCAGGCCAGCTCCATCAAGATCACAGTGCTAGCCAATCTCTATCAGCAGGCGGAACAAGGCAAACTCAAGCTTACCGATCTCTACACGGTGCAGTCGCCTGATCTGGTTCCCGACAGCGACATCATGGGCGGACTCACGCCCGGTGTCACACGTCTCACCCTGCGCGATCTCGCCACGATGATGGTCGCGGTAAGCGACAACTCGGCCACCAATGTTCTCATCGACCGCGTGGGCATGCCCAACGTCAACGCCATGCTCGATTCGCTCAGCCTCAGCCACACGCGGCTGCGCCGCAAGATGATGGACCTCGAAGCGGCCAAGCAAGGCCGCGAGAATATTTCCACGCCGCGCGAGATGATGACCTTGCTCGCTGACATCTACCACGGCAAGCTTCTGAACAAGGAGTCGACCGCGGACTTCTTCACAGTCCTGAGCACCAACAAAGAATCCTGGATTCCCCGTGACCTGCCAGCGGGCGTGAAGATCGCCAACAAGCCCGGCTCGCTGGAAGCGGTGCGCAACGACTCCGGTATCGTGTTCGTCGAAGGCCGACCCTACGTGATTTGCATCATGACGTCGTTCCTCCGCAACGAACGCGACGGGGAAGAGGCCATCAGCAAAGTGTCGCTCGCGGCATGGCGCATGTTCGACCGTCTCAGCCGCGCAACTGAATATGGTCGAGTCGTGTCCCCAGGGAACGGCGCGCGCTAGGCGTGTCGGGCGGACTCTTTCGGAGGCCACGGCAAATCTTGTCATCCTGAGGCGCCGTTCTTTGGTGCCGAAGGACCTCTGCACTGCCCGCAGGCCGACGGTGGTAATTCGAAACTAACCTAACTTTAACTTTGACTTGTTTGGAGATAGTCTTCAGTTCCTCGCGCCTACTTTGACGCTCCACGCGCTTGTGCCGGCGCAACCTGCTGTCGCAGGAACTGCAGGGCGGCCTTGGCTTCCAGAGGCTGGGAGAAGTAGTATCCCTGGCCGAATTCGCATCCCAGTTCGCCCAACCGCTCGAGCTGGCGAGCGGTTTCGATGCCCTCGGCGATCACTCGCAGATTCATTTTGTGAGCCAATGTAATGATCACTTCTACCATGTCACAGGCTCCACGATCGGTCTGCATCTCGCGCACCAGGGAGCGGTCGATTTTTAGCGCGTCGACAGGAAACTGCCGCAGCCCGCTGAGCGATGAGCTTCCAATGCCGAAGTCATCCAGGATCACGCCAATCCCCATGTGTTTGAGGTGGGAGAGCACGGTGATCGTGAGTCGGGGATCGGCCGCAGCTACGCTCTCGGTCATTTCCAGTTGCAACCGCGCGGGATCGACACCTGTTTCCCGCAGCGCATCCTGAATGTCATTCACCAGATGCGCGTCGGCGAACTGCCGCGCCGACACGTTAACCGTGATGTTCATCGGCTGCCCGGAAGCGGCGTTGACTTCCCACTCGCGCAATTGCCGGCAAGCCTGCAGCGCCAGCCAGTGCCCGATGGAAATCAGCAACCCTGTGTCTTCGGCGGCCTCAATGAAACGGTACGGAGAAATCAGTCCTTGGGTGGGATGTTGCCAGCGCAGCAGCGCCTCAAAGCTCACGATGCGCCGCGAGTCGAGCTGCACCACCGGGTGATAAAAAACCCGAAACTGCCGTTCCGCCATGGCGGTTCGCAAGTCGGCTTCGAGCCGCAGCCGGCCGACTGCTCGCGTGTGCATGGCTTCATCGAAGACCTCGCAGCGCGAGCCACCCAGCGCCTTGGCGCGACGCATAGCCACGTCGGCATCTTTCAGCGCATTCTCTGGACGCTCGTGCGCGGCAGTGCTGAGCGCAATCCCAAAGCTCATCGAGGCGCGAATTTCCCGCGAGTCGAGGGAGAATGGCTCGGCCACCGCCGCCTGGATTCTGCGGGCAACGCGCATCGCGTCGCTCGGTTCGTGCACGCCGTCGAGCAGGATCGCGAATTCATCTCCTCCCAGCCTCGATAATACCGGCTCGACCGAATCGTTCCCGTTTTCGCCGCGTGCGATGGTGTCGTCCTGCCGCAGGCAGGCTCCCATGTGGCGGGCGATTTCGCCCAGCACATGATCTCCTGCAACCGGACCCAGCGTCTCGTTGAATACCTTGAATTGGTCTACGTTTCCCAGCAGCAGCGCATACGGATGATCGGAGTTGCGCCGTGCCCGCACGAACAGGTGTTGCAGGCGGTCGAGCAGCAGTCGCCGGTTGGGCAACCCGGTCAAGGCATCGTGGAAGAGATTGTGTTCCAGTTGCTGTTCCGCGCGCTTCCGTTCGGTGATGTCGCGATTCACGATGACCAGTTTCGCGACTTGCCCCTTGTCGTCGCGGACCGCGCTCGCCACGGACTCCAATACGCGCCAGCTGCCATCTTTGTGCTTAATGCGGTACTCCAGCCGCTTTCCGACGCCAGTCTCGCGTGCTTCTCGGGCCGCATCGAGAACCTGGAAGCGATCGTCGGGATGAATCTGCTCAAACGAGGAAGTCTCGCCTAATTCGGCCGCGGAATATCCAAGAATCCTCTTATATGCCGGGCTGTTATAAAGCCGTCTTCCTTTCACATCGACCAGCGCGATCATGTCGGCGGCGTTTTCGGTCACGATCTGGAACAACTCCTCCTGGTTCTGCGCGTTGCGATGGACCTGATAGATCCGGAACTGTTGGTAGATCACCAGCGCGACCATGACACCGAGGGCAATCCAGAACCATTGCATGCAGCGCTCTCCTGAGTAGAGATATCGGCTGCAGTTGGTGGGAGATTGAATTTAGCTTTGCGGTGCGTCGTCCCCGATCGCGAACGCTTTCAATTGTGGGAATCGGCGCGAAAATTTTCTGCCAATCAGGTTTACACGTGGGTTATGGGACTTGTCCCATTCTGGAAACTCCTTGGAAGTGGATGGTACCCCCCTCCACCACCCCTCGGAATGCCTTGACTGGCGCGGGATTCGCAAAAAGTGTCTGCAAAATCTTGATAGCAAATAGCTTGGAGGTCAAAATCTTGATAACAAAGCACTTGAATCCCACCCCGATGTTTCTGACTGCACCGCTTCACCTCGGCAATGATCTTCTTTCTTGCCTGTGGAAGGCAAGGTCGGATGTCACACGGCACACAGAGGCCGATACATTTTTGCAACTGTTCTCCTCGACGCGATTCTTCTTGCAGTTCGGCGGCGGACCATAGCTGTTACGCCAACGCATGCGCTGGATGGCTTCCGGTTAGCGGACAACTTGTCCGGAGTCGGCCATCGCTGCCCCTGGCTACTGCTTCTGAGAATTCTGAATCAACACGAAATCAGATGGTGAATCTTCGTGCACCACGGCGGGCTCTCGCATCGGGCGACCATTGACACGAGTAGTTTTTGAAGGAACTGAAGTTCGTCGACTGTCAGCCGTCACCCCCGTTCAGCGGTCGCAATGTTCAGAACTCGCCAGTGCATATGCCCGAATCGTGCTGTTCGTGGTCGCAATGGTGTTCATCGGACGCATCAAATGGACGCAGGAAGGGCGCGGGTTCGAAACGAAGGAACGACGGAGCGGCGACGTTCAGCGGTCCGAGTGCCGCGGCTTCAGCGTTAAGCGTGCTCGGATCAAGATCAGGCCACCTTCCGTTGTTCAGCCGTTCAATCAGGTTCTGAAGTGCGGTGACCGTTTCTGCGGGAGTGAATGTGCAGTGCCCCGCCCGATGAACAAAGGTCCGGCGCAACCATTTCTGGTTTCCAGCCTCGTCGACGACATCTTTGTAGGCGCTTTCGTTCTGGTTCGATACCAGGCCATCCCCAGTGGTGTGCAGGGTCAGTACCGGAAAGTTGATGCGGCCGTTAAAGATAATGTTCTGCTCCAGGTAATCGACTGAATCTGGATTGGCAGTGATTCTGGCAGCATCGTTCAATGCATCGAGGTCGGCATCCAGGCTCAGGCCAGCCTGCTTGTACAGCGCACGCACCTCCTCGCGGTCTACAGAGCGGTTAAGCTGTTTTCTGTAGTCAACCCCTGTGTTCCATGAGGGATTACCGCCAGCGCGGAATTCGAGTTCGGCACGAAGCGCGAAGACGAATGGAAAATCCACCTCAGATGCCCAAAGAAACTGGTTAGCCTCTCGTGAAGCAAAGTCCTTCGGAGCCGGCTCGGGCGAGGACGGATTGAACCATCCCGGAGTATCTCCCAGCGCTGCTGACAGTGCGAAGCGCGCTTTGCCCTCGGGCGTGGCTTGGGCCGAGGCCAAAAGGACCTCCGCCAATGCGAGATTGGTGTTCGGGTCGCTGATGTTGACTATTTGCAACGAAGTCCCGGAAGCCAACAGGGTCTTGAACGCAAATTCGGAATCCAGCGCCTGGTTCCAGGTGCCTACACCGCCCGAAAGCACTCCACACATGGGCAGAGCAGCGCCAAAGCGGTCAGGAAAACGCTGGATGAGGCCGGCAGTGATGATTCCTCCCAGCGAGTGACCCCAAGCGATCGTGCGGGTCGGCGTACCAACCATGGTTACAAAAATATCCAGAACCGCAATTTGGTCCAGCAGGGCCTCCTGAATCGCCCAGCCAGTGTGGGCATAGGAAGAACCCGCTAAGGCAAATCCGTTGCTAAGCAGGAAGGCGCCCGTAGCCGGATCGCCCACGTCTTGTGCGGGATTGGGCGAACCTGGAACTACGTAGCCGTGGCTGTAGAGCAGGAGCGTCCCATTCCACGGGGAAGGCACTTCGATGAGAAAGGTTGCACCGTCCGGCAAAGTCCCCGTATGTGTGGTAACTGCTGCAACAGCGCTTGAAGCGAAGTAAAACAGCAAAAGCGTTAGGGCAGAAATTGAGAATGCACGTTTTGTCATGCGGCTCATAAAAGGAAACCCCCACTTTTGAATCCGGAATTCTCTTCTGTCGTCGAAAACGGCGGCGATTGCACACGCGTCTCGGCTCCTTGCGACACTCTTGAAGCTGGCACGATTTTCATCTGGAACGCTCCCGACGGTCTGCTATCCGCACCAGCACCCTGGGCAAATTGCTTGCTAGTTTTCTAGCAACCGCAAGCCCGCAGCAGGCGATTTAACCGCTAACCTCAGCCCCAAACATAGCGGTCACTGGCAAGCAGGCGGCTGGCAATATTCCGCCGCCGGCTGATCGCATCTACTGGATCGTAGTCAGCAAAGCTCCGCAAAGCCGACATGTTCCGCCGCAAAGCATCGCCGTCGAGGCATGCGCCCAAAACATTCCGGCAGGAGATCTCGACTCGATCCATCGCTTCACGCAAGAAAACGGCGCACACATCGGCGGCATTCTGGCCTCTTCCGGAAGCCGCAGATTTGCGACTTCGAAGCAAGGTCGATTCCATCGCCAGGACCTCGGTGACGATGTCCGAAATGCTCATCAGGACTTCCTCCTCCTCTTGCAAATCCATCCCGTATTTTTGCTGCGCAATCCCGATGGCCAGCAGTGCAATCGTTTTCGCGTTTTGCACCAGCCGCATCTCTTCATTCCCATCCCCAGATTCGGGTGTCTTCGTGAATTTCCCGTTCAGGACCGCCTGAATGGCGGGGAGCAGAGCCAGTTGACCCCGCGCGGCGCGTTTCAGCAGCATCCCCGGTATGAGCAGACGGTTGATCTCGTTGGTGCCCTCAAACAGACGGTTGACGCGCGAATCGCGATAGGCACGTTCGACCAGGTAGTCCTGATGGTAGCCATAGCCACCGTGGATTTGCACTCCTTCATCCACTACATAGTCCAGCATTTCAGAGGCGTAGACTTTAATCATTGAGCATTCGGCGGCGTACTCCTCAACCGCTTTGAGTTCCGTTCGTGTCGTATCGGATTTGTCCTGGGGGGCCGCTCTTAGCTGACTTTCGATTAGTCCCACCACCCGCCATACCATGGATTCCACGACGTAAATGCGAATGGCCATCTCCGCCAGCTTGTGCTGGATGGCGCCGAATTCAGCGATCGGGGAACCGAATGCCTTGCGCTCTTTGGCATATTTCAGGCTGACGGCCAGCACATTCTTGGCAGCACCGAGAGCGCCCGGGCCAAGCTTCAGCCGCCCCAGGTTCAGGATGTTGAAGGCGATGATGTGTCCCCGGCCGACCTCACCCAGCACGTTTTCGGCCGGCACCTGAACATTGTCGAAATACACGGCGGTGGTCGAACTTCCTTTCATACCCATCTTGTGCTCTTCAGCCCCGCTACTCACACCGGGAAAGCTACGCTCCACCAGGAATGCCGTGAACAGTTCTCCTCCCACCTTGGCGAATACGGTAAAGAGATCAGCCGCCCCCCCATTGGTAATCCACATCTTCTGTCCGTTCAGGACGTAATACTTGCCGTCCGGACTTAGGTCGGCTCGGGTACGTATGGCTAGCGCATCCGAACCTGCCAACGGCTCGGTCAAGGCATAGGCTGCCAGGATCTCGGCCTTAGCCAGCCGTGGCAAATACTTCTTTTGCTGTTCCTCGGTTCCAAAGAAGAGGATAGGCAGCGTGCCGATGCCCGTGTGCGCGGAGTGCCAGGACCCATAGGAACCATCTCGGCCCAGGTGTTCGCCCACGATCATGACGGAAGCCAGATCCATCTCCATCCCGCCGAATCTTTCGGGGATTGCCACTGCGGTGAGTCCCAGGTCGGCGGATTTGCGTAATACGTTTAGCGCGATGCCGGGCTTTTGCTGGCGGATAGCCTCAAGGTGAGGCTCGACGTCGTTTGCCCAGAATTCATCGACGGTCCGGGCGATCGCTAAGTGTTCTTCGCTCAGATTCTCTGCGGTGAAAATCTCGTCAGGGGAGAACTCCTCAATTAGAAATGCACCGCCGCTTATCCTGGGCGAGGATGCTGCCGCTGTTGTCATCGTTCCATCCTAGTGACGACTCGGTTGGATCCGCGTGAAGGCGGTGGCGTATGTAACTGGGCACATCTTGGGACCTCGCACATTCGCGGACCTTCAAAAATGTGTTAGTCTATATCATCTGTTAGTAGATAACGTCAAGTCCAAAGCGTGGAGTGCAGCTGGGTTTCATCAACTCCTCAAGCGGTTTGGTGTTCTGTCCCCAAAGGATCGGTGGCAGGATGTTAAAGTGACAGATCATGCTGCGGCGCGTCACATCGTGCCCCGGAACGAGTTCAGGAGACAATTGAGACTATGGCCCCTGCCGACGCTGCCAGATCAAGGGTAAGGACGCAAAGTAGACCAAGCTTAAGGAGACAAAAGAAGTCAGCGCCCGCCCGCCAGATACTGGGCCTTCGCGAACGTAAGAAGGCACGACTGCGGCAGCAGATAGTTGAGACCGCCCTTAGGCTGTTCCGCAAGCATGGCTACGAGAACACTCGAATCGACGATATAGTCAACATTCTCGAGATCAGCCAGCCAACCTTTTTCCGGTATTTTCCTAGCAAAGATGCAGTTCTGCGCGACGTCGGCAAGCGCGGTTTCGCCTGTATCGTCGAACATCTCAAGTCGGAACTCTCCAGCGAAGCGGACACGGCAGCGCGTTTGCGCCGCTTGTATCGCGCCTTGGCGCGGGAAGTAGAAGCAGACCGTCGCCTCTGGGAGGCGGTGGTTCTGTCGGGAGCAATGGATCCCGTGCGTTCTCCGGAAATGCGCGGGCCCGAGGGGGTCGCGGTCGGCTTACTGCGGGAGATTCTCGCCCAAGGCCAACGACGCGGGGAGATCACGCGCGTCTTCCCAGTCCTTCATCTCTCCGAATTCATGGAGGGACTCTACCAGACCGTGGTTCGGCAGTGGGCGGTGGATCTCACGGGTCCCCATAAGCTGGGAGAACGCGTCGATAGTGCCGTGGAGTTTTTCTTGCGCGGCGTCCAGCCCTGACGATTTCATATCTCCGTTCCCGCTGCTGTCCTTCCCCGGAAACAAGAGGCGAAATGAATGAAGGCTGCCGTCCTGCATGAATTCGAGAAGCCGCTCGCGATAGAAGAAGTCGGCCAACCGCAGCCCGGATCTGACGAAGTCCTGATACGCGTAGAAGCCTGCGGGGTTTGCCATTCCGATGTGCACATCGTCGATGGAGATTGGCCGCAGTTCGCAAAAATCGTCAAAACACCATTGATTCCCGGCCACGAGATTGCCGGGGTCGTGGTCGAAAAGGGCGCGGCGGTACGGGATCTGCAAATCGGTGATCGAGTTGGAATCGCTTGGATCCACTGGACCTGCGGCGAATGCGAGTTTTGCCGCGAAGGGAATGAAAACCTCTGCCGGCGGCAAAAGATTACCGGTGTCAATGTCGATGGTGGATATGCCGAATTCGTGAAGGCGCCGGCAAGCCACGCGCTCAGGATTCCCGACAGTCTTTCTTCAGTTCAAGCCGCTCCCCTTTTCTGCGCAGGCGTTACTGTCCACCGGGCACTCAAACGCGGCAACGTCTTGCCCGGGCAGCGCCTGGCGGTCTTCGGTATTGGCGGCCTGGGACACCTGGCGGTGCAGTTCGGACAGGCGCTCGGAGTAGAGGTGGTGGCAGTCGACATCTCCGAAGAAAAGCTGGCACTTGCCAGATCGTTAGGTGCTTCTACGACGGTCAATGCTGCGGACAAGGATGCGATCAAGGAACTGCGGAATCGAGGCGGAGTTCACGTTGCGCTGGTGACCTCGGCAGCGCGAGCAGCCTATGACATCGCCTTCTATTGCCTGCGGCCCACGGGTACTCTCCTGGTTGCGGGCCTGCCGGCTGATCCAATATGTTTTCCCCCTATCTTGATGGCTGCCGGAGAGATCCGCATCCAAGCTTCCACCGTCGGAACCCGACAGGATTTGCGTGAGGTTCTGGTAATGGCGGCTGCCGGGACGGTGCGTTGTCAGGTAGCAACTCGCCCTCTTGCCGACGCGAACGAGGCGTTAAATCAGCTTCGCGGCGGGCAGGTTTCCGGCCGCCTTGTTCTCGCCTGAGGTGACGGTGCAGTTCGATATGGCCGGAGGATCCTATGCCGGCTCTCTGCAGCCAACCAGCCGTGCCGCCACATCCTGCGTTGCCCAGGTGATTCGCGCGGCAGACTTTCCATCTTGACGTTAGTAACTATTATGTGATACTCACTCTCACAATCTTGGGCGATGTAGAGCTCTTGGCTTTTCAACACCTCCTTACTGCAAGAGAGATAGACCTCTCGAGCATTCGGCGGCGATCCGAGGTCGTGAGGGCAGCAGCAGTGCCCGAGGAACTGACCGGTAGATGGGCTTACTCGCGATTACTTCGGCGATGTCCCACGTATCCAGAAGGAGAATCCTATGAGGTCACTGGCCTGCGGTCTCGTGTGCTTCCTGTTCGCAACCTTGATGGCTCATGCGCAGGGCGTCGGCACGTCGGGAGAGATCACCGGAACCGTGACAGATGCTTCCGGGGCGATTTTGCAGAAGGCAGCTGTCAATGTGGTCGATACGCAGACCGGCTTGAAGCGCACGGCAGTGACGAACAGCGCCGGTCAATTCCGAGCAGCAGGGCTGTCGCCGGCAACCTACGACGTCAGCGCGGAGCTGCCGGGCTTTGCGACGGAGATTCGTAGAGGCGTCACTGTCGCCGTCGGGCAGACGGTCATCTCTGATTTCAAGATGAAGCCGTCGCAGGTCGCGACGGTTGTTGAGGTAACGGACCAGCCGCCCGTGGTGGAAACTGAACGAGGAAGCCAAGCGGACAGAATCACACAGCGGTACATCACAGACCTGCCCATTGACCGGCGTGATTACCTC
This sequence comes from uncultured Acidobacteriaceae bacterium, assembly GCA_963819035.1. Taxonomy (GTDB): domain Bacteria; phylum Acidobacteriota; class Terriglobia; order Terriglobales; family Acidobacteriaceae; genus Sulfotelmatobacter. Next base: position 387,382 of record CAWFUU010000012.1, on the reverse strand, counting down.
ACATTCACATTGCTCGCGCCGGGTGTCTCGGATTCCACCAGGCTGGCGGGCGACCAGGATTTTAGAGTCAAACAAACACCGCAAAGCGGGCTGTCGTTCTACGGTAGCAATGGCAGAGGAAACAGCATCACGGTAGACGGGGGTGAGACCTCGGGCGATAGCGGCGGTCAGCGCCTTACGTTAAGCCAGGACGCGGTGCAGGAGTTTCAGATCAATCGCAGCAACTACGCTGCCGACTTGGGTTCAGCCACAGGTGCTTCGATCAATATTGTGACCAAGTCCGGCACCAACAATGTGCACGGCAGCCTGTATGGTTTTTTCCGCAACGATGCCATGGACGCGCAAAATCCGTTTTCGTTCACCCAGGCCTTGCAGGCCGGCCAGACCTTCAATCCGGCCAATCCTGACTCTCTGGGGTCTCCCGTTAAGGATAGTTTGAGCCGTCAGCAATTTGGTGGAACGCTGGGTTTCCCGATTAAGAAAGATAAAACATTTCTGTTTATGGCTTTCGAAGGCTTGCGGCAGAATGCGCAGAACGCGGTTCCTCTGCTGACGAACACCAATATTTTTCGTCCGACGACCGCCCAGAATGCCATTATTGCCGGGCTGGCGAGTTCGTCGGCGCCCGCCGTGACTTGCTTCACGGGCACACCTCTGCCGCCAGCTCTTTGCGCGTTTGCTCTCCAGAGCATTCTGACCCTGAATCCAAATCCCGGTCCGAACCCATTTGTGTCGCCCACTCAGGCCGCGCTGAATGGCTTCCTGCTAAACCAGTTTGAAACTGAGGGTGGGCTGTTTCCCTTCAACACCCGCGAATACCAAGCGTCGGGCCGCTTGGATCATCACTTTAATGTGAACAACGAGGTTTCTCTGACCTACCGGTATGGGCACGATTTGGAGGAATCGCCGGACGTAAATTCTCTGACCGCTTTTTCGGCGGGAAGTTCGATCCACACCTACGACAACAATTTGCAAGCCACCTGGTACCGCCAGATCAGTCCGAATACGCAGAACGAGGCCCGGGTACAGTGGGACTACTATCACTTCAACGTGATCCCCAACGCGCCGGCGCAGGTGGGGCTGCAGATTCCCAGTTTTATCAACAATATTGGATCGAACATTTTCCTGCCCAACCTTACAATCTTGCGACGTTACGAATTCGCTGACAATCTCACCGCGATCCATGGCAATCACACTCTAAAATTCGGCGCCTACGAGTTGCTTCGCGGCAATCACACGGAGTCGCACACTTTCATGCCCGGTCGTTTTGTGTTCGGGTCGCTGCCCGGATTTCTGGTGAGTCCACAGCTTGCCAGCACTACCATCAACCCGCTTCAATCGGCGACGCTGGGGCTGCCTCAGGTTTACCAGCAGGGCTTCGGAGATCCGACGTACCCCTATTACACTCGACCGCTGACGGCGTTCTACGCGCAGGACTCCTGGAAAGTAATACCAAGCTTGACCCTGAACTACGGACTGCGCTACGACCTGGACACGCAATTCGCCCCATTGACCACGTACAAGAAGGATTTTGGCCCCAGGGTTTCCTTTGCCTGGGATCCGTTCACGAATCACAAGACGGTGATTCGGGGGGGATACGGAATCTTTTACGGACCGGTGGACGTTCAGATTCCCGACGTCGATTACAGCCTGGGGGTGCGGAATGCGAATAATTCTGCGGTCGGGAACAGTGTCGCAGGTAACCAGGCCGCAAACGTCACCGCGATCTGTGGAGTTTCCCAGTTCGGAGTGAAGATAATCCCCGGTAGCGGCGGCAGCCCCTGCAACCGGGAGATTTCCATTTATGCCGATCCGATCGGTGGGGTTAAGGCACTGGGTATAGCAGGGGCGGCAACTATTTTCCAGACACTTTTTGCGCAGGGCTTGATTCAGTGCACGACTGCGACCCCAGGGAGTAATGCCTGCATCACCCCGGCTGCCGTCGCTGGCCCGTTTCTGGGTACCCAACCAGTTGGCGTCGACGTTACTAATAGCGGGCCTCTATCTCCCCTGCAGGTGCTCTTCGTGAACCAGCCGGGTTATCGGCCACCCATAGCGCAGCAAGCATCTTTCGCAATTGAACGTGAGCTCGTAGCGGGGCTGTCGATTTCTGTCAGCGGCATCTATTCGCATACCCAGCACCTTCCGATCGCGATCGATACCAATCTGTTGCCGGCACCGTTGAGCACGGTAACCCTGGCCAACGGCGAGAAGGTTTCGTATCGCAACTGGAATACGACGGCTGCTGGAGCCGACCCGCTGGGTGGCGTTGAGGGCCTGCCCTGCGATACCACGCAATGCTTCGTCAATCCGCTGATCGTGCAGAACAACCAATATAGCTCCGAGTCGTACGCCGTCTACGAAGCTGGTATCGTCGAGATCACGAAACGCTTCAGCAATCACTTCTCGGTGTTTGGGAACTACACTTTCGCCAAAGGCCTAGACACATCCACGGATTACAACACTGACTACGGCCCACAGGATCCGACCAACCTCAATCTGGATCGGAGTCTTTCCGAGTTTGATGAGCGGCACAAAGTAGTGATCGCGGGAGTGTTCGACAGCCCCTGGAAACAGAGTGTCCTTTCGGGCTTTGAGCTAGCTCCAATTTTCTCGTACCACAGCGGACATCCTTTCAACCTGCTGGCGGGAGGAGAGGTGAACGGGAACAATCACACCACCAATGAGCGTCCCATCGGAGCCCCGCGCGACACGGGTCTCGGCCCCAACTACGTCGACTTCGACATGCGTTTGAGTTGGCGGCATAAGCTAGGCGAGAGGGCTAGTTTGCAGTTTACGGCCGAAGGATTTAATCTCGCAAACCGGACAAATTTTGCCAGCGTAAACAATGAGGTTGGGCCCGTTTTCGGTTTTACTCCCGGGTTCACAACGTTCAACGTGAAGGGGATTCGGCCGGGCACTCCCGTTGCGGGCGGCGGGACGGCTACGCCCAGCACGCCGCTGGCTTTCACATCCGCATTGCCCAAACGCCAGATCCAACTCGGCGTGCGCCTCTCGTTCTGAGTGGGAGAAATGGATGGCGTTCGTCGAGAATCGGGGAGTCAGGATTTATTTGGATCAGCCAGAAGCCGCCCATTACGCGATTTGTGATTTTCAGGAGAGAGCTTCATGTTGAAGGAGGTCGCCGACACGACGCAGGGCGCGTCCAGGAATGTGAAGGATCTTTTCAATCTTACTGGCCGCGTCGCCATCGTCACCGGAGGCTCCATCGGGCTGGGACATCAAATCGCAGAAGGGCTCGCGGAAATGGGCGCCAACCTGGTGCTCTGTGCCCGCAAGAAAGAGCGCTGCCAGCAGGCCGCGGAAGACTTGCAGCAGATGGGAGTCAGGACCCTCGCTCTAGGCTGTGATGTCAAGGCCCCGGCCGACATTCAGGGGGTCGTGGATGCTGCCCTTTCACAATTCGGACGGATCGATGTTCTGGTGAATAATGCGGGAATCTCCTGGGGCGCCCCCGTGGAAGAGATGCGCCTGGAAGATTGGAATAAAGTAATCGAGACGAACCTGACCGGAACCTTTCTATGTGCACAAGCCGTAGGCAAGGTCATGATCAAGCAAGGTCGCGGAAAGATCATCAATATTGCCTCGGTGGCTGGATTAGGTGGTGCTCCGCCCGCACTCCCAGCCATTGGGTATCATGCCAGCAAGGGCGGAGTCATCGCCTTCACCAAAGATCTGGCCTGCAAATGGGCAACGCACAACATCCAGGTGAATGCAATTGCTCCCGGCTGGTTTCCTACACACATGTCGAGCCGGGTACTGGAGCAAAACCGTGAATTTTTCCTCTCCCAGATTCCACAGCACCGTTTTGGCAGTGACCACGACCTGAAAGGAGCTGCCGTTTTTCTCGCTTCTGACGCTTCTAATTACGTCACGGGCCACGTTTTGGTGGTGGATGGAGGTCAGTCCGCCTGGTAGCGCGATGACGTCATGAATATCCCTCTCACTCCTGTTCGCTTCCTGCGTTATGCCGAGCAGCAGTTCCCGGGCACGACGGCCGTTGTCTGTGGAGACCAGAGGTTCACTTACGCGCAATTTGCAGGACGGGCACGCTGCCTGGCTGGTGTTCTACTTGAAGCAGGAGTACAACCCGGCGACCGGGTCGCGTTTCTCAGCCTCAACTGCCATCGACTCCTCGAGGGGTATTACGGTGTCTTAGAGGCTGGTGCAGTGTTGCTTCCACTGAATTTCCGGCTTGCTCCCCATGAACTGGCCTACATTCTGAACGATTCCGGCGCGAAGGTACTTTTCCTGGAGAAAGAGTTCCTGGAGGTCGTGAATACCTTTCGGGACAGCGTTCGCAATATCCAGACATTTATCTTGCTCGATGCCCCGCCCCAGGCGCCGTGGCTTTCGCCGAAAAATTATGAAGATAGCTTGGCGAGCGCCACTCCCCACAGCGCCGACATCATGGGAATCGACGAAGATTCGCTGGCCGAGCTCTTCTACACCAGCGGCACCAGCGCCAATCCCAAGGGAGTAATGCTGACCCACCGAAATATTTATCTCCATGCCCTGTCTGTATCACTCCGATTTAACACGAATACCGATAGCGTGGAGTTGCACACCATTCCGTTATTTCATGCCAATGGTTGGGGCGCGGCCCATTCCGTCACTTTTGCGGGAGGCCGTCATGTTGTGATTTCGCGCTTCGTTCCCTCCGAGGTCTTTCGCCTGATCGAGCGAGAAAGAGTGCACTCATTAAGCCTCGTTCCCATCATGGCGCTGGCTTTGGTCAACTCACCGGAGCGTCCAAAATACGACTTGAGCAGTCTGGAGTGGATTTCCATTGGCGGGGCCGCGTCCTCACCAACCCTGGTGCGCGAAGTCGAAGAAAAATTAGGCTGCACCTGCTTCTCGGGTTATGGCCTGACGGAGACTGCTCCCGTGCTGTCCACTTCCCAGATCAAGCCAGGATTGCAACGAGAGGGCGACCAGCGCTTTGTGACCCAGGCCATGACCGGATGCGCCATTCCCGGCGTTGAGCTTCGTGTTGTGGATTTCGAAGACAAGGATGTACCTAACGATGGCAAGACCATGGGCGAAATCATCGCTCGCAGTGACGGTGTCATGGCAGGCTACTGGCAACAGCCCGAGGCCAGCGCCGAAGCTCTGCGGGGAGGATGGTTTCACACCGGAGACATGGCTACCATCAACGAGGACGGCTACATCCTCATTGTCGATCGCCGGAAAGACATCATCGTGAGTGGGGGCGAAAACATCTCATCGCTCGAAGTAGAGAAAGCTCTCGCGGCACATCCCAACGTTTATGAGGCTGCCATCATTCCGGTCCCCGATGAAAAGTGGGGCGAGGTCCCTAAAGGACTAGTGGTCCTGAAACCGGGATCCCAAGTGAGCGAGGAGGAGTTGATCGAATTCTGCCGCTCTCGTCTGGCCCACTTCAAGTGCCCGCGTTCTATCGAGTTCGTGGAGGCTCTACCAAAAACCGCAACCGGAAAAATCCTGAAGAAGAATCTGCGCAAGAAGTACTGGGCTGCGCAAACAAGCGTTTAGCCCGAATTCGCGCCGCGCAAGTGAACCTTGGAATAGAACGTACGTGGTCACCCGTGGTTAATTTTGGAACCGCATACTTCAGACCAGAGTATTTCTGCCATGAGCCATCTAGTTCAACTGACGAAAGATAGAGACATCGCGATCATCACCATCAACAATCCTCCGGTGAACGCGTTAGGCCCCGAAGTAGCCGAAGGTATTTCACAGGCTATCAAGGAAGTCAGCCAAGACGAGAGTGTCAAAGCCGCGGTTCTCATCGGCTCTGGCCGCACATTCGTCGCCGGAGCGGACATCAAAGAGTTCGGCAAGATAACTTCGGGGAAGACGGCACGCGGACCCGGCCTCCTGCCCCTGCTACGGCAGATCGAAGATTGTTCTAAGCCGGTGGTGATGGCCATTCACGGCGCAGCGTTCGGCGGCGGCCTGGAGTTGGCCATGTCTGGTCACTATCGGGTGGCGGCTCCGGGTGCGCAGGTCGGCCAGCTCGAAGTGAAGCTTGGCATCATTCCGGGCGCAGGGGGGACGCAACGGTTGCCTCGGTTGGCGGGCGTGGCCAAGGCGGTCGAAATGTGCGCCCAGGGCAATCCAGTTCCTGCAGTGGAAGCGCTGGACTACGGCATCCTTGATCGGCTGATCGAAGGCGATCTGCTGAGCGGCGCCGTCGCTTTCGCACGCGCAGTTCTGGAAAAGCCAGCACCTAAAGCTCGTGAACGCGACCAGAAGCTGGGCACACCGGAACAGAATGCGCCCATCTTCGCCGCTGGGCGTGAGGTTGCGCGCCAAAAGCAGCGTGGCATGATCGCCCCACTGGCCGCCATTGACGCGGTGGAAGCTGCTACCCGTCTGCCCTTCGATGAGGGTTGCGAGGTCGAGAAGAAACTGTTTGACGACTGTCTCTTCTCGGAACAGTCCAAGGCGCTCATTCACGTATTCTTTGGTGAGCGCGAAGTGGCCAAGATCCCGGATATACCAAAGGAAATTCCGATCATCCCGGTGAACTCAGTAGCGGTTGTGGGCGCGGGAACGATGGGCTGCGGAATCGCGATGGTGTTCGCCAACGCCGGCATCCCCGTTTTACTCAAGGACGCCGACCCGCCAGCGCTGGATCGCGGCATGGAAATTATTCGGAAGAATTACTCGAGTTCGGTCAAGCGCGGCCGGTTCACGCAACAATTCGTGGACGAGCGTCTACAGCTGATTAAGACAGTACTTAGCTTCGTCGATTTCGGTAGCGTCGATATGGTGGTCGAGGCCGTATTCGAGGGCATGCAGCTTAAGAAGGAAGTATTCAGCCAACTGGATCGTATGTGTCGACGGGGCGCCATTCTGGCGAGTAATACGTCAACCCTAAGCATCGACGAAATAGCCTCAGCCACGGCTCGGCCTGAAGCAGTAATCGGTACACATTTCTTCAGCCCGGCGAACGTGATGCGACTGCTCGAAATTGTGCGCGGCAAGGCCAGCAGCAAAGAGGTTATCGCGACCTGCATGCAACTTTCCAAAAAACTCGGCAAGGTCGGCGTTCTTGTCGGCAACTGCCGTGGGTTTGTGGGCAATCGCATGTTCGGGCCCTACCGCCGCGAAGCGCAGTTTCTGGTGGAGGAAGGGGCAAGCATTGAAGCGGTGGATCAGGCGCTTTATGACTTCGGTATGGCGATGGGTCCGCTGGCTACAGGGGATCTCGCCGGCTTGGACGTAGGGTGGCGTATCCGCCAAGAATTTCGGCATCTGGAAAAACCAGGAACCCGGCAGCCGTTTGCCGAAGACCGTCTGTGCGAAATGGGACGCTATGGTCAGAAAACCGGTGGCGGCTGGTACAAGTACGACGAGAACCGTCGGGCGATTCCAGATCCCGAAGTCGCGGACTTGCTGCGCAAATGGGTCGCCGAAGCCGGGATCCCGCAGCGCAGGATCTCGCCGAAGGAAATCGTCGATCGCTGCGTCCTGGCCCTCGTGAATGAGGGCGCGCGCATCCTTGAGGAGGGCATCGCCCTGCGTGCCGGTGACATCGACATCATTTACCTGAATGGGTACGGATTTCCAGCCTATCGCGGAGGACCGATGTGGTACGCCGACACTGTGGGGCTAGATAAGGTCTGCGACCGCATTTCGGAATTCCACCGACAGCATGGCGAACTCTGGGAGCCGGCTCGTCTGCTGAAGCAACTGGCTCAAGAAGGCAAGACCTTCGCCGAATTCCACCAGGGCCGGGATTTGACAGCTGCGTGAGAATAAGTGCGATGTCCGCATATCAAGAAACAGTTCGGTGACGCATGGGTCGACTTCTCCTGATTCGGCATGCGCAAGCTTCTTTTCTCGATCAGAATTACGACAAGCTTTCCGCCACTGGCGAAGCGCAGGCTCTCCGATTGGGACAGTACTGGGTGCGACAGAAGATGGTGTTTCACCGGGTCTGCTCGGGGCCACGTGTCCGGCAAAGGGACACCGCGAGGATCGTGGCTAAGGTCTACGGCGATGCGGGCCTCTTCTTTCCGGAGCCGGTGGTGATGCCGGAGTTCGATGAATACCAAGGCGACGCTGTGTTGGAGCAAGGTCTCCCTCTCCTGCTCGAAAGCAACAACGAGGTTCGAGAACTCCACCGGGCGTTTCAGGACTCGATCAGTCCCGCTCAACGAATGTCGAATTTCGAAAAGATGTTCCAGATGGTGATCACCAAGTGGGTCGAGGGAGAGCTCGTTCTCCCGGCGGTGGAGTCGTGGGCCGAATTCTGTGCCCGGGGCGACCGCGGTCTATCGCAATGCATGTCCGAAAATGGTCGGGGACAACAACTGGCGATTTTTTGCTCCGGTGGCCTGCTGGGGGTCGCCATGCGGCGCGCTTTCCACCTCTCATCGCAAGACACGCTGCGAGCAGCCTGGATGGTGCGGAACTGTTCTCACAGCGAATTCCTGTTCTCCAATGATCGCTTTACCTTGAGTACGTTTAATGCCTTTCCACATCTGGACGACATGTCATTGTTGACTTATAGATAGCATTCGTGCCCACGCGCAAGTGAGGCAGTTCTGGGAGAGCTTCAGCGAGTCTGACATGGCCGACCTTCGCGACCATCCAACTTCCGTACGAGCCGGGGAAGAACAGGATCTATCCCGACTAGAACCGTTCTTGCGCAGACATTTTCCTGACGTCACTGGCTCTCTTAGCGTTGCACAATTCCCCAGCGGTCATTCCAACCTGACTTATCTGGTGTGTCTGGGCGACCGCCAGATGGTGCTGCGCCGTCCTCCGTTCGGCAGTAAGGTCAAGACGGCGCATGACATGAGTCGGGAGTATCGCGTGCTCTCGAAACTACACCTCACTTACCCGCAAGCTCCGAAGGCACTCCTCTATTGTGAAGACGCATCGGTGCTCGGTTGCCCCTTCTACCTGATGGAGCGGGTGCAAGGAATCATTCTGCGACGAGATCCTCCTGAAGGGCTAGGAAGTAACGCCGAAACGGCCCGCCAGTTGAGCGAAACGTTTGTCGACAATCTCGCCCGACTCCATGGTCTGGACTACTCAACCATCGGTCTAGCAGATCTGGGGAAGCCACAAGGCTACCTGGATCGTCAAGTCGAGGGATGGATCGCACGCTACCACGGATCCCGGACTCACGATTTGCCCGAAGTGGGAAGGATTTCTGTCTGGCTGAACGAACACAGACCTCGAGAGGCTCCCTATGCGCTGATTCACAATGATTACAAGTACGACAATGTCGTGCTTGATCCAACCGACATCACCAGGATTGTAGGCGTGCTCGATTGGGAGATGTGCACCATCGGTGATCCGCTCACCGACCTCGCCACGGCCCTGGCTTACTGGGTCGACCCAGAAGACCCCGAAGAACTACAGAACATCCGCTGGGGGCCGACCACGTTGCCTGGCACTTTGACGCGGACAGAACTGGTGCGCCGCTACGCGCTTACCACTGGGCGCGACGTCAGCAGCATAGTTTTTTACCGCGTTCTCGCGCTCTTCAAGGTGGCGGTGATTATTCAGCAGATCTACTACCGCTATCATCAGGGCCTTACCAAAGACGCTCGCTTCGCCGCTCTGCCGGAGGCAATCAACGTTCTCTTGCGCGCCGCCGTACGGTCAATCGAGGACGGTTCGCTTTGATCGGAATTCACTAGTGGCCTGTCGCGCTGAGTTCGTTACCGGTCCGCGGAATCCCTCAGGGGCTAAAGCCCGCGTCATTATGAGCTATGGGCGGCACGGCTGAAGCCGTGCCCTTTCCAAAGCAACTAAACGGATGGCCCGCTCTGAGTAATGATTGTTCTGCGACAGGCCACTAGTGCCATCGGACTAAAGGTAATAGCGAATCACCCATTCCGCGACGCAGCAGGGTTTTTCTGAATTCTCACCCTCGATGACAACCGAAAACGTAGCTTCCACGCCGTCGGCAATGTCCTTGACCGCCTGCAGCGTGAAACGGGCCCGGATCCGGGAGTCTGCAGGAACGGGGGACGGAAAGCGGACTCGATTCAGGCCGTAGTTGACACTCATTCGCACGCCACTCCCGATCTGAATTGCCTGGCGCAGGAACTGACTCATTAGGGACAGGGTTAAAAAACCGTGTGCAATCGTAGCGCCGTAGGGTGAATTCTGCTCTGCACGTTCGCGATCGACGTGAATCCACTGCCGGTCTTCCGTAGCTTCCGCAAACTGCTGAATTCGATCCTGGGAGACAGAGAACCATTCCGTGGTTGCGATTTCGCGACCCACGAAGCGTCTCAAGGAATCCGGTGTTTCCACCACCAGTAGCGGCATGGAATTCTGCTCGAGGCCGGGAGAATCAGCGTGATGGCGATTGCGCATGCGGGTTGCTCCGCTTTCCCAGTTCCAGCTTGGCAACCGCTTCCGTGTGCACTTCATCCGGGCCATCGGCCAGGCGCAGGGTGCGAATGTTGGCCCACGCGCTGGCGAGAAAAGTATCTTGCGAAACGCCAGCGCCCCCGTGCGCTTGAATGCTCCTGTCCAGAACGCGTAACGCCACGTTGGGTGCAACAACCTTGATCATGGCGATCTCAGCCCGCGCTGCTTTGTTGCCGGACGTGTCCATCATATAGGCAGCCTTCAAAGTCAAAAGACGAGCCTGCTCGATCTCCATGCGTGAAGTAGCAATGTGGGCGCGCAGGGTTCCCTGTTCGGCTAGCGGTTTGCCGAAAGCTACGCGCGATTGCACACGTTCGCACATAATTTCGAGGGCTCGCTCAGCCGCCCCGACACACCGCATGCAGTGATGAATGCGGCCAGGTCCCAACCGTCCCTGCGCGATCTCAAAACCCCGTCCTTCGCCCAGCAACATATTTGAGACCGGCACCCGGACATTCGTAAAGACGACTTCGCCATGGCCATGGGGCGCATGATCGTACCCAAATACCGTCAGCAGTCGTTCGATCTTCACTCCTGGGACCGACATCGGCACCAGGACCATCGACTGCTGTTGATAGCGCTGAGCCGAAGGATTCGTCTTACCCATGAAGATAGCGACCTGGCAGCGTGGATCACCCGCTCCCGAGGTCCACCACTTGCGGCCATTAAGGACATACTCGTCGCCGTCCCGAACGATGCTTGCCTCAATGTTGGTCGCGTCTGACGAAGCTACCGCAGGTTCGGTCATAGCAAAGCACGAGCGGATCTCTGCGGCGAGCAGCGGCTTCAACCAACGCTCCTTCTGCTCCGGTGTGCCGTAGCGCGCGAGCACCTCCATGTTCCCAGTGTCGGGCGCCGAGCAGTTGAATACTTCGGGAGCCATCATGCTGCGGCCCATAATCTCGCATAAGGGCGCGTATTCGAGATTGGTGAGTCCAGCGCCGTGCTGGTCATCGGGCAGGAATAGGTTCCAGAGACCCGCCGCACGAGCTTTCGGCTTGAGTTCTTCGATCACAGCCGTCGGCAACCACCGGTTACGCTCTATTTCATCCTGGAAACGCTGTTCGTTAGGATAGATGTATTCGTCCATGAAGGCTCTCAAACGGCGTTGCAGGTCTTCGACTTTGTTACTGAATGCGAAATCCATGTGCGTTGCCTATTTTTCCGCTTAAGCCTTCAATGCCTGTTCCGTGCTTGGTGTTCAAGGGTTGAATTGGACCTGGCCCTCAACTCGATGGTCGCCACCACTCGCTCATTCATCGAAAGTGCGGGAGTTACAAAACTTTATTGTCGGAGATAGATGACATTACTGCAAGGCAGCTCTACGTCTGAGTGTTGCGGCCCTCAGTTTCGGGCGGAGAGCCGGTGCATATTCGTGAAGGGCGCGAGACCATGAAGTCGGCTATTTCTCAGTGAGTGATCACGATTTCACGCATTGACCCAACAAACCGGGACCAATCCGTTCCATTCTTAGTTGGACACTGAGACATTCAACCCCATCAGAACTTTACAGTCCGGCGAAGGCGCTCTGTCGCGCGACTTTGATAATGTCCCCATGCGGCGACATTAGAAATGTCCCCTTTTGGCGAGGTTACGACAATAGAAATGTCCCCTAATCTGGAGGTCTCCACGAGAGGCGGCCAGATTGGGAAGGACAGCGATGAGCAGTAAGGAGTTGCGCCGAGCCGGGGTATTGGCCCGAGTCGAAAGCGGCGAACTGAAACTGGTAGATGGGGCGGTGATGATGGGGCTGAGCTATCGGCAGAGCAAGCGCTTGGCCAAGCGCTATCGCGAAGGGGGAGCGCAAGGGCTGAAGCATGGTAGCGCGGGGCGGGAGTCGAACCGCAGGAAGCCGAAGAAATTTCGGGAACGAGTGTTGCGGTTGGTGGGCAAGAAGTATTCGGGGGAGGAAGGAGAGCGGTTCGGGCCGACGTTAGCGGCGGAGCACTTGGCGAGCGACGATGATATGGAAGTGAATGCGCAGACCCTGCGGCGCTGGATGTTGGCGGAAGGGTTGTGGAGTCGGGCGCGGAAGCGGCGGGTGCACCGCCAGCGGCGAGAGCGGAAAGAGCATGTGGGAGAGTTGGTGCAGATGGATGGAAGTTTTCATGACTGGTTGGAGGAGCGAGGGCCGCGTGGCTGCTTGATGAACATGGTGGACGATGCCAGCGGAGAAACGCTGGCGCGGATGGGGAGTGAGGAGACGATCTGGGCGGCGGTGGGAGTGTTGCGTGCCTGGGTCAAGAAATACGGCATACCGGTGGCGCTGTATACGGATTGGAAGAATGTGTATGTACGAGAAGCAAGCACGAAAGAGCAATTGCAGGGGGTGGTGCCGGTGACGCAATTTGGGCAGATGTGCCAGCGGCTGGGAATTCGCATTATTGCCGCCAATTCGCCACAAGCGAAAGGTCGAGTGGAGAGAAACCATGGCACCCACCAGGATCGCCTGGTGAAGAAAATGCGCTTGAAGAAAATCAAGACCCATGCGGAGGCGAACCTGTTTCTGGAGAAGGAATATTTGCCGGAACACAATCGGCGGTTCAGGAGAATCCCGGCACACCCGGAGGACTATCATCGAGCGCGCCCGCGGGCAGTGGAATTGGAGGACGTTTTTCATCTGGAAACCGGGCGGATCCTGGGCAACGACTGGGTGGTGCGGCACGACAACCGCTATTTCCAGGTGCAAGCTCAAGCCCGACAGTATGCGCCGGCCAAGAGCAAAGTCACGGTGTGCGAATGGGAAGACGGGCGACTTACGAGATTCGCTATCGCGGTCGGGCGGTGAGTTGGGAAGAGATTCCAGGCCCAGTTCCAGTACAGGCGGTAACACCCGGAGAGACCGCGGCCAAGAAACAAAAGCCGCCCAGGCCCAGAGCGGATCACCCCTGGCGGCAGGTGGGTGTTTGGAGCAAGCTGGGAACACCCCCCGTGTCGTTGATTCATGTAACGTCGGATGGAGATCGCAGCGGAAATGTCCGCTTGACGGGCGATGGAGTAAAGATCGCGTGGTGACAAGCAGCACACAAAACGATGGCGCGACGGGCTGTGGAAAAGCCGCGGAGTGGAAAAGTCAAAAAACCGACTTTCCCACTCCGCTTGGAAATCCCGCAAACCCCGCAGGATTTCCACTTTCCCACAGCCCCGGCGACTGCGGGAGATTAATTAAAACCGGACATTTCATTTGCTACGAAAAAGGGGTCATTTCTAATGTCGTAAAGATGGGGACATTTCTAATGTCGGTTGACATCCGGCGAAAGGCGCTCTTGACAGCGAGTCAGCAATGGCGCAATATGGCGTCGTACGATATATCGCGTGATGACATATGGAGCCTTTACCCCTGACCGAACCAGTATTGCTGGTGTTGTTGAGCCTGGCGGAGCAGCCACGTCATGGCTACTCCATTCTGAAGGACGTGGAACGAATGAGCGGCGGCCGCGTAAAGCTCAGCACGGGCACTCTCTACGGGGCTCTGCGCCGCTTACTCGAAGGCGCCTGGATAGAGCGGGTCGAAGAAGACGATAGCCCCCGGGATCGGCGGCCGTACCGACTCACATCACGCGGACGCCGCAACCTGCAACTAGAAGTTGAACGAATGAGGCACTTGACCAAGCTTGCTGCCCTCCGCATCGCACGCAAGGAGGCCTAACTGGAATGCTCAGTTTCTACAGATGGTTGCTCTACCTGTATCCGTCACTTTACCGGCGTGAGTACGGGGATGAAATGATGTCTGTATTTCGCGATGCACAAGCAGACGTCAGCGATGGAAGCTTTGGGGAGCGCATCAGTTTTCGGGCCCACGAGGCTTGGGGACTGCTTGCCGGCGCCGTGCGGGAGCATCTCCGCATCATTAGCGGTAGCTATCAATTGATTTCGTTCACGAGGTTCAATATGCGTCCAGAATTTCGTTTCCCGCGGTCCACAGTGTTCCTGATGTCAATCATCTTTGCGGGCGTCATCCTTGCGATGGAGAAGGCCCATACCATACAGGTGAAATATGCGGCTGGTGTCGGTTCGATATGGCCCTCGTTGCCTTGGTTTTTGGGGCTAGCTCTTCTCTGTACTTGCGTCACAACCATGCTCGTCTGGGGGATTCTGTTTGCGTTAGGACGCACCGGAGTTCATCGCCTGGCAAATATACAACCCGGCACGAACATGACTAACTGATCGTTGCGCCGAGTCGTGATCGGGTCATTTCTTATGGGGGGCGGCACATGAGAAAGTGGGTTCGGAGAATCTCGTGCGTATTTCTGACCCTGGTGGTGCTGGCTCTTCTGGGAGGCTTTACATACGAACAGATCGGGAGAGTGCGGGATGCCAGTCAACTGCCTACACGAATCGGACAGGCAGTTGACATAGGTGGACGCACTCTGAACCTCTACTGCTCTGGTGAGGGTACGCCGACAGTGATTCTCGAACCGGGAGGCAACTCGCCCGGATACGCGTTGATGCTGCAGCAGAGCAAAATCGCGGGGTTCACCCGGGCCTGCTGGTACGACCGCGCGGGTGTAGGGTGGAGCGATCCGCCATCGTCTCCGCGAACGAGTGCCAGTGTTGCCAGGGATCTGCACGAGGCGCTACACCGCGCCGGGGTTCTGCCACCCTACGTGATGGCGGGCGGTTCCGTAGGGGGCGAATATGTTCACATTTATACGGCGCGCTACCCCTCGGACGTGGCCGGTCTGGTCTTGATCGATTCAGCGGTTCCGGACATGCATGAGCCGGATTTCTATCTCGGGCCGGCAAATCGCATGTCGGGCCGCACGAGGCATCTGTTCTGTGTGGCCTTGCCCGTCATAGCGCGGTTCGGCGTGCTACGTTTCGGGGCGAGCCGAGAGCGGCGTCCTCCTCCGCCCGATTTCACCCCCGAGCAAGCCAGCGTACTGGCCAAGCTCGAAGCACAGCCGAAGGCGTTTAGGACCGATGCCGAGCAGGCTTGCGCAGCAACTGACGAGGGCAGAGTCGTTCCAAGAGAAGGCGGCGGAAACCCCGATATTAACAGCGCTGCTAGGAACGCAGGCAGTTTAGGTGATCGCCCGCTCCTCGTGCTGACAGCAGGAAGGTATTGGGCTCCGGACGGTTTCGAAAAGGAAGCAGCCGAATATCACGAGATCTGGGTGCATCAATTGCAGGCGAGCCTAGTGCGCTTGTCAACACGTGGTCGGCAAGTCATCGTGGATGCGCACCACGACATGGCGGAATCGCCTGACTCTATTCTCACCGCAGTGCGGCAGGTAGTCGACGAAGTACGCAGCAAGGAATAACTGACCGTTCGACCAAGCATGGTAACTTCAACCGCGAACCGCCGCCAGCCACAGCTTTGACTCCGTACCGCCGATGTCGCTCGTAATCACGGGCATCCGGAGCTGACTGTTGTTATCAAGGGGTGATCACAAGTGAGCACCGGGAAAACTGCCCAGTTGTCCTTCCGGGAAACTCGTGTCTTGGACTAGAGTTGGCTCAGGTGCCGATGGTTTGACAGCTTACGCATTGAGAATGGCACTGTCTTGGTGTTGAATATAGCTGCCCACATCTCAGCGGCAAAGGTTGGTGTATATGTTCGCCGGAACAAGGAACCATCTGGACGCAGGAGTTCTCCCGCTCTCGAATGCAGTCTTCTGCCTGGATTGCGAGGTCATCAGCAGCAGTCGAAGTGACGAGTGCACCGCGTGCAAGAGCCGCTCACTCGTGAGCCTAGCCCGGATGCTCGGAGGTAGTTTGGTCGCGCACAGGGCACTACGAGGACGGGAAGGTGCGTTGTTCGACATCACAATTACGATTGAATTGCAGCAGATGCATGCCAAAGACTTGAGCACTACCGTTGAGAGATTGACCGGCGTGATTGGCCCGAAACTCGCACGAGAGCGAGCCTCATTCCATATCAATGTGAAGCCGGCAGCGGACAAACTCGACCTACAGCCCTCGTTTTGCTTCCCAGAACGAGATGCCGCATAGGTGTTTAGCAGGTTTATCGTCAGAGATAATAAACTGAGGGTTTTCCCGTACAAAGACACGAACCCATCCGTCACTTTGAAAATTCCGCTGAGCAGAAAATGAATGGCTGGCGGACTGTAATATTTCCGCCAGCCTGAAGATAGCGAGCCCGAAGTGTTCGGCCCCAATTTACCACCGAATGCTTTGACAATCTCTCGGTTGCTGTTCCGCCCGCGATGGACTAGCTGATCGGCGGCAGGCTAGCTTGGCAGTGATGGCCCGGGGGGCACACGAAGATCGGCCCGCCGTCGGCGACGGGGACGAACTGTACGCTAGCTGCGAGGAAGGTACCTACCAGCCCGGCAATGAGAATCGCGATTCTGATTGCACGCTTTGCATTGATCTGAACCATGGGTCTTGCTCCTTAGGGTCCCTGGGGGAAATTTTGTTTCCTTACTCGGTTTGTCCGTCGCAAGTGGCTTTGTAGATGCAAGCCGCGTTCCAAACCGGAAATACTCGTGGAGAAAGCCCGAGAGCAGATTTGTTGGGAAAAGTAGGGTTTTCTGCTTCTGTTTGGGTCTGTCACTGTCCCGGCTGGGTGCAGGAACCCAAACAAAGACGCTTGGCGCCTAACATTCATGTTAGGTTGCGACGGCAAAGCCCACCATTGACCCTCAATGCGTGAAACGACGACATTACCAGCGATGAGGACGATTTCAACAAACCCCGGCGACCAGAGGCGTAAAATGCGCCCGGA
Organism: uncultured Acidobacteriaceae bacterium; assembly: GCA_963819035.1. Classification (GTDB taxonomy): domain Bacteria; phylum Acidobacteriota; class Terriglobia; order Terriglobales; family Acidobacteriaceae; genus Sulfotelmatobacter. The sequence continues at coordinate 370,284 of CAWFUU010000012.1, read as the reverse complement.
GTCAGAAGCTGCTACGAAAATGTGCCGGAGGAGAGCATGAAAAAATCATTGCTAACGGTTGGAGTCGCGACGCTGTTGATGATTGCGTGGTCGATTGGGCGAGTGCAGGGGCAGCAAGATCAGTCGAAAGGGAAAGTGATATTCGTCTCTGCGGATCAGGCGAATTTCCGTGACATGGGCAACGGAGTCTCCATGGCCCCAATCTGGGGGGATGCGGATAAGGGAGCGCACGCCACATTCACCAAATTCGTGCCGGGCTTCGACGCGGGGATGCACACCCACACGAATGATGTCTGGATCGCAGTCGTGAAGGGTGCCTATCTATATAAGGATGAGGCCGGCAGCAAGCGTGTGGGGCCAGGGAGTTTCTTGCGAGTCCCCGGGGGATGGAAACATTGGAGCGGGGGCGATCCCAAAGAGGGAGCCCTATTCTATGAGGAATCGTCGGGCAAGTTCGATTCGATCCCTGCAAAGTTAGGAGGCAATTTCATGCCCCACCTTCCGCCGAAAATCGGCGGGAGGTGGGGCACTTTGCCTCGAGGGTCAGGAGCAGGCATTGTTTTGGAAAAGTTCTCGGCGCATTGACCTGCCGATGAGTGAGATAGCGATCCGCAATCACTGGCATTGCATTGGGAATCTCCGCCGTGGGGGCAGCCCTCATGTAAACGTGCGGCAGCAGTGGGTCACACGATAGTCCAATCGTCGTGGCCGGATAGCTCTACCAAGGCAGCCCAGATGGTGACGAAATGGCAGGGAAGGAATTCGGACCCCGCCGACATGATGCTGGTGGTGTAGTTCCCAAACGTGGTGGGTTCCACCCCTGCTTTCTTGCAGTACTTCACAAATGCCGCCTGTTGCGTCATAACCTCGTCGGTCTCCGTGCGGGCCGAATTCATGTGCATGTTCACGTAGACGTCCTTCTCACTCGCGTCAATGAAGTCCAACTTCACCAGCTTGCTGACGGCCTTGTCGCTCATGCAGGCATACTCATCCTTCAAACCAAGCATGTGACCGAACTCATGGACCACGGCGGCGGGGTACGTGTAGAGCGGCGAGGTCTGGAGTAGCGACACATCAATGTCCTCATCGAGGGAGATCTTCACGTAGTCGGTGCGGCCGCTGGCGCGGCTCTGACTGGCCGTCCCCCAGGTGCTGGGCTTAAGGAATTTTTTCGACTCCCGCGCATTAACGTTGTTAAGGCCGTTGTTTTGCAGCACGTTCATGACGGCGTTCCGGCTCGTGGTCTTTGAGTTGCCGTAGGCCGTCACATAAATCTTTAGATTTGCCTTTACCCCGGCGACCTGGCGCGCCAGGTGGGCCAGATGGGCTTGCGTCTGCGGCTTCATCGCTCCGCCGAAGGTATCGACGTAACAGGGGAAGAAAGTCGGCAGCGACGTAGCAATCAGCCCTGAGGAATTGGTGGCCTTTACAGAACCGGATGCCAGGGTGGAGGCCATGGGAAAGTAATATCCGTCTTTCTGCAGTTGTTCAAAGATCTGGGCTGGTTTAGACGAAACCAATTCGTTGCCGCCCTGACCGTCGCGAAGGCGGATCACATAATGTGCATCGGCCATCTGTGTAGTGTCTTCCTCGAAGACTTGGAAGAACTTAGGAGTGACCGTGGTGGCTGCCCGGGTGAAGCTAAACTTGCCTTCCCAGTGAGTGGTGATCAGGGTGTGAAAAGTTGTTTTCCATTGATCGAACTCCATCTGAGCGACAGGTTTGGTCACATCGTTCACGAGGCCAAACTTATGGGTGATGTTGATGTCGTTACCGACGAGGGCGGCATCAAACCGTCCGCCGGTTTTTGGTATAAAAAGGCTCATTCCGTCCTCCCCCTTTGAACCGGGATTGTAACCTCTCTTCCCGGTTGCCACTAGCCAAGCATTCAGTAAGGAAATCCGCCGAAAGCGCCGTTGTGTGCAGTCTCCACCGGACTCGGCATAAGCGCCCCATACCTTAGCACACATTGCATACATGCAGAGATACAAATTGAGATTGCGGCGAGGAGGGTTGAGCTTGCATTCTTCATGGTACCGTGGTACATTGGTACACATGGTTGACGATCCCAAACTCGAAATTGAGCGGGTGCAGACCGGGGTTCGTGTTGAGAAGAGAATTCTCAAGGTTCTCAAGGCGTTCGCCGAATACCACGACATGACGCTGGGGGACGTGCTTGAGGGAATTGTGCTGCACGCCTTCGACGGCAAGACTCCGTTCAGTCCCGCTTCGCTCGAACGCATTCGCGAACTGAAGAAATTTTACGAACTGGACCTGGACTCCAGCGCGAGCCATCGGCTCAAGGAAATCAAGGCAAAATCCCCACGCAAGCGAAATACAGAAAAATAGGAGATGGCCATGAGCTCCAGCCAAAGCAAATGCTCGCTGACTGTGCTGCAATGGGCCCTCGGAATCGTCATTCTGATCGAGGCCGTTTTGTTCGTCCTGCCCAGTGCGGCCCACGATTTTGCCCGGACTCACATGCCCGGTTTCATACGGCTGGTTCTGGGATTTGGGGAGATCATTGGCTGCATTCTTCTCCTGATTCCGCGAACGGCTACCCGCGGGGCGTGGATGCTGGTGGCTGTTTTCGTGTTTGCAATTCTGATCCACCTGCTGCATGGAATGTACAACGTGGGCAACATGGTGATCTACGCAGCCGCTGCCTTCGTCCTCGCGACGGGCAAGGGAAACTAGAAAATAATGCGGGGACATCCGGCCTTCACCCGCGGCGCTGAGCGCCGCGACAACATCGATGGAATCTGCCATGAACAACCGCGAACTCATTCACTGTTTCGAGTCGGACACGCTGCCGGAGGCGTTTCACCATGCCGACCATGTCCGTCTCGCGTTCGCCTATTTGTCCGAATATCCGGTGTTGCAGGCGCTCGACCGGTTCGCTGCGGCGCTGAAGCGCTACGCCGCGGCTCGAGGCAAGTGGCAGCTGTATAACGAGACGATCACGCATGCGTATTTTTTCCTGATCCGAGAGCGCATGGCGCGCACCGCGGCGACGGAGTGGGACGAGTTTGCGCGCGGCAACGCCGACCTCTTGCTTTGGAAAGGTGGAATTCTGTCGCGCTACTACCAGGAAGCCACGCTGCAATCCGATCTCGCCCGCTCAGTCTTTCTTTTCCCGGATAAATGCGGGTGAGTGTGTGGGTGCCATTCTTCTCGATGGTCTGTCGTAGCCGTTCTGCGCTCGTTAGGGGCTTCGTTCTTTCCCGCGGGTCCACCCACGACTTGCGTCCCTACGACAAGCTCAGGGCAAGCTGTGGGCTGCATTCTTGCGCCGCTTCGGGGCTGGTTTCCGATGTCGCAGCGTCGCCGACAGAATGCGGCTTGCGCCGACGAACTCTCACGGCTGTAGAATAGTTCCGTAATTTCCAACCAACTACCCAGGAAGTGGCCCATGATCCATTTTAAAGTGAACGGACTCGACCAATCGTTCGACGGCGATCCAGAGATGCCGCTGCTGTGGTACTTGCGCGACATCCTCGGATTGACTGGCACAAAATTCGGATGCGGCATGGCGCTGTGCGGGGCATGCACCGTGCTGCAAAACGGAACAGCTATCCGCTCCTGCACCAAGCAGATGGGCACGGTCGGCGGTCTCGAGATCACGACCATCGAGGCGATCTCGAGCCACGGTCCTCATGCGGTGCAGAAAGCTTGGGCCGAGGTCAACGTGCCGCAATGCGGATACTGCCAGCCGGGGCAGATCATGCAGGCGGTGTCGATGCTTTCCACTACGCCCAGGCCTTCCGATGATGATATCGACTCGGTCATGGCAGGCAACATTTGCCGCTGCGGGACCTATCAGCGGATCCGGGCCGCCATTAAGGAAGCGGCAAAGGAGAGGGCATGATCACCATCGAGAACGTCAGCCGCCGCAGTTTTCTTCAAGGCATGCTCTCGGCAAGCGCCTTTGTGCTATGCGCCCGAGTCGTGCCACGTCCGCTGTGGGCAGAGGCCGCGAGTGCTAGTCCGACTATCGACACGACCGCGTTTCACCCCGGCATGTTCGTGGGTATTCAGAGCGATGGCACTGTATTCATTGTGGCCCACCGCTCAGAGATGGGGAACGGCGTCCGCACCAGCTTGCCACGCATTCTCGCCGACGAACTCGATGCCGACTGGAGCCGCGTCAAAGTGATTCAGGGCGATGGAGATGAACGCTACGGTTCGCAGGATACGGACGGGTCTCATTCGGTCCGCGAATTCTTTGATGTCATGCGCGAAGCCGGGGCCACAGCCCGCCTGATGCTCGTGCGGGCGGCGGCCCGGCAGTGGGGGATTCCGGAATCGCAGTGCGTGGCTGATCCCATGCACACCGTTTCCGACAAGAGTTCTGACCGTAAGCTCGGCTACGGAGAACTGGCGGCGCTGGCGGCGAAGGTTCCGGTGCCTAAGAAAGAAGAGTTGAAGCTGAAGCCTCCGCAGGAATGGCGATACATCGGCAAGCCGGCGCCCGGCACCGACGTTGCTGACATCTGCTCGGGCAAGCCGCTGTTTGGCATGGATGTGCAGGTGGATGGCATGCTCTACGCGGCGATCGCTCACCCGCCGGTTCTGGGAGGCAAGGTCAAGTCGCTCGACGACTCCGCCACGCTCAAAGTGATGGGGGTGAAGAAGACCATTCCGATCGATCCGTTTACTCCGCCGCATGCTTTTCAGCCTCTGGGTGGCGTGGCTGTGATCGCCGACAACACGTTTGCCGCGTTTAAGGGTCGCAATAAGCTCAAGATCGAATGGGACAATGGCAGCCATGCGGGGTATACCTCGGCCGAGTACAAGAAACAACTGCAGGAGACTGCGCGTCAGCCGGGCAAGGTCATTCACACTCTGGGCGATCCGGACGGGGAATTCGCCAAGGGCGGCGGCAAGATTTTTGAAGCCGAATATTTTGCCCCGCATTTGGCGCACGCTTCCATGGAACCTCCGGTCGCGGTCGCCGACGTGCAAGCCGATAAGGTGACGGTGTGGTCGCCGACGCAGAATCCGCAGGGCGTTCAGGAGCAAGTGGCGAAGGCGCTTGGGTTTAAGAAGGAGGACGTCACCTGCCACGTGACCTTTCTCGGAGGCGGCTTCGGCCGCAAGTCTAAACCCGATTATGCCGTCGAAGCGGCCGTGCTCTCGAAGAAGACGGGCAAGCCGGTCAAAGTGGTGTGGAGCCGGGAAGACGACATCAAGTTCGACTACTTCCATTCCGTCGCCGCGATGTACATCAAGGCTGCGCTCGACGATACGGGTAAACCGAAAGCGTGGCTGCAGCGCTCGGTGTTTCCGCCCATCGGGTCCAGCTTCGAAAAAGATGCGGTTTACAGTGGCGCAGGTGAAATGTCTCAGGGATGGAATGTTTCACCCTTCGACATCCCCAACTTCCGATCGGAGAATGGACAGGCGACGGCTCATATTCGCATCGGCTGGCTGCGATCGGTGGCCAACATCTATCACGCGTTCGCAGTGCAGACATTTGCCAACGAACTCGCCTACAACGCCAACCGCGATCCTTACGATTATCTGCTTACTCTGATCGGGTCTGGGCACATCGTCGATGGGGGAACTCAGGGGCCTCCGGGCATGGCAGACAAATATCCCTTCGATACGGCCCGGCTGCGCCGAGTCGCGGAGTTGGCGGCCGAGAAGGCAAACTGGGGCAAAAAGAAGTCAGGGAAGGGAAGCGGCATGGGTATGGCCGTCCACCGCAGCTTCCTGACGTATGTTGCGACCGTGGTCGAGGTCGAAGTCGACAGCACGGGCGCGATTCGGATTCCGCATGTGACTACCGCAGTCGACGCCGGGATTGTGGCCAATCCTGAGATGGTGCGGCAACAGTTCGAAGGCGCCGCTGTATTCGGCACGAGCATCGCGCGCACTGGCGAGATTACAGCGACCAACGGCGCTATCGATCAGTCGAATTTCTTCGATTATCCGGTGGCTCGCATGAACGACGCCCCGTACCAGGTCGATGTGCATATCGTCGAAAGCACAGCTCCACCCGCAGGCGCGGGAGAGCCCGGAGTGCCGCCATTTGTTCCGGCGCTCTGTAATGCAGTCTTCGCTGCCACGGGCAAGCGGGTGCGGGAGTTGCCGCTGACTAGGAATGGGTTCTCATAAGCTTCGGCGGTGTGTGCTAACGATCTCACCGCTTGAAAACTGCGAGGGGAAGTTCCTGCTAACGAAACCACGGAGCACTGCGTCCAAGCTTCCAGCGCCAATGACCCTAAGAGAAAGCGCTTGTGAGGAGGCTCCATGAGATTGCCCGTCGCTGTGGCGGCTGTGGTAGTGTTTCCAATCCTGGGCGCGAACTGCTTGGCGTCACTGGTAAAACCCGCGGCGGAATATGCCAAGCATTTCGACGCTCTGAGCGGGCTCTCGATTGCCGTCGCCCAAAGCATGCCCGGGGATCAGTACTCGTTCCGGCCTCATCCCGAGTCGATGACCTTCGGCGAATTGATGCTGCACATTGCCGGCACAAACTACGCTTTCTGCGCCGGGCTGAAGGACTCTGCTCCTCCGGACACGCCGTCACCGGCCGCAACCGACAAAGACGCCGTCGTCAAGCTTCTGACGGGCTCTTTTGATTACTGTTCTGGCGTGATCCCGAACTTGACCGACCAGCAACTCAGCCAAACTCACGACTCGCCCGACGGCCGACTGCCGGGACGGGAGATTCTGCTCGCCATGTATGTGCACGTCGCGCATCATCGAGGGCAGGCTGAAATCTACCTCCGTGACAAAGGGATCAAGCCGCCGTCCTACCGGATCTGAACAGCTGGGGCATCTGGCTTGAACCGCGCCCTCATCGGCGCTACTATGGCTGCTCCGTCAAATTGAGGAGCGAGGGCAGCCGATGCCGCAAAACTACGTTCCCATCTTCATCTTCATCGCCATTGTCGGCACGCTGCTGCCGATCACGTTACTGCTGGCCAAACTCGTGCGGCCGGAAAATCCCAGCAAGACCAAGTTGATGCCCTATGAGTGCGGCATCGACCCCATCGATAGTGCGCGCGGGCGGTACACGGTTCGCTACTACATCATCGCCATTCTGTTCGTTGTCTTCGATGTGGAAACGATTTTTCTGTTTCCTTGGGCGGTGAAGTTCAAGGCCTTCGGACTGTTCGGACTGGTCGAGATGCTGGTATTTCTAGTCATCCTGATCGTGGGCTACATCTGGGTGTGGAAAAAGGGCGCGCTGGAATGGGTGTAACCTACCCCACGCCTCTCGCGAGATGACCACCGTTCCTACCAACCCGATGGATTCTTCCCCGGCAGAAACCTTTGCCGCCAGCCGCTGGACGCAAGGCAACTTTTTGTTCCCGACGAAACTCGTCATCAGCCCGCAGCGGGTCAGCCGCGTTAAGTCCCGCTTGTTCGGCAGTAATGAAGAGAGTATCGCGATGTCGAAGATCGCCTCGGTCCACATTTCGACCGGGGTCTTCTGGTCCGAGATCGTGATCGAGTCCACCGGCGGGACCGACCCCATCACCAGCCACGGCCACCGCAAGGCCGATGCCCAGCGCATCCGCGATCTGATAGAGCAGTACCAGGCGCAGTGGTCCCGGTAGCTGGACGGAGAGATGTTTTGTCTCTGCGACGGCAAGGACCCGGACGGCAATCCCGTTCAATTGTCCGACCGCTGGAACTGCAGGGCCCGACGTGCGCGCCACGCTCGTTGACACCATGCGCTCAAGCTGATAAAAGTTAACGTTCTTCCCGAACGCACACTGCGCCGGAGGTTTGTGCCTTCGCGAGCTATGCCGGACGAAACTAAATCCCCCTCGTCGCCGCCGCCGGAAGGTGAACCGAAGCCGACGGCGGAAAAGCCCGCTACCCCGGGCGGGGTGAAAGCCACACCCTCCGGGTCGGTTCAATCGGAAACCAAAACTCCTCCCGAGAAACCTGCGCCAACTTCTGAAACGCCACAAAAGGCAGCCGCCGCACCTGCTGCTCCAGCTGCGGCCAAGCCGGCTGCACCGGCCGCGAAGGCTGCCGTGCCGGTACCTACGCCTTGGGATTCGCCGCTGGTGGCCAAGCTCAAGCGTGAATACGGGTCGGGTATCGAGCCGCTGACGTACCTCGGCCAGAACTACATGGTGGTGGACCGCTCGCTGATTCCGGAGATCCTTCAGGTCCTGCGCAATGAGGAGCAATTCGACTACTGTGTGGACGTCACCGCGGTGCACTACCCCAAACGCGAGAAACAGTTCGACGTGGTGTGGGTGCTGTACTCGTTCCCGCGCAACGAGCGGATTCGCGTGAAAACCCAAATTGCCGACGGAGAGACGCTTCCCAGTTCCGTTCCCATTTGGGTGACGACGAACTGGCTGGAGCGCGAAGTGTTCGACATGTTTGGGATCAAGTTCGACGGGCATCCAGATATGAAACGGATTCTGTTGCCTGACGGATGGAAGGGTCACCCCCTACGCAAGGACTACGGCATCCTGCAGCAGGATAATGAGTGGGTGCAGATTAACCTGGGGATTGAGAGCGGGCAATGAGGACGCGGGCCAGAGCCACGGCTTTGATTGTGATCGGCTGCGCGATGGGTCTGATGTGTGCTCAGGCCCAGACTAACGAGACGGTCGTTTCTCGACGTAATGCCGCACCGCGGGGATGTTTTTACTTGATATCGCTGAAACCGCTTTTTCCCGTGAAAACGCCTAAGGAGTTCAGTCTCGTTCCTGTGAATGTGGCACGATTTGTTTTCGAGAGTATTTACACAGAGCCGTCGAAATTCAGTCGTATTCAGCCGATTAAGAGCAACAACGTTCTCAGCGTGATACCAGTCAGACCGCCAATGATCTCTGCGGGTGTAATGGAGTGGAGTGATGAGGCGCCGCGGCTCGATTTGGCGTGTGGATTGATACGTGGGATTGCGACGACGAGTAAATAATGACCGACCCCAACTCACTCTCGCCGCTTGATCTCGAAACGCCCGACAAAACGTTTCTTGATGCCAACGAGCTCGTGATCAACATGGGGCCGCAGCATCCGGCGACCCATGGCGTGCTGCGCGTCATCCTGCGGCTGGATGGCGAAAAGGTTCTCGGGCTCGAGTGCGTGATCGGATACCTGCATCGGGGCGTCGAAAAAATTGCTGAGAACCGCACCTACACGATGTTCAATCCCTACGTCGACCGCATGGACTATGTTGCCGCGGTCTCGAACGGACTCGGATACTGCGAAGCGGTCGAAAAACTTCTCAGCGTGGAAGCGCCGCCTCGCGCGCAATACATCCGCGTCATTCTCACGGAGCTGAATCGCATTGCCAGCCACCAGCTCTGGCTGGGCACGCATGCGCTCGACATTGGGGCCATCACGCCGCTTTTTTATACCTTCCGCGACCGGGAGGAGATTCTCAAGATTTTCGAGAAATATTGCGGCGCCCGTCTCACGACTCATGCGTTCCGCATCGGCGGGCTGCAGTATGAGACTTACGACGGATTCGAAAAAGATGTAAAGAACTTCGTCTCCTTCGTCAAACCGAAGATCGACGAATACGAAGAACTGCTCACGACCAACCGCATCTGGCTGGAACGCACCAAGAAAGTCGGCGTGATTTCCGGCAAAGACTGCATCGCGCTCGGCGTGACCGGGCCGGTGCTCCGCGCCAGCGGCGTGAAATGGGACATTCGCAAAGCCCAGCCCTACGCCAACTACAAGAATTTCGATTTCGAAATTCCCACTGGCCTGAACGGCGACACGTACGACCGATACCTGGTTCGCATGGTCGAGATGCGGCAGTCTCTGCGCATTATCGAGCAGGCGGTTGAAGGCATCCCCGAAGGCCCGATCATGGCGAAAGTCCCCAAGGTGATGAAGCCTCCGGTCGGCGAGGTCTACCACTCGATCGAAGCTCCCAAGGGTGAGCTTGGATACTTCATTGTTAGCGACGGCTCCACGCAGCCCTACCGCATTCGCGTGCGTCCGCCGTCGTTCGTGAACCTGCAAGCGCTCGACGTGATGTGCCGCGGCCAGCTTGTGGCCGACGTTATCGCCGTGATCGGCACACTCGATATCGTTCTCGGCGAGGTAGACCGCTGATGCGCTCAGTCATCGACTACATTCAGTCTTATTTGGGGAGCAACCTGACTCCGGGAGCCGCCGGCAACTGGTTCTGGGCTACGGTCTACGTCCTGCTCGTTTTCGTCGGCCTATCCGTCGCCGTGATCGCGATGAATTGGCTGGAGCGTAAAATTCTTGCTCACATGCAAGTCCGCCTTGGCCCGATGCGCGTGGGGCCGCACGGGCTGCTCCAGCCCATCGCCGACGCGCTTAAGTTGCTCCTTAAAGAAGACATCATGCCGGCCGAAGCCGATGCGGTGGTGTTCTGGGTCGCTCCGTTTATCGTCGTGCTCGCGGCCTTCACGGTATTTGTCGTCGTCCCCTTCGGCCCCACGCACGCCATCACCGACATGAACATCGGGATCTTGTTCATGCTGGGGGTTTCTTCACTCAGTGTGCTCGGGATCGTCACGGCGGGATGGGCCTCGAACTCGCACTATCCGTTGATCGGCGCACTGCGGTCGAGTGCCCAGATGGTGTCGTATGAAGTCGCCATGGGCTTGGCGGTCGTCTCTGTCATCGTGATGACCAGTCTGAACGCCGAAGGCACGGGCACCCTCAGCATGATAGGCATTGTTCGGGCGCAAGAGGCGCAGCACACCTGGTTCGTCTTCAAATTCTTTCCGCTTGGCCTGGTTGGATTTTTCATCTTTGCTGTCGCCATGGTCGCCGAGACGAATCGCGCCCCCTTCGACCTGCCTGAAGCGGAATCCGAGCTGACTGCCGGATTCCACACCGAATACAGCGGCTTCCGCTGGTCGCTGTTCTTCCTGGCGGAGTATTCGGCGATGATCGCCGTCTCTTCGATCGCGGTCACGCTCTGGCTTGGCGGGTGGCTGCGGCCATTCCCGAACGCTCTGAGCGGCCCTACGTGGGATCTGGTCTTCTCGCTTTTCCCCGGAATCACGTTCTTGTTCCTGGGCGCGATGTGCTTCTACAACACTGCCCGCATGCCCAAGCATCCGCTGTTTAAGATTCAGACTATCGGCCTTGCGGGATTCGGCGCCGTGCTGGCTCTGATCGGCCTGGTCCTGTTCGTTCCTGCAGTGCGCGATCGGGTGGAGGACATCTTCTGGTTCGCGGCCAAAGTTGCCGCATTCATGTACCTCTATATCTGGTATCGTGGCACGTTCCCGCGTTACCGCTTTGACCAGCTCATGAAAGTAGGATGGAAGATCCTGTTGCCGACGGGGCTTGTGCTGCTGATTTTGACTGCTGGCGCTGGCTTCCTTGAAGAGCCAGTAAAGGAGTGGCTGAAACACGTTCTATGAACCCCGTAGCCACGCCATTTTTCTTTTACTTGTTGTCGGCCACGATGATCATCGGGGGCATCCTGGTGATCACGCGCAAAAACGCGGTGCACTCGGCCATGGCTCTGATCACGGCGTTGCTGGCCCAGGCCGGAATCTACCTGATGCTCTACGCTCCATTCGTCGCCGGCGTGCAAATCATTCTTTATGCGGGCGGCATTATGGTCTTGTTCCTGTTCGTGATCATGCTGATTTCGATCGAGCGCACGGTGAAAGAGCGCCAGTTCAATAAGCAGTGGCTGGTGGGAATCGCGGCTGCAGCCGCTCTGGGTGGCCTGTTCATCGCTGTGTATACCAAGGGAAAGTCGCTATTCCCCGAAGGACGCGTAACCTACGGGGAAGGCCAGAACGTCCAAGACGTCGCCGCCCTGCTGTACGACCAGCACCAAGGTATGTATATGTTCTCGTTCGAGATCGCGTCGTTGCTGTTGCTGGTGGCCATCATCGGAGCGGTGGTGATGGCGAAGAAGAGGATCTGAAGAAACACAGCTTCTAGCTGCTAGCTCCTAGCTACTAGCTAGAGGCAAAGACCTGGATCTGGCGCTCAAATGGAAAGCATGCTCCACATTTCGACTCTGCACTACCTGGTCCTGGGCGCAGCCCTGTTCCTGCTCGGAGTCATCGGCGTGCTCACGCGGCGCAACGTGGTCATCGTGCTGATGTCGATTGAACTGATCTTGAACGCGGTCAACCTGAACCTGGTTGCCCTCTCGCGCTACTGGCAGGGAATGCCTGCCCACCTGGGTGGTGGCCCCGGAGCGCTGCATGGCCAGGTCTTTGCAATTTTTGTGATCACCGATGCCGCTGCCGAAGCCGCCGTCGGCCTCGGCATTCTGATCGCCTTCTTCCGTAATAAGGAGACGGTCAACATAGACGAAGTGAATTTGTTGAAGTGGTGAAGACCGCAGCTTCTAGCTCCTAGCTGCTAGCTTCTAGCTAAGCCCTTGATGGCTTTCGCCTGAGCTAGCAGCTAGAAGCTAGGAGCTAGAAGCTGAATAGATGATTTTTCTAGATCACATCTGGCTTATCCCGTTGCTTCCTGCCATCGGCGCGACGCTGATGTTTTTCTTTGGTCGCAAGCTGCAGAAGCAGACGGTGAGCGCGGTGTGCGTGGGCGTTGTCGTGCTGGCCTTCGTCATGGCTTGCGGGGCGGTCTGGCAGTACACAGCATGGGCCCCTGCCAACGATCACCAGCCGTACCAGACGATCCTCTACACCTGGCTCGGCACCGATACGGGCCATTTGACCTACGTGAAATCCGACGGATCCCAGGCACCCTTCCAGGCTGACGCTGGATTCCTTCTCGACCCGCTCTCCAGCATTTGGCTGCTGTTCGTAACCGGCGTCGGCATGCTGATCCATATTTATTCCGTCGGCTACATGGCGCATGAAGGCGGCTACTACCGCTTCTTCGGATACCTCAACCTCTTCATGTTCTCCATGCTGACGCTGATCCTGGCCAATAACTACGTCCTCATGTTCGTCGGCTGGGAAGGCGTGGGCCTTTGCTCGTACTTATTGATCGGATTCTATTTCCAGCGCAAGTCGGCCAGCGATGCGGCCAATAAAGCGTTCATCGTCAACCGCATTGGCGACGCCGGATTTATCCTGGGAATGTTCTTCATCGCGTGGATCTGCGGCTCGCTGCGCTTCGTTGACGTAACAGGGTTTGCGCGTGAGCACGCCGCTAGTTTGATGGGGAACCCGATTATCACGGCCGCTACGCTGCTGCTCTTCGTTGGAGCCTGTGGCAAGTCCGCCCAATTGCCGCTGTACGTATGGCTTCCCGACGCGATGGAAGGGCCGACGCCGGTTTCCGCACTGATCCACGCCGCGACAATGGTCACGGCAGGCGTCTACATGGTGGCGCGCTCGAACGCGCTGTTTGTGCTGGCGCCGAAATCGATGATGGTGGTTGCCATCGTGGGGGCACTGACCGCAATTTTCGCCGCATCGATCGGGCTCGTACAAAACGATATTAAGCGGGTGCTCGCGTACTCGACCGTGTCGCAACTTGGCTACATGTTCCTCGCTCTCGGCGTCGGAGCCTTCGCCGCTGGAGTCTTCCACGTATTCACGCACGCCTTCTTCAAAGCTCTGCTCTTCCTCGGCGCAGGGTCGGTGATTCACGCTATGAGCGGCGAGCAGGACATGCGCAACATGGGCGCGCTCTCGGAGAAAATTCCTGTCACCTTCCGCACGATGTTCGTTGCCACCCTCGCGATCGCCGGAATCCCGGGCCTGGCAGGCTTTTTCTCTAAAGACGAAATTCTGTGGCGGGCCTGGAATTACAGCACTGAGTCGGGGTTGAGAATGGGCCCGGCTCTCTGGCTCATCGGCTTCATTACCGCGCTGATGACTGCGTTCTACATGTTTCGCCTCATTTACCTGACGTTTTGGAGCCCGTCGCGCCTAACCAGCCACGAAGTCGAGCACCACATTCACGAATCGCCCAAGGCGATGACCGTACCGCTGGTGATTCTTGCGTTCTTCTCGATCACGGCTGGCTATCTCGGAGTCTCCCCGAGCCTGGGCGGTTCGAACCGCTTTGAGAAATTTCTGGAGCCGGTGTTCGCCAGCAAAGTGGAAGCGGCAGAAGCGGTGCCGGCGACTGAGGAAGGACCACGCGGCACCGAGTACTTGCTGATGATTCTCTCGGTCGCCGCAGCTGGCGCTGGATGGTTTATGGCCTCGCGCGCCTACAGTAGCGCAGGCAAAGGTTACGTGGAGCCCATCGCCGCCGCGGCACCGCCCGCTTACAACATTCTGCTCAACAAGTATTACGTCGACGAGGGATACGACTACGTCTTCACTGGCCGCCGCAAACTAGGAGACATCCGTCTGGGCGTCATGGGTCTGGGAGAAGCAAGTTCGTGGTTCGACGTCAACGTGATCGATGGGGCGGTCAATGCTGCGGGATGGATTACCCGTCTGACCGCGACCATTTCCAGTTGGTGGGACAAGTGGATTATCGACGGCGTCGGAGTCAACGGTCCGGCGATTCTGGCTCGCATGCTGAGCTATCCCGCGCGCTTGTTCGAGTGGGGATTGGTGCAATGGTATGCGCTGGTTATGACGGCGGGCCTGGTAGGGTTTGTCTTTTACTACGTGTACCACTGAAATGCGGCTTTTTACTATTGGCTCTTAGCTTTTAGCTAGTAGCCAAAGGCCAAGAGCCAAGAGCCAAAAGCATGCAAAATCACATACTGTCCATCATCCTCTTTACGCCGCTGGCGGGCGCGATCCTGCTTCTTTTCGTCTCCAAAGAGAACAAGAAAGCTATTCGGTGGATCGCGAATATCTTCGCGCTGGGTGGCTTCTTGGTCTCGTTGCCGCTCGTGCCTTGGTTTTGGGCGCTGGTCAAGAGCCAGGATGCCGCGCAGTTCAAGTTTATCGAGGGCACGGCCAACAATTGGATCCCCTCAATTGGCGCGGGCTATGTGCTGGGCATCGACGGCATCTCGTTTCTGCTGATCATGCTCACTACGCTGCTGGGCTGGATCTCGATCCTCTCTTCCTGGACCGCGATTGAGACCCGGGTCAAGGAATACTACATCTGGTTCCTGGTGTTGCAGACGGGCATGCTGGGCGTCTTCATGGCACTCGACTTCTTCCTCTTCTTCGTCTTCTGGGAAGCCATGCTGGTGCCGATGTACCTGCTGATCGGGATTTGGGGAGGCCCGCGCAAGCTCTACGCCGCCATCAAATTCTTCCTTTACACCCTGACCGGGTCGGTGCTGATGCTGCTGGCGATTCTGTTCCTGTATTTCCACCACCACACCGTCACCGGCATTTACAGCTTCAGCCTCACGGCGCTCTACGAGACTGCGCCGCAGATTCCATTTCAATACGCGGTTTGGCTTTTCCTCGCGTTTTTTGTTGGATTTGCGATCAAGGTACCGATGTTCCCGTTCCACACCTGGCTGCCGGACGCCCACGTGGAAGCGCCCACCGCAGGCTCCGTTATCCTGGCGGGCGTTTTGCTGAAGATGGGAACTTACGGCTTTGTCCGCTTCTCGCTGCCATTCTTTCCCCAGGTCCTGTCGAATCCGGCTACGTTCATGAACGTGACCGTGCGTGGGTGGATGATCGGACTGTCCATCATCGCCATCATCTATGGCGCGCTGGTGTCGCTCATGCAGAAGGACATGAAGAAACTGGTGGCCTACTCGTCCGTCAGCCACCTCGGATTCTGCACTCTCGGCATCTTTGCGCTGAATCCGGCGGGGTTGAGCGGATCTGTGCTTCAGCAGATTAATCACGGGATTTCCACCGGCGCGTTGTTCTTGATAGTCGGCATCCTTTACGAGCGGCGGCACACACGCGAAATTTCCGAATACGGTGGCATCTCCAACGTGATGCCGGTTTACGCCACCATCACCATGATCATGTTCCTGTCTTCGATGGGACTGCCGTTGCTCAACGGTTTCGTCGGCGAGTTCACCATTCTGCAAGGGACTTTCATGGAGAAGTGGCAATGGGGCGCGTGGGCCGTTCCAGGAGTTGTTCTGGCCGCGGCGTATTTGCTCTGGCTCTACCAGCGGGTCTTCTTCGGCACCGTTACCAATCCCAAGAACGAGAAACTGCAGGACCTAACGCCGCGCGAGGTGGCTACGTTCGTGCCGCTCATTGTTATGGCGTTCTGGATCGGGCTTTATCCCAAGCCATTTTTCCAGATTCTTGAACAGCCGGTGAATCACACCATCGCGATCGCCCGACCTGGATATCCGCTGCCTGGCGTCACGGTGAATGCAGCTGTTCAACCTGCTGAAATGGTTGCGCCTACGGCGCTCGTGCCTGCAAGGTCCGGCGTACCCGCGGCGAATTCGGAAGCGGTTACCACTGTGAAGAAGGGGCAACACTAGTGCCCACGCTCGGATTCACTTCGACGGATTACCTGCTGGCTCTGCCTATCACTCTGCTCACGCTGTTCGCGCTTGGCATACTCCTGATCGACCTCATGCTTCCGAAAGAGCAGAAGTGGGCGAACGCCGTCACGGCTTTCATCGGGCTGCTGTTTTCCGCGAAGGCGGTTTATAACATCCAGCGATGGCTCGAGCAGAGCAACGCTCCCGGCGCTTACGGCCTGATGCATACCATGCTCGTCGACCACTTCGCGCTCTACTTTTTTTATCTTTTCCTCGCGGCTACGAGCATCGCAATTCTCATGTCCGTGCGGTACCTCGAAATCGAACACGAAAACCACGGCGAGTATTACGCCCTGATGCTGCTCTCGGTGGTGGGCATGATGTGCATGGCGGCCGGGTCCGACATCGTGCTCATCTTCATCGGTCTGGAATTGATGGCGATTTCTACATACGTACTCGTCGGATTCCTGCGCCGCGACCGGCGATCCAACGAAGCGGCGCTGAAATATTTCCTGCTCGGCGCATTTTCTTCCGGCATCTTTGCATACGGACTCTCGCTGTTTTACGGCCTCACCGGCAGCACCAACCTCGTAGTCATCCAGCAAGCTTTGGCGCGCCACGTTCTGAGTGGCGAATACAAACCGGTCGCCATCATCGCTCTGCTGACCACCATGACGGGGCTGCTGTTCAAAATCGCCGCCATACCCTTCCACCAGTGGGCGCCTGACGCCTACGAAGGGGCGCCCACCAGCATTACGGGATTTATGTCCGTCGCCGTCAAAGCCGCGGGATGGGCCATGCTCATGCGCATCCTGCTGTTCGGCCTGCTGCCGATGCGCTCAACCTGGCTGCCTCTGCTGGTCTTTGTTTCCATCGCGACGATGACGGGCGCCAACCTCGCCGCTCTCACGCAGACCAACACCAAACGGCTGCTGGCTTATTCCTCGATCGCTCACGTTGGATATATGTTGCTCGGCCTGGTCGCCGGCTCTGCCACCGAACTGAGCACCGACGGGGTCAAGGGTATTCTGATCTACCTGCTGGTTTACACCTTCATGAACCTAGGCGCGTTCGGCGTGATCACTTCGCTGCGCCATAAGAAGGTTATCGGCGACGAACTCGACGACCTCAACGGACTCTACTCCCGCGCCCCGGTGGAAGCCGTGTTGATGCTGGTGTTCATGCTCTCGCTGGCCGGAATCCCACCGCTGGCCGGGTTCTGGGGTAAGTACTTCATCTTCCTCAGCCTGATTGAAACTGGGCACTATGCCCTGGCAGGGCTCGGCGTGCTCTACTCGGTATTCGGTCTCTACTACTACCTGAAGATTGCCAACGCGATGTTAATGCGCCAGCCCGAAAAAGGTGAGGAGCACCTGCCTGTAAGCTACGCCATGCGCGCGGCGCTCGGCATCACGGGGTTCGCCACGCTCTTCATCGGAATCATGCCCAACCGCTTCATCGAGCTGGTGAACTGGGCGCTGGGGATTGCGCAAAATCCCAGTGTCGCAAAGCTAGTCCGATAACGATACTCATGTGGGGACAGCCGCCCTCGGCTGTCCGGCCGGGCGCAGCCCGGCAGCTATTCGATGCCAGCCGCCCGCAATCCCGATGATCAGCACGACCGCCAGGACGACGATCAGAACTCTTCGCAGAAACGAAACTTCTGGCTGCAATACGCCCGCTATGGGCAGATGGCCTTTGTTCTACCGGCTGCGCTCGTCGTAGGATGGCTCATCGGCGCGGCGCTCGACCGCTGGCTGCACACCACCTGGTTGTACTTAGTAGGAATTCTGCTTGGCATCGCGGCCGGGTTCGTCGAGTTGATCCGAACGGCAATGCGGGATACGAAGTGAGCATTGTTCCCTGCGATCCGCGGCGCGATAAGCGCCGCTCTGCCACGGCGCTCCAATCGTCCACGGGGCGTTGGGGGCCATGCGTCCACGGGGCTCCAAACGTCCGCGCATTCTTGGCTGCATGCTTAACCGCCGGGTGCACCGGTTGGCGTACCATGTCTGGTTGCGATCCTTCATGCCCGGGCTGCCGCAGGCCGAACCCAATCCGCAGGACGCCGCCGCCGAGCGTTTCTACTCCGGCGCTCTCGACCGTATCCGCTATTTCATGGCGGTGCTTGCCCCTGTGCTCTCTGCTGCGGCCTGGTTGAAGTTCGGCTTGCGTCCGGCGCTTGGCTTCGCCTTCGGATGCGCAATCGCATACGTCAATTTCTACTGGCTCAAACGCGTCATCAGCGGGTTTGTCGACCGCGCCGCGGGCGCGAGCACCTCGCAGTCGGGGCAGGGAATTGTCTCGCGTTTTCTGTTGCGCTACGTTTTGATGGCCGTTGGCGCCTATGTTATATTGACTGTTTCTCCCGCGAGCCTGAATGGCCTCCTGGCGGGCTTGTTCTTGCCCGTGGCGGCCATTGCCTGCGAAGCGGTGTATGAAATCTACGCGGCGCTGGTGCGTGGAGTTTAGCGCCGACCCGATTCCGGCAGCTAAGAGCTAATAGCCAAGAGCTTCTATGCCCGAACAACTCTGGTTTACCGCAATTCTGAATCATCTGTTCGCCGCTCCGGTTACGGCGCTGCTGCACGCTTTAGGCATCGCACCCAAGTACGCCGACGCGCCCATCCCGAACTCGCTGGCGATGGAGGTGCTCGTCTTCGGATTCCTGCTGATCCTGTTTGTTCTGGTGCGCTCGCGGCTCTCGGTCGACAACCCAGGAGGGTTGCAGCACTTCTTCGAGGGCGTGGACGGATTCATCAAGAACCAGAGCAACGAAATCATCGGCCATCACAGCGAAGGCTACACTGCCGTTCCTGGCCACACTCTGCTTCTTCATTCTGTTTTGTAACCTGATCGGCGTTATCCCTGGCTTTGAGTCGCCCACCGCCGTGCCGATTGTCCCTCTGGGCTGCGCGATTTGCGCTTTCATCGTATTACCAGACCCAGGGATTCAAGCACGCTGGCATCAGTTACCTCAAACACTTTGCCGGACCCATGCCCGCGCTGGCGCCGCTGATGATTCCCATCGAACTCATCAGTCACTTGGCCCGCGTCCTCTCGCTGACCATCCGTCTTTTCGCGAACATGTTTGCCGGCGATATGGTCACGTCTGGTTTTCTTTTCACTCGTGCCTATCGGCGTGCCCATTGTGTTTCTGGGACTGCACATTGGCGTGTCGCTGCTGCAGACGTACATTTTCGTGCTGTTGACGACCGTCTATCTGCAGGGAGCGGTGGCCGATGAGCATTGAAAGAAGTTTGCAGTACTCAGTTGCCAGTTGTCAGACGACGCCGAATTTTGGGTCCTGAGTGCTTGAGTACTGAGCAACTGGGTACTGGCTACTAGCTCGCCAGCGTGAGGGCGTCTGCACGGGATGACGTCAACCACCCACTGGCGGCAATTCATACAAGGAGCAACACAATGCGCACACTGAGTAAGCTGTTCATGGTACTGTCCGCACTCTCGTTCGCCGTCCCGGCATTTGCGCAGGGCGGAGGTTCGAGCGAAGTCAACTGGGTCGCAATCTCCGCCGGATTCTCGATGGCGTTTGCTTCCGGCATCTGCGCTCTGGCGCAGGGCAAAGCCACCGCTGCGGCGGCTGAGGGGCTGGCGCGCAATCCTGCGGCTCGTCCCGGGATTCAGCTGGCGCTGATTCTGGGCCTGGCCCTGATCGAGTCGCTCGCCCTGTATACGCTGGTCATCATTTTCGCTGAAAGTGAAGTAGACGGGTTTCGCAGAGGAACGCCAGGGCTACAAATGAAAGCCTCTGCCCGCGGGCAGAGGCTTTTGTATTGAGAGCTGAAGAGCTACGAAGCTAGTTCTATATTTTCCGGTCGCCGCCCCACTCCTGGCCTTTGTTCTGCGGGGCGTGATTCAGGGCCTCGACCAGCAGACGGCGCAGGCGGTAGCGGCTTTCAAGGTCGGTGTTCACGATCTCAAATCCCACTTCATTCACCCGCGCCCGGCGAAGCAGTACATGCGCGCGAATCTTCGATCGCATGCCGATGGAAATTTCCAGGTCGGCCTCGCTGCCGATGCGCAGGTTGTCTTCTTTGGTGCCCATCCCACCACCCAGGCTCAGTTCGCGGATCTGAATCCTCGATTTTCCCCACGAGCTGCCGATCGTCGCCATCACCGTTTTGGCGAGTACCAGACGCTCGTAGCGCCGCTGCCGCACCCAGGGACAGGCGGGCGCCAGATCCAGAGGCGCGATCGCGAGCTCGGCGGCTTCGAAGCCACTGTCGGACATCACCTGCGAGCTGTAACGCGGATCAGTCTTTGATAAGGCCTGGGCCGCCGCAATCCGCAGTTCTTTGTGATGGACGTACCCGAAAGTTTTCTTGGTTTCCAGAATTTCCCGCAGCGTTGCCACCGACTCAGGATCCTTCAGCCGCCCCAGTGACTCAATGGCTTTGAGCTGCACGAAGGAGGATCGTGAAGCCGCGTCTCCGGGCCGCGCCATAGCAATCAGAGGAGGCGCCGCTGCTATATCGCCGCTCATGCCGATCTCGTCGACGGCTTCCGGCAGCACCAGCGGATCCAGCACTTCAGCCAGTTCCAGCAGAGTGCGGCCGCGGTCGGACGCGGCGCCGTAGGCAATCTGCCGTACTACAACGTCGTGATAGAAACGGTTCCACTCCGGCAAGCGCACCGGCAGCAACTCCAGCAGCGTGCCTACGTCGAGGCGGCTCACCAATCCCACCGCGCTCGAAGCCTGCCGCGGCTGTCCGGTGCGGAGGATCTCGCGCAACTGCACCAGCACCGGCGACCCCAGCTGCTTCACCAGTTCGATCATGGCGTCGCACTCATTGCGGCGCATGCAACGGAAGAACCGGTCCGCCAGGTGTTCGGCACCAGCATGACAGGTGCGCCGCAGGACCGACAATAAATCCGCCGGAACCGTATCCGTGTGCAACGCTTCTTCAATAAATTCCGGCAGCCGGTTCTCCACTCCCACGCGGGGACGCAGATCGCTCATCAGCACCGGGCGCTCGACGCTCACCAATTCCATGCCGGCGCACACCTCGTTCACCGCCGCATAGTTCTTGGCGGCGCTGGCTTCCTGGCTCAAGCGCACGAAGGCGGCGCTGAGCAAGCTCTGCAGCTCTGGATCTTTGTCGGAGACCAGCTGTTCGCTCAGTTTACGGATTGCTTGCCCCATGGGCTGCCCGCCGAGCCGCGCGTACAGATCAGCCAGCTGGCTTAATCCGATGGCCGTCTTGCGCCGGGGTTCTATCTCTTTGGCGCTCAGGCAACCCGAATAATTGTTGAGAATTTCCGCCGCGGCCTGGTTGTCTTCGCGGTCCAGCAGCACTTCCACGAACTGGCGCACGTTGCGCGGCGGCACGCACGGCGCTTCGTGCGAGAGCAGTACGCTCTTCTTGCCTGATTCCGGCACTTCCGCCCAGAACATCCGGTCCAGGATGTCGGCGTGGGACTCCACCAGGAGCCCGGCCTTATTCATCTTTTCTTCCTGCATCTTCAGAATCTGGCGCAACGAGTCCATCTGGCGGCTCATATGCTCCATCATCTGGTGCACGGCATTGACCTTGATTTCGCCCTTCTGATACCGCTCCAACGCGAAGCGGATGGCCATGTGCTCGGCTGCTTTCATCAGCAGCGGCGTGTCTTCTTCCTGCGACGACGCCTTGGCGGCCAAACTTCCCAGCAGTTGCTGCAGGTTCAGCCGTGTGTTGGGATCGGTCTGGGTCAGTTCTTGATGCAGATCTTCTTCTTTGATCGTCGGATCCTGCTGCACCTGGCCAAAGCGCGTCAGCAGCCGGATCGCTTGAATCACTTCCTGTTCCTGCAGCGGAACCATCCCACCGGTCCAAGCCGGACCTGCGCCGGTTCCGGTGCCGTCTCCAGTCCCTGCCCCGGGACCGCCGCTGCCTGTTCCTCCGCCTCCGAATCCGCCTCCCCCTCCCGTTCCACCGCCGCCACCCGCCGGGCCATTGGGCACGCTGCCGAGCGGAACCATCGGTACTCCGGGAGCGCCTTGTCCACCGCTGCCGAATTGGCTCCTTCGGCTGCGGCAATCAACTGCAAGAGTTTCTGGGGATCATTCAGCCACTGCTTGAACTCGGGACCGAGCGTCTGCGCCGCGATCTGCGCCGCGATACTGACATCGCCGGTCAGCGGATCGGCCGCGACGAACTTCACTTCATTGATCTTGATGGTGCTGTTCTGCTTGCCTGCGCCCAGCGCCTCTTTGATCTGCTTGGCGACGTCGGTGGCCTTTGATCCAGCGACGGTGAAGGCTCGCACCAGGCGCGTGAAATCTTCTACGGTCACCTCTTTGGAAAAGTGCAGGCTGGCCAATCCCGCCGTGTTCAACAGGGTCGCGAAGCTGCGCTCCGCGTTTCCTGCTTCCAGCGGGACCCCATCGAGCAGCAACTTGTTGTCGGAAACTCCCAGCAGAAAGCCGCTGTCGCCGGCGGTGGGGAGACCTTGCTGCAACTCGTTCCACGCGGTCTCGAATTGAGCCTCTGTGCGCTTGTGATCGTAGCCATACATCCGCGCGTACTTGATCAGAATGTTGAGGCTGTGAACAAACGCGCGAGCCGAGGCGGCACGAGCACCCTGCGATGTGTTGGTGAACGAGATGGCAAACTCCTCGGAAACGCAACTGTGAAGCTCAAGGTTAAAGCGAAACCGTAAGCCCTGAAACGTTACTGAGGTAATTGCGGACGGTTGGAATGCCGACCGGTAGGTCATGCCCTGAAAGGTTTCCAAAGAGTGCGTGAGAACGACTGCCGTCCCTTCGGGACCCGTTCCACTCTCTCCAACCTACCCGGGACTTACCCTTCGACTGCGCTCAGGGCAGGCTGGGACTAAATTATGCCGCCGCTGCGCGGCTGGATCTTGAAGGGTTCTGGTGCAGCATTCGCGCTGAAATTCGGTTCTCTCGCGTGCTCTTCAGCCGATTTCACCATGGCTATCGGACTACGGCTGCGAAGGGCTGATGGCCGGACTGCTGCTTCCGCCTCCGTGCATCAGGATCCAGATCAAAATACCTGCCCCTCCGGCGCCTATCGCAATCCACTTCGGGTTCAGCGCCGATCCTGCCCCGGTAGGGCGTGGCGGCGCGCCGCAGAGTTGCGACTCGTCATAATTCCGCTGTTCCCCTTCGCGAACGCTGCCTCCCTGAGATCCCGGTGTCTCCTCCGAGGGTTTGCGGTGCGCGCCCTCAATCTGCACGTTCACGTCGCTTTTGTGCGCCGCGACCTGCACGGTTCCATTCACATTGGTGACCTCGTACTGCGTCCATTCGTTCGCGACGGGCACAACCTTGATGCAATGCACCCGGACCTGGAAGCTCTTCGACGTTTCCACCGAGACTCTGCCATGGTCCAGTTCGAGCCAATCGCCCTGAAACTTGGTTACCGACTCCGCCTGAATCAGCACCGCAGAGCCCTCCAAAGTCAGGTTCGCCGAAAATCCCGGCCGGGTTTCGAGGAGGTCGCCGGCAAAAACGGCCGAAGAATCCTTGGCCTCGTAGCCATTAATCCAAACCCCGCCTTGGGCGTGAAGAATTGCAGCTGGAGTCTGCCCTAACAAGGACTTCGGAACCACCACTATCATCGCCCAGCAAACAAAACTGCGTATGAACGAGACACTCATCCCAGGAACCAATTTCCACAAGGTGTTCGCTAGATCGTAACGGTGCTGGGGGAGATCGTCTATTGCCACTCTGGATGACCGGGACGCTGGCGCATGGCGCATTCCGACTGGCGATGCATTTCTTGTAAAGCTTATTGAGGCTCGGTAAAACTTTGTAAATCATGGGGTTGCGACATTTGCGACGATGTAAATTAGAGGGTAGGGCGTATGACCAGTCATCGCGTATCGATCATGACCATCGTGGTACTCGGATGTGGAATGGCGGTCTGGCGGGCGTTTCAGCGGTATCCCCAGCCGTGGCCTGGCAGCAGCAGCCGGCGGCAGGTACTGCTCCTGTGGCGAAGCGCGTTGGGACCATCAAGAGCATCAACGGAAACTCCGTCACTTTGGCGCCCGACTCTGGGCCGGAGATCATTGCGAACGTGCAATCTGCGGCGCGGATCCTGCGCCTCGCCTCGGGCGAAAAGGATCTGAAGAACGCGACGCCGATCCAGTTGCAGGACTTGCAGGTAGGCGACACGATTCGGGTCCGTGGTTTCGCCTCTGAAGATGGCAAATCAATCGCCACGCTTGAGATCCTGGTCATCACGCGTTCAGTGGTCGCGGCAGTGACGGACCAGATCCGCCAGGATTGGCAGAAGCGCGGAGTGGGCGGGCTGGTCAGTGGGGTAGACCCGGCAACCGGGACGGTCACAATTTCCGTGACCGGGTTCACCGGAAAGAAGACCATTGCCGTGCATGCGTCTAAGAACACAGTGGTGCGGCGCTACGCTCCCGACTCGACCAAGTTTGAGGACGCCAAGCCCAGCACCTTGGACCAAGTTCAACCGGGAGACCAATTGCGTGCCCGTGGCGACCGCAATGCCGATGGGACCGAGCTTACTGCCGAGGAGATCGTTAGCGGTAGCTTCCGCAACATTGCGGGAACCGTCAACTCCGTCGATGCCACGGCGGGCACGCTAACCATTCAGGACGTGCTGAGCAAGAAGGCGGTGCAGGTGAAGATCACTTCCGACTCGCAACTGCACCAGCTCCCGGCGGAGATGGCGCAGCGTATTGCCATGCGGCTGAAAGCATCCATGGCAGGGGCAATGCCTCCTGGCATGCCGGGCGCTGCCACGGGAACCACGAGACAGAACGCACAAGCTGGGGCAGCGGCACCAGCCTCATCCGGCGGAATGAATCCAAATGGAGGAGGTGCGGGTGCGGGAGGAATGGGCGGAGGAGGTATGGGTGGCGGCATGCGGGGCGGGGGAGCTCCCGACTTCGCGCAAATGCTCAGTCGCATGCCAGCCGTCGCGCTCGCCGACCTGCACAAAGGCGACGCTGTCATGATGGTGGCAACGCAAGGCTCGGTCTCCAGCGCGAGCACGGCCATCACGCTGCTGAGTGGAGTGGAACCGATTCTGCGAGCCGCACCCAATGGCAGCCAGGCCATGATGCTCACTCCCTGGAGTCTGGGTGGCGCTCCGGGTGGCGATGCCGGCAATCAGTAATTTCGCTTTAAAGTTCTATGAAGAACTTCAAGATTCGCGGGTCAAGCCGCTGAGAGAAGGGCCGATACAGCAACAGAGTTTATTTATGAAACAGGTTTTCATCATCTTTTTACTGGTATTGCTATTTCTTCCGCTGGCCGCGTCGGCTGCCCAAACTACCTCGGGAGCCTTGCGCGGCCAAGTAACCGATCCTTCCGGTGCGGCCATTACTGGCGCTACGGTTGTGATGACCCCGGCCACCGGATCTCCAGTCACCGCCCAGACCAATGCCCAGGGCATGTACGAGTTCAAAGCGCTGGCGGCAGGGAAGTATTCGCTCACCGTGGTGGCGCTGGGATTCACTGTCTACGAGAACGACAATGTCGTGGTGGCCGATCAACCGTTGCGGCTCAACGTGTCCATGACCATCGAAGTGGAGACGCAGAAGCTGCAGGTTTCTGACACCGCCCCGACCATCGACGTGAATCCATCGAGCAACGCGGGGGCCATCGTGATTTCCGGCAAAGAACTCGAAGCTTTGCCAGACGATCCTGATGAGCTGCAGTCCGACTTGGAGGCCCTCGCCGGACCCTCAGCCGGACCCAATGGCGGGCAGATGTACATTGACGGCTTCACTGCGGGCCAGCTTCCGCCCAAGTCGTCGATTCGCGAGATCCGCATCAACCAGAATCCATTTTCTTCCGAGTACGACAAGCTGGGCTACGGCCGGATCGAAATCTTCACCAAGCCGGGAACCGACAAGTATCATGGCCAGGTCTTCGTGCTTGGGAATGACTCCGTCTTCAATTCCCACAATCCCTTTGCCGGAACTGAACCCGGTTACGACTCCACGCAATACAGCGGCAACGTCGGTGGTCCGCTGGGAAAGTCTGCATCCTTCTTTTTCAACGTGGAGCGTCGCAACATCAACGATCTCGTTGCCATCAACGCCACCATTCTCGATCAGAATCTCAATCCCTTCCCAATCGTGGAATCCGTTCCTAACCCTCGCCATCGCACCAACATCGGTCCGCGCTTTGACTGGGCCATCACCAAGAACAACACGCTGACCGCGCGGTATCAGTACTTTCGCGATACGCAGAATAACGATGGGATCGGGCAGTTCAACCTCGCCACCGAAGGCTACAACTCCGACTCAACCGAACATACGCTCCAGATTGGCGATACCCAGGTGTTCGGATCGAAAATCGTCAACGAGACTCGCTTTCAATACCTTCGCGAGAGCGACAGCCAGAACGCGCTCAGCACCGATCCCACCATCAATGTCCGCGGATTCTTCGGAGGCGGTGGCAACAACCAGGGCACAAGCATCGATCACCAGGATCACTACGAATTTCAGAACTATACTTCGCTGATTCACGGCAATCACAACCTGAAATTTGGCGCCAGAGTGCGTGCGTTGCGCGACGCGGGTACTTCGACCTCAGGGTTCAACGGCACTTTCACATTCTCGTCTTTGACGGAGTACCAGGCCGTGAAGTGCTCTCTACTCAGTTCACGACCGCCGGTCTGTCCGGCATTGTCGTCCCCAGCTCCCACGCCGGATCAGCTTTCGATTGTCACTGGTGTCCCCAATGCCAGTGTTACGACTTACGATGCCGGTCTCTACATGCAAGATGATTGGCGCGTGCGACCAAACCTCACGCTGAGCTACGGCCTGCGCTTCGAAACCCAAAACGACATCCACGATCACGGGGATTGGGCACCGCGGGTGGGATTTGCCTGGGGAGTCGGAGGCCGAAGCGCTCCGCCCAAGGTCGTCATCCGTGGCGGCTTTGGAATCTTCTACGATCGCTTCCAGTCCGAGCAAATTCTGCAGGCAGATCGCGTAAACGGTCTGGTGCAGCAACAGTTCGTGATCAATGAACCGACTTGCTTCCCGGTCGCTGCCAATTGCAGCTTGTCGAACGCGACCAGCATTCCGACGATCTACCGCGTTGACCCCAGACTGCACGCACCTTACACGCTGCAATCCGCCGTCAGCGTGGAACGTCAGGTCACGAAGTCAGCTACCTTGTCGGTGACCTACCTGGATTCGCGAGGATTCGACCAATTCGGCACGATTAACGCCAATGCGCCCATCAACGGTCAACGGCCAAATCCCGCCGAAGGAAACGTCTATCAATACGTTTCGGAAGCGGTATTCCGGCAGCACCAACTCATCACGAACACAAACATTCGAGTCGGCTCCAAGCTCCAACTTTTTGGGTACTACGTACTGAACTACGCCAACAGCGATGCCTCCGGAGTCTCGAACTTCGCATCGAATTCCTACAACATCGGCCAGGATTACGGCCGCGCTTCGTTCGACACGCGCAACCGCCTCTTTCTTGGGGGAAGCATTTCGTTGCCCTATGCCTTGCGTCTAAGCCCGTTCATGATTGCCAGCTCCGGTTCGCCTTTCAATATCACCTCACCCAACGATGTTAACGGCGACTCGATCTTTAACGATCGCCCGGGATTTGTGTCGTCCGTTGCCTGCACCAAGTCTGCACCAAGCGCGACCAATCTCAACCTCTACTGCACTCCGCTGGGAACCTTTGACACCAGGCCTGACTTGGCGGCAACTCCGGAGCGAATTCTTCCCATCAACTACGGCACCGGACCCTCCCATTTCGTGCTGAATCTGCGCCTCACCAAGACCTTCGGCTTTGGCGCGAAGACTAAAGGCGCTACCGGCAATCCGAGCGGGCCAGGGGGGCCGGGCGGGCCCGGTGGCGGCGGTCGCGGGGGAGGTGGAGGCCCGCGCGGTCCGCTCTTCGGCGGCGGCCCCATGATGGGTGGCGCCAGTTCCGACCGCCGCTACAACCTTACTCTCGGAGTAAACGTACGCAATGTGTTTAACAAGGTGAATACGGCGAATCCAAGTGGCGTGGTCGGCTCCCGGTTCTTCGATACCCCCAACGCGTTGCAGGGGGGGCCCTTCTCCACTGGGTCAGCGGTTCGGCGCCTTGATTTGCAGGCAACCTTCAGTTTCTGATTTCACCTCATTTCCGGCATATCGCGAACCCTAAGGTTCGCGATATGCTGGAGTGAGGCATGCCGCGCTGTCCCGCAAAGCATAAGGCGAAATAGAGCCTACAAATCGATTGGCATTTCTTCCTACTAACAGACGAAAGTTTATCGGTCTCGCGGCGGCTGCCGGAGTCGCGGCCATCGCCGGAGATTCTTTTCTTATCGAGCCCAATCACCCGCGCGTGGTGCGGATGGAGATTGCACTTCGTCGCTGGCCCGCCCAACTGGAGGGCTTCACCATCGTCCTTTTGAGCGATTTTCATTACGATCCTCACTTTTCCGCGCACCCACTGAAGGCAGCAATCGGCATGGTGAACGCTTTGCGTCCGGATTTGATTGTGCTGGCGGGGGACTTCGTTACTGTGCCGTCCTTCGGCGGGGACGAGGAGAAGGCGGCTGCCGACGCCGAGCCTTGCGCTGTGTTGTTGCAGCAAATGCGCGCGCCTCTCGGTTTGTGGGCGGTGCTGGGGAATCATGACTGCGACACTGATGCCAACCGAGTCACCAACGCGCTGCTCTCCCAAGGGATTCCAGTGCTGGGCAATCGCTCGGTACCGATTGAGCTCAAGGGCGCCCGATTCTGGCTGAGCGGTGTGAGTGACATCCTGAGCAGAACCTCTGATCTGGATTCGACCCTGGCAGATGTTCCGCGCGATGAGGCGACTGTCCTGCTCGCGCACGAACCGGACTTCGCCGATTATGCGGCGCATTATCCGATCGACCTTCAACTCTCGGGACATTCTCATGGCGGGCAAGTGCGAATTCCTTTTCTTCCGCCACTGTACTTGCCTGATCTGGCCAGGAAATATTACATGGGCTTGTACAAAATCGGTCCGCTGACCCTCTACACGAATCCCGGCCTGGGGACCATCGGACTTCCAATCCGCTTGAACTGCCCTCCGGAGGTCACTTTGCTGACCCTGCGTCGCTCGGCGGGATGAGCAAACCGTTAGGCAGAGTTCTTGTCGGCAGTTCCAACACAAACCTCAGCAGGCACACGCCGCGCGAGCACCTGCGCAAGCCGTCTCCGTTTCATGTGCAACAGCTTTCACATGGACGCAGTTCCTCCTGAAGTTATGCTTGTAATCTATTGTAAATAAAGTAGATATATTGCAACTGTGTGGCCCGGGAGTTGCCCCTCATAGGGTCGTCGATGAGAGGGCGAGTGAAAGACGGAATGTTTCATCGCTTTTGCGCTGCCGCGCTTGTGCTGTTGACGCCCCTTTCTGCTCTGGCCGCAACCACCGAGGCGCCCCGCGTGCAATCGGCAGTTCTGGAGCAGCGGGAACGCCATCTCTCCCGGACGCTGACCCGCGCCTCGCAGTTCAGCGATGTGCCCCACACCAGCTGGCGCTGGTCTTGCGAGCAGGTGCAGGCTCCAGTCGCCCTGGCTACGCCGGATCCGCTACTCACTCCCGCCGGACGCGGCAAAAGAGTGCGCGTCAGTTTCATCATCGGTACCGACGGCCACGTGCACAGCCCGCTGATCCTGGAGAGCGCGGGAATGGCTGGCGACCGGCACGTTCTTGAAACGGTGCGCCGCTGGAGATATCGTCCTGCTACCTGCAACGGCGTGCCGACCGAGACCGAAGGCAAAATCGAGTTTTCCATCCGGTAGGCCGAGCGGCTAGAATGTCCCCAACAGGGACTGACTCGGATCCGTGGACAAAGACAAGAAGCTTCCCAGACATCCCGGTTTTCCTGATGAGTCGCAGTCGGCGCGCGTTCCGGAGCGCAGCGCTGAGATGCGGGAAATCTACCGTAAGCTGGAGCCGGAATTGCGTCGCTCGCGGCCGAATCCAGAGGCTATCGCGGCGGCGCTCGAAGCCGTTCAGCGGCTGGCCGCGGAAAACGACGCCGAACAGGCTTCTGTCGATGTGGCACACGCACTGACCACCAACGCATTTCCTGCGAATGGTTTGAGTGCTAACGCCACCTCGGGCGTGTGTCGCGTGTGCGGACACAACAATGGCGCGGTGAGCAAGTTCTGCGGCATGTGCGGAACCCCCATGGGTGCTTCGGACCGAATCGACAACGGCTACCCGCCCGAGGAACATCAGCCTGGGCATGCGCTCGCGCTCCCTCCGAATCCTTTTCTAAACGATGCGCTAGCCAGTGCGAGCGGGAATCGCGAGGTCATCCGCGAAACGCATCACTACCACCATCACTATCACCATCATTACTTTCCGGGCGGCTACGAGGGTGGGGTTCCCCCCCGTGGGGCCGAGCCCGTGCGGGCCGATGCCGTCCGGGAAGACAAGATGCGCCCGAACGCGGCGCAGCGCGGAGACATGAGTCGGGCGGAAGCCGCGGTGCGGCGCGTCATTCAGGAGTGGGTGCTGGCCTGCAATACCAAGCATCTGGACGACCTGCTCGAACTCTACGCGGCCGATGCGCTGGTGCTGCGGTCGAACTATCCTCCAGTGCGGGGAGCAGCCGCGATCCGTGAATTTTTCTTTGGCGCGCTCGAGGCGGGACTGGGAGAAGTGGAAGTCGAACCTTTGCGGGCGGAAGTTATGGGCGACCTGGCCTACGAGGCGGGACGCTGCAAAGCCCTGGTCCCGGGCGCAACCGGTAAGCGGCGCGAGGAGCGCGGCAAGTATCTGTGGGTTTGTGCGCGGCAGAGTGGCGGGGAATGGAAGTTAACCGCCGACTGCTGGTCGAGCGACCTCTCGCTCACCATGCTGGAATCCGATATTCCACCCGGCGCTGTGGTCAAGGTCCGGGATGCCCGCAAGACTCCGTGACCAGGTTTTGCGTTAAGCGGAGTTTCGCCAACGACGCTGGCCTGGAGAGAGTGCGTGAGAACCGATGCCGTCCCTCCGGGACTCGATTCCTTTTTTGACCACGGACCCCGGACTTACGTCCGGGGCTAAATTATGTCGCCGATACGCGGCTGGATCTCGGTGACTTTTGGCGTACCGTCTTCCGCGGAGCTTGTTTTCTCACGCACCCTACGGGCTCACTCCCAATTTGCCCAGGCTCTCGCGCAGTTGTGCCAGCGCCTGCATTTCGATCGTTCGCATTCCCAACTGGGCGGCACATTCCAGGTTCAGGGCGCGATCGTCGATGAAGCAACATTCATCGGCGGGAATCTGCGTGGTTTCGAGCGCCAACCGGTAGATGTCGCGCTCCGGCTTGCGCAGTCCCACAAAACAGGAACTGAAAAAAATCCGGAAGATTTTGCGCATGCCGAATTTTTCGATGCGATAGTCGTTGAGCTCACGGGATTCGTTGTTGATGGTGCCCATGAAATACTTGCCCGAATCAGTCAGAGACTGCGCGAATTCAAGAACTCCAGGAAGAGGCTGGGAAAGGGAAAACATGAAGTCGCGAAACGCCTCGCGGGTGAACGGACGCGTGCGATAGAAAACGGTGCGGTCGAGGTATTCGTCGAGCGTGATCTTGCCGCGCTCGAACGACGAGACCACCATTTCATGGCGGTCGTGGAACTCCTCCTCGTCCAGTCCAAAATGCTGGAGGGTCGCGGAGCGCTGCGTGTGATCCCAGGCATTGGTGAGCAGCACGCCGCCGACGTCCCAGAAAATTGCGCGAATGGCAGACAAAGTCGATCCTCCCTAGGGAAATCACTGATTGGGAGAGTGTAGATGAAGTCTGCGCGGAGTGGGTCGATCGAAAAAGAATGTTTGCGAATTTGTACCGGGTCGCGGGACAGTGCGCCGGTAGCTTCAGTTGTTGGGGGTCTCGACGCGGGCGTAGTAGCCCTTGCGCGCATGCACCTGCAGATGCTTGCCGTCTTTTTCGGCATCGATGTGGATAGTGCGGTACTTTCCATTGGGCTCGAACCCGGCCGCTTTGTAAGCGATCAGGTAGCGGCTGCGGATCAAATCGCGGAGCCTTTCGAGGGATTTATTCAGCGCAATCATGTCGCCGGGAAACATAGATTCCCCTCCGCTGCGCTCCGCCAGCAACTGCAATACTCGGTCGGCATCTGTTTTGGCGTCGGTATTCTCTGACGTGCTGACGGTGTAAATCGTTACACCCTTGGTTTCGGCGTCTTCTATGACCTGCTTGAGACTTCGGTGGCTGGAATTATCCTCGCCATCGCTGAGTACGACCAGGACTCTCGCTACCCGCTCCTGCTCCGGGTACGCCGCGAGTTTCCAGCTGGCCAACGAGACGGCATCAAACAGAGCCGTACCACCACCGTTGGTGAGGGTCTCAACCCCCTTAGCCAATGCTGCCGGGTCCGGCGTGAAGTCCTGGGTAATGATGGTGTCGCTGGAGAAGCCCGCTACGAACCCAAGGTCGGAAGTGCCGTTCAACACCTTTTCGAGGAACTTACTGGCGGCATGTTTCTCGAAGGAAAACCGGGTCTGCACTGAGCCGCTGGTATCGATCAACAGACCCAATCGCAGGGGAAGCTTCGATTGTGGAACGAACTGCAGTACTTTTTCCGGAGGCTTGTTGTCGTCGCGGATCTGGATGTTGGAGAGATCCAGATCGCTCACCATATGTCCGTGGCTGCTGACGGCAAAGAACAAGGCGGTTTCGTCAACCGACTTGTGAATCGTCCATGCCCCGCCCGCGGACCTTGCTAGCCTCCGGAGTACCGGAATGATGCGCTGGCTGGCGTTTGCCGCGACGGCGGTTGGCTCGGCCGGCGTTGGTGCCGTGCGCAGACTTCCGCGGCGTTCCTCTCCGACAGCATTCACCTGTTCCGCCAGATGTTCGCTGTTGGGGAAGGTTTGTGGCGTAGCAGAAGCGGACGTCGTGGCTTGCTGCTGGACTGCCCGCCGTCACGCTCGTTCCTTGGTTGCGATGCGCCAGCGTATCCAGATTCTTGCGCGCGACCGGAGCCAGAGGATTGGTGGGGTCCTCGGCCAGAAACAGCTTCAGCTCGGTCTGGACCTTATCGAGATCGCCGAGTGACAGGGCCGCGGCGGCGGCGATGTAGTGCACGTTGGCCATTCCACGGTGGTCGAGAGCATGCACCCGGTTGGCTGTCTCCAGGGTCTGCTGGTATTGATGGTCTCCATTTTCGGCAAACGCCAACGCCGAAAGGATCTTCGGATCCTTGGCTTCTGAGGGAAGCCGCTTTCTCCAGATGGGAACAAGCGCGTCCCAAAATCCTTCGCGGACAACGCCAACAGGCCGAGATTCAGGAACGAGCCGGGAAATTTCTCGTCCAACTTTGCGGCCGCTTCGAATTCGTCCTTGGCGCGACCATCCTCCTGATCGAGGTAGGCCAGGCCGAGCGTGTTGTGGGCAATGACAAACTTCGGGTAGGCGGCAATCGCTTTTTGCAAGTGCGCGATCGCTTCTTTTGATTTCTGCGCTTTCAAGAGTGTGCTAGCGGTGTTGAATTCATCAATGGCCTTGCCCGGAGCGTCCAGATCGAGAGCCGAAACGGCCCCGGAATCAACCAGATGCTTCCTCTGTTCCTGTTGTTCGGCATTCTTTTTCATCTGCCGGTTGCCGGTGTCCAGGTAAATCTGCGCGAAGTCGATTTGTGCGAACGCCGAGTCTGGACCTGCGTTCATGTATGGCAACTGTGCCTGCGCCATCGTGCCGCCAACGAACCCGAAGGCAACCGCGCAGACAAGCAACCGGTCCACGCCCTTGCAGGAATTCAGGACGCGGCGAGGATAAGAGGACGTCGTTGACATGACTCGTGACTCCGGCGACCAGGTACAGGGAGGGCACACCAAGCGACCCGGCTTGGATGACAAGCATTCTGGACGCTCCAGCGCCGCTAGTCAACGATGATGACGCAAATCGATTGCTAATGCTTATAAATGGTCGTATCCGGATGATAATTGCGCCAGTCGAACCAGTAGTCTTTCAGCGCCGGAACGCGATCGAGGCACTTGCCTTGCGCCCCGCCGGAAACGGCGCACCCCTGGAAATTCCATTCGCTGGCGGTTGCGCTGTCGAGCAAGGACCAGTCTTTTTCTTTGCTGGGGTCTTTGCCAGTGGTCGCTGGAAATGGGGTGGTAGCGCTGGCGGGCGAAGCCGTGGACGTGGAGGCCGCTAACGATGCGGGCTTTGGAGCGGCGGAGGTCTCAGCTTTCGCGACAGCGGGCGTCTCGCCTCCGGCCTCGCCCTTGAGGAAGAACTCGGCGTCTTTTCCATCGACGCGCCGGATGAATACGCGGAAGGACTTGTCGTCGGGGCCAACCACAACCAGCAGCGGCGTACCGTGGATCTGGTCGACCAGTGGAGACTGTTTGACCAGCGTATCCCAAGGATAAGCGCGGCTACCGCCGTCGAGTGTGACGCCTACAACCACGTCGCGAGACTTCAATTCCGTTCCCGGGAAGCTAATTACCAGCGGGAGCTTGGCGACTTCGGACTCCCATTTGGGGTCGTATTCCTTTGTGAACTTAGGCACTGGGGCGAGCACTTTTCCGTCGGAGACCTCCGACTTCCACTCTCCGAAGGTGAGCTCGTCGCTCGGCACCAGATCGAGCGAAGCGCCTTGCATCGGGCCGAAGATGGCTTTGCCGGTGATTTGCTGCCACCACGAGCCGCTCTCTTTGTCGCGCATGAGGAAGTTCTGGTTGTTAATGCCGGCCAGGTAGAAGTGCAGCACTCTGCCGTTCACAGATCGCTTCCACACCAGACCGGTGTGACAGAGCGTTCAATACGTGACGGCTACAGGAACGCCATCGACGACATCGTTAAGGATGTGGTGATAGGCCATCTCGCTGATGGGATAAGCGCGGGCGTCGCTGCCGAACCGGATGGCGAGAATCATTTCATCTTTGTCGAGTTTGCTCGCCGGTTCAGCGACGAATTGCGCGCTGTCGACGGGATGAAACATCCACTCGAAGTAGTTCAAGCGGGCCATGACCGCAGAGAAAGCGACTAGCAGCATCAGAGCAGACAGGACGATCTTGCGCCACAGGTTGCTTGATCCCCATAGAATGACAGCGAAAACAAGACAAATAAGTGCGGCCGTCAGAATTCCCCGGGGAGCGCGTTGTCGGAGATCCATCGCCAGCGTGAGGGCGCCGACCATCTGGTGGTGGAAGGGGCGAATGACGAAAGCTGGGATGAAAAACAGGCCGATGGCGGTGAGGGCCGAGGCTAGGAAGATCAGCCACGAAAAGGCGTTACGAAAAGAAAATGGTCGCATGTCCTGAGGCCGCCATAAGGCTGGCGTCTGTCGATTGTATCGAACTTGCGGGGAAAGAAAATGCCCCGGCCGCGAGGCCGGGGCTGGGATCAGATGCGCGAACTTACTGCGGCGTGTAGTTCTGGTGGTAGCTCAAGCTGACGACGTCCTGGAACATGGGCGTTCCAGGAGGCAGGTTCGAGGGTACCTGAAACTGCGAGTCGAAGAAGTAGTTTCGCTGAGGAGCGCCATACACCGCGTTGCAACACTTGAAGATGCCGGTAGCATATTGCGAATAGTACATGCTGATCATCGACCCGGCGTAGTTCACTTGCGCGCCGTTTGCTCCGCGGTTTTCCAGGTAGCGCAAGAAGTTGTGCATGCCTCCGTCGGTGCCCATGTCCGCCCCTCCCCACGCTGGTTGTGGGAACGGAATGCTCTTGCCGGCCGCAATCGCGGTTCGGTAATAGCTGGTGTTGCTGGGCCGGTTGCTAACCGGGTTCGCTGGATACCTGAAACTTTCCAGGTCGGTCCAGCCGGTGTTGGTGGTCGGCGTCTGATACACAGCGCTGGTCGCCGGTGGATTGGAAAGCAGCGTGACTGCGTCCGCGATGATGGCAGCTGCAGAATGTGGAGTCGTAGTTACGTTTTCGCTGGGCCAGAAAGGATCTTTGTAGCCGGTGTTGTAGTCTCCATACACGTAAACCGGTTCCTCGGAGGCGACAGTGAAGCCACCCGTCCCCGCCAGTACCTGCCCATTCGGGAGAGTCGCAGCCCCTGTGGGTGGCACGTAACTGTTTCCGAGGGTATCCATGCCTCCGTCAACCAGGCGCAGCACGTGACGAGGCCCGGCGACCATGTTCCACTCGGCGGTGGCAACGCCACCGACTTTAGTGACGGCTGGGAATGTGTAGGACTCGCATTGGATCGCATTGGTCGTGACGGAACCGGAAATGTAGTAAGGCTGGCCCATCGAGCCCGAGGCAATGCCAAAACCGGCGCCCAGATTTGCCTGACCCCAGTTGTCCAGGAAGCCGTTGCCCTTTACCGCTGTATCTTCCGGCGAGGTGGCATAGTAAGTGATGGCTTCCAGTTTGTTGTCGGGCACCCCGACTGTTGAGCCGGAGTTGATCGTATCGTTCAAACCCGACATGCCGGAGAAGTTGTTATTGAAAGTCGTTAATGGGTGTGCATCGGGGAGCATGCCGCGATGGTCGGCGAAATAGAGGATGTAGCCGTTCTCGACGGTGCCGCTCTGGTTGGTCGTGCTCACTTTCGGGCCGGTGGCCAGTATGCTGTAAGGCGAGACTTTGCCTTGCAGCCAGAGCCACAGGTTGCCCACATCGAGCTCAACGGCGTTCATGATTCCGATCGGACTGCAGTTGAGGCCGTTGTCGCCGGCGGGGCGTGTATCTCGCGGCTCACCTTCGCGCGAATCGTAAAAATTGATGGGTATCCAATTATTCGCCGTGCCGACCGCACCGGTGGCGCCGGCTGGAGCCACGCTCTGTTGAAGTTGCTGCAGAATCAGGATGGCAGGACTGATTCCGTTCTGGCACTGGGCGACCGGCACAGCGGGATAGTTTTGGCAGTAGGGAGCGACGGCAGTAGAAGTGTTGAATGGATGGGTAGGAGCCGCATTGTACCCGCGGCCGAACCCGTATCCGAGCCATTCGGTTGTGACGCCGACCCAGTTGGTGCCGTTCCAATATTCCACTCGGAGCCATGCACCCTGGCACTTGCTGGCAGTGGTCACTTCTCCCAACAGGGGCCACGATGTCAGAGTGCCGGTGCATCCCGTCGGTGGAGTCGTGGTCCAGTTGTTCCCGGCTGTACCTTTTAAGGCAGTGGCAAAGTACATGTTGCCGGCAGCAACCCCGTTCCCGGTCGCGGGATTCGGTACATTCACATAAGCATTGCCACCATTGAACGGGGTGCCGAGCTGAATATCCTGGGCAGGATCGGAACGGACCTCGCCAGGGTAGAGATCGCCTTCTGTATCCGCCAGCAGGATGCGGATCGCAGCTTCAGTATAAAGCCGCGAGTTAGTCAGCAGCGTAGTGTCGCCGGGTGTCGGTCTGCGGATAATGTCGATGGCCCCAACCTTGTTCCCCGAATTTACGAAGGGTAACTGCAGCTTGGTCGCTCCGGTGAGGCCGTTCCTGATGTAGCCATTGAACTGAGTTGTGTTCCCTTTCCAAGTACCATCGGCCGCGCCGCCATCGTTGGGGCCGGTATTTCCGGGATTGGGTGGGAAACCTCCTTTCCAACTGCCGGATGGAAGCGCCACGCAAGTTCCGGCGACCGGTCCAGAGCCAGGGGCAGCCGGGCAGCCGCCGGCCTGGGTAGGGATAAAGACCGCGCCGCCGTAGTTTCCGGGCCCGGTCTTGTTGCCGTTTTCCAGTTGGTCCGTGACCACCTGGCCAACGGCGGCGATCTTGTCAGTAAAAGTCAGTGGGCCGCTATTGGCAGCCAGGAACAAGCTGCTATTGGTGTGAACTCGGCCTCCGAAGTTAAAGGGAGGGCCGGCGAAGTAATCGCAGTCGCCATCGCAGAAGATGCCAAACTCAAAAGCCGGCAGCAACGCTACCTCTACCGTGCGGGTCATGTTCACTGAGGCGCCCGTCGCGGCTAGCGCAGTATTTGCAGCAACTGCGCCGACACCGGCTGCCCGGGTGGCGGTGACCTGCAAGTTAAAAGGAATGACAGTGGCTGTCATTCCCTGATCCGGCCCGGAGCCCACGATATCCCAGGTGCCCGCTGGATTGCCCTTGGCATCGCTGAACGGCCATGTGATCTTCTGCTGGTAGTTCATGTACGTGATGTTGGAGCCAGAAATCGCCGTCGGCAGGTTGGCGTTGTTCTGCCACAAGGCGTTGACGGCGTTCGCATCCGGTGTCGTCGAACTCTGATAGAGCTGGGAGAGCTGCGCCGTCAAATTCTCGATACCGGCTTCGGCGCCGTAGTAGGCCATGTTGCCTTCCAGGTCATTACCGCCCATGCGCGCTTCGTTGGTGACCATGTAGAGCAGTCCGACCGCAACGCCCGACAACAATATGGTCAACAGGAGCGCCGCGATGAGAGTAAAACCTCGCGAGTCTCGTTTGCTCTTACCCATTGCTCTTCCTCCGAATCCCACTTGTCCGTCGTTCATTGGCAGACCGTTGAACTGTCGCTGTACGAATTGCAGAAACTCATATCGCGTGCCGCGACCGAAGACATCAAATACATGCTCTGCGACTTGTTGCCGCCTGAAGTCAGGCTCTCGCCCATAATCGCCATATTGACCTTTTGAATCAGGCTCGGGGATTGCCCCGCGCCGATGGGATCGGGGAGATTGGCGTTGATGGTGCCCTTCACGGAATCGATCACGTCGTAACTGAACTGCAAGTTGATAATGTTGTCGGCCACCGGGACAGGAGTAAAGCCGCTGACCTGGCGCATCAGGCGTGGCGTCTGCACAATGCCCGCCGTGGTTGGAACCTGCAGGAAGTAGCTGACGACGTTGAGACGCGCGACCGACGTCTGGGCGGTCGCGGGGTTGGCGGCGACGGCTGCCGATACCGCACTCAGATTGTTCGTCGTTCCCCCGGTTTGATTGAGGTTCAGTGCGTCTCCGGTGGCGAAGGTGAGAGTCCAGGAGCAACCGGAAGCCTGCGTGCATGCCGTGGTGCCCACTGTGCCGGTGACAGCCGTGACTTCCGCCGCCACGGACGCATTCAGGACGAGGCTGTTACCGTTAGGATCGCTCGCCTTTCCCGTTCCCGGTACGTTTACCAGGAATAACAGCACATCGCCACCGAGGCCATTCAGTCCTCCGGCAGCCAGAATATTCGTCGGCTGGGTCGTATCGGTCACAAAGGGCAGTGGCCTCAGCGTTACCGCGACATGGGTGGCGTCCGTAACGCTGAACTTAAAATTTGTCAGCGGAAAGTTGTAGTCGGCGTATATCGAGGTAATGCTGTCGTTGATCTGTCCTGTGGTGTTCGGAATGGTCACGCTATTTTGGACGCCGTTCTTGAATCCAGGAATGATGCCGTACATGAAATTGGGAACCCCGAGTCCGCTATTGGGGTAGTTTCCGCTGGGCAAATAGCAAGTGCCTGTCTGCTGGTCGCAGCCGATCTTCGATACCGTGCCGCCCTGTACCAATGACAGACCACCCGTAGGGAGTCCGGCGCCGGCGTGGCTAATGTCTTCCCCCATCAGTTCGATAGCGGCCCTCATGTTCTGCTGCACTTCGAGACGCTGAGTGACGGTGAATGTCGCGTCCATGCCCGTCTTGAACAAGCTGGTCATAGCCAGGATCACTATGAGCCCCAAAGACGAAGCGACCAGGAGTTCCAGCAGTGTGAAGCCGCGCTGAGATTTTGTCGTTTCCATATTTGTAGCCATCGTCGGAATCAGTGAAACTGCGAGATCAGCCCATTCACGGTATAGTTCCGGGCTGGCAGTCCTGCCTTCGTGTAGCTGACGGTGATGCTGACTGCGATCATGTTTTGGTTCACGGTGCCGTTGGGAAGTAGCACGTGGTTGATGGTGATGGTGCGAGTGAAATTGCTCAGGCTCATGATTGGGCCGGTAGTGCCCAGCACGCCCGTGCGGTCGGGCATCACCATGCATTCGACGCCGCCGTTCGGGCAGGTCGCGCCGGCCGTAGTGGTGCAGGGGACGTCATCGTTGGTGCCGAAAAGACCGTCGGCTCCGGCGCAAAGCAAGGGCTGCGCTCCGCTCAGGAAAACTCCGCCGTTGACGGTGTTATCGATGGACTTAAACGGAATTTGCTGGCTGTTGCGGGCGGTATAGATGCTCTCCAGAGCGTCCAGCGCCTTTTGCCTGGCAATGAGATCTTCCTGGGCAGATTGGGTTGTGGCGAGGGCCGTGGCAATCGAAGCCACGACCGCCAGGAGACCGATCGTCATGACGACGATAGCGATCATGACCTCGATCAGCGAAAATCCGGCTTGTGGGCCCCGGACCAGTTTCTGTGTGCTCTTGTGCTGGCTCATTGTTGTACCCATGTGCCACCTGACTGCGGATAGAGACGCCATCCGCGAACCCGGCCAGTGGCGCCCCAGACCGTGATGGCCCGCGAACTGTATTTATCAGCACTGGGGCGAGTGAGGTAGAGCACGCCGCTGTTGTAGTTGCCGACCGTGTCCCGGGAGGAGCCATCCGGCATAAACACGACCTGATGGGAGCCTCCGGTTCCTCCGATGGGAAGATAGCCAAAATCAACGGCCGTGCCCCCCGAGCCAAATCCGTCTGGCGTAGTTGCGGGGAATCCGCTTTGAACCGCAAAGCTTACATCGCTCGGCAAGCTATAGGTGTTGACCAGTACCGCCGCTGGGACGATGCCGGTCGTGGGGTCTGCGGGTCCCTGATACTGAACCGTGATGGTTCCGGCAGTCGGGTCAAAGATGAGAATGTATGAGTGGCTCTGTGTGATGGCCAAATGCCGCGTATTGCGCAGCGCCATCAAAGTCGTGTCATAGGCCGAATCCAGGTGCGACTTATTCATCAGGGGCATCATTGCAATGAAGCTGATACTCGCCAACGTCATACCGATGGCGACGACGATCATCATCTCCAATAACGAGTACCCGCGATTTTTCCTCGATGTCATAGCACTCTTTCGTGGAGGAGGAAGGCGCCCGTTGGACGCGTTCTCGCTCCGACGGAGCCCGTGAACCAACCCGGGTAAGGACCAATACTGCGCATCCCCTCCGGCGAACAGTACAGGGGAAGCGCGATCCTTCATCGCGTCATGTTTCATCCTAGGAAGGGGTTGGGGCGGCGTCAAAGCACGACAGTCCAACGCTGGGGCGTTGGCCTTTTGTCATCTGCA
Source organism: uncultured Acidobacteriaceae bacterium (assembly GCA_963819035.1). Taxonomy (GTDB): domain Bacteria; phylum Acidobacteriota; class Terriglobia; order Terriglobales; family Acidobacteriaceae; genus Sulfotelmatobacter. The sequence goes on along the minus strand of CAWFUU010000012.1, from coordinate 328,969 downwards.
GTGGTTACCGATGGTGGCGATTGATGGCAGAACACTTAGGGGCGTTTCCCTGGTTTTCGCCATGACCCTGGTAACTTGTCGAGGGAACTGCGGAAACCTACCATGATGGGCAAGTATGACTCTCACAGCCCTGCTGGTGTGCGTGGACGAGGCTGCGGCCCAGGTATTACGCCGCGTGCTCGAGGAACTCCGAATTCGGGTCGAATCCTGTCCAGATTTTGCTCGCGCTTCCCTGCGGCTGGCGCAAGACCGTTTTGACGCAGTGATTGCAGATGGAGAGTCGAACGCGGACGTTATTACGCTGTTGCGCGACACCCGCCTGTCGCGCACCAATGACGCCACTCTGGCCATCGCGCTCGTGTCCGGGCAAGAGAGCATTCGCGAGATGTTTTCCCTGGGCGTGAATTTCGTGCTTTATAAGCCAGTCGCTTACGACCGGGCCCTGAGCAGCCTGCGGGCTGCGCGCGCGGTGATGCGCAAGGAAAAACGCAAGAGCGCCCGAGCCTCGGTGCACGTGCACGCCACTGTGGATTATGCGAACGTGCAGCAGGAGAAGGCTACCCTGGTCGACGTAGCGCAAGATGGCATGTCGGTGCGCTTCGGCAAGAAGCTTCCTCCCGTCGGCAAGGTGTATTTCACGTTTCAACTGCCGGGCCAGTCTTCGAGCGTTCGCCTGTCCGGGCAGCTGATTTGGCAAGATTGGAATGGCCGGGCCGGAGTTCAGTTTGTGGACGTGCCCAAGGCTTCGCGCCGGATGTTGAACGAGTTCCTGGACGCAAACCTGACCGGGGAATCGCAGCAAGAGCGGCTGCCCGATGTCACGGTTGAGATGGAAGAGCCGTTGCTGGTGGCAACGGTCGCTGCGATCAAGGAGCAAGAGGCGGACAGCAGCGAGAAGCCAGGGCGTGAAACCAAGGCGTCTCGCGAGGCAGTTCCCGCCGTGCAAACGGAGGGGGGCAGCGAGCGTCCGGATACTGACAATCGTCGCGCCCAGAAGCGCTACGCCTGCCGCCTGGGCGCGGAGGTTTATCACACCGGGACCTCGGTTCCCAACCACTGCTGCCTTACGGATCTGAGTTCGGGTGGTTGCTATCTGGAAGTTCCCCTGCCATTTCCTGTCAACTCCTCGGTCGAGATTCTGGTCCGGACCTACGAAATGAAATTACGTTTGCGCGGGCAGGTGCTGGCTTCGCATCCCGGCTACGGGATGGGCGTCGCATTCGAACTGAAGACTAAGGAAGAGCTTGAGAACGTTAAGAAGCTCACCGACTACGTCGCGGCGACGACGGAACCCTCCAATTAGATCGATCTTGTTCCCCTCGAAAAAGGCAAGGTTTTGCAATGATCTCTGGGCAGGCTTTCCGTGTTGTCTCGATGGCAAATCTGCACAGCCCCTTTACTTCATTGCTGCTTCTTCGGCGACGGCCTTCTTGAAGTAGTCGAGTGAGCGGCGCAGGCCGGTCTCGAGGTCGACCTTCGGCTCCCAGCCCAGCAACTGGCGCGCCTTGGTGATGTCGGGTTGGCGCTGCTTGGGATCGTCCTGCGGAAGCGGTTCGTAACCAATCTTGCTCTTCGATCCCGTCACCTTTAACACCATTTGCGCGCATTCCAGAATCGTGAACTCGTTCGGGTTTCCTATGTTCACGGGCAGATGCTCGTCGGACCTTGAAAGGCGCAGGAAGCCATCGATTTCATCGCTCACGTAGCAGAAGCTGCGGGTCTGATGGCCGTCACCATAAACGGTGAGGTCTTCCCCGCGCAGGGCCTGCTTCATGAAATTGGAAACGACGCGGCCGTCATTCAATTGCAATCGCGGGCCGTAGGTATTGAAGATGCGCACGATGCGGGTGTCCACGCGGTGATAGCGGCGGTAGGCCATGGTTACGGCCTCGGTGAAGCGCTTGGCTTCGTCGTAGACCGAACGCGGACCGATGGGATTGACGTGGCCCCAATACGTTTCCTTCTGCGGATGCTCGAGCGGATCGCCGTAGCATTCGGAGGTGGATGATACCAGATACTTCGCGCCGTACTTGCGGGCGAGATCGAGCGCGTGAAAAGTGCCGAGCGATCCAACCTGCAGGGTGGCGATGCCGTGAGTGCTGTAATCGACGGGACTGGCCGGACTGGCGAAGTGGAAGACATAACCCACCTTGCCGACGTCGAAGGGCTCGCAGATGTCTTTTTCTACAAACTCGAAACCCGATTCATTTTTCAAATGCGCAAGGTTGGCCAGGCGGCCAGTGAGCAGGTTGTCGACGGCGACCACGCTCCAACCTTCGGCCAGCAGGGCATCGCAGAGGTGAGAGCCTAGAAATCCGGCGCCACCGGTGACGAGCGCGCGTTGCAGTGGACTCATGCCGTGTTGTTCCTCAACCCGTTTTTCAGCATTGCGGCCGGCACTCCGTCCGGATACGAGGCGGCGCGGCCGACGCTGTAGTAAGTGAAGCCCTGAGCCGCCATTACGTCGGGATCATAAAGGTTGCGGCCGTCGATTACGATGGGATACTTGAGTTCGCGGCGTAGGCGGCTGAGATCGAGATTCGCGAACTCTTCCCACTCGGTGAGGATCAGCAGTGCGTCCGCCTCGTGTGCCGCTTCGTAGGCGGAGTTGACAAAGGTGATGCCGGAGCTGATCAGTTCCTGCGCGCGCTCCATGGCGGCGGGATCGTAGGCCCGGATATTGCTGCCTTCCTGCATGAGGGCCTGTACCAGGAAAATCGCAGGCGATTCGCGGATGTCGTCGGTGCCGCCTTTGAAGGCGAGCCCGAGTACGCCCAGATTCTTGCCGCGCAAGGTCCACAAGGCGCTGCGGACTTTGCGGAGGAAGCGTTGGCGCTGTTCGTCGTTGATGCGCATGACTTCGTCGAGGAGACGGAAGTCGTAGCCGGATTCGCGGGCTACAGCGCGAAACGCCATCACATCCTTGGGGAAGCAGGAGCCGCCGTAGCCGATGCCGGGATTCAGGAAGCGCGGGCCGATGCGGGTGTCCGTGCCGATGCCGTGCACCACCTGATTGACGTCGGCGCCAACGGATTCACAGACGGATGCGACCGCATTGATGAAAGAAATCTTCAGCGCGAGAAACGCATTGGAAGCGTGCTTGATCAATTCCGCGCTCTTGGTGCTGGTCACGATGATGGGCGCGGGAACAGAGGTGCGATCGGGTTGCGGAATGGCGTCGGCGCGCTCGTAGTAGGTGCCATCGGTGAGCGCAGCGTAGATCTGGCGCAGCACCTCGGCCGACCGCTCGCTATCGCAGCCGATCACGATGCGATCGGGGAACAGGAAGTCTGTGACCGCGGTGCCTTCACGAAGAAACTCGGGATTCGATGCCACGTCGAACAGATCCGCGTCGGTTCCATTGCGCAGGATGATCTTGCGCACCCATTCGCTGGTGTAGACCGGAACCGTGCTTTTTTCGACGACAACCTTGTATTCGTTGATGCCGCTGGAGATCTCGCGGGCCACCGATTCCACGTACGACAAGTCCGCCTCCCCGCTCTGCGTCGGCGGTGTACCGACGGCCACGAAGATCGCGGCACTCAGGCGAACGGCTTCCTGCAGGTTATCGGAAAAAGTTAGACGATGGCCGCGGTGGCGGCTCAACAATTCGGGCAGGAATTTTTCGTGAATCGGCACTTCACCATTGCGCAGAGCAGCCAGTTTCTCGCGGTCATTGTCTACGAGAATGACTTCATGACCGAGGTCGGCAAAGCACGCCCCTGCTACCAAACCCACGTATCCGGAACCGACGACAGCGATGCGCATGATTCAAACTCCCGTGATGCAATGTCCGGAAACAGCTTTCGTTTGAGTTGTATGCTACAGACAAGCCTACCATTGCAAGAGATGAAAAGACTCCACCTCTGTGGTTCTAATGTTTTTTTTCGGCCGTTTTGGGACCTGCAGCCTGCGCAGTGGCTTGATCGGCTGACCATGATCGGAATCGGCGATCAATCTGGCGAGCCGTTTTTGGCGCGTTTCTTCCTGTTTCGCGCTGACGACCCAGAAGGTTGCCGTTCTCCGGTACCACGGAGGCTGGGCCTGGAAGAAGTGCCAGGCCTTGCGGTTCGACCGGAAACGGCGCTCCTGTTCACCGGAGAAGCTCGCTTGGTTTCGTTGTTCGTAAGAATACTTGCGGGGTTGGTGGTGTGCGCCGGCAAACGCTTCGAGGCCGGGGGGGCGCATGCGTCCGGCGCCGGAAAGCCTTTCGGCTTTCCTGATGTTCACCGCGCTCCACTGGCTCTTTGGGTTGCGGGGCGTGAAGCGAACGGTATAGGTGTCGTCGTCCACTCTCTTGCGGAGGCCGTCGATCCAGCCGAAACAGAGGGCTTCGTCGACCGCCTCGGGATAGGTGATGCTCGGCTTGTCGGAAGACTTCTTGTAGAACCCAACCCAAAGTTCCTCGCAGCGCTGGTGCGACTCTTCGAGCCAACGCTGAAACCTTCCCGGGGTTGGGAAGAAGACGACTTTCATCGCCCTGATTTTAGCTGACTGCGGGTGAAGTCGAGCTTCTGCAGGGCATGATTACCGAAGAACGAATGGCACTAAAGCAGCATTGACATCGCCCCGCCTTGCGGGGGACACTCCGTTCAAGGCCAACTCCATTGCGTTGTCGGGCTTGTCGGTAATGCCGGAGCACTCGATGTCGGGACCCGAGTCGTCGAAACCTCTTCTATCCGCCACTGGACTGCTCCGGGTGGTGCCGGACGAAAGCAATTTCGAAACCAATCTTGCCGATCTGGCGGCGCGCTTTTCCGCGCAGAGCGGAGGCGGGTTGCCGCCGGAGTTGTCGGCCGATCTGGCGCTCGAGATTGTGCTCAACGAAATTGTGGAACAGGCGTGTCTGGCGACGGGTGCGACTGGCGCTGCCGTGGTTTTGGAGCGCGACGGGGAAATGGTCTGCCGTGCCAGCAGCGGTCCGACCGCGCCGGAGTTGGGATCGCGCCTGGACACGGAGTTGGGCCTTTCCGGTGCCTGCTTCAAGACCCGCCGAACCCAGTGGTGCGACGACGTGCTGTTGGACTCGCGAGTGGATATCGATGGGTCAGCCCGCCTGGGCGTGCGCTCGGTCGTGGTCATGCCCCTGCTCCGCGGGGGAGATTTGGTGGGAGTGATCGAATTGTTTTCCGCCCGGCCGTACGCCTTTGGAGTGCGCGACGAGCGCACTCTCGAGGTTCTCGCCGACCGTACCCTGAACAACCTGGAGCATGCCGCGCACCCGCTGGATTTGTGCAGCGAGTCTAGGGCACCCACAAGCGCTGTCGAAGATCAACCAGAGGAAGAGCGTCCGTTGGATTACGCACCAGCGAGCCACTCCTTGGATGTTTCTGAGGTGGAAGCTGCGCCAGTCGAAGCTGCGCCAAGGGATGCAGAGGACGCGCCGGGCCGTCGACTCTATGCGACCCGGTGGTTGCGGGCCGCGTCGGCTTTGGTTTGCGCCGTTCTGATTGGCTTGCTTTTGGGCAGACAATGGGGATCGCCCCACCCGAACTCGCAACCTCAGCCGGCCTTGAATGCGTCGGGTGCCGGACCGAAAACGGCCGAGCCAACCTCGTTGGCCAACGCAGGAAATCCTAATAAAGGTGGCGCACCGAACGCGGCGGAGGCCTCTCCCGCTCAACCGAGCAAGAGGCGAGTTCCTCCGGGGGGGTTGCTGGTGCTGCGCAACGGTGCGGAAGTATTCCGTCTGCCGCCGAATGAGACTCCAGGGAAGAGCCCGGAAAAGGGGGTGCAGAGCCCTTCTTCGCCGCAAGCGGAGGGCCCAGGAGAGAGGCCTGCCGCCAGCGCCGACGGCAGCTTACTGCACCGAGTCGAACCTGAATATCCGGAAGCTGCGCGTCAACAAAATATCCAGGGCTCGGTGATACTGGATGTTCACATCGGCGCCGACGGAGCGGTGCAGGAAGTTCGGGTTGCAAGTGGGCCGCCGCTGCTGGCCCAGGCCGCTTCCGACGCGATGAAACAGTGGAAATTCAAGCCCCGACTCATCAACGGGAGACCGGTGGAGATGCAGACGAGGGTGACGCTGAACTTCCGATTGGCTCAGTAGGAAAACACGCAGCCCAAGGTTAATTCTGCGGTGTGGTCTTGCGGACCGCGGCCGGAGCGGCGCCGGCGGACTTGCGAGCAGCTGCCGATTGCGACCTGCGACCGTTCTGGTGAGCGATCGTGCGGGCCTCGCCATTGAGGGCATAGAGCACGACTTCGACTCGGCTGGAAACGCCCAGCTTATCGAAGATCCGGAACAGATAATTCTTGACCGTGTGTTCGGTGAGCTTCAAACGGCGCGCAATTTCCCGATTGGTGAGTCCCTCGGCGACGCATCGAACCACGTCCGCCTCGCGGGCGGAGAGTGGAGAGTTGGCCAGGTGGGTGAAGTTGGGGTGATTGGCTTGCGCCAGTGCTTCGAGCAAGAAATGTAATTCGCTGCTGTTGGCCCATACTTGCCCCGAATGAACGCATTCGATGCACTTGGCCAGCAACCGGAGTGGTTGCGTGCGGCAGAAAATTCCGTGGGCTCCAGCGCGAAATGCCTCCACGACTAGGACCGGCTCGGAGTGGTCGAGCAGTACCACCACGCGCGAATCGGGCAGTTCGGCACGAATGTTGCGGACGAGTTCGAAAACTCCCCGGCCGTCGTGGCCCAACCTGGCGCCGATGAGCAGGACGTCGGGACGTTCACTCCTCATCAGGCCTAGAATATCGGGTTCAGCCGAAGGTGCTTCGATGACGTGGAACTGAGCATTCTTGGCCAAAGCTTCGACCAGCAACTGTGTGCTCATGGAGGTGCTGTCGGCAGCCAGAATCCGCAGCCTCTCCTGGTTGGCCTGATTGGGTAGGTTGCTTAAATGCGCCATAAGAGCAGGTATGGAGACCAAAACTGATAATTTCGGAACAGCCACGACCTCCAGCGCCTAAGTCGGACACTGGAGAATGAACCGACGGGGAGCACACTCTGACCGAGCGAAGCTATCTGCAATCAGCTTCGTTGATCCACTGGATCTACTCTAGGAGAAGTTTGGCTCGGAGTAAATAGCACTAAAGGGCTCATCTTAAAGTTTTGAGATCATTCCACGTCGTGTTGGAGGCGGCCGGTCACCATACATTCCATTGCCCGGGGGTGGTTTGCACTGCTAAACTCCACCCACGGAGGACGCTTACCCGAAGCGGAGCTGCGATGGCTGCTGCCGAGATAGTCTCGCGGGTTAAAAGACATGCCCGTACGCCCTCTTGCTAAGGACGACATCCCGCAGGTTGCTGACCTTTACTGGACGGTCCTGCGCGAGCGCAAGGGCCCTCCTCCTCCGGCAGTGCAGTCCTTCCTCCAAGAGCTCTACTTTACCAACCCGTGGATCGACGATTCTCTCCCTTCGCTGGTTTATGACGAGAAAGGAACGATTGCGGGATTTCTGGGGGTGGTTCCACGGAAGATGTCGTTCAAAGGCGAGCCGGTTCGAATTGCCTATGGGGGAAATTTTGTGGTGCGTCCGGAGTTTCGGACCACGCTGGCGGGCCTGCATTTGCTGCGAACTTATATGGCGGGGGGACAGGATCTGTCGCAGACTGATTCCGCGAACGACACATCGCGAGCGCTGCTGGAGCGGCTTGGCTTTACCACAATTATGCCCTTCAGCCTGCATTGGATGCGCCTGTTACGGCCGGCACAGTGTCTGGCTTACGCGGTGACGCACTTATCCGAGTCCACCCTCGCGGGTGCCCTGGCCTTTGCCGCCAAGCCTTTTTGTAGTGCCGTGGACAGCCTGGCGATGAAGCTCGCGTCCAATCCATTTCGGAGCGCCAAGTCTCCTCTGCAGGCCTCTGAACTGGACGTCGATACGTTGCTGAACTGCGCGGCGGAGTTTCGTGGCGGACATTCCCTGTGGCCGGAGTATGACGCCCCTTCGCTCCATTGGCTTCTGAGTTTTATGGAACGGATGAAAGGGCACGGGGATGGGCTTCGAAAATTAGTCCTCCGCGACCCCGATGGCAAGATTGTCGGCTGGTACCTCTACTATCGAAGCGAGGGCGGTCTTGCCGATGTGGCGCAAATCGGCGGCGCACGGCGCCACGTCAGGGAAATTCTCGATCACCTTTTTTATGACGCCTGGAGCCACGGAGCGATTGCGGTACATGGCATCGCAGATCGCCGGTGGATGGACGATTTTTCGGAGAAGAACTGCTTCTTCACTTGTCGCGGGGGTTGGACGGTAGCCCATGCCCGCAAACCCAATTTCCTGGAACTTCTCAATAGCGGGGACGCCTTCCTTTCGCGTCTCGATGGCGAGTGGTGCCTGGCCTTTGGGGGATGATCACTAGGCGAAATATAGTGTCGGCAAATTCGTTGCCGATTGGGACCGATCTTGAGTATGTTGGGTGAGAGAAAGCAATGGGAAACTACAACGAAGAATTACTAGGGAGAGTGCGCGCTGCGTTCAAGTCCGCATTCGATATTGACCCGCAAACCATTACGATCGACACGGTGCCGAGCGATGTTTCGGCTTGGGATTCCATGGGGCATGTAACGCTGGCCAGCAGCCTGGAGCAGGCCTTTGGACTGACCTTCGACGTGGATGACCTGATGGCGATGGAGAATGTCAAGGAAATCTGCCGCATCGTGCAATCCAAGCTGGGTCAGGTTCAAGGTGCCTAACTGTAGTGAGATGAACTTTGCGGGCCGCCTGGTCCAGCGTCTGGGGGAAGCCTCGTGCCTGATCGACGCCGCGAAGGGGCAAACGATTGCCGGGTGTGAATTGCCCGGGCTCGTGGTTGGCTTTGCCGCCGGCTTCCTTTCGGCTGGACTGCGGCCTGGAGATCGGATTTTGTTGGGCTGTGGTCTGAGCCCGGCGAGCACGCTTGCCTATCTTGGCGCGATGTATGCCGGTGTGGTGCCGGTTCCGGTCGAGGAACGGTTGCTGACCAGTTCCGGCGACTCGCTATTGGCCACGTCGCAGGCGAAAGCGGTTTGGACCGCGAAAGGCGTGAGCTGCGATTGGGTCCGAGGGAATCGTATTCTGGTGGTCGATGGGAACTTCCCGGCGCGATCGCGCGAATCGCTCCCAGCAAATCCCTGTGCGGAAGACGATGTCGCTGCGCTCATGCCGACGTCCGGCTCTACGGGCGTGCCGCGGCTGGTGATCGTGAGCCATGGCAATTTGACCTCAAACACCCAAGCCATTATTCGCAGCCAGCATTTGGGGACGAATGAAAGGGCGATGCTGGTCATGCCCATCAGTTACTGCTTCGGCGCGAGCGTGATGCACACGCACCTGTATCAAGGCGGAGGAGTTGTATTTGACTCGCGATTCATGTTTCCCGACAGGGTGCTGCAGGCGATCAACACCTACCGCTGCACGACTTTTGCGGGCGTTCCGATCATTTATAACGTTCTGTTACGGCGCTCGAATCTGAGGAACATTCCCTTGCCGGGACTGCGGCGATTTCTTCAGGCTGGTGGCGCGCTTCCTGCCGAGAATGTACAGGAGATGCGTGAAATCGTGCCTGCGGTCGAATTCTTTGTTATGTACGGCCAGACGGAAGCCACGGCCCGAATTTCCTGTCTGCCCCCGGAGTGCTTAGCCGACAAACTCGGCAGTGCGGGAGTCCCGCTCCACAATCTCGAAGTCCGCATAGTCGATGAGGAAGGAAGGGAACTGCCGCTGGGGGAAACTGGCGAAATTCAGGTGCGCGGACCGTCGGTCTGCCTGGGATATCTGGATGATCCGGAATCGACGGAGCGCAAGTTCGGCGACGGATGGCTCCGGACGGGCGATTTCGCCTGTCTGGACGAGGACGGGTACCTGTGGATCAAGGGGCGCACCGATGATTTCATCAAGATTCGTGGCGTCCGCGTTAGCGTCGGGGAAGTCGAAGCTAAGGTCGGAGCGATGGCCGGCGTGAGCGAATGTGCGGCGGTCGGTGTGAAACATCCGGAAGCTGGAGAGGCGGTGGCGCTGCTGGTGGTGGCGGATCACGGCATCGCCAACGGCGTAACTGCGGACGATCCGGGCGACGACTTCGGCGAACGGGTGCGGCGCGCGCTGCCTTCGCATTGGACCTGCGTCGCAGTGAAGGTCGTCCCAGCATTGCCGCGGACCGCCAACGGCAAGATCGCCCGTTCCCAGTTGGCGACGTTGTTGACGACATAGTTGACGACAATGATATGAGCCAGTTGGCAGACCCTCACATCCAGTTAGCGGGGCTCGAGCAGTCCATCGGGACGCTGCTGGATGCGGGGCCCTATTCAATGGCTCCAGGGCAGCGGACCGATGCTCTGCTGGCGCTATTCAAGCGCGAACTCGAGTACGCGTGCGAGCGCAGTTCGCAGTTTTCGAATTACGTGCGCCACTGGCCGGTAAGCCTGGCCGCGGCCGATAAGATAGCCGATCTCCCCTATTTGCCGGTCAGCGTGTTCAAGGCGAATCCGCCGCTGAGCCTGGTGCCGGCGAGCGAGGTGAAGCGCACTCTCACCTCCAGTTCGACCAGCGGGCAAGTGCCGAGTCGGGTAGTGCTGGATGCGGCGACGTCCCGGCGGATGACGAAGGGTGTCATTGCGATCATCCGTGATTTCGTCGGAGCGGCTCGCCGGCCTTATCTGGTCATCGATACCCAGGAAAGTCTTGGGCGCCAGAGTGAACTGGGAGCGCGTGGTGCGGCCATTCAAGCGCTCGGATCATTCGCCACCGAAATCGTCTCGTGCTTGCGCCTTGATTCGCAGGGTGAGCTTGGCCTCAATCTAGAAAAGCTGTTGACGTGTGCAGCGAAGTGGAAAGAGACTGAGGTCCTGGTGTACGGATTCACTTACGTGATCTGGACGCAACTGGTGGGGCCTCTGAAGCGTGCTGGTATCACGCTGAATCTGCCCAATGTCCACCTGCTGCATAGCGGTGGGTGGAAGCGGCTGGAGCAGCAGGCGGTCACGAAGGATCAATTTGTACGTGACGTGGCGTCTGTGTTCGGTTGTCCGACCGAGCGAATCATCGACTACTACGGCATGGTAGAAAACGTGGGCGTCGTTTATCCGGATTGTACGCGTGGCCACAAACATGTACCTGCTTTTGCCGAGGTGATCATCCGGGATCCTCTGACGCTGGCGCCGGTTGAGGCCGGGCAGCAAGGGTTGGTTCAGGTGTGCAGCGTGCTGCCGACAAGTTTTCCTGGATTCTTGCTTCTGACCGACGATATGGGCGAGATTATCGGGCACGATGGCTGCGACTGCGGGCGGCGCGGCACTCATTTCCGATTCCTGCGGCGTGTGCCCAAGGTGGAGGTACGCGGCTGCGGCAACCTGGAGACGACACGCCAGCGGCGCGGCGGCGGGCCATGAGGGATCTGATCCATAGAATCGTTTCTGCCGAGGAGATCACGGGCGCTGCGCAAAGCCTGCGCAGGACTGCGCTCGAAAAAGATCTCACGCCTGGAGTGGTGCTTGAGGTTTTTGAGGAATGGGCGGCCGCGCTGGACGTTCCCGGAGTACGCGAAATCCCAGGCGTCGCGTTTCTACGGTTGTGGCTGCGACGCGGCACGCTGGAGCCGATCTTGCTCCGCGAGTTGGGCGCGGAATCTCTCGAGTGCGGGTGGCGCGAGGACGGACGCACGCGTCTGCGGGCGTTTCCCCTGGGAGTGGTGGGGCACTGGCCGGCAGGGAACATCGAGATCCAGCCTATCTTGTCGCTGACCTGCGCGTTACTTGGAGGCAACAGTTGCGTGGTGCGGGTGCCGAGCGGGTTGATGGATCCGACAGGGTTGGTGATGGAGAGATTGCAGGAAGTAGATCGCGATAGCGTGCTGACGGAGCGAATCTTCCTGGCCAGCTTCGATCATTCCCGCACCGATTTGCAGGAAGCCATGGCGAATTCGGTGGATGGCGCGATGATTTGGGGCGGCGAAGAGGCAGTTTCGCAGGTACGGGCGCTACCTTTTCCCCACTGGGCACGAGTGCTAGTCTTTGGCCCGCGGCTCTCGGTCGCGGCGATGGATGCGGGTGTGTGGGGGGAGCGGAAGGAACGCGCATCGTGGTGCCGGCGCATGGCACGCGACGTCTGGCAGTTTGAGCAACAAGCATGCTCCTCGCCGCAAACTTTGTTTCTCGAGCATGGCGACGGCTGTGATGCGGCTGAGTTCGTGGAAGATTTAAAGGCCGCTTTTCAGGAAGAGAACCGTGCGCATCCGCGGCTCGAAATCGAGCCTGCGCTGACCTCGGCCATCTGCCAGGCGCGGGCGTCGTGGCTTTTGGATGACGTGGCGAACCGCGCGTGCTTTCCGCAGTCAACGGATTGGACGATCCTGCAAGGGAAGGGCGTCGACATCCCGGAGCCGACTCAAGGCCGGACGCTCAGCGTTCTGGTGGCGGATGACCTGTTGGAAGTGATCTCGAAGTTCGATGGAACGGTGCAGACGTTGGGACTGGCGGTGAAAGACGCGCGCCGGGAAGAGTTTCTGGCTCAGGCTGCCGGGCGCCACGGAGTGGATCGAGTGGTGCGCCTTGGGCAGATGCATGTTTTCGGTTCACCGTGGGATGGGACGGACCTGGTGCGTCCGATGGTCCGCATGGTGCGGCATGTGCGTTCTCAGGACTGACTGGGTCAGGACTGAATAAGAGAGAGTGTGGAGATGAAGACTGCGGAAGCGTTTCTGGAAGCGATGGATCGCAAGGCGAAGATGTTTGCTCCGAGTGCGCGGGCGACGTTTGAAGCCAATCGGGAATTGTGCTCGTGGTTGTTGAATCCGCTGGCGCGCTGGGCCGAAGCGGCCTACGGGGACACGGTGTTTGACGCGGCGGCGCGCGGATATGCCGAATACTGCGTGGGAGTGGCTAAGGCAAAGGCGATTTACGAGCGTGAGGGACGTTACACTCCGGAACACATGCCGGAAATCATGTCAGGGGTGTACGAGCACGAAGGCTACATGATCCCATATATGTGGGCGGCGATTCTGATCTATCCGTTCTGGCCGTCGATGATCAGCCACATCGCGATGTTTCGAGACGAGTTCGTGCGGCGGCTGCCTAAGGGCGCGACCGTTCTTGAGCTGGCCGCCGGACACGGGGTGTTGAGTCTGCTGGCGGCGGAGGAGCGGCCTGATCTACAGATCGAAGGCTCGGACATTAGTCCACCGGCGGTGGCAGTGGCCAATCGGTTGCTGGCCGTTTCCGGGCATATTGATCGCGTGCGTTTTGAGGTGAAGGATGCGCTGAAAGTGGACACGGGCGGTAGCGTCGAACGATACCAGGGAGTAATTTCGGGAATGCTCGCCGAGCACTTGCTGGATCCGACGCCACTTTTTGCGACGATGGCCCGAAGAGTCACTCCGGATGGGCTGGTGTTTTTCAGCACCGCGCTGGAGTCGCCGCAGCGGGATCATGTTTTTGAATACAACTGGGAAAGCCGGCCGCTGCAGATGGCCGAGGCTGCCGGGCTGCGCGCGTCGCGGCTAGCTTCCGATGCAGCCGCGATTCCGAAGGGATCACGATTCTTGCCGCGCGCTACAGCCATGATTCTGCGGTCACGTTGAACCTGACCGGCTACGATCCAGCATCGGCGCGGGAAGAGAATCGATGGGGAAACGGGTGATTCATAGATGACCACACCAGTGATGACATTTGAGGAAGTGCGAGCCGCTCTCAAGCAGCGGTTTCCCATGATCATGGTCGACTGCGTGATTTTGCTGGAGCCGGGGAAGAGGATTCAGGCGATCAAGAATGTCACGGGGAATGAGATCCAGTTTCTGGGGCACTTTCCCGAGTACGCCGTGATGCCGGGAACTTTGATCGTGGAGGCGGTTGGACAAACGGCCTCCATTCTATTCTCCAAAACGATGGGAACCGGAACGGGGCCGGGGGAGTTTCTAGTGCTCGGTTCGATCAATGAGATGAGGTTCCTGAAGCCGGTGGTTCCCGGCGACAGGATGGAAATGGATGTGAAGGTTTTGAAGTTCATCGACGATTTTGCGGTGGTGGAAGTTGTTGCGACCGTGGACGGCACCGATGTTGCGCGGGGGAAGATGGGTTTCGCCCGACGAAGCCTCGAAGCGCGCCCTCCTGCTTTGTGATCAATCCACTCGCCCATGACCCAGCGTTTCTTGTGTTGCGGCGCGAGCCCTGTCAGAATTCTCCAGCTGAGAAAATCGGCGCGGCAAAAAAATAAGGGGATATATACTATGGTCATTCCGGGATTCCGCAAAACGGAGTTCCGACTTACCCGAATATCCCCCTGCTCCTGTGCTAAAGGCTCCAGACTCGTCTGAGCGTGTCTGGGAGCGACGACTGAGGCGCGGTACCCAAGACGGCTAAGGGAAGGGCTTGCAAAGCCCTAATCGGAGGTTCAATTCCTTCCCGCGCCTCCATACCTACCGGCTGGCAAATCCTTTTCGAAGTGATGACTCGAGCGGCGTTTCGCCCCGGCGTTGATTGAGGTGATAGACTGTCCCCCGAAAATCTGCTGGACTTCCAGTATTTGGATCTAGTAGGAAAAGGAATGAGGAAAATTCAGTTATTCGCCGCGTTGTTCAGCACTCTGTTGTTATGCAGCATAACCGTGGCCCAAGATCCAGTGGTGGACATTGATAAGGGACGCCATCCAAATCTAGCCGAGGCCCAGCGTCTGGTGGCGGAAGCGAACCGCTACATCCACGAAGCCCAAAAAAATAACAAATACGACATGAAAGGGCACGCAGAGCGAGCGCGGCAGCTCCTGGTACAGGCCAACCAGGAACTAAAAGCGGCGGCAGAGTCAGCCAACGCTGCGATGAGACACTAGCTTCGCGATAAGATAGCGTAACAACAAATCTCGAGTCAGCTCGTTCTCACTTTCGCGAATGTGAGGAGAGCGAGCCGGCCGAGAGAACTCGTTGGTGTGCCCGTGCTTCCGTACACGAGGGGAATGGCTGGCTCGCTCGCACCGGTCATGCCGACCGTGAGTGGCCTATGACCTACGATCAGCAGGATGCGTCTGGCCTCGGAACCAAATCGAGAGCCCATCAGGTTCGTGAGAGCGCCGGCTGCCTTGGAATAGGGTTAGAACGAACCCTTTCGCCCCTCTGAACTATATCCCATAAAACTAATGGCTTTGCCGACAACTTGGTCGCCTTCGTGCTGGCAAAGGCCGTAGGCTGCCGAGCGGTGCGGAGGTCTCCTGGCCGGGGGAGAAGTGTTGCGGTTCGCATCATCTCAGGCGCTGTCTATACCGCCCTCTGCCGCTTCTGACACGGGTTTCCGGGGCTCTTAGAGACTTTAGTTAGTAGGACTTTCGGCCACTTGCACAAAACTGCGATGGTCGGTAGTCTGAACTCACTTTTGTTCCTTGCGTCGCCCGTGGGCCGATGCTACTTAGCAATCACTCCCCCCGAAAAGACATGCGCGAATTCTGGTTCTAAACAGACCCAGAGTGACGTCGCATAGCCGTCTGCTAAACGCAAGGGGTTTGCCGGAGTCGGGATGTGACTCAGAGGGCGGAGCTATGAGCACCACCAGTGGGGTTGCAATTGCGGCAAAAGCCTCGATGCATCCGGTGGAAACGCCGGAGGCCATGAAGTGGTATGCCATCCGGACACGGTCGCGCCACGAGAAAGTAGTGGAACGCCACCTGCAGGGGCAGGGCATTGATGTGTTCTCTCCCGTCATCAGCCAGGTCCGCCAATGGAGTGATCGGCGCAAAGTAGTCGAAGCGCCGCTGTTTGCGGGCTATGCATTTGTTCGCATCGCTCCCACACCAGAAGAGCGACTCCGGGTCTTGAAGACTCAAGGGGTGGTTGACATGGTGGGCGGGCAGGGCCAGGGCAGTCCTATTCCCGCAGAGCAGATTGAAGCAGTGCGGGCCGTGGTCGCCAGCGATATGCCTTTTACGCAACATGTGTTCTTGCGAGTGGGCCAGCGCGTCCGTGTTCGCGGGGGCGCTCTCGACGGAGTGGAGGGCATCCTGGTGGCACACAACGGAAGCCGGAATCTGGTTATTTCGGTTGAGCCCATCCAGCGGTCGCTTTCTATTCGCATCGAAGGCTACCAGGTTGAACCCATTTAAGTTCGTTACCGTTTTTTTCTTGCTAGAGACCCCCGGGAGATCAACAAACGGCAGTCGCAGATTTTCGTCGAGGTAATGGCATGAGCCGCCCTCTAAGTGAAATTACTCAAAACTCAATCATGAATCAGTCTGAGCAAGAACCGAAGCTGACGGATGGTGCGGAACGTACCGCAAGCCAGAGTCAGGGCAACGAGGAACCGATTGCCTCATTGCGCAGCGTCCGTATGCAGGTAGAAATCAAAGCCATTATGGCAGCGCTGCAGCGTACCGGATGGAATCGGAAACAGGCGGCGCGTTTGCTGAAGATCAGCTACCGCGGATTGCTCTACAAAATTCGCCAGCACAATATAACGGCGGCGTAAACACTTGCGCGTCACCTTGCATCCCAAGGAGGCGTCAGGCCCAGTTTGGGACGTATCGGACAGGAGAAGTCAGAGATGCAAATTCAACGTACAAACAGGATCATCGCACTGATAGCCGTGCTGGGGCTGGCCTGGCAGAGCGGAGTCGCGCAGAAGAGTGCAAGCACGGTGGCGTCGGCCAATTCAGCGGCCCTAGTGGCGGCGCCGAGCGCAAAAGCGGGTGAGTCGGGGTCGGAGCCCGGGCTTCGAGATCGTTATCCCCGTTACAAACTGCGTCCGGGTGACGTGTTCGACGTCGCGTTTGAACTCAGCCCCGAATTCAATCAGACGGTATCGGTGCAACCCGATGGCTACATCACATTGCGCGGCATTGGCGATGTGCACGTTGCTGAGCAGACGGTGCCTCAACTGACCGCCACACTTCGAACCGCCTACGAAAACATTCTCCACGATCCGCTGATCAGCGTGACCCTCAAGGATTTTGAGAAACCCTACTTCATTGCCGACGGCCAGGTGGGGCGACCGGGCAAATACGACCTGCGCGGCACCACGACCCTGACCGAGGCCATTGCCATGGCCGGCGGATTCCAGGACAGCGCCAAGCACTCGCAAGTGCTGCTATTCCGTCGGGTTGATGACAATTGGGTTTCAGCCAAGATTTTCAACTTGAAAAAGATGGAGAAGTCGGGAAACTTGGGCGAAGACCCCACCCTGCATCCCGGGGACATGCTGTTCGTACCCAAGAACCGCTTCTCCAAGATCAAGCCGTTCCTACCAACTTCTTCGATGGGCACTTTTGCCAAGGCCTACTAGGACCGAAAGGGCTGTCATGAATAATCAAGAATTTAATGTGGGCAGTGAGCGGCGAACTCTTCCGTTTAATCTGAAGGATCTGCTGACCGTCGGGTTTCGCTACAAGCGGACGGCCGTGCTTTGCTTCTTTGGAATTCTAACGGGTGCCATTCTCGCGGCCATCCTGCAACCCGCCCAATATAGCGCCAGCACGAAGTTCCTGGTGGGCGAGGGACGCGTGGATCCAGTGGTGAGTACAGAAGCCATGGCTCCCCCGGCGACCAAGCCGGTGAGCGAGGAGGACCTGAATTCAGAACTCGAACTGCTGCACAGCTCGGATGTGCTCCGCCAGGTGGTGATCAGTTGCGGACTGGATCAGGAAAAGACCCTTATGGACCGGGTGTTTGGCCTGCCGTCACCCGAGCGACGAATTGCCCGGGCGACGCTCGAACTGGGAAAAGAAATCCAAATGGCGGTGGTGAAGAAGAGCAACCTTATCGAGGTGCACTACACCGACCGGGATCCGCAACAGGCGGTGCAGGTGTTAAAAGCCCTGGACGATGCCTATTTGCAGAAGCACGTTGCCGTACACAGTCCGCCGGGGCAGGTTGACTTTTTTGCCCAGGAGACCGAGCGTTACCGGAAGAACCTGAGTGATGCCGAGGCTCAGATGAAACAGTTCTCGCAGCAGGAAGATGGAGTGGCGCCGCAGGTCAGCCGCGACATCGCGCTGCAGAAGCTGAGCGAGTTCAACTCCAACCTGCAACAGACGCGAGCGGAAGCCGCCAGCACCGAGCAACGCATCAAGACGCTGGAGAAGCAGGCGGGAATCACTCCTGAGCGTTTAACGACTTCCACCCGCCAATCGGACGATGCCCAGGTGCTGCAATCGCTCAAGGCCACACTGATGGGCCTGGAACTGAAGCGTACCGAACTGCTCACCAAGTATCAGCCGAACTACCCTCTGGTCCAGGAGGTTGATAAACAACTTGCGGAAACGAAATCGGCCATCACCACCGAAGAATCCAAGCCTATCAGGGAACAGACCACCGATCGAAATCCAACCTATGCCTGGATCAACGAAGAGCTAGCCAAGGCCAAGTCTGAATACAGCGCCCTGCAGGCGCGCGCGGCGGCGACGGAAGCGATCGTCGCTCGATACGAATCCAAGACTCACGATCTGGCGCAGAAGGGGCTGACGGAACAGGACTTGCAGCGCACCATGAAGGCCAATGAGGAGAACTACCTTCTTTACCTGCATAAGCAGGAACAAGCGCGTATGAGTGAGGCGCTGGATCGCACCCGCATTTTGAACGTTGCGGTCGCGGAGCAGCCGGTGGCGCCAAGTCTGCCTTCGAACTCTCCGTTCCCGATGGTGTTGACTGGCATCTTCCTCGCAGTCCTGGTTTCGGTGGCCGCAGTGGCTGGGCGGCAATATCTGGATCCTTCCTTCCGAACGCCGGCCGAGGTTTCCACGGAGCTGAACATTCCGGTGCTGGCCGCGGTTCCGCATGGGAAGAATGGCAGAAACGTCAACGGTCTCGGCTTAGATCGCGACTTTTCCACTTCGGCGACGAACAGCGTCAGCCAGGTTGGCTAGGGGATAAATGTATCTAGAATTCTACGGCCTTAAGGAAGAACCGTTTGGAGTCACGCCCGATCCGCGGTTCCTCTATCTCAGCCCGGGGCACCGTGAGGCGCTGGCTTCCATCTACTATGGGATTGAAGCCGGCCGCGGCTTTATTTCTCTCATTGCCGTGCCGGGGATGGGGAAAACAACCCTGTTGTTTCATTTGCTAGAACGGTTTCGTTCCTCGGCTCGGACCGCTTTTCTGTTCCAGACGCAATGTACTTCGCGCGAGTTCATGCGATTCCTGCTGAGCGAGCTGGGGTGTCAAAGCGGCGGCGGACAGGATCCTGTGGCCATGCACGAGGAGTTTAACCGCCTCCTTTTGCAGGAGGCGAGAGCCGGGCGGCGCTGCATCCTGATTGTCGACGAAGCGCAAAACCTGGATCCCTCGGTGCTGGAGACCATCCGCCTACTCTCCGATTTTGAAACGCCGCGGGCCAAGCTGCTGCAGATCATACTGGCGGGCCAGCCGCAACTGGCGGACAAACTGGCGCGGCCGTCCCTTGCGCAGCTACGACAGCGGATTTCGCTGATCGGGCGGTTGGGTAGCCTCTCGCCCCAGGAGACCCGCAACTACCTGGATCACCGCCTGAAGGTCGCGGGACTCACCGGAGAGCGGATTTTTACCGACGAAGCTTGCGAGATGATCGCCGAGCTGAGTCTGGGCATCCCGCGCAATATCAACAATCTCTGTTTCAACGCTCTCTCGCTCGGGTTTGCGATGCGGCAAAAGACGATCGGCGCTGAGGTGATGAAAGAAGTGGCCGCCGATTTCGATCTTTCGCAGCTCGTTACTCAGGTTGGGGAAAATGCCTCGCTGGACTTGATGGTGGAGGAAGGCTCGCATGGGGGCGTCGATTGGCAAGACGTGCCGAATCCCGAGAGGCGGCCCTCCAATGGCAGGTCTGCGAACGCGGCGGCCCATGCCCGAGACAACGAGGCGCTCACGCTGGTGGAAGCCAAAGCCTATATGCAGAGTATCGTGAAGCTTTTGCGGGACGGCTCACGAATTCCGGAACTCGAGCACCGAAGCACCCGTCGGATTGGATAGCGAGGAATTTATGAGTAGAAATTTTGAGCTGCTATTTGAGGCGGGGAAGGCGCAGGAAATGCTGCGCCAGAGGGCGGAGATGCAGCATCCGTCTGTAGATTCGCCAGCCGAGGAATTTGTTCCCGGTACTCCTGCCTTGCAGATTGAGGCAGGAGCGCGGGACGAAGTAACGAAGCTGGTGCAACGCCTCTTCCTGCTCCCCGGTCCAGCGGCACCGCGTCAGGTGGTATTCGCCGGCACGGAGTCGGGCAACGGGTGCAGTTGGATCTGTGCCCATGCCGCCGACATTCTGGCTTCTCAAGTGCGCGGTTCGGTCTGCCTTGTGGACTGCGACCTGCGCTTGCCCACACTGCACGAAGAGTTTCGGGTGCCGAATCACTACGGGCTGGCTGATGCCCTGCAGGGAACGGAGCCTGTACGGCAGTTTGTGCAACAGCTGTCGCAGTCCAATCTCTGGCTACTGAGCTGCGGGTCACTGACCGAAGATTCGCCGCAGCTGCTGACCCTGGATCGGATGCGCAAGCGAATGTACGAGCTGCGATCCGAGTTCGACTACGTCCTGCTGGATGCTGCGCCCCTCAGTTCCAGTAATCATGCTATTTTGTTAGGCAGTTGGTGCGACGGGGTCGCCCTGGTCCTGAGGGAGAACTCCTCCAACCGCAGAGCAGCTCGCAAGGCTTTACAGGAACTCGAGGCTGCGCGGACGCCGGTTCTGGGTGCGGTTCTGAATCAAAGGACATTTCCGATCCCTGACAGTATTTACCGCAGACTATAGAAACGAAGCAGCGGCATAGATCTCCTTCGTAACATCTCCTTACAACAAATTTCCCTCCCCTGACGACTAAATAGCCACACCCGGAGCGGGAACCGTATTCGGCTCCGGCAGTTTCAAGAAGCTGGGTTTTGTCTCCGGTAGAGGCATTTCTTATGTCCATTCGACGTAGAGTTCTGGAAGATGCCCTTAAGCTGTTTGACTTGGCCGTGATGGTCTTCGCGTTCGCTTTGGCCACGGTACCTGCGCTTGGCGTGGGGCGAGTGGTCTCGGTGGCTGAGTTCTTCGCTATGCGGGTGAAGGTGGAGAACTTCGTCATCTTTTTCGGCCTGTTGCTCCTGTGGCATTTCCTGTTCTCGATTTTTGGGCTGTATACCTCGCACCGCTTGTCGGGCCGTTGGACTGAGTCCGCCGAAATCGTGAAGGGCACAGCTCTGGGGGGCTTGGGCTTGTGGGTGGCAAGCGCCATATTTAACCTCCACATGGTTTCAAAGGTCCCGTTCCTGATCGTCTTTTTTGTGATTAGCACCGGGATGCTGGTCTCCAGCCGGCTGATTTTGCGAATGGTGCTGGAGCAAGCCCGGCTGCACGGGCGCAATCTTCGCAACGTATTGATCGTGGGAACCAATCGGCGGGCGGTTGAGTTTGCCGCGAAACTCCAGGCCAACCCGACGCTAGGCTATCGCGTTATGGGGTTTGCGGACCAACCCTGGGATGGGATCGATCAATTTCGCCGAACTGGCCACTCGCTGGCGTGCGACCTGGAAGGCCTTCCCGAATTCCTGCGCAAGAACGTGGTGGATGAGGTTGTGATTGCCCTACCCATTCGCTCCTTCCATGCCGACGCCTCCCTGGTTGCCGCGCGCTGTGAAGAGCAAGGGATTATCTTGCGGATGCCCTCGAACATCTTCAATTTGAAGGTCGCGCACTCTGGGGCGGAGGAATTGGAAGGCCACTCCTCGATTACTCACTACACGGGAGCGATGGGAGGCTGGTCGGTAGTGATGAAACGAGTCCTGGATTTTTGCCTGGCCTTGATCGCACTGATCCTGGTCTCCCCGATCATGCTCCTGGCTGCCGCGGCAATCAAGCTAACTTCGCCCGGCCCCGTCTTTTTCAAACAGAGAAGAATCGGCCAAAACAAGAGGAAGTTCACCATCTACAAATTCCGCAGCATGACCGTGGATGCGGAAAACAAGATGCGCCAACTGGAACACCTCAACGAGCTGAGCGGTCCGGTTTTCAAGATCAAACACGATCCCCGCATCACCCCCGTAGGACGATTCCTGCGCAAGACCAGCATCGATGAGCTGCCTCAGCTGATCAATGTCTTGAAGGGCGACATGAGCTTGGTGGGGCCGCGCCCGATGTCGATCCGCGACTTTGAACTCTTTAGCGAGGATTGGCATCGTCGCCGCTTCAGTGTCCGTCCTGGAATCACTTGCCTCTGGCAGGTCAATGGCCGGAACTCCATTCCCTTCGAAAAATGGATGGAACTGGACATGCAATACATCGACAAGTGGTCCCTTTGGCTGGATCTGAAGATCTTGGCCAGGACCATCCCCGCAGTTCTGAAGGGGCTTGGCGCCGCTTAGTTTCTCCTGCTTGCTCCTTTCCAGGGAGACAGCGGTCGCAGGAATTGTGCCAAGCTCACCTTCTCTCCCTCCGGTCCGTCTGCAGCAAAGAGCCAGAATCCCAACTATGAAATCCTACGCAAGGGCCTTGGACGAGATTGCTGATTTGAGAATGGTGTGTGATGATGGTCCGGTGGAGCGCTGCCAGGCTGCCATTGAGCGCTGCGAGGTTGTCACCGACTTTCACCGCCTGGAGCAGCTTTGGCCGCAGTGGGAGCGGTTGTGGGCGTCTGATCCGCGCGCCGAAGTGTTTCAGACTCCGGAATGGACCAGGGCTTGGTGGCACGCTTTTGGGAGCAGTTACAGCCTCTGCACCCTCGTGGTGTTTGCCGGCGATGAGGTCGAGGGCATTCTGCCCCTGGTAAGGCGCGGCAAGTTCCTGCAGTTTCTGGGCACTCCGGAAGCAGATTACGCAGATCTCATTTGCCAGGAGCATCGGGTGACGGACGTGCTCGCCCTTGCTCTGAGGGCGCTGCTGCAGTCGGTGGAGGGGTGGGAGGAGTGCTCCTTTCAACACCTTTCCAGTCATTCCCGCCTGGTGCGTTACTACCGTGATTTGCCGCGGAGCCTGCGCGCCAACTTGCGGTGCGTGCCCAACGATCGCCAACAAACCATCGTCCTGCGTGGCCAGCGCGACGAGGTTTTCAAGTCCCTGCTCGGAAAGCACCATACTCGCCGTCTACAAAATAAGTTGCGCAAAGCTGGAGAACTGCGGTTCCGGTACCTGGAATCCGAACAAGAGGCGCAACAGTACCTACCCGATTTTTTTCGTCATCAGATCCGTCGGCATGCTGCACTCGGACGGCAAAGCTCTTGCGGAAGACCAGGCTTCTGCCAATTTATACAGTCGCTCATTCGCGAATTGACGCCCACGGACAGAGTACGTTTCGGGGTGTTGGAACTCGATGGCAAGCCGCTGGCTTGGGATCTAGGTTTTGAGGTAAATGGCAAGTTTCTGCTCTACCAACACACGTTCGACCTCGATGCCTGGCGTTACACTCCCGGCGAGGTGCTTCTCTGGAACGAACTGAAATACGCCAGGGATCACGTCAGCAGAGAGTTTGATTTTGGCAGGGGCGATGAGCTCTACAAGGACCGCTTTGCCAACTACTCGCGCGAGATGTTTTCGATCTTTCTCGCGTCTTCTGGCTTCAGAGGTAGGTTGAGAGGATGGGCACGAACCGCGCAGGCCTGCTTTCAACCGCTGCTGTCCAGAGCCCGGGAGATCGTTAAGAGACACCGTGCAATGTTACGAGCCTTTCGTTCGCTGCGCATCTGGATGATTGGAACCTGGGCATGTGTTCAACACGCAAAGAAGAATGGCGCGTTGGCGAGGTATATGTCCAGGTCACAAAACAATTGTTTAGCGATTCTATCTTGAGCAAGCGATCGACTGACGTTTTCGCGCTGGAAGCAACACGAACCGGAATTTCGGACTTGCCCGTCAATCCCGATCCTGATCACGATGCCAATCTCAGCGAGGCACAACTGGGGGACTTGGTCGACCTGGCGTGGGAGCATCCGGACATTTTGTCGCTCAAGGACCTTGCGCGCTGCCGCAGGCGGATGAAGAATGGGGATCACGTCTACATTGTGCGCGAGAACTCCCAGATTGTGATCGTTTGCTGGGCATCCAGCACGGGAAAAGACGGCGAGGAGCCTGAAGCACTGGGACTCCACATGGTCTCAGATACTCCTACTGTCGTGATTGATGAATCCTGGAGCGCACGCAACCGCGACCTCGCAGCCGCGTACCGCCTCTTGCTCTCCGTGGTTGCCAGTGACGCTGCTCGCCGGAATGCAGCCCTGCTCGTGCACTGCGGTCCAGAGCAGGGAGTATTGCGGGAGGAACTGGAGCGGCAAGGCTTCCGCCGAAAATTCCAGACCACCCGTTACAAGATTTTCAGCCGTTTCCGGCGTCACTGGGTTTCTCGATACCCGGAAAACGGGCTTCATTCCTCGCGGCTCGTCTACTAGAATTTCCCAAAATTCTCCGTAACACCTTCTATCTATGACTGAATTCAATTTTGCCCCGGACGCGATCGAGACTGCGCCTGCCGCTGAGCCAGGCCGCGCAGAATTTCGTCCGCGCAAGAACGAAGAACAGGCATTTGCATACTGGCGAGAGCAACTCGCCGGGATTCCGGCGATCCTGGAATTGCCCACGGACCGACCCCGTCCCCCTGCCCAGTCGTTTCGCACGGCCTGCGAAGGCTTTTTTCTCTCCACAGGCCTGAATAGCGCGCTTCATCTGCTGGCGGAAGGCGAAGGGATTGGTTTGCCTGTTTTGCTATTGGCCGCGTTCCAGGCGTTGATGACCCGGTACACAGGCCAGGACGACATCGCCGTCGGATTGGCCATCCCCGTGGCCAGCAAATCGCAAGATGATACCGGCGGCGTAGACGAACCCGTGGCACTCCCGATCCGGACTGACTTGAGCGGTGACCTTCGGTTCCGGCAGTTGCTGGCGCGAGTGAGTGAGACGGTGAGCCGCGCGCGCGAGCATCAGAACGTCCGTTGGGAGCGCGTGGTTCAAGCGGTGCAGCCCGAGTCAGACGCCAGCCGGCATCCGTTATATCAAGTGCTATTTTCGTTCGAGCATTCCGAGTTCGATAGTGACTCGAGTAAGCAGAGTGCAGATCTCGAAACCGACTGCGGCCCGTCGCAGTTCGATCTGCAACTCCAGATGTGCGAGCGTGGAGATAGCTTGGCCGCGCAGTTCCTCTACAGCACCGACTTATTTGACAGTGCGACGATGCGCCGCATGGCGGGACACTATCAGAGGCTGCTGGAAGGCCTCGTCGATAATCCGGATGATCGAATCTCCCGGCTCCCGATAATGACGGATGAGGAACAACAACAGCTGGTTTCGGAGTGGAACGATACCTGGATGGAGTATCCGCGACAACTGTGCGTCCATCAACTGATCGAGGCGCAAGCATCGCGAACTCCAAATGCCACGGCCGTGGTCTTTGGAAGTGAACGGTTGAGCTATGGTGAACTCGACCGGCGGGCGAATCAGGTGGCGAATCACCTGATTAAGTTGGGCGCAACCCCTGACGGGTTGGTGGGCATCTGTCTGGAACGTTCTTTGGAGATGGTGGTCGGGCTTTTGGGCATTCTCAAGGCTGGAGCGGCTTACGTTCCTCTTGATCCGGCTTACCCGCAAGATCGCATTGCGTTCATGCTCCAGGACTCAGAAGTACCCCTGCTGCTGACCCAGTCGCAGCTCAAGGAAAACCTACCCAGTGCTGGAAACGCTCAAGTTGTGCTCATCGATTCGCACTGGCCTGAGATCTCGCAGCAGAGTCAAAGCAGTCCTGCGCTGGCATTGAATCCCGAGAACCGCGCTTATGTGATCTACACGTCCGGGTCGACAGGAAAGCCAAAGGGCGTTGAGGTTGCACATCGGGGGGTGGTCAATTTCTTGACCACGATGGCCAAACAGCCGGGCATGACATCCAGCGATCGGCTGCTAGGCGTCACAACGCTCTCGTTTGATATCGCGGGTCTGGAGATTTATCTACCCTTGACGCTGGGAGCCTCGGTCGAGATTGTCAGCCGCGAGATCGCCTCCGATGGCAACCAGTTACTGGCCAGGCTTTTGCAATCGGGCGCAACCGTGATGCAAGCCACGCCGGCTACATGGCGCATGCTGCTCGAGGCGGGGTGGACGGGCGATCGCAAACTCAAAATCCTGATCGGCGGCGAAGCAGTTTCGCAGAAGCTCGCGACGCAACTGGCGCAAAAGATCTGCGTCGGTATGGAACGTGTATGGTCCGACCGAGACCACGATTTGGTCGACCATCTCAAAGCTCGACGGGCAGAGTGCAGTCACGATCGGACGCCCGATTGGAAATACCGAAATTTTCATCCTGGACAAGATCCTGCAACCGGTCCCTATTGGTGTTGCGGGCGAGTTGCACATCGGTGGTGACGGCCTGGCGCGCGGTTATCTCAAACGTCCTGAGCTTACCGCAGAGAAATTCATCGCTCACCCTCTGAACTCGGATTCCAAAGCGCGCTTGTACAAGACCGGAGACTTGGTGCGCTATCTGCCCAATGGCAATATCGAGTTTCTGGGGCGGATCGATCACCAAGTGAAGATTCGCGGTTTCCGCATCGAATTGGGCGAGATTGAAACGGTCTTGAGGCAACACTCCGCGATCAACGACGCAGTGGTGGTGGCCCGCGAAGATACTCCCGGAGACAAGCGGGTGGTGGCTTATTTTGTCGCTACTCCAGGCGCGGCGCCCACAACCGCAGAACTGCGGTCTTTCATGAAAGAGAAGCTTCCAGAGTACATGCTTCCCTCAGTCTTCGTGACTCTGAGAAGCATGCCCCTGACGCCCAATGGAAAGGTCGACCGGCGCGCGCTTCCCGCCCCGGATAAGGCAGAACTTGCGTCGACAGGGACGTTTGCGGCACCCAAAGATGATCTCGAATCCCGGCTTGTTCAGATCTGGGAGAGCGTACTGGGCGTGCGGCCGATCAGTGTGACGGATAACTACTTTGAACTTGGCGGTCATTCCCTGGTGGCGGTAAGGCTGATGAAGCGCATTGAAGAGGCTTTCGGAAAAAATTTGCCGATCGCCACACTGCTTCAGGCCCCCACCATCGAGCAATTGGCTGTGATTCTTCGCCAGAAGGGTGGGGCGCCGGCGTGGTCTTGCCTTGTGCCGATTCAAAGTGGCGGTTCAAAACCGCCGTTCTTTTGTATCCATGGAATCAATGGCGCAGTCGTCCGGTTCTACGATCTGTCGCGATACATGGGCGCAGACCAGCCTTTCTATGGATTGCAGGCGAATGGACTCGAAGCGGGACAAATACTGCACACGCGCACCGAAGACATGGCGGCGCACTACATTAAGGAAATACGCAGGGTTCAGCCGCAAGGGCCTTATTTTCTTGGAGGCTATTCCTTTGGCGGCATGATCGCTTTCGAGATGGCTCAGCAGTTATCGACTCACGGGGAAGAAGACTCGGTGGTAGTTTTGTTTGATACTAACTTTCCTGAAGCGGAACCTTCCTTTTCTCAAAAGGCTGCATCTACATCTTCCGCATTGCTCACGCTCTTCCGGATTCCGGCATCGCAGAGGTGGGCGTATCTTTCGCGAATGGTTACAGTGCCAGTTCGTATGATGCAAAGATGGCGGCACATCGCCCGGCTACCCGATTACGTCAAGAGAGTCCGAACGGCCTGCCTGCAGGCTGAAAGAGACTATACGCCGAGAGCCTATCCAGGTCGGGTCATTCTGTTCCGGTCGAGCCACAAGCCGCTCGGGCAGTTAACCGACCCGCGCGCGGGCTGGCACAAATACGCCGTTCGTGGATTAGAGATCTGTGAAATCCTGGGCAATCACGAGAATATTCTTCTGGAGCCCCAGGTTCGATCTGTCGCCGAGCAATTGAAGACTTGTCTGGAAGGACAACCCAGCGCTCAAGTTCCACTCACCAACGCATCCCAATTGGAAGAGGTGGTTCAGTGACCGCATCGGGACTTCAGGCACCTCCGGTCGAGCCCATGGCAGGAGAAGCCGCGCAGCCGCGCAGCCGCCACTTTTTCGAGAGAATCTTGTCATTCGATCGCGACCGCATAAAGCACAAGCTGATTCCCTGGGCGATGAAGGGCGGGCTGGCTCTGCTCGATCAGGGAGTTTTCGCAGGATCGAATTTTGTCATCAGCATCCTGCTGGCTCGCTGGTTGTCGGCCGAGGAGTACGGAACATACGCAGTCGGGTTCGCGGTCTTTTTGTTCCTTCTTAATTTCCACCAGGCTCTGTTGCTAGAGCCGATGTTGGTGTTCGGCAGTTCGGTCTATCGCAACTGTCTCCGGGGCTACGTGAAGGCCCTTCTTCTGCTCCATTTGGGCATGAGCGTGATCATAGTTCTGGGTTTGTGCGCCTCGGCCGCGATTGCTTTTAAGCTGCAACAATCCGACGGCTTGCCTGGCGCTCTTCTTGGCATCGCGTTCGCCGCGCCGGCCCTATTTCTGTTCTGGTTAGCCAAGAGAACGTTCTATTTGAAGCTTTCTCCAGCGCCCTCCGCGGCTGGGGCTCTTCTCTATTGTGCCCTGACCATGGGCGGGCTGGCTCTGGTTTACCACCAGACGCATCATCTGACCCCGTTTTCCGCCTTCGTGCTGATGGGGTTGGGCGGCTTAGGCTCAAGCGCGGTGCTTCTGGCTTATCTGGCACTGCGGCTTACCTCGAGTCAAGATGCTCCAAGCGTACTGGATACCTGGCGCCGGCACTGGCGTTATGGACGGTGGGCGCTCGGCGCCAACGCCATGATGTGGATTCCGATCAACGCCTTCTATCCGATATTGAGCAAGTTCGGCGGATTGGCCCAGGCGGGCGAACTCAAGGCCTTGATGAATTTTGCCGCGCCTATGTTGCAAGCTTGCGCCGCGATGCACACGCTGATGCTTCCCTACGCCGCCCGGGTACTGGAAGCGAGAGGCAGGGCCGGCGTCAGCGTGGTTCTGAAGCGAATGACCTTCCTCTGCGTCGCCTGCGCAGTCCCATACTGGGTTGGGCTGCTTCTGTTCCGGGGTTGGGCTTTCCACCTGCTTTATTCCGGCGGGTATACAGAGGTCGCTTATTTGTTGCCCATAGTTGCGTTGGCATCCGTGGCTGGCAGCGCGTTTTTCGGCCCGTCCATTGTGTTGCGAGCCCTCGAGTCTCCTGGTTCGCTCTTTGCCGCGGTTACAGTTTCCAGTTGTGTCTCCGTTGCAGTCGGCATTCCGCTAGTCCGCGCTTGGGGGGTGGGAGGAGCAGTATGGAGCATTGCTTTATCAGAAACACTGGCTTTTGTAGCGGCTGTGGTCTTTGTCCGCCGCAAAGCTAGCAGGCCTTTAAAGGCAGTCCCGACTTTCCTGGCACTGTCGCCCAATGAATAACAATCTGCAACTTCTGTTTTCAGAGCTACGCTAGCGTCGTTAAGCCTTCGAAGCCAGGAGTGCGTTCATCAACATTTATGCATTTATCGTCAGAATTCACTTCAAAGGAAGATACCGATTATGAATGAGCTTTACCGACGACTTCACGCCAAGGCGGCAAGAAGTAAACTTCGCGTTCCGCGTGTCTGGGCCTGGCATCTTGGGCTTAAACCCCAGGATATCTTTCAGGCCTCCTATCCTCGCTCTGGCAGTACCTGGCTGCGCTTTATGCTTTACGAAGTATTGCGTGGTGAGGAAGCCGGTTTTGGAAACATTGACAAGTGCATACCGGAGATTGACGCGCACCGTGGAATCCAGCCGATCTTGCCCGGTGGCGGTCGCTTGATCAAAACCCATGAGCAATATCGCAAGGAGTATACGAAAGCCGTTTTCCTGGTGCGCGATCTCAGGGATGTTTTGCTCTCCAACTACGCCAGGGCGGTGGGGGTCGGGTTGGCTCCCCTTGTTTCGAAAGGCGATTTGGACAGCTTTTTGTCGGCCTTCTTGAAGGGAACCGCTCTTCAACAGGGCTCCTGGCAGCAACACACGCGGTCTTGGTTGGAGTCCCCACTTGCCAAGAACGGTAATATGCTGGTTGTACGGTACGAGGATCTCCGTCGAGAGCCCGAGCAGGCTATAGGACAATTGCTGGAGTTTCTGGGCGTCACCCCCGACTTCCAAATCATCCGAAAAGCCGTCGAGGCCAATTCCTTGCAACAGATGCGTGCAAAGGAGGACCAGGCGGCGAAGAATCGGGCGCAGTCGCCCCTGCTCGCATCTCACACGGACAATGGAGAGGACGGGCGCTTTGTGCGCAAGGGTGCCGTCGGAGGATGGCGCAGCAAGCTCACCGATGCCCAGATCAAACTCATCGACGAGTATGCGGGCGATGTGCTCCAGCGACTGGGGTACGAGCTCGGAGGAGTGGAAGAACGGCGATCCCAGTCGACGGTCCCCGCACTTAGTGTGTAACTAGTCGAAACGTTCTCCACAACAATTACAAGCATGCGTCCCATCGCGACAAATTCGAACCCCAGCCTTCAAACGAGATCTCGCCTCGCGAAACTGGATCTGCGCTATGTCGCCTGGTTTTCCCTGGCGGTATTGGCAGGCGGCGTGGGAGCGCTTTATCCCACCTTCTGGATCGGTGCCCTTGCCGCTGCGGCCGTATGTGTCATCTGCTGGCTGTTGTTCGGGATTATGCGGCGCGCGCATCTGGAGTTTTGGCAGGTCCTCGCGCTGGCTAATTTAAGCGGGTACCTGGTGTTGAATTATGGATTTGACAATCTAGCGGTTCACGTCGGTGGGTTTCCCATACTCATCGGTTACGGACTGATGTACACTGCCTTCGCCCTAGCAGTTTTTGCCCGTCGACAATCAGTGACAGTCGCCCTGAAGGAACCCGCCCTGCTGTGCGTTTTGAGCGTGCTCGTCCTGGCATTGTTCCATATGCTCACGGATGTTCCTTCCTACGGGGCCTGGGCCTTTCGCGACTTCACCATGTGTCTCGACGGTCTTTTCTTGCTCATGGGACTGCTGTGGGCCATGAACAGCGATGATTTTCACTTCTTGGGAAAGTGGCTGCTGCTCATCTATGGGCTAAACATGGTCTACAGCTACACTCTTCCCTGGCACGAAAAGCTCTTTAGCTGGTCTCCGGAAAGCGGCGCTTTCGTTCCGGTACCGTTACTGGGGAATTATCACGGCTCGGGCGACGTATTACTGGCAGGCGCCATGTTTTGCATTTGCGTCGGTAGCTACGTAGTCAGCCGCCCGCGTTGGTTGATGCCCTTTCTTGCGCTGGCGCAATTACTGGGAATCGCGATCACGCAGGTCCGACGGATGTACGTGGGAATTTTGGTTGTTATTCTTATTCTTGTCATGGCCGGCGAAATCAAGAAATTTGCGAGACTTTTCATTTTGGTACCTACAGCCATTGCCGTGCTTTTCGCCGTGACCGGGCTGGGGGGCCTGGAAATATCCGGCCGCATCGGTAAGGTAAACCTCGACTTTTTCAAAGAGCACATTCGAAGCATGTCCGGTGCTGAGGACACACCGGGAAGCGATCCTTACACTCGCGTCACCATGGCTGAAGAAGCCATGAAGCACTTCTATGCGCACCCGGTCTTCGGAGTGGGGTTCGGCCGGCCGCTGATTAGCGACGTTGATCCGGAGAATGGCTTGATAACGCGAATCCCTCACAACTCGAGCATAACCTACCTGGCCAGGCTGGGATCAGTTGGGTTCGTTTTCTGGATTGGGTTTCATTTATGCTTGTGGTCCAGATTTTTCTATGCGTTTCGACAACGCCATTTCTGCGACAAGCGAGTCTACGCCTTCGTTTTATGGTCTTTTCTGCTTTACGTCCTCTTTATGATGAGTAGTTTTGTGGAGGGTCCTTTCGAGTATCCCGCAACCGCTATTCCATTCTATTTCCTCATCGGCTTCTCTCTTGGATTGATTCGTTGGCACTTATCCCCCAAAGCTAAAACTGAGCGCTCATTGGTTGCGGTCCCGAGCAGCGCTGAGACAGCCTACTCGTAACTGGTTCCGCGCTGCGATAGTCACGCATCCTGAGTCAATTTTGGGGTAACGCGCACAACATGGAAATGCCAAGAATTGTAACGACAAGTTGGGATGATGGTGACCGACTTGATCTAAGGCTCGCCGAGATCCTCCGATCAAGGGAGATCTGCGGCACTTTCTACGTTCCGATTCATCCGTACCTGGGACGTCCCGCGCTTAGTCACGCAGAGTTGAGGACGCTGTCGTCCCAGGGTTTCGAGATCGGCGCTCACAGCGTTTCACACAAGCACCTGTGGAAACTGTCTCCCGAAGAATTGGCCGCGGAAATAGATCCATGTAAGCCAATCCTGGAAGACATCCTGGGAGCGGAAGTCCGGATGTTCTGTTACCCCAGAGGCCGGTACGATTCCAACGTTGTGCGTGCCGTGAAAGGGGCCGGCTACGGGGGGGCCCGCACGGTCCGCATGCTTTCTACGCGACTTGATTTTAATCCCTTCGAAATGCCGACCACTCTTCAGGTTGCGCCGCATCCCCGGTTCATCTACCTGAAGAACGTCGCCAGGGCACGAACGCTAGAAGGCCTGCAAGTTGGTCTGACCCACATCCAAAGCCTTGGCAATTGGCTCGAACTTGGCAAAAGACTCTTTGATTCCGTCCTGCAAAACGGTGGCATCTGGCACCTGTGGGGCCATTCGTGGGAGATCGAGGAACTGGGTTTGTGGAAGGATCTGGAAGAAATGCTGGACTACGTAGGCCAGCGCGAAGGCGTGACCTACATTCCCAACGGGAAGTTGATTCCGGTTTCTGGCGCGCAATTAGCTGTACAGCCCGAGAGAATTGGAGCTTATGAAAATAATTATCGTTCATAACCACTACAAGCAGCACGGAGGCGAAGATGTCGTTTTCGATCAGGAACGCGAACTGTTGAAGCGGAAGGGTCACGACGTTCAGGTCTACTGTCGGCATAATTCGGAGGTTGACTCCTACACTGGAGTGCAACGGCTGGTGCTGCTGCGAAAAGCCATCTGGTCTGACGACACTTATCGAGATTTTGGTGAGGTTCTGCGCCGGGAAAAACCGGACATTGTCCACATCCACAACATTTGGGTCATGATTTCGCCATCCATTTATTGGGCGTGTCACGATGCGGGCGTCCCGGTGGTACAAACATTTCACAATTACAGGCTGATGTGCCCAGCCGGAACGTTCTTTCGGGAGGGCAAAACCTGTGAAGAATGCCTGGACCATGGCCAATGGCGAAGCGTTCTCCACGGCTGTTATCGCGACTCCAGATCCATAACGGCCGCTAAGGCACTCATGCTGGCCGTACATCGACGGAAGGGCACGTGGACCAACGCGATAGACTACTTCATCACTCTTAGCCAGTTTTCTCGAAATCAATACTTGAGAGGCGGGTTCTCACCCGAAAAACTGTTTGTCAAGCCCAATTTCGTTTATCCCGATCCTGGTGTGTGCAAGGACAAAGGGGATTACGCTGTGTTTGTTGGCCGGCTCTCTCCGGAGAAGCGAGTAAGTACTGTATTGGATGCGTGGACGCGACTTAGCAGCCCTGTTGAGCTCTTGATTATTGGGGGAGGGCCGGAAGCCGGTCAACTGGAGGCAGATGCTGCGGCTCGGGGCCTTAGGGGCGTTCATTTCAAAGGGCACCTACCCCGGGAACAAGGGCTTGCTTTCATGCGTCGCGCTCGTTTCCTCATCTTTTCGAGCGAGTGGTATGAAAATTTCCCTGTGACCATAGCCGAAGCCTTTGCGTGTGGTGTTCCCGTCATCTGCTCCAGAATGGGAGCAATGCAGGAGATCGTGGAGGACGGCCGCACCGGCTTGCACTTTGCCCCCGGGGATGCCGAAGATCTGGCGGCCAAGGTCGAGTGGGCTTGGAGCCACCCGGATCGTCTGCAACAAATGGGAGCGCAAGCCCGCCAGGAATACGAAGGCAAATACACCGCTGAGAAGAACTATCCCTTGCTAATGAATATCTACCAACATGCGATCTCAAAGCGTAATTCGAAGTCGCAAGGCGTTGAGCTAGAAGTGAGTGCGCCCGATTCCTCCGAAACACCCGCACTCGTCCGCTAACGAGTCTTGAGATCCTTAACCCGTGCCGGTTGGACCAGTTTTAAACACATCCGACAGTTCCATGAATGACACAAGTGTAATCGCGGCCCGCTCTCCACGGAGTAAACCGTTAAAGAGCGACAATACGAATCGCGTTAGCATACGCTGGTACCTGTCTCGGCTCGCGTCGATGCAACTGGCGGAAATCGTGTGGCGCGCGCGCTCCGCCGCTACGTTGCCTCTAGATTGGGCGCACTGGAAACGGCAACCAGCCGTGCCGGCGCCCCGCTGGACACCGCTGCAGCCCGCGTCGTATCCGGTACACCGGCACAGTAGCGGCCCGGCGATGGAGAGCATTCATGTGTTCGAACTGGAGTTTCCGCTGGGCTTCGACTTCGATTGGCATCGGGATTACCGCTACGAACGGCAAGTCGAGCGCCGCTTCGCCGGTACGATGAACATCCGCGATACCACGGCCGTCAGTGATATCAAGTACGTGTGGGAGCCCAGCCGGCATCAGTATCTCTCCGCCTTGGCCTTTGCCGCCAACGCGGAAGAGTACGCGGGCTATATCGTCCGCTCGCTCGATTCCTGGCTGCACGCGAACCCGTATCTTTACGGCGTGCACTGGACCAGCAGCCTGGAACTGGCTGAGCGGGTGGTGTCGTGGGCGCTGTTGTATCCGCGTATTGCTGACTCTGTCGCACGCGATGCGGAATTCCGCCGGCGCTGGCTCGACTCGATTTACCTGCACCTGGCGCGCATCTCTCGCAAACTGAGCCTGCACTCATCGGCCAATAATCACCTGATTGGAGAACTGGTTGGCCTGTTTGTGGGGGCGTCATGCTTCGACTTTTGGCCAGAGTGCAGTGACTGGCGCAAGCTTGCACAGAACTTGCTGGAGCGCGAGATCCGCATTCAGGTTGGAGATGACGGCGTTGATCGCGAGCAGGCCGTGTCGTACCACCTCTTCACGATGGAGTTGTTCCTGCTCGCCTTTGCCATCGGGCGCACAATTGGATCTCCGTTCAGTGAGGGATATGCACAGCGGTTGCGCGGCATGGCTGGGTTTCTCGATACAATCGCCACGTCAAGCGGCGATCTGCCGTGGTACGGCGATTCCGACGATGCCCGTGGGTTTGTGGTATCCGAGGGTGAGAGCGGGTTGCAAGTCACGATGCAATTGGCCGGTCTGCTTTTTGCTGAGCCTCGGTGGTTGCGCTTCCGTAGTACCGCCACGCCCGCAGCGCAAGCGCTTGTCCCGGACTTGCTTGCAATTCTTGATCAGGGGGCGCAGACCGCCGCGATGCCACGCGACCTGTTCCCGGATGCCGGTCTGGCCTGCGTGCGCACGCACGATGACAGCGTTCGTCTTCTGATGGATTTTGGCCCGCTCGGGTTCACAAGCATAGCGGCGCATGGCCATGCCGACGCCTTGTCGCTTTGGCTAGCCATCGATGATGAGTACTTCCTGGTGGATGCCGGCACCTACGCCTATCATTCCCATCCTGAGTGGCGGACTTTTTTCCGCAGCACGCCGGCACACAACACGGCATCGGTGGATGGTCAGAACCAGTCGCAAATGGCGGGCCGCTTTTTGTGGAGTTCCAAGGCGAATACGCGCCTGCTGCGGTTCGAGAATAGTGCCGAACACGCGACCATCGAAGCCGAACACGACGGCTACATGGGCTTGAGCGATCCCGTGACCCACCAGCGCAACGTCCGTTTCGACCGTGCGACCGGAGATGTCAGCATCGAAGACAGTTTTCAGTGCGCCGGACATCACCAAATCGAGTTGTGCTTCCACATGCACGAACAAGCCGCTGTCCTCAGCGTTAGACATGGCGAAGCCCAGGTGGGCTGGCGCGGCCGACACATCGTGTTTTCTTCCCCGGACCGCAATGACCACTGGGAAATCATCCGCGGCTCTGACAATCCCAAGCTCGGCTGGCGCTCGCGCAGCTTCAATCAGAAACAGCCCATAGCCACGCTCCGCATTCGCGTGGAAATCGATGGCTCAACCACAATCCGCACTCATCTGGGGGTCAACTCATGAACATCAGCATCGTCGGTCTAGGCTACGTAGGCGCCGTCTCGTCCGCTTGTCTGGCCGACCTTGGACACTGCGTCTGGGGCGTTGACATTAACGCTGAGAAAGTACGCATTATCAACGAGGGCCGTTCGCCCATTGTTGAGAACGGTCTGGCCGAGAAAATTGCCCAAGGACGGCAGGCCGGACGCCTGTGCGCCACCGTAGACATCGAGCAGGCGTTGCGGGAGACGGAGCTGTGCTTCGTAGCGGTGGCCACTCCCAGTCGCGCCAACGGGCAGATCGATCCCGCTCATCTGTTTCGCGCCTGTAAGCAGATTGCGACGGCGTTGTCGAAGCTCGGCAAGCAGCAGATCGTTGTGATCCGCAGCAGCGTATTGCCCTCCATTTTCGACGAGTGCCGGAGGGTATTCGAGTCGACCGCACCTGGACGGGTGGAGTTGTGTGCTAATCCGGAATTCCTGAGGGAAGGCACTGCGATCCGTGATTTCGAGGAGCCTCCGTTCACGGTTCTGGGGGTGGACAGCGTGGCTGCCGAAGAGACTTTGCGCTCCCTCTATTCCGAACAATCGGCTCCCCTGTTCGTGCTTCAGCCAAGAGACGCGCTCATGGTGAAATATGCCAGCAACGCCTTCCATGCTTTGAAGGTGACCTTCGTGAACGAGATCGCCGCGGTCTGCCAGCAGGCGGATGTGAACGCGGAGGCCGTGATGAAGGTCTTCCGCAACGATACCAAGCTCAACGTCTCGCGGCGCTATCTCATGCCCGGTTTTGCTTTTGGCGGTTCGTGCCTGCCAAAAGACGTGCGCGCCATCCTCCACGCAGGCAAAGAGCTTGACCTGCACTTGCCACTGATTGCCGCCATATTGTTGAGTAATGAACAGGTGATCGAACGGGCATTCCAGAAGGTTCGTGCGACGGGCAAGCGGCGCATCGGCCTGATCGGCCTCAGTTTCAAGTCGAACACCGATGACCTGCGGGAAAGTCCCTTTGTCGAATTAGCCGAGCGTTTGTTGGG
This sequence comes from uncultured Acidobacteriaceae bacterium, assembly GCA_963819035.1. Classification (GTDB taxonomy): domain Bacteria; phylum Acidobacteriota; class Terriglobia; order Terriglobales; family Acidobacteriaceae; genus Sulfotelmatobacter. Next base: position 292,102 of record CAWFUU010000012.1, on the reverse strand, counting down.
AAAGGGTTACGAACTGCGCATCTATGACCCAAACGTCGTAGCGGCGCGATTGACCGGCGCAAACAAACAATACATCGATGGCGTCATCCCACATTTGTCTCGTCTGCTGGTGCACTCGCTTGAGGAATTGAACGATGCCGAGTTACTGATTGTGGGACACCACTTCGACGGAGTGGCCGCATTGCTGGCGAACACGCGAGCCTCCGTCATTGACCTGAACGCTTACCAAACTTCAACGCGTGTCTCCGCATCGGAACGCGAACTGGCGCTCCAATATGGGTACTAAGCGAAATATCTTGATCATCGTGCAGAACCTCCCGGTGCCCATGGACCGGCGCGTCTGGCAGGAAGCTACCAGCCTGCGCCGCCACGGCTTCGGCGTGGCCGTCATCTGCCCGAAATCGCCGGCATTCCCCGCGAGTTATGAGCGGCTGGAAGATGTGGATATCTATCGTTACCCACTGATCTATGAGGGCGACCAGAGCGCGGTCGGATATTTCGTTGAGTTTGTCTATTGCTGGCTTGCCAGTCTGTGGCTGGCACTGAACGCCTACGCGCACCGCCCGTTTCATGCGATCCAGGCCTGCAATCCGCCGGATACCTTTTTTGCGCTGGCCTTGCTGTTTCGGCCATTGGGAGTCAAGTTTGTTTTTGATCATCACGATCTATGCCCGGAACTGTATCTGGCCAAGGGGCACACTCGCACGGGCATGCTCTATCGTGGGCTGCTGATGCTGGAACAGATGACCTTTAAGTCGGCGCACGCAGTCATCGCCGTTAACGAGTCTCACCGGGCGGTCGCGCTGGGGCGCGGCGGCGTTGCCAACGAAAGAGTCACCGTGGTGCGGAGCGGCCCGCGATCGGGATGGCCCAATGGCCACTCTCCGAACCCAGAACTGAAACGCGGCCGCAAGTATATGGTGATGTTCGTGGGCGTAATGGGCGAGCAGGACGGCGTCGACCACTTCCTGCGCGCAATCCAGACTTATCGCACGATAGCTCCCGATGACACACTCTTCGCGTTTGTTGGTGGCGGGACTGACCAACCGCGCATGAAGGCATTGGCTGAGCAGATGGGCTTAGGCCCGATCGTTCATTTTACCGGTCGCATTCCGGACGACCAGTTGCGGGATTATCTTGCCACCACTGACCTGGGTGTCGATCCCGATCCCCTCACGGAGTTTAACAATCTGTGCACGATGAATAAAATTATCGAGTACATGTCGTTCGGGCGGCCCGTGGTGGCGTTCGATCTGATGGAGCACCGCCGCTCTGCCGAGTCGGCGGCCGTCTACGTTCCGGGAAATGACGATGCTGCCATGGGGAGCGCCATCCGGGAGTTGCTGCTCGATGTCGAACGCCGGCGCGCCATGTCGGAGTTCGCTCTCACCCGTTTCCGCGAAGAACTGGCGTGGGAGAATTCCGAACAGCGACTGATTGCGGTCTACCGGCAGTTACTCGATTCTGGGTTCTCCACATCGACCGTTAACCCAAGTCCGCAAGAACATATGACTGCCGAGAAGCCCTCCTCCTAATCCATCACTGGCATACTGCACGAAATATGCTCGGGCGAAATTACTTAAGTTCTATGGCCAGGTGTTCATTTTGGGGATAGTGAAACGTCTTGACATTTTCTTCATAACGGACAGCCTATGGCAGCGCTAGAACAGTTGCGGGTAGAGTTGCATTGTCATACCGTCTATTCCCACGACGGCCATATCGAATTCGATGGTCTGGTGCGGGCTGCCAAAGGAAAGCTCGACGTGGTCTGCATCACCGACCATGACACCATCGAGGGTGCGCGTGAATTTCAGAAGAGCAGCAAGGCGCGCAACTACGGTTTCGAGGTTGTCATCGGGGAGGAACGAACGCTGGCGGACGGCAGCCATGTGATCGGGTTGTTCCTCAAGCAGCCACTCTTTTCGGACACATTTGAAGAAGTCGTTCGAGAAATCCGTGAGCAAGGTGGCCTCTGCAACCTTCCTCATCCGTTTCGGCACCGCGATGGCGCCCTGCGTACGATCGAGAGACCCACGGAAGGGGTTTCCGGATTCGAAATCTTCAATCCAAAATGTTCGTTGGAGGAAAACCAGAGATCGCACACACTTTGCGGTTCTGGTCTGGTTGCTGTCGGAGGTAGTGACGCTCACTACGAAAGCGATCTGGGGGAATGCATTAATGTGGTTCCTAATGCCCGAGACGTGCGTGGCAGTCTGGAACACTTTCTGCAAGGCCGCGGCCGATATCAAGTGCTTGGTATACAGCAGAAGAACAGCGGCAAAGGTCGTCAGTATGCTCCCCTTTACTACCGGGTGAAGCCGTACGTGCGTGTGCCACGCCCCCTCGTCCCCGCGGCGGGAAAGTTATACCGCGCGTACCGAAACTCGACATCTCGTTGGAGAACACCAGAACTGGAGATCAAGTATGTCAGCGAATAAGAAGGTGGTAAAAAACCTTGCGCGATTGCATGGATACTGGATCTATAAGAACCTTCTCAGCCAATCGCCATCCTGGCCGGTGGAGCGCCGCGAGAAATACGTGCTGGAGAACCTGCACAACACTCTGGTTCGCGCCTGCGAGGGAAGTCCTTTTTATCGCGAGCAGTTCCGCAACGCCGGATTTAATCCGCGCACAGACTTTCGTTCCCCAGAGGATCTCGCTCGCTTGCCGTTGCTCACCAAGGCGGACGTCCGCAAACACTTTGACGAGATGGTCGATCACCGGTTTGAAAGCGGCAGCGTCATTTCCCATACCAGCGGATCCACCGGCGAGCCTTTGCCCATGCGGCTTAACGAATATTTCATGGCCTTCGACAACGCCTGCCTGTTCCGTCACTGGTCGTGGGCTGGCTACAAGTTCGGCGCGCGCATGGCCGCGCTGCGAACCTATGTTCCCACCCACGCCACCCAACCACTTTGGCGTTATGAAAGGCTGAAGAACACACTTTTCTTTTCCGCTTACCATTTAACCCCGGCCAATTGCAGTGAATACGTTGATCGGCTTCTCGAGTTCCGCCCCCAATACATCAAGGCCTATCCCTCCTCCATTGCTGTCTTTGCCGAGTTCGCATACCCCTATCGAGACAAGTTTGATTTCTTGCGGGGGATTTTCACAGCTTCGGAGACTTTGCTTCCGAGCGAGCGAGACCGCGTCGAACGCACATTCGGCAAGAAATTGTTCAATTGGTACGGCATGACGGAACCGGCGGTGATTATCACCGAGTGCGAACAGCACGAAGGCATGCACATCAACTGGGAATATGGCTACCCTGAGTTTTTGCCTTCCGATGACTTGGAACCGAATGAGTTTCGCCTGGTGACCACCGGCTTCCACAACCCGGTCATGCCGTTTATTCGTTACGAAACGGGCGACATCGTGCGACTGTATGACACGCCCAAGACGTGCCCCTGCGGCCGCAATATGCCGCTGGTGCACTCGATTATCGGACGCAAGGATGAGTGCATCGTCATGGCCGACGGCCGACGACTGCCTTCCATTAACTTCTACTCCCTGTTCCGGGAGTTCCCGGAAATCCTGAAGTTTCAGATCATCCAATACGGCCGAACCGAAATTCTGACCAAGGTCGCCCTGCGGCCGCAAGAACGGGGCTCGTTCTCCTTGACGCAGAAGTTGGAAGATGGGTTACGACAGCGCGTGGGGTCGGAAGTGACACTTGAAATTGAGTACACGGACAAATTTATAACCAACTCAGACGGCAAGACGCTGCCCATCGTGCGCAAGCTGGGCACCCGGTCGATCGAAGAAATCGAGGAATACAAGATTTCGTCACAGCGCGCTTGGGAAGTTGAGTCGAAAGGCGCGGAGGTATTCAAACTCGATTGGAACGAGGCGGATACGATTCCTTCGCCCGCGGTTGCGGATGCTGTTCAGCAACTGCTGCGAAATCCGCATTCCATCCATTGGTATCCGGAAGCCACTTCGAAAGAACTAATCGCTGCACTGGCGCAATACTCGGGCTTACCCGCAGAAAACGTCCTGATCACCCATGGATCGGACCTGGCCCACGAACTGGTCGCGACCTGCTTCGTTCGCCAGGGAGACAAGGTCCTGATGGTTACGCCCAGCTACGACAATTTCCGGGCAGCGGTCGAGCAGCGCGGCGCAGAAACTGTGAAGTTCAATTATCTGGGTTCGAGTCCCTTCCCAGTCGCAGAATTCGAAGAAGCTCTCCGCAAACATACGCCGCGTCTGGCCTACATTGTGAATCCGAACAACCCGATCGGTTATACGATCGGGCTGGACACCCTCCGGGAACTGCTGGAGTGCTGTTCCCGCCTCTCCACCATCCTCATCGTGGACGAGGCGTACTTTGAGTTCTCCTGCATCACCGCGGCAAATCTGGTTACTGAAAATTCGCATATCGTGGTCACACGCTCGTTCTCGAAGGCGTTCGGACTGGCTGGTCTTCGTCTCGGATACTTGCTCGCTGGCCGCCAAATCACAGGCGTGCTCAGCCGCGCTAACAACCCGAAGAGCGTCACTAGCTTCGCAAAGGTGGGGGCTCTCGCTGCTCTGCGGGATCTGCCTTACATTCACCGTTATGTCGACGAGGTCCGCCAATCCAGGACGGAGTTCGAAAGGTTCTTCAAACGGCACGGAATCAAATACTATCCCTCCGACAGCAATTTCATCCTGTTCCAATGTGACGACCCAAAGGGCCTGGTCCGAAGCCTGGAAGAGCGCGACATCTTTGTGCGCGAACGGACGTCGCAATTCGACGGCGTTGGACACGTTCGAATATCGGTGGGCGGCAAGAAAAGCACGGAGGTTGCCATTCGGGCTTTGGCTGAATTCTTTGGCGGCAACAACGAGTCGGAAGCGCCGAGAGAAGAGACTTTCGCCGGGGCATCTCCGGCGAAGCTCGATTGACCAGCGGAGATGCAGTTGGTCGTACGTCCTTCCGGAACCAAAACTAGGAACTAAAACCGCACAACACGCATTTCGAAAGGAAACGCGATTTGCTTCAGATTATCCAGTACCAGAAGACAGGTGAGATTACCGTTGACGAATTGCCCGCGCCGAAGCTCCGGCCCGGCAGCGTCCTCGTCCGCAATGTCTTCTCGCTGATCAGTGCCGGCACGGAACGCTCGTCGGTGGAGACCGCCCAGGCCTCGATGGTGCAGAAAGCCCGTCTGCGGCCGGATCTCGTGCGCCAGGTGCTCGACAACGTTAATCGCGAAGGCCTGCTGGCCACGTACAAAAAGGTCCAGGACCGGCTGGATAATTTCAAGGACCTTGGGTATAGCTGTGCCGGCGTCGTCGTCGAATCCGGAGTGGACGACATTAAAGTCGGAGACCGCGTTGCCTGCGGCGGAGTAGGCTATGCCGCGCACGCGGAGATCGTTTCGGTTCCGCGCAACCTGGTCGTCAAAATTCCGGACGAAGTCGGCTTCGATGAGGCTGCCTTCACTACGGTCTGCGCCATCGCCATGCAAGGCGTGCGCCAGGCCGATGTCCGCGTCGGGGAACAGGTGGTCGTCATCGGTTTAGGCCTGATCGGCCTGCTGACCGCTCAGTTGCTGAAAGCCAGCGGCTGCCGCGTGATTGCGATGGACGTCGCTCCCCGGAACTTCGACTTGGCTCTGACCCTGGGATGCGATCGCTGCACCCTCAGCAACGAGGACGCGGTTTACGAGGTCCAGAGTTTCACCCGCGGCTACGGCGCCGATGCCGTGGTCATCACCGCAGCCACTACGTCCAGCCAGCCCGTCGAGTTGGCCATCCAGTGCGCTCGCAAGCGCGGCACCGTGGTCGCCGTCGGATCGGTGGGAATGAACATTCCTCGGACTCCTTTCTACGAGAAGGAGGTTAACTTCCGGATGTCCTGTTCCTACGGTCCGGGGCGGTACGATCCGGCCTACGAGGAGCAGGGGCAGGACTATCCCCTCGGATACGTTCGCTGGACAGAAAACCGCAACATGGAAGCTGTCCTCGACATGATGGCGCTGCGGAAGCTAAACGTAGGGCCTCTGATCACGCACCGCATCCCAGTCGAACAAGGTCTCCGCGCCTACGACATCATTACCGGCAAGGTGCAGGAGCCCTATCTCGGCGTCCTGATCCAGTATTCCGATCCGACTGCGCCCATAGCCCTCTCGAGGCGCATCGAGTTGCGGCCTTCGGCCGGCAGTGCCTCCGGCCGGCGACCGGTTCTGGGATTTATCGGCGCCGGCAATTTTACACAGTCCATGCTGTTCCCCCCGCTGATGAAACTGGCTCCGCGCCTGCGCGGTCTCGCCACGCACAAGCCAGTCAACGCCAAGAACATCGCAAAAAAGTTCCAGTTCGAATTCTGCGCCACCGATACCAGCGAGATCATTCAGGACAAGGATGTAAACCTGGTATTCGTCACTTCGCGCCACGACTCTCATGCCCGCTACGTTGCAGCCGCGCTGCGCGCCGGCAAGAGCGTGTTCGTCGAAAAGCCTCCTGCCCTAAACAACGAAGAACTCGAATCGATTCTGAGCGCCTACGCCGAAGCCGAGCAGGCAGGAGCATCCCCACTGCTGATGGTTGGTTATAACCGGCGTTTTTCCGAGCCAGTCCGTGCTATCCAGAAATTGTTTGCCGGACGCACTGAGCCCCTGGCGATGCACTACCGTGTCCATGCCGGCTTCCTGCCAACCACGCACTGGATGCAGCAACCCGACCAGGGCGGACGCTTCATCGGTGAGGGTGGCCACTTCGTCGACGTCATGCAATTCCTTTGCGGCGCACTCCCCACCAGCGTTCACGCTGTTGCCCCCACTGACATTGCCGGCCGCTACAACCACGACAATGTTCTGGTTTCAATCACGTTCGCCGATGGTTCCGTCGGCACGATTCACTACCTGGCCAACGGTTCCAATGCGGTCGAGAAAGAATACCTCGAAGTGTTCGGCGACCAGAAGACGGCGCGCATGTGGAACTTCAAGAAGCTCGAATGCGCGGTTGGGCGGAAAAAGTCATCGACGTCATTCTCCGGCGATAAAGGACACGCTGCGGAGATGAAGGCCGTTCTCGACGGTTTTGAATCCGGCACCGGTTCGCCCATCAGCATAGATTCGCTGGCGGCAACGTCTCGCGCGACATTCGCGGCGATGGAATCCGTGAGAACGGACCGCGTGGAGCGGTTATAACTATTAGATAACTGCTTTCCCATCGGCACTCGCTACTGCGCAGGGGTGCTCAGGTACGAACGCCGGTAGTCTGATCACTCTTCGTTGACCGTAGGTGATATCCGCTTGCAACACTCCCCCCTTGATTTCGAAACTGCAGTCGCAGTCCTGGTGTGGTTGTCAAATCCCCCTATTTTGTCGAGTACGACACAAAAACGAGGGCAAGTAAGCAATGAAAAACACGCGATTCCGATCGTTCATTTTTGGGGGGTTGGTTGTGGGTGTATTCCTTGCGGGAGTGAGTTGGGCACAGGACCGTTCCCATGTCGTAGTCAAGGCCTCAAAGCATGCTATTGCGCCTCCGCTTAGCGAGACTGTGCCTCTTCGCCCTCTGCAGACGGGGCGACTGGGTTTACTTCCTGGCGACGACGATGACACGGTGTCAATGCGTCGGCCTCGCTTTAGCGGTCGGGTCCAGGATTCGGCTCTTCAGGCATCATCCGCCACAGCCTTTCCCGCCGATAGTCTCTCTCCTCTCTCCGCAAATTCCGGACTCAACATTCTCGGCCTCGGCCTTGGTTTTCCTCATTTCAACGTCTCGGCTAACATTCCCGACACCAACGGGGCCGCGGGGCCGACGCAGTTTGTGCAGTTTGTGAACGAGTCCTTTGCGGTGTTCAACAAGTCCAACGGCAACTTGCTTTATGGCCCGGCTCACGGAAACACCGTGTGGCAGGCTCTCGGTGGAGGGTGTGCGGCCAACCCTAACTTGGACGAAATCGTGCAATACGACCAGCAGGCCAACCGCTGGGTGATGTTTATGCCGGACTTCTATAATCCCAACTACCTCTGCATTGCCGTCTCTACCACATCGGATGCAGTCAACGGGGGGTGGAATCTCTATGCCTTCCGTCCGCCCCTGAACACCACGTTGTGCAACTGCAGGATGATGACGGATTATCCCAAGTTGTCGGTCTGGCCAGATGGTTACTACCTTAGTTACAGCCAGATTTGGAACGGTAATTATGAGGGTCAGGCGGCCTGTGCATTTGACCGCAACAACATGTTGCAGGGTAATGCTGCCACCATGCAGTGCTTCCTCAATACCGGCACCTCTTACGGTTCAATGCTGCCCGCGGATCTGGACGGGGCCACCCCGCCTCCAGCAGGCTCGCCGGCGTACTTTCTCAATTTCAACGGTAACGATCAGTCTCTTGACCTGTGGCAGTTTCACGTAGATTGGACAACGCCTGCCAATTCCACGTTCACCGGTCCCGGGAACATCCCGGTGGCAGCGTTCACTGAGGCTTGTGGCGAAACCGTCGTAGAATTCAACTACACAAGCGCCAACGCCTGTATCCCGCAGAAGGGAACGTCGGTAACACTTGATTCCTACGGTGACCGGCTGATGTACCGGCTCGCCTATCGCAATTTTGGCGGTTACCAGTCTCTCGTCACCAACCACACCGTCACCACCGGAACCAACGGCAGCCAGACCGGTGTTCGCTGGTACGAGCTGCGCAACACCGGATCCGGTTTCGGTCTGTACCAACAAGGCACGTACGCTCCGGATTCCAGCTATCGCTGGATGGGCAGCAGCGCCATGGACAAGGTTGGTAACATAGCTATGGGCTATAGCGTTTCCAGCGCTACCATGAGCCCTTCGATTCGCTACACCGGCCGCGCGGCCAGCGATCCTTTGGGCCAGATGGGCGGCGAAGTCGACATCCTGTCACAGGCGGGCGTTACTCCTGGCTCCCGACTCAACAACTACCGATGGGCCGACTACAGTAGCCTGGCGATTGATCCCACCGATGACTGTACCTTCTGGTTTACGACGGAATACATGCCGAACAACGGTAACTATTGGAGTACGCGAATCGCCTCCTTCAGTTTCCCGTCTTGTACGAACACGCCCCCCTCGTGGGCGATTGTTCACAAAGCATCGGTTGCTGGAAATATCACGAGCCTCTCGGTTCCGGCAACCGGTACGGGGAACCTGATCGCGGTAGCCTTCATGTTCAACGGGAACACATCGATTTCCAGTGTGTCGGACAATGCAGGCAATACTTACGTCTCGGCTGGCGCTCGGTGTGCTAGAAGTAACAACTCTGTGGAAATTTGGTATGCAATGAATTCCAATTCTGGCGCCACTCTCATAACTCCGACCTTCGCCGGTTCGCCGACGTATGTTCAGATCGCGTCTTGGGAGGTGTCAGGAGTTTTACCTGCGGCTCCGGATGCCATAAATACTGCCTCCGGCAGTATTACTCTCAACAATACCCCCGGAGCGGCGGTCACGACCACCCGTGCGGGTGACTTCATCCTGTCTGTCCTGCTGGCCCTGAATACAAACTTTACTTCCATATCCAGCGGCAATGAATTTACCAATGATTTCAACATCAACGGCAACGGTTGGGCGCATATCACGAGCAACTCTGCCGGCATCGGCACGCATCAGGCCAGTTGGTATACCCCTTCTCCCACTGGCGCATATTGTGCCAGCACGGTTGCATTCGCTCCCTGATTCAATGTCCGAAGGGCCAAGTAGAATTTAAGACACTTGCCGGGAAGCACCGATCTTCGGGGATGGTCAGTGACTGTAAAGGCGGAACAGTTCACCCGCGTTAGCACGGCTAGCGCGAGTCAGGATGGAAACGGATGAGTACGATGACTTGTGCGACATCAGCGGTGCCGATACGTCCTCGGCCGCAGTTCCTTCGCGTGCTTACCTCTGCAGTCGAGGCCTCTCGCATCTCCCTGGATCAGCGCGTGTTGATCGTAGGGGGTAGCGCAGGGGACGAACAACTCCTTCGCGAAGCCGGATTCAAGCATCTCGTAAACTCGAATCTTCCGACGGATATGGACCGCCTGGGCGACCACGACCCCGCTGCCGCAACCCAGCATATTGCGCTTGACGCTGAAAACATTGACCTCCCCGACGACTCCTTTGATGTGGTCTTTGCTTCTGAAGTCTTGCATCACTGTATTTCGCCACATCGTGCCGTATGCGAAATGCTCCGCGTCAGCCGGAGATACGTTTTGTTCATGGAACCCAACGACTCCATGTTCATGAGGGCCCTGGTAAGGATGAATTTCTCGTTCCCCTACGAACTACCGGCCGTGATCGACCACGACTACCAATCGGGAGGGCTTCGCGATTCGAATATCCCCAATTTCGTTTATCGCTGGAACCGGCACGAGGTGTTCAAAACCGTATCCGCTTGCATCGCGGAGCGCATTTTTTCTGTGCACGCACATCCTTACTGGGACTTCAGCGTAACCAAAGAGGATTTGGACTTGAGGAAAGCCACGCGCATCGGCAGCATCACTTCGGTACTGGGCGCGGGCAATTTCATCGCGCTACTGCGATTCGCCCAATTGATCCTGAACGGGATACCGCCTCTCCGCAGTCAGGGCAACAAGTTTTTCTGCTGTATCGAGAAGAGCGCGGACCTGAAGCCCTGGATGGTACGTGAGGGCGAGAAAATCGTTTTCAACCGCCAATATGGTAAGGAGTAGTAACTGAGTTGGCGAGTCTGGAACGGACCCCAACTTATTGCCCTGATTTCCGCCCTCTACTGCACTTCGGCAAAGTTTCGGTGAGGCGCAAGCCGAGTATGGACAATCCCGAGCCAGACCCCCTTTAAGATTCCTGACCTGAACCTCCGCGCGTGCCCTTCGCACCACCGCCTACCTACCGCATCGCAATGTCGCGATGCGCCTCCCAACAGCGATACCTTCCCTTCAAGCACGCCATGGCGACGGCCGTCAGGTTTTAGAACAGGTCGCCCAGGCGGAGCACTTGACCTTCCCGTTATAAACTCCACAAGCTGGGCCGCTCCGTCGTCTAAACCTGGTCACTGCTCCTTTAATGTAATCGCATAGCAATTGCGGATTCCCGCGTTGCTGTAGGCCATGGCTGTCACTATATGCGGTCCTGCGGGCCCATCGTTCCAAGTGAACTCGTATGGCGGTTCTTTAACCGTCGTTTGCATGTTCCAATCGACATAGAATTCCACCTTGCGAATCCCGCTTTTGTCTGACGCTGTAGCGGTCACCGTTACCGGGCCGTCCGCCGATGATTCGTCGCTTGGCGACGTAATTCTTACCGCGGGAAACCCGCTCGTGTTGTTCGTGTCCACGGTACTGTGAACATCGGCACGCGACCCCTGATGGTTGCGGAAAGGTTTGAGTTTGTTGCTACGAGTGTTGTCGTTGTCGTAGACAAAATGGGCGGCGGAAGGACTGGACAAGTGATAGCTGTTGTAGTCTGGAGGCGCATTCTTCGCAAAGAAGTCGGGCTGGTGGTCCGGATCGTTGTGGCGAAACCCGACTTCTCCCGTAGCTCCCGGATCCCAGATTACGGTGTTGTGATGGACGGAGTTTCCGATGGTTCTCCGATACTCGAAGGGTGGAAAGAAGCCGTTCCCTCGGTTGTTCGTTCCGATGCCCCAGCCGTGCATGCCTTTCCCGGCCGCAATCTCCATTACGTTGCAGTAGATATCGATTCGGGGGCTAACGCGCACAGCGATCTGAAAGCCTGAATAGTGCCCGTTCAATTGAGCCCCGTTCCCCACCAGAATGTTGTTGCGGAACGTCGAGGTTCCGACCCCGATCTCCTCCACTAACCCGTCCCCGTCCGAGTTGTCCGTCATGAGATTGCCGTCCACGAGCGCATCTCCGCTGTCATCGTCAAGATGGATAGCGGAGCCCTCATTGTGCTCGATGACGTTGTCACGTATAACAATGCCGCGGGTCGCTCCGATCTTGATGCCTCCTGCCCCGAATCCGGGATCGAAGTGTGCATAATCGTTGTGATTGATGGTGTTGCCCTGGATCAGAATTTCAGCGTTCGTTTCGTGAGTCACGGGCGCTGCACGCCACCCGATGCCACCGCCAATTCCCGTCTGGCCGTTATCGTGAATGTAATTATTGAGGATTCGAATGCGGTAGCCCACACGCACCCCGAAATCATGGTTCAACCTGATCTCACAGTGCTGGACCGTCCAGTTTGCCTGTTGGGTTAACGCGTTCGCACCCTGAGTCTGCCCGATCGCAGCGATGGGATACATGTCAGCGAATTCTTCTACGGTCAGGTATTGCAGGGTGATGTTGTTGGCGGGTCCGTTGAAGCCACTGTCGAGTACACTCGTCTCCACCGTGTGCCCTGTTGGGTCGTCGTGGAAGTAGATGACGTGGTTTGTGTAATCGAACCACCATTCGCCGGGGCCGATGGACGGCAGGGTCGGTGAGTCCAGGTGCCGGTAAGGCTTTCCATCGAAATATAAATCCTCCGGATAGATGCAGGACGGCCAGCCGGGATCACAATTGTCCGGCCGGGCACGCTGGTTACGCTGTTTTTGATTGGTGACCTGATAGTTGGTGCCGTTGAACTTAGCCAGCGGACCAATAACGATTGACCCGCTAACAATCGCCGGACAAGAACTCTCCGGCGGGGCGCACGGGGTCTCGCCGATAAACTTATCGTTGTCCTTCATGATGATGGGCTGAGACAAACGATAGGTTCCCGGCGTAAAGATGAAGGTCGTGCCAGGTGGCCTGGAACTGACTATTTTGGGCACGTTGTCGGTCGGATGCAAAGTGACCTGCGCCGAACTCACCAAACCGAGTAGAAAGAACGCGACCGGACAGCGGATCATTGGATTGCCCCCTTGCCTGCGCGATTGGATCCCGCCCCATCCCCGTCGCAGATCTGCGAGGGCCCCATCATATTATCCCTAATTATCGCCCATGACGGCAACCGCAGTATCCATTCGATAGGGCATGGTTGCACAAATGGATGACCTGCCCCCTGCTTTCGTTCGCCCGAGCATGCGACAAAATGCTTGTGCGAGCGGTTCCGTAGGGAGCAAGAAAAATCCTCCAGCTCAGCTGGAGGATTTGGTTGTTGACTCGTCAAATGGGGTCTGATTCAGCGGACCAGAGCAGAAACCGCTGGTTGCTCACTGTTTCTGTAACGAAACCGCATAGCAATTACGGATCCCCTTGTTGCTATAGGCCATGGCTGCCAGCGTATGCCATCCGGTCGTGGGGTTGGCCCAAGTGAAATTGAACGGCGGGCCTGGGACTGTCGCCACCAACTTCCAGTCGGCATAGAACTCCACCCGATTAATTCCGCTATTGTCGGATGCTGTAGCTTTAACCGTAACGGACGTTGTTGTGAACGATGTCAGGTCCAGCGGAGACGTAATCTTTACAAGCGGAAAACCGCTCGTGTAGTTGGCATCGTAGGTACCATGAATATCAGCATCAGCAGCCTGGTACTGGGGGAACGTTTTGCGAGAGTTCATTCCGCTATTGTTGTTATCGTAGATAAGAACCGGCGTTGCACCGTGATACTCATTGTGGTCGGGCCGTGCGTTGTTCTGGAAGAAATTAGGTTGATTGGTCACATCTCCCTGCCACATTCCAATCAATCCAGTCGCGCCCGCATCCCAGATTACCGTGTTGTGGTGAAATGAGTTGCCCGTAGTCGCCAGATACTCATAAGGCGGATACGGATTATAGCCGCGGTGTGCACTGCTCACTTGCCATCCGGCCTCAGCCTTTCCTGCAGGAACCTCCATAACATTGCAGTAGGCGTTCACCCCTGTGCTGGCATGGGCAGCGATCTGAGCGTTGAAGTAATTATCAAGCACGTGCTTTCCGTTCCGCAGTACGAGGTTGTTGCGATACGTCGATGTTCCAACGCCCATCTCGTTCGCTATTCCGTCCGAATCAATGGTGTCGGTAATTGTGTTGCCATCCACCAACTGGTTCGAGGAGTAGTCATCGAAGTGAACCCCTGCTCCTCGGTTGAACTGGATGGTGTTGCCGCGAATGGTTACCCCAGCGGTGGACCCGATCTTGATTCCTCCCGCTCCAAAATCAGGATTGAAGTGGGCATAGTCATTATAGTTGATGATGTTGCCCTGAATCAGAACGCCCGAGTTGACCGATTGAGTGGATGGATTCTTAGTCGATCCCAAACCGCCACCAATCCCGGTCTGTCCGTTATCGTGGATGTAATTATTGAGTATGTGGATGCGGTAGCCGACTCGTACCCCAAAACCATGGTTGAGCGAAACCTCGCAATTCTGAACCGTCCAGTTTGTTCCTTGGGTCGTCGGGGAAGGCTCAGTTTGGCCGATTGTTCCGTACGGATACAGGCTGGCAAACTCTTTCACCGTCAGGTATTGGATGGTGACATTGTTGGCCGGTCCCTGAAAAGCGCCATCCACGACGCTGGTCTCGACCTTGTGCCCGGAGGGATTGTCGTGAAAGTAGATGATGTGGTTAGTGTAGTCGAACCACCATTGGTGGGTACCAATGGCCGGCAGAGTATCCGATTTCAAATGCTGGTAAGGCACGTCGTCGAAGTACAAGTCCTCAGGATAAATGCACCCCTGCCAACTGGTCTCGCAGAGAATTTCTGTCCCGTAGACGACAGCGATGGGGCCATGCTGGGTTTGGTTCTTTACCTCGTAGTTGCTTCCGTTAAACGTGGCCAATGGCCCGATGACTCTAGATCCAGTCAGGATCGCCGGACAGGAAGTCTTCGGTGGCGCACAAGCGGTTTGGCCGATGAATCGGTCACCGTTTTTGGGAACAATGCTCTTTTGTAGCCGATATGTGCCGGGATAGATGACAAAAGTGGTTCCGGCGGGATTCTGGGCTACGATGGTGGGGATATCGTTTCCGGGGTGAATGTTGACTGTAGCGGCCTGGCTTATGGCTGCGCTGCAGCAAGCTATCAGAGCGAATATAAGTATGTCTGGGGGATTGACCGAACATCGTTTAACCTCTCCGGGGGGAATTCGAATTGGGGATCCGACGCAAGCATCGCTCCGTCGAACTCGGCCGCCTTCCTTATAACGAGCTAATCCCCGAGTGGTCTAGGTCCCACAGGTACATGACTACGGTACATGTCCACTAGCTTTCCCGATCTGGGCCCTGGCAGGCGGACTGCGAAAGTGGCGGGCGATTCGAAGGCCAAGCCCAAACAGCACTGGAAACTACCGACGCCTGTGACAAAAAGTCGGGGCGTGGAATCGAGTCACGGTTCGTCCGCTTGGATACTCGCTAGGGATCGAGTTCATGCTCGGTCGTACTCGCAGGAAAGGGGGCTGTTACGAATGTCTCAAACTGCGCCACCACTGCAAGTTCCCTTCATCTTGACACGCCTGCGGCCCGAGGCTAAGCTGACGCTGCTGTCTGCAGGTCAAATGACTTTCAGGCAGCACGCTCGCTCTCATAGAGTGAGAGCAAGGCCTCTCGTGACGCGATGCTGCGCCTAGACCGGTCGTTCTGATTTACCGCGATTCCGGAAGTACGAGGAACGCAAGCATGTCGAATTTCCTCATCCCCATCCGTTGGGATCGCAGTATAGTTCCGCGCAAGAACCAGAATTGGCATGGGTTGGTCTCGGCTAGGCCGGGCGTTCGAAAGAGCGGCGGAGGAGGATTCGAATGAAGCTTGTAGTCAAGTATGCGTTTCCGCTGATCGTATGTGCGGCGGCATTTGCCCAGTTTCCACCGCAGTTCAAGAACGTCGTCGTGATCATGCAGGAGAACCGCACTCCCGACAATTTCTTCCATTATCTAACGCCGGCTTGCCCCATTCCGGCGGGCGCAACCGGATTAAGAGCTTGCATCCCGAGCCCGGTCACCAGCTCCTGCTATGACATTTCACCCTGCGGACTGTCCAATCAGTCGGGTAAGATCGTGCCGATTACCCTGATCGGGGTACCGATTGTGGGCCCCGACGCATTCCACAACCATACCGCGTTTGAGCAACAGTGCGACCTCGACCTGACCACCTTCAAGTGCCGGAACGACGGTGCCTGGCAGACGGCCACCAATGGCCTTGCATACTCGTACGTTCTCAATGACCCGGTCACCAACTACGACGGATCGGCGGGACACCTGCTCGACCCCTACTTCACCTTCGCTAAGCAATACGGGTGGGCCAACTTCATGTACCAGACGAACCAAGGGCCCAGCTATCCGTCTCACCAATTCATCTTCACCGGCACATCAGCGCTGAGCGACAGTGATGACGCCGACTCGATTTTTGTCTCCGAGAATACCGGGGGCGTCCCTGAAGCGGGATGCCTGATGCCGGCGTCCGCTCCGGGGAAAATTGCCTGGAACAGGGTGGTCCAGCCCGCAAGTCCTCCCTTTGCGAACGGCTGCTTCCTTTTTGACGCTAACTCCGTGCAGGAGTGCCTGGTCTTCAATGCACTCGGCCCGAACAACGTGGGGACTTTTTGCACGAATGACAGCAACATGGCAAGCACCGTCCTGGACCCCCACTCGATATCGTGGAAGTACTATACACCGAGCCCAGCCTCCCTGTGGACGGCTCCAACTGCGATCCAGAGCATCTGTGTTCCCCAAATGAACGCGGCGGGCAACCTGGTTTGCACGGGAGCGGAATTTTTGGCCAATGTGGACGCAAAGAACCACGGCACCGACATTTTGCGCGATATTGCAGCTTGCAAGCTTGCGCAGGTGAGTTGGGTGATGCCGGACGGGGCATGGTCCGACCATGCAGGCATCGTGTTCCCGACCGATCGGTATGGACCGTCCTGGGTGGCAGCAATCATCAACGCCATCGGCACCCATCCCACCTGCCCTGCAGGAACGCCGGATGCGGGACAAACCTATTGGAACAACACGGCGATTGTGGTCACTTGGGACGATTGGGGTGGCTGGGCCGACAACCAACCGCCGAAGCTGTTGGGTGGCCTGCCTTGCGTCTTGACCACGCCACCCACTCCCTGCCCCGGCGACTATCAGTATGGCTTCCGCGTGCCGCTCCTGGTGGTCTCGGCCTACACGCCGAAAGGCTTCATTCATAACGGGGTCGATGATTACGGCAGCATCCTGCGCATGATCGAGGGAATCAACCACTTGAAAGAGGGAATGATGGGGAACGCCGATGCTCGCAGCGTCAGCGATCTGCGCGCATTCTTCACCCTGACAACAGCCTCGGCCTTACCAGATCTGTTCCGGCTCTTGTGAACGCAAGCTTCTTCCTGAACTACACAGGAGCGGTGCTTGCTCCGGATAACGATTGAGGAATGGGACACTGTGCAAACGGAAGGGCGATCACACCGAGAGTTTCTAAACGAATACCAAACAATGCGTGTCACGGCTTCCTGCGAGCCCCTGACGGCATTTTACGAAGTTCGACATTCCGGCTTGGGTACGGTTGAGATCGGCCCCTTGGAAATGAGCTGGTGGGCGGCAAAGTAGCTCAGATGCGATCAGTGTTGATGACCGCACGTCTTCTGAGCCGCTCTACCGCACCATGAGCCACGCCAATTTCGAACCTGGTCACTGTTCATTCAACGTAATCGCATAGCAATTACGGATTCCAGCGTTGCTGTAGGCCATGGCGGTAATGGTGTGCGGTCCCGCGGCATTGCTGGTCAGGTTGAGAGTGTACGGCGCACCGGTAACGGTCGACTGCAAGGCCCAGTCGAGATAGAATTCCACCCGGCTGATGCCGCTGGCGTCGGAAGCTGTGACGGCAACCGGCACCGAGCCGTGGAAGGTGGACTGGTCAGCGGGGGACGTAATCGCCAGCCTGGGAAAACCGCTAGTATAGTTCGTATCGGCGGTTCCGTGAACATCAGCGCCCGCAGCTTGGTAGCCGGCGAAGGCTTGGCTCGCATTCCTCCCAGAATTGTCATTGTCATACTTGAACAGCTTCGCAGTGGTGCTTGGCGCGTGATAGGTGTTGTGGTCGGGAGCGGTGTTGTTTTCGAAGAAGTTAGGCTGGTTAACCATGTCGGAGTGGAAGTAACCGTTTGGATCAGGCTGGCTCGAGTCGAAAATCACGGTGTTGTGGTGGAAAGAGTTTCCGGTGCTTGCAAAGTACTGGTCAGGATGAAAGGGGTCGGTGCCTCGACTGTCTGCACTTATGCCCCAACCGCCGACGCCGACCCCGGGCGGAGTCTCTAACACGTTGCAGTAGCTCTGCACGTTCGAGCTGGTACTGATGTGGAGCTGGAAGCCGAATTCTTTGTCCAGTAACTGAGTGCCGTTTTGCAATATAAGGTTGTTGCGGATTATGGAAGCCCCGTAGCCGATCTCCTGCGTGAACGCATCGGAGTCGGTGTTGTTAGTGATTAAATTGTCCTCCACCAAAAACCCGCCGCTCTCGTCGTCGAAGTGAATCGCAGCACCCTCATTGTTTTGGATGACGTTGCCGCGCACGGTTATACCATTCGTAGCTCCGAACTTGATACCTCCCGAGCCGAATTGGGGGCTGAAATAGGCATAGTTGTTGTGATTGATGGTGTTTCCCTGAATCAATATCTCTGCGTTGGTGGTGTGGGTTGCCGGGTTCTCGGGCACTCCTATGCCGCCGCCGATTCCCGTCTGTCCGTTGTCATGGATGTAATTGTTGAGAACTTTCAACCGGTACGCAGCTCGCACTCCGAAACCGTGATTCAGCCGGAATTCGGAGTTCTGAATTGTCCAGTTTGCGGCTTGTGTCAGAGCGTTAACGCCCTGGGACACGCTAGTGTTCCCGTTTGGATACACGTCAGCAAACTCTTCCACGGTCAGATATTGGAGGATGACGTTGTTGGCCGGTCCACCAAAGGCATTTGGAACCACGCTGGTCTCAACCATGTGCCCCGACGGGTTGTCATGGAAGTAGATGATTTGATTCGTATAATCGAACCACCATTGGCCCGGAGCCAACGGAGGCGGAGTGCCGTTGTTGCAGGCCGTGGAGACGCAGTACACGTGAAACTTCGGCGCGCCGTCGAAGAACAGGTCTTCGGGATAAATACAGCCGTAGTACAGCGGTGCGGACGGTTGAAGACAATTATCTGTGCGAGCCCTGGGAAGCGACTGCGTCTGTCCAGTCACCCTGTAGTTCTTTCCATCAAACACCGCCAGTGGTCCAATCACGGTAGAACCGCTAATGATCGCAGGACAGGAAGTAGCCGGTGGCGTACAGGCTGTCTGTCCGATGAAATGGTCGCCATCCTTGGGAATGATGGGGCGCGTTAGCCGGTAAGTGCCAGGATAGATCAGGAGGGTACTGCCTGCAGGAGCGGCCTTGACCACGCTCCCAATATCTTGTCCCGGATAAATGTTTACCGTATTGGTGGCGGTTTGGGAAGCGGCGAAGTTCAGGCCGGTCACATCCGCGGCACTAATTGTGATGCTTTCACTGGATGGACTGAATCGGAACCCATTCTTGCTGGGCGTTACCGCATAGTTGCCAGTGGAGAGCCCGCGAAAGCTGTAGTTGCCCGAGCGGTCGGTGGTCGTCGTAGCGGATCCTGCACCGCTCAGCGTTACCGTCGCTCCACTGCCGTTCGCCGCTGGGCTGACCGTGCCCGTGATGCTGTACGTGGTCGTCGAAACAACTTTCGAGGCGGAGAAGTTCACGCCGGTGATATTAGCCGCGTTCACGGTTGCGGGTTGGCTGGCGGGACTAAAGTTGAATCCGCTCTTCCTGGGGGTCACCGCATAGGCGCCGCTGGGGAGACCGCTGAAACTGTAGTTGCCGGAGCGGTCGGTGGTCGTCGTAGCGGATCCCGCGCCGCTCAGCGTGACCCTCGCTCCACTCCCGTTCGCTGATGGATTGATAGTGCCGGTGATGCTGTACGTGCTCGTTGAAACAGCTGGCGAGGCGGAAAAATCAACGCCTATAACACTGGCCGCGCTAAGGGTCGTATGCTGACTGGTAGGACCGAAGTTAAAACCGTCCTTGCTCGGGGTCACGGTGTAATCCCCGGCGGACAGGCCAAAGAAGGTGAAGTTCCCCGCGCTGTCGGTGGTAGTTGCGTCGCTGGCTGCGCCGCTGAGTATTACGGTCGTCGCGCTGCCGTTCGAAGCTGGGCTGATGCGACCCGAGATGGTAAGGCCGCCGGTCGGACGAGTTTGTGAAACGCTGAAGTTCACTCCAACAACATCGGACTCGCCGACTAACATACTCTTGCTGGCGGGACTAAAGCTAAACTGGCTCTTGCTCGGAGTCACCGTGTACTTACCGCTGGAAAGCCCGCTGAACTTGTAGTTGCCGGAACTGTCCGTGGTGGTGGTAGCGCTGGCTGCTCCGCTGAGGCTTACGGTCGTCGCCGTCCCACTGGGGGATGGGCTGATCGTGCCGGAGATGGTTACCGTTGTACCCGCAACGTTTTTCGCCGGGCTAGTATTCGCGGATGAAAACCCGGCACAGCCTGTGGACAGGCAGCACAGACACGCGATTGCGAAGAGAGCGATCGAACGAACAGCGTTGTTCGACACGTGAATTAGCCTCCATGGGGGTGAAGAGCGTTCCACGCCATTTCTATGAATGGTCGAGGTTCATCCTGTCATCCAGGCAGCACGCGAACTAGATAACGGAGGGGATTGGCCAAATGTGAAGCAGCGACATGTCCAAAGGGGCGGGCGGGAGATCTTTCGATTGTGAGTTTCAGCGGCGCAAAGAAGGACGTTCGGGCGGCGCATCGACTTCTCCCTGCCAGGGGAGCCGATGGACAATCCGAGCGGAGTTGTTCAATTCACGACGATTTGCCCGGGTTTTTCTTGCAAGAATTTTCGGTATCCCGGCGGTACGAACTTAAAGTATGAGAGCTTTCCGTATCGGGACCTCGGCCTGATCGTAAACCCACCCCTTGCCAACACTCGATATCAGGCGATGGTGGCGGGTGCGTCTGCCCCAATTCAATCGTCATCTGGATCAGCCGGGATTCGGCTGTCGTTTAGAAAGTGTTCGGCGCTGAGGGGCGCCGCGATCGTATGAAACTGCAGAGGCGCCTGGGTAAAGTCGAAGCAATCGGAAAAGTCATCGGCGGGAGCATCGGCATAACCCAAACTGGCTAGACCGTAGGTTTCTTCAACGAATTTCAAGAGGCTGCCAAAGTCGTGGGTCTGGTGCGAAATGTAGCCTGCCTTGGCAAAAGGGGAGACTACAATCAAGGGCACGCGGAACCCATATTCGTAGGAGTTGATGACCTTGGGGGCGACGTGATCATACCAGCCACCCCAGTCGTCCCACGTAATGAAGATGACGGTGTGGGCCCAGTAACTGCTGTTGCCTATGGCATTTACAACCGAAGCCACCCAGGAGGGCCCGGACCCATCGTTGGTCAAGGCATGATCGGAGGCCTGACCATTCGGGATCACCCAGGTCACTTGTGGCAATTGGTTCGTGGCGATGTCCGTTAACACATTGGTCTGCGGGATGACGACCTTACTCCAGGTACTGCCGGTGCATACCAGTTTACCGTTCTGCGTCTGCGGTTGGCACATGTGCTGGATTGCATCAGGGCCAGTCCAGATGGAGCCGGCCGAGGGGGCGTAGTAACGCCATGAGATGCCCTTGGCGTCGAGCAGGTCGTTGAGGGTGGGGTGTTCGAAGCACGGGTATTGGTGCTGGCTTTCGTTGCCGGAGGGGTCGATCATCTGCACCACGCTCCCGGGCGGCGCGATGCAGCCCGCTGCGGAGCCAGGGAACACATTTGAGGATGCGAACAAATTGCTGGTTGCCGTGGGCGCAGATGTACCGGAAATCAGGAACTGATGCGCGGGAAAACTCGGCCCCTGATTGGTCTGAAACATGCGGTCGCCAAACGTGTATTGTTCGGCGAGTTGGAAATAAGGTTGTACCTCGGTCGGATTAATGTACATGAATTGCGGATTCGGTGGCGGATTCGGTGGAGGGCAATTGGGCTGGCCCTGGTTGCATGCAATCGGGATCAAATCAGCTCCGTCCATCTTGCCTCCGTCATACATGGCGACGAACGCCGAATGGCTATGACTGAGGTCGTAGTTATTGGCCAAGTCGGTCGGAGCAAGGGCGATGGTTTGCCCCTTCGAGTTCAATCCCGAGGTGCTAATATCGGCGTGCCGCGAAATCAGGACCGGGTCCTGGAAGAGATTGTCGGGTGAGCGGTTTTCCTGAACGATAATCACGATGTGCTGGATCAAAGGTTCGCTGCCGCCGCCGCGAACCGTTCAGGCTCAGCAGTACTCCTGCCATCACACTCAACCCAACTATCGATAGCAACGCAGACAGTCGTGTCATGACAATTCTCTTTCTCCGGGGCAGACGAATTCCTGCTCCTTGGAAACAGAACCCGTGGAGTCGCACTTCCACTCGGTAATTATCCACAATCTTTTGCCCAGTCCCGGATGCTCCCCCGAATTAATCCGTACATGAAGCGGACGACACTTAACATCTTGTTCTTGACGTACTTTGCCATATGATTCTTGGCATACAATGTGCAGGGGCGAGACGGGATCTCGCAGGCGTCAGGCAGGTGCATGGCCCGGGTAGCCGGTCAAGCAGGGTCTATGGGAATGAAGACCTCCGTATTTTACAGTATGGGATACCGATGAGGTTTGGGGGTATTTTTGTGCCCTTGTTTGCGCTATGGGGGCGCGCGGGGTAGTTTCGGGACCCTGTTAGCGATTTTGTGTCAACGTTACAAGTTTTGCACAACACCCTTGATTACCACGGAAATAAACCGTATATAAACAGAGGGAATTTTGCACGTAACACAGATGTGCCCCGGGGGAACCTTTTATGTCGAATCGCAGTGAGTTACCTTTGCGCGCCTTTTCGTCGGCTGCGTTAATTGTTGTCCTTGTCTCCAGCTTGAGTTATGCCGCCACGGCGGACCGCATCTCCGGCGCCCTGAGCGCCGGTCAGACCGTGGCCCTGCGCGGAAATGTTCATCACAAAGCTCTACCGCAGTTTGACCGCGGGCCGGCGGACCCTGCACTGCGCTTTGGGTCCCTCATGCTGTTGACAGTTCCCACCGCCAGCCAGCAAAAAGATCTCAATCGGCTTCTGGCCGAACAACAAGACCGCAAGTCGCCGAACTATCACAAGTGGCTGACGCCCGAGCAGTGGGCCGATCGTTTCGGGTTGAGCCGCAACGACGTGAACAAGCTTACGGCTTGGCTCAAATCGCAGGGATTCAGCGGCATCCACGTGGCGCGCGGGCGCAACTGGATTCGGTTCAGTGGAACCGCGTCCCAGGTTCAGAGTGCGTTTGGAACCGAAATTCACCGCTTCAATGTCAATGGCGAGATGCATGTTGCCAATGTCACGTCGCCCAAGATTCCAAGGGCGCTGGCGGGGGTCGTCACCGGCATCCGTGGATTGAATGATTTTTTCCTCAAACCGATGAATCACCCGCGGGTGCGCCCATATTACACCGACGGCACATTCTACGCGGAGCTGATCGCTCCGGGTGATATCGCCACCATGTACGACATCAATGCTCTCTACACCGCCGGAATCGACGGCACGGGGCAGACGGTGGCCGTCATTGGTCAAACCGACGTTTTCTTGTCTGATCTGTTGGACTTCCGCACGGGTTTTGGACTTCGCCAATCACCTCCACCAATTGCACCACCGACCTAATGACCTCATCACCGCCTGCACCGACGCTCATTCTTTCAGTACGTGCTGGTCGGAACACGATCCGGGAGCGCCTACGAGCAACTTCGACCTGGCAGAGGCTGATCTTGACATCGAGTGGGCAGGCGCCATTGCGCGGAATGCGCAGATCGTTTACGTCAACGCGCCGCTAATCACTAACACGGCACCTACGTCAGCGGTGGAGTAGATGTCGCCTTGATGACGCTATCGACAATAACAGGGCTGCCGTGATCAGCATGAGCTATGGCAACTGCGAGCTCTTCTGGCCCGCTCGGGCAGCGTGGATAGTTCGATGGACGAGACCGTACTGCAGTTGGCGAACACGCAGGGAATTACATTCGTGAGCTCCAGCGGAGACAGCGGCGCAGCGGATGTGATAACCAACCTTCGGGAAACCCCGTAGCCGGGGAACCTTGCTCAACATGGCATTTGCAGTGACTTATCCGGCGAGCAGTCCGGAGGCGACTGCAGTGGGGGGAACCTCAATCGATTTCACGAACCTCCCCAACCCTCCCGCTCGCCCCCTACTGCGGGAACAATCCATCGGCACCGATGGCGGCTCGATGATAACACCAATTCCGGAAATCGCATGGAATGACGACGCCGAATTGGGTGCCTTCTGCGCCGCTAACCCCACGGCTAACTTCTGCGTCCAACAGCATCACGGATGCACAATCGGCGCAGGCTTCTGGCCTCAATCGGACTGGAGGCTGGCGGCGGCGGCGTAAGCAACTGCGCCACCCAGCATACCATTCGTTTGTCAGTCCGGTTTCACTCAACCGCCTTATCAGTCCTCCTTGTCCATCGCCGGTCAGACGCCGGGCCCGCGGTTTCCGTTTCGTGCCCGATGTTTCGCTGTTGGCTTCGCCGAATTTCCCGGGATACATTTATTGCACCCAGCAGTGTGTATTGGGCCTTACCGGCACCGGGAGCGCGTGCGATCCGGGGGGAGCCACCGGAATCACCAATGCCTTAGCCCTCGGCAACTCGCCGATCGTCGGCGGAACGTCGGTGGGGACTCCGGTGTTTGCCGGCATGGTGGCGTTGCTCAACCAGTTTCTGGCTGGACCCGCTACGCCTGGCCTGGGAAACATCAACCCGATGTTGTATTCGTTGGCAGCAGCGCAGGCGAACAATTACTTCCACCACGTCAACACCGGCACCAACACCTCTTTTGTACGCCGGGGACGCCCCAGCCGCGCGTTTCCGTGCCCCGGCTGGCGGAATCCTCGGTTTCGATTCCGCAACCTCCGATGGTCTACAGGCTACAACCTGGTGACGGGCCTCGGTTCAGTGGACCTGAACAACCTGGCTAGCGCATGGGGAAGCACGGGAGCCGCGACCACGTTAGCGCTCGCCGCGTCGGCTACGACAGCCAACGTGGGGGCCAGCGTGACATTCACAGCCACCGTCTCGCCGACAACCGCTACGGGTGAGGTGGTTTTCGTTAATAACGGGAGCTCTATTGGTGCGGCGTTAATGACCAGCGGTGTAGCGACGCTCGCGACCACTGCTCTTCCGACAGGTTCGAATAGCGTCACGGCGACTTATCTCGGCGACGGTTCGAACGCCCGCGCCACCTCGGCTGCTGTCACCGTAACCATCGGGGCGGCGACCTTCACCTTGACGCCACCGACCGCTGCAGTCACGGTGACGCAGGGCTCGGCGGTCGACGTCTCAGTTAACTTCGGCGGCTTTAGCGCGCCAGTCACCTTTACTTGCACTGAGCCAGCGACCCTGACCGAGTCGGTCTGTACCCCGCCGGCAGCGGCACAAGCGGCCGGGAAGGTTTCCTTCCACATCACCACCACGGCTCCGTCGTTCGCGTCGAACCTCGACTCCGACCCGGGGCACGCGAATCTTCTACGCCGTGCTACTGCCGGGTCTACTGGGAATCATGTTCACCGTTGGCTCGGGCAAACGTTCGTTGCGCGGCATGCGGATGCTGGGCCTGATCGTAGTCCTTGGGGTCTCGACCATGTGGCTGGGATCCTGCGGCGGGAGCAGCAACAACAGCCAGAAGAACCCAGGCACACCGAAGGGCAGCTACACCGTCACGGTCGGCGGCACATCGGGCGCGACCACCGTTACCAACACGTTCACGTTGACGGTCCAGTAGGATTGTCGGCAGAAATGGGAACAGAGCGCTCCGCTAATCGCGGAGCGCTTCTTTTATGCTCCGGCTTTGCTGAGGATTGGCGTCACTCACTAGCGCGGGTTGGCGGAGAATAAACATCGGGGCGGAGAATAAACATCGGCGATCAGCGCAGGCTCAGTCATGATCGCTTGGAAACTGCTCCTCGCCTGTACCCGAGCGACAGCGACACAAAGTACGACACGACTTGGAGGCACAAGTGGATGCCAGAGGGCCAGGCCTTTTGATTGGCCGCTCCTCACGGCGGGCAGGGGTGGAATGGCAACCCGGATGCCATTTTTCGACTCTGAGTCGATTGCTCTCAAAACGGTCTGGAGGTAGCATAGGCAAGATGCAGATCCGGTTAGGGTCCTGGATTTTAGCTTCTGGAGTATTACTTGCGGGAGTAACTTCCACCTGGGCTCAAGGGGGTTCTCATGCTGTCGTCGTAAAGGCCGCGAGGCGAGCAATTTCCCCTCCGCTCAGCCAGATGGCACCGCTCCCTCCGGAGTCTCGCGGGCGGCATTCCGTTTCCGACCCCGACGCGACGCCATTGCGCAGGCTGGTTGCCCCGAGAAGGGTTCAAAATGCCTCTCCTCAGAGCTCACCAGAAGCGGCTTCTCTCGCCACTCTGACTCCTCTCTCCACGAATGCGGGACTCAACATTCTCGGCCTTGGGGCCGGTTTTCCTGATTTCACGGTCTCAGGTCCCGTTCCCGACGCCAACGGGGCCGTGGGTCCAACGCAGTTTGTCCAGTTTGTGAACGAGTCCTTTGTGGTGTTCAACAAATCCGACGGCAGTGTGGCCTTTGGTCCGGCTAATGGGACCACCTTATGGCAGGCTCTAGGAGCACCCTGCTCCACCAATCCGAACCTTGACGAAATCGTCCAATTTGATAAGCTGGCAAACCGCTGGGTGATGTTGATGCCGGTCTTCACAAGTCCCCAGCCTCACCTGTGTATTGCCGTTTCCACCACATCGGACGCAACGGGCGCCTGGAATCTCTACGACTTTCCGATACCCCAGAACACTTCGTGCAGCTGCAAACCGTCGCCCGACTATCCCAAGTTGGCGGTTTGGCCCGATGCTTACTACGTTACTTACGGTCAGGGCGGAAAACGGTAACATCTACTCGGGTCGCTGCCGCGTGCGCGGTGGACCGCAACGCGATGTTGACAGGGCGCTGCCGCCCCCAACATGCAGTGCTTCACCAATGACGGCGCCACCTACGGTGTGTGGCTGCCTGCGGACTTGGACGGGACTACCGCCGCCTCCCACCGGTTCGCCGGAGTACTTTCTTAATTTCGACCCTAACGATACATCTCTCGACCTCTGGCAGTTTCATGTGGATTGGACGACTCCAGCAACTCCACGTTGACCGGCGCCGACACAACATCCCGGTAGCGGCGTTCACCGAGCCTTGCGGCGACACTGCGGAACTCAACTATACACTCCGGTGGCACTGCATCCCGCAGGCGGGAACCTCGCAAATGCTCGACTCCTACGGAGACCGCCTGATGTACCGGCTCGCCTACCGGAACTTTGGAACTTACGAGTCTCTGGTCGCCAACCACACGGTCCAGTGCCGGACCAACGGCAACACCCAGACCGGTATCCGCTGGTACGAGCTGCGAAACACCCGGCTCAGGTTTCGGAGTTTACCAGCAAGGAACTTACGCTCCGCGATCCCAGCTTCGCTGGATGGGCAGCATCGCGATGGACGGAGCGGGTGACATCGCTTTAGGGTATAGCGTCTCCAGCGCTAGCACGAGTCCGTCGATTCGCTTACACGGGCCGCGTACCCAGCGATCCCTTGGGTCAAATGGAGAGCGAGATTGATGTTTTATCCGCAGCCAGCATTCCCCCGGCTTCGCAAACCAATTCCTCCCGTTGGGCCGACTACAGCAGCATGGCGATTGACCCGACCGACGATTGCACTTTCTGGTATACGACCGAATACCTACCCACGACCGGGAGCCCCTGGGCTACGCGAATCGCCTCCTTCAGTTTCCCGTCCTGTACGACCCCAACCGTCACGGTCACTGTTTCCGGCGCGGGCACCGGTACGGTGACCAGCACTCCGGCGGGCATTAACTGCCCCACCCAGTGCTCATCGTCTTTCCCGTCGAAGACCTCGGTGACGCTCTCCGCCGCTGCGGCAAGTGGCTCCAGCTTTGGCGGTTGGACGGGACCTTGCTCCGGTACCGCAGCATGCACTTTCACCATCACGAGCGGTCAGACCGTTGGAGCGACCTTCAATACGCCAGACTTCACGGTGACCCCGACTCCACCTTCGGCAAAGGTTTCGGCCGGAGGCGTGGCCTCCTTTAACCTGGCAATCGCCGGGGTGGGAGGCTTTAATAGTCCCGTCACGCTGAGTTGCACGGCGCCCACGACCCAGGGCGTGAGTTGTTCCCTGGCTTCCGCGTCAACAACGCCCGGCAGCAGTGTCAGTCTGACGGTGACGACGACCGGACCTTCCGCAGCCCTGACTTTACCCCCAGGCACTAGGCGTTGGGACCCGGTGTACGCGGCATGGGTTGGTTTGCCGGCACTGGCCCTGGTGGGAATTGGCTCGATGCGCTTGGGATCGCGGAAGCGCCGGCTCACCTGTCTGCTCTTTTGCGCTGCCCTGTTGGGATCAGTCGCTCTTCAGATGGCGTGCGGCAGCAGTAGCTCCGGCGGTCCCAAAAATAGCGGAACCCCTCCGGGCACTTACACGGTGAACATCAATGCGACGTCGGGGGCCACCCAGCACAGCTCCTCCGTAACCGTTACGGTGCAGTGAGGGCGTTGGGGCGAGAAGAGGGAGAAGCCGCCCAAAGCTGTCGCCAGCGATCACGATTGCAGGCAGTTCCATCAACTTTGGGTAAGCCGGGAACACATTAACTGCAAATTTCTGCAATGGGCCTGTCTGCGTGGCGCATGCTCGGTCATAATCCCCAGTGTTTTCATCAGATTATGTCTTCTGCACTGGCGCATCAACTGCAACTCCGGTAGAGTGTCCACGTGCGTCCGCCCTTCATCCCCCAAGCGACCGATCCAACAAAGGTAGGGACAATTTGCAGAACCAACCAGAACAGGGCGATGTCCGGATTGTGGTCCGGAAGCGCCGGAGTCGCCGTCACCGTTTGGATCGCCTGATTCGGCGAATCCTGATAGGTGTGCTTGCGATCGGGGGATGTGTTGCCTTCTCCACCGTTGCCCTCCGGTATTTGAGTCCCTCTCTGTTTCATGCGTCCAGGTCAGCCGAACCCTCCCGGGATGCCGCCGAAGCAAGCCGCGACTTAGTCTTGCACGCGCAGCAAGAAGCGCTACGCTCGATGGAAGGCCGCATTGTGTATAAATACTCCGTCGTTCCCGGCGGGGTGAGGGATGCCCGCGAGTTGAAGTGGGCGGTAGAGCACGATCCGATCGTCGCGGCTCACTATGCGGGATTCGATTACGATCATGCGCGAGTCGTGCGCCTTGTCCTGGCGCGCACCGCGTATCTCTCGTACCGCATTGGCAACAAGGTGTATTGGACCCGGCACCGGGTCACGCTGAAGAAGGGCGAGACGGTGCTGACGGACGGCAAGATCACGGCGCGAACCCGCTGCGCCAATCGCGTGGAAGAAGTTCCACAGGTGGCGATGTCCTCGTCGGAGCCGCCCGCTATCAAGTTTGATGAACCGATGCCGGTGCTCGGGAGCGCGATTGCAAATCCCGCCGTACCATACCAATCCACCTTAATGAGTCGTTCCGGAGTGCCAGGCTTAGGACCTGCCGCTCCCTTGAGTTTGTACGAGCCGTTTGCGGGCGGAACCTGGGTGCCGGTCTACCCGCCACCGCTGCCAATCGGGGTGTGCGGTCCGTTGAAGAAGAAGCCGGGCAGCGAGGGAGCGGAATCTGCAGCGCTGGGAGCAATCAGCGCCGCCAAGAAGAAGCCCAAGGGTCCCTGCGGCAGCACCGGTGGCGGGGGAGGAGAAGTTCCCGAACCCGGCACGTGGTTGCTGG
Organism: uncultured Acidobacteriaceae bacterium; assembly: GCA_963819035.1. Lineage (GTDB taxonomy): Bacteria > Acidobacteriota > Terriglobia > Terriglobales > Acidobacteriaceae > Sulfotelmatobacter. The sequence continues at coordinate 262,425 of CAWFUU010000012.1, read as the reverse complement.
TGGCGGGCGGGATGGCGGCAATGGGTTGGAGGATCCGCCATCGATTCTCTGAAATCCGGGCCTAGTGGTTCTAGTACCAAAGTAATCCCCTCGACCTGCCATCGCTGCTACAATCACCCTAGAATCACGGAAGAACCTTTCAGACGTAGGTCTTCATGTACAAGTTTTCGGGTAATGTTGCGCGTGGGCTGCTGGTGGCTGGGCTCTGTGTGCACGTCGCCTGGCGCCCCATGCTCGAAGCTCAAAGCGCTTCGCAGGCGGACACTGGTCCAGGGCCGGCACGTCAAGCACAGGTTCGGCAAGTGAAGGTTCTGGGCAGCAAAGACACTGTGGAAATTGAAGTCGACGCGAGCGACCGCATTATTCCTGAAAGCCAGGTGCTCACTGGGCCGGACCGGCTGGTCGTGGACTTTCCCAACGCAGTGCCGGGCAACGCTTTGCGCAGTCAATCTGTGAATCGCGGAGAAGTCAAGAGCCTACGGATTGGGCTGTTCCAGTCGCGGCCGCCGGTTACACGCGTGGTAGTCGATTTGAGAACCGCGCAATCGTATCAAATTTTTCCCAATGGCCGTACTGTCATTATCAAGGTCCTGGGCACGCCAGCCGTCGATGCGTCGCGCAGTCTGGACGATTTTCCGGCGCCGGCAACGCGACCGGGTCTGGTTCAGGCTAACTTTACGACCGGAGCGGAACGAATTCACGAGAACGCCCCGGCACGGCTGCCGCTCGATGTTTCCTTCCGCAACGGCCTGCTTGCGATCAAATCCAACAAGTCGACGTTGTCGGAAGTGCTGTTCGCGGTGCAACAGCGAACCGGCGCTGAGATCGCCATCCCCGCGGGTGCGGAGCAGGAACGAGTGGTGGCCGACCTTGGCCCTGGTCCGGCGCAGGAAATTCTCGCCCATTTGCTGAACGGTTCGAGGTTCAATTTTCTGATTCTGAATTCGGCCAGCGATCCGCGTCAACTCGATCGCGTGATCCTCACGCCGCGGGGAGAAGGGGGCGCGATCTCACCGCAGGTTCCAGCACAGAACAACGAAGATACCGATGAGGACGAGACAGCAAATACGCCGCCGCCACCTGGGGCCCAGCCCCCGCTTGCTGTCGCTCCCGATCCCAACGTCCCGCCAAGGCCAATCCCGCCGTATGTGCCGCAAGCCCCCGAGGAAGACGCTCCGCAGCAGTAAGCGGAAATTGTCACGACTTCTATTATGGGGTAATCAGCCTGATCGGCACGGGGGAAGTTCCCGGCGCCGAAAGGGTTGTAGACGCATCGTTGCCGCAGCCCGCAACGTTCAGCAAATATCCGTGAATGTTGCCGGTGCCGCCGGTGTCGACGCCCGTGACGAACATCTGCATGAACCCGACAATGGTAACGGATGGGTAATGCGAAGTATCCGTCTGATCATAGATAGGCACACTAATAACGCTGTTGCTGGATGTGATTGCCTGAGTACCCGAGAGGGAATGCAAAATCGGGTTTGCGGAGCCGGCTATGATCTTGAACGGGTAGCTTGAGACGTCGAGTGTGTCATTGCCGGTAGGGATATTGGTAACACACTTTATGGCTGTGGAGATATCCGAGCCTCGATCTAGGCTAGGGTCGGCCTGCGCTCCATAGCGCGTGCCGCACACATATTCCGTATTGTTATCATCACAGCCGGCGACTACGTTCTGAAATGTGTCGGTAGCGCAGCTGGGAACTGCGGCTGGCGTCGAAGAAAAAATGTTCGCGGGAACATACGCGCCTCCCGTGGAAGGCGCCGACGAGCAGGTACCCGACGAACAGGAATCCGTCAATGTGATGCTCTCGCCAATCCCGGGAGTGGCTACGCCTCCAGTCACGATGTTGGTGTTCGTAATCGCTCCATTCGCCGTACTAACGAGGGTCCCGCCTCCCGCCGGGTCGATATTCGGGATGATCATCGGCTTCACACAATGCGGGGTCACGGGGACGACGTCTCCGCTGGGGGAGATCGTATCCGAACCTGATGGATTGAATATCTCTGCCGCGGCCGTGGCGCTGACCGAATTCGGGTTGTGCGGCCGTATGCGGGAAAAGAAAGTAGGCAGCCCGGTGCGTTGGACCTGAACAATGACTGTGGGATTAATAGCGAAGGACTGGGACAGGATCGAGCTGCAGTCCGTCGAAAAACTCGTCAGACTGCCTTGGGCAGAGTAGGTGACGCTGACCGTGTTTGCCGTGGTGCCACCGATCCCGTTTTGTGCCGCTACCGCCTGCGCGACCAGAGTGGCAGTTCCCGAAGGCCCACATACATTTTGCCACGATGTGGCGTCATTGCCAGCATTGGTCGTAATTCCTGAAAGCGAAATCACTCTGGCTCCGGCAAGAGCAGCCGCGTCCGCCGCCCTCTGCGCCTCCGCCCGATTAACATAGAGCGTGGCAACATCGATCGAGAGTGCTGCCATGGAGATGATGGCAACCATGGCCAGCTGCGACCAGCAGCATGGTTACGCCCCGCTCTTGGGGCGGTGAGTTGAAATCTGGCGATCGGCGAAACGCAGTTGGTTTCATGGCGGTGATCGGTTCACTCTCCGCGTCTTCGTGCACGTTTCAATTCTCATTCATGGCAACGGCGGTTGCCGTGATGGTTCGGCAGCGAGGCTGTGCGTCCCAGCAGGCTGGCCGCGCTGCCGAATCTCCACGCGTAGACGTACTGAATGCTGACGCAGGTCGCAAGGACTGCGGTCTGGCCCCCGAGCGCCTGCACCGAACAATCTGGCGCAGCAGGTTGAGTCGAGGTCGACGGAAAATAGTACCCGCGGTTGATGATGATCTTCAGGCCTCCGGGCGGACAACCGCCTCCAGTACTGGTGGAAGTCCATGTCAGGCCTGAAGGCGATGTGCTCTGGGTGATACCGCAGTCGTTGATCTTGTTTGCCACAAGATAGGTGTCAATCGTATAAAACGCGTCGTTGACCGACATCGGGAGGGCCGCGCTGAGATCGCTGATAGGATCCGCTGCGGCGGTGCGCGCCGCATCCCGCGCAGCATTTGTGAGCTTCTGCTTCAAGGTGAAGGCGCCGCTGAAATCGAAAATACCCACCACGAAGACCACCAGCAGAGGCAAGGCAACGGCAAATTCCACGATCTGCGCCGCGCGGTCGTCGCGCCGCAAGCGCCGCCACCAAAGCCGAAGACGGCCGTTCACTGCGCCTCCAACCTGACGCGAGCTACGGCCTGCAATTGGATGCTCTGCTTATTCAGCGTCGTAAACGGCAACCAGAACCGGTACGGATACGCGAAGCTGACAGAGACTCCGCAAACGGCGGGTCCCGTCCCGGATGTCTGCGACAGCTTCACATGGGTATACACGCGGACGTTCCCAGTGTCGGTGTATGCGGCCAGGGCCAGAGGTTCCCTGGTGCAATCGACCGGCGCCGGGGGCGGAGCCGTCCAGTTGCTCGGCGGGATGATTTGACTCGAGTTGAGATGCGCAGCAGACAAGGCGGACGTCACCGCGTTATAAGCATTCTGCGGGGAGGTGTTCGGTGAGGTGCAGGTCACGCAATAGGGGGCCGCTGCCGCCCGTGCGCCGTCCTGCGCTGCCCGGGTGATGGTTCCGTAAATGCTGAACGCCTGCCCGAACCAGAAGATGCCGATGAGTATCATGAACATGATCGGCAGCACGGCGGCTGCTTCGGCAATCTCGGAGCCGCGCGTTTCCCGTGCCAGCCTGCGTAGAGTGTTGCGGGCGATATTCGTCATTTTGAGCAATCCGCTATACGACTCCCCAGACATGAGCTCCACCGTAAAGAACCACCGTAAACGCCAAGGCAACACCATACGGAATTTTCAATGATTCTGGATTGTCGAGCGACACCTGCGTTCCCGGCAACCGGAAGGTTACCAATGAAATCAGGATGTGGCCAATATTGCGTACCGTTTGTTTCAACCGCCCCCGATAAATCACCAACGCGAGTGCCATGATCCCCGCCACGAAAACCGACCCCAACAGCAGATCAACCAGTGTGCCAGGTCCGGCAAATGCCCCCAAAGCCCCGGCGAGCTTCCAATCTCCGGCACCGAGGCTGCGCAGCAGGACAAACGGCAGTAGCAGCGCTAAACCCAGGCCTGTGCCCAGCAGGGAAGCCTTCAATCCGACCCAGCCGCTCAGTACGACGTTGGTCGCGACCCCTACGGCGAATCCCGGCACGGTCAGCCAGTTCGGGATCCGACGGCTGCTCAGATCCGTCCACGCGGCGATCGCGGCCAGAAGCACAGCGCCTGCGAGAAGGGCTGGCTTCAAATGCGCCTCAGACGACGGCCGGCGAGCGACCGTCCAGCGCCCTGTTTATCCCTGCGACCATAGGTGAAAAGAGCCATTTTTGACGGTTCAGAAATCGCCTGCGGGGAAGGATGGTGGGACTCTCGCCGCCCTTTCGCTTTCGCCCCGCAAAAGCGGCCTCTAGCGCGGATTTTCACATAGCCGGGAAGCCAAGTCAATGAATCCGCGATCCCCTCCTTAACGTCCCTGAGAGTCGTGTGGGGCGGGCACTGCTGCCCGCTTGCCTGCCGCAGCTAAAAGCAGCGGGCAAGAGTGCCCGCTCCACACGAATAGCCTGCCCGTAAATGCCAAGGCCCGGAACGAGTCCGGGCCTTGGCCGAAAAACTTCCGATGCCACTTACCGGTTGAACGCCGGAGCCGCATTGTGCTCGGCGACAATTTTCCGGGCGTTGTCGGACAGCGCCTTTGCCTGGGGAAGAAGTTCCAGCCCCTTGACCACTTCTGGATCAGCCTCGGCGCGAACTTTCATGCCCTCGTCCTGGCCAAAAGCGTCGACGAAAATCTCAGCCTTGATATTGGACTTGAGCCAGTCATTGTTATCGATCAGATCGGCCTGCGTGTAGGGGATGCTGGCCTCGTCGAGCGACTTGCGGAACTCTTGCAGGGTCGCGTCATCGATTTCGAAGCCCTTGGTCGGATGATGAGTCACGACATAGCGCTTGGCGAAGTTGAAGAACGCATAGTGTTGCAGCAGCGTATCCTGGAAGTGATTGCTCTTGACGGGAGGAATGCTTACGTCGGGCGTGATCCCTCCGCCGCCGTACACCGTGCGTCCGCTGTCGGTGAGTTTTACCTCACGATTCGCGGTGTTAGACGACTCAGCGCCCTCGCGATTGTAGTAGTAGTCGTAAAGCGAAATGTTGCTGTAGTCGCGCTGGATCAGGCGTCCGCTGGGCGTGTAGTAGTGCGCCGTGGTCAGGGCCAGGCCAGTGTTTTCCGACAACGGATAGACCGTCTGCACCAAGCCCTTGCCAAACGTAACTTCGCCGACGATCAGGCCGCGATCATGATCCTGAATCGCTCCTGACACAATCTCTGCCGCTGAAGCGGTAAGCCGGTTTACCAGCACTACAATCGGATAATCCTTGCCGCTGTTGCCGTGCTGCGCAATGTAGCGCTTCTCAGCCGACGCGCGTCCGTGGTGGGAAACGATGAGCTGGCCCTTTTTCAGGAACTTATCCGCCACGCCCACGCCTTCGCTGAGCAGGCCTCCCGGATTACCGCGCAGGTCAAGGATTAGACCCTTCAGGTCCCCGAACTGATCGAGCGCATCGGCGACCTCGTGCTCGGTCGTCTCGTTGAATCCGTTGACGTGCATATATCCGATGCCCGGACGGAGCAGGAAATGTACGTCGACGCTGTAGCGCGGAATCTCGTCGCGGATCAGCGTGAACTCCATCGGCTTTTCGACGGCCTCACGCGCGATGCTGATGTGAACCGTCGTGCCTTTGGGGCCTTTCAGCATGTCGGCGACGTCGGTAGTGCTCATGTTCTCGGTCGACTTGCCGTCGACCGCGATGATCACGTCGCCGGGATGAATGCCGGCCTTATAGGCGGGCGTTCCCACGAAGGGGAAGATCACAATGACTTTATTGTTGCGCGGACCGACCGTCATACCCACGCCGTAATACTTGCCGCGCTGGTCTTCGCGCATCAGCGCGTAAGATTTGGGATCAAAGAAATTCGAGTGCGGATCGAGGGCGTGCAGCATACCGGGAATCGCGCCGTTGTAGATGGCTTTATCGGCGTTGACCGGTTCGGCGTAGTTTTCCTCGACCACCGAATATACGTCGGTGAACTGCTTGAGGCTGTCCTTGACCTCGGAGTCCGTGGCCATCGACGAGGCCTGTCCAGAGCGCTGGGCAAACAGAATTCCCAGGAACCCGCAGGCAAGGAGGAAAAAAACTACCAGGATGAGTGATCGACGAGAACTACGAGCCATCTAGATTTCCTTCGGTTTAGGGCTAACTTCCACCCCAGCTACGCGGCTGAATACACGCAGTATACCACCACTTTAGACTCCCCCGGACCGGTTTAGTCACCGACGGTAACCTTCCCGAAACAAGGCTATTTATGAGATGCCGAGGGGGGCTCAGGGGGTTCCTTAGGGACGCCCGGAGAAATCACCGATTTTGCGATCCGGATCATCGCTCCAACGCTGAATTCGACATCTTCGTCGGTGGTGGCCCATGAGGAGACCGAAATTCGCATCGCGGTGTGCCCATGCCACTGGGTGCCTCCGCACCAGCAGGCGCCGTCAGCCTGAATCTCGGCGATGACGCGGCGGTTCTGGTCCGGCGTGCCGAAGGAAACCAGCACCTGATTGAGAACAACGTCGTTCAGTACGACGAAACCGGCCGCGCGCAACTGCTCGGCAAAAAGCTGCGCCTGACGGCAATTGCGCTCGATCATCTCCCGGAGCCCCGCGCGGCCGAGGGACCGTATCGCCGCCCAGAGTTCGATGCCGCGAGCCCGCCGTGAAGACTCGGGCGTGTACTGCCAAGGCTCACGAGCGGAACTCTGCGTCAGATAGGCGGCGTTTCCGGCAGACAGGGCCCGGCGCAAATGCTCCGGCTCGCGGACTACCACGAGTCCAGAATCGTAGGGAACGTTCAACCACTTGTGACAATCGATGGCCCAGGAATCCGCATCGCTCACGCCTTCGAGCAAGGGCGCGTACTTCCGCGACACGGCGCCCCATAACCCAAAGGCGCCATCGATATGGACCCATGCCCCAGCGGCTCGCGCGCGGGCGCAGATTTCTTTTGCAGGATCGAAAGCCCCTGTATTTACGTTGCCTGCCTGAATGCAGACGATGGTGTGTTCATCGAGGACGGGCAGGGCCTCGGCTCGCATGCGACCCTGATCATCGGTCGGAACTTTGATCAAGCGGGATCGGCCGAGACCCAGCATCGATAACGCCTTCAGCACCGAGACGTGAACTTCTTCGCCCACCACGACCCGAATCGCCGGAGCCTCAAACAGCCCGTCTTCTTCGACATTCCAACCGCAGCGCCGGAGGATCGCCGAGCGCGCGGCGGCCAAAGCGGAGAAGTTCGCCGTCGTGGTGCAGGTGACGAACCCGACTCCGCTGTTGCTGGGTAACCCAAGCAATTCCAGAGTCCAGCCCTGGACGACTTCTTCAAGCCTTGCCGCCACCGGCGACATGATCCGCATGCAAGCATTCTGGTCCCACGCGCCCGCGAGCCAGTTCGCCGCCAGGGCGGCGGGCAACGTCCCGCCGATCACAAATCCAAAGTAGCGGCCTCCCGTGGTCGCAACCGTCGCTGGCGAGCCGATATCGTCGAGCAGGGCGAGAAGGTTCGCCGGATCGGAGGGATCCTCGGGCAGCGGTCCCCCCAGTGCGTCGAGTCGTGCGACATCCTCTGCCAAAGGCGCAACCCGCCGGCTATGAATTTCTGTGACATACCGTAATGCCCGAGCCGCAGTATCCGCCAGTAGTTCTTTCACGCATGCCTCCCGCGACCGCACCTGTCATGGCTCATCGCGTGAAAGAGTTTACAAGGTTCAGGCTTGGCTATTGTCAGGGCTCTCAGCGAGCTAAAGCGATTCGATCGGCTGCCGGATGAAGTCTTCGTAGCGCCGCAGTTCTTCGATGGATGTCTCCGACAGCAAGGGGAAGGGAATCGCCCGGCATCCAGCTGGAAGTTGGGCCGCGGTGAGGGAATCGCAGACGACGGCGGAGGTCTGTTTCAGGCCGCGCTGCCAGTTCGCCTCGCGGGCGTCGCGAAAGACCAGGCAATCGGGGTGGAATCCGGCGGCGCTCAGCACGGCGCGAGCGATTTTCAAAAGCTCCGCACAGCGCGACGCCACGCCGACTAGCGCACCCGCGGGCGCAGGCAGGTACCCGGCGAGCGAGGTGGGGACGGATGAAATCTGCAGCGTGACCAGCTCTGATCCAGAAGGAAGCATTTGTCGGGCGGTGGCGACACGATTGGGGAGTACCACGGCAATAGCGTCTGTGGCCGTCTCCGGAAAATCGTCCTTCCAACACGGCTTGACCGGGAAGGTCACCGCCTGCGTGATCTCGGCCACCAGGATCCGCCGCAATTCCTCGTCCGGTTCGATCAGCAGGAAATGATCGGGAGGCTGCAACTCAAGCCACTGCCGTAGGCGCGACCGCAGCGTGGGCAGCGACACGCCGAGCTTCCGAGCCGAGCGGAAGAGACGGGCAATCATCTGATCGAGTGCCAGAGCGGGCGAGAGCGGCATCTCCGGCTTGCTAGCTCGCACGTAGACACCGGAGCCGCGCCGGAACTCCACCCAGCGGTCGCGCTGGAGCTGGCGATATCCCGCGCTGACGGTGTTGGGATGCAAATGGAACCGCCGCGCCAGTTCGCGCGTCGAGGGCAGGCGCTGGCCGGGCGCCAGGTCATCGCTCAGAATCCCAAGTACGACCTGCGTCACCAGTTGTTCGCGGATCGAGACTTCACTCCCACGGGCAAACCAGAGTTGCATGGCGCGAACATCATAATGGGCTGGACGCTGGCTAACAAAGTTGTCCCCGCGTTGTCTCCTGCGCATTGCCGCTTTTCGTTCCCCGGCAGTATGATGAAGCGCATGAGTTTCTCTGAGACGATTTTCCTGTTCTTCCTGGCCCTCATCATCTTTGGGCCCAAGAAGTTGCCGGAGATCGCCCGCTATGTGGGTAAGACACTGGCCGAATTCCGGCGCGCCTCGAACGAATTCAAGGCGCAGATTGAGCAGGAAATTGCCAATATCGAGGTCGAGAAACGGCAGACCATTCTTCCGCCCAGCCCGGCTCCCGAAGGCACGGCCGGCCGCTCGCTGAATGCCGCGCCCAGCGAGGTTTCCCCGGCTCAAGCTACCCCCGCAGATGCGGTCCCGCCTGAAGCTACGGGAGCGTCGGTTGCTTCCCCGGCTGCTTCGGATGATGACGAGCCCCTGTTTGCAACGGGCACCGCCACCAGTACACCGGAGCCGCCCACCGTCGCTACTCAGGCTCCTCCGCCGTCCGACTCGGTAACTACTCCCGCCTCGCAGGAGTCTCATGCCTGATTCCGCAGGCGCGGCTCCCAGCCGCGATGCCGAGAGCATGCCCACCATGGGCTTCCTCGACCATCTTGAGGAACTGCGCAAGCGCATCGTTTACTCAATCATCGCGGTGGCGGCGGGCACCGCCGTCAGCTGGGGATATCGGGAACGAATTTACGGCGTGATGCAGAAGCCCATCATGGATGCGCTCCGCGCCCACAACCTGGCGGAGAAGTTGGTCTATCTGAATCCCGTCGACCCCTTCAATCTTTACTTGAAGATTGCCATGCTGGCGGGTTTGTTTCTAACCTCGCCGTTTGTCTTGTACCAGGTCTGGATGTTCATTTCTCCCGGGCTCTATCGCAACGAAAAGCGCTACGTTTTTCCCTTCATGATTTCGACGATCACGTTATTCTCGTTAGGTGGATATTTTGGTTACCGGATCGCTTATCCACGGGCACTGGACTTCTTCATTGGGTTCAGCGGCCAATTCCAGCCGATGATTACAGTCGGCGAGTACACCCAACTGTTCCTCAGTATTGTTCTCGGGATGGGTCTGATTTTCGAGATGCCGATTCTGGTGTTCTTTCTGGCATTCATGGGCATCATGACGCCATCTTTCATGATCAAGCAGTTCCGCTATGCGATTTTGATTATTTTTGTGCTGGCGGCTATCGTTACGCCCACTCCTGACATCGTAAACATGTGCGTATTCGCGGCGCCCATGCTCGCCTTGTACGCGTTGAGCATCGGAGTGGCCTGGGTGGTGCATCCCGAGCAGCGCAACAAGCGGAAAGAGAAGCACGCGCAATCATGAGATCGAGATCACCGTGGGCATGGCTGTTTCTGATCTGCACCTTTGCCTGCCTGGCATGTGATCACGAGAAAGACGCCGCGCAGACGAGTCCACAGACTCCGCCCGCGGCCGCGCCTGTCCCCTCAGATACCGCTCTGCCAACGCTGACGCTTCCGCCCGACAGTGGCCCTGCCGCCCGTCGTTTGACGGCGACCGCGCTATGCAATACGTGAAGGAGATTGTGAAATTCGGCCCGCGTCCGCTGGGCAGCGCCAATCACAAGAAGGTTGAGGACTACATCGATGCTCACCTGAAGGGCGACGACGTGGAAGACGACCGGTTCACCGCCGATACGCCAGTGGGCAAATTTCCGGTGCATAACATTATCGCCAAGTATCCGGGCACGAAAGACGGCATCATCGTCGTCGCCAGCCACTACGATACGAACTATCCGCTGCGCGGCACGTCGTATGTTGGCGCGAACGACGGAGGCTCCTCGAGCGCGCTGCTGCTCGAACTCGCCAACCAGTTACGGGGCAAGAAGCGCGATGGCTACAGCGTGTGGCTGGTGTGGGACGACGCCGAAGAGGCGATGAAACCTGACACCGAAACGCCATTCATGGACGACAGCCTTTACGGCATCACTCATGTGGCAGAGAAGTGGCAGGCCGACGGAACGCTGAAGAAGATCAAAGCGTTTCTGCTGGCCGACATGATCGGCGACGCTGACCTTAACGTCGATCACGACCTCAATTCAACGCCTTGGTTGGAAAGCGTGGTGTACGAATCCGCCAAGCGCCTTGGATATCAGTCGCATTTTTTCGGGCGCGACAACCAGGTCTCTGACGATCACCTTCCTTTCATGAAGCGCGGCGTCGCTTGCGCCGACTTGATCGACTTCATGTACGGCTACAACAACGTCTTCTGGCACACTCCGCAAGACACCGTCGACAAACTCAGCCCCAAGAGTCTGCAGATTGTTGGCAGCGTAATTCTCGAGACCATGCGCATCCTCGACAAGATGGACCCATTGCCACCGAAGTGATGGATCTCCCCTGGGGTGCGTGACGCGTTGGCGCCACAGCAGCACTTGCTTTCCCTCAAAAGCAGCGATCTGAGGGTTCTCCTGCTAACGACAGCGAGACTCCTTTACTTCAGCGGCATCAGTTCCGTCTCGGCTGAAGAAAACGAGTAGGCCAAAAGACCGAGGCAAATGACCGCGATTACGAGTCCAGTGTTCCGCATTTCATGGTAGAGGCGCACATAGCTGCTCGAATCAGTCCAAACGCCAATCCGCGGGTGTCCCGCGTTGAGGCAAGCAGGATCGCTGGCTATTTCAGATGTGACTTGGTAGTGTCCTTTACCAGCCGTATAAAAGTGGCCCAAATAGCGATCGCGTCCGTCAGATGACTCAGTCACGTTTCCGTTGCTGTAAACCGTCGTGCGCGATACCAGCGCGAGATGAGAAAGACCGGACCGACAACCAGAAAAATCGCTGTCCACCCAAACGACCACGTGATACCAGCCTCTGAGGTTGACAGGAAAATCAGGGGTTCTGATGCCGCCTTTGGAAAGAGACACTGGCATGTCTAGCGCTACGAAGGTTCGACTCTCCAACCATTGCCAGTAAGCCTGTGGGAGAACCAGTGCAGCAGCCATGACAGCTACGGAGAAAGATGCGAGTCTCGGCACATGTAAGCCCATACAATACTTAGACACCGCAAACTGAATCGGTGCCAGATGACCGACGTTACTTGATGGGTAGTTTCGCTTAGGGAAGGGCCCAATTGATGTAACATCGCCTTAACACTCACCGGCTGCCAATTACCACCCTATTTTGCGCTTTTCCGCAATTTCGTTTCTAATGCACGCCATATGCGAACCGTGAAGGTGTTGTTCTTTGTCTGCATCTTCAGCATCACTTTTCTTGCCGTTGCAGCCACTCCCGCCGCCGATACGAATGCCGAAAATCAAGTCATTCAAGCCGCGCTCCAGCCATCATCGCTGGAAAGCAATCTTCATCATCTGACGGATGAAATCGGCGGGCGCGTCCCCGGCACACTGGCGATGACTCACGCCGTCGAGTGGGGCGTCGAGGCCTTCACCGCCGCCGGAGCCGATGCCGTTCATACCGAGGGTTTCACCATCCCTAACGCCTGGTCCGAAGGCGCGACCGAATTCACGGCGACCACCTCGTACCAGATCAATCCCACGAAGGTCGGGGGAACGGTGCTCTCGGTCTTCCGCGTCAGGGCCGTCTCGCTGGCCTGGGCGCCAGCGCTCGCCCCGGTGAAGCACGTCCCGATCGTCGACGTAGGGGAGGCCACCGACGCGGACTTTAAGAAGGCCGGAGACATTTCCGGCAAACTCGTCCTCGTCCACAGCACGGTCCTCAAAACATGGGACGACTTGTTTGCCGAGTACGCCAAGGCCCCGCCCACCATAGATCTCGCGGTGAAGGGTAAGGCCCTGGCGATCGCATTCATGGCGACTCGCGAGTATGACATCCTCTACCGGCATACCAACGCTGTCGCCGGAGAGATCGACAAACTCCCCGGGCTGATCGTGGCGCGGGAAGATGGCGAGCGCATCGCGCGCTTGCTCGCGGCTGGAAATAAGGTCTGGGCCGATCTCTCCATCCCCAACCAGATCGGCCCGCCGATCCGCTCCGCCAACGTGATCGCCGAGATCACGGGCACCGAGAAGCCGGAAGAATTCGTCATCCTCGGCGCGCACCTCGATTCCTGGGAACTGGGCACGGGCGCGCTCGACAACGGATGCAACGCCGCTATGGTGATCGACGCGCTGCGGGCGATCAAAGCGTCGGGGATAAAGCCGAAGCGCACCATTCGCTTCATTCTCTTCTCCGGCGAAGAGCAAGGACTGATCGGCTCCCGCGCCTACACCTTCGCCCACCGCCACGAACTCGACAAGGCTGCCGGCGTCGTTATTTACGACACCGGTACCGGCAAAACGACCGGCTTCATCCTGGGTGGCCGCAAAGACGTGCTCGACACGGCAAAGGAACTCATCGCGCCGCTGGCGCAATTTGATCTCAAGGAACTGAAGACCGGGATGGAATGGGGGTCCGATCACTTTGACTTCATGTTAGAAGGCGTTCCCACTTTCATGGCCGATCAGCAGGAGGCCAATTATCTCGAGAACTATCACGCGGTCTCCGACACCTACGACAAGGTGGATTTTGCCCAACTCAAAAAGAATGTGGCGGAGGCCGCCGCGCTGAGCATTGGCCTGGCGAATCTCCCCCAGAAGATCGGCCCCCGCCTTACACACGATCAGATTGAGCAGACCATGAGTGAGACCAATAGCGTGGATATGCTCAAAGGTAGCGGCATCTGGGACGACTGGGTTAGCGGCAAGCGGGGAAGACAGAAATAAGAAAATTGTTGATTCCTGATGGTTTCAACCAACAACCATCGAATCAATAGTCATCAATCATAAATTGCCTTGCTTTACTTCTGGATCCTCTTCAACCTTTTCGCGCTGGGCATGCTGGTTCTCGACCTGCGGGTCTTCCACCATGCGGGCCGGACTGTCCGCCCGCGCGAAGCTTTGAAACGCAGCGCGTTGTGGGTCGGTCTGGCAGGAGCATTCGCCGTACTTCTCTTCTTCTGGCAAGGGCACCAGGCGGCGCTGGAGTTTGTCGCCGGTTACGTTCTCGAGCTGTCGCTGAGCGTCGACAACCTTTTTGTCTTTCTGGTGATCTTCCGCTACTTTGCCGTGCCCGAAGAACAACAGCATGGGGTGCTGTTCTGGGGCATCGTAGGAGCCCTGTTTCTGCGTGGAGTTTTCATCCTCGCCGGGGTTGGCCTGATCGAACACTTCCACTGGGTTCTCTACGTGTTCGGCGTGATGCTGATTGTGAGCGGCATCAAGTTCATGAGGGCGGATCATCAAGTCGACCCCAAGAAAAATCCGCTGGTGAAAGTCCTTCGCCGCTGGCTTCCGATGACCGACAGCTACCAGGGCGGCAAGTTCCTGGTCCGTGGCTGGCGCGGCAATCCTGGGCTCTACGCGACCCCACTGCTACTCGTTCTTGCCATTATCGAAACCACCGACGTGCTGTTTGCCGTCGATTCCATCCCGGCCGTGCTCGCGATCACGCTCAACGCCTTCATCGTTTACACCTCGAACGTGTTCGCCATCATGGGACTGCGCTCTATGTACTTCGCGGTGGCGGAGTTGATGAAAGTCTTCCGGCATCTGCACTACGGGCTGGCTGGAGTGCTGATTCTAGTCGGACTGAAGATGCTCACCGCCGACCGCTACCCCGTACCCACCTTGACCACCCTGGGAGTAGTCTTGGCAGTGCTTCTGGTTTCTGTGGTAGCTTCGGTTGTGTTTCCCGCGAAGAACGCGGAATGAAGCGTCTGAATCGAGGCGTCGGCTGCAGCTACAGAAAGACCACCCGGTCGCCCCGTATCACCGAGTGCTTTAGAAACTTCTTGTCATCGTGAGCGGGACAGTCGATGCGATAGTGCGCCCCGCGGCTTTCTTCGCGCGCCAGGGCTGAGCGCGCCACCAGTAATCCCGCGACATGCAGATGAGAGGCCTCATGCGCGCGGCGGGTCATCGGATTCGCCAGCTTAGGCGCCATCTCTTCCAGGCTCTTGATTGCCTTCTGCATCGCGACGCGGGTACGCACGATGCCGACGTCGTTCCACATCAAATCCTGAATCTGACTGATGAGGCCTTCGGAGGCCGCGTCTGCTGGCCCGTTCGAGTAAGCGGCCTTGTGCGTGGTCTCCTTCTTTGCCGTGGGTTTTAGTTCGTCTCGCATGGCCTTCCCGGCGCGCGCCCCGTACACCAGGCTCTCGAGCAGGGAGTTGCTCGGCAGCCGGTTGGCCCCGTGGACGCCGGTGGAGGCAACTTCACCCGCCGCGTAAAGTCCGGCAAAGCTCGCCCTGCCGTCGAGGTCGGTGCGCACGCCACCCACGCAGAAATGAGCTGCCGGGCGCACTGGAATCAGATCTTCGGTGATGTCGATGTTGTGCTGCATAAAAGTCGCGTAGATGCGCGGGAACCGTTTCTGCACCTTGGCAGGGCTGAGGTGAGTAAGGTCGAGATAGACGAATGGGTCTTTGGCCCGGCTGACTTCCATCTCGTGCACAATGGCCCGCGCCACGACGTCGCGCGGCGCCAGCTCTCCCAGAGGGTGGTACTTCGCCAGGAACCGGTCGAGTTCAATGTTGCGCAGATGCGCACCTTCGGTGCGTAGCGCTTCTGACAGCAGAAACCGCGGCGCTTTCTTCAGGTAAAGCACCGTCGGATGAAACTGGACGAACTCCATGTCGCTGACTTCAGCGCCGGCCTGGAATGCCAGCGCCACGCCGTCTGCGGTCGCGGCGTCCAAATTTGTGGTGTTGCGATAGATCTGCCCCATGGCTCCGGTGGCCAGCAGCACGGCCGAGCAAGCGACCTCGTGCAGAACTCCCTTGTCGTCGATCAGCGCCACGCCAGTGACGCGTCCGTCGTGCGTAATCAGGCTGGTCGAGAAGGCTGACTCCACAATCGAAATGTGCTTCAGCGAGTGCGCCTTCGCATGCAGCGCGCGCAGAATCTCCGTTCCCGTGGATTCGCCCTGGGAATGCAGAACGCGGCCGCGGCTGTGACCGCTTTCCGGCCCGAAGATCAGCTTGGTGCCATTGCGCTCGCCGTGCGCGGCCCAAGGGATCAACTCCTCAATTCGCTGTGCCCCCTCGTCCACCAGGATTTTTACGGCGGCAGGATTGCACAAGCCATCGCCTGCGGTGAGCGTGTCCTGTAGATGGAGAGTGATTTCGTCCTCGTCGCTCAAAACCGCGGCGAGGCCGCTCTCGGCTGAGTCCGCGTGTATCTTGCTGATTTGCTTCTTGGTGAGGACGAGCACACGTCCAGCCGCCGCCAGTTCAATCGCCGCGCGTAGTCCGGCGACTCCGGCTCCCATCACTACGAAGTCGGTCTCGGCTGGAAGACCCTTCATCGAGGGGCCATGGTACCACTTTCGTAGCTCTGGGCAATGATTTCCGCGCTTAGGCTATTATTGGGAACGGCATGCCGCAAGTGACCATTCACGTGCTTCCCCGGCCGTACCAGGCCTGGATTGAGAATGGCCTGCTCACCCGTGCCGGTTCGGTGCTGGGCGAGTTCCTGCCCCAGGCCAGCCGCATCTTTGTGGTCACCGTGCCGCCGGTGCGCCAGCGCTGGGGCGCGAAACTGGTGCGCTCGCTGAAGACCAGTGGTTTTACGCCGCAAGTGGTTCCTATGCCGGACGGCGAGCCTTCCAAGCGCCTGGCCACGGTCGAGACTCTTGCTGAAAAACTCGCGCGTTTGGGCGCGGACCGCAAGGCAGTGGTGATCGCGCTGGGCGGCGGAGTGGTGGGCGATGTGGCCGGACTCCTCGCCTCGCTCTATATGCGCGGCGTGGAATTGGTGCAGATTCCCACCACCGTGCTCGCACAAGTGGATGCCTCGATTGGTGGTAAGACCGGCGTCAATCTCGTGGCGGGCAAGAACCTGGTGGGAACGTTCTATCACCCGCGTGTTGTCCTCATCGATCCCACGGTGCTCAAGACCTTGCCGGACCGCGAATTTCGTGCTGGGTTGTATGAGGCGCTGAAGTGCGGCGTCATCGGGAATATCGAGCTGTTCCTGCGCTTCGAGCAAAATCGCGCGCGCATACTGAAGCGCGATCCCGTGGAACTGGAGTGGTTGATCGCGCAATCGGTCAAGCTGAAGGCGGAGGTTGTATCGGCCGACGAGCGCGAAGACGGCCTGCGCCGCGTGCTCAACCTGGGTCACACCATCGGCCACGCGCTGGAGGCGGAGACCGGCTACCGACGCTTGCTCCACGGGGAAGCCGTCGCTTGGGGCATGATTGCCGCCACGAACATAGCTCTCAGCGTGGGCCGCACCGACAGCGTGACGGCGGGCCGCATCGCCGACGCAGTCTTGAGCCTTGGTCGCCTGCCAGAAGTCAATGTGAGCTCGCGCAAGATTCTGGCGCGGTTGCAGGCCGACAAGAAAACGCAGAACGGTGTTGTGCACTTCATTCTGCCGCGCGAGATCGGCAAGGTGGAAGTGGCCAGCGATGTGCCGGAGAGTGCGGTGGTAAATTCGGTCGACGAATTGCGCCGCCTGTCGCGCGGCGGCTGGGTTTGGGGAAAATCCTAGTGGGAGGAACAATGGCAGAAACAGCGCAGCAGTATATCCAGCGCATCCTTGGTCATGTGGAAGGTCAGGACGCGCTAAAAGTGCAACGGGCCACTGCAGGTAAGTTGAAAAAGCTCACTCAAAGGCTCACGCCCAGGCAATTGAAATGGAAGCCGGAGCCAGGTAAGTGGTCGATCGTAGAGATTCTTGCGCATTTGGCCGATGCTGAGATCGTCGCCAGCTGGCGGATGCGGTCCATTGTCGGTCAGGACGGGATCACGATCCAGCCCTTCGATCAGGATGTGTGGACGTCGGTCTTCCAATACTCCAAGCGCGATCCGAAACTATCCATCGAGGTATTCCGGGTATTGCGCGAAAACAATCTGGCCATGCTGAAGGCTCTTCCTCCTGACGCATGGGAACGCCACGGCATGCACCTGGAGCGGGGAAAAGAAACGATCGCACACCTGGCGCGCATGTTCGCGGGGCACGATACGAATCACGTCGTGCAAATCGAAAGGATCGTTTCGCAGGTAAAGAAGCAGGGAAGGAAACGGACCAGGAAGTAGTTTCCGTTGTCCAGCATCGTGGCTGAAATCGTCAAAACCCCCGTCGTCGGCGCCGCTCCACAAGGCGCGAGTGATCAGGATTCAGCCGCGCGCGCGGTGCGCGAGATGTTTACCTCAATCGCACCGCGCTACGACTTGCTGAACCATGTCTTGTCGTTCAATGTGGACCGCATGTGGTGGCGGCGTACAGCGCGCACATTCCGCCACATCCTGACACGGCCCGGGGCACGCGTTCTCGATCTTTGCTGCGGCACCGGTGACATGACGTTTGCCCTGCGCCGCCAGGCCAGTAAGGCTTCGCCGCAGATTCTGGGCGCCGATTTTTCTCACGCCATGCTGCAGCGCGCCGCGGCCAAGTCCGCAGCAGCCGCGCAAAACGGTTCGACGCCGAACTGGATCGAAGCCGATGCCCTTAATCTTCCTTTCCCCAGCGGGCATTTCGATCTGGTGACGTCAGCTTTCGGTTTCCGCAATCTGGCCGACTACGACGCCGGACTGCGTGAGATCGCCCGCGTGCTTCGCCCGGGAGGCGAGTGCGGCGTCCTGGATTTCGGAGAGCCCCGGGGCGCGATGGGCGCGCTCTACCGTATTTACTTCAAACAAGTTCTGCCGCGCGTGGGAACTGTGATCTCTGGCGTGCGCGGCCCCTATGTGTACCTGCCGGCCTCAGTCGAGCGCTTTCCTGCGCCAGGTGAGATGCTGACGCGGATGAAAAACGCCGGATTCGCCGAAGCCAGTTGGACGCCCTATACCTTCGGCATCGCAGGACTGTATCGTACTAAGAAACGGTGATATCGGTGCTGCCGCCGAATAGTTTAGAGTTGAGCTGATCGTGGACGATCATTACAATCCCGAGCTTGCCGTGGCCCTGTTGGAGAAGAAAAGCTAAGAAGAACTGCGGAAATATGTCTTGCCTCATGCAGATTCGGGAGACTCTGATGCTCAATGCCTAATGGGTTTTCTTTGCGAGCACGGCTTGGGCGTCCCGCAAGATTTGAACGAAGCCGAGATGTGGCTCCGCAAATCTGCCCATCAAGACAACCTGGTCGCGTGGAACAATCTCGGGACTTTCTGGGCGGCAAGGGGCGACTTGGAGAAATCTAAACATTGTTATCGAAGAGCCGTGGAACTCGGTTTCATGATGGCAGCCCCTTTGGCCAAGTGAGAGAAAACACTGCGCGAACGAGCCGAATCGCGCAACGGACCCGAATTACTTAGCGTCCCGCAGCAGTTTGCTCAATGCTTGAATGTCGTCGCTGCTGACGTCTCCAACCACAAAATACCGCAGCCCGCCCTGTGTCCAGTTTTCCATGTTGAACGAAACGGCGTGCGTAGGCCCCGAGGGTAGGGTTGCGGTCTCGGCCCCCCGGTCCTGAAAAATGAAAACAGAAATTTCGTGCTTACGGACCTGGTAGATCAGGTGCGCACCGGGCGTTTGCGCAAGATACGTGACCCGCCCGCCAAGCAGTGTAAATTCCGTGCCTTGCAGTTCGGGCAGATTGAAGCTGAAGGGAATTTTTCCCTGAAACCACGGTTTCACCGTATGCCGGTCCGTGGAAACCACGTCCACCGGTGTCGCGCTGGCGAGGGCGGCAATGTGCAGGTCGGCCAGTTCGCTATAAACACGTTGCCGTCGCGCGCTCTCGCGCCCCACATACCAATTCACTGCCACCGAGGCGATGAGTACGAGAAGGGCCGGCACGGCCAGTATTCTCCACTGCCAACCAAACGCTCGCCGCGGCTTCGCAGCCACGGTCTTGCTGATCTTCTCCCGTAACGCGGCGCTTGGCTGATAACGCGTTCCGGCGACGGCCACCGACCGCTTGAGTTGCACTCGTTCCAAGGCGCTCGCCGCGCATCCCGCGCAACTGCGCATATGAGCGCTTAGCTGGCTGGCTTCCGCGGGGCTTAGCTCACCGTCAGCGTAAAGATCCAATTTGTTGCGCCACTCGTCACACCCCATGGCGCCCTCCTTGAAGTCTTGCCTGCAGCAGGCGACGAAGGGCTTTGCGCGCGCGAAATAGCCGCGACATCACAGTGCCGCTCGGAATCGCCAGCGTCTCCGAGATTTCCTGGTACGACATTTCTTCCACCTCGCACAGCAACAGAATCTCGCGGAAGTGTACCGGGAGTTCCTCAAGCGCCTGCTGGACCACCTCGCGATTGGCTTGGTCGATCAGCAGGCTCTCAGGCGTTGCGCTATCCGTGGCCGGGATGCTGTCATGATCTTCTTCATCGAAAACGACGGTATTCTTCAATCCCGTTCGTGAACTTAGGAACGAATTGCGCAGAATGCGGTACATCCACGCGCGAAAATTAGTGCCAATCTGAAATGACGAGAATCCTCTTAGCGCCTTCGCGTAGGTTTCTTGCACCAAGTCATCCGCCTCGGCGGAGTCCTGTGTCAACCAGCGAGCGAAGTTATAGAGCTGATCGAATAGAGGCAGGGCCAGATCTTCGAACGTCGCTGTGGGCAAGCGCTGGTCTGACACCTCCATAGCATAAACTGCCGAATCGCAAGTTTATTCCCACGAGCGCCACAGATATTTGGAAGGCGGCGGGCGATCGCTAGCTCGAAGCGACAATTTGTGCCGGGCTTGGGGATGCGGGTCTGAAACTGTCCGCGAACGCGTCCGTGATCGTGTAACGGACCACATGCTCATACTCCGGGCCCAGGAAGCGGCGGAGTTTGTCCGTATTCATAATGTACTGGCCGGTCATGTAGGGGACAGCTTCGGGAGGAATGGCCGAAATCTTCTGCTTCCACAAGAATTTCAGGACCTGCTGCATAACCCACTTTCCCGGAACACGGATGAGCTTGGCCTGCGCCATTTCGATGCAGCGGGCGAAGGTCAAGGGCTCGCCACGGCCAGCGACGTTCAGCACCGTCAAACGCTGTGTCTCCGGTTCGCGCTGCAGGATGTGACGGATCAGTCGCGCCATGTCATCGACGTGGATGAACTGAATCTTGTTGTCGAGGTATTGCTGGCCCCGCGGCAGCATGCAGGGCAGGCGCTTGCCTTGGGCGCGCATTCTTTCTGCTCGTGTGCTCTTGCCATTGGGAGTGCCGTGGAAGGCGCCCATCAGGTAGTTTTCGACGCTCGCTCCGGCAAAAATGTGCGGCCGCAAAATATAGACGCTGCACCCGCGCAGCGCCGAACAGCGTTGCTGCACCACTTCGTCGGATTCCTTCTTGTGGATTGCGTAGGGCAGCGTGTGCGCCGCCAGCGGTGATTCTTCCGTGGCGGGCTCCGGGAAATTCGGACCGTAAGCCGAGACGCTGCTGGGGAAGATGAATTGTTTTACGCCCTCATCGTTGGTACGGTTGGCTTCGGTGATCGCTTCCATCACTCGTGCCGTGCCTGCCACGTTGATCCGCCACATGCGCTCCACGTCGAGCACTCCCGTGCGCACAGGATCGATGATGAATGCCAGGTGAATGACGGCGTAGGTGTGGGTGTCGCGCAGGAGTTCGTACAGCGTACGGGTAGACGATTCCTCGCCCAGGTCCAGACGCTCAAACTGCAACTCGAGGTCCGTGCGGGGGGGACTCACGTCCACCCCGATGACCGAATAACGCCCCAATAGGGGCAAGAGCCTGGAGCCCAGGTTGCCCGAAATGCCGGTCACAACAACGACAGGTTTTGCCATCAGTTCGGTTTTGCAGCCGGAGGCTGTGCCTGCGGCGGATTCTGCTGCTGAGCCGGAGGCGTGTTACCCGGACCCATCCGCGGATTCGGAACCCGCGGCGGCGTCATTCCAGGACCCGCCGCACCAAAATATGCCTCGTTGGTTTCAACTTTGAAAGAGTTGTTGATCTTGTCCATCATGTCACGCGAGCGCTGGTTCTGCAGATTCTTCTGAATCTCATCCTTTGCCTGCTCGAGGGTCAGCTGATCCTTGCCGGTCACCTTGTAGATGTAGTGACCGCCCGAATCGTTGATGACCTGCGAGACTTCGCCCGCCTTGAGCTCGAAGACTGCGGCGTGGGCCGGAGGAAGTCCAGTGCGCCGCACCTTGGGCAGCGTGACCGTCGGCGACTCAATTTTCATCCCTCCAGCTTCGAACGCTTCCTTCTGCAACTTGACGAAGTCCTCGCCAGCGGCAGCGCGTTCGCGCAAGCTTTCGGCCAATTTGCTCATCGCCTGCTCGCCTTCCTCCGCTTTAGCCTTCTCCGCGGCCTCCTTGGCCTTCTGCTGCTCCTCGGTCAGCTTTTCGTCCTTGTCCTCGTCCTCCTTGGCGTCGGCTTCGACCTGCTTGGTGCGAGGAACAAACAACCGATCCAGGTTGAATTCCTCGAACGCCTCCGGATTCTTCTTGTAGTAAGCCTCTATCTCCGTCGCCGGAACTTTCGCAGCATCGTCCTGAATCTTCCGCTGCAGTTCGTTAGTTAAGATCTGCATTTTTGCAAACTTCAGCGTTTCTGCGTATTGCGAGCTTTTGTCCAGGCCTTCTTTCTTCGCCGCGTCCGACATAGCGATGAATCGCGGCAATATCCCCGCCAACTGCTTCTTGAGCTGCGGGGTCACGTTCGGAGCCACCGCGTTGGCGAGTTTCTCGAATTCGGCCTTCGTGATGACCGTCTTACAATCGGCGGCGGGGGTCTGGGCCGGTGTCGCGGGCTTGGCCGCCGTCCCGGCGGCCGCTGCTGCCTTGGGCTTGTCCGGGCAGACGCCGTTCACCGTGATAACCGCGGCATCGGCCGGAACCGCCGCGGACGTGTCAGAGGGCGCTTGGGGCGCCGGAGCCTGCGCCTGTGGAGGAGCGGCTTGGCCCCAAGCCACCACACTCAACAAAACACACAACAGCCAACTCTTACGCATAGATCTCTTCCTCCAGGATTGGTCCACCGGAAAGGTGAAAAAATGCCAAACACGGAATCCTAGCACAAGCGACCGCTTTTGCCCGACTCTCGATGGCCCGGAACGGCAAGGGCGTGCCGTGATTTGCTTGGCGCTTTCCGGTCCCTCCAGCGATAATTCCACCATGTCGGGAAGCCCCGGGATTTCTTCGCTGGAGTCAATGCGCGCGGAAAAGCGCACCGCAGCAGGGAATTCCGTTATTGCCGCCGTCGTCATCACGGGACTCAAAATCGTGGTCGGCTTCACCACCGGCAGCCTCGGCATTCTTTCGGAAGCGGCCCACTCCGGGCTCGATCTCATAGCCGCCCTGATTACCTTCTTCTCGGTCGGGGTTTCCGACAAGCCGGCTGACGCCGACCACCAGTACGGTCACGGCAAAGTAGAAAATTTCTCCGCGTTTGTC
The DNA here is from genome assembly GCA_963819035.1 of uncultured Acidobacteriaceae bacterium. Classification (GTDB taxonomy): domain Bacteria; phylum Acidobacteriota; class Terriglobia; order Terriglobales; family Acidobacteriaceae; genus Sulfotelmatobacter. Next base: position 239,317 of record CAWFUU010000012.1, on the reverse strand, counting down.
GAAACCGGCCTGCTGCTGCTCACCTGCGGCTGGATCATTTACGAAGCGGGGCTGCGCCTCTTTTTCCGCCACATCGAAATCGAGCCCTCGCTGGCGGCTTTCGCCGTGATGCTTTTCTCGATGGGCGTCGACTGGTGGCGCTCACGCGCCCTCGGGCGTATCGCCAATAAGTACGACAGTCAAGCGCTGGAAGCCGACGCCCTGCACTTCTCCACCGACATCTGGTCGGCCGGGGTTGTTATTCTCGGCCTCATCCTGGTGCTAGTTGGCCGCACCTACCACGTCGACTGGCTTCGTGACTCCGACCCCATTGCCGCGCTCTTCGTCGCCGGCGTTGTCGTTTCCGTGAGCTGGCGGCTGGCCCGCCGCACCGTTGACGCCCTGCTCGATGCCGCGCCGCCCGGCGTTCGCGCCAAAATTCAGGACGCGGTCTCACGCGTCGACGGCGTTCTGGAAGTGGATCGCGTGCGCATCCGCCGCGCCGGCAACCGCTACTTCGCCGATCTTACTGTAGGACTGGCGCGCACCGTCACTTTCCAACGTTCGCGCCAGTTGGCCGCCGCCGTGACGGAGGCTGTCCGTCACGTCCTGCCTGACGCCGATGTCACCGTGCAGCCGCTGCCGCGGGCGCAACATTCCGAGAACATCTTCGACCGCATCCGTGCTGTGGCTACGGACAGAAATCTGAACGTGCATGACATCAGCGTCCAGGATATTGCCGGCCAATTGCACGTCGAGCAGCACATCGAACTCGACGAACGTATGACTCTGAAAGAGGCCCACGATCAGGTCACCGAGCTCGAAGCCGACATGCGTCGCGACGTTCCGGAAATTTCCGGCATACTGACGCATATCGAAAGCGAGCCCGCCACCATTGAAACCCCCGAAGCATTGGTCAGCGACTCCGAACTTGAGCACCGGCTGAGGGCCGTGGCCGCTCAGTTTCCCGAGATACTCGACGTGCACGAGTTCGTTTTCAAGCGCGTTCGTGGACGCCTCTTCGTTTCCTGCCACTGCACGCTTTCTGACGATCTCTCGCTCACCCGAGTTCACGATGTTCAGACCGAACTCGAAATTCGCTTCAAGCAGGACGCACCCGAGTTGTTTCGCGTGCTGATTCATCCTGAGCCCATCACCGACAACCGGAGGTAGAGGGCAGCCGAGGTAAAGGCAAAATGATCGCCGCGAAAGTAATCTGGACCGACAACGAACGTTACACCGGGGAAGCCAACTCGCGCCATGCCGTCGTGATGGACACCGCGGCCGAGAAAACCGCCAACACTCCCATGGAACTCGTGCTGGTTGCGCTTTGCGGATGCACGGCCTCCGACGTAGTGGGCATCCTGCGCAAGAAACGCGAGCCGTTCACGCATCTCGAGGTCCGGGCCGAAGGCGAGAGGGCTTCCGGCTACCCGGCTGTCTACACAGAGATCCGGCTTATCTACCGCATCGGTGGTAAAGTGTCTCGCAAAGCAATGGAAGACGCTGTGCGCCTGTCGAAAGAAAAGTATTGCTCTGTCTCGGCGATGCTCGAAAAGACAGCGAAGATCACCTTCGACATTGAATATGACGAAGGACCGAAATGACGCCAGCTAAGGCGGTTCTTTTCACTCAACCCGGCTGCCTCTCCTGCGAACTAATGAAAGTCTTCCTTGAGGCTAAGGAGATCGCGTTCGAAGAGCGCGACATCAGCGTCGACCTCGACGCCCGCAACGTCATGATGGAGCAGCACGGCAGCAACGAAACTCCCACGCTGGTCCTTGTCGTCGGCGACGTCAGAGGAAGTCATTGTCGGCTTTGATCCCGAGCTTCTTGACCAGTTCCTCAGTTCGGCCCCATGATCGGATGCGGTGACCGGCCCCCCCGACAATCCTGGATTGAGAAGCGCCTCATCCGTTGCGCGGTTATGTTTTCATCGCGTCCGCGGCATTTCTGTGGGGAGTTTCTGCCGTACTCGGCCGCGCCGTCTTCACCGGCAAACTCGCGCTTAGCGGCGAGGCGGTGCATCCCATCGACCCGCTGATCCTGTCGCAAACCCGAACGTCGTTCTCGTTGCTCGTACTGCTGCCCATCCTCGTGGGCCGTCGCGGATGGCAACGCATCAAGCTCCCCACGGCCGATCTGGTGCAGTGCCTTGTGCTTGGCATGCTAGGCGTGGCCGCGTCGAACTACTTCTATTACGTAGCGATTCAGAAAACCAGCGTGGCCATCGCCATCATCGTGCAATACACGGCGCCGGTCTGGGTGCTGCTCTACGTGGTCGGCCGCGGACAGCAGAAACCGTCGCTCCAAAAATTTGCCGCCGTCGGACTCGCGATCGGCGGCATAGCTCTAACGATCGGCATTGTAGGGGCAAAGTCGTCGTCGCCGCTTCATCTCGATACCTACGGTCTGCTGGCCGCACTGCTGGCGTCGTTTTCCTTCGCCTTCTACAACGTCGGCGGACACCGCATTCTCGCCCGCTTCGATCGCTGGCGCGTGCTTTTCTGGACGCTGCTGTCCGCCGCCGTCTTCTGGTTCGTGGTCAATCCGCCGTGGAGGGTCGCGGCTTCGCATTACACAGCAGCGCAATGGGGATTTCTCTTTGTCTTCTCCATGATCTCTGTGATGGGATCGTTCTCGCTCTACTTCCTCGGCCTGCAGTACCTCGAGCCCACGCGCGCCATCATCGCCAGCTGTCTGGAACCCGTATTCTCGATTCTGCTTGCGGCTGCGTTGCTCGGGGAAGGGCTGCGCCCGATCCAGGCTCTGGGAATTGTGCTCGTGCTGTCGGCCATCGTGATCGTGCAACTGCCCGGCCGTGGAGCAACCACCGAGCAGGACGCGGTTGTAGTCGATCCCATCGAATAGGGATTACGCGTCCTATTCCAATTTCTTTCCCCTGGTTTCCGGCAACTGCGTCGTCATTAAAGACGCCAGCAGGTACCCCGCGGCGCACAAGTAAAAAGCCCAACTCAGACCTTTGGTCTGTCCGACCCGTCCAATCACCAGGGGAGCGATCGAACTTAATGTCCGCGCTCCGTTGTAAGTGAAGCCCAAGGCCCGCGCCCGCACCGCCGTCGGGAAGATTTCGCTGCCCATGATGCCAGAGCCCGAAAAAATGCCCGTCCCGAAGAATGCGACCACCGTGCCCAGGACCAGCAATACTCCCTGCGACCGCGCTGCCGCATAAAACGGAATCAGTACCGCCGCGACAAGAGTGTAGATAAGAAATGCCCGGCGCCTCCCAAGGTGATCCGCCACCCAGCCAAAGCTGGCATAACCGGGAAACATCCCGCACAGATTTAAGACGACCATCAGGGTCGTCATTCCCATCACGCCGAAGCCGCGGCCACCCTGCTCCACCGGCAGCGACAGGTACGGCGGAAGCCATGTAAACAGGCCCCACCACGCAAACATCGCAAAGAAGTTAAACAGGAGCAAAGCAAACGTGTGCTTCACATAAGGAGCCCGGAAGATCACGGAAAAGTTCGTAGAGACGTAACTTGCTACATCTCTGCCTCCGACGGCACGGTCTTCGCGCTGGGCAGGTTCCTGTCTCTCCTGCCACATCTCTGATTCCGGCACGCTTCTCTGAATCCACAACGTGATGACCGCCGGCAGGATCCCCACAAAGAACACCGCTCTCCAACCGTAAAGTCGCGCCACCGGCCCGGCCAGCAGCGCTGCCGCCGCGAACCCCAGCGCCCAGGAACTCTGCACGATCGAGATTGCCTTCGCCCGTAACTCGGTCGGCCAACTCTCGGCCACGAGCGTTGCTCCCGTGTTCCATTCGCCTCCCATGCCCAGCCCAAGCACGAATCGCGCCACCGCCAGCATCGCAATGCTGGTCGCGAGGCCAGAGGCAAAGGAGCACACGGAATACGTCAGAATGCTTGCCATCAGCGCATGTTTGCGCCCAATGCGGTCGGCGAGAAAGCCGAACAGCACGCCGCCGATTCCTGAAGCCAGCAGCGTCAGCGTTCCGAGCGAGCCCGCGACGGTCTTGCTCATGCCCAGGTCACGCATCAACAGCGCCAGCACCAACGAGTAGAGCATCGCATCGAAGGCGTCGAGCGCCCATCCCAGCGAGGCTGCCAGCAGCGTGCGGCGCTGCCCGGGAGTTGCCTGCCGGATCAGTTGTAGGGGACCGATGGCCATGAGGTTCGAAGAGAAGTCTGGCGGATTGTAAAGCGAAAGAGGAGGATTCTGAAACTCTTTGCGGCTGTAATCGGTTTCCCCCTAAAGAGCCTCGATCGGGGAGTTACTCGCGTTGTTACCTCGGTGTTCAGCATGACGAGGTTTTTACTTCGTAAACCACGATTCTTGGCTAGGCTTTCCTTATTACAGACTCGAAGGCATCGAGGTCAGAGTTATGAGAATCCGTCCCATTTACCTGGCCGCGTTTGTGTTGGCCAGTCTGACGCCATGTTTCGCCCATCACACGGCTGTAGTCGTGAACAAAGAAAACGCGGTTGAGAACGTCACCTCCGCTCACTTGGCGAAAATGATTCGTGGGGAAATCAAGAAATGGCCTAACGGCAAGAACATCCTGCTGGTACTCCACAAAGAATCCACCGGCGAAACCGAAACTCTCGAGCGGCTGAACAGAATGTCCACCGCCGAGTGGAAAGCCTTCCTGGTGGCACACAGAGATTCGATCGTCTTCGTTGAGACGGACGCCGACGTTCTGAAGACGGTCCAGGCGGAGCCAGGCGCCGTTGGTTTCATCGAGGTTCATTCTGTCGATAACACCGTCAACGTGGTGCATGTCGACGGCAAACTGCCGACGGAATTCGGCTACCTGCCTCACTAGCAGGGGTATCAGTTCGTTCCGCCCAGCCGGCGCATCAGATGGAAATAGCGCCGCGCCTTCTTCACATCCTTGGCGATCTGCTCCCGCAATGCTTCCACCGACGGGAACTTGATCTCATCCCGCAGCCGGTTGAGAAAGCAGATTTCCACTTCTGTCTCCGGCGTCAGTTCGAGGGGATGGAAATTCAGCAGATGGGTCTCAACGGCAAATGATTCCACCCCAAACGTTGGACGATTCCCCACATTGGTGACGGAGTCGAATTGCTCCGCGCCGACGCGCGTGCACGTGATGTAAACGCCATCCTTGGGCACAAGTTCTTCGTAGCGAGCGAGATTGATCGTGGGCACGGTGTATTTTGAACCATAGCCACGCCCGCGTCCCGGAGTGCTCAGAATGCAGAACGGCCGCGCCAGCAGATGCCGCGCCCGGCTTACCCTCCCTTCGCGCAAGAGTTTGCGAATCTGGCTGCTGGAGACGTGTTCGCCGCGTAGAGTCATCTCGGGATAGACCTTGACTTCGAATCCCATCTCGCGCCCGAGTTCTGACAGCAAGTTCATATCGCCCGCGGCCTTGTGTCCAAAGCGGAAGTTATAGCCTTCGTACACCTCTCTTGCGTGCAGCTTTTTCTTCAGGATGCGTTCCGCAAATTGCCGCGGCGTCATCAGCGAAAGATCGCGGCCGAAGGGCAGCAGCAGGGCCGCGTCAATCCCGGTATCTTCGAGCAAGCGCAATTTCTCCGGGGTTGGAGTCAACAGCTTCAATCCCGACTCAGGCCGTAGAATCCGCGCCGGATGCGGCTCGAAGGTCACTGCCACGGCCTTGGCGCCGCTCTGCCGCGCCCGCGTGACAATCTCACGTAGCACGTGTGCATGGGCCCGGTGGACGCCGTCAAAATTGCCCACGCTAACCAGAGTGGGCCCGAAGTCCGCGGGAACCTCTTCGAGTTTGTGGAACACCTGCATAAAAAAGATTCAACCGCCGAGAACGCCGAGCGCGCTGAGAAGAAACTCCAACACTTTTCTGATTTCGTCCCCGGGAATCTCTCTGCGACCTCGGCGGTAGATGTTTTTTCCGCTTGTAGTCAGAGCTCAAACTCCAGCTTCATTCCGTCAAAGGCCAGCCGCACGTGCCGAGGCAAGGTGGCATTTGTGGCCTCGTGCGCAAGATCGTGACAAATGTGTGTGAAGAAGGCGCGTTTCGGTTTGAGCCGGTCGACGATCGCCAGCGAATTCTTAACCGTCGAATGCGTGGGATGCGGCTTGTGCCGTAGCGCATCCAGAAAGAGAATATCCAGGCCTTCCAGTTGATGAAACGACGATTCGGGAATCTCGCTGTGATCCGTCAGGTAAGCTGCCGAGCCAAACCGGTACCCGTAGATTTGGGTTTCTCCGTGAATCAAAATGATCGGCTCGAATTGCACGTCGAATACCTCGACCGGTCCGTCAATGGGCCGGAGTTCGAGCTGGGGCAAGCTGCCGAACTTATAGTCGGCGTCGAAAATGTAAGCAAACATCTTGCGCAGAAAGGCCGCCGCATCGGGGCGTGCATAAAGCGGCAGCTTCTCTGGTTTGTGGTTATAACTAAGGGGTCGCAGATCATCGATGCCGAGAATGTGGTCGGCGTGCGTGTGGGTATAGAAAACCGCGTCCACCTGGGTGATGTTCTCGCGAATGGCTTGGGTGTAGAAGTCCGGTGTCGTGTCGATCAGTACGACCTTCCCGCCGTACTCGAGCATGATGGATGGCCGGGTGCGGCGGTCGCGCGGATCGGTCGAGTGGCAAACCGCGCAGTCACACCCCAGAGTCGGCACGCCCATCGACGTACCGCTGCCCAGCACGGTCAGGATTGCTTTCATCTTCCGCTGGTTCCCGTGGCAGGCCCCGCCTGCGGCGGACGCGCTAGAGCATTGGTGACTTCAACGTACGCCATGCGCAGTTCGTAGAGGCTGTTCAGCAAAAAAGTTTCTTCAGCAGGCGTGAGATTCCCTTTGGTCTTTTCCGCGATGAGGGTCAGCGTGTCAATCGTTTGCCGCGCGCCAATGATGTCAATGCGCGGCTGCCCGCCCTGCTCGCGCATCAGACCGAGCTGCAACATTGCGGTCATGTAAAGCGAAGCCAGGAAGCGCTCAAAGGTCATCTCGAAATCTTTGGCCGAATGTCCGCTGAGTTCGACCTGCGAGTCGAGATCCTTGGAGGACTGCTTATAGGCCGCGGCCTGCGCGTCCTGCTCCGCAGTGGTCGGAGGGGTGGGCATTTCACGGTCCGCAGCGTCGCCGGCGTCGGCGGCTTGAGGCGAGGGCATACTCGCTTCAGCGGAAGCTTCCTTGGGCGCCTCTGGTGTCGCCACTTTCGGAGCCTCGACTTGGTCGGCGAGCTCCGTGCGCAGCTCGCCATCGGAAGTGAACAGCCGCCGATCCGTTACTTTGAACCCTGATTGTTCGTGTTTCTTCTCAGCCATAGTCTTTTCCCAAAAAATCGAAATCTTTTGAACGCCGTGCTCCTGGGTGATTCCTTTGCGGCCTCACGGTTCAGGCCCTTCTGGTCAGCCCCGCTGACGCTCGAGAGGAATTGCGTCCCGCGACAATCGGGCTTCCTCGACAGGTAATTGAACTACGGTCGCCTTGATCGTGCCAATCGTCACCTCGCGGCCGGGAACTCCCGCTTCGCGCCGGAGGTAACCCAGAGCTACAGCTTTCGCGCTGCCGGCGAACAGCAGGGAAACTGCGCTCGTAATCTCTCCCACTTCCTTGTCCCCAACGAGAATCTTCGTTCCCGGTGCAATCTCGGAAATCCCCTCGGCAAGAAACCCCGCGAATTTTCGATGCACCGCGCCCCGGGAACGAATCCGCTCCACAATTTCCTGTCCTACGTAACATCCTTTGTTGAAATTCAAGGCGCGGGCCTGCTCGGTTTCCTGGGGCAGATCGCGTTCGCGGATATCAACACCATACCTCGGAACTCCGGAGACTACGCGGTGCAACTCCAAGGCCTCGCTGCCCACGGGAGCGGCCCCGTACTGCACCAGAGCTTGCCAGAGCTTGCGCACGTCTTTGGACGCTATCCAGATCTCATACGATTCATGCTGCGCGTCCTCGCCGCGGACGACGGTGCACTCCAGGCAATTGCACTGGCAATCGCATCGGGGAGTAAAAACCTCGAGCGGTTGCGTCTCGGGAATCGCGATCCCGGCCGCCTCCAGCACCGCGCGCGATTTCGGTCCCGCAATCCCCACAGCCGTCACCTGCTCGCTCAGATTCGCGACTTCCACATCGTCCATGATGATGTAATGATCGAACGTCGCCAGAATCTTCTCAATCTGGCTGCTATCTGTGTCCACCACGATCGACTCACCACGGTTGTAGGCATAGAGATCGCCCAGGATGCGTCCCTGCGGATTGAGCAGAAAAGCGTAGACACCATGTCCCACGGCCAGGTCGCGGACATTGTTGGTCACCATCCCGTTCAGCCAACGCACGCGATCGCCGCCGGTGAGCGAGATTTTGGCGCGGAATCCGAGATCATAGACGCCGCAGCCACTGCGCAGAGCTGCGAACTCGGCCTGCGGATCGCCGAAGCGCGCAGCCGTCGTCGCGCCGCGAAACTCGCTGACGCTCGTCGCGGCCAATCCTTCGCCCTGAGCCTGGAGTGCTGTGAGCCCCATATCGGTAGTTCGATTATAACGATTGTGTTAACTTTCCTGCCGTGGGCTCGAAAAAGGAAACGCAGAAGCCAGCCACCAAGCGTATCGCCGTCATCCCCGGCGACGGCATCGGTCAGGAAGTAATTCCGCAGGCCGTCAAGGTCATCCAGGCCTCGGGCGCTCCGGTTGAGATGGTCGACTTCGACTGGGGCGCGGATCGTTATCTGCGCGATGGCATCACTGTTCCGCCCGACGGGTTCGCTATGCTGGGTCGCGAGTTCGACGCGATTCTGGTCGGCGCCTTCGGCGATACGCGGGTCAAGACCAACATTCACGCGAAAGAGATTCTGCTCGGCATGCGCTTCAAAATGGACCTGTACGCCAACGTGCGCCCGGTCGGCCTGCTGGATGTGGCACTGTGTCCACTGAAAGGAGTCGAGCCCAAAGACATCGACTTCGTCGTCGTGCGTGAGAATACCGAAGGCGTCTACACCAACGCGGGGGGCGTGTTCAAGCAAGGCACACCCGATGAAATCGCCACGCAAGAAGACATCAACACGCGCAAAGGCGTCGAGCGGATCATCCGCTACGCGTTCGAGTACTGCCGGAGCCATGCCAAGTTCGACGGTTCGCCGCGCGGCAAGGTTCTAATGTGCGACAAGTCCAACGCCATGACCCATGCCGGCGGCCTCTGGCAGCGTGTCTTCAAGGAAGTCAGCGGCGAGTATTCGCAGATCGCGGCGCAGCACATGTACGTCGACGCGCTCTGTATGCAGATGGTGCGTGATCCGCGCCAGTTCGACGTTATCGTCACCAATAACATGTTCGGCGACATCATCACCGACCTGGCCGCCGGCCTGCAGGGAGGCCTCGGGATGGCCGCCAGCGGCAACATCCACCCGGGGAAGACCTCAATGTTCGAACCGGTGCACGGCTCTGCTCCGCCAATCGCGGGCAAGAATATCGCGAATCCCTTCGGTGCGATCCTGACCGCAGCCATGATGCTTCGGCATCTGGAGTTGACCAAAGAAGCCGACAAGATCGAAGGCGCCGTGCTAGAGGCCGTCCGCCAAAAGAAAACCACGCAGGATATCGGTGGCCCTTTGGGAACGCGCGAAGTCGGCGAGTGGGTCGCCAGACAAGGCAGTCCTTGACGCTGTTCTTGCCGTCTTTTGAGTTGTCATCCTGTCTCTAACGACGCGGGTGCGTGTCAAGCACATTTTGCCGACAGCTCTCCGCTGGCGCGTCGGGTTTTAAAGAAGCGCCATTTCGCTCTAGCAGAAAAGGTTTTGACGTCCAGACCAAGGCCGTGTCCTTTAATCTCGCGGGGGACGCAAGGTCCCGCCATCCATCTCTTCGGGTCGTGCTCCCATGATTCGTGCTTCGAACTCCCCGCTGCTTCGGGGAGGCAGGCTGCCTACTCAAGCGCTCGGCTCTGTCGTCCCACCACAGGATGACTCGGGCTCGCCTGCACGACCGCCCTGCATAGTTGCGCGTAGGTCCAGTCCTCGCGCAACATCAGGTACAACCTCACCGCCAGCTTGCGCGCCACCGCCACTTTGGCCAGGGCGCGATGTTTGCGCCCCGCCAAGCGACGATAGAAGCGTCCCAACTCGGCGTCGTAACGTGCCGCCGACTGGCCCGCCTCCACCAGCAAAAAGCGCAGAAACGAACTGCCCTGCTTGCTGATGTGCCCCAACTGCTGCCGCCCGCCGCTGCTATGCTCGCTGGGAATCAGTCCGAAGTAGCTCGCTACTTGCTTGCCCGAAGCGAACCGCTCCGCCGGCCCCAGCGTCAACACCATGGCCAGCGCCGTCACCGGCCCCACTCCCGGATGCGTCTGCAACCGAACCGCCGCTGGCCGTTGCGCCACTTCTTCTTCCACCCGCCGGTTCAGTGGCTCGATCTCGGCTCCCAGTGCGTCCAGTGCCTCCAGCAGTTGCTGGCGCCGTTGCGCCGCATAGGGCAACATGGGCAATTGCTCCAACTCCGCCCGCCCCGCCTCCGTCCACAACTTGCGTTTCTTCTGCACTCCCTGGCTCAGCGCCATGGCCTGCAACTGATTCTTCACTTGCGTCCGCGCCTGCACCTGCTTGTGCCGATGCACCAGCAACTGCCGCACGTCCCGCTCCTCTAGACTCGGCACCCAGATCCGCGGAAACCGCCCTTGCAGCAGCAGCTCCAGCACATGCTCGGCATCGCGCCGGTCCGTATTCTGCTTCCGCACCACCGCGGCCCGGATCGCAGCCGCATCCCCCAGCCACAACTCGAACCCCAACTCCGCCAGCAGCCGCTCGAACCACGGATAGTGTCCGCAGGCTTCCATTCCCACCCGCACCACTTGGCCCGCCAGCGCGCGGTAAAACTGTTCCGCCTCGGCGCGGTGCCCCAGACGCCGCTCCTGATACTCTCCCGTTTGGTTGTCAAAGATCGCGACCTGCTGAAAACCCGGATGAAAATCACAGCCTATAATCAGCATGACGTTGGCTCCTTCTCTCGAGCCTTGGTCTGTTTTGTCACAACCAATCTACTCGCTGCGACGAGCCAACGTCGTTATGCAATCAAGCGCAGCAGGCCGATTCGCGAACGCGGATCGGCCTACGGAGTCGAAGGATCACTTGCGAGCGACGCCAGTTCTGTGCTGACGAGGGATGCGCTCAATGTTTGTGTATTCGCTTCTGGGCCAGAATTCCCTACAGCGTTTCAGCCTCCCCGGACAGGTAGGGATCCTTCGACTCCGCAGAAAGCGTGCTTCGCCCGCTTCCTGCTGCGCTCAGGATGACAGTAGCCGGGGAATACCGCCCCGAGCGATCCTACGCCCGCCTTCCCGCCAGCAGCGCCAACTCCCGCCACTTCCAGTGACAATCCGCATCGACAAAGCCAATCTCCCGCAACCATCCCAGTTGGATCTGAAGATCCAGCAGTTTGTTTGACGGGTCCTCGGTCTCCACTGTGAATCCGATACTCTGCAGGAACTCCTCATGCAACCGCGGCGTGGGCGAGGCGACGTGCTCCAGATTGCAGAAGACGCCGCCCGGATTCAGAAGCTCGTAAATCTCGTCATACAGCGCTCGCTTTCTCTCATGCACCACGTGATGAATCGCGAAGCTGGAGATCACTGCGTCAAACGTCCCCAGCTCCGGCAGTTTCTCATCGAAATTATGCGCCACGACCATGACCGACGCCTCAGCCGCAAAACGTTTCCGAGCCGCTTCCAGCATGGCCGAGGAAAAATCCAACGCCACGGCTTCCATGTCGGGACGCTCCTCCCGGCCCAGAGCTTCTCGTACTAGCGACAGCAGGCGCCCGTCGCCGGTGCCGAGATCGAGTATCCGACGCGCATTCCGGGGCACAAACTCAAGTAGCGCCGCTTCCCCTTCCTCGCGGTGCAAGATCGAGTCGGCGCGTTCCAGATAATCGCGAGCATGCTCGCTCGAAGTCCACAGATTTACCGGTTTGGTGGCAGTCATAAGGGTAAAGTATAGAGAAGCGTATAAACTCAATCTCAATGAATAGGGCTGAGGGGCATTGCATGGGGATTCGTTGGTTGTTTTTTGCGGTCGTATTGAGCGTGGCCGCGTGGGGTCCAACCCAGTCGGGAGCCCAAAATCCTCAGCAGACCGCGGCGGACAAGAGTGTCCCCGCGCAGCAGCCGGCCCAGCCCGCCCCTCCGAAGCAAAAGGAAGAAGACGAAGTCAAAATCACCCCGCGCCAGGCTGAGGAACTGTTCCACTCGGTCGACGAGATTCTCCAATTCGACAGCAAGCAGACCGGACTCCCCATCAAGAGGGAAGTGAAGCGCAAACTGACCAGCCGCGACGAAGTCGTCTCCTACCTCACTAAGCACCTCAACGATGAGGACACGAAGCGGCTGCGCCGCTCGGAGCTCGTGCTCAAGAAATTCGGCTTGCTGCCGCGCGACTTCAATCTCGAAACCTTCCTGGTTGCCCTCCTGCGCGAAGAAGTCGCCGGCTACTACGACCCCAAAACCCGGACGGTGAACCTCCTCGATTGGGTGCCCATGGAAGAGCAGGAGCCCGTGATGGCTCACGAACTCACCCACGCCCTGCAAGATCAGTCCGTCGGGTTGCAGAAGTGGATGAAGCGCGGTGACAAAGACCTGGGCGAGATCAAGAAAGATCCCACACCCGCCGACATCGAAAACGACGAGATGGACGACGTGCGCGAGGCTGTTGTCGAAGGCCAGGCGCAGGCCATGATGTTTCAATATGCCATGGCCCCCGCCGGGCGCTCGATCGCTAATTCGCCGGAATTGCTGGAGGCGATGGAGGAGCAGACTCTGACTGGTACGCCCGGCACTAAGGTGTTCAACGAGGCCCCCATCTTCCTGAAAGAGTCGTTGACCTTCCCCTACACCTACGGGATGGAGTTCGTCGTCAAACTGATGCGGAAAGCTGGCAAGGAGAAGGCTTTTGCCGGAGTCCTGCGGGATCCTCCTCACACTACGCGCCAGATCATGCAGCCGGACACGTACATATCCGGGGAAAAGATCGAGCCGATGCCCGTGCCCGATTTCAAGCACGATTTCAAGGACTACCAGAAGTTCGATATCGGGGCGATGGGCGAGTTCGACGTAGCCGTGCTGATCGAGGAGTACGTCGGAAAGCCTGCGTCGAAGCGCCTTTGCACCGAATGGCGCGGTGGATACTATTATGCGGCGCGACCCAAAGTGGACGCGTCCGCCCCGCTATCTCTACTCTATGTCTCGCGGTGGTCCAGCCCTGAAAAGGCTGCGGAATTCGCCGGGATCTATGCTACGTCGCTGAAGCGGCGTTACAAAAAGGTCGGGGACGACCGCCGATCCCGCGCCGGAAAAAATCGTCGCGCAAAACGGCGACTTGAAAGACGAGAAGCAACCCATACTCAAGGGCCGCCACAGCTGGACCACCGAAGAAGGCACGGTTGTAATCGAAGAGCAAGGCGATACGGTCTTCATCACCGAGAGCTTGGACGCAGCCACGACCGCGACCCTCGAAAAGGAAGTATTCGCCAAGTAATTCAGATTACTCCGCGCTGACCGTGTCTGGAATGCTGCGATTATTTCTTTTTCCTGTTGTCCTTCTCGTCCGGCGCTTCGGGCAGAAAATGGCGCACCTGGGCAACGACGGCAAGCTGCTTTCCCGCACGTTCAATCTTCAAGGTCCGTTCTTGCCCCGGCGTTCCGCCCAGCATGGCCCACACCTGTCCCATGGTCGAGCCGCGAACCGGGATGTCATTCACCGCGACCAGGGAATCGCCCGGTTGGACTCCGTCCGTTCCCGTTGCTACCGAAGGCTTGCCGTCGAAGTCCGCAACGCCAAGAATCGTGTAGCGGCCGTCATCTGCCGGGCGCAGGACGAGGCCGATCACGTCGAAGTCAGGAAATACATACGTGCGGCCGATTTCGAAGTAGACAGTCGAGTGCGCATAATCGAGGCCAACGCGGTAGTTGAGCAGAACTTGGGAGCCGAGCAATCCCGCGGTCGGTATTCCAGCTCGCTTTTCGAAGAAGTCCATCCGATCTTTCGGGAAGTCCACGAAAGCGACGTCGGTAAGAAACAGCGGGCCGTACTGCACGCGGTCCACCCGCATCAGTTTCCACTTCGGCTCTTCTTCCAGTCCCCACATGTTCGCCGAGCCCACGGCGCCGGTCATATGCGGCCAGTCTGGATGCGCGGCGGCGACCTTGTCGAACACTTCCTCGGAAAGGAAACTGATCGATGCGCCGACATCGAGCGCGAGATTGTATTTCTTCTTCTCAATCTGGCTGGGAATCTGAATCAGTCCGTTGTCGGCATTGGTCTGCACCTTGCCGCTCGATCCCCGAAAATGAATGCTTCCGGGCGGCCCGATGGCGAACTTGCGGCCAGGAAAGTCGACCAGCACGTCATAGTGGCGCAGCACCGTGGCCGGAATGTTGATCTCGGTATTGAGGCCAGGCGCCAAAACGGACGCGGCGCTGACTGGCTTGAGCGGAATGTGCGCTTGCCTTATGCCTTCGAGGGGAATCGTCATGCCGCCGATTGCGATCGCTGCCGGCGCAGGGGCGGAGCATTCCTTGTCATCGCAGGAGACCGCGAGCCCCAGAATTGTGGCGAGGTGCCGGGACAAGTAGAGATCGGCATTCCCGTTGTCAACCCAGGCATGTACGCGCTGGGATGAGCCGTCCGGCAACCGAACGTCCGCGTCAACCACGACGCGGTTGTGGTCAATGGTGGCCGGAACGGTGACAGGTTGAGGCTGAGGTGCGGCCGGCTTCTTTTCTGCGTTGACGGTTGCATGGAGCAAGAGTAGCGCACAGGCCGCGATGGGAAACCGCATCTTCATTCTGGAATTGTAGCTCCACTGCACGGCCTGCCGATTGAGTCTTGGCCGCGGGAATCCCGCGGTCCAGCACCGGGGATGCGAGATTTCCGTCCTGTATAATCACCAGTTTGACTTGCGCATGCGCAAGCTTTCGGAGGGCGATTGCCACAGGCGGAAATCGGCATCATCGGAGGCAGTGGCCTCTATTCGATGCCCGGGCTAACCAAGGTGAAGGAAGTGCGGGTGAAGACCCCGTTTGGTCGGCCTTCTGACGCCTACGTGTGCGGCACTCTCGAGGGACGGAAGGTCGCTTTTCTGGCGCGCCATGCGCGCGGCCATCGCCTCCTGCCCAGCGAGTTGAATTTCCGCGCCAACATTCACGGGTTTAAGCAGCTCGGCGTGGAGCGGATCGTTTCCATTTCGGCCGTTGGATCGCTGAAGGAGGAGCACAAGCCTCTCGAGTTTGTGATCCCCGATCAATTTTTCGATCGCACGCGCCATCGTATCGATACGTTTTTCGGCAATGGCGTCGTGGCCCACGTTTCCTTCGCTGATCCTGTCTGCGCGGAACTGGCGCGAGTCGTCGAGTCCTCTTGCCAGACGCTCGGAGTCGTCGGCAAACACGGCGGTACCTATCTCTGCATGGAAGGCCCGCAGTTCTCCACCAAGGCCGAATCGAACGTGTATCGCAGCCTGGGCATGGACGTGATCGGCATGACCAACTTGCAGGAAGCCAAGCTGGCTCGCGAAGCGGAACTTTGTTACGTCACCGTCGCCATGGTCACCGACTACGACTGCTGGCATCCGCATCACGATGCCGTAACCGTCGACCAAGTTGTGGCTGTTCTGCTGAAGAATGCCGAAAACGCCGCCAAGGTCGTCCGGCAGACCGTGGCTTCAATGCCGCCTGGGCGCTCCTGCAAGTGTGGATCTGCTTTGGCGCACGCGATCCTGACCGATCACAAAACAATTCCGGCCGCGACCAGGAACAAATTGAAGCTGATCATCGGCAAGTACGTCAAGGCCAAAGCCGCTAATCACAACTCCAACTAACATTTTCGGGGGCTTACTTTACGCATGAGCATTCTCGTAGTCGGTTCGGTTGCGTTCGATGACATCGCGTCGCCTTCTGGCAGCGTAAAAAATATTCTGGGCGGAGCGGCAACCTACTTCTCCCTGGCCGCTAGTTACTTCACCAAAGTACGGGTAGTGGCCGTCGTCGGAGAAGATTTCGGCCCAGACCAGGAAAAGGTCTTTCACCAGCACGGCATCGACACGCGCGGCATCGAGCGCGCGAACGGCAAGACGTTCCGCTGGGGCGGATCGTATGCCGACAACCTGAACGAAGCCAAAACCAACTTCACTGATCTCAACGTCTTTGAGACCTTCCAGCCCCGCATCCCCAACGAGTACGAAGACACCGACTTCCTGTTTCTCGCCAATATCCAGCCCACTTTGCAGGCCAACGTGCGGCGCAAGATGAGCGCTGTGCGCCTGACCGGTTGCGACACCATGAATTACTGGATCAAAGGCACGCCGAAAGAACTTGCCGAAACGCTGAAGTTGGTGAACGTGTTGTTGATCAACGATACCGAAGCGAAGATGCTGGCCGGCGAAACCAACCTGCCCCGCGCCGCGCAAAAGGTTCTGGCCATGGGGCCGCAAGCGCTGGTCATCAAGCACGGAGAATATGGCGCCACAATTTTCTTTCGCGAGGGAGCGTTCGGCATCGGACATCATCCCTTCCGGGCCCCCTCCCTGCCCATCGAAGAAGTGAAAGACCCAACCGGTGCGGGCGATTCTTTCGCTGGCGGATTCATGGGCTACATTGCCTCGCAGCAGGAACTGAACCGCGAGGTTTTGAAGCGCGCCCTGTTCTATGGAGGGGTCATGGGATCGTTCGCCGTCGAGCGCTTTGGCACGGAGCGGCTCCAGCAGTTGACTCGCGATGAAATCGACGCTCGTTTCCAGGTCTTCCGCGAACTGACTCATCTCGAATAGTCCGCCGAGAGCCGGGGAGGCCCGCCCAGCGCATGGTCAAGCCATCAACAATCTCTTTTGCCGCCTCCGATTGGGACTCCGAAGTCCGATTGCTGGCTTGGTTGGCGACGTGCGTCTCCGTGTTGTCCTTCCTGTTCTATTACCAGCGCGGAGAGATCCTTCTCTACGGGGATGCTGTAGCTCACATCAACATTGCGCGCCGCGTGTTCGATTCGAAAACGCCGGGCCTGCTGCAGCTGGGCACAGTGTGGCTGCCATTACCCCACCTTCTGATGATCCCCTTCCTGATCTCAGGGGAGATGTGGCGTCGTGGAGTAGGCGGCTCGATTCCGTCGATGGTGGCGTACGTCTTCGGTGTGATCGGCATGTTCCGGCTCGTGCGCGGGATCTTGTCGCGCAACGATCAACCGGATGGCGCGGCGCGAGTTGCCGCCTGGATCGCCGCGTTTGTCTATGCCGCCAACCCGAACTTGATCTATATGCAGACCACCGCCATGGGTGAGTCTGTTTATCTTGCCCTCTTCATCTGGGCTGTCGTCTACTTCAGCGAGTCCATGCGCGGGGATAGCAAGGCCCTGACCAAATGCGGCCTGTGCCTGGCTGCGGCATGCCTGACGCGCTATGACGGATGGTTTCTGGCTGCTGCGATGACCGCAGCCTTCATGCTTCTGACTTTCCTCTCCGGCAAAGCGGCGGAACAAAAACATGCCGAGAATCGCCGCCAGCCCACCGTAATGCTGAAATTCGTCCTCCTGGTCTCCGCCGCACCGCTACTCTGGCTCGCCTACAACGGGCTCGTCTACCGTAACCCGCTCGAGTTTGAAAATGGACCCTATTCTGCAAAAGCGATTGAGCGGAAGACACAGGCTTCTGGCAATCCGGGTCATCCCGGCAGCGGGAACCCGCTCCTCGCCGGGATGTACTTCGTGAAGTCAGGTGAAGCAAACATGGCAGAGAACGCATGGCTTCAGCGCTTATGGATTTTGATTGGATTCGCGGCACTGGTTGCACTCGCGCTGAGTCTGCGCTCCCGGCTAGCCGCGACGGCTAGCCCCGCGCCCTCCGCGATGCTGCCGCTGCTCTTTCTGCTGGTGCCCGTGCCTTTCTACGCGCTCTCGGTTGCCTACGGCGGCGTTCCCATCTTTGTCCCAGCCTGGTGGCCCTTCACTCATTACAACGTTCGCTACGGATTGCAGTTGCTTCCCGCTTTCGCCGCCTTCCTCGCGATTCGTCGTTCATTTTGCGATGCGCTCCGATCGGACGAACGCCAAGCTCCGGATCGCGACATTGACAGTCGCCTCCGCGTTGGTGATCGCGAGTTACGCCTCCATCTGGAATGCCGGCCCGGTCTCCTTGGCCGAGGCCCAGATCAACATGCGTACTCGGAATCAGCTCGAAAGACAGCTCGCGGAGTGGCTCAAGCGATTGCCGCCTGATTCCACCATACTGATGTACCTCGGCGACCACGTCGGAGCACTGCAACAGGCGGGTATTCCCCTGCGCCGCGTCATCAACGAAGGCAATCATCGCGTCTGGAAGCAGCCCTCCGACCCCGACGGCCTGTGGGAACGCGCTTTGGCCAATCCAGCTGAATATGTCGACTACGTGGTTGCCTTTGAGGACGATCCGGTTTGGCAGAGCCATGCAGGGCTTGCACCGCCACGAACTGGTCGAACTCCACGTTACAGGCCAGGCCCGCGCCAGCCTCTACAGCACCCGGTAATCAGCCGGGTTAACGCAGCTTCATTTCGCTGCGATGATAAAATCCGGCCATCGGAAACCTCAATTCAGGCATACGCGGCAAATGAACCTGCAACATTTCATGGATCTGCTGCACCGGGAGATGGCGAGCGGCATCGTCGGCAGCTCCCTGACGCGGCTCGTGTTAGCGGCGATTCTCGGTGGCGCCATCGGATTAGAGCGCGAGCTCAAACACCGCGCCGCCGGCCTGCGCACCAACATGTTCATCTGTTTTGGGGCGGCGCTGTTTACCGTCCTGTCGCGCGGGCTGGCCGCCGAGCCTTCCGATTACACTCGCATCGCGGCCCAGATCATTCCCGGCATCGGCTTCATTGGCGCGGGGTCGATTCTGCATACGCGCGGGCTCACCAGCGGGCTGACCACGGCGGCGACTATTTTTGTTGTAGCCTCGGTCGGCATGGCTGCGGGCGGCGGACTCTACCTGACCGCAGCGTTTGCCACTGCCATGGTGCTGCTGGCTCTTTTTTTCCTGGGCCACATGGAAGAGACTTTTAACGTCAAGTTGCTGATGAACAGCTACGAGGTTACGGGCTCCAGTGTCGAAGAAATCAGCAACGAGGTTAACCACATCCTCGAAGCCCATCATCGCCTCATGCAGAACGTCCTCACCGGCAATACGGGACAGCACATCCGGCTGCAGTTCGACGTCGAGGGCTGCAGCCGTGAGCAAAAAATGCTGCTGCAGCAATTGAAGGCCTCCACGGTCCTGGAAAGTGCGACCTCTCTCGGCCGAGTGGAGCGCGAGTGACCGCCAGCGTCCGTACTATTCCATTCGTGAAGGCCAGCGCCTGCGGCAACGATTTCCTGTTGATCGACGGCGCACTCGCTCCCCACGACGTTCCCGCTTTTACCCGCCGCATCTGCGACCGCCACGAGGGAGTCGGTGCCGACGGTGTGGAGTGGATGCTGCCGCATTTTTCTGCCGACCTCGAAATCCGTCTGATCAATGCCGACGGTTCGTCGGCAGAAATCTCCGGCAACGGTACCCGCTGCGCCGCCGCCCACTTCTGTGCCCAGCACGGCAAAGAGCGCATCTCGATCCTGACCGGCGCAGGCCTCAAGATTTGCAATCTGATTGCGCGCCGGGACTCTGTGTATGAGTTTGAGATCGAAATGGGACAGGCCGCCGCAGAGCCGGAACTTGCGCTGACCCTGGCGGGCTTGGAAGTGCGCGGCATTCCGGTGTCGATGGGGAACCCTCACTACGTCATATTCGTGCCTGAATTTCCATCCGACTGGCAGGTGCGCGCCGCGGAAATCCAGCGCGACCCACATTTCCAGCAGGGGGTCAACGTTGAGTTGGTTACGGTCGAAGACAGGCACAATGTCCAAGTACGCTTTTTCGAGCGCGGAGTCGGAGAAACGCAGTCCTCCGGCACTGGCTCTTGCGCCTCCGCTGTGGCTGCCATCGTGGCTGGTCGTGCCGACTCGTCCGTAAAAGTGCACGCGCCCGGCGGAACGCAGATTGTGCGCCAGGAAAGGAACACGATCTTCCTCCGCGGTCCGGCACGCTTAGTGTGCCAGGGAGACTTCCTCTTGAGTTGATCTGCTGTTTGCCGGTCCGATTCGTCGTGCCGAAAAAGTAGTCGCATTCATGCCTTCTTCGAATCTCCAACGCGTCAAGCCGCCCGCCCTTCGCCCTGGCGATACCATCGGAATTGTCGCGCCCGCCAGCAACATCAAGCGGGATGACCTGGACGCCGGTTGCACCACTTTGCGGCGCGCCGGATTTCGGTCGGTGTACCTGGATTCCATTCTCGATCGCGACCTGTATTTCGCCGGCTCGGTGCAACGGCGCGCCCGCGAACTGGAAGAAATGTTCGTGCGCGACGATGTGCGCGCCATCGTGTGCGCGCGAGGGGGGTATGGCGCCAACTACCTGCTCAAGCACCTCGACTTGGACAAAATCAAATCGCATCCCAAGGTTTTTGTTGGCTACAGCGACATCACGGCCCTACTGACTTATTTCGCAGACGCATGCGGCCTCGTCACCTTCCATGGGCCGATGTCCGCCAAGGATTGGGCGCACGAAGATGGTGTCGACCTCGCGTCGTGGCAAGCTGCACTGTCGGGGGCGACGCCATGGGACGTGGCTCTGGGCGTGGGAGTCAGCGGCCTCTCGGATGGTCAAGCCGAAGGCATCTTGTACGGAGGATGTCTCTCAATCCTCGTCGCGTCCCTCGGCACACCCTATAAAATCAACACCGCAGGTACAATTCTGTTTCTCGAAGATGTCGCGGCCAAGCCTTTTCAGATTGACCGCATGTTGATGCAGTTGAAGCTGGCAGGGCAGCTTGATCAAGTGCGCGGCATCATTTTTGGCGAAATGCTCGATTGCGTGCAAACGGCAAATCAGGGCTACAAACTCGAGGAAGTGGTGTCGCGCATCGTAGGCGATCTCAAAGTGCCCGTGGCCTTCGGCGTTCGCTCCGGCCACGTCACATCGCGCAACATCACACTGCCGATCGGGGTACGAGCGAGACTTATAGTAGATGGCGGACAAGTATCACTGCGAATTCTGGAATCGGCGGTCGAGTTCTGAGAGGAATCGATTTGGGAAGGGCACGGCTTACAGCCGTGCCGTTAAGCCCCAGATAGAAATGCGGGCTTTAGCCCCTGAGGGTCGCCTTTCGACGCGTCGGCAATCATGAACCAACGCAAACACATTCACCTCATCGGCATCTGCGGCACCGCGATGGCATCGCTTGCCGGAATGCTGAAGGAGCGCGGTTTTCGTGTCAGCGGTTCCGACGCCGCCGCCTACCCGCCGATGTCCGATTTTCTGCGTGGCCTGGGCATTCCCGTCGCGCAGCCGTTTGATCCCAGAAACCTGGAACCTCGCCCCGATCTGGTCGTGGTCGGGAATGCCATGTCCCGCGGCAACGTAGAACTGGAGCACGTGCTCGACGACCGCATCGATTTCTGCTCCTTGCCCCAGTTGCTGCACGACGAATTCCTGCGCGGCAAAGAAGTGCTGGTCGTCGCCGGAACTCACGGCAAGACCACGACGACCTCGATGCTCTCGTGGATCTTCCATTCCGCCGGACTCGATCCGTCGTTCCTCATCGGTGGAATCGCGGAAAATTTCGGATCGAGTTTCCATATCGGGCAAGGGAAGCACTTCATTCTCGAAGGCGACGAGTACGACACTGCCTTCTTCGACAAGGGCCCTAAGTTTCTTCATTATTTTCCCGACGCCATCATCCTGACTTCGGTCGAATTCGATCACGCCGACATCTACAAGGACCTGGACGCCGTCGAAACCGCCTTCAAACGACTCGTGAACCTCATTCCGCGTCGCGGACGCATCATGGCCTTCGATGGCGTTGCCGGCGGTGCCAGCGAGAGCCCAAGTCTGGAGCGCTGTCTGGCCAAGGCATTCTGCCCCGTCGAGCGCTACGGCGCCGGCCCGCGCGCAAACTGGCAAGTGGCGAACCTCCACCTCGTTCCGGGTCGCACTTCGTGGACAGTTCTGCGCAACGGGGAATCGTGGGGAGACTTTGAGTTCTCGCTGGCCGGCGAGTACAACGTGTGGAACGCGACTGCTGCCGCCGCATTGGCAGCGTCATGCGGCATTTCGAAAGAAGCAATCGCCGAGGCTCTGAAAACCTTCAAGAGCGTGAAACGTCGCCTGGAAGTGAAGGCGCAGGTGAACGGCATCACCATCATCGACGACTTCGCGCATCACCCCACCGCAATCGCCGGAACTCTTAAGGCCCTGCGGGCGCGCTATGCCGGAGCGCGTCTGTGGGCGATTTTGGAGCCGCGTTCGAATACTCTGCGACGCCGCGTTCTACAAAGCGACCTGGCGCGCAGTTTGGCTCTGGCGGATGAAGTCGTCGTGGCCGGAGTGTTCCGCTCCGATGCGGTGCCCGAGAACGAACGCCTGGAATTACCCGCCCTCGCCAGTGAGATCGAGCGAAACGGCCGCCCCGCGCGCCTCTTGGCCGACGCCGATGCGATCGTTCGGGCCGTTGCCCCCGAAATGCGCTCGGGCGATGTCGTGGCCATTCTTTCCAATGGCGGCTTCGGCGGCATTTATGAAAAACTACCGGCGCGCCTGCTAGAACTCTCAAAGGCGGAATGAATCGCTTTTTCGATCAAGTTTGCCGAATTCTGCGCCTGACATTCTGCGCGGCAGCCCTTGCTTTGTTCGCAGCCGAGGCGCAGTCGGCTCCTGTGGCCTACACCATTGCGCTCGCTTCTCCAGAGCAGCATCTTGTCGAAGTACAAATCATCCTTCCCGCCGGTGCTGCGCAGCGCGAGCTCCAGCTACCCGTGTGGAACGCTCTCTATCAGATTCGCGACTTCGCCCAGTACGTAAACTGGCTGCGGGCCAAAGATCGCTCGGGTAAGGAACTCGCCGTGCGAGAGGAGGACAAGAGCCGGTGGGAGATTCAGGGCACCGAGAGCGGTGCTGTCGTGGAATATCAAATCTACGTCGATTCGCCCGGGCCCTTCGGCGCGCAGTTGAATTCACATCACGCATTTTTTAATCTCGCAGAGATTCTCATTTACCCGGTCGATGCCCGGAACGCCCCCATGCATGTGCATTTGAGCCACATCCCCGAGGGATGGCGCGTCGCAACGCCGCTGGCCTCTCTGGCCGATGGCGGATTCAGCGCCGACAACTACGATCGTCTGGTGGACTCGCCCCTCGAAATCGGCAGCTTCCAGGAGTCCGACTTCGACGAGGCAGGTGGACACTTCCGCGTCGTGATCGACGCCGATCCCGCAGACTATCGCATGGACAAGATCACCGCCGACGTGCGCAGAATCGTCGCGTCTGCAACCAGTTGGATGAACGATCGCCCCTTCGAGACCTACATGTTTCTTTACCACTTCCCGCGCGGCCCCGCCGGCGGCGGGATGGAACACGCCTTCTCCACCGCAATCGATATCAACGCCGAATCCGTCAGGCAGAATCCCGATGCTCTCGCCGGAGTCACCGCCCACGAATTCTTCCATCTCTGGAACGTCAAACGCATCCGGCCGCAGACGCTGGAGCCAGTCGACTACACCAAAGAGAATTACACTCGTGCGCTGTGGTTCAGCGAAGGCGTGACCAACACAGCCCAGGGCACGATCGAGTTGCGCGCCGGGCTTCTCAGCGAGAAGCAATACCTCGAACGCCTGGGCGACGATATCACTGAACTGGAGCGCCGTCCCGCCCACCTGACGCAGTCGGCCGAGGAGTCAAGCCTTGATGCCTGGCTTGAGGGCGACGCGTATTACCGCCGCCCCGAGCGCAGCGTTTCCTACTACAACAAAGGGGAACTGCTCGGCGTGATGCTGGACCTGGCCATGCGCGAGGCCAGTCATGGCCGCGCATCCTTACGCGAACTGCTGCAGTGGATGAACGCAAATTACGCGCAGAAGGGTCGCTTCTTCAACGACTCGGTCGGCGTGCGCGAAGCCGCCGAAACCGTCAGCCACGCCGATCTGGGCCCGTTCTTCAAGAAGTACGTGGCGGGAACCGAAGAAATTCCCTGGGATGATTTTCTCCGCTCTGTCGGTCTTCATGTGGAGCGGATTGCCAATACCGTGTCCGATCCGGGTTTTACCGCGTCGCGTAATTTCGATGGCCCCATGACGGTGGGAGCGGTCACGCCCGGCAGCGATGCCGAGCGCGCGGGCTTGCAAGTCGGCGACACCATCCTTGAACTGCAAGGCAGGCCCGCCGGGCAGGAGTCGCGTCAGGAGTTGGCGCGCTTAAATCCCGGCGACGCCTTGACACTCAAAGTTCGGGGCCGCCGCGGAAGCGAGCGCGATCTCAAATGGAAAGTCGGAGGCCGGCAGGAAATCTCCTACGAAGTTGTCGACCTCGACCACGTCACAGCCGAGCAGCACGCCCGCCGCGCCGCTTGGCTCAAAGGCGAAGCGCAGGACGCCGATCAAACTCCAGCAGTCGCAGGTACAGCGAAATGATCCGCACCCTCGTCATGCTGATCTTCTGGGCGCTGGCCGCTCCTATAGCCGCCCTGATCGGATTTCCCTGGACCTTCCTGACCGGCGACGTTCGCCTTATCTATCGCATGTTCAATTGGGGAGCGTTCGCCGGCGTTCGACTGGCCGGCGTGCGAGTCGAAACGGTCGGCCTCGACTGCCTTGACATCTCCCGCAACTACATCTTCATGACCAATCACGTGTCGAACCTGGACCCGCCCATCCAGATTCCGCTGATTCCTCGCCGCACCTCGGTGATGGTGAAAAAAGAACTGTTCAAGACGCCCATTCTCGGCCCTGCCATGCGCATGGCCTCCCTGGTTCCTGTGGACCGCGGCAATCGCGACGCCGGCATCGAAGCTGTGCGCGCCGCGAAGGCGGTAGTGGCGCAGGGGATCAACATGACCATCTACGTGGAAGGCAAGCGCTCGTTCGACGGCAAACTGCTGCCATTTAAAAAGGGCCCCTTTTATCTGGCCATGGAATGCGGCATTCCTGTAGTTCCCGTGACGATCGTGGGAACTCACTACGCCATGCCGAAGACGCGTTTCGCCATTAAGCCCGGACCTGTGCAGGTGATTTTCCATCCCCCGATCGAGGCCAAGGACTTCGGCGACCGCGAAAGCCTGATGGAAAAAGTCCGCGCCGTGATCGAGAGCGGCCTGCCGGAAGAGTATCGGCAGGGAAGTCCGATGACCGCGAAGTAGGGAACGGGTGTCATCCTTCCTGCCTTTCGCTTGGGCCGTTATATCCCCCACATTTTTTTATCGAATCGGCTAAGATCCTGGATCGATTGGAGTTAGCTGAGGTGGATCGGGCAGTTGGCTGGCAAAATATTGATTCACAAGGACTTGCGGGTAAAATATTGCCGAATAAAGAGTTAGCTGCTGGTTTTGAGCGGCGGAGGGTGCAGGTGGTGCCGAGTTGGTTGGCGTTTGCCTCACGCATACTCCCAATCTTGCATTTTCCCGATTCTCGGTAAAGGTTGTTCGTCACAAGGAATTGGATTTTTGCTGTGGAGGGCTGTGGAAAAAAGCCTCGCGGTGTTGCGCGTAGTAAAAATGGCCTCAAGAGGGAACGTGGACCACCCCAGGGTAGAGGGCCACCGAGCAGCCATGGGCTTTAAGTTTTCGCGACGCCGCCGAGGGACAACCGAGGCGGCGTCCGCCGCTTGCCAGCCCGCGGAATCACGGATGTTACGCCATTTGAGAACTATCCCTAATGGAGAGCCGCAAATAGCTGATCTACCTCTTCAACGGCTATTCTCGCGTTTCAAACACGCTTTTCCGATTGCTAAACACATCAGAGACTTGTCGGTATCGGAACAGTCAGCTTCCAAGATAAGAACGGCACGCGTGCGCGTTATCACAAGTGAACGCGAGTGAAAACTATTTTGCTTCGCGGTTGATGAGTGATAAGGCGATTTGTCGCCAACAACTCGTCGCATATTGCCTCTTTGAATCTCATGAAAAATTTCGCTCTGTGTTTTTCTCAACCCTACAGTGCATCGATGCAATCATTCGATTCGTCTGGACTCCACGGATTTCGACAGTTATTCATTTAATCATCTGTCACCCCTCGGAGAAGACCCCCCTTTTTCTCCGGTGGGCAGGGCGGCCCAAGCCTTCGGGGGGAGGGTCTTGGGCCGCCTGTAGTCTGCGGTTTTTAATCCCAATGACAGCACGCTGGTACTCGTTGCGACAGAGGCAGCCATGAGCAGGAAGCTGGTATGGATTGAACTGAACCGTTTTCAGGGTTTTGGTTGCTCCGAATGTGGATGGCGGTTCAAACCTTTCGGTTCTCCTGAAGGCAAATCTTTCGATGAAATGATGCGCAACTTCGAGTTGCAGCGCGACAAAGAGTTTAAATCCCATTGTTGCGCCGATCACGCTGCCGACAAAAGTCCAGGATAGTTTACGTAACCAGGCGTCAGCACTCAAATATCGACTCCTTTCGATTCAGTTCACATTTGAAGGGTTCGTGAGTAGTCGGCAGATGAGTGATAAGGCGATGTTTCGACAACGACTAGCCATCGATCTGGTACGTACTCATGCCCTGCCCGCAAACCCCCGGTTCTCCGTGGACACTTTCACCTTGTCCCCCTCTTTGATGAAGAGGGGAACCCGGATTTCCAGGCCCGTCTCCAGTCGGGCAGTCTTGGTCCCGCCGCCCGACGAGTCGCCGCGAACCGCAGGTTCCGTGTAGGCAACGTCCAGCTCAACGAATATTGGCAGCTCTAAACCAATCGGATTGCCGTTGTATTTGCGCAGCTCAATCAATGCGCCTTCGATCAGGAAGTCCAATGCGTCCCCAACCATCTGACCGTTAAGAGTGACGGTCTCGTAGCTCTCTTGGTCCAGAAAATGAGAACCGTCCCCATCGCTATACAGATAGGAAGCCTGTACCGACTGCAAGTCCGGTTCCTTGAATTTGTCGCTTGCCTTGAATGTCTTCTCAAAGACCGCGTTCGAGAGAAGGTTGCGCATCTTCAGGCGCACCAGGGTCTGGCCGCCGCGAGCGGTAGGGGGTTTACGTCTGCTTCCAGGCAGCAGAAAGGAGTGTTTTCAAACTCAAACAACGTCTTTCGTTTGACATTAATAGCATCAATGAGTGCGGCCATGAAGTCCTCTAAAGCAGGTCGGGACCGAAAGCGCATGCACCGCTGATCCCAATTTCCTTCCAGTATAGGGTGAAGTACTCCTCGGATGAGAAGGCTTTCGCGGTTGTCCAGTGGTCGTGAGGGTAATGGCGACGTTACGCCAACCAACCCCAGGCCCACGTCCACATGGATGTGGGCCGGTCAGTGCTTCACTCCGGTGCCCCACGTTCATGCAATAGAATCGTGCTGTTGCTAGGGCGAGGGCCATGGGTAGCGGGAAATAACAGGGCATATCCCAAAGGCGTGCACTTGACCACTTCATCTGGTCGTTCATAGTGGCCCGGAAGATTTACTCGCACCGAGAGGTCTGCTCCGCGATCCAGCAACAGCCGAGTCACCGCTAGTCCCCAGTCGTAGAACTGACTGACAGCATGAAATATCGGTGTCTGCCCGCCGACGCCGGTGTCATCTATCGTCGCGCGCGCATTTACGTCTGCTCCACGATCCAGAAGCAGATTTGCCGCTTCCACATTGCCGTACTCCGCTGCCACATGCAACAGTGTTGCTCCTCGCAAGGTCAGACGGCGTTCGGCGGTGTTTCCGAAAGTGAGTTCGGGAAATCGCCGATGCATCAGCATAGGATCGGCATCCAGGTGTCGGACGAGAAGGTCGAGCCGGTTGCGCAACAAATCTAAGACGGCAGAAACCTTGTATTTCGTGGGACAGCCAGCTTCAATCAGGATCTCCATGCACGTGCCGAGCTCGGCTGAACGTCCATACGTGCCGATCACGAAATCCAGCGCTGTGCCGGGATACTTCTGCCGCTGACCTGGCGGATTGGGATTGGCGCTGTGCTCCAGCAGCCACTTCAGCGCCAATGGCTCGACGGTTTCACACGGCGCAAAGATGATGGGATAGTATCCGCTCCACAACGCATTCACATTGGCTCCGCGCGACACAAGAAGTTCCATCATCGGAATGCGATCGCCCGGAGCGCGGCCCTCATGAGCGGCCCATCACCTCCCTGATGCACATCGGAGCCGTGGTCAATCATCCAGGCGGCCATGGCCAGCCTCTCCGGGCCGGGCGGCGCCCAGGGTACGCGGCATTCTGCAACCCACGTGAGAGGTCCATTCTTTCCATAGCCCAGCG
This sequence comes from uncultured Acidobacteriaceae bacterium, assembly GCA_963819035.1. Taxonomy (GTDB): domain Bacteria; phylum Acidobacteriota; class Terriglobia; order Terriglobales; family Acidobacteriaceae; genus Sulfotelmatobacter. The sequence continues at coordinate 211,118 of CAWFUU010000012.1, read as the reverse complement.
GAGCCCGATGCAGCTCCGGGTCGCGCGTCATCAAAGTCTTCACGCGAGAGAGATCGTTGGTGTCGATGGCCTGCTTGAGTTCACCAATCTCTTCGAGTGAATCAACGTGCGCCTTGAGCCTTGGCCAACTGGTGAATCCGTAACTACGAGCAATCTTGAACTGTGCTTCGGTGATCGATTGGGCCGCGCCCGCCTTGAGCAAATCCTTGGCTTGGTCTTTCAGATGACGGACGTTAGGGCGTTCGGGAAGCGGGCGGTGCGCTTCCGGAGAATTGGTCGGCATGGCGACCTCCTTTCAATGCAAGCGCCCGTTGTCCGACAATTCGGGCTGAAAGAAGGTTCGCAAAGCTCGTAATCTGAAGGTGGGCTTCTACCCTTTCCGCGGACCGGGTGCGTCCTCTACGCTGACATCTATCCTAGCAGAAGGAGCTAGACCCGAAAAATAACCGTTGAAACCAAGGCGATTACACTCAAGTTCCCCTCTCGGTGGGGATTTAAGTGCAATGGCGATCTTCATCAATTCACAGGTAGTGTCCGGTTTGCCAACTATTCGGGAGCAAGCGGCGCTCGGCTCTTGAGCGACCTTGGCCCCCATCGTCTTTAAGCAAAATGGAGGAATGTCCTCTGTCGCGGCGAGCGGCAGATGCGAGATGATGTGACAATGAGGGTGCCTTCATTAAAGCTGATCGACACTTTACTCGCGTGCGCACTTGCGTTCTCTGCATCGATTGCGGGGGCCCAAGTCATCCGCTATGACGAGCCCTACCGTCCACAGGTACACTTCTCTCCTCGCGAGCATTGGACGAACGATCCTAACGGCCTCGTTTACTTTCACAAGGAGTATCACCTCTTCTATCAGTTCAATCCGTTCGGTGATGAATGGGGCCACATGAGTTGGGGGCACGCCGTTAGCACGAACCTCTTGGATTGGCAGGAGCTTCCGGTCGCAATCCCAGAGAAGGACGGCGAAATGGCGTTTACGGGCAGCGTCGTCGTGGACCGCGAGAACACCAGTGGCTTCTGCGCGCCCGGAGCAGAGTGCCTGATTGCGGTATACACCGGTTCCCGCAGCACGAGCTATGGAACACGGCAGACACAGAACCTTGCATACAGCCGCGACGACGGACGGACCTGGACCCGATATGCCAACAACCCTGTAATCGATCTGCACATGGCCGACTTCCGTGACCCCAGCGTGTCGTGGGATGCGAAGGGGAACCGTTGGTTGATGGCGGTTTCCTTGGCCATGGAGCACAAGATTCGTTTCTATACATCACCGAACCTAAAGGAATGGACGCAACTGAGCGACTTCGGACCCGCTGGCGACGTCGATGGAGCCTGGGAATGCCCAGACCTCCTGCGTATCCCCGGCGAGAGTGGAACAGGTGACATGTGGGCCCTGAAAATTGGTCTCAATCCGGGCGCGCCGCAAGGCGGTTCCGGCGAGCAGTATTTCCTCGGCAACTTCAACGGGACGCGGTTTACGGAGTCCAGCGAGCCTGGTTCGCACGGATGGACGAACTATGGCAAGGATGACTACTGCGCCATCAGCTTTAACGGCCTGCCGAAGGACGCGAAGCCGATTCTGATCGGCTGGATGAGCAACTGGCAGTACGCGGCGCAACTGCCGACCTCTCCCTGGCGCGGGCAGATGAGTGTTCCAAGACGCCTCTCGCTACTGAGGGACGCTGCAGGATTGGCAGTAGTGCAGGACCCCGTTATCGCTCCTCTCCGTGCAGATCATTCCGACATTTCTACGACCAAGGGCGGCAGTCTCTCCGGTAACATGCAGGCCCCCTTCGAGTTAGACTTGCAGTTTGGCCGACCATCTGAACAAGTCTTTGGCATACGCATCTACACCGACGAACAGCATTGGACAGAGATCGGCTTTGATCAGCCGAAGCGAGAGTTCTACATCGATCGCACAAAGTCGGGTGCGGCTATTACACCGGACTTCCCGGCGAGGACAACGGCTCCGCTGATCGCAAGCCGCCCCTACGACTTCAAACTCATCGTTGATCGCTCATCCATAGAGGCTTACGCACAGAACGGCACGATTGCTATGGCGGACTTGATTTTCCCCGCTTCACGAAACAGCAAGGTTGCACTCTTCTCTTCAAGCGGGAAGGTAGTTTCAGTAAGGGGCGACCGCTGGGAGCTTCGTTCGATCTGGAGGTGAAACACACGACCGGTAGGTTCGTGCGTTCACGTGTGCAAGAACAAGCACCGTGGGGCAGCAGCTCGTCGCCTCCGTTTCACGCGGAGTCGACAGTCGCCCAACCACGCTGGGGATCCAGGTCAAAACTGTGCTCCCCATCGATCCCGAATGACGCTAGTGCTTTTTCGGACGCGACGCCGGGATGAGTGCTTAAGGCTGAAAGAAGGTGTGAGGCGTCGCGTCCGAAAAAGCCGTCAGAAGGAAGCCGCTGGCGCGGCGGACGCGGGACTTATGCAAATTGAATGGAGCGAGGAAGAGGTGTTGAAGTTGGCGGGAGTCAGCGCGGAAGCGGAGAAAGAGGTCGGTGAGGGTGTGGGAGGAGGAGTCGATGGTCGAAGACGGTGTGAGAAAGGGCGCGAAGTAGGGATGGGGTCAGGAGCAGGGCGGACGGGGGCGGGGCGCGGTGAACCGTGCGGAGGTTTGGAGTTGTGCGCGAGCCGTTTCATGCCGCAGTAGTGACCCACGGAGGTGGAGAGCGGAGTTGGAGTTGAGCAGCGGTAAGTCGTTCGATGACCGCCATTGGTCCGCCACACTTGGGGCAGCGCCAAAGAGGGTTCGATTCCTGAGTGGAGGTTTCCGGTTCGATCTGCATGGGAACTGTGCCCAGTGCTGCGAAGCACAGTGGCAGTAGGGTGGAGCGTCGGCGGTTGGCAAGGAGACCGAAGTGGCGGATACGAACGAAGCCCTTGGGAAGCAGATGCAGCAGGAAGCGGCGCAGGAACTCATCGAGCGCTAAGGTCATCAGCTTCTGCTCATTGTTGTGAGCGGAGTCGCGCCAACGAAAAGTAACTTGCCCGTTGGCAAACGAAACTAGTCGGTGGTTGGAGATGGCTACGCGATGGGTGTAGCGGCCGAGATACTGGAGCACGTACTCGGGGCCGCCGAAGGGTGGCTTGGAGTAGACCACCCAGTTTTTGCGAAACAGCGGTCGCAGCCAGGCGGCGAAGAATTTGGGTTGTGCGAGGAGCGCCAGATCCCCGGAAAGGTGCAACTGGCCAAGCTGAAAGGCGGCCTTGAGACCGTCGACGAACTTGCCGCGAAACACCCGCCGGAGCACAGGAATGGGGAGAAAGAAGCGCGGGTGAGATCGAATCCAGCGGGTGTGATCGAGGGAGAGCCCACCCGCGGCGACGACATAGTGGACATGGGGATGAATCTGGAGTTTCTGGTTCCAGGTATGCAGCACGCTGAAGAAGCCGATCTCAGCCCCGAGATGTGTGGGGTTCCGCGCCACCTCCAGGAGCGTTTCTGCGCTGGCCCGCAACAGCAAACTATAGACGATCTTTTTATTCTGTAGGGCTAGCGCTGCCAGTTGCGCCGGCAGGGTGAAGACGACATGGACGTAGGGAGAGGGGAGAAGTTCGCGGCGCCGGGCTTGGATCCAGCGTTCGCGAGCGCCGGTCTGACACTTCGGACAGTGCCGATTGCGACAGCTGTTGTACGAGATGGTGGCACGATGTCCGCAACGGGTGCATTCATCGATATGACCGCCGAGAGCGGCGGTGCGACAGCGCGCGATGGCCAGCAGGACCTTAAGGTGGGTCCAGCGGAGCCAGTGACGGTTGCGCGCGATGAAGTCGGCTCCTGCGCTGCGAATGATATCGGCCACCTCTAACTGTGGCCGACTCATTTACTCCTCCTCGAACGACCTGCCTTTCTTCAGCACCAGCGCGTCCAGCGGACTGGGCGTGGCATGCAGGTGCTTTTGCGAGAGGTGGAGATAGCGAGCAGTTTCTTTCAGATCGTGATGGCCTAACAGGATCTGGATGGTGTGCAGGTCGGCACCGGCTTCGAGCAAGTGGGTGGCGAAGCAATGGCGCAGCATGTGGGGATAGATCCGTTTCTTAATCCCGGCGCGGCGGGCGGCCTCGATGCAAGCGTTGTAGGGCGTCTTGTCATCAGTGGGGTGATCACCGCTGTGCCAGCGGTTGCCGGGAAATAACCACACGGACTTTTTGCGCAGACGCCGCCAATGAGCGCGCAGTTCCTCGAGCAGGACGGGGCTGAGCATGACGTCGCGGTCTTGCCCGCCTTTGCCGCCCTGAATGTGCACGACCATGCGTCGACTGTCGATGTCGCTGACCTTGAGGCGGGTGAGTTCGGCGCGGCGCACGCCGGTGCCATAGAGGGTCATCAAAATGGTGCGATAGAAGGGAATCGGCGCGGCATCGATGAGCTGTGCTACTTCTTCCGGGCTGAGAATGGTGGGCAGGCGATAGCGCTTCTTGGGATAGGGAGTGTCCGCAATGCTCCAGGGCCTCTTGAGCGTCTGGATGTAGAGGAAGCGTAGAGCGCAGAGATGATTGGTCACCGAACCGGGGGTCAGTTTGCGGACGGTGAAGAGTTGGGCTTGGTATTCGCGGATGTGCCGCGGCCCTAGACGATCAGGCGAGCAGTGAAAGTGCTGGGCGAACCGCTCGATCAGGCGGATGTAACGCTGTGTGGTAGCCTCAGAGTAATGACGGCGCTGGAGTTCCTCCAGCATCATTTTGCGTAGATGGGTCACAGGGACACCTCCTTGTGACCCACAACTTATCTGAACTGAAAATCGGGACAGCCGACATCACCACGCGGCAGCGTCCGCCGCGCCAGCGGCTTCGTTCTGACGAGCAAACCGGAAATGACCCACAACCGGAAAGCCAAGCTGCGAGAGGATTCTGGATAGTTTACGAAACCAGGCGATGTTTCACCAACTACCGTTCGCTGAGGCTACAATTCTCTGAGTCTCGGCTCCGTTAGGGTCGTGACGCAGTAATCCTTCAGGCGGCGGATCATGTCGATGCGGATGGTTTTGGGGCTTGTGTGCTCGCTGGTTGTGTTGCAGCAAGGTTTAGCAGATTATCCAGCGAAGCCGGTGCGGATAATCGAACCATTCGGTGCGGGTGGTGGACCTGACATCATAGCTCGCGCCATCAGTCCGAAGCTAACCGCGCTATGGCGCCAGCCTGTGACAGTAGAGAACCATCCCGGCGCGGGGAGTACAGCGGCGCCCGCTCTGGTTGCGCAGTCGCCAGCTGATGGCTACACGTTGCTGGTTAACACCAGCGCTCAGGCTTACAGCGCCGTGCTATTGAAGAACCTGCCGTATGACCCGTTGAACGATTTCATTCCGGTCGCTCCACTCACCAGCCAACCCTACGTGCTGGTGGCGGGCACGTCATCAGGCATCGCCTCAGTCCGCGATCTCATTGCCGCAGCGAAGGCAAAGCCAGGCGAGCTGAAGTTCGGCTCGGCTGGCATAGGCACCGGCACTCACCTGGGGGCAGAGAAATTCAATCTTGCGACGGGCATTAAGGCCGTACATGTGCCAGGCAACACGACCACCGAAGCGATCGCCGATACGGTCGCAGGCCGTACCACTTACCTGATTACACCGATCTCTTACGCCTTGGCCGACATCCGTGCGGGCAGGCTGCGCGCTTTGGGCGTAACGACCAACACGCGCTCACTCTTGCTACCAGAAGTGCCCACGATCGCTGAGGGCGGCGTCACGGGCTTCGACTATTCAATTTGGTATGGGGTATGGGTGCGCGCAGGCACTCCGTCCGAAGTGGTGTACAGACTAGCGAAGGACATCGCTCGGGTTCTGGCTGCGCCTGATATGCGCGACTGGCTGGCGAAGCACGGTGCCGATCCAATGAGTATGACGCAGCCTGAGTTCGCGCACTTTGTGGTGAGCGAGAGTGAAAACGCCTCACGTATCATCAAGGCCGCCGGGATCAAACCTCGGTAACCGAGATTCCACAATTCGGAGAAAGGCTCCTAATGAGCCATCCGACCTCCGATTGATGACTAAGTAGATCGTGAAGTCATCCTGTAAAGGCTGGACCGTCCCTTACCAATCGTTCTTGCCGTAGGAATGTAGCGTTAGGGGCGTGGGAAACTTTGTGCCGTCATTTACGGTGGGAGGTTGAATCCAGTAACCGCGAATCACGGATCCGTTTTCTTGCCAGCGGCCGGTGAAACTGCCTTGGTCGTAGGGAAGATCGAAGCGGATGTGCCCGTCCTTGTTGGTGCAGGCCAAGTCATTGTTCGCGATGATCGCACGGCAGCCGTCGTTGGAGCGAACGATCTCGAGATGACCCTGCACTTCCGGCCCAAAGTGCCGCGTTGCTCCCCACACTCCCTCCAAATTCGGCGTCTGCGCGAAGCTCAGATTTACCAATGCTAATGTCCAGACCAACGACATCTTCGCTGATAATCGAGAGGAATTGTTCTTATTCATAACCTGCCTGTGTGGTGATCAATTCAGCCTAAGTAACTGTCGAAATCAGGCGTTCTCGCATTTTGACCGTTGGTCGTTGAGCGGAATGGTGATCTGTTTCTTCAGGGGTTGGAAGAGGTGCGGCGGCGAGCCCTAGTCCCTGTTTTTCTTCCCCCGCACCGCGCGCGCAATCTCCGGCAATCGAAGCAGAATCGCTGAATACTTCAGCCACGTCCGGTGATCCACGGCAGGCGATCCGCTGACCAGCGCTCCTGCCGCAATGTCGTTGGCCACTCCGCTCTGCGGCGTCACGATCGCGTTCTCTCCTACCTTGCAGTGTCCGACCACGCCGACCTGCCCCGTGAGGATGACCCGGTTGCCAATCTCGGTCGAGCCCGCCAGCCCGACCTGTGCGCACAGCAGAGCGTCTTCGCCAACCTGCGATCCGTGCCCGACCTGCACCAGATTGTCGATCTTCACCCCGCGCCCGATACGAGTTTCGCCGACGCTGGCCCGGTCAATGCAGGAGTTGGCCTGGACTTCCACATCGTCCCCAATGACCACAGGTGCAGGCTGCGGGATTTTGTGCCAGCGTCCTTCCGCAGTCTTCGCAAAGCCAAACCCGTCGGCCCCGATCACGACTCCGTTCTGCAGAAGCACGTTGCTGCCGATCCGGCAGTTCTCGCGCACGATCGCGTGCGCGTGGGCAAAGAAGTTGTTTCCGATCCGCGCTCCCCGGTAAATCACGACATGCGCCAGCAGCACTGCATTGGCGCCAATCTCGACATCCTCGTCAATCACCACGTAAGGCCCGATATGCGCGTTCGCCCCAATGCGAGCAGTGGCATGCACCGCGGCCGTGGCGTGCACGCCGGGCTCATACTGCAGCGGCTGGTGAAAGATTTCCAGCGCCTTCGCGAATGAAAGATAAGGATCCTTGGCGCGCAACATGGCCGCCGGGATAGCAGGGAAGTCCTCGCCAACGATGACGGCGGAAGCCTTGGTTGACCGCGCAGCCGCCGCATACTTGGGATTCGACACGAACGTCAACTCCCCCGGTCCGGCCTGTTCAATCCCGTTGAGCCCGGTGATTTCCATCTCTGCAGATCCATTTTCGAGCCGCGCCTGCAGAGCCGAAGCAATAGCGGAAAGTTTCATAGTTGAAAGGAAAAGACGAATAGATCGTACACCAGTGAACGAACCCGACTGCACTTCGTACAGAGGCAACCCGCTGCGTCCTTCATTGCGCGACCGCAAAAATCGCGACCGCAAAAATGAAGAGGCCAGCTCTCGCTGGCCTCTTCATTAAAGGGGTTTCGCTTAGTTCACCGTGAGGTTGAAGTTTCCTGATGCCGAAATCGATCCCGCCGTCGCAGTTACGGTTACACTGTAGGTCCCGGCTGGCGTGCCCGGATCCTGCTGATGGCTTGAGCCTCCGCCACCACCGCAGGCGGGAACCGTCACGAGCAACGCCACCACCATCAGTCCCAGCAGCGCGCTGCTGCGGCGTCGTTTCGGCGCAGCCAGCAAGAGCATGCCTGCCAGCGGTAGTCCCCCGCCCAAGATCGCCGCGTAGTAGTAGTGCCGCTCGTTCGATTGCAGCATGGTAGTGTGTGGAGCGGTGGTGGTCACCGTGATGTTGGTGGTGACGACCGTGTTCGGACCCTTTCCCGTAGCCGATGCCGGACTGCAAGCGGCTTCCAATGGCAGGCCGCTGCAAGTGAAGGCGATGGCACCAAAGCCAGTGGATGCGACAATGCCCACCGTTGTCGTGCCTGACATGCCGGGGCTGGTGATGGTGACGTCGGTTGGACCGGAAACTCCAGCGAAGCCGGGCGAGACCGTGAAACTTACCGGTGCCGCACTGTTGCTGGCACTGAAGCTGGCGTCGCCCTGATATTGAGCAGATATGACGTGGTTGCCGGCATCGAAGCTGATGACTCCGTCACCGATCGAAGTGTTGGCTTTGCTGTTGAGGGCGGGTGTGCTGGAAACCGCAACCGGCGGGGTGACCTGTGGGTTCATGTTTGGCAAAGCGCCAAAGGTATCGGTGAACTTGACCACCCCAGTCGGGCAACCGCGGAAAGATGGGGATTGGCAGAATGCTGCGCTATTGGTCGCGCTAACGACATCCGCGCGCACGAACACAATACTCCCAAACGGGAAGGGGCTGGTGAGCGGATTGCCGTTTGAGGGGTCGTTAGCAAGCAGAGTCAAAGTGGTGGTGCTGGTCTCCGGAGTGACGTTGACCAAGACCCCGGGAGACGAGTCGCTGGGAGCAAACTTGCCATCTCCTGCATAATGCGCCGTAACCGTGTAGGTGCCGCCGGGCAACTGAGTGGTCGATCCCGAGAAGCCTGCACTCAACGGGTACTCCGCGATGCCACTCTGGTTAGAAAGTGAACCGGCCTGCCCGGTGCCGGCGATCAAGGCCACATCGCCCGTAGGTGATCCGCTGGTGGCCGTGACCGTGCCGGCCACGGTTACAGACGCGCCGTGAGCGAGGGCAAGAGCAGTCGTGTTCCCACCCGCAACGCCATTGAGCGTTAGAGTGGTAGTCGTCGCAGGGAATGATACCGTGTTCCACGCATTGACCAGATTCGTGATGTTGACCGATCCCAGCCCGGACGCTAAGTCATAACCTGCGGTAGATGAATACGCGCCGGTCGGGTATGCCGGTTCACCGGGAACAGAATTGTTGCCCACCGTCACGTCATAGAAAACACACGCGCTGTTTGGCAGGGTCGTAGTACCGGAAGCGTTGCACGCGGTTCCTGCCTTTTGCTGGTTCGCAGCCAACTGGTAGAGCACGTAATCGGCCTGTCCTTGCCGGGTTCCGCTGGCTCCTTCCGGCCCCTGGGACATTTTTTCATCGACCAAAGCCAGGATGCTGGCAAAAGAGGGCGTCGACGCCGAGGTTCCTTCGACCCCAGAGAAAGATATATTGCTCTGCGCATCAGGTACGCACGAAGCCTCGACACAGAGCAGATAGGGATCATGCCCAGCGGCAGTGAGCGAGACGTCGGGAACATCGCGCGCTCCGTCAGCAGGAATGCCGGTTACTCCGGTCTGCCACGCGGGCTTTGTGAATAACACGCTGGCCCCACCCCCGCCAGCGGCCAGCGGCGGCTGGCCGCTCTGGCACGCCGTGGTGCAGGTCTCATTCCACACATCTTCCGGGATATAGGAAATGGCCGATCCAAAGGCAGCATCGTTGGCGGTATTCCAGTAAGTCGCATCGTGGCCATTTTCATTGAACATCGTGCCGCCCACCGCTACCGTGAAGGGCGTGGCAGCGAGCGCGCTGACAAATACGCCGCCCGTGGCAGTCGTCTCACCCAGGTTGTCGCAACCCTCCGCGCCAGTATCCCCAGTGGCCAGAAGATAAGTGATGCCTTGCGCGGCGGCTTGCTCGGCAAGTCCGGAGATCCCTGCAGCGTCGGCGCTGGTCAGGCCCGATTCGCAGAAACTGAAACTCTCCGTCATCAAGCTGCCAAGATTGTTCTCGATGATATAGAGCTCGGAGAGATCGACGCCGTCGGTGTCATTGGTGCTGCCTGATACTACGAAGTCGACCGTAGCGCCGGTCGCGATCGCTCCTGACCACGACGCATCCAAGGTTGCCTCAAACTCTTCGTTCCCTCCCAGGTCGCCGGGGTCGGGGCCGTTGAGGATAGTGTTGAGCGTGCCAGGGGGCATGGCAAAAACATTCCGAAAGTCAGAGATATCAGACCCGCCGTTGAACAGGTTGCTGCGCGCGACCACGGCGATGGTGATTCCGGTTCCATCGATCCCGGCCGGCCCGGCGTTATAGATCGTCGCGTAATCCCCGGGCGTCAGGGCGTGCGTGCCGTCCGACCCTGTGAACTGAGGCCGAGCGCCAGGAATAACTTTCGCGAACAGACGCTTGTCCGAAACATGGATGGCAGGCTTCCTCAAGAAATTATGCAGAGTTTTTATCCCCGCCACCGCCGGCGTTAACGCTGTGGGAATCTGCGGGTCGCTGGCGTTCGCCCAGTGCTGCTCGCCGTTCACGGCGTACTTGTGAATGGTCGTGTGAAATGCTTCTTTCACCTGGCTGGCCGAGCCCGAGAACTCAAGCACCGACCGGCCCTTCGTTGTTCCCACTTGAAATCCGTGCGACTGCAGCCAGCTCGTGATTGCCTGTATGTCGCTGTCACTCGGTCCGAACTGCTTTCCGAATTGCTCCGGCGTGAGCCACTTGTGGTAGTTGGGCGATCCCTTGTCCTGTTGATCGTCGAGCAACTTGCGCAGCGTGGCTTCCTGATCGGGACTGCGCTTCAGCACCAGCAGCATGCGCTCCATCGGCAGGCTCGCGGGTGCCGTCCCCAAATCGAATAGCGGACGCGCCAGCGGATGCGTGTTGCCCTTCAGTATCGTGAGCCGCGACTCATCCAGCGGCTGCGTGATCAGGGGTGCACGCACTGCAGCCGCTTGCGGCGCTTCCTGTCCCTGCATCGCGGTGCACAGGAGGGTGGCTAAAAAGATTGCAGTGATGAGAAAGGAGTGGAAGACCGAAGAGGATGAGAAACTCGACCGAGAACGACACACTCGCATCGTCTGCATGACAGGCAACACCTCTGGAACGGGATAGAAATCTCCACAGAGTCGAGCGGCTCGGGAGGAAGGAACGCCCCAACGTCTCTTTTTGCCCGGCTCTTGGCCCGTGTGGAATTCAAACGGTACCTCAACTCCCAGGATTAATTCAATGGATTTCAGGCGCGTGGAACCCGCCATTGGTGCGGTGTACGGCCGATCAAACCCTTCCGGGCCTCTCGCGCATCACACTACGGGCCTAGCCGCAACCACCACGAAGCTGCGAGCAATTCGAGATACTTACTCGTCGAACATGGGCACTTGTCGCTGATCTTCCGCGCCCGGCCGCCGGCGCCGCGGCGCCCCAATAACCGCCAGCACCGTCAGCGATTCCAGAGCCGTTCGCGGGACAAATATCTTCTGCGTGTTCGAGCGCTGATCCGGAGGACTGACCAGGAATCCTTCCGGCGTCGTCTGCACCAAGTCGGCGGGCATCAGTCCTTCGAGCACTTCGCTATCTTTGAACCGCAGCCGCACCCACAGGCCTTCCGATCGCGGACGCGAGGTAAACGTCTTGCGTGTGAGCGACTCCGAGTCGCTGAACTCCCGCACGAAATACACGCCTTTGATTTCGCGCAGGTCCATCGAGATCACCGTGCCCGACGTGTTCAGCAACTCGAGTTTGCCCTCGCGCACAAACTGCGCCGGCGCGACATAGCCCGACACCGAGTCCCGGTCCATCTTGCGAACGATCACTTTTTTGTGCGTTGAAGGCATGGAGGCCGCGTTACAAGTCGGAGCGTTCCGAAGCTATGCTGATCACGCTCTACAGGCGCGTTGTGCACCCATGGAGGTGGGCGAGCCGCAGATTCGCCCGCGTTCCTTTGCGGGCGAATCGATGGCGCGCGAGGCTCGCTTCCTACTCCCCTTGGCGTGATTCTCGCACTTTTTTGCAGCAATCTCGTGGAATCCGCCTTGGCAGTAGCCAAACTGTAAACGTTGTGTTATTTTCTTTAACTTGCCGCAAAGTTTCCACTTCGCCTAAGTACTTTGTATTAGGGTACTTGCGTCCGCGCGGGCCTCCCCCTGTCGGACGCGACGTCCTAGGCTGTGGAAATCTTGTGGAAAGCTCGGTTCGTTCAGCCCGTGAGGTCTTTGGTCGCGACATACATGACGCTGCGGAACGCCAGACCTGAGGGCTGTTGAAAGCGAATGGCTGATTACATTTACACGATGGAACTCCGGTTGACGCCGGACCAACTGAAAGGCGTCGGCCTGATCCAAGACGTAGCCCGGGCAGCCGGCCTCAATCTTTACCTCACTGGCGGCGCCATCCGCGACATCATCAGCGGCTTCTCCATTCGCGATCTGGATTTCACCGTCCAGGGCAATCCACTCAAGTTACAAAAAGACCTCGAAAAGGCTGGCGCCAAAATCACCGCCGTTGAAGAGGACAACCGCACCATCTTTATCTCATTGCCCGGCAACGCCCGCGCTGAGATCAGTATGGCGCGCACCGAACACTACGAGAAGACGGGTAAGCCGCCTGTCGTGATGCCTGCGACCATCCACGAAGACCTGCGGCGCCGCGATTTCACCGTCAATGCCATGGCGCTGTCGCTGAACGAAGGATCCCGCGGCCTGCTGCTCGATCCGTTCAACGGCGTCGCCGACATTGAAGCCAAACTGATTCGCATCCTGCACAACTATTCTTTCCTCGAAGATCCTTCGCGCCTGATTCGCGCCACGCGCTTCGCCGCGCGCTTTCACTGGCCGATCGAAGAACGGACTCAGGCCCGTTACGACGCCGCCAAGGAAGGCAAGTACATCGACCACATTCTGCGCAGTTCGATCGGTCACGAAATCTCTGCGCTGGCCCATGAAGACGATCCGCTGTATGTCGTGAAGATGCTCGAAAAAGAGGGTTGGCTCGAGGTTCTGCATCAGCATTGGACCACCGCCAAGATCGACACCACCGGCCTCTCGGCCCTCATGAAGACGCGCCAGCAGATGGTCGACCTCGGCTATGCCCCGGACGCCGGCCCGGCTGTCATGTATTTCCTGACATCGCGTTTGGCCGACAAAGATGTCGCGGATGTGCAGCGAATGATCCCGCGGAAAGATCTGGTCGAAGCCTGGCGCGACATCGAAGATCATGCCAAGGAACTGGCCAAGCGCCTGATGGGCAAAGAGGCCGCGACTCCTTCACGCACCTGGCATCTGCTCAGCAGCGCCCGCCCCGAGATGGTGCTCTTTCTGGCCGTCACGGCCAAACAGCAGTCGGTCGAGCAGAAAATCAAGAACTATCTCACCAAGTGGCGCCAGGTACAGCAGAAGATTCCGTTGCCGGAGATGACGGAGTTGCTCATCACTCCGCAACTGCCCGAGTATCCCAAGATTGCACACGATGTGTTCATGTTGTTGCTCGACGGCAAGCTGCGCTCGCGGACCGAGATACTGAAATTCTTGAAGCCCTTCGCGCCACCGCCACCGCCACCGCCACCGGCGCCTCGTCGCGGACGCGCCGCCAAAGGCGCGGCGGCAGTAGCACCGGCCGTGCCCGCGAAGGCAGGCAAAAAAGGAAAGGGTGCCGCCCCGGCTGCTCCAGTTCCGGTCGCAGCGCCGCCGCCACCGAAGGCCAAGGCGCCCGAACCGCCAAAGGCCGCAAAGCCCGCAAAGCCTGATCACAAACCGGTCAAAACGGCCGCCAAGGCGGTTCCTAAACACGCCCATCCAGCCCCACGAAAGGCTGGGGGGAAAAGTAAGGCGACGAAAAAGAAGAAGTAGTAGTGGTAAGAGTCTCGCGGCTCCGGCCCGCTAGTGCCATCCCGCGAATCCCGTGTCAGTGTTAAGCTTTGAGTTCGCCCTATTTCCGGGCCGGGGGCTATTCATCAATGCGTAAACAGAAGGGTTTTTCCCTCATCGAACTGCTGATCGTGGTCGCGATTATTCTCATCATCGCCGCCATCGCGATCCCCAACTTGTTGCGCGCGCGCATGGCCGCCAATGAGTCCTCGGCTGTAGGTTCGATCCGCACCATCAATACCGGAGAGATTACTTACAGCGCCTCTTATCCGACCATGGGCTTTGCCCCGTCATTGGCCAACCTGGGCGGCGTCACTCCATGCACCCCGACCACAACCGCAGGGTGCCTGATCGATAGCGTATTGGCCAGCGGCACCAAGAGCGGATACATCTTCACGGCCACCGGTTCCGGTGGGCCTCCCGCAACGCAGTACTTCGCCACGGGCACTCCGATCACCCTGAATCAAACCGGTATCCGCAGCTTCTGCTCCTTCGAAGATGCCGTGATCCGAGTCCAGCCTACCGGCGGCGCCATCTCGAGCGAAGCCGCATGCCAGTCTCTTCTGCCGCTGAACCAGTAGGTGGGATGAACCCGTGGACCGTCATGGCAGCCCCGGTGAAGGATATAAAGACAAGATTCGTATCAGGGCTCACCTTCAGAGCCTGCTCTGAGCCTATCGAAAGGCGTGCCGCAGGTGCGCCATCATCAACTCGCCTTCAGGCGCTGCCCCTCGGCATTTGACTAACCGCGAACTGCTGGCAATCGACCATCGTCGTCATTGCGGTTGCGCGGAAGCGTGGCCCTTGCCCGAAGGAGACGTCGGCATGCGATCTTGGAGATCACTCGCGACTCGCAGCAGCATCCGCCGGTCGCTGCTGTGCGAATCGTGACACTCCACACATCGCCCCTGTACGACAGGAGTATGTTGCCGCAATTCCGCTGACTTCTCGTGGCAGGCGAAGCAGATCTGCTCCTTGGGCATGATCAGACTCAGAGTTGTCATGTCTCCTCGAGTTTGGGCCAGATGACAAATCGTACACGGGCTCGCCATCGCAGAATGCACAGACTTACCGATGGTCTTGCTGGCGTGACAGGAAGAGCAGTCGTCACCCTCGTGGAGTACGCCCGGATGTTCCACAGCGGCAGCTCCTCCCGTTCCCAGCAGAAGCAGGAAAACCGTCAGAGCAGTTGGTCTCAGCCTCATGTCGACATTAGCTGCAAGGACGTCGCGCCATTCTAGCGAGCGATCCAGGCATAGTCATTACCAGGAATGAATTAGGCCAGGATGCCCCATTTCGTGCGCTTTGCGAAAGAAGGGGGACAGCGGTCACTTTGCCGCGCTTCCTGGTCGGGCACACGTGGTCTGGGCACACGTGGCCAAAATATTTGACAAGTTCTTGACAAACCCCACTTGCTTCTTTCTTGCCAATCAGGCTTATAATGCCCCTGTATGCGCCGCTTGGCAGCCATCACGGCGTTCGCGCTTTTCCTGGCCGTGCCCGTGTGGGCGCAGCATGGCGGAGGACACGCCGGTGGCTTCGGTGGTGGACATAGTGGCGGCTTCAGCGGCGGGCATGGCGGTGGTTTCGCCAGCCACGGTGGTTTCGCTGGCGGCCACGGTGGTTTCAGTGGTGCCCATGCTGTAGGGGGCCACTCGTTCAGCGGAGTGCACGGCCCGGGCATGTCTCGGGGCTTTACTCACGTTCCCTCGACTCGCACACGTTTTTCTCGTGGTCCCTTGTTGCAGGATAGATTCCGCGGTTCGCGCTTCGGCGACCGTGGCTTCAGGGACCGTAGCTTTCGTGACCGTAGATTCCGCGACCGCGGATTCCGCGACGACGATGACTTTAGATTCCGCAACAACTGCTTCGGCTTCGGCTGCTGGGGTTATGGCTATCCCTGGTGGTACGCGGGAATCGATCCCTGGTGGTGGTGGGATTCGGGCTCGTCTTATGACGAGGACTACGAGCGTGATCGCGCGCTCGCTAACGAGATGAACGCGCAGAATCTCCAAGAGCAGCAAATGCTTCGCCAGGAACAAGCCGACGGCGATCAGGATGCGTATGCGCGCCCGCCTCGCCGCGAGCAAGAAAGACCCGAGCCCGAAGGCGCTGCGATCCTGCCCGCCACCGTGCTCGTGTTCCGCGATCAGCACAAGCTCGAAGTGCAGAACTACGCCATCGTCGGCCAGACTCTGTGGGCCTTTGCACCCCAGCACCAGAAAATCGCCCTGTCTGATCTCGACCTTGCGGCTACGACCAAGGCCAACGACGATCGCGGCGTGACCTTCCGCGCCCCAGCCGCGAACGAAGCCCAGTAAATCAACTCGGCGAAGACCCCGCTCAGGCCACCAATGACCCCCTTCACTGCTCCCGATTCCATATTCACTTCATTGCGATTCGCTTTTCCCGCCCGCGCGAGTACAGTCGAATCAACGATTTAAGTCGAACTTGTGGTTCGGGCATCTAAGTCGGTGGGGAATCTGCGGAAGTAACCGTGCCACGGGTGGCCCCTGTTCTTAATGGTAAAATAAAAGACACACTCAATATGCCTCTAAAAACACTGTTTCTAAATCCCCCTTCGTTTGAAAACTTCGACGGAGGCGCAGGCTCCCGTTGGCCCGCAACCCGCGAAATTGAAAGTTACTGGTACCCGGTGTGGCTGGCTTATCCGGCTGGAATGCTGGAGGGCGCTCGTCTTCTCGACGCTCCGCCGCATCACGTTTCGGGCGATGAGACCATCGAGATCGCCGAGGACTATGAGTTCCTTGTGCTCTTCACCTCGACTCCCGGCTTTCCCGGCGACATTCTTCTGGCGCGGGCGATTAAGCAGAAAAATCCCACCATCAAGATTGCGTTTGTCGGTCCGCACGTCAGCGTGCTTCCGGAAAAATCGCTGCGCGACTGTCCGGAAATCGATTTTGTCTGCCGCAAAGAATTTGATTTCGCCGTCGTGGACTATGCCAAAGGCAAGCCGCTTGCTGAAATTCCTGGCGTTTCTTTCCTGCAGGATGGCAAGGTGGTCCACAATCCAGACTCCCCACAGATTCAGGATCTCGACGCCCTTCCGCACGTTACCGACGTCTACAAGCGCGACCTCGACGTAACTCGGTACAACGTGCCGTTCCTTTTGAACCCCTTCGTGTCGCTCTACACCACGCGCGGCTGTCCGGCGCAGTGTACGTTCTGCCTGTGGCCGCAGACGCTGAGCGGGCATCCCTGGCGCAAGCGCTCCACGGATGACGTTGCACGGGAAATGGCCAAAGCGAAAGAGTACTGGCCGAACGTAAAAGAGTTCTTCTTCGACGACGATACGTTCAACATTCAGAAAGCGCGTACCATCGAACTCTGCGCCAAACTAAAGCCGCTCGGTTTCACCTGGTCCTGCACCTCGCGCGTCACCACAGATTTCGAGACCCTGAAAGCGATGAAGGAAGCCGGCTGCCGGCTGCTCATTGTGGGCTACGAATCCGGCGACCAGCAGATCCTGAAGAACATCAAGAAAGGCGCGACCATCGAACGCGCCCGCCAGTTCACGAAGGACTGCCACAAACTCGGTCTGGTCATCCACGGCGATTTCATCATGGGTTTACCCGGCGAGACCCATGAGACGATCAACAACACGATCGCGTTTGCCAAAGAACTCGACGTCGAAACCATCCAGGTTTCGGTGGCGCACGCTTATCCCGGAACCGAGCTTTACGACTACGCCGTGAAAAACGGGTTCATGGTCGGCGACAACAAGATGGTGGACGAAGGCGGACACCAGTTGGCCCATATTCAGTATCCCGGGCTGCCGGCCGATGACATCCTTTCGGCGGTACATCGCTTCTACGATGAATATTATTTCCGTCCCAAAGCCGTCTTCCGCATCTTGAAAAAAGCGGCGTTCGACAGCAATGACCGAAAGCGGCTGTATAAGGAAGCCAAAACCTTCCTGAAGCTGCGGTCGGCCCGCAACAAGATGGTGAAGAAGCACGCGGAAACGGCCGCCACGGCCGAACCTGCCAAGGCCTGATGATCAAGTGACTTTTCGCAAGTATCTGGTGCTGGCTGGAGTTACCGTCTTTGCAGCGGCTGGTGACTCCATGCTTTCGCACGGGATGAAGCAGGCCGGCAACATTTCCCTGCAACACTTGCAAGGCGTCATTCTGGCGGTAGCCAATCCCTGGGTCGCGATCGGAATCCTTCTGCTGCTGGCCTTCTTCGCTTCCTACATGAATTCGCTCTCCTGGGCCGACCTGACCTACGTACTGCCGGCGACATCGCTGGGATACGTTCTGCTGGCTCTGGTGGCGAAGTTCGCGCTGCACGAGCAAGTCAGCCCGCAGCGCTGGTTGGGCATCGCACTGATTTCCGGCGGCGTCGGCTTTGTCGCCGGCGGCCCGGCGCTTACGTCTCACGCGCACCACGATGCGGCCCGCGAACCGGAGACGGCCAGCGCGGCGGTTTCTGCCGGGGCGGAGCGATGAATCACGTCTATACGGCTCTTGTATCGACCTGGGGCGGCATTCTCGTCGTCGTAATCGCTTCCGTGGTCGGAGACATTCTGCTGGCGCGCGCCATGAAGCAAGTGGGCGACGTGCATGCCTTGTGGGGACGCGCGGGATTGTGGACGGTGGTCGTCCGCATCCTGTCGAACTCGAACTTCTTCCTCGGGGTCACGGCCATGGCCGTGGCGTTCTTCAGCCTGCTGTTCGCGCTGTCTTGGGGAGACGTCAGCCTGGTGGCCCCGGCGGCCGCGTCGCTAACGTTTATCGGGAATGCTTTTGCGGCCAAAATCTTCCTGCATGAAAAAGTGGACCGCCGCAGATGGATTGCGGCATTGCTGGTGGCGGCGGGAGTAGCATTGCTGGCGGGGTGAACTCCACCATAAGCTAACTTAAGCTCTTTCCGTTGCTGGTTGGCAGATCATGGTCGGGTGACAATTTTGTGCTGGCGATTCCGATGGCCACGCTAGAGCTTCCACGCTAGGTTCGCGCCATGTCCCAGTCTCCAAATCCAGCCGCGCCGCAGCAGGTGGCGCCTCTGCTTGCGTTGGCCACTCAGTTGCTCAAGTCCGGGCGACCAGCCGATGCGATCGCGCCGTTGCGCGATGCAGCGCTGCTGGAGCCGTTCAATCCCATCATCCAGCACGATCTCGGCCTCGCCTACCTCGAGGTCGGCCGCGTACCGGATGCCATCGCGGCATTGCGAGTGGGCCGTCGCCAGCAACCCGCGCTACGCCGATGCATATTTCCGCCTGGGAATCGCCTTGGAGAAGCTGGGCGACATCGGCGGGGCAATCGTTGCGTACGACCGCGCCACTGAGCTGCTCCCATCCCTGACCGAGGCGTGGTTCCGCGCCGGCGCCCTGGTCTACGCACTGGGCCATCGCGACGAGGCGATCGGCTGTTTCCGCCGCGCGGCGGCGACCGGAGGCAAGACCAGCTTCGGCCGCCTTGGCAAAGCGCGGGCGCTGCTGACCGAGGATCGCAATCAGGAAGCCGAACAGGTGCTGCGACAGACGCTGGCGCTCGATCCGAGGAACGCCATGGCGCATGATCTGCTGGGCAATCTGCTCTCTGAGTTCGGCCGTTTCGACGAAGCCCGCGAATGCTTCCAACGCGCGATCGCGATCGCGCCGCTGCTGGCGGGATGCTACTACGATCTGGTCCGGTGTCGCCCCGTCACGAGCGATGACGACGGTCTGCTGCAACGGATGGAAGCCGCCCTGGCCACGCCGGGGCTGGAAGCGGCGCAACGCCTGCGGCTTCACCTCGCGATCGGCAAGGCGGCGGACGATCTTGGCGACTACGCCTTGGCCATGCAGCATTTCGACGCCGCAGACGCCGTGCGCCGGAGCTCTGCGTCGTTCGACTCGGCCGCGTTCTCCATCGAGATCGACCGCCTGATTGCCCGCTGCACACCCGAATTGATCGCGCGGGCGCCCGAACTCGGCAGCTCGCGATGCGACGCCGGTGCTGATCATCGGCATGCCGCGGTCCGGCACAACTCTCGTCGAGCAGATCGTCTCCATGCATCCCGAGGTCGGGGCCGGCGACGAGTTGAATTTCTGGAACGAGCGCGGGGCGGCGTGGCACCGCTCCGGCGCGACCGGGAACGAGAAGCCATTCGTCGCTAAGGAATTCCTCGCCAAGGCGGCGGCAGACTATCTCGGCGTGCTGCGCACGATCGCGCCGACGGCGGCGCGAGTGACCGACAAGATGCCGTTCAACTTCCTCTGGGCCGGGCTGATCCACGTGGCATTCCCGCGCGCAATCATCATCCATTGCCGCCGCGCTGCAGTCGACACGGCGCTGTCGATCCATCAAACTCATTTCCATCCGGGCCTGGCGTTTCCGACCGGAGGTGCCGAACTGGTCGCGTATTTCCGCAGCTACCGGCGGCTCATCGACCATTGGCGGAGCGTGCTGCCGGCGGATCGCTTCATCGAGGTCGATTACGAGGACCTGACCCGCGCGCCCGAACCAGTCATCCGGCGGATCATCGCGGCCTGCGGCCTGGCGTGGCACGACGCGTGCCTGCGCCCCGAATCCAATCCGCGGGCGGTGAAGACCCCCAGCAAGTGGCAGACCCGGCAGCCGATCTATCGCACCTCCGTCGCGCGCTGGCGACGCTACGAACCCTGGCTGGGGCCCCTGCGCGCGCTCGTCGACGACGGGTCGGAACCGGACGCGGGTATCGCCCGATCGTGATTGGGGCTGAAGCAGCCCACCTTACCGGAAAAAATATGGCTTAGGGGAAGATGAGCGTAATCGAGATTTGTCGCCAATCAGCGAGTCATCTCAAGGTTTGCGTATAGCAACTCGCTGAAAGGCAAGTTTGTGACGTGTCGGTATTCAGACCACTTCATCGGAACGAAAGTCTCACGCACGCGCTCGGCTGGTGTTGCGTCTCCGATGATTACACCCGTGATGTCGTTTCCATCTTTTAAGAGTTCATCTAATCCGTAGGTCTTTAGGACCGGGCCTTCAGGTGGGTACACCCGCACCTCCCGCAGAACCACACTACACTGATAGCCATTTGGTTCACACTTCTGTCGCACGCTAGGCACCGACCGAAGTCGAGCAAGCGTGCCATCTTGACGATAACAGTAGTCAGCGTACACTCGTAGGCTCTCATCCTCCGTCGGAAACATTGCGACGCGAACAATCTTGGCGTCCCGGTACCACACTAACGCCATCGGTTTCGGGCTTCCTGCTCGGCTCCAATCTCCTCTGGTGTCGAACTCCACCCAGCCTGTCGATTGTCCATAGACAGAAGTAGTCTGTGCGAAAATGCGCGGGACTTGTGAGTCAGAATAGTCCTCGACATTCGCACAGTACTTTGTGACGGTCATTAGGTCCATCGTCTGCGACCTATCGAATATCGATTGAGCCCATGACGGCGTAGTGATAACAATCACGAAGAGCAAATGTGAGAATCGGTGCATTGGAGCCTCCCCGGTTGGCGAGTCTGCCAGCGATACAAAAAATTATACGCCCGAGCTTCACCACTGTCGTAATCGGGCCTTAACGCTCAAATTTCGATTTCTTTCAATTTCGTTCACATCTGAAGTGTTTGAAACTGGTCGGAAGATGACCGTAATGGGATTTTGCAACAGCTACAGCTACTGGTTCTGAGCGATACTGGGAAACCTCGGGGCGTCCCCCGCATTCCCCCCACGTTCCCCGCATTTCGTGACGCGCCATTATTTCTTGCCGCAGTCCTGGTTAAATGTCACAACGCTGCCGCCTAGCGGTAGCTCTCGTTGGTGAAGTTCCATGACACCCGAACTCGGGCTCCGGCTTTGGAATCGGTCGATGAGATAGGGCACGCCCTCGCCCGCTAGCAGCTTGGGTGAAGTGGTGACTTCGAAATGGAGATGGGGCTCCCGGGCATCGCCGGAAGCGCCGATACTTGCCAGCATCTGCCCACGGCGCACGCGGTCTCCGGTCTTCACGCGCAGGCTTCCGGGCTGTAGATGCATGTAGAACGCATACTGTCCTCCGCCCAAATCGAGCGTGATCGTGTTGCCCGCAACGGTTTCCAAGGAAATCGGGACGGCGGGGTGGAACGCGTCGCCATGTCCCGGGATGTTCTCCGGAAGACCGTCTCTGGCCGTTACGACGCGGCCATCCGCTACGGCCAGCACTGCCTTTCCGTAGGCATAGTAGGAGTGACAGCGCGTGCATCGCCGGAAAATGAAGACCCATCCTTGATCTGTTTCCAGTCAATGGCGAATCGACGTGAGTCGACCGGTTGCCCGTCAAGGATGACGACTCCGCGCCGGTGATGATTGTCCTGATCGTTGTTGGGCCCGTCTTCTGCGGTCCAGTCTGCTCCTTCGACTGGCGGTCCGAGGACGTGCAAATCGGTATGGTGCGTGGAAATGAGCGCGCCTTCCTCTGGAGCGTAGTCCGTGGTAAGGCGATGGAGGAGTTTGTCGGGAATATGTGAGCCGCGGTCGAACACAACGAACATAAAGGCGATCGCGCTCTGGCCATCTGCGATCACGAGCCTGTCCTTGGGGTCAGAAAGGGCTCTGCCGCCGAGGGGCTGCAACATGGCTTCTAGTTGCGCCGTCTCAAAGGTAGCAATCGGTTTTGCGCTTTCTGAGTCGAGCACCTCAATGCGACTCAGCGACACAGGTATCGGCATGAAGTTGGTCAAGTGCAGCTCGTAAATCAGGTACACATGAGGGCCACTTGGGAACGGCGTGGGTTCGAATGGCACGCGCATTTCGAACTGCAACGGCCATGGGGGCTTGGAAGGCGCTTGGCTGCTGCCGGAGCGTACGTCTTCCACTTGTGGGTTGCTTTCACGCTGGCTGGTTGCTTGGGCTGTGGCAGGACATGAACACAGGCAAGCAGCGGTAAGCAGGAGGAGGAGGCGCATGCCGACGATACGCGTTAGGCGGCCAGAAAGTTCCTCGTTCCGATAGGGCGCAGCCCAGACCGACAACAAAGAACACTGACCCGTGCTCACAAACCGCGAGAAGAGTTCAGCCGATGTAACGGAAAGTTCACACTGTCGTCATAAAGCCGTCACATGTCGTCTGCTAAGGTTGGCGTCACCGATGTGCGAGGGGCGCTAGTCGTATTGCGTCCAGTGTCGCACGGCCGATCCCGGTTGCGTAGGGAAAAAATCGAGGAGGAGAACGGTATGGCTCGAAGAAATAAGTCTCGTAATAAGTTTCGAACGCGAAATAAGTCTCGCATCAACGGTCTGCGTCCGCTTGCCGGCCTGCTGGCGGCGGGGCTGAGCCTCACGGGGCTCGCCGCTGCTCAGTCCAAGCCGTACCCGACCTACGTCACCGGCCCGCAGCCGAACGGCTCCTGGGTCGTCGGCGATGGCCAAGTCCTCACCCCAGCCGGCATGCAAGTCGACCTCGGCATACGGGTCCGCGCGAAGGCCGTCGCGTTGAACCCCAATCTCAAGACTCACACCGCCGCCGTGCTCACCATGGGCGCGTCCGAGGCCGTCGAGGTGTTCGACACCAATACCGGCGTTGTCCTGCAGGACTACCTCGCGCTCGGACTGGATTCGAGCGGCAGCTATAGCGGCATCGCCTATTCGGCGGACGGCAAGCACCTGGTGTTCAGCCAGGACAGCAGCAATGTCACCATCGCCAACGTCGACTCCGAGGGCTTGCTGGAAGACAACGCCCAGGTCAGCGTGCCGCCGAACAATGCCTTCATCACCTGCTTTCCGAACAGCCCTATCGGTGATTATGGCAGACCCTGCGGCACGTTCTATAGTACGAGCACTTCTTATCCCGGCGGCGTCGCGCTTTCCAAGGACGGCAAGAGCGCCTACGCTCTGCTGAACCAGAACAATACGCTCACCAAGATCGACCTGACCGCGAAGAAGCAGGTTCAGGAGATCCGCGTCGGCAACGCGCCGCACAGCATCGTGATCGGCAGCAACGGCGCGACAGCCTACGTCAGCAACGAGGGTGGCCGGGCCGCTCTGGCGGAAGACTTCCAGATCTACTCCGCCGGCACTGAAATCGTCGCCGACCCGGTGGTTGGCGCTGCGATCACCGGCACCGTTTCTGTGGTTGATCTGTCCACGATGAAGGTCACGGCTACGATCTCGACCGGTCTGCACCCGACCGGGATGGCGCTCTACGGACGGTCCCTGTTGGTCGCCAATACCTATAGCGATTCCATCTCGATCATCGACACGGCCACCAACACGGTGGCGCGGACGATCCCCCTTGGGCTGCCGATCGGTGTGCCCGGCCAAGGCCAACCCGCCTATGGCGCCGCACCGAACTCGATCGCTGTCGATGGCAGGAAAGGCATTGCCTACGTCGCGCTTTACAATGCCAACGCAATCGGCGTGGTCAACCTAAGCAACGGCGCGAGCAATCCCTTTATGGGGATGATTCCGGTAGCCTATGCGCCGAGCTCGGTCGTGCTCGACGAGGCCAATAGCACGCTCCTCGTTGCCAATGACAAGGGCATCGGCACGCGTTATTCGTTCGAGTGCGACCACGGTGTCTGCGGCTTAAATACCCATCAGGACAATGGCACCGTCAGCATTGTCCCCGTGCCGGATAGTGGGACCTTGCAGACGATGACGGCGCAGGTTTTCCAGAACAACCACTGGGATCTGACGCAAAATATCAAGTCTGCCTCCGGTGGCAACCCGCATGCCAAGCCGGTCGCAATTCCGGCCAAGATCGGCGATCCGTCGCTGATCAAGCACGTGTTCCTGATCATCCGTGAAAACCGCACCTATGATCAGATACTGGGCGACGTGGCCGCCGGCGATGGCGACGCCTCGCTGGCAGTGTTCGGCGGCAAGGACACGCCGAACGCGCACAAGCTGGTGAAGCGCTTCCCGCTCTTCGACAATTTCTACGACCCCAGCCGCCAGTCGGCTGACGGTCACCAGTGGATCACCGAGGCCATGGCGCCCTACGCCGACGACATCCAGTCGCCTGACTGGAACCGCAGCTATCCAGGCGGGAACGCCGGCGATGCACTCGCCTATCACAACAAGGGCTTCCTGTTCTCGGAAGCGGCGGCCGCCGGTCTGCCGGTGAAGATCTACGGCGAATACGTCGAGAACGATACGTTCCTACAGCCGAACGGGTCGACCAGCGAGCCGAGCTGGAGCGACTTTTACGCCGACGCGCAGAAGTTCGAGGCTGGGCAGGAGAAGACGCTGTACTATCAGAACACGACCCAGGCAGAGTCCTCTGTCCCGGCCGTGTATCAACCACCTCATCAAGAACTTCCCGCAGTTCGATCTGAGCATCCCCGACCAGTTCCGCGTCGATCTGTGGGTGCAGGACTTCAAGAATGACGTCAAGGCCGGTACGGTGCCCGCGTTGAGCATCCTGTGGATCATGGACGACCACACCGGCGGCCCGCCGACCCCGGACGCCGAACAGGCCGATAACGACTTGGCGGTTGGGCGCATTATCGACTACATCAGCCACAGCAACGTGTGGTCCACGTCGGCGATCTTCATTGAGGAAGACGACGCGCAGAACGGCGTCGACCACGTCGACGGTCATCGCAGCCCAGGCTATATCGTCAGCCCGTACGCCGTGCAGAACGGACCCACCGACCACACCTACTACACGCAGGTCAACATGACTCGGACGATCGAGCAAATCCTCGGTCTGCCGACCATGAACCAGTTCGACCTCGTGGCGTCGCCGATGAGGACGGCTTTCGTCAAGGGCACGCCGCCCGCGGCCAACTTCAAGCCGTGGACGCACGTGCCGAACCAGGTCCCGCTGGACCAGGGCGTTACAGCGAGCGCAGCCCCTCGACGGACAGCCCTGCGGATCAAGGCCCTGAGGGAGGCTTGGCTCCAGAAGAAGGCGCAGATCTTCGCCGGCAAACTGACCAAGCCCGACGCCGAAGACCCGGACACCGTCAACCATCTGAACTGGTACCTGTCCACTGGGTTTAAGCGGCCCTATCCTGGCGAGAGCACGGTTCGCCCCCCGAGCGACTTCAACAACCCGGCACCCACCACTGCTGACCTGGACGACTAAAACACGTTCCGACTGCAACGGCCCTCTCCCCGATGACCGGGAAGAGGGCCTTTTGTTCACGCCTCAAACGCAAAGTCCCCACCAACCTGAACGGCGTCCCGCCACTGGCGTGAAGCTTACTGCCCCAGGTTCGTCCCGCGACAACGCGAAGACCGCATCGCCTTTCGACTTTCCTTAGTGAGGAATCGGGAGGGAGTGGCCGACCAACCACCCGGGATCTCACGCTATACTGCTCGCTCCTCTTTTCACATCTAAGGAACATTAAATGAAGCGAATTATCCTCGCTGTTTTCCTCGCGGTTTCGTTGCAAGCGGTCGCTCAGGTGAGTTCCGTGCGCACCGCTTCGTCCAATCCGAAAGTAAGGGCAATTACGGGATTCGTACGGCTCGACAGGGCAACGTACCAAAAGCAAATTGCTGATGCCCTCGTCGTATTGCGGAGAGTCAAAGCCGAATTCGAATCCTCCGGTTACGAAGTAGAGTCGGTACGCGTGACGACCCAACCCCTGGCGGACCTCGTCGCCGGCATGTCGGAGGACCAGGCGTTGACCTTTCTCGCGCAGCTTGACGCATTATCCGTAAGGGAGGGTTTCCTGCCGAACGTGGGACCAGGAAGTCTGCACGACACCGATGATCCTGCCACGATGCACCTCTTGGAAAGGGCGCTCTCGACTCTTCCGAACATCGAGGCCAGCACAATCATCGCCGATGAAGCTGGCATTCATTGGAAGACAATTCGGAGCACTGCGGAACTCGTGAAATATGTCAGTGAACACAGTCCACATAGTCAAGGGACCTTCAATTTCACCGCGACCGCGATGCTGAAGCCGTTTGCGCCATTCTTCCCGGGTTCCTATCACACCGGCGCCGGCAGACAATTTGCCATTGGCTTTGAAGGAGCTAACGTCGTCTTCGACGTCTTCAGCAAAGATAAAGGCAACGCCGAAGCCGCCCTTGCCGACCTGACCGCTGCGCTCACAAAACATGCATCGGTCGCGGAGGCCGTGGGGAGAAAAGTCGCGGCTGAAACTGGCTGGGCCTATCTAGGAGTCGACCCTACGCCTGCTCCCTTGGGGGACGTATCGATCGGGGCCGCTATCGAAGCTTTCACAGGTGCGAAGTTCGGTTCCAGCGGGACCCTCACTGCGGCACGCATTATCACCGCTGCTGTAAAAGCTGTGCCGGAGAAGCAGGTCGGCTACTCAGGCTTGATGGTGCCAGTGATGGAAGACAAGCTTCTGGCACAACGGTGGGCCGAGTCCACTTACAACGTCGACTCATTGCTCGCTTATTCGGCTGTCTGCGGAACGGGTTTGGATACAATCCCACTCCCGGGGGACATTAGCGTCGAGCAGATGGAACGCATTTTCGGTGACGTGGCTTCGCTCGCTACAAAATGGAACAAGCCCCTCTCTGCGCGGCTTCAGCCAATTCAAGACAAGAAAGCGGATGATCGGACTGATTTCCAGGATCCGTTTCTTTTCAACACCACGTTGCACGCTCTGCCATAACTGTTGACCGTTTTCAACGTGCTGCATGGATGGATTCACAGCTGTCTGGTGAGTGACGCTAGTGCTTTTTCGGACGCGACGCCGGGATGAGTGCTTAAGGCTGAAAGAAGGTGTGAGGCGTCGCGTCCGAAAAAGCCGTCAGAAGGAAGCCGCTGGCGCGGCGGACGCGGGACTTATGCAAATTGAATGGAGCGAGGAAGAGGTGTTGAAGTTGGCGGGAGTCAGCGCGGAAGCGGAGAAAGAGGTCGGTGAGGGTGTGGGAGGAGGAGTCGATGGTCGAAGACGGTGTGAGAAAGGGCGCGAAGTAGGGATGGGGTCAGGAGCAGGGCGGACGGGGGCGGGGCGCGGTGAACCGTGCGGAGGTTTGGAGTTGTGCGCGAGCCGTTTCATGCCGCAGTAGTGACCCACGGAGGTGGAGAGCGGAGTTGGAGTTGAGCAGCGGTAAGTCGTTCGATGACCGCCATTGGTCCGCCACACTTGGGGCAGCGCCAAAGAGGGTTCGATTCCTGAGTGGAGGTTTCCGGTTCGATCTGCATGGGAACTGTGCCCAGTGCTGCGAAGCACAGTGGCAGTAGGGTGGAGCGTCGGCGGTTGGCAAGGAGACCGAAGTGGCGGATACGAACGAAGCCCTTGGGAAGCAGATGCAGCAGGAAGCGGCGCAGGAACTCATCGAGCGCTAAGGTCATCAGCTTCTGCTCATTGTTGTGAGCGGAGTCGCGCCAACGAAAAGTAACTTGCCCGTTGGCAAACGAAACTAGTCGGTGGTTGGAGATGGCTACGCGATGGGTGTAGCGGCCGAGATACTGGAGCACGTACTCGGGGCCGCCGAAGGGTGGCTTGGAGTAGACCACCCAGTTTTTGCGAAACAGCGGTCGCAGCCAGGCGGCGAAGAATTTGGGTTGTGCGAGGAGCGCCAGATCCCCGGAAAGGTGCAACTGGCCAAGCTGAAAGGCGGCCTTGAGACCGTCGACGAACTTGCCGCGAAACACCCGCCGGAGCACAGGAATGGGGAGAAAGAAGCGCGGGTGAGATCGAATCCAGCGGGTGTGATCGAGGGAGAGCCCACCCGCGGCGACGACATAGTGGACATGGGGATGAATCTGGAGTTTCTGGTTCCAGGTATGCAGCACGCTGAAGAAGCCGATCTCAGCCCCGAGATGTGTGGGGTTCCGCGCCACCTCCAGGAGCGTTTCTGCGCTGGCCCGCAACAGCAAACTATAGACGATCTTTTTATTCTGTAGGGCTAGCGCTGCCAGTTGCGCCGGCAGGGTGAAGACGACATGGACGTAGGGAGAGGGGAGAAGTTCGCGGCGCCGGGCTTGGATCCAGCGTTCGCGAGCGCCGGTCTGACACTTCGGACAGTGCCGATTGCGACAGCTGTTGTACGAGATGGTGGCACGATGTCCGCAACGGGTGCATTCATCGATATGACCGCCGAGAGCGGCGGTGCGACAGCGCGCGATGGCCAGCAGGACCTTAAGGTGGGTCCAGCGGAGCCAGTAACGGTTGCGCGCGATGAAGTCTGCTCCTGCGCTGCGAATGATATCGGCCACCTCTAACTGTGGCCGACTCATTTACTCCTCCTCGGACGACCTGCCTTTCTTCAGCACCAGCGCGTCCAGCGGACTGGGCGTGGCATGCAGGTGCTTTTGCGAGAGGTGGAGATAGCGAGCAGTTTCTTTCAGATCGTGATGGCCTAACAGGATCTGGATGGTGTGCAGGTCGGCACCGGCTTCGAGCAAGTGGGTGGCGAAGCAATGGCGCAGCATGTGGGGATAGATCCGTTTCTTAATCCCGGCGCGGCGGGCGGCCTCGACGCAAGCGTGGTAGGGCGTCTTGTCATCCGTGGGGTGATCACCGCTGTGCCAGCGGTTGCCGGGAAATAACCACACGGACTTTTTGCGCAGACGCCGCCAATGAGCGCGCAGTTCCTCGAGCAGGACGGGGCTGAGCATGACGTCGCGGTCTTGCCCGCCTTTGCCGCCCTGAATGTGCACGACCATGCGTCGACTGTCGATGTCGCTGACCTTGAGGCGGGTGAGTTCGGCGCGGCGCACGCCGGTGCCATAGAGGGTCATCAAAATGGTGCGATAGAAGGGAATCGGCGCGGCATCGATGAGCTGTGCTACTTCTTCCGGGCTGAGAATGGTGGGCAGGCGATAGCGCTTCTTGGGATAGGGGGTGTCGGCAATGCTCCAGGACCTCTTGAGCGTCTGGATGTAGAGGAAACGCAGGGCGCAGAGATGGTTGGTCACCGAACCGGGAGTCAGTTTGTGCACGGTGAAGAGTTGCGCTTGGTACTCGCGGATGTGCTGCGGTCCCAGGCGATCGGGCGAGCAGTGGAAGTGCTGGGCGAACCGCTCGATGAAGCGGATGTAACGCTGTGTGGTAGCCTCAGAGTAATGACGGCGCTGGAGTTCCTCCAGCATCATTTTGCGTAGATGGGTCACAGGGACACCTCCTTGTGATCCACAAATTATCTGAACTGAAAATCAACGACTGCCGACATCACCCACGCGGCAGCGTCCGCCGCGCCAGCGGCTTCGTTCTGACGGGCAAACCTTCCATAATCCGGTAACGGAAGGTTTGCCGACGAACCGACCATCAACGAACCCCTTAATACGTCAATTGCAAGCGTGCCTGAACGCTTCTGGGTGGCCCAACTGCTGTTCCCGAAAATACGCTCGCGAAATTGATAACATTCACCCGGTTGTTTACGTTTTCTGCTTGAATTTGGAATGCTATCGTGCGCCGCTCTTTGCGGTAGAGCTCCGCACCGGCAGCAACGTCCGCAAAAAGATTCGGACGCACGCGCCCGCGCTCCAAGTTCACCCGATCCAATATCACCGCGCCATACTGGGCCAGCAGTAACGCGGGGTCGGCGCCCCCGATATCTGCCGGCAATCCGCTTCCATATTCCCCTTCTGCAGCGAGCCAAACTCTACGCGGCGCTTGAAAGCGAACGCGCATGCGCGCCGTATTCCTCTGATCCTGCGAGACACCAAATTCGCTGGTGTCATTCGACCGGTTGGCCGCTTCGCTTCCCAGGAAAAGCCCGCCGGTGATTGGTCCATGGCCGATGCCGGACTGGTTGGCGTAGCTCAAGTACCCCGAGAAGCGGCCCCAGCGCGGAACCTCCAGACGCACCTCTTCGCCGATGATCCGTGCGCGAGTAAAGGCGATCGGGAAACTGATGCCCGTGTCCAGCAACACATCGTCATCGGAGTGGTTGCGAAAATCACGACGGAAAACGTTCGCGTCGAGACGCAGTTTTCCACCTACGGCTTTCGTCACCCCAATCTCGTAATAGTTGGCACGCGCGGGACGAACCGGCAAGCGCACTATGATGGGATTCAAAGAATCGAGTTGCGGCGAACTCGCGAGCAGAAGATTTTCCACCGCCGGGGTCTGAAACACGCGATCGTACGACGCATGAACCAAGAGATTGAGCGAGTGCACGTATCGGGAGGCGCCAATTCTCGGACTCCATGCCGACTCGTGAACCACAAAGCCGTAGTGATCGAAACGCAGCCCTGCCGAAAGATTCCAATTACCTAGCCGAATCTGGTCCTGCGCGTGGGCGGACGGCTCCACATCCCAGTGATGATGAGAGAACTGAAATTCCTGCTGAGTCCCAGGATCGAACTGCGTTGGATCAGTGATCCTGTACTGCAGGTTCTCGTGGACTGGGTTGAAGATGCTATCCACCCCAAGTTTCCAGTCGTGCCGCCCATGATGACCGGCTAGGTCGCCGCGAACATATCCTTCACGGTAGCCGCGATCCTGCGAAACGATCACAGGAGTCGACCAAGCATTTGAGAACAGCTCCGCGGTGGAATCCCGCACGTTCCCCGAAACGCTCAACAAGAGATCGGGAGAAATGAGGTGCTTGAAAGAGAGTTGCCCGCTCGTTTCCGTGTTTGAAATATTCTGGCGCTGTCCGGCAGTTTGCTGAACCAGATAGTCCGGCACCAGGAATCGGGTCAAGTCGTGCGATATGGCAATGCGCAGACGGTCGCGATCGGATAACTCCAGCTCATAAGAACCTGAAATTCCGCCAGTGTTGGCCGTATTGGTGAAGTTCTCGAGCACCGGGGGATCCAGATAGCGATCGGTATGGAAACCGTCGCTGAATGAAAAGCGGTGTTCGCCGCGGGCGTAGGAAATTGCTGCTGAACCCCCAGCTGTAAAGAAGCTCCCACCAGCAGCATCCAGTCTGCCGTGCAGGCCGGGCGAAATGTCCTTCTCCGTTGTTAGCTCGATGACGCCGCCGAGTTTTCTGCCATACTCGGCTGGATAATTTGCGGTCAACACGCGCATCGCCGCGACATCGTCGGCATCCAGCGAGGGTGCGAACGCAGGTGAGCGATTCTCCGTACCCCATTTACAACATACTGCACGTCATACTCCGAACCGCGCGGGTGCAAGACGCCGTTCGCTTCATACAGCCATCCAGGCAGTTCATCGACGAGGTCGGAAATATCTCTCCCGGGCTGCGGAGCGATGTTCTCTGCCAGAGCCTGATGTCCGATTGCATACTGAGTGCCGGTGCGGTTGGGATCGATTAACGTCAACGAATCGCTCACTTCAACTTGGGTCAGTGACGGCGCGATACCCAAAGTCACTGCGATGCGTATAGGCACTTCCGAGCGAATATCCACGACATGTGTCCAGGGAGCAAATCCTTCCGCCTCCAAGCTCAGCCGGTAGACACCAAAAGGCAGGTCCTGTGCGATGTATCGGCCATCCTGAGCTATGTGAAAGTTTCGTCGAAATTGATTACCGTCGCTAACCAACTCAGCCGTGGTGGGAAGCGTTGCGCCTTGTGGATCATGCACCTCGATTCGTAATTCGCCTCGTACGCTCTGCGCATGACCGCGCTGGGCGCCGACTAGAAGCACGAATAGAACAACCCACTCGCACCACCGCTTCATAGGTGTTAACCGCTCCAATCCCCGCCTCGTCCGCCGTTTAAAAACGGCTTTCTGCTCTGATCCTATCGAACCTCAAATTACCCCGCACGCTTTTGAACAGCCAGGGGTAAGGCGGGAATCATTGGATCGCTTTTCACTGAGACAGATTATGGTCGAGTGACAGGCAACTCCAACGTATCGCGTTTAGGTAAGGGTTGCGGACCATCCACACTCCTGCCGACAATTACGTTTGGCCGCTTTGGGCGACCCGTCGGTCCGTTTCACGACAGGCGGTAACATTTTCACTCTGCAAGACTTAGTTTGTCATTCACGTTTCAGACGGGAATCAGACGCCGTCTATAGAACTGCGGTTTCAGACCGGTCAATCTCTGCCTATCCGCAACTGCGGATGAGGTGGAGCCGTGGCGTCCCTAAAGTCGAGGTTGGTTATGAATTGCGGTCTGATCGTTTCGGTGTGGATGCTCCCAACAACGGGTCAGACCGCAGCGGAGATTGCAAGGCCAGAAACCGGGAGGGCAATACTGTCTAGCCAGGAGTTCCACTGCCATACGGGTTACTCCCTGGCGCAGTGCCAAAAGGACATCCTCGAATTGAAAAAGGTCTTGGCTCATTGCCCGATCGGGGGGCTCGGGCATTGGACGTGGGTGCTGGTACGCTCCCAAGACTGGAAGCCGATTTCCCAGATGCTGCGATTGAATCCGGAGAGCCCCGCCTTCACAGCGCTCGAACCCCGGGAAACGTTTCTCGAAGAAGCGCTCTTCGTTCACGATCCGCTGCGCATAGCTGAGCTGATGGACGAGTGGCAAAATTCGAGCTCGCGGTTACCCACGAATTAGGCCATGCGTTCTGCGACGAACCGAACGAGGCAGCCGCGGATCACTTTGGCGAAGAGTTAAGGAACGGTCGACTGACGCGCTGCCGTACCTCCACAGAGCCCAGAAGGAAAAGAGTGGGAACAGCGGAGCTCCATGGTCTGAAACCAAACGCTTTAAGAGCGCCCTAGCGATAGGCGTGAGCTTGTGCCGGGGAAGCTTACCACTTCACAGCATAGATTTCCTGTGTACTGTTGTTTCGGGAGAGCAGAACAGAGTCGTCGGGAGCCAACCCGCTCCAACTCATGTACGTTCCGATGGACAAGCGATCAAGACTCGTGAGATCCACAATCGTTTCAGGCTTGAGGTCACTGATGCGGGTACGTACCACCCGTGAGGGATATCCGCTTCCATGATTCCATTCCTGAAAGTAAAGGAACTTGCCGTCGCGCGACCAACTCGGATATCCGGAATAATGGGCGGAAAGCTGCTCCCACTTCTGCGTCCTCGTGTCAAACAACATCATTTTGCTGTCCTGCTCAGAAAGCGCCGCGATGTAGCGCCCATCCGGTGAAGTCCTGGGAGACCACATCTCCGTTGCCCCGGGAAGAGGACTGACTTGATTCGTGTTCAAGTCCAGCACTTTAATGCCCCGCGACCCTCCACCCTTCCAGGGACCAAAGACGATCGACTTATTGTCTGGTGTCCAGGTGGCATCGGCGGCTTCATCATTTCCCGGAATCATCTGCCGCGCAACGCCACCCTGAGCGGGAATCAAATAGGTAGTCCAATGATCGCCGCCCGCCGTACCCATGAAGGCGATCTGCTTTCCATCCGGCGACCATCGCGGAAGAAACGCACGCATGGGTGGAAAAGTGAGCTGTACTCGCTCGGTTCCTGTGATGTTGCTGCGCCACAACGTCCCTTCCGGGAATAGGGTGTATGCCAACCACTGCGCATCGCGGGAGGCTTCCACTCCCTCAGCGGAGATTCCGGAAAGATAGGGCACAAGCTCTGCCGTTTGTGAAACGTATTTGACTAGCTCGGCCCGAGGGATGCTGCCTACGACGAAGGCTTGATTCGGCGCAGCGCTGGCACTGGGCTCGGAAACATTCATAGGCCCGGCCGTCAAGCGGGTGGGCGCTGGGCGGAGAAGACTGTGGTTACCGGGTAGCTCCCAAAGATCGGTTCTCCCTGCACGAGTCCACTGAAACAGGAAGTCGTCGCTGCCAGCCATCCACGCACCGCAGCAAACTGCAGAACCCGGCAATCCGGGAACGACTTCACGCAGACCGGTACCATTCGCCGACACTTCCCAGATGGAGCTTGTGCCTCCCATGGCTCGAGTGCTCATCGTGAATCGCAAAAGCTGCCTGTTTGGCGACCAGCGCAGAGACTCGACGTACCCGGAAACGGTAAGGAGGTTGCGTCGATCAGAACCATCTCTGTTCGCGACATCGAGATCGTGGCCGTTGCAATAGACGATGGTCTCCGCTCTCTCACCCCACAGCGCGTCTGTGGCGAGCACGTTACCGACTGGCCGGGCGGATCCACCTGCTACCGGGAGGATCCATAAGGGAGACCCGTCGATTTCCTCCTCCTTCTTCAAATTATCCCCAGACAGGATCAGCAATTCAGTTCCGTCTGGTGATATATCCGCCGGTCGAGGATTGGAGACAGTGGTCGGAATTGTTGTCGTCTCTCCCCCCTTTGCCGAGACCTGGGCAACGATTCGGCCTACAGGCAGGACCTCGGAGAAATAGATCCGGGAACCATCGCTCAGGAGGCGTCCTTGTTTTGCCTGGCCGTCGCTGGTGAGCTGAGTAAAGTCCAATACCCGAGCAGGCACCGACGACGCGGTGCTCCAGTGGCGCAAAGCAAAGACTACTGACAATAGCGCCAGAATCAGGACGGCCCCGAGTTTTAGGGTGGTGCTTAGCCGGACTCTCTCCGGACCGACTTTTTCTGCGACCGACTCGGACCCCGAATTCGGTGCGGTCACAGGTGCAATGAACCGATATCCGCGTTTGGGGACCGTCTCGATGAAGGCGGGATTCTCGGCCGAATCCCCCAAAGTTTCCCGTAAGCGCTTAATGGTTGTATTCAGGCCGGTCTCGAAGTCCACAAATGTGTCGGCTGGCCACAAGGCGGACCGGAGTTGTTCTCGAGTGACAGTCTGTCCTGCATGTTCGAGCAATTTGAGCAGAATCTGATACGGCTGATCCTGCAACTTCAGCTTGATGCCGTTTCGGCGCAACTCCCCGGTGTGCGCCTCCAGTTCAAAGACCCCAAAGCGGTAAAGGGAACGAACTTCGTAGACAAAGGCATGCTTAGGAACCCCGTGGGAGTTTAGACGTTTGAACAGGATGACTGGCAGCATCTTAATTTTGCACCGGGCCGCACTCTCATATTCAGCCCAAGTACCACGAGGCGTGGGAGTTGCCGGGGGACTGTGAGGGAAGGGGGGACGAGCTGACGAGAGCCAGCCGAGCTTCGCTCGGCCTGTCCGGGTCAAAGACCCGGACCCACACACCCACCCCCAAAGCTCTACGGCCGGGTGCTCATCTTCCGCCGGAGGCCTTCGTCACCAGGCTTGGTTGCATGGGAGCGCCAACCGGCGATGCGGCAGAAGCGGACGGCGGCGCCATCGGCTGGGCGTCATTTGCGGGCGTGGGCTGCTTGGCGCATAGCTCGATCACTTCGCTGATGCGCTGGCTCTCGTGCTGCTTGGCCATCTGCCAGTTGCGCAGCGCTTCTTTCTGTTCCGCCACCTGATTCTGGTTGTGCTGGATGCGCTCGGCGTAATGTGCGGTGATGCGCTCCATCTCGGCTTGGATCTGCGTGTTCTCCTGCATCTTGCGCGCCTCGAATTCCTCAAGCTGTTTGCACTGCCCGTCTTCATAGGAATCCAAAGCGCGCTGGCGGCGGGTCGCATCCTGAAGCAGTTCATCGGCGGAGGCGCCGGCGGCGTCGAGCGCCATCAGCACCGAGGCGCGCTGTATGTCTTTCGACAAGGCGCGGATGCGCTCGCTGTTCAGCATCTCGATCACCTTGTGAATACCGTATCCGGAGCGCGGGCTCATGATGCCTGCGGCATGGTAGATATCGTCGTAGGGCAGCATATCGGCGCGTGGAGCGTTCGTGGGCTCCGCGGCATGGGTGTTGGGTTTGTTCACAAGGGCCTCCGTGGGTGTGGGTTTGGCGGGCGCGTCTTCGTCCTGCCGGCGACGCCAGAAATTCGGGAAGAGCTTCTTGGATTCCATAACTTTCCTTTCTTGACGAGTCGACGAGCCTGCAGAGTGAGACGACGACCGCCGGTCCGATGGCGGGGATGGCTGAGGGGAACGACCTGGCGGCCGATCCAATGCGGATTCCGGGGCGCTGTTGTGGCGAGCCTTGCCCCCGGCGTCACGAGGCACATTCAGCACCGAGGGCGGGACAGTCGGAGGGGGAGCGCCTATAGGTTCAGGCCGAGCATGCAGAAGCGGCGAAGACTTAGCCGGACTGGCTTGTTGCCGCGACGCATTTTGGATTTCGTCGATCAGGCCCCGAGTTGGCCTGGTGTCGGCTCCGTTTGAGGTTCTGCTGGTTTGGTTCCTGCGCGCAGCCTCATCCTTTTCCCGCCGCACGCCCAGCAGGAATTGCTTGCCATCGCGGCGGCAGTTTCGGGCAATCGCGCGGAACTGTTCTTTGTGCCACTTCACAGTAAGCCTGGAGCCGATTCCAATGGGAGCCTCCACCCGTAGGCAAGCCCCCGAAGCCGAAGTGTCTTCCATTGTGGCGGGGGCATGGTAGGGCGTCCCCGCCGGGTCTTCCCATGAGATCTCCGCTACGGCCCACATGGGGCGCCTTGCCTCGATGTTGCACCTATCCATGCCATGTGTATCGGCGCGGCAGCTTGGGAGTTGAGTTACTAGTGGCTATAGCTCAGCGTGAGGACGTCGCAAAAGCGGCTATGGGAATTCGAAGGAGAGTGGCTATTGTAAGCTACCAATACGTCGTTTTAGTTTTCTTTAATCTGTGAGCACACTTCTCAGGGCCCCAGGATACCCGTGTACTCAGGATGAAATGATGAGAATGAGTCTTGGACGTCACGTGTATGGATTGGCGGCCCTCGCTTTTGGCGTCATCACTTTGGTCTGGCATGATTTTAACGGTTGGCAACAGATCCGGGCGCTGGGGAACGTTCCTCACCGGGAGATTCTCGTATACCTTGCAGTCGCGATCGAGCTCTTTGGGGGCATAGCGATTCAGTTCCCTAGAACGGCGCGAGCCGGCGCTTTTGCGCTGGGCATCCTCTATCTCATGTTTGCGTTGCTCTGGGTGCCACACATCGTTGCCACACCGCAGATTTATGATCGGTGGGGCAACTTCTTCGAGCAATTTTCTCTAGTCTCGGGCGCACTGATCGTTTATGCGGTGTTCGGTCAAGGCAACTCAGAACGAGCGGCCAGGTTGGCTCGAATCGGGTACGCTGGTTTCGGAATCTGTGTTGTTTCGTTCACGATCGAACAACTCGTTTACCTTTCCGGAACGGCAGCATTCGTTCCGAAGTGGATTCCTCCGGGACAAATGTTCTGGGCGGTAACGACTACCATTGCCCTGGCGCTCGCAGCCATTGCGCTACTTTCCGGACGTTGTGCTCTCCTAGCGTCGCGATTACTGACAGCCATGCTGATCGGTTTCGGGTTGCTGGTGTGGCTGCCATCGCCTTTTGTCGATCCACATAAGCTGATCAATTGGGCCGGCAACGCACAGAATCTGGCGATAACCGGGGCGGCGTGGATTGTCACCGATTTTCTCAGCCAAGACCGCTCCACCTCGACGCCCACTTAACGGGGCGCCCGGTAGCCATCACTTAAGGGTCCTCAACCCTTGCGCTTTGAGCAGCGCAATGCCTTTGGGTTGATTCCGCCGAACGCGCGTGTCATCACTCTCCTCCCGGGCCCGGCATGAGGCTCCGCCCACGATGAGTGTTTCTGGTCACTGACCTCGGGCCTGAAACAGGCTAGAAGATTAGAGCCAGAGGGAACCTGACTCGAAGGGAGCGCGGCAGCCGGTTCCCCGAAGGAGAAAATATGGGAAATCAGAAAGTTGCGCTGGAAATCATCGAGGACTTCCTGGCCCAGAAACGGATTGCTATGGTCGGCCTGTCCCGCCAGGCCAAGGATTTTAGCGTGATGTTATTCGAGGAACTCTGCCGCCGCGGATATGACGTGGTTCCGGTCAATCCTGGCGCAGCAGAAGTTATGGGGCGGCCCTGCTTTGCCCGTGTGCAGGACATCAAGCCTCCGGTCGACGGGGTGCTGCTGATGACCTCGCCCGCGGTGACTGAGGCTGTGGTGGAAGACTGCGCGGAGGCGGGCATTCGCCGGGTATGGATGTACAGCGCTGGCAGTCGGGGAGCGGTCAGCCCCAAGGCCGTGGAGTTCTGCCAGGTGCGCGGGATTCAGGTCGTGCCGGGCGAGTGTCCCTACATGTTTTTTCCGCATAACGGATTCCACCGGGTTCACGGGTTCATTCGCAAGATTTCCGGGAGTTATCCGCGCCGGTTCCATGCACTTGCTGGATGAGGGCTCCGGGAAAAGCCCGCTCAAGCGGAGCTTGAACGGGGCACCCGGTATCCTCAGAAAAGAATCCGCTATCCTCAGGAAAAAATCCGCATGAACCCGGTCGCTGTGAGATCCGGAGACAGAAATTGTGCTTCGTGTCCGGCGCCGCGTGCCAGGGCTTCCGCCGCCAGATATCCGCTGCGCACCGCGCCTTCCATGGTCGCGGGCCAACCGGTGGCGGTCCAGTCTCCGGCGAGAAAGACGCGCGGCCAGGGCGTTACCGGCCCCGGCCTGTATGCGTCAATGCCCGGTCGGGGCGAGTAGGTGGCGTTCACTTCCTTGATGACGGTTGCCTTTACAAGATTTGTTTCGCGAGAAGCAGGAAAGAACTCGCGCACTTCGCTGAGCGC
The DNA here is from genome assembly GCA_963819035.1 of uncultured Acidobacteriaceae bacterium. Lineage (GTDB taxonomy): Bacteria > Acidobacteriota > Terriglobia > Terriglobales > Acidobacteriaceae > Sulfotelmatobacter. The sequence goes on along the minus strand of CAWFUU010000012.1, from coordinate 172,112 downwards.
GAGATCCACGATCTCCGCACGCGACTTGTCGATCAGGGTTTTCGACGAACTCACTACCAGTTCGATGTAGCTGCCGCCTGCGGCTCCGCTGCCCGTTCCATTCGTAGCCTGGGTGCGAATCGGCTGCAGCCGTGACTTGTGGAACATCCACTGCACCGTGCGGTCAAGCAGCACCGCGTGGTCGAGATCGGAAATCTGCCGGTCGAACCACATGTGAATGCCAGTGATGGGCGAGTTTTCGAAACGGCTGAGCTGTTCGCGCAGGGGCGTACTCTCTGCCGCGCCGGGGAGAACGCGATCGAGCGCGTCGAAGGGCAATGCCACCACGAGAAAGTCGAACTGTTCTTCAGCGTCGCTGAGCCGCACTCGGACCTGCGATGACTCCGATACGAAACCTTCGACTGGACGCCGGAAATGCAGCACACCGCCCCGCGCCCGCACATAGTCACCTGCCGCGTTGTAGAGATCAGTGAGCGGCACCGTTGGCACTCCCATCTGCCGCGCGGCAGGGGACTTCATCGACTCGCGCACCACTTGGGCCGCGGCGGAGATTGAAATCCGGTCGAGTTCTTCGCTGAGCGCGCTGATCAGAATCGGCCGCCAGAAGCGGGCCACGGCGTGCTCGGTCTGGCCGTGGCGATCCAGCCAATGTTGAAACGACTGGCCAGTATCGCGCTGTTGGGTCAGCGTCAGCGGGACCAGAGCACGTGCGATCGACAACTTGTCGGCCACACTCAAGAAAGAGAAATTGAAGAACGACGGCGCGGTGTGAAGGGGGGCGGGAAGAAAGGAGGATTTCATCACCGAGATCCGGCCGCCGGGTTCAATGAAATTCATTTGATCGAACCAGCGGATCTGATCGGCGACGCCAATGCGGTTGTAAAACTCGACCAGGTTTGTGCACACGCGGAAGAGGACGTGCTGGCAATTGTCCACCACTTCGCCGGTGCCAGGGTGCTCGTAGGACGAGGCGCGGCCGCCCAGGAAGGGGCGCTTCTCAAACAGCGTGACGCGGAAACCGGTGCCGGACAAGGCGCATGCGGCGGCGAGCCCGGCGAGGCCGCCTCCGGCGACGGCGACTGTGGGTTGGGATGGGGTGGGAGGCATCAGATCAGGATGAGCTAAGTCAAAGTCCCCGCCCTCTCGCAAAGAACGCGAGAAGGACGGGGCACCCGTCAGGTCAGGCGTTTGATGAAACCTTTCCCCAGCATGCGCAGTTTTTCCCAACGGCTCAGGCCGACTTTGGCCGTGAACACGTCGTACTGCTTCTCGGCGATCTTTTCGAGCAGTCGGCGGTAGATGTTCACCAGTACCCACAGTGCAGGCTGGCTGTCTTCGGAGACATACGGAATCAGTTCGTCGCCTGCCGCGTAGAATTCGCGGGCTCGTTCCGCTTCCAGCGCCAGCAATGGGCGGAAACGTGCGGGATCTGGTCTGGCTAGCAGGTCCGACGCGGAGAGGTTGAACTTTGCCAGATCCTCTTCGGGAAGATAGATCCTGCCCATGGCCGCATCTTCCTTCACGTCGCGAATGATGTTGGTGAGTTGGAAGGCGAGGCCGCAGCGTTCGGCCAGAGGCTCGGCGTCAGGATCGCGGTAACCGAAGACGTGAATGCAGACCAGGCCGACGACCGACGCGACGCGGTAACAATAAAGGCGTAGGTCTTCGAAGGTCTTGTACTGAATGGAAAGGCCGGGAACGCTGGTGGTTTGTGCCGCGGCTTCGGCATCTTCAACGTCCATGGCGGTGCCGTGGGCGAGTTCGTCGAGCAGGCCGGCGGGGATCGCGAAGCGACGCTGCGCGTCGGTCAGCGCGAGCAGGATGGCATCATCGGTCGGATGGCCTTGCTGGGCGGCGTGCAGGGCGTCCAGCCAGGTGTCGAGTTTCTGGCGGCGTTCGGCAAGGCTCAGCGAAGCGTCGTCGGTGATGTCGTCGCAACGGCGCATGAAGGCGTAGACGGCGCACAGGGCTTCGCGCTTGCGGCGCGGTAGAACCAGAAAAGCGTAGTAGAAATTCTTGGCGGCGGTGCGCGTGATGCCGCGGCAAACCGAATACGCCATGACGAGCTGCGGCGGCGCCGGCGTCCAGGGAGTTGGGACCTGCTGCGTACCCGCGCTCAACTTTTTCCTCCCTTGCTTCCCAGGAGTTTGCCGAGGGCGGCGCGCGCCACCAGCGCGAGTTTGCGGGGCTTCGAAATCGCGGGACGATTTCCGAGAACAGCGTAGTTCTGCCGTTCGATCGCGCGCAAGATTTCCTGGCCGCCGCGGCTGAAGAGTTCCAGGTCGATGGCCAGTTCGCGGTTCACTTTGCCGATCAGCGGCAGTCCTTGCCGGAACCAGTCGCGGGCGCGCTCGACTTCGAATTTCATCATGGCGCGGAAGGCCGCGGTGTTCTGCTGGTGTGCGATGTCATCCTCGGCGACGCCGAAGCGGCGTAGGTCTTCGAGCGGCAGATAGATTCGGCCTTTCTCGTAGTCGATGCTGACGTCCTGCCAGAAGTTCGCCAGTTGCAGAGCGGTGCAGGTGAAATCGGAAAGCTGCTGCCGTTCGGGGTCGCGGTATCCGCACAGGTAGAGCACGAGATGGCCGACCGGATTTGCGGAGTAATGGCAATAGGCCAGGACGTCGTTAAAAGTCTCGAAGCGCGTGACGGTTTGATCCTGGCGAAAGGCGATGAGCAGATCGGAAAACTCGTGCTGGGGAATCTGGAACTGGCGGACGGTTTCGGCCAGGGCCACAAATACCGGGTGTTTGGGCGCGCCTCGGTAGCAGGCATCGAGTTCGAGCTGCCACTGGTCGAGGAGTGCCAGCGACGCGGCGGTGTCGCCGACTTCGTCGCCCAGATCGTCGGAGATGCGGCAATAGGCGTAAACATTGAAGAAATGCTGGCGCAGGCGCCGGGGGAGAAACCAGGTGGCAACCGAGAAATTCTCGTAATGGGTGCGGGCCAGGCGAGCGCAGTACTCGCGGGCTTCGGCTAGGGAGGGCGGTGTCACAGGAATGGCGTAGGCGGCGGGCAGGCGGCTCCAGCCGAGCGCAGCCGAGGACGTGAGTGGCGGGTTGGGAGTGGCGAGTTGAGTCATTCTAAATTCAGCGCGAGCGGGCCACTTCGGATTCATTCAAACTAGCGATCCAAACAATCGAAAGCGGGGTGAGAATTCCTTGTCGCGCTTTCGGCAGTGCAGGCGATGTAGGGATCCTTCGACTGCGTAACTGGTTCGCATTCGCGAACCAGTTGCTCCGCTCAGGATGACAAAACGAACTCAATGGCCCGGGATGATGGCGGTTTTGATGTCGCTGCCGCGGTTCAGCATGTGGCGCAGAACCTGTTGCAGGCGCGACAGCGGCGCCTCCCCGGTAATGTAATCGGTCGGTCTGATCTTCTTGGCGGCGATGAGTCCAAAGGCCCGGCGGACGGTCTCCGGAGTGTGGTGGAACGTCGCCTTCAGGGTGATTTCGGAATAGTGCAGGCGATTGGTGTCAAGCTGCACCTTGGTTCCACTGGCGCAACCGCCAAAGAAGTTCACCGTGCCGCCTTTGCGCACCATCTCGACGGCCCATTCCCAGGCTTCCGGCTTGCCCACCGCTTCGATGACTACGTCGCAACCCCGCTTCTGCGGAGAAAGCGCGCGGACGGCCTCGACCACGTTGGCCACTTTTGTCGTCTGGATGATTTCGTGGGCGCCCATTTGTTTTGCGGCTTCGACCTGGCTGTCACGCTTGACCACGGAAATGACGTTGCAGCCGATGGCTCGGGCCACCTGGACGAACATGAGCCCGATCGGACCGCCGCCCAGGATGGTCACGGTCTCGCCGATCTCAACGCCGGTCTCATGCAGGCCGCGCAGGACGCAGGCCAGCGGTTCGGTCATGGCGGCATCTTCGAAAGTCACATTGGGCGGGATTACAAGCATGTTGGCTTCTACGATGCGCCGCGGTACACGAATGTATTCGGCGTACGCGCCGTTGTTGAAGAGCAAGTCCTGGCAGAGGTTTTCCTGATGCTTGGAGCAGTAGAAGCACATCTGGCAGGGCGCTGAGTTGAGGGCAACCACACGCATGCCCTTCTTGAATCCATGAACCCCGGTGCCGACTTCTTCGATGACGCCGGCCAATTCGTGGCCGAACAACGCGGGAGGAACGATCATGCGGGCATGGTAGCCGCGCTGGAACACCTTTAGGTCGGTGCCGCAGGTGAGGGCAACTTGCACCTTGACCAGAACTTCACCCTCATTGACGCGGGGGATCGGAACTTTCTCGATCTTCAGGTCTTCTTTGCCGTACAGGACGGCAGCGGTCATTTTTCCATTCACTTAAGCATTCCTTCCACGTGCTTTACCGGGCCCAGGTACCACCGGGCTGAATCAAAACTTTCATTGATGACGGCTGCGGGTGAGCCGCCAAATCCAACGCTTGGGTGCTTTCGGCCAGCGGGAAACGGTGGCTAACCAAGCGCTCCAGGTCCATCTCCCGACTCATGACGATACGCACCGACTCTTCTTGCAAGTCAACCGAAGCGCTGTAGGACCCCACCAGGCTTTTCTCATCGACACAGATGGCTGCAGGATCAATCACGGCCTCTCCATGCTGGGTTTGCGCAAAAAGCAAAACACGGCCCCCCGGACGGGCAGCATCCATGGCAGTCCGAATCAGGGAATTGCCGCCTACAGCAAGAATGACCGCGTCGGCCCCACGCCCCTCGGTCCGCTCGCGGACGCGCTCGACCACGTCTGCCTGTGAAGCATCGATTGTAAGCTCATTCCCGAAACTTGACCCTATTCTAAGCCTCTCGGGATACAAATCGGAAGTAATTAAGGTGACCCCCACTCGCCGGGCCAGCACGCTCAGGATGATGCCGATCGGACCTTGGCCGATGGTCAGCACGGTCTCGCCCCGGCGCAGGCGTAGGGCTTCAATGCCTTTCAAACATGTGTTCACCGGCTCGACAAAGCAGGCCTGCTCGAAGGAGACGCCGTCGGGGATGCGAACGGTACCATGATCGACGATCCAATCCATGACGCGTACGTATTCGGCGAAACCGCCGCCGGAGGGCTCGAATCCAGCGGTGCAGCCAACTTTTTTGTAGGTGGCGCACTGGGCGAAAGTCTTGTTCTGGCAATAAAAACACTGGCGGCAGGGGATGTGGTGAAAGACGACCACGCGGTCGCCGGGGCGGTAGGCGCTCACGCCCTCGCCGACGGCGGCAACGATGCCGGAAGTCTCGTGTCCGAAGATACGTGGGGCGGAATGCGAGCCAGTGGAAATCTTCTTAAGATCGGTTCCGCAGACGCCGCAGGAATGCACGCGGACCAGCATCTCGCCGGGGCCGACCTTGGGGACAGGGACGGTCTCAACGCGGACGTCGTTTATTCCGCGATAGACGGCAGCCAGCATGGTTGCAGGGATGGTGTGCGGTTCGGATTCGACCGCGTACAGTCCAGCAATGGCCATAGGTGCAGTTAGATGACGCTTACCCTGGTTTCGTTTCAGTTCCGGATGTTCGTTTATTGTATGCGAAAGCATGGGAAATCGGCTGCCCTTGTTCGTTCCCGACGGTATCGTTCGGGTTCTGGCGCGTGATCGGCACCGGGCAACAGGCTCTTGTCTTTCATGCTATGCTGCGCAAAACTTCGTCTTTTCAGGAAACCTGTGCTGGTTGAACTGCGCCTCGAAAACTATGCGGTGATCGACAACCTGGCGGTCGAGTTCGGGCAGGGGCTCAACCTGCTGACGGGCGAGACCGGAGCGGGGAAGTCGATTCTGATTGATGCGTTGGCCTTGCTGCTGGGCGACAAGGCGTCGAGCGACGTGATCCGCGCCGGGGCAGAGCGCGCTGTCGTCTCGGCCGTGTTCGAGGCGGAGGGAGCGACGGAGAAACCGTTGGAGAAGATTCTCCAAACCAATGGATTGGACGAGTCCGATGACGGGTCGGTCATTCTGCGGCGCGAGATCGCGGCCGGCGGCAAGGGGCGCGTGTTCGTGAACAACCAGCCGGCGACGGTCGCGGTGCTGCGACTGCTAGCTCCGTATCTGGCGACGATCCACGCGCAGAATGAATCGATTCTGGCGTTCGACGGGCCGGCTCGGCTGGGTTTGCTGGACGCATTCGCGGGTAGCCAGCTTGAATCGGTGGAGGCGGCGTTTGCGGCGTGGAAAGAGATTCGTGCCCGCATTGACGATCTGGAGCGCGGCGAGCAGGACCGGCTGCGGCTGGTGGATCTGTGGGTTTTCCAGAAGCGTGAGATTGAGGAAGCGCGTCTGCAGAGCGGGGAAGACGAACGGCTCGAAGCGGAAAAGCGCGTACTTGCCAACGCGGAGAAGATCTATAACGCGGCCATGAACGCCTTCGACCTGCTGTATGAGGGAAACGGGTCGACAGCTTCGTCGCTGCGGGCGGCGCAGAAGCAGGTTGAGGAACTGGCGCGGTATGAGCCGAAATTTCAGGAGGCGCTGGCGGCGCTGGAGACGGCGCGCATCAGCGTCGAGGACGTGGGGGCGACGGTGCGCGACTATGCCGGAGGCATTCACGCCTCGCCGGAACATTTAGCACAAGTCGAGGACCGGCTGGCGGTGCTGGACCGGTTGAAGCGCAAGTATGGGCCATCGCTGGACGAGGTGATCCAGTTCGGGGCTGAAGTCGCGCGCAAGCTCTCCGAGGTCGAGAACAAGGACGAAATCCTGAAGCAGCTGCGGGTGGAGTTGGGCCAAGCGGCGGCAGAATATTTGCAGGCCGCGCGGTCGTTGTCGAAAAAGCGTCAGGATGCGGCGCGCCGGCTCGAGAAGCTGGTTGAGGCGGAGATCAACGATCTCGCCATGAAGGCGCTGTTCCGCATTGCGCTCACAAGCCTGGAAGAGGACGCGAACTGGACGGCCTCGGGACTGGATCAAGTTGTCTATTTGATTTCGACCAATCCGGGTGAACCTCTGCGGCAACTCGAACACATCGCCTCGGGGGGCGAGCTTTCGCGTGTAATGCTGGCTCTTAAGGCGAGCGTGGAAGCAGGGAAGCCAAGTGTGGCGCGGGCGCTCTCGCCCGCGAAGGCGCGGAGCGCCTCCTCCCCTCGAACCCTGGTTTTCGACGAAATCGATACCGGCATTGGCGGACGCGCGGCGGAGGCTGTCGGCAAGAAGCTCAAGGCTCTGGCGCGATCGAACCAGGTGCTGTGCGTAACCCACCTGCCGCAGATTGCGACCTTCGGCGACCATCACTATGTGATTGAGAAGAAGGAGTCCGGCGGGCGCACCCGCACCAGCATCCGGGCGGTGACGGGAGAAGAGCGCACCGAGGAGGTCGCACGGATGCTCAGCGGTGCCAAGCTGACCGAGACCTCGCGCAAGCACGCCGAGCAGATGATCAAGGCCAACCGGTAAGCGCGAGAAATCCCCACCCCTTCGACTCCGTTCAGGGCAGGCACTAACGTCGCAAAAACCGCGACGTTGGGATAGGGCACCCCCGATCTTGTGGTCAAGACTGTGTTCCGGGCGATAGTGGAGTGTGATTTCTGTCACAGCCCAGCGGTTTCCCCTCCCATATAACCCGATTAGTATGAGTTCACCAGACAACAAGGATCGAGTGACATGGCTGCAGGGTCCGTCGGCCCAATGCGACCCGCTGCCAAAAAGTGAGCAGCCCCCTTACAGACTTGTCTTGTTGGGAGCACCGGGAGTGGGGAAAGGTACGCAGGCCGATCTGCTACACCAGCGACTGGGCGCGTGTCACCTCTCCACGGGAGACGTGTTCCGCGCCGCAGGCAAGCGAGCCGAGTGCGACCAGACCCCAGCGATGAAGGAAGCGATGGGATACATGCGCCGCGGCGAACTGGTGCCCGATTCGACCGTTTGGGAGATGGTGCGGGAACGCCTCGCTTGCTTGCACTGCGGGGGCGGGTTCATCCTCGACGGTTTTCCGCGCACCTTGGCGCAGGCCGAGTCGCTAAACCAGTTGCTGGACACCGAAGGGATCTGGCTGTCGGCGGTGCTGAGCTATGAGTTGTCGGCGAGCGAAATCGTGGCCCGGCTAGGCGGGCGCCGAACGTGCGAGAAATGCAAAGCGGTATACCACGTGACCGAGCGGCCTCCGAAATCGGAAGGCCGGTGCGACCGCTGTGACGGCAAGCTGTTTCAGCGGGAGGACGATCGGCCGGAATCGATCAAAGTTCGTCTGGAGACCTACGAGCGAAGCACAGCCCCGCTGATCGAGTTCTACAAAAAGCTTGGCCTGCTCGTGCAGGTGCCAGCTACGGGTTCGCCGGACGAAATCTTCGACAGGACGGTTGGCGAGATGGAGTCACGACGCATTCTAGTGTCCGCCCACAAGCTCTGGAACGCCGGAGAGAATCGCCGCTAGGGTAGAAGGCAGCGCTGGGTAGATCGAACAGCACCTCCATTCAAATGGAGCAGAGCGGTCCGGTTTGCTGGATGGATATTCTTGCTCACGCACTGTGGACGGCCGCTGCAGCAATCCCGCTGCGGCAGAGGCTTCGCCGCCCCATTCACCTTGGATGGGTAGTCTTCTGGGGCATATTCCCCGACATTATTAGCTTTGCCATTCCTGCAGTGGTCAGAGTCTGGTGGTATGCCACCGGCGTGAATGCTTCGCTGCTGCCCGATGCGAAGAGCGCGCAACATTTCCAGTTCGTGTGGGAGCTTTACTATGCCAGCCACAGCCTGGTCACATTCGCGGCCACATTCGGAATTGTCTGGGTCGTGGCGAGGCGTCCGGTTCTGGAAATGCTAGGTTGGTGCTTGCATATTTTGATTGATATCCCGACCCATCAAGGGATATTCGCCCTGCATTTTCTATGGCCTCTGTCTTCGTACGGTATGTCCGGTTTTCGCTGGGAAAGCCATTGGTTTCTGGCTGCGAACTACGGTGCATTGCTCCTGCTGTATTGGTGGATGTGGCACGGCCGTACGGAGAGACACCAAACGAGTTAGTAGGGACAATCAACACTCTTCAAGCCGAGTGGTAAAGTCTGGCCTTCCAGCCAAGGCGACGGTCTTCAGTTCAGCACTAAGAAATCCCAGTTCGCTGCTAATCCCCGCCCTTTCTGTGGTTTACGTTGACCATCCCGGCACTTTCCGGTAGTTTATTAGTATCGCCACAATGGGGATTGTGTACCTTGGAGATACCGATTTTGCGGCGATTCGTGCATCTTCGTGCATCCAACAAAGCGGGGTTCAATGGCAGGCGTGCTAACGAAAACTGACGGGAAAACCTTACTGTTGCTCAAGCCGCGGGGATTCTGCGCGGGGGTGGTGCGGGCCATTGACGTGGTGCGCATCGCGCTGGAGGCGTTTGGGCCTCCGATTTACGTGCGCAAGGAGATTGTCCACAACAGCTTTGTCGTGGACGAACTGCGGGGCAAGGGGGCGATCTTCGTCGACAGCGAAGATGAAGTGCCCAACGGCGAGCGCGTCATTTACAGCGCCCATGGAGTCTCTCCGGAGGTGCGTGAACACAGCGCGCGGCGCGGGTTGCGCGTCATTGACGCCACCTGTCCGCTGGTGACTAAGGTCCACGTGGAGGCGGTCAAGTTCGCCAAGGAGGGGTATTCGCTGATTCTGATCGGGCATAAGGATCACGACGAGGTGATCGGCACCTTAGGCGAGGCGCCGCTGGTTACGCAGGTTGTCGGCTCCCCGGATCAGGTGAAAGATCTCAACGTGCCGGATCCGAATCGGGTGGCCTATCTGACGCAGACCACCCTCAGCCTGGATGAGACCAAAGATATTATTGCCGCGCTGAAGCAGAAGTTTCCCAACATCAAGGGACCGGCGGCGCAGGATATCTGCTACGCGACCGAGAACCGGCAAGTCGCGGTGAAGCAGGTCGCCTCGGAGTCTGATTTGCTGCTGGTGGTCGGCTCCGAGAATAGCTCGAATTCGAACCGGTTGGTGGAAGTGGCGCGCAACCTGGGCACGAATGCGCACTTGATTGACAGTTGCAATGACATTGAACGCGAGTGGTTGAAGGATGTGAAGACGATTGCATTGACGGCGGGGGCGTCGGCTCCGGAGCATCTGGTGGAAGAGACGGTCGCTTTCCTGCGCAATAAGGGTTTCGACAACGTACAGGAACTGGAAGTGATGCCGGAGAACGTGCGCTTTGGGCTTCCACCGGAAATCGTGGAGGCAATCGCCGCCGCGCCGGCTGGTGCCGGAGACTAGTTCTGGGTAGAGACGTTGCTAGCTACGCCTCTGCGCTAAGAATTTTCGGAGCTGTGAACTGATGGACAAAAACTCCCCCGATTCCAACGCCTCGACCTCTCTTGGTTCAAACCCGCAGCTTCGTTTCGGCAAAATTGAAGAACTTGGCAGCCACGTGGGCACGGCGATCGCGGCGGCGCGCAAGTATCTTTTCTCGCAGCAGCACAAAGACGGGTACTGGTGCGGCGAACTGGAGGCCGATACCACACTCGAGTCGGACTACATCCTGCTGCACTCGCTGCTGGGAACCGGCGACCAGGAGCGCTTTCAGAAGGCCGCGAACTGGATTCTGCGGCATCAGAACGAAGATGGCGGTTGGAGTATCTACGCGGGGGGACCATCAAACATCAGCACCTCGGTGAAGGCCTATTTCGGGCTGAAGTTGGCCGGGTACAGGTCCGATCACCCCGTTTTGCAGCGCGCTCGCACGAAGATTCTGGAGATGGGCGGCGTCACCGAGGTGAATACATTCACCAAGATTTATCTGTGCTTTTTCGGACAGTACGATTATGACGCTGTCCCGGCGATCCCGCCTGAGATCGTGCTTTTTCCAAACTGGTTCTGGTTCAACATCTACGAGATTTCGTCGTGGTCGCGGGCCATCCTGATGCCGCTGTCGATCTGCTACGCCAAGAAGCCATTCAAGAAGATTCCGCGCGAAATGGGCGTGGAGGAATTGTTTGTCGGCGGGATGCACAAGTCGCGCATGCACCTGCACTGGGCAAAGAAACTGGTTTCGTGGCGCAATTTCTTTCTGGTTATCGACCGCGTCACGCACTGGTTCGAGCGCGTCCACGTGCGGCCGCTGCGTTCGATCGCGCTGAAGAGCGCGGAAAAATGGATGCTCGAGCGCTTCGAGATGAGCGACGGGCTGGGAGCGATCTATCCGTCGATGATGAACGCGATCATTGCCCTGCGCTGCCTGGGATACTCGCTCGACGATCCGCAGGTCATTCGGGCGCTCGATGAATTCGAAAAACTTGGCATCGAAGAGGAAGACACCTTCCGCATGCAGCCCTGCATGTCCCCGGTATGGGATACGGCCTATGCTCTGTTTGCCCTGGGCGAGGCGGGCGTGCCGGCGGATGATCCCCGCATGGTCAAGTGCGCCGACTGGATCCTGCAGAAACAAGTGCGGAATGCCGGCGACTGGAAAGTCAAGAACAAGACAGGTCAGCCCGGCGGTTGGTACTTCGAGTTTAACAATGAGTTCTATCCCGATGTCGACGACAGCGCGATGGTGTGCCTGGCGCTGAGCCGGGTGGAGCATCCGAACGGGCGCTACCAGCGCGAATCGGTGCAGCGGGCAATTGACTGGATCTTCTCCATGCAGTGCAAGAACGGCGGGTGGGCGTCGTTCGACAAAGACAACGACAAAATGGTTTTCCAGTACGTCCCCTTCGCCGATCACAACGCCATGCTCGATCCGCCGACGGTCGATATTACCGGGCGCATTCTGGAGATGCTGGCGACTTACGGGTACAGCAAGGATCACCCGTCGGTGAAACGGGCGATCGAGTTTATCCGCAAGGAGCAAGAGCCGGATGGAAGCTGGTTCGGGCGCTGGGGCGTCAATTACATTTACGGAACGGCGCTGGTGTTGCGTGGACTGGAAACGATCGGCATGGACCTGCACGAACCTTGCATCCAGCAGGGGGCGGAGTGGTTACGCATGGTGCAGAATGCGGACGGCGGCTGGGGCGAAACGGTGGGATCCTACGATGATCCGACCTTGCGTGGGCAAGGCGAGAGCACGCCTTCGCAGACCGCGTGGGCAATCCTGGGGTTGCTCGCCGCCAATGACACGCGCAGCGATTCGGTCGCGCGCGGGGTTGCCTATCTGCTCCGGACGCAGAACCAAGACGGGTCGTGGGATGAGGCGTACTTTACCGGCACTGGTTTTCCGCGTGTGTTCTATCTGATGTATCACCTCTACCGGGAGTATTTCCCGTTGCTTGCGCTGACGACGTACGCCAAGGTGATGGAGAAGAACGGGAACTAGTCTTTGTTATCCGTTCTGCGTTCGCCCTCGCGGCGCGGTCAAGCTGAATGATCCTCGAAGGCTCATAGTGTTCGCTGAGAATTGAGAACCGAACTGAGAACTGTTTTGAAGGCCTTCGTTACAGGCGCCACCGGATTCCTCGGCTCCCACGTCGCGCGCGTTCTTGCCGAACAGGGCGCCGACTTGCGCCTGCTGGTGCGCGCTACGAGCAATTTGCGCAACTTGCAAGGGCTCAAGGCTGAAACCGCAACCGGGGACCTGCGCGACGCTGGTTCCCTCGAAAAGGCCATGTCGGGCTGCGACACGGTGTTTCACGTGGCGGCCGACTACCGGCTCTGGGCGCGGGATCCCTGGGAGATGTATCGGTCGAATGTCGAGGGAACGCGGGCGATCCTGGAAGCGGCGCGCAAGAATGGGGTGCGGCGGGTAGTGCACACCTCAAGCGTCGCGACCATCGGGTTCACCGAAAACGGACATCCCGCGGATGAAGATTCTCCGGTGTCGCTGGCCGATATGATTGGGCATTACAAGCGCTCGAAATTCATGGCTGAGCAGATTGCTCTAGAGGCAGGCCGTAGGGGGCTGCACGTGGTTACGGTGAATCCCACAACGCCGGTCGGGGAACAGGACGTGAAGCCCACGCCGACCGGGCGGATCGTATTGGATTTTCTGAAGCGCAAGTTCCCCGCGTATGTGGAAACAGGCCTGAATCTGGTCGATGTCAGGGAATGCGCGCGCGGGCACGTGGCGGCGCTGGAAAAAGGGAAGCCGGGCGAGCGCTATATTCTGGGCGGTGAGAATTTGACCCTGAAGCAGATTCTCGACAAGCTCGCGATGATCACCGGTCTGCCATCGCCCACGGTGAAGCTGCCTTACGTCTTCGCGTTTGCTGCGGGCGTGGTGGACGAAGCCATCACGGGGCGGCTGTTGCACCGCGAGCCGCGGGCGACCGTCGATACCGTTCGCATGGGGAGAAAGAAGATGTTCGCCAGTTCAGGCAAAGCAGAGCGCGAACTGGGCTGGAAGATTGTGCCGGTGGAAGAAGCGCTCCAGCGGGCGGTGAATTGGTTTCGGGCAAACGGATATGTCTAGAGTCGCCATTGTGGCTGCGCTTGAGCGCGAGGTGCGTGGGCTGGTAAAGCAGTGGCGCGTCACTGAGAAGGAACACGCCGGGCGTCGTTTCCGCTTCTTCGAGAACATTGACGTTGTGCTGGTCTGCGGCGGGGTGGGAGCAGAAGCGGCGCGTCGAGCGGCCGAGGCCGTGATTGCGATCTATGCGCCCGGAGTGGTTTATTCCGCAGGCTTTGCCGGAGGGCTGGATCCAGGAATGAGGGTCGGCGACATATTGCAGCCGCAGAGCGTGGTGGACGCTGGTGACGGCAGCCGCATTCGGCTGGAAAGCGGTAAGGGTGTGCTCGTCAGCTTTGGATCGGTTGCCAGTCCTCGGCAGAAGGCGAAGCTGCGAGAGTCTTTTGCGGCGCAGGCGGTTGACATGGAGGCAGCGGCGGTGGCGCGTGCCGCCGAAGCGAGAGGGGTGGAGTTTGCTGTACTGAAAGTCGTTTCCGACGAATTTGATTTCAGCTTCCCGGCGATGGAACGATTCGTGGATTCCGATGGCCGCTTTTTGGAAGGTCGCTTCGCGTTGTATGCGGCGGTCCGGCCGTGGCTCTGGTTGCAGGTTGCGCGCATGGCACGCAATAGCAGTCGTGCTTCCCGGGCGCTGTGCGACGCGCTGCGGAAAATCGATCAGACCCCGATTCCGGCCGTGTCCGACGCGAGAGAAGCGGTGAACCACCGATGAAGCGGCAGGCGCTTTCGAGTCTCGTGCTGGTTGTGGTTGCGGCTGCTGGGAGCGCGCAGAGCGGTTCTCCGACGGTTTACGCCGAGAGTTTTCGCAAGGGATCGACGCACATCACGGAAGAAAAGTTCGAGGCCAAACTAACCCCCGTGGACGCGACTTACCGCGAGCGCATTAAAGACTCGGCGGGAAACGATCGTTACGAGCTGACGATTACGCCGCAGGGGCCGCTGGGAGACAACAAGATTACGTCTTGGCGGGTCAATCTTCGCGACTTGCATCACACAATCTACAACAATCTTCTTGTGGAGGACCAGGAACCTTCTCAGGAGCCCAAGAACAATCTGTGGTGGCTGAATCCGAATCGGTTCGGCATGGTGCCGATCCGCGCAAAACGGATCATCCGGGTCGATGGATTTTATGTAATTTTCGAGGTAAGGGATCTTCACTTCACGCCATTAGATTCGCCCTATCTGGATTCTATGACAGTGCGGTTCGAGTTGAGCAACAGCGATCCGAGAGGTGCGCATTGAAGATCTAAAATTTTCATTGCCGGATCAGATACATGAGGAAAAGTGCGCGGCGGCTTCATCTATAATCAAAAACAGGCGATCACCTAAAACAGATGCAATTTTTCCCCTTGCTGGCAGCTTTCGTCGGCGGCGAAGTCGTCGACATGATCTCGAACTCTGGTGCAGTCGCAAAGCTGGTGCTTCTGTCACTGCTAACCTTCAGCCTGATTTCGTGGGCCATCATCCTGACCAAGTGGAGCCTGCTGCGGCGAGCGCGGGCGCAGAGCGGGCGCTTCGTGCGCGCGTTTCGCAAGGCGCAGCGGTTGCAGGATATCGCCGCGGTGGCGGATCAATTCCGGCCGAGTCCGCTGGTCGGGGTGTTTGAAGGCGGGTTTGAGGAGTACAAGCGGCAGGCCTCCATTTCCGGCGTGCTGCGGAACCTCACGGCGATCCAGCGCGGGATGCAGATTGGGGCGTCGGAAGAAATCTCCCGACTGGAGCGGAACCTGCCGTGGCTCGCCATTACGGCCGCGGTGACGCCGTTCGTCGGGCTGTTTGGCACGGTGTGGGGCATTATCGATGCCTTCCACGGTTTGGGAACGGCAGGCGCGGCGACCTTGCGGGCCGTGGCTCCCGGCATTTCCGAGGCCCTGATTACCACCGCCGCCGGCCTCGCGGCTGCGATTCCCGCAGTGATTGCCTACAACTTGATTGGGGCGTCGATCCGTGAGTTCGCGGCGCGCAGTGATGATTTCGCTCTCGAGGTGCTCAACGCGGTGGAACATGGCCAGGCGCAAGCCGCGGCTCAAGTTCCGGCAGATGTGAGGCGCTGATGGCATTCACCACGTCCAACGGGCGCACACAGACTGCTCTGGCCGACATCAACATCACTCCGCTGGTGGATGTGGTGCTGGTACTGCTCATTATTTTCATGGTAACAGCCCCGGTGCTGCAGTCGGGGATCGACGTAAGCGTGCCCAAAACGCGGACGGTAAAGCAGATTACCGAGGAGCGCCTGGTCATTACCATCAACAAAGATCAGCGGGTTTTTTTGGGGAACGACACCATCAACATCAATGAAATCGTGACGAAGTTGCGGCAGAAGATTCGCGATCCGCGGAATCAGATGATCTTTGTGCGGGCGGATGAGAATGTTCCCTTTGGCGCTTTCGCCACCGTGATGGACGCGGTCAAGCAGTCTGGGATCACAAATGTCAGCATCGTGACGCAACCGCTGGAGCAAAATGGCGGCAAACGCTGAAATTTATTTCGAGCACGGCCACTGGGGACGCGCGCTGGCGTGGTCGGCGGGCCTGCATGTTGGGCTTACCGTCTTTCTGCTGATCTACTCAGCAATTTTCTATCGCACCAGCGGGGACACGTGGGGAGCCGGCGGTGGCGGCGAGGCCATCGGCGCCACGCTGGTCAGTACCGTGCCGTTGCCCGCGAATCCGGCGCAGACGCAGAACGTGCTGGCCAACGAGTCGAAGGGGCTGACGCAATCGCAGCCCAAGATTCAGGAGGAGAAGGAGCCGGACGCGATCGAGATTCAGGGCAAGAACGCAAAGATCAAGCCGAAGAAAAAGCAGGAGACCGCATCGAAGGCGAAGCCGCAGCCCGAACCGGAGGCAGAGACGAACCAGGTTGCGTTCGGCGAAGGCGGCCCGGTCAGCGGACCATACGGGACCTTCAGCGCCGCCGGAGCGAAGGGCGGATTCGGAATCACGGGCGGCGGAGGAGATTTCGGCACCAAGTATGCCTGGTACGTTCACGTGATTCAGCAGAAAGTGGCGGAGAATTGGCTAAAGTATGAGGTGGATCCGAGAATCACGACCGCGCAGCGCGTGTACATCACGTTCGATATAGCGCGGGATGGGCACCCCGCGAATGTGCAGGTCGAGCAATCGAGCGGCGTGCCCTCGCTGGACATCTCGGCGGTGCGGGCCCTGCAACGGATTGATACTTTCGGACCGTTGCCGGCGGATTATTCGGGCGGCAAGATTTCCGTGGAATACTGGTTTGATTACAAACGGTGAGCCTTTCTGGTAAACCGCCAATGTACCGCTGATTGATTTTGTGCTTCGAGAAAGGAGCACAATGCATTCTAAGCGTTTTGGCGGAGACCGAGGCGGGCGAGGAAACGTTGCAAAGCAATTCATATCGGGATACGATATTGTCGTACGGAGTATGTTCCTCCGAAAAACGGATGGACACAGGCGAAAGACCGACCCCCGGGCGGCAGTCCAATAGATTTCAGGGTTTCACGCGAGCGTGCGTTATTCTTCTCTGCGCGTTCGGCCTCCTTTCATCGGCCGTTCTGGCTCAGGATTGGGTCAAGACCGGGACCAGCCTGGGCGTTGAAAAGGTCCGGTTGGCCGTTCCCGACTTCAAGCCGTCGACCGGAGATCCGCAGAACACCGCCCTTCTGAAGACCTTCAATGACACGCTGTGGAACGATCTGGATGTTTCTGGCGTGCTCGAAATGGTGTCGAAGAGTTTCTATCCGCTGCAGACTCCAGGGCAGCCCCCGGAAGTGAATTTTCTGACGTGGAATGCGCCTCCTCCCAACGCCGCCATGTTGGCGTTCGGAAACCTGGGCGTGGATTCGGGCCGGCTCAAGGTGCAAGGCTGGCTCTATGACGTGAAGAATACTCAGAGCCCCCAGGTGTTGGGCAAAGAGTACACGGACAAAGCGAGTGACGCCGCGGCGCGTGTGATGGCGCACAAGTTTGCCGATGAGATCATTTTTCGACTGGGTGGCGGTATCGCTGGAATTGCCGAGAGTCAAATCTACTTCGTCAGTGACCGGAGCGGACACAAAGAAATCTGGGCCATGGACTACGATGGTTCGAACCAGCACCAGATGACACATCTGGGATCGATTGCGCTTTCGCCCCGAATTTCGCCCGATGGGTCGCGGATTGCTTTCAGCGCCCTGACCAAAACTGGCTGGGAGATCATGATGTACTCGCTCGACCTGGGCCGGGCGGTGAATTTTCCGCATATGGGCGGAACCAACCTGTCCCCCGGTTGGTCGGGCGATGGAACGAAGCTGGCGTTTTCCTCGTCGCGGGGAGGCGAACCTGAGATCTATGTGGCGGATGCATCCGGGGCAAATCTGCGGCGCCTGACCACGGCCAAGGGGCCAGATGTCTCGCCGGTGTGGAACCGCAAGACGAATGCGCAGATCGCTTTCGTCAGCGGTCGCACGGGGCTGCCGCAGATCTATACGATGGAGGCCGACGGCACGAACCAGCAGCGCATGACGGATCAGGGCTATGCCGTTTCACCTAACTGGTCACCGAACGGGCAGTTTCTCTCCCTGGCATGGGTGCGCAAATATGGCCCCGGCGAGCCAGGAGCGTCGGACATTTACCTGATGGACATCGCCAGCAAGCAGTGGGTGCAACTTACCCACGACGGTGGCCGGAATGATTTTCCGTCATGGTCACCCGATGGTCGGCATATAGTGTTCCAATCGAATCGATCGGGTAACCTGGAAATCTGGAGCATGCTGGCGGACGGCACTAAGGTCCAGCAGTTGACGTTTACCGGGCATAATACGCAACCGAATTGGAGTTGGAAATAGTAAATACGCTTCGTCTGACCCGAAGCAACGCTTTGAGGTCGCAGGAGGATGAAAGTGAAGCAAAAAAGCACCAAATGGCTGTTAACGGTAGTCGCACTCAGCGCTCTACTGGCACTCGGCGCGTGCAAGAAGAAAGCAGCCCCGCCGCCGCCGCCACCCCCGCCGCCACCGCCGGCCCCGACGGCCTCGATTGCCGTGAGCCCGACCAGTGTCCAGGCGGGGCAGTCGGCGTCACTTACGTGGCAGACCACCAATGCCACCGACGTCTCCATCGACGGCATTGGTGCGGTTCAGCCCAATGGGTCGCAGAGCGTTTCGCCCAGCGATTCCACGACCTATCACCTAACTGCAAAAGGTTCAGGCGGGACGCAAGAGGCCACCGCGCGGCTGACAGTTACGCAAGCGCCACCGCCTCCACCCCCGACCCCGTCGGTTACGGACGAGGATTTGTTCAGCCAGAACGTCAAAGATATCTACTTTGACTATGACAAGTCTGATATTCGCGCCGACCAGCGGAGTTCCATACAGTCGGATATGACTTTCTTGACCCAGCATCCCAATATCAGCTTCACGATTGAGGGACATTGCGACGAACGTGGCTCGACGGAGTACAACCTGGCTCTGGGCGACCAGCGGGCGAGCGCGGTGAAGAACGAGCTGACGACGGCCGGCATTAGCGCGAGCCGGATCAAGACCATCAGCTACGGCAAGGAAAAACCGTTCTGCACGGAGAGCAATGAAGCTTGCTGGCAGCAGAATCGCCGCGGCCACCTGCTCTATCAGAAGTGAGATTGGCGGGGACGCCGAACACGGCGTCCCCGGCTTTTGTGTGCGGAGGGCGCGGGTGCCAGCCCGCAAACGAGCAGGGAATTCCTCGACTATGGCCCCGTTGAATCTTCCGGTTCCAGGATGTCCTTATCTCTGTGGAATCCCCTCAGCCTGTGGGACAATCATGGCATCTAACTTCGAGGCATACACATTGTTTGTTTTCAGGGAATCCTTTATGAAACTAAACCGTATTTCCTTATTGTTCGCTTTGCTTTTGCTCCTGTGCGTGGGAGTCGCTCCAGTTTGGGGAGTGAGCAAAGACATGGTCCAACTGCAGACCCAGGTGCAGCAACTGCAAGAGCAGATGACGGCCATGCAACGCAGTTTCGACGAGCGCATGGGCGTGATGAAAAACCTGATTGAGCAGGATACGGACGCGATCAACAAAGCGGTAGGGGCGCTCAACTCGCTGCAGACCATCCTGCAAAAGCAGCAGACCGACGCGGGCGCAAAGTCCGACCAACTTTCCGGGCAGATTCAGGCCCTCAACGACACCATGGACGAACTCAAGGCGCGGCTGGCCAAGGTGACCAAGCAACTGGAAGACATGCAGGCGTCGCAGCAGAGTCTGGCCGCGCAGCAGTCGCAGCAACAGCAGCAACAGGACGCCTTGGCGAAGGCACCGCCGCCGGATGTGCTCTACAACAATGGCATCCGGGACTATAACGGGGCCAAGAACGATCTGGCGCTGCAGGAGTTTTCCGACTACATCAAGTACTATCCCAACACCGATCTCGCCGGGAATTCCTACTTCTACCTTGGAGAGATCCAGTTCAAGCAGGGAAACTACCAGCAGGCGGTGCAGAGCTACGATCAGGTGCTGCAGAACTTCCCCAGCGGGAACAAGGCAGCCTCGGCGCAGTTAAAAAAGGGATTTGCGCTGCTCGAACTGGGGAAGCAGGATGACGGAGTGAGCGAGTTGAGGCACTTGGTCCAGCGTTATCCGCACTCTCCGGAGGCGTTGCAGGCGCGGGAGCGGCTGCGCAAGCTGGGAGTTTCGACTGTCAGGCAGATGATCCGCAACCGAGCGCGATCAGCGGGAAGTGCCTGGTGGGCAGGCCGGCTAGACTTCGGCGCGATGGCGCTTAGGCGTGCGATGTTTGGCAGCCTTATGCGCGTGGTGACGGTGTGACGCGGGCGTGGGTCGCCTTTACGGGTACGACTGAAGCGCGTCGGCGGAGCCGCCCAGGCAAACGCAGTGGACATCACCAACAGCAGCAGGAAGGAAATCAACCGCCTCATATGCCCTTCACCTCGACCCTATCCTCGATTCCGATCGGTTATCCAAGTTTTATAACTATTCTCGCCCGGAAAGTTCCAGTGATAAAGTGACTCAGCGAGGGGCGGCTTTCATTGGGATTTATCAGCCGCCTGAGCGTTACAGATTCGAATCATTGGTACGAGGTGGAATCATGCCAGACAGCAAGCCTGATCAGGACACCGCGAAGGGCGCTACGGAATCTGAAGATCACAAGATTCCCGGAAATATAGGGATGCAGGAACAGCTTGGACATCGGGATCAGGATCCCATGCTGAAGGATGCGGATTCCGATTTTCCCGAGCCGGGGCAGAATCCGGAACACAGCGGCGAGCCGCGTCTGAAGAGCGCTTAGTCGAAATCGCAGCTTTCGAAAAGTGAGAATCGCCAGCCCTGAATCTCGCCAAAGTACGGCGAGTTTAGGCATCGGCGCACTGCGGCAGGTCGCTTTAGCGCAACTCTTCCATCACCGCGTCGAGCACTTCCTTGCCCGGGCGCGTCATCGAATCCGGCAGCGTGGCCAGGGGCTGATCGACGACGTTCAGCATGTCGATGAAGTTGGGCGCTTTCGGGTTCACGTAAAACACGCCGGTCAGCACTTCGCCTTTGTCATGAGCCTCGGTGAGGCGCGTCATGGCGCGAATCTTGTCGGTGGGATCGTAGTCTTCTTCCAGCTTGCGCAGGTGCAGCCGGGACCCGTCATGCATCGTGACTTCGAACGGTCGAGCCGGCGTCGTACTCCACGTTGATGTCCTCGAAGGCAGGGACGAAGCTGACGTCCTGCAGAATCTCTTCGTGCTCCTTCACGTATTTGTAGGACTTGGTCGAGCCCTCGTGATCGTTGAAGGTGACGCAGGGAGAAACCACGTCGAGCATGACAGTACCCTTGTGCGCGATGGAAGCTTTCAGCATGGCGCTGAGTTGGCGCTTGTCGCCCGAGAACGAGCGGCCGACAAACGTGGCGCCGAGCTGAATGGCCAGGGCGCAGGTGTCGATCGGCGGGAGGTCGTTGACCACGCCCGTCTTCAGCTTGGAGCCGAGGTCGGCGGTGGCGGAGAACTGGCCCTTGGTCAGGCCGTAGACGCCGTTGTCTTCGATGATGTAGATGATCGGCAGATTGCGGCGCATGAGGTGAACGAACTGGCCGATGCCGATCGAGGCCGTGTCGCCGTCGCCGCTGACGCCGATGCAGATCAGCTTGCGATTGGCCAGCAACGCTCCGGTGGCGACGGATGGCATGCGGCCGTGCACGGCGTTGAAGCTGTGCGAACGCGTCAGAAAATAAGCCGGAGTCTTCGACGAGCAGCCGATGCCGCTGGGCTTGATCACGAACTCAGGCTCGACGCCCATCTCAAACATGGCCTCGATGATGCGCTCGGAAATGGCGTTGTGGCCGCAACCGGCGCACAGCGTGGTTTTGCCGCCCTTGTAGTCGATGACGGTGAGGCCGATGCGATTGGTCTTTGGGCCGGGTGCGGCTGCGCCGGGCTCAACGGTGGTGGTCGACATCTACTTGCCCTCCATACTGGTCAGTTCGTCGGTAATGGACCGCGCGTCGAGCGGCAGTCCGGTGATGTGGGAGATGCTGCGCAAGCGGCCGATGAGTTCTGGCTTCAAGTCGAGCTTGAGCAGGCAGAGCATCTGGGCGTCGCGGTTCTGTTCGACCACGTAGACGTGCTCGTGCTGCTCGATGAACTCGTGGACCTCGCGGGTGAAGGGATAGGCGCGCAGACGCAGATAATCGGTCTCGATGGCATACTCGTCGCGCAGTTGATCGCGGCTTTCTGTGATGCCCCAGTGCGAAGTGCCGTAGCCGATGATTCCGATTTTCGCGTTGTTCCCTTTGGTGATCTCGGGTCGCGGAACGAAGGAGCGCGCGGTTTCAAACTTGCGGTTCAGGCGCTCCATGTTGTTTTCGAAGTCGTCGGCGCGCTCGCTGTATTGCGCTTTTTCGTTGTGGCCGCTGCCGCGAGCGAAGTAGGCGGCCGCGGGATGCGAAGTGCCGGGCAGCGTGCGGTAGCCGATGCCGTCGCCGTCCACGTCTTTATAACGGGCGAATCCGCCCAGGCGGTCGAGATCCTCCTTGCTGAGAACCTTGCCGCGCTTGATCGGGGTGGTGGGATAGGGGAACGGATCCGCCATCCAGTTGTTCATGCCAAGATCGAGATCGGACATGACGAAGACCAGCGTCTGGAACTGTTCGGCGAGGTTGAAGGCGTCCGTAGCCATGGTGAAGCATTCTTCGGCAGAGCAGGGAATCAGCATGATGTTCTTCGTGTCGCCATGCGAAAGGAATGCAGTCGAGAGGATATCTCCCTGCGAAGTGCGCGTTGGCAGGCCGGTCGAGGGGCCGACACGCTGGATGTCCCAGATGACTCCGGGAACTTCGACGTAGTAGGCAAGGCCGGCGAACTCGGACATCAGCGAAATGCCGGGCCCGGCGGTTGCGGTCATGCTGCGCGCGCCCGCCCAGCCTGCGCCGATAACCATGCCGATGGCGGCGAGTTCATCCTCGGCTTGAACGATGGCGAATGTCGCCTTGCCATCAGGGCCGATGCGGTATTCCTTCATGTACTCGATCATGGTCTCGACCAGCGAGGACGACGGCGTGATCGGATACCAGGTGACCACGGTGCATCCCGCGAACATGCAGCCCAGGGCGGCGGCGGAATTGCCGTCGATAATGATCTTGCCCGCGGTCTTGTTCATGCGCTCGATGTAGAAGACGCCGCGTTTTTGCAGATTGGCCTTGGCGTAGTCGAAGCCGGCCTGCGCGGCCGCCAGATTCAGATTGGCCGCTTTCGCCTTTTTCGCGAACTGCTTTCGGATGGCGATCTCGACTTCGGACATCTCGATCGTAAGCAAGTTGGCGACGACTCCGACATAAACCATGTTCTTGACCAACTTGCGCAGCTTGGCTTCGGGACAGACCGCGGCGACGAGCTTGTCATAAGGGACTGAATAGAAGATCAGATCGTCGCGCAGTTTATGCAGGGCGAGGGGTTCGTCGTACAGCACCGAAGCGCCCGGCGCCAGAGACATGGTGTCTTCCTGCGCGGTCTCCGGATTCATGGCGACCAGGAAGTCGATTTCCTTCTTGCGGCCGATGTAGCCGTTCTTGTTAGCGCGGATCGTGTACCAGGTGGGTAGACCGGCGATGTTCGACGGGAACATGTTCTTGCCCGAAACCGGCACGCCCATCTGAAAAATGCTGCGGAGAAGAACCGTGTTTGAACTTTGCGAGCCGGAACCGTTGACGGTCGCGACCTGGATACTCATGTCGTTGACTACGCGCTTGTGCCCGACGCCTCCGGTCGATCCGCGGGGCACGACATCTGTAGTGGCCATCCCAATACCTTCCTTCACGAAGCAGGCGGAACCCAGTCGCCCTGATTTGTAGGTTGCAACGAGGAAAACACTCTATTATACGGCGGCACCGCGATCGTGGCGTCGCAAATCGCCCGCTGGGCGCGCAAGGGAACCTGGCTTGGAACGGGGAGGATCGAGCGCTTACCCTTCGGTCTTAAAGAACTGGGCGATGTTACGAAACTTATTATATCGTGACACGACTAATTCGGCAGGCGGAATCTTCTTCAGGGCGGCATAGTGCTTCTGCAGGCTGGCATCGAGCAGGTTGGCGGCGGCCTCGTGGTCGCGGTGGGCCCCGCCTTCCGGTTCGGGCACGATGTCATCGATACAGCCGAGTTCTTGCAGATCCGTGGCCGTGATGCGCATGGCTTCGGCGGCGAGCTCTTTCTTGGCCGCATCGCGCCACATGATGGCGGCACACCCCTCGGGCGAGATGACGGAGTAAATCGAGTTCTCCATCATGAGCACGCGGTCCGCTACGGCGATGGCCAAAGCGCCGCCGCTGCCGCCCACGCCGATGACGGTGGCGATGATGGGGACTTTCAAGCGAGCCATCTCCCGCAGGTTGTAGGCGATGGCCTCGGCCTGCCCGCGCTCTTCCGCATGAATTCCGGGGTAGGCGCCATCGGTGTCGACGAGCGTAAAGATCGGGCGCCGGAATTTTTCCGCCAACTGCATGATGCGGATGGCCTTGCGATAACCCTCCGGGTGCGGGGTGCCGAAGTTGCGGAAGACGCGCTGCTTCATGTCGCGTCCCTTTTGCGTGCCCACGACCAGCACTTCGTCGCCGTGGAATCGGGCCATGCCACAGACGATGGCCGCGTCATCGCCGAAGCCGCGATCGCCGTGAAGCTCGCTGAAATCGGTGAAGACGCGCTCGATGTAATCCAGCGACTGCGGGCGCTGCGGATGCCGCGCCAGTTCGGTCTTCTGCCAGGCCGTAGGAGGTGCGTTCAAATCGCGCCGCAGCGTTTCGATGCGCTCTTGCAGTTTCTCGATCTGGCGGCGAGTCTCGTCGTCGGCGCCGGACGATTCCATCTCGGCGACCTGGCGCTCGATCTGCCGTAATTCCTGCTGCGCTTTCTCAGTGGCGGCCATGTTGGGAATCAGTTGATGATGCGGACGCTGCCGCGCCCGCACAACTGCTCGACGCGGGCGATGAAGGAACGGTCCGGTAGAACATTATAGCCGTCCGCCTCCATCACCACCATGAAATCGTCCCGCCGTTCCACGTCAAACAACACTCTGGCCTCTCCTTTGCGCTCCAGAAATAAGGCGTGTAGATCGTCGACGGTGTTCTCGCCCGATGCCTCGATCGGGATGCGAATGCGGATGGCGCGCGGGAGCGGAACCTTGGCGTCTTCGAGCGGCATGATCTCGGCGGCGGTGAGTTTGGGATTAGCTCCTTCTTCGATGCGCACGCCCGCTTTCACGAGCACGGGAACCTCGAGCTTGACCTTCTCCCCGATGCGTTTGTAGGCCTCGGGAAAGACAATCAGGTCGATGGTGCCGGCCATGTCTTCAAGTGTGGCTTGCGCGTAAAAGTCACCTCGCTTCGATTTCAGCACGCGCACGTTGCTGATAATGCCGGCCGTGACGATGGTTTCGTCTTTGCCCGTCGAGTTCTTCATGGAGGCGATTTCTTCGGTGCTCAGGGCCTGCAGGTCTGCGAGCTTGTCTTTATATTTTTGAAGCGGATGGCCGCTGATGAAGAAGCCGAGAATTTCTTTCTCGGCACTGAGACGCGCGTGCTCGTCCCAGTCGGGGACGTTCGGCAACTTGTCGTTCTGGGTTGCGGCCTCTTCCTGCTGAAACACTCCAAACAGGCCATGCTGGCCGGATTCGGCGTCGCGCTGGGCCTTTTGCGCCTGTTCCATGGCTTTGTCGAGCACTGCCATGAGCTGGGCCCGGCGGCCCAGAGAATCCATAGCGCCGCTCTTGATGAGCGATTCGAGTACCCGTTTATTCAACAGGCGCAAATCGACGTGCTCACAGAATTCGAAGATAGATTTAAACCGGCCGAGCTTCTTGCGAGCAGCCACGATGGATTCAATGGCGTTGCCGCCGACATTTTTCACCGCTGCGAGGCCAAAGCGGATCGATTCGCTGTGGGGAGTGAAGTTTGCATCAGACACGTTGATGTCGGGAGCATCGACGGCAATTCCCATCTCGCGGCATTCGTTGATGTACTTCACGACGTCATCGGTCGAACCGGTTACAGACGTCAACAGCGCCGCCATGAACTCCACGGGATAATGGGTCTTCAAGTACGCCGTGTGATAAGCCAGCAGAGCGTAGGCAGCGGAGTGTGACTTGTTGAAGCCGTATCCGGCGAACTGCGCCATGAGGTCGAAGATCTTCTCGATCTTTTTCGGAGGATATTTCCGCTGCGCTGCACCCTCGATGAAGCGCTCGCGCTGCTGCGCCATCTCTTCGGCCTTTTTCTTGCCCATGGCGCGGCGCAGCAGGTCGGCTTCGCCCAGGGAGTATCCGGCGAGGCGGTTCGCGATCTGCATTACCTGCTCTTGGTAGACGATCACGCCCAGGGTTTCCTGCAGAATCTCCTGCAACTCCGGCAGTTCGTATTCGACCTTTTTGCGCCCATGCTTTCGGTCGACGAAATCGTCGATCATGCCGCCCTGGATCGGGCCGGGGCGGTAGAGGGCGTTGAGAGCGGTGAGATCCTCGATCGAATTCGGCTGATATTTGCGCAGCACGTCGCGCATGCCGTGCGATTCAAACTGGAAGACGCCGGAGGTCAGTCCTTTGTGGAAGACCTTCACATACGTTTCACTATCTTCCAGCGGAATCTGTTCGAGCGTGATCGCCGTGCCCCGCGTCTGCGCGATCAGCTTAATGGCGTCGGTGAGAATGGTGAGCGTGGTCAGGCCGAGGAAGTCCATCTTCAGCAGGCCCATCTTTTCGATGGCAACCATGTCGAAGGCGGTAACGATTTCGTCGTTTTTGGTCTTGTGGAGCGGGACTAGTTCTGTGAGCGGGCGCGGAGAAATCACCACTCCGGCGGCGTGAACTCCGGAGTTGCGCACCAGGCCTTCCAGCTTTTTGGCGGTCTCGAACAACTCGCGTATTTGCCCGTCTTTCTCGATTGCCTCTCGTAGTTGCGCCGAGTCTTCGATGGCCTGCTCCAGCGTGATGTTGAGCTGCGTAGGAACCATCTTGGCGATGCGGTCAACGTCGGCGTAGGGAATGTCCATGGCGCGGCCGACGTCTTTGATCGCCGCCTTGGCGGCCATGGTGCCAAAAGTGATGATCTGGGCTACGTTGTCGCGGCCGTATTTCTGGGTGACGTAGTTGATGACCTCGCCGCGACGGTTCATGCAGAAATCAATGTCGATGTCAGGCATGGACACGCGCTCGGGATTCAGGAAGCGCTCAAAGAGCAATTCGTGCTGCAGCGGATCGAGATCGGTAATGCCGAGCGCGTAGGAGACGAGCGAGCCAGCGGCCGATCCGCGGCCGGGACCTACAGGAATGTCTCTCTCTTTGGCGTAACGGATGAAGTCCCAGACGATCAGGAAGTACCCGGGAAACTTCATCTGCTGGATGATGCCGAGTTCGCGCTCCAGGCGTTGCTCGTAGTCGGTGAGCGGATGCTTCAGTTTTCCTTGCTCCTGCAGCGGTCGCAGGGTCTCCATGCGGCGCGCGAAGCCTTCGCGGGTCACGTGGACAAAGTAGCTGTCGATGGTGTAGCCCGGCGGGACTTCGAACTGCGGGAATGGGGTCGCGACTTTTTCGAGCCGCAGGCTGCAGCGTTCGGCGATGTCGAGCGTGCGGGTTAAGACTTCTGGCGAGTCTTTGAACACGCGGTACATTTCGTCGTGGTTTTTGACGAAGAACTGCGTGCCCTCGAACTTCATGCGCGCGGTGTCGCGAATCGACTTCGCTGTCTGAATGCAGACCATGACGTCTTGCGCGTGGGCGTCGTCTTCGCACAAGTAGTGGCTGTCGTTGGTGGCCACCAGCGGCAGGCCCAGATCCTTTTCCAGACGGAAGAGGCCGGGATGAATGCGGTGTTCCATCTCCAGGCCCTGGTCCTGAATCTCCAGGTAAAAATTCTCTTTGCCGAAGATGTCGGCAAAGCTTGCGGCCGCTGCCCGGGCGGCTTCGTAGTTGCTCTCCATCAGGCGCTCCGCGACTTCGCCCTTAAGGCATCCCGAAAGGCCGATCAGGCCGCGCGAGTGCTCCGCCAGAAATTTCTTGCTGATGCGAGGCTTGTAGTAAAAGCCGTGCAGCGAGGCTTCCGAGGTGATCTTGACCAGGTTGCGGTAGCCTTCTTCGTTTTCGGCCAGCACCAGCAGATGATTGTAAGTGTCCCCCTCGGGCGGAGTGCGCTCGATGTTGTGGTCGTCCTTTTTGCAGACGTAGAGTTCGCAGCCGACGATCGGCTTTACGCCGTGCTTGTGGGCGGCGTTGACGAAATGCACAGCGCCGAAGATGTTGCCGTGATCGGTCATGGCGACGGCGGGCATACCCAGTTCCTGGACGCGCTGGCAAAGCTTTTCTACGTCACAGGCGCCGTCGAGCAGGGAATAGTCGGTGTGGAGGTGCAGGTGGACGAATTGCGCCATGGTGTGTAGCTAGTTTAGCGCACGGGGAGATGGAGGAAGCCTGTGGAGGGCTGTGCGTTTCAGGGATGGATTAGTGGATAGTCGAATGCCTTCACATCGCTTGTCTAGTTAAAAGGCCGGGGTGCGATCTCTCAGCCTCCATTCTCGCGAACTCCTCTGCTTCTGATTCGCTATTTCCTTCCCACAGAATCTCAAAATCTCCTTCTTGCGGGCCGCCCGGTTTGAGGACTCTAGCGATCTGAAATCTGCCGTCCGGAGTCTTGTTCTTGCAAAGATTAAGAGGAACGCCCCCAGCCGAGAGATTTACGGGATACAGGGGGACAGAATTCAGCTTAGACATCCTCGAATAATACCACGGCACCGGGGGTATACTTCCCGCATGTATGACTTCTCGGTGACGACATTTCTCGCGTCCTTGGCGGGCAGCGGGGCCACCGCTTGGCTGGTTGTCAAAGGACTTAGCGGCCATATCGCTGATCGTTGGTTAGCGCGGTACAAGAGCGAACTTGATAAGGAATTTGAAAGTTATCGGGATGCACTGGAGCAGAAGCGAAAGCGGATAGAGGCAGAACTCGGGCACCGTAGCTACGTCACCAAAACCCATTTTGATACCGAGTTTAACGTGGTGAAGGACATTTTCGCCGCGCTTGGGAGACTTAGATTGAGCTTTAACGGTCTGAGACCCTTCCTCGATTGGACCCCTCAGGATGCAGGCGAAAAGCTGAAGCTAATTTCGGCTCGATTGAACCACTTTAAGGAGCGATTCAACGTGCTTGTGGATCTGGCTGAAAGCGTCTATCCGTTTGTCCCTGAGAACATCTACGGCAAAATTGAGGAATGCATGAGGGCTGCACAGATCGAGATACGACAAATCGAAGAGTCTGGAGCTGAGGCGCTTTCGCCGGAAGGTTACTCGGAGGGGGCGAGACAGCACGAGAAATTTACTTCTGCATATTTCACCGCTGCAAAACTCGTGCGAGAACATTTTAGTGAGTTGTCACAAAGTTAGGACTGGAACGACCTTAATTCTGCCGGTGGGTCACTTTATGGATCCCTGCAACCGGGAAACTGTGCTTTAGTCTGCTCCCGCGCCCGCGGCTTGTGCTTTCGGAAGCAGCTTGCGCGTCTGCGCGATGAGTTCGGCCACTTCGAACGGTTTCACCAGGTAGGGGACGTTGTTTTCCTGCAGGAAACTGCGCGCGTCGTTCTGGTCCATTCCGTTCGAGAAGGTGAACAACACGTGGCTTTCCATGCCGGGGCAATTCGTTTTCAGCCAGGTGTAGGATTCTTTGGCGTTCCATTCGCCTGGCATTTTACCGCTCATAATGACCGCGTCCATAGGCTCTGACAGCAGGCGAGTCTTGACGTCCTCACTATTCCTTGCGGTTACGACCGCAGCCCCAGCACCGGCTAACACGTCACGCTCAAATTCGAGGACTGCGGCCTCTTCTTCCACTAGAAGGACGCGACCGCTGATTGCCCCTTCGTGAGGGCGCATAGGCACTTTGGCCGGCTCGGGTTCGGGCTGCGTGGCGACCGCGACTGGCAGCTTCACTTCAATCACCGCGCCACCCTCGGGAGCATTGTTGGCGGTAATGTCGCCGCCGTGTTCTTTCACGATGCCATAGCAGATGCTGAGCCCGAGACCGGTCCCTTTGCCAACGCTCTTGGTCGTGTAGAAGGGATCGAAGATGCGCTTGGGATCTTTGAGGCCGGGGCCATCATCGGCGAACTGGGTACAGACGTGCCCGTTCTGGCTATAGACGCGGATCCTCAGCCTGCCGTTGCGTCCGGTTTCGAGAATCGCATCGACGGCGTTGTTGATAATGTTCAGAAACACTTGCTCGATCTGGTGAGGATCGGCCACCGCTAGCACGGGTTCTGAAGGAGCCTCGCGCTCGACGGCAATGTTGTTGATCTTGAGATCGTAATCGCGCAGGGCCAGGGTTTCGTCGAGTACCTTGCGCATGTCGACCTCCTCGCGTTGCGGCTTGCGCTGCCGGGCGAAGGAGAGCAGGTTCTGCACCACGCGGTGCGTGCGCTGCGCCTGTTTGAAGAGCTTGCTGACGTAGTCCTGAGCGCGGGTGTTCAGGCCTTCGCTTTCCAGAAGTTCGGCGTATCCGAGGATCGCGGTGAGTGGATTGTTCAGTTCGTGTGCCACTCCCGCAATCAACTGGCCGACCGCCGACATTTTCTCGCTCTGCAGCAGTTGTTCCTGAGTTTTGCGCAGATCTTCGTAGGCACGGCAGGTCTCCTCGTAGAGCCGCACCTTTTCGATTGTGGTGGCCAGTTGGCGGCTGATGGCGACCAGGAGGTTCTCGTCGTTACTGGAATATTCGTAGCCGAGATGGCTGCATAAGCCCATGATGCCGACCGGGCTGTCCTTGCCCCAGAACAACACCCAAATCCAGGCGCGCTCGGCGTCGGAGCGGAGGAACTCGGCAACTTTGGGCGGCAGATGCGGGAGATATTCCGCAGTGACCACTTCCGCGCGGGAACGTACCACCAGGTCGCCAAAGCCTTCTTCAAAGGTGATTTCCGCCGCTTGACCCTTCTCGCGGCTACGTGGTCCCCAGGCGGCGCGCCGCCGGTATGTGGGGGCGTCGGTGTCGGACAAGTAGACCGAACCACTCTCTACCCCAAACAGGGTGACGACCTGCCGCAGCGTGAGGTTCAGGATTTCGTCGAGGTCGAAGGATTGCGCTGCCACCACCGCCATCGCGTTCAGGGCGTTCAATTCACGATTACGCCGCCGCATCTCATCTTCGGCTCGGCGCTTTTCGGTCATGTCGAGAACGAAGCCCTGGTAGCGATCGATGTTGCCGGTTGAGTCGCGGGTGGCAAAACTGCTTTCGACCGCCAACAGGAGTGTCCCATCCTTGCGGCGCATGGTCACTTCGAAATTGCGCACGTAATTGTGGGCGTCGATCTCGCGGTGGAAGCTCTCGCGTTGCTTGGCATCGACGCAGATTTCGGCATCGAGGTTCAGTACCTGCAACTCGTCCCGCGTGCTGTAGCCGAGCATGTGAACGAAAGCGTCATTGCAATCGATGAGCCGCCCCGAAGGCGTGGCCACGTAGACGCCCTCCTGGACCTGCTCGAACAGGAGGCGATATTTTTCCTCCGCCGAACGGCGATCGGTGATGTCGCGCACGACGTGGATGATTCCTTTTTGCGCGCTGCCTTGCTCTGCGTAGGACGAAGTCGAGACGACAGAGAAGCCACCGAAGCACGGATCGGCGCCCTCGGTGAATTCTTCGTCCGCGCCGCGGGCGCAGTAAGGACAACCGGTCCACTCGCCGTAGACGTGAGGTAAAGTCGCCTCGCAAGTGCTGCCCAGAACGTCGGCGGCTGCCTGACCGAGGTGTTCGAGCAGAACCTGGTTGGCCTTGATGATGCGATAGTCGTCGTCATGCGCCAGGATGATGTCGTGGATGGAGTCGAAGGTGTTCATCCACTGGCGCTGCGAACGCAGGACTTGCTCGAGGAGGCGGAAGTTTTCTACGGCCAGGGCCAATTGCTTGGCGTACGCCTGTAGAAACTTCAGTTCTTCGCCGGTCCAATCGCGGGTTCCAGAATTTCCCAGGAAAAGGATTCCGACCGATGACTTGCTGCCCACGACTGGAAGCGTAATGACCTGGTTAATCCTCTCGGCGGCGAGAAGATCGGCACTCTCCGGAATCGCGCCTTCGCGTTTCGTGACTCGGGCATCGGTAAGTTCCAGCAGTTTCGAGACATCTTCAGTGATCGCGGCAAATCCAGCATCGCGCAGGAAGTCGGCAGAAAGCCCAACCGCGTGGGTTGCCACCAACTGGCCACCTTCGAGCAGACGGAACCATGCCGCTCGGACATGGGTCAGGTGCCGCAAATCTTCCACCGCGGCCTGAACGACGTTTCCATACTGCTGGGCGCCGGACACACTCTGCGCGAGTGCCTGCAGAGCGTTCAGCCTTCGCGTGCGGGCTCGAGCCTCGCCAAAGACTACCAGCAGCATGGCGACGCCAAGCGCAATTTCGGAGGCAAGGAAGGCAGCCCCCGGTACTCGGTCGGTGAACGGAGACCAGGACAGATGCAGGCAGGGCAGAGACAAGGCAACCAGCCACGCCGCCGGTTCCCACCGTCCACGGCGCGCTCGCAGCAGGGCAATCGAGGCGGTCAGCAACAGAATGCGATAGCTGACTTCAACCGCCATGCGCAAGGGCAGAGAATCGGGCGCCAACAACAACCGGGCACCGGCGAGACCCACCAGAATGGGCGTGATCACGGCCAGAGGCACAATCAGATTCCGGCTGCGGACATAGAGCAGAATGGACCCGCTCAGCAATCCTACGGCGAGCACGAATGTCGCCTGTACGGCTACTGCCCCGAAGGGCGCGGGGAATCTGGTCGCCAGCGAATGCTCCGCCAGGCGCGAGACCACGAACGCCGTCCATCCCACAATCCAAAGCTTGAGGTAGCTCTCGCGAAATGCGAGCAGCACCAGCAGGGACGTGCCCAGCAGGAGCAACAGGGCGAACTCTGCCGTCGTCGGCGTGGCGATGCCGAGCCCTGCTGCCATGTTCCAGATTGACCCGTAGGAAGCGATCATCGGTTTCGGACGTACGGATTCCTGACTTCTGAATATCACGGCGGGTGGCTTTCTCGATGGGGTTTCCGGACCTGATTGATTACTTTCGGCATCTCGTGTGTGGGTTACAATCGCCGATAGACTTTTGAGTACCTTTCATGCAAGACCGTATTCTTGTCGTTGACGACGAAGAAGCGATTCGCGAAATCGTTGCCTCCATGCTGAGTGCGGCAGGGTATGCCTGCCAACAAGCGGGGTCGGGCCTGGAGGCGCTGGCGAAGCTCAATTCCGGCGAGGAATTTGAGCTCATGCTCTCCGACCTGATGATGGCCGATCTGGATGGCATCGGGCTGCTGGAACGCACCAAGGAAAAGTATCCGGATATGCCGGTGGTGATGGTTACCGCCGTGCACGACATCTCCGTGGCCCTGGCCGCCATTCGCAATGGTGCTTACGACTACCTGCTGAAACCGTTTGAGCGCGAGCAGTTGCTCAACACGGTCAGCCGGGCGCTCGAAAACCGCCGCCTCAAAGTCGAAAACCGCACCTATCAAACGAATCTGGAGTCCCTGGTGAAGGCTCGCACCGATCAATTACAGGCCGCCAATCGGGAATTGATCGGCTCTTACGACATCACTCTGCAAGCCTTGGGAGATGCGCTGGATCTCAAAGATCGCGAGACCGAGGGTCACTCTCGACGCGTCACCGCCTTCACCATGGCGATCGCGCGCGCCATGGGATTGCCAGCGGAACAGGTCGCGACCATTGCCCGCGGTGCCTTTCTCCACGACATCGGCAAGATGGCCATTCCGGACAAGATCCTGAACAAGCCCGACAAACTGACTGCCGAAGAAACTGCGATCATGCGGGAACACTGCTTCAAGGGTTATCAGATCGTCAAGAAGATTCCCTTTTTGAAAGAGGCGTGCGACATCGTATATTCTCACCAGGAACACTACGACGGCAGCGGCTATCCGCGCGGTCTGAAAGGCGAGGAAATACCGTTGGGGGCGCGCATCTTTTCCGTCGCCGACACTCTTGACGCCATCACGTCGGACCGTGTGTATCGACGCGCTAGATCGCTCGGGGAAGCGCGCAAAGAGATCCAGGCCTGGTCCGGTCGCCAGTTTGATCCCGACGTCGTGACCGTTTTTCAACAAATGCCCGATGAGATTTTCGAAGAGCTGCGTCGTGCCATCAGCGCACAGACCGCTCCTCTTGCTTATTCCACTGGGGCCAAGGGCTAAATTCGCTATACCAAGATTGGAACGTTTGTACACTCCGAGGCCATTCAGATTGACGGTTGCGACTGCCGGCCTGCTTACGGCGGTCGTCACCGCGTCGTGTTTGTTTCTGCCGAAGGGGTTGATGCAGGTCGCAGTTAGCGACGTGGTTGGTGGCCTGCTGATGCTCGTCCCGTTCTTTGCCTTTGCCAGGCTTGGGCTCGCCAGCAAAGGCCGCATGCGCTGGTTCTGGATGCTTCAGGCTGCAGGGTGGGCAACATGGTTCGGCGACCAGGCAGTGTGGATCACGTTCGACTTAATTCTCCGGAAGAAGTTGCCCCAAATGTATCCCGCCGACGCGCTCTTGTTTTTGGCCGGAGCGCCCATGTTGGCTGGTCTGTTGCTCAGGCCGCACCGCGAACCGACGGCGCGCGGTGCCAGACTGGGCGCGCTCGACTTCTTCCTGTTGCTGCTGTGGTGGCTTTATCTCTACGTGTCGCTGGTCGTCTGCTGGCAATACGTTTCCCCCAATCTGGACGCCTATAACCGGAACTTTGATTTGCTAACAGGCGCGCAAACCATCCTATTTGCTGGAGTCCTGATCTTCTTCTGGATCGATTCCGCGGGACGGTGGAAGCGGTTCTACGCGGCGTTCGGCGCTGCGCTCGTGTTCAATGGCATCTGGTTCTACATTCTTAATCGCGCCATAGAAAAAGAAATCTATTTCACCGGCAGTTGGTATGACATTCCGTATTCCGCATCATTTGCCGCATTTGCCGTGGTTGTCCTCCTCGGACAACGACTTTCGCCGGCGCCGGAATCCGCTGCTGACGAAACCTACAGTTCCTGGATGGCCAACCTGGCGATGATGGGTGTGCTTTCGTTGCCGATTATGGCATTGGGCGCCATGCTTGATCCGCGCCTTCCGTCGCAGGTCGCGCGTTTCCGGGTCGTGGTCACGCTGGCCACGATGTTTCTGATGGCGTTCCTGCTGTTTATTCAGCATTACCGGCTGAATCGCGAGTTGCGGCGGACCAACGTAACCCTGCAGGAAGCGTCGCTCACCGATCCGCTCACGGGCCTGCGCAACCGTCGCTATTTTTCCGCGACCATCGAGGCGGATGTAAGCCAGACACTGCGTGCCTATGCCGACGGCCATAGCAGTCACATTCGCGACCTGGTGTTCTATCTCATCGATGCGGATAATTTCAAAGATGTCAACGACCGCTACGGACACGATGTGGGCGACAAGGTGCTGCAGGAGATGGCTCGTCGGCTGAGTTCTTCCATTCGCCATTCTGATGTTCTGGTGCGGTGGGGCGGGGAAGAGTTCCTTATCGTGTCACGCTACACGGACCGAAGCGAGGCCGAGTTGCTCGCCCAGCGAGCGCTTTCGGCGGTCGCCGATACGCCATTCACACTGTGCGGTGCCGCGGAAAAGATCTCTCGCACTTGCTCGGTAGGATGGGCGGCCTTTCCGTTTTTTCCGGGCAACCCGCGTGCCGTCACTTACGGAGAGGTTCTTACTCTGGCCGACCGGGCCCTGCATCGGGCCAAGCAGTCAGGCAGAAACCGTGCCGTGGGCATGCTCCCCGCCGCGGGCAAGGTGCCCGCCACGATCGTTGAGGGTGTGCACTCCAAGGGGCTTCAGGTCGACATGTTTGCCGTAGTTGGGCCCGGCGCAGCCTCATAATTCGCCTTGCCTCAGGCAGCATTTTTCTCCTTTCTCCCATCCAATCGCTTGAATAGTTCCACTCGCAGGGGGATCCTTATGTCTAAGTCCGCTTCTAGTGTGTGGAGTCATTTCGTCATCGGCCTTTTTGCCATCGTTCTGGTTGGTTCACTGGTGGCGCAGGACGCCCCGCCCATGCCCGCAAATAGCGTCCCGCAGGGCACCATCTTGTTAATCCAGCTTTCGGACCGGCTTGACACGCATATGACGAAGGCGGGCGATCGTTTTCAGGCGCGGCTGGCGGAGGCTCTGACCGCCGCCAACGGCCAGACCATCGACGCTGGGAAGAAAGTCAAGGGGCACATCAGCGCGGTGGAACCGGGATTGCGGCGGCGACTGCTGCTCAGTTTCGACGAGATTGAAACTTCCCATGGATGGGTCCCGCTCATCGCGACCGTTACCGGAGTTCCCGGCGAGCACGGCCTGAGCCAAATCGGAGAGGAAGGCGAAATCGGCCGTAAGGGAATGAGCAAAGAGCAAATCGCTGAAGCCGTGGTCGTCGGAGCTGGCGAGGGCGCGGAGCAAGGCGCGCGCGCCGGCGGGAAGCGCGGCGCTGCGACCGGCGCCGGATCGGGAGCTGCGGATGGAGCTATGACCGCTTTTGAATCCGGACACGACCTCGTGCTCGATAAAGGGACTGCACTCGAAATCAGGTTGGACCGCAACCTGACCATTCCCACACGCTAGCAAGGCCTCGACAAGTTGCAAGGACAGCTCTGACAGACGTTCTTTCAGAGGAGAATCATCTTGGGGAACAAGCTTTGCTGCTTGATAATTCCCTCGGAGGTCTGTCATGAAATCTCTCGGCACTTTTCTGGCGCTTCTATTCCTCGTCGTTGGCGCCGCCGTTGCGCAAGAGCATCCCACCGTAGCCGCCCAGGCGAATACCGTCTACGTAGGCGCGGACGGCAAATTTGAGGCTGCTCCCGACACGGCGCAGATCCAGTTCAACGTCTCGGTGCAGGACGACACATCGCAGGCGGCCTATCAGCACGCGTCCAAAGAGGTCGAGCAAGTACGCCAGGTGCTTCGCGCGAACGGGCTCGATCCCAAGACTGCGACGGTGGGATTCATGTCCGTGCAGCCCGTCTACGACTACAAAGATCCGAAGCATAAGGTGATTGGATACCGCGTTACGACCGATGTCGTTTTGAAGCTGAAGGATTTCTCCAAGGTCGGACCAATCACGCAGCAACTCGCCGACGCCAATGTCAGCGAGACCCAGACTCTCAGCTATACGCTCGAAAACATGGATGACGCGAAGAATAGAGCTGTCGAAGATGCCTACCGCCGGGCGCACAACTCTGCCGACACACTGGCGCGTGCCAGCGGACGCACGCTGGGAGACCTCTCGTATGCGTCGGTGGACACCTTTGAGAACCAACGCATTCTGATGCCGCGAATGGCCCGTGCGATGGGTGCGGCGATGGCGGCCGCCGCCCCGCCGGCTCCGACGGAGGAGTTCACAGCGCAGTCTGTAACCGTTACAGCGCATGTGAACGCACTGTTCAACTTGAAATAAAGTTCCTCGTCTAGAGAACTGCGGGAGCGGCTTCGGGCGGCGGTGTCGCTCCCAGCGGCGCGACCTCCAGAATCAGACCGTCGACTCCGCGAACGACGACTAACTGTCCCACCGGCAGAGCAGTCGAGGCGACTGCATCCCAGAGTTCGCCGTGGACGAAAACCTTGCCTTGCGGCGAAAGCGCGGTCTGCGCGACTCCTGTTTCACCCACCAAACCTTGGACTCCAGTAACGACTTTGTTGCGTCTCGCCTTGAGCGCGATGGTCATCAGGAAAGCCGTGATCAGTCCGAGCGGGATGCTGACCGCCAATGCCGTCATGAGATGAACCCGCATTTCCGGAATGGGCGAGTCGACCAGCAACAGGCCGCCCAGAGTGAGAAGCACGATTCCGCCGACGGTGAGCACGCCGTGAGTCGCGAACTTGGCTTCAGCGGCGAAGAGCCCGAAGGCGCCAAGAATCAGTCCCAGCGCGGCAAAGCGCGTGGGCAGAAGGTTGAGAGCGAATACCGCCAGAATGATGAACACCACGCCGACCGTGCCGGGAATGACGGCGCCGGGATGATTGAATTCGATGTAGAGCGCGAGCGCGCCGATGGCGAGCAGAAGGAACGCGAAGTCCGGTTCCATGAGCGCATCGAGGATGCGTTCCTTGAGTGTCATGTCAAAAACAACGACCGGATCGCCGGTGAGGTTGAGCGAATGGGATTCTCCGTTGAAGCGCTTAAAGGTCTTGCCTTGCATCTGGCGGAACAGGTCGTCTGGACTGGAAGCGACGTAATCGATGAGATGCTGCGAGAGTGCCTCCTGCTCGGTGAACGACTTTGATTCGCGGACGGCGCTCTCGGCGGCTTCGATGTTGCGTCCACGTTTGGAGGCGACCGAGCGCATCAGGGCCGCGGCGTCGTTCTCCATCTTCTGCTTCATCGTGTCGTCCGGCTTCAGCTGCACGGGGCCGATGAGAGCAACTGGATGAGCGGCTCCGGCGGCCGTTCCGGGAGCCATGGCGGCGATATCGGCGGACTCGAGAATGAAGATCCCCGCCGAACCGGCGTGACCGCCCGTAGGCGTCACGTAAACAATTACGGGCACAGACGAGGCGGTGATCTTTTCGATGATCTCGCGCGTGGAACTGACCAGGCCGCCTGGCGTATTCATCTCGATCAATACGGCCTGAGCGTTGCGGCGCCGGGCTTCGTCGATGGCGCGGGCGATGTATTCCTGGCTGATCGGCTGAATGGTGTCGTTGACCACCACTTTGAGAACCTCGGCCGACGCCGTGGCGGAAAAACCCGCGACCAATCCAATGGAAAGAACAAGACTGATGACGGCACTGACTCTTCTGGTCTGGGGCGAGAAGCGCATAGGTTCCTTCGGCAAGCTCAGGACAGGCCCTTCGCTCAGGATGGCGTCCGATCGTGCCTGAACATTCGGCTGAGTCGGGAATTGCATCCCGACAACACTATTGTCGCTCTATTTAGCCGAGGCTGTGCGGATTTCTTGCGGCTCTGGCGCTGCTCTCGATCGGGCTTGAGTCCACCCGGGCAGATCCGTGCTGCCGGTGATCAAGCGCGCACCGCGCTCGTAGGTGACGTAGGACCACGCCCACTGAATAAAAACCAGAAGCCGGTTGCGAAAGCCGATGAGGAACAGAATGTGGACGAAGAGCCAACTTAACCAGGCAACGAAGCCTGAAATGTGAATCTTGCCAAATTCGGCGACCGCGGCAGCCCGGCCGATGGTGGCCAGACTGCCTTTGTCCCAGTAGTGAAACGGGGCACGGGCTTCAGCTCTCCCGTCTTTCACTTCCCGGCGAATCAGTTTGGCGACAAAACCGCCTTCCTGAATGGCTACTGGGGCTACGCCGGGGAGCATCTTGCCATGGGCGTCCTTGGCCGCCCCGAGGTCGCCGATCACGAAAACTTCGGGATGTTGCGGAATGCTCAGATCGGGCTGGACTACTACGCGGCCGGCACGGTCGACCGGGACACCGAGTTTCTTGCCGAGAGGGGAGGCCGCAACACCCGCAGCCCACAGTATGACTGCCGCATTCAGCCGCGTGTTCCCAGTGTAAACTGCGCCCGCTTGGACCAGCGTGACCATAGTCGAAGTGCGGACCTCCACTCCCAAGCGTTGGAGTTGCTCTTGGGCGCTGCGGGAAAGGTCTTCCGGATAGGCCGCAAGGACGCGCGAGCCGCCCTCGATCAGCAGGATGTGCGCGCGTGCGGGATCGATCGCGCGGAATTCGTGCGTGAGCGCGTGATGGCAGATTTCCGCCAACGTGCCGGCCAGTTCGACTCCGGTTGGGCCCGCGCCCACGATTACAAAGTTGAGGGGAGGAGCTGACTCTCCGGCCAGGGACTGCCGCTCCGCCAGTTCGAAGGCAAGCAGCACGCGCCGCCGTATTTCGAGCGCGTCTTCAATCGTCTTGAGGCCGGGCGCGAAAGGCTCCCATTCCTCGTGGCCGAAATAAGCATGGCTGGC
Source organism: uncultured Acidobacteriaceae bacterium (assembly GCA_963819035.1). Lineage (GTDB taxonomy): Bacteria > Acidobacteriota > Terriglobia > Terriglobales > Acidobacteriaceae > Sulfotelmatobacter. The sequence goes on along the minus strand of CAWFUU010000012.1, from coordinate 132,433 downwards.
TCCTGCCGCGACGATGAGGTAATCGTAAGAAATTGCCGACTCGGCAGTCTCGACTACGCGACGGTCTAGATCGAATCCGGTGACCTCTGCCAGCAGAACTTCGACGTTGTTGTGAGAACGAAGAATCGAGCGAATCGGTGCGGCGATTTCTCCCGGAGAAAGACCGGCGGTCGCTACCTGGTAGAGCAGCGGCTGAAAAGTATGGTGATTCCTGCGGTCGATGACGGTAATCTGGGCCGGCGCTTTCGCCAGCGATTGCGCCGCGTTCAGGCCTCCGAAGCCGGCGCCGACAATCACGACCCGAGGTTTTACCTTGCTGTTCATTGCTGTACATCTATAAGATTCGGCGCGATGGCAGAGGTTTCGGGAAGTTCTTCAAAAGTGGCAACCCCGGTATGGGCTAGTTGGGCCCTGCCTTCGGTGGCCGACTTGATTTTTGTTGCGCTGCTGGGCACCTTGGTGTTCACCCCGCTGTCCGTGCGCCTGCTGGGCGACGCTGGGATCGGATGGCACATCCGGACCGGGCAACAAATTCTGGCCACGCACACCGTCCCGCACGTCGATCCGTTTTCTGCCTCCATGGGAGCGAAACCCTGGTTTGCCTGGGAATGGCTCTATGACGTGGTTGTGGGTGAACTGGAAACCGCTCTAGGACTGAATGGCGTGGTGTGGTTCACCTCGGTCGTGATCGCGGCGGTGTTCGCACTTCTGTTTCGGCTGCTGACGAAGGGCGGGACGAATGTCCTTGTCGCGCTCGTGCTCGTGCTCCTGGCATTGGCGTCGTCGATGATTCATTTTCTGGCGCGGCCTCACGTGCTGAGTTGGCTGTTTACGCTGATTTGGTTCTGGATTCTCGACGCCTCGGAGCGGGACTCGAATAGCGGGAGCGGCGGCCGAGGCCGGAAATGGTTATGGGCTTTGCCCCTGCTCATGCTGGTTTGGGTCAATGTCCATGGCGGGTTTTTGTTGGGGTTCGTACTACTAGGCATCTTCTGGCTGGGAGCGGTCTGGAACTGGCTTCGCGCAAAGGATGGCAGGATCGAGCAGGCCTTCGGGAAAATAACGGCAGGGAAGCGCTCGTGGGAGTTGATTTGGGTAGGGCTGCTCTCAGCAGCATCGAGTCTTTTGAATCCTTATGGGTGGAAGCTGCATTCGCACATCGCCTCTTATCTTTCCAACCGATTCTTGATGGATCACATTGAGGAATTTCAGTCCCCCAATTTTCACGGTGTGGCGCAGCGGTGCTTTGTGGTACTTCTGCTTATCGCACTGACGGTTCTGGCGGGGCGGGTACGCCAGTTGCCCACGAGCCACGTTTTGACTCTGCTGCTTGCCGTGTACACCGGCCTCTATGCTTCGCGAAACATTCCGGTTTCATCGCTACTCCTGGTGATGGTGGTGGGGCCGCTTGTCCCTTTCACCGGGCTGGCCAGAAGATTTTCTCAGAACGTGGCGAGTGTCCAGTGCAAGTTGCGGGGGCACCTTTGGTCCGTAGCCGCAATTGTCATCGCCCTCTGGATCGCGGCAATTGGAGGCAGATTCGGGTCGACTAAAATCATGGACGCTCATTTTGATCCGCGGCGGATGCCGGTCGATGCGGTGACCTACCTTGAACGGCATGAGGTGCCAGGACCGGTGCTGAGCCCCGACTATTGGGGCGGGTATTTGATTTACCGGCTTTACCCGAAGCAGCGCATCGTCGTTGATGACCGCCACGACTTTTACGGCGAGACGTTCTTCAAGTCTTACTTGAAGATGGTCCATGTGGAATCCGGGTGGCAGGAATTCCTGGGGGAGCATGAAGTTTCGTGTCTACTGCTACCCCGGAATGCGGCTCTCACCAACATTTTGCTTGAGACCCGGGACTGGAGACCGATTTATACCGATCAACTCGCGGTTGCGTTCGTGCGTTCTTCTTCCAGCGCGGAAAGAGAACCACGCTGACGCCAGCAGCCGTGCGGCAGGAGGCCAAGTGGTTCGATTGAAATTCCAGCGTGAGCCACCGATGGTAACGATGCCGCCTCAATTTTTCCCTGCGCCGCGGCCCTGTCGTGTGAAAGACTGTTGCGCATGAAGGCAATGCTCCGCGTGTGTTTCCACGGAAGGGCAATCGACGCCCGAACACTTGTCGCCCCGCTGCTCGCCGTGTGGGCGCTGGCTCTAGTGGGCTGTTCCGGGTCGTCCCCAACCCCTCAGACAGTTCAGCCAGAGAACCCGATCGGCCCGAACCTTACGCAGATCAGCTCAGATTCCTTCACCGTAGCACCTGGACAGCATGCGACGGAGGTGGAGCCGCACGTCCTGGCGAACGGGAACACCTTGGTGGCGGCGTTTCAGACTGGGCGAATCGGCCCCGGTGGCTCAACCGACATCGGATGGGCGACTTCGACCGACGGCGGCACGACCTGGACCCACGGTTTTTTGCCCGGACTGACCACGGGGGAAGGGACCGGTCCGTACGGCGCGGCCAGCGATCCCGCAGTGGCGTACGACGCGAAGCATGGAGTATGGATGATCGCGTCACTGCCGCTCCCGGCAGGCAGTGCGCAGGTTCCGGCAGTGGTGGTCAGCCGGTCATCGGACGGCCTAAATTGGCAGAACCCTGTCCCGGTTGGTTCGCCCGTCGCGAGTTCCGACAAAAACTGGATCGTGTGCGACAGTTGGACGACGAGTCCGCACTACGGCAACTGCTATGTGGAATGGGATGATCCCGCCAATGTGCAGAACCCGGAACAAATCCTAATGAGCACTTCCACTGACGGCGGCTTGACCTGGAGTGCGCCTTTACCGACGGCAGACATGGCGTTCGGAATCGGCGGGCAGCCGCTGGTCCAGCCGAATGGAAACGTCGTCGTGCCGATTTGGTCGACTGGAATGGAAGCTTTCACCTCGACAGATGGAGGCGCGAGTTGGAGCGCCCTGGTGACCATCTCAGATCTTCAGGTGCATACCGATCTGGCAGGTTTCCGTAGCGGGCCACTGCCTTCTGCCACCATAGATGGCGCGGGGAACACCTGGATTGTGTGGGAGGATTGCCGGTTTCGCGCCGGCTGCTCGACGAATGATCTCGTCTACAGCACTTCGCCCGACGGCGTGACCTGGAGTGCGGTGACGCGCATCCCAATCGACGATGTCTCGAGTACGGTGGATCATTTCATCCCGGGGATTGGAATCGATCCGGCGACGTCAGGGGCGGCTGCGCACGTCGCGATTCACTACTATTATTTTCCGCAGAGTAGCTGCACGCTGTCGACCTGCCAACTAATCGTTGGCTTTATTTCTTCTGCGAATGGAGGATCGACCTGGAATGCACCCGTCACCATCGCAGGGCCCATGCAGCTGAGCTGGCTGCCCAATTCGCAAAACGGGCTCATGGTGGCAGACTACGTCGCGACCGCATTCACCAACGGCATTCCACACGGTGTGTTCGCCGTCGCGGCGGCGAACTCCGGGTCGACCTTCGACGAAGCCATCTATACCGGGCAGGGTCTAACGGTGAAGGTGGCGGGACGGCAATTGTCTTCGGTGGCGGATCGGCCGCTGCACAAGATGTCGGACAAGATCGAACGCGAGCAGCCTGAGAAGGGCGTGATACCACCGCCGCGGCGCCGCCAAGCTAAGCGAAGCGCAAGAAAGTAATTCGGAGCCTGAACAGACCGCCGCCGATGCGGAATCGGCGGCGTTTCTATTTTTGCGTCGGCAGAATCCTCAAAAGCGATCGTTGGTGTCGATACCGAACCCGAGGATGGCTGTGACTTCGATCGGTTGGTCGCCGCGCATGGCAGGTTGAAGCTTCCAGCTGTGCAATGAAGCCACAACTTTGGCAGTCATCTCGGCAGGACCGGGTTCAAGCACTCGCACGTTCTTCAGGTTTCCAGACGCATCGATCGTGCACGCGACCACCATGCGGGCGTGCGGCAGGCCCTCGGGGAGATCGGTGCGGAAACCGGTCGGCGCGGCGATGGCCCCGCCAGAGCCACCGTCAGCAAACTCGACGACGACCGTACCTAGGGACGTCTCGAGATAGCCGCTGTACTTCTCACCGTGCAGTTGGCTCTTGTAAGGCTCGAATACTCCGCCAGAAGTCGCTGTAGCAACAATGGTTACTCCGAGGGCCTGCCGTTGTTGCTTGGTGTTGGAACGCCCGGGAGCGACAGGTTCGCCGCCAGATGGATCCGATCCGAAACTTGGCAGGGTAACGATGCTGCTGCCCCCTTGCACGGAAACGCCTGGTACAGGTGGCGTCCCGTTCGTCGCGTTGCCGGTTCCTCCCGGGCCTGGATGCGGAGAGATGCCCGCACGGGCGTTCGGGTCGGAACCATGGCCCGATCCACTCTTGCCCGCGCCGGGACCTCCGCCGTTCATGCCACTGCCCGGGCCGTTGCCGCGGGCGATGCTGGTTCCTCCGCCGGTCCCGCCCAGTCCGGGCTTATCTCCACCGGTGGGTGACATGGCAAGCGAGCCTTTCCCTCCGACAGCCGGCAATCCCACCTTCGATCCGGGCTGGTTGGAAATCACGGCTCCCGCTCCCGTCCCGCTGCCGCCGTTCCCCGATGGGGCGGAGGGAGCACCAGCTTCCATGGCGGAGCCGAGTCCGGGACCTTTGCGACCGAGTCCGGACCCCGTCGAATTGGCGCCGCCGCCGACGGAGGGAGGAGGCGGAACGACGTTGTTAGCGAGCAGCGTGCCTCCGGGCGCACCCTTACCTCCGCCCGTGTCGCCGGTGCCGCCTCCGGGCCCGGATACAGAGGGCGGCGGTGGAACAACGCTGGGCATCCCAAGTGCAGGAGCAGTGGAGGCGGATACCGGGCGCGTGCCGCTCCCACCGAGAACACCGGAGGAAGGCGGCGGTGCAATCACGTTGGAACCCAATGACGCGCCCATCCCGTTCCGGTTACCCCGCGGGTTGGCATTGGCGGCGTTGGCCGAGACGGCTGGTGGCGGGGGCACGACATCGGCGTTGAGCGAAGCATTTTTTGATCCACTGTTGGTGTTGGCATTGACGGTGGGCGGTGGCGGGACGACTTCCGTCGTCCCAAAAATCTTGCCGATCAAACCGCTCATGTACGATCCACTTCCTGTTTGCGAAGGCGGCGGAGGCACAACCGTCTTCGACGGGTCGGGAGCGTTGCCACTAGCGAGCCGGCGCATGTCCTGTGAAATGTCGGCCGAAGGAGGCGGCGCGATGACCGACGGCGCTGGCATAGCCAGCCTGGGATTGCGATTCGTTGCCCGTTCGGGCGTAGACACCGGAGGCGGCACGATTGCAACGTTGGTAGTCTGGACGGGAGCGCTGGAAATTTCCCGGCTCACGGCGCCGGGGGCCGGAGGAATTACGATCGTGGCGCGCTCCGGTGCAGAGCGAGTCGTGTTGCCGGAAACGGTTGGAGCCGGTGCCACGACCGTCGGGTTCAACGACAGCGCTGCTGAAGTGCGATCACGGGAGACGCTCGGCGCGGGCGGAATCACGGCCGGACCCAGAGCTGGAGCAACCAGGATGCGATCGCTGGAAGCGCTGGGGGCTGGAGGAATCACGGTTGCGCTGAGATTCGGCGCCGCGCGGAAGGGATCGCGCGGCAGGGACGGAGTCGGAGCAATCACGGTGTCGAGCCGCACTCCGTTGCGAGTGTAGTCGGGGATCACCTGGGGCGCAGGGGCGACGATCGGAGTCGAGTAAGTGAGAGTGGTTCGGGTCGAGCGCAACCCCTCCGACGGAGGTGGACCCAGGTTGGGGTTGACGGCCAGCAGATTCGCCACCGCATCGCGCGACGACGGAAGTTTAAGGTTGGGCGCGTCCACCACGCTCTGAGCGAGAGAGCTGCCGCGCGCGATCCTGATGGTCTGAGTACGGTGGTGGGCTTCTGCTCCGCCCGCGCGGCCAACGGTTCCCGCTTGCGCACCTCCCAGATCCTCGGTGCGGGGAAGTTCATCGCCGCTGTAATAGATGACGTCCCGGCTCGATAGCCGGGGCGCGACGTACGGACGCATTTGCTCAAGCTTCACGCGGACGACAATCGTGGCGAAGATCAGAAAAACTTCCAGTAGCAAGCACGGAACCATGCCGCGATACGGGAACATCCCGTAAGGCGCTTCGCCCGCGAGTCGGGCGTCGGAACGGGCCAGAGCCGGGCGTATGGCGGTCACGAACTCGCGCCAGGGCGAGGACCACTCCACCAGCAGAACAGGGGCATCGTGCCTGTGCTCCACGACCTCTTCGAGTTGTACCGACGCACTCACGCTAAGCGTGCGCTCCCATTTTCTTATTGATCGTAATCTCAATTCTATCGCCCACAACAGTCCCTGTTTCGGCGGCGGTATGGCACGGTAGTTCCAGTACAGAGGTGGCTCGGGCACGGACCGGGGCGAACCGCCAGGGCTGCAACCGGCTCTGGACGTGGACTACGGTCATCTCATGATCGAGGTACACGACGTCGATGGGGAACCCCATACCCAGAGTATGAACGCCGTGGCAGGGGACAATCCAGAGGCCATCTCCGTTACGGAAGTCACCTGGGGCGAGCCCGAGCAAGCCGCGCAGTCGAGTCCAATGCGTGTCGGCCACAGCCAAGGCCGTAGCCAGGTACGCCTGCCGGCTCTGATTAAAGGCTTGCCCTAGAGAGGAGAAAACTGCCATCAACCTCAACTGCCCCCATGGAACTGCATTGCTGCTTGCTATTTCCCAGAAACCGGTCCGAGTTGACGGATCAGCGAAATGACGGCTGGACCGATGGTCACAAAAATGATCGAAGGCAGAACAAAGATCACCAATGGGGGAACCATCTTGATCGTGGTTTTGGCTGCCTGTTCTTCAGCGCGTTGCCGGCGTTCCGTGCGGAGGGAGTCGGAATGCACGCGCAAGGCCTGGGCAACGCTGGTGCCGAAGCGATCTGTCTGAATCAGTGTACCAACAAGAGAACGGATGTCGTCAACGCCGGTGCGTTCGACCAGATTGCGCAGAGCATCGGCCCGCGGCTTGCCGGCACGCATCTCGAGGTTGACCAGGTGGAATTCATCACTCAGATCAGGATGAGCGTGGTGCAGATCCTGGCCTACCCGCATAAGGGCTTGGTCGAGGGCAAGGCCAGCCTCAACGCAAATCACGGTGAGGTCCAGAGCGTCGGGCAGGGCCAGACGGATACGTTGTTGGCGATCCCGGATCATGCGCTTCAGGATGAAGCGCGGGAGGAAGAACCCGAGGCCGGGAACACCGACCAGCAGAAAGGGGTTGTCAAACCCGGAGAACAGCGCCACAGCCGCAAAGCCCGCAGTCGCCGCCAGAACGCGTGCCCCGAAATAGTAGTTGACGTGCATGGGATCACGGAGCCCGGCCTGGATCAGCCACGCCCGCGTCCGGGAAACATCGGCGGTGGAGAGTGGGATAGCTCTGCTGAGTGGGTCGATGGCCTGTTCGATCCGGTCCCTGAGGGCGGGCTTGGCCACGCTCGTTTGCTGCTGCCCACCGAGAGCCCGCAAACGAGCGCCGAGGACTGAACTCGGCGTCACCACCGCGGCGCCAAAGAAGAAAACCACCATCACGATGGTGACGAACACGACGATTGTTAAGATCAGAGGCAACATCGATACACCTGCATCCTTAGACCTGCTTCTCTCAGACCTGGATCCGGATGATCTTCCGGATCACGAAATATCCCACCGTTTGCAAAGTGATCCCGCCGACCAGCAGCATGTGGCCGATGGGATCGGAAAAGAGCGGCTGAATGAAAGCCGGATTGAGCGTCATCATGACCACCACGATGATCGGAGGCATGCCCATCAGGAGCGCCATGGTGAGGCGTCCCTGGGCGGTGTAGACGCGCACCTGGCGCTGAATCTTGAAGCGTTCGCGGATCACGTAAGACAGGTTGTCGAGAATCTCGGCGAGATTGCCTCCGGTCTCGCGTTGCAGCATGACGGCAGTAACGAAAAATTTCACGTCAACCGAGGGCATGCGCTCGGTCAGATTGAGCAGAGCGTCGCGCACGGGCATGCCGAATTTCTGTTCTTCGTAGAGCTGGCGAAACTCGCCCGCGACGGGCTCGTTGATCTCGCTCGTGATCATTTCCAGCGCTGTAGTGAAGGCGTGTCCGGCGCGGACGGCACGGGCCAGGGTATCGATGGCCTCAGGAAAAAGTTCGTCGAACTTGGTAAAACGCTTCTGCCGCTTCATGGAAGCGTAAGAGTACGGCATCAGGAACCCGACAAACATGGCCGCCCATGCGATCTCGATGTGTCGGCTGAGGACGTAAGCGACGATCGCGGCGGCGATTCCGGCAAGGCCGCATAGCCCCAAAAAGTTTCCAGCCCGCAGGTCCATACCCGCTTGCGCCAGCATTTTCTGGATGGCCGAGATGCGCTCCGAGCGCCGGAGCAAACTGTCGAGAGCGGGAATCTCGCTCAGTTGCTCATCGCGCATCAGTGCCAGTTCTTCTTCCGGGCTGCGCTCGGGTGTCTTGCGCTCTTCTGCCAGACGTTCTTTAAGGAGGCGGGCGCGTGCGCTACGCTGATCGAAAAAAGATCCCAGGGCGAAGGCCGCGATCACGACGAGGACGAAAACGAAGAAGGCTAGGAGAGCCGCTGACATAGGATTCTCAGACCTCAGCTTTCGTTTCAAAGAGTGCCGGACGCAAACGGGCTCCTGCGGTCGCCAGGCGCTCGGCAAACTTCGGGCGAATTCCGGTGGCACGGAATGCTCCCTTGACTTTTCCGTTCTCGTCGATGCCAGTGCGATCAAACGAAAAAATGTCCTGCATCGCCAGCAAATCCCCATCCATTCCGGTGATCTCGGAAATTGTGATGACCTTGCGGGTACCGTCGGAAAGGCGCGCGATCTGAACCACGGCGTGCACGGCGGATGCGATCTGATGACGTACCGCGCGCTCTGGAATGTTCAGGTTGGCCATCGAAACCATGTTTTCGACGCGGGCCATAGCGTCGCGTGGAGAGTTGGCGTGCACCGTGGTCAGCGAGCCTTCGTGGCCGGTGTTCATGGCTTGCAGCATGTCAAAAGCTTCCTCGCCGCGGACCTCGCCCACCACGATGCGGTCGGGACGCATACGCAGGCTGTTAATGACGAGTTGCCGCTGGCGGATCGCCCCCTTGCCTTCGACGTTGGGCGGCCTAGTTTCAAGGCGGACCACGTGTTCCTGCTTGAGTTGGAGTTCGGCCGCGTCCTCGATGGTGACGATGCGGTCCGAGTTGGGAATGTATCCGGAGAGGACATTCAGCAGCGTTGTCTTGCCGGCGCCGGTTCCACCGGAAACCAGAATGTTGAGGCGCCCTTTGACCATCGCGGAGAGCAGTTCGAGCATCGACTCGGTCAGAGTCTGATTGGTGATCATTTGACGGGCGGTGATGGGATCACGCCCGAAACGGCGAATGGAGAGGCAGGGGCCGTCGATGGCCAGCGGCGGAATGATAGCGTTGACGCGCGATCCGTCGGTGAGACGCGCGTCGACCATCGGCGACGATTCGTCGACCCGGCGTCCGACGCGGGAAACGATGCGCTCGATGATCTGCATCAGATGCACATTGTCCTTGAACGACAGGGGGGTCAATTCAAGTTTGCCCGCCCGTTCTATGTAGACCCGGTCAAAGCGGTTCACCAGAATGTCGGAAACCGTGGGGTCCTTGAGGAGCGGCTCCAGCGGGCCCAGGCCAAAAATCTCGTCGAGGATTTCGCGCGACAGACGTTCGCGCTCAGCAAAGCTCAGCGGAATTGCTTCACTATTGACCGCGTTACGAATGATAACCAGGACTTCGTCGCGAGCCGAGTCGCCCGAGGTTTTGCCCAGTTTTTCCAGGTCGAGGCGGTCGAGAATCTTGCGGTGCAGGTCCGCTTTGATCTGTTGGAAAAAGTTGGCGTCGGTGCGCTCGAATGATTGAAGATTTGCCATAGGGCCCTAACTTCCTTGATCGAAAACTTCTAAACCGACTTGAATAACGACCACGCCTCGCGCTTTGAATTGATGTCGTTGCGGGTTAATTCCTGTGCCAATCCGGAAAAGCAGCGGGCGATTTCACTGCCACGCTGGTCCATCACGGGCGTGCCGCGATCGATCGCGCTGGATATGGCGAAATACTGGTTGGGGACGCGCCACAGAAGTTTCGCTCCCACCGCGGCCTCCGCGTCGGCTTCGCTGAAGCCGGGAACTTTGCGAAAACGATTCAACACCAGCCGAACGCGCTCGCGGGTGCCAGTTTCGCCCAGATATTGCTGCACTCGCGCTGCGCTCCAGAGCGAGGCGACGTCGGTGCAGGCCACGAGCAGGACCGTTTCCGAAAGATTCGCAATGAGGCGGCTGGTGGCGTCGAAGCGGGAGGAAGCATCCACCACCACGTAGCGGTAGTGCGTCACCATCATATCGAACAGGCGCACGAACTCGGCGGTCGAAGGATCGATGGCCGCGGGAACATTCATTCCCGCCAGTAGTTGCATTCCACCGCTGTGGCGCGTCATGAAGCTTTCGAGCAGGGACGCGTCCATGCGGTGGAGATTGCGGGTGGCGTCGGCCACATTGAAGACCGGCTTGAGATTCATGTGCAAGGCGGCGTGGCCCAGCGGCGCCAGGTCGACCAGCACGGTTTGTCCGTGGGAAGCCTGCAGGGCGAGGCCGAGATTGACGGCGACCGTCGTCGCGCCATTTCCGCCCTTGGCATTAATAATGGAGAACACCTTGCCGCGAGGACCTTCCTGTCGCACCCTCCGTTGCGCCGTCGTGAGCCGGACGAAGGCTTCCAGCAGATCCGTCGTGTTGGTGGGCCGTTCGATAAACTCCCGGGCCCCCGCCCGCATGGCGTTGACGATAACCTGGGGCTGATGGAGGTTGCCGATGGCGAAGATGGCGCCTTCCGGCATTTCCTGGTGCAAAAGTTCGACAGCGCGCAGGGCTGGCGAGGGATTGTCGGCGGGAATATCGATTAGAGTAACGTCGGGATTGGCGGTACGAACCCGGCGAGCGACCGGATCAGAGGCGGCAACCGGAAAACTGGCACAGGTGTGCGCGGTGCGCGCCACGCTGGTGCCATCGACCAACACCTGCAGCACCGCGCGCTGTTCGTTATCCGTGGCGACAATGACGACTGAAAGCTCTGGCATAAGCGGCTACCCGTGTCTTCGTTGACCGCCAAACTCGATCTGGCAGACATCTGTGCTCTGTACGTATGCGCTTACTTATCGTGCTTATCAAACTTGCCGTTGTCCATAAACGGCTTCGGGTCCTTGGGCGGCTCGGGCGGTTCCGTGGTCGGCGAAACCCGGCGCACCGTGCACAGGACCATCAATTCTGAATGGCTTTTCAACGCACTCCTGCTGCGAAAGAAATTGCCCAGGATCGGAATATCCCCCAAGCCCGGAATCTTGTTGTATATGTCGGTGACGCGGTTGTCCATCAGGCCCGCGATCACAAAGCTCTGCCCATCCTGCAATTCAAATTCGGTCTCGGCTTTGCGGGTGCTCAGGGCGGGCACCGTGAATCCGGAGATCGTCAGGGCATTCGCGAAATCAAGCGTGCTGACTTCGGGAGCCACCTTCAGGTGGATGTTCCCGTTGGGTTTGATTTCCGGAGTGAACTGCAACCGTACGCCAAATTCCTTGAACGAGATGGTAACTGCCGTGAACCCGGCGCCGGGCTGCACGATGGGGAACGGGAATTGTCCGCCGGCCAGAAAGCTGGCTTCCTTGCCGTTGACCGCGATGAGGTTGGGCTCGGCGAGAATCTGCAATAGGTTCTTGTTCTCGAGCGCCTCGATTACCGCGCCAAAATTAATATCCGGACGAAATACAAAAAGGTTCAGGACATTGCTGACGGTGTTTGCGGGAGTGGTGGTGGATCCTGACGACGTGCCCGGAGTCAACGTCTGAGGCCCAAAGCCGCCATACTGCCCTGTGGTTACCGTGCCGAGGGTGTTGGCAGCCCCGGTGGAGATAAAGTTCACGCCCATCTGATTGAGGGCGCTGCGATCGACTTCCGCAAACTTCACCTGCAGCAGGACCTCCTGGGCTCCCACCGGCCCGAACGTCAATACATTCACCACTCTCGGCGAGTACGCGCTTGCCAGCTCGGCAGCCCGCTTGGCCACGTCTTCGGTGGACACGTGTCCAGACAGGACAATCGCGGCGCGCGAAGGGGTGACCGCGATCTGCTCGTCGGGGAACACACGGCGTTCCTCATCGGCGCAGGCGCTGACGTCGACGTCGACCCGAAGGTCAAAGCTGCGCGAGCGCTCCAGTTCATCCCAAATGAGCAGCGAGACTTCTCCCGGCGTCTTGCCATGTACCAGGATTTGCGTGGGTGTAATCACTCGGGCAAAAGCGATGGTGTCATCCGTAATCGAAATGCGCTTGAGCCGCTCGGTGGTATTGATTAACAGCGATTTGCCCACCATCACTCGCAGGGGTGCCGCGCCCTGCGGTTGCTGTGACTGGGGCGGAAGAGTCGTGGTCTGGGTTCCCGTCGGCGCCTGGCTCTGGGTCTGTGCCGCGTCAACTTGGATGCTTTCGGCAAACACAGGAAAGGTGAGCGCTCCGAGGACCAGCAAGCCCCCGAACGGTAGCGTGTAAACTCTCATTTTCCGATTTCTCTCCGCGTGAGGAAATCTGCGGCTGCGCATTGATGCAATTCGGGAGCTCGAGGATTTTCCGATCACTTGGCCTCGGAATTCGGGTCTGGGAATTTAACGACGTCCGGTTTCTTGTCGCCCTGGAAGACCTCAACGCTGACGCCAGTGGAAGCCGGAGGTGGCGTCGGCGTTGCCTTTACTGGAAGCGGGCGATGAACCGGAGTGTGCACGGTTGGCGCCAGAGCGGGCGCAAACTTGTACAGGCCTCTCGCGCCAGAAGATGGGACGTCCGCGGACTTCGTGTCGAGCGGATTGCGCAGGGCGAGCTGGATCTTTCCCTCGGATTGGGCGAGCGCAAGCCGCTGCGCATCGTCAGGAGAGACCAGAAGCGTAATGACGGGTGTGTTTATGGGTTCTCCATTCTGGTTGCGTTCCAGTTTGCTGCCGGCGGCCAGCACTGCGACATTCTGTAGCACGGTAGTTGTTTGCGGCTCAGAACCACCGTTCGGTGTTCCTGTCAGCAGGACGTCGACCCGTGTCCCGGCAGTGACAAACCCAGCGACTGAGACCACTTCATTCACTTTTACGGAAACGGCTCGCATCCCTGGAGGGATGAGCGATGGCAAACCGGACCCGGCATTCTCACCGGCAAGCTTCGTGGGCAGAATGAACTCGCCCTTGGTAATAGGAATGATCACGCCGTGTCCCAGAACATCGGAGCGCCTGCGAGGCGCGCCGGAGGGAAGATCGGCGGTGGGGATGCGGATGATCTTAATGTCGTGTTCTTCTACGCGCGCCCCGACCTGAAGGTCGTCGGCAGCCACTATCACATCAATGCCCGGATCGGAGGGGACGCCGCTTTTCGATTGCAAGTTCTTGTAGACATAAACACTTACAAGGAAGCCCAGCGCTAAGGCCAAAACTCCAATCATCAATAAACGCGTGCGGTTCATACTGTTCTCTCTCCTCTCTGCCCTTCCGAGGTGGCCGTGGTTGCACTAATGAATGGAACTCGCGACATTCGAAAACACGTTATTCGCGTTGGAGCCGATCAAGCGTATGGTTCCTAACTACAATCACGAGAATGACCGCCAACATGACAGCATATTCCGCGATGTCTTACCGTCTTGCGTGCTCCATACTCTGCTGAGAAGCTCTATCAGCCCCGCTTCTCATCATGGCCTGGCTGGCTATTTCGGCAAGTTTCTGCCCATCGATACTTGACTTGTTGCCGGAAATACCAACGGTCAACAAAAAAGAGGTGCACGCTGCTCCGCGAACCCTACAAGATACGCGACCGCGCTGGCTGGGAAAGTCGCGTCCTTTGGAACAGTCTGGCCGCTACTGGACCGAACTCGCAGCGCTAGAGAAAACGCTATTGGCATGGGACCCGACCACCAAAATCACCGCCAGCATTACGGCATATTCGGCGATGTCTTGTCCGTCCTGCGCGCTCCATAATTCGGCAGCGATGTCCGCCGCCATTTTTGGACCTCCACGCTCGCTGTCGGCCCTGGGAATGGATTCGCCGAACGAACCGATCGCATCCGCCAGGCAGTCTCTTTCTGCTCTCTTTCCAGCTGATCTCAGGTAATCATACCGGCAACATGATCAAAAGTGTAAAATCTTGCAAATTCCGGGATTACCAACGGTAAACATAGAGTTTTTCCTCGGACCTAGGGAATGGTCGCCAGGGAAACCTGACAAGCTGCACCGGGGCAGAGTATAGCACTGGGAAACTGCGGAGGTGACGTTCGTAGTCGGAAGGACGGAGACTTTCGCGGGGCGTAAATAAGTTATCGTAATCCCGTCCGCTACCAGACATAATGAAGGCCGAGCGAGCTTTTAGCGCGAAAGCAGGCATGAGCTGTTGTGTGGACGGACTTGGCAGAAAAAGGGACCGCACCCATTTCGCTCAAATCGTACCGACGGCTAGGTCGATTATTGGTCGCCCTCGTGCTGGCAATGCACGTCTCCTTCTTGTGGAGCGTCCGCGGACGGGCCGCACTCGGGGACCCGGATTTCACAGTTTACTTCACAGCTGCGAAAATGCTGCGTGAGGGGCGGCGAGCACATCTGTACGACAGCCACGCGCAGCAGGAGGTGCAGCAGGAATTCGCGAGGGATTCGGACATTCGGCGCGGACCGCTGCCGTACATACATCCGCCATTTGAAGCGCTGCTTTTTCTTCCGCTGACGTTTCTGCCTTATCCGGCTGCGTTTGCATCCTGGAACCTCATCAATGTAGTCATACTGCTGTGTGTATTTCTTCTGTTGCGGCGTTCGCTGGTTTCGCTCCGCCAGATCCCGCTCTTGGACTGCGTTTTCGCGTCGCTAGCCTTCTTTCCGGTCTTCGCTAATTTTCACCAGGGACAGGATGCCATTCTGCTGCTTCTGGATCTCGCTCTCGGTTTCCGCGCTCTCGACAGGGACGCTGATTTCGCTGCGGGCTGCTGGCTTGGCTTGGGCGTTTTCAAGTTTCAATTCATGGTCCCCGTGGCGTTAGTTTTGGCATTGTGGAGAGGCAAGAAGCTGGCCTTTGGATTCACAATGGTTGCCTCTGCCGCGGTCGTTGTCTCGATCGCGCTGGTCGGCTGGCATGCCGCGCTGCAGTATCCGGTTTTCGCGTGGCGCATCGTGTCTCAGGTTCGTCTTGGAGGCTTGCCTTTCCGATTGATGCCCAATATGACGGGACTGGTCAACGGATGGCCGATTCTTGAGAATGTTGGCTGGCCCCTACGAATGCTCGCATTGGCGGGCTCAGCCATCCTCCTAAGTATTGTTGCCGGAATGACCACGGCGGCCCGCGACCGGCAGTTCTTCAACCTCTGCCTCGGGTGTCTGGTGATCGCCGCCGTCACGGTCAGCTACAACACAAATACATATGACTTGTCTCTATTGATCCTGCCGATTGCGTTGCTCGCGGATCATTGTCTCCGCGCCCCAAACCCAAGGCGCACATTCAGCGCGGTTTTTCTTCCTGCCTTGCCGGTGCTGATCAGCCCACTGTGGTTCTTTCTCTGGCTACGATGGGCGAGAACCAATCTCATGGCGATTTGCTTTATCTGGTGGATCTATGCGATCTGGCGAGAGATCCAGCGTCTTAGAGAGGGCCGCAGCAGCGGCGAGCTGATCTCTTCGTCCAATGCCCCGGGCAGTTCGCCATCGAACACACAACCGGAACCTGTAACATGATGATGGTTGCGCGCCGTCTGGACTGATCACCCCCATGGCATACAAGCCCTACCTGCTTGCCGGAGCCGCCTTGCTGGCCACGTTGATGTGGCTCTGGGTCCAGGAGATTGCCATCCCTCGTCAGCAAGCCGAGTCGGCGGCCTTGGGTGTGCCGCGCGGCAACCTTTCTGATCTCTATCCACGTTGGCTTGGCGCGCGAGAATTGTTGCTGCGAGGACGCGATCCTTATGGTGCGGGCATTACCCGGGAGATTCAGTCCGGATACTATGGTCGCCCGATTGACGCCAGCCGCCCCCACGACCCGAAAGATCAGCAGGCATTTGCCTATCCCCTCTATGTGGTGTTCGTGCTCGCACCGACGATCGGATTGCCTTTCTCCATGGTGCAGCGAGTTTTCTTGTGGTCGCTTGTGATTCTGACGGCATTATCCGTTCTTTGGTGGCTGCGGGCGCTTGGCTGGCGCCTTTCCTTCAATGCCAAGGTGCTGTGGATTGTGTTCACGCTTGGCAGTTTTCCCGCGATTCAGGGCTTCAAGTTGCAACAGCTCACATTGCTGGTCGCGAGTTTGTTGGCAGCGTCGATCAGCGCCCTAGCTGGCGGTTACTTATTCTTGGCTGGGGTGTTGCTGGCTTTCGCCACCGTTAAGCCTCAGCTCGTGGCGCTACCGATTGCGTCGCTGGGCTTTTGGACCTTCGGCAATTGGCGTGAACGGCAACGACTGCTCTGGGGGTACGGCGTGACCATGCTATTGCTGATCGGAGGGAGCGAACTGTTGCTGCCAGGGTGGACTTCCGAATTCCGCAGAGCTTCAGCCGACTACTGGCGTTACACGGGTGGGGGCCGATCTGTGCTCGACGTCGAACTCACGCCCCTCTGGGGAAGACTGACCTCAGTAGTGCTCGTGAGCCTGCTGCTCTATTGGGCTTGGAGGCTACGAAAGACGCGGCCCCGAACCCCTGATTTCGTTTGGTTAGTCGCTCTTATGATGGCAACAACGCTGATGGTCATTCCAATGTTTGCCCCGTACAACCAAGTGCTGTTGCTGCCGGCCTTAATGGCGGTGACACGCGTCGTTCGGCCGTTGTGGAATGCTGACCGACTGTCCCGGTTCTTCGTCTTGCTCACCGGACTAGCAACATTCTGGCCCTGGTTAGCTTCTGCAGGGCTAGTGGTGTCGCTCTTGTTTATGCCGGGACCGGTTGTGCAGAAAGCATGGATTGCGCCACTGGCTACCAATTTCGCGATTCCCACTCTCACGTTGGGGTTGGTGTTGGCAACCGGCACTGTGATGCGCACAGCAGCGCAGGCTTGAACCAAGGGGAATCAATGCTCGAGTGAACCCTGCTCGCGGCTTGCGAGACGCTGCTGCCGCAGAGTAGTCTGATGCTGAAAGACTTACGGCGCTGCCTCGGTTTGGGGCATAGGGGATACCCACCGAGGCGACGATTTACCGTCCATAGCCCAGAGCATGGCCCTTAATACAATCAGTCATCACAGCTCCGGCTCCGGAGTTTTTCCGGCCCTTGTGTTCGTGCAGGGCAGTGAGCAGAAGAACATCATTCTCAACCGCACTCCGTTCAGCGTCGGGCGGAAGGTGGACAAAGACCTGGTGATCGCCGACCCACGTGTCTCCCGTGACCATGCCCAGATCATGCAGGAGGGGCAGGACTTTTTTCTCGTCGATCTGGGCAGCAAGCACGGCACCTATGTGAATGGCGAGCGCATCCAGCGCCAGAAACTGGAGCGCGGAGACCGGTTGGAGTTTGGCGCGCGCGATTCCGCTTACATCCTGTTCAACCCGGCGCACGCCACCTCCAACACGGCGCGGGAATTTCTCAGCCAGATCTCGGTCATCGGCATCAAGCCCGAGGCCACCGAGCTGGAGAAGCTGACGTTGTTTCTTGAGGCGGCTCGCAAACTCAACACGGCGGGCGTTCTGGACGAAATTCTGATGACCATGCTTGATGTCACCCTGCAGCTCACCGGCGCTGAGCGGGGATATGTTTTTCTCAAGGACGACGAAGGGAAGTTGCGCCTGATGGCCGGCCGTAATGCTAAGAAGGAGCCGCTGCTCGACGATAAGACGATTTCGCACTCGATCCTCGAGGAATCCATGCGGTCCAACTCCGAGTCCCTGGTGACCGACACTAGCGGTTCGCTCGATCTGGCGGGCCGGCAAAGCATCGTGGCCTACGATCTGCGAACCGTGGTTTGCATTCCACTGCGCAAGATGCAGGTGCAGGCTACACGAGATGCGCAGACGCCGCTGCCATCCGCCAACGCCACGGAGGCCATGGGAGCGCTTTACGTGGACTCGCGCTTTGCCTCGCGCGACCTCAGCGGTGTGGACAAGAAGATTCTGCACGTGATCGCGACTGAAGCCGCTTCTTTGATCGAGAACGCGCGCCTGGTGCAAGCCGAAGAAGAATCTCGGCGCTACCAGCAGGAGTTGAGCATCGCGGCCAGCATTCAGCAGCGGCTGATGCAGGTGAAGATTCCCGAGGTGCCATTTGCTTGCCTGCGGGGCAAGAATCTGTCTTGTAAAGAAATTGGCGGGGACTTCTTCGACGCGGTAAACACCAAGGAAGGCCTCGCGGTGGTGCTGGCCGACGTCAGCGGCAAAGGAGTTTCCGCCGCCCTGCTGGCCTCGACGCTTCAGGGAATGATCTACTCGCACTTAAGTGCGGGCATGCCCCTGTTGGATGTAGTCACGGCCGTAAACCGGTTCTTCACCGACAAATTGGTTGGCGAGAAGTACGCGACCGTGCTGCTTGCGCGTTTGCGCCGCGATGGCGAACTCGAATACGTCAACTGCGGCCATGTACCACCGCTGCTGGTGTGCCGCGGAGAGGTCCTCCGTCCTCCCCATGGAAACGTTCCCGTTGGTCTTCTTCCCGACGCAACGTTTGAGAGCGCGTCCTGTCAGATGAAATCCGGCGACCGCTTCATTCTGGTGACCGACGGTGTCACGGAAGCGGAAAACGCCATGGGAGATTTTTTTGAGGACTCGCGCCTGGAAGCTGCCGCCGCCAAGTCCCCAACATTGGAGGGGATCTTCTCCGCGGTAACGGAATTCTGCGCCGGCAATCCCCTGAGTGACGACTGTACCGTGGTGGAGTTGTGCTATACCAGCGCGGAAAATTAGCCGGTTTCACAGGTGCTGTAACCAAGAGAGATCTGTCATCCCTCGCTTTGCTCAGGATGACAATCTGGTTTGGTTCACGCTAATGCCTGAACTGAATCGGCCTGCGCGCTTCACCCCTGGATCGCTACCATAAAGTCGGTTCCCTCCCACCGATTCTCCGCCGCCCAATAGAAAGTGAACGCCGCCTGCGACCCCGGTGGCAGCGACGCAGTCGGCAAATCGAGGACGTGGATGCCGACGCCAGTATCGCGCGTCTCGGTGTCGTGCGAGGTTTTCCAGCCGTCGATGCTCCAATGCACCAGTGCGGGGGAGAGGAGAATGATTCGCAGAGTCTTGCCCTGCGGAATGGCGCGAGTCTTGTTGTTGAACCTCCAGCCGAAAATCTGGCGCTTGTATTTATCCACTAAATAGCGCTTGACAGTCTGCGGCGGTTGGTCGAAGACCTTGCCGTCCCGAATCGACCGACGGAGTTTCACATACTCGGAGTGGGCCCAGACGAGCGGGCAGGCGGATCCGGAGGGTTTGCCGCGAAAAAGTTCCAGCGCCGGAATATCGGCCGAGTCCCAGACTTGTTCTGGAAGCAAGCGGCCGTGTCCGGTCGTTGAGTTTTCCATCACAACGAGAAGCGACTCAGCTTCGTCGACATGCCCGCCGGCCAGCGCATAATGCGCGCGCTCCCCTGCCAGCAACGGCCAGGGGCGGCCGATGCCGGTTCCGTCGAAGGCGGAGCCATCTTTGTGTTCGCCGTAGCCATCGCCGTTATAGCGGTACCAGCACGGACCCTGGGGCAGTTCCACGCTCAGCAAGGCGTCGATCGCGCGCAGCGTGTTGAGGATGCGCGGATCGTCGGGCGCTCGCAGGCCGAACCGCACCAGGGCCAGCGCGTCGGGACTGAGGATGTGGTACGCGCGCTCCCCATCCTGGCCGGGCGGACGATTCTTGATGGGAACGAAACCTTGCGTGGGCGAAGCGGCGGCTACGTCCGCGTCGGGCGGGGCGATGCGCACGTAATATCCCTCGATGCCGAGTTGCTGCGCCAGATCCGTTCCCGTGGCGTAAGTCCAGCGTTCGATGTTGTCGTTCCATGCGTCGGCGCTGTCGCGCATCGTCTGGGCCTGCTCGGAGTGTCCGGTCAGGTCCGCAATATCGGCTGCGGCCAAAAGGGCGGAAATTTCCGCCGCGAGCGTAAACGGAGAATAACCGCCGTCTTCTTCCCACCGGTCCTGCTGCGTGACCGGTCCGTTGCGCAGAATGAAGCTCGCAGCCTTGCGTACCATCGGCCACCAGCGCTCCAGCATTCCCAGGCAGCCGGGAGCTTCGCGTCGCAGCAAGTCGAGGAGCAGGATGGGGAACGCGGTCTCGTCCATCTGGATGCCGCTCCAGTACGGACGCCCGTCCAGCCAGAAATTCTGTGCCCAGTTCCCGGCGGCTTCCTGCGTGACTTCAAGATAGCGCATGACACGGCACGCGTCAGTGACGGCCCCGGCGGCGAGCAGCGCGCCCGCGGTTTCGACCAGATCGCGCGGCCAGATGAGGTGATACCCGCCCAGATCTTCGTCGCCTTTGTTGAAGCCCCAGGGAATGGAGAGACTGGCGATGATCCCGCCGAGAAAATCTTTCGACTCATGCGTGCGCAGAACGGCGGTCGAAGAACGGTACAGATCGTACTGGCGCGGAGGTTGGTCGAGATTGATCAGTTTGTTCTGCCAGTTGCTCCACTCTGATGCATAGTGCTCACGGAGGTCGCTGTAGTCCTCAAACAACGTGGAGCGTGCCTGCTGACCAGCCTCCGTCCAAATGGCGCCGAAGCCCAGCGCGAGCAAGAACTCGCCGTTGCAGGCGGCCAAGTCGACCTCGCCGGTAAAGGCAATGTTACCGTTCTCGGCGCGGGAATACTGCCACTCCATCAGGAAATGCTGGGACAGATCCTGCCATCCGTCGGAGGAGCCGACGTATCCCACCGACATCTTTGTCCATGGCGCCGAGGAAGCCAGACTCAGACTGACGTTGTGGTGCTCGGCGAAGAACATGGGGAAGCCCTTGTATTCGCCGGTCCATCCAGTGTTGCCGTACCCGCAGTTTGCGAGATGGGGCGAGAGCAAGGCATAGAGGTGATAGTCGGACAGCTGTCCCTGCAAGGGTTCGAAGCGGATTTTCTGCAGGACCACGTTGCGGTAGGGATCGCTGAGAACTTCTTTGTGGATCCGGTAGTGTCCGCTGATGGCGGTGTTGATCAGTTCAAACACTGGGATACCGGGGACGATGGGACGATTCTCAAACGTGCAATGCCGTTTTTCTTCGGAAAAAAAATCGTGTCCGCTGGTGACGATGAATCCCATGTCGCGCGTGCAGGCCTGGTCAACGCGGGGGAAATAAACTTCGTTGAGAATGCCGTGACTGAGCGTGAACCAGACCTTGCTGTGCCGGTTGAGCGCCGTTCCAACGCCGGTTTTGGCGCTGGACGTCCAACGGGGCGGAATGCCGGGCCAACCAGGAGCGTAGCGTACTGGCGAATCACTCATGAACCAACGTTCCTTCGCAAGCCGGGGGAGGACTCACCGGCGGAAATTACAGAACTTTGACAAACTGGGTTACGCTTGATGGGGTCATTGGCATCAAAACGTCAGACGCGCGGAAAACAGATTGCCGCCGAGCGTAGATCATCGATAATAGACCACGCCGACGGACAGAGCGAGCGCAAGCAATGTTAAATGCCACCCGATTGTTCGATGCACGAGCGAAAGTTCGAGCGGCAATTCTGTGTGTCTGTGTCGCAATATGCGGCGCGGCGCATGCCGAGTACGCTCCCTCCCTCGTCTCTTCCTCGCTGCTCGACCACGGATTCTCCGGACTCTACAATCTGGACTTTTCTGGAGCGCAGAAGGATTTTGCGACTTGGCAGGAGCAGCATCCCGAGGATGCGGTTGGCCCAGTCAGCGAGGCTGCCGGCCTGTTGTTCTCCGAGTTCCATCGCCTGGGAGTGTTGGAGGCGCAGTTCTACGAAAACGACGCTGCCTTTGCCGCGCGGTCGAAGCTGACGCCCGACCCGGCGGTGAGGCAACAATTCCAAAGCGCGATCGGACGGGCGGAAAACCTGGCGCACGCAGGGCTCGCCCGGGACCCGAAGAACCGCGATGCCCTCTTCGCCCTGACTTTGTCATCGGGGTTGCAGGCCGACTATGCCGCCCTGATCGAAAAGCGAAATCTCGCCTCGCTCCACTTCACCAAACAGGCATCCATCGCGGCGGAGCAACTACTCGCCGTTTGCCATGATTGCTATGATGCCCTGCTGGCGACGGGGTTCAGCAAGTACATCATCGGCAGCATGTCGGCGCCGGTGCGCTGGATCCTCCGGATGGGAGGCCTGCCGGCCGACAAAGAGGGCGGGATCACGGACCTGCAGACGACGGCCGAGCACGGACATTACCTCGCGCCCTTTGCCCGAATTCTTCTGGCCATTGTCTACGTCCGTGAAAAAGACAAGCCCCGCGCCCTGCAGTTGCTCACCGGTCTGCGCACCGAGTTTCCTGCCAATACGCTATTTCCCAGGGAGATCGCTCGCTTGCAGACCCCACCTTAGCGAAACGCGAAGAAGTTTCCATTCGATTCGGTCCTGAAAGTTAATCCCCCCTGAAAGTCCATTCATCAGAAATTCACTCGTTTGTAACCATCCTGTAACACTGCGCCGATAGAAGAGAAGCGATACCCATTAGGAGGAATTCATCTGGTGATGCGCAAAATCGTGCTGCTGTTGGCGTGTGTCCTCCTGCCCCTGGCGGTTTTTGGACAGACCACCCTGAACGGAGCAGGCGCGACATTTCCCTATCCCATCTACTCGAAGTGGTTCAGCGAGTACCACAAGGTTCACTCTGACGTTCAGATCAACTATCAGTCCATTGGCAGCGGCGGGGGCATCCGCCAGGTGACCGAAGCCACGGTGGAATTCGGTGCCAGCGACATGCCCATGACCGACGATCAGCTCAAGGAAGCCCAAACCAAGCTGAAGACCAAAGTTCTCAATATTCCCACCGTCCTGGGAGCCGACGTACCCGCCTATAACATTCCGGGCGTAAGCGGCGAAGTGAAATTTACACCTGACGTGCTGGCGGGAATTTTCCTGGGCACGATTACGAACTGGAGCGACAAGGCCATTGCCAGCGTCAATCCAGATATCAAATTCCCTAATCAAGAGATCGTCGTGGTCCACCGCTCGGACGGGAGTGGAACGACTTTCATCTGGACCGACTACCTGTCCAAAATCAGCCCCGACTGGAAAAGCCAGGTGGGGAGCGGCACCTCGGTGAAGTGGCCGAGGGGTCTGGGCGGCAAGGGCAACGAGGGCGTGGCTGGATCGATTCGCCAACTGCCAGGCTCCATTGGCTACGTGGAATTGATTTACGCCGTGCAAAATAAGATTCCGTACGGCAGTGTGAGAAATTCCGCAGGTGCCTTCGTAAAGGCGTCTCTGGAAGGCGTAACGGCAGCGGCCGCTTCAGCTCCGAAGATGCCCGCCGATTTCCGCGTCTCGATCACCAATGCTCCCGGCAAGGACGCTTATCCGATTTCCAGCTTTACCTGGCTGTTGATTCCTTCCCAGTCGAAGGATCCGGCGAAAGGCAAGATTCTGGCCGATTTTCTCAACTGGATGGTGACCGAGGGCCAAACGATGACTAGTGCATTGGCCTACGCACCGTTGCCGGAAAACGTCGCCGCCAAGGTCAAGGAAGCCATCAAGCAGGTCAAGTAACCGCCCCCGCTGGGGCGGAGTTGCTTTTCACCATAGGCAGTAAAAAAGGAGAGGACGATGAAGTCTGCGTGGAATTTGTGTGTGATTCTGTTCCTGGCGACGGGACTGGTAGCGCAAACCAGCACGGCGCCCAAACCCAAGAGAGCCAAGGCGGCTGCGACGCTGACGGCTGCTGATGTGCAGTCCCTGAAAGACGCGATCGCCGCGCAACAGGCAGCTCTGGCCCAGCAGTCCCAACAGATCCAGGAACTACGCGACGAACTGCATCGCAAGGATCAGGCGGTGCAGCAAGCACAGACCACTGCTACCGATGCTGCCAGCAAAGCCGACGCAGCTCAGAACACCGCGGCCCAGCAGCAGGAGTCCGTGGTTGCGGTCAAGAACGACGTAACTGACCTCAAGACCGGATTGAATAGTGCGGTTTCGACTCTGCAGGAAACGCAGAAAGCCGTCAACGAGCCTCCCACCGCGCTCCACTTCAAAGGAGTCACCATTACACCGGGTGGCTTCCTGGCGGCTGAGTTTGTGCGCCGCTCGCGCGCTCTGGCGGCGGATATCAACACGCCTTTCAACAGTCTGACCATGCCAGGCGCATCGCAGAGCAGTATCTCGGAGTTCTTCGGATCTGGCCGCCAGTCCCGCATCTCGATGCTGGCCGAGGGCCGCTTGAAGAGCGCAAAGCTGTCGGGCTATGTCGAGACCGACTTCCTTTCGGCCGCTACGACCTCGAACAACAACGAGAGCAACAGCTACTCTCTCCGTCAGCGGCAGGCCTGGGGCCAGGCTGCGTTCGATAACGGCTGGACCCTCACTGGCGGCCAAATGTGGAGCTTGGTGACGGAAACCAAACACGGCACCGACAACCGCACTGAGGCCCTGCCCATGACCATCGATCCGCAGTACACCGTCGGATTCAGCTGGGCACGCCAGTACGCTCTCCGCCTGTCGAAAAACTTCGGCAATAAGGTGTGGTTCGCTGTGTCAGTGGAAAACCCACAGGCGACGATCTCGACTCACGGCAACGCCTCCAATTTCCTGATCGGTTCGGCCGGAGCTGCCGGCGGCCTCTACAACCCCACGATTACCACTTGTACCACCAGCCTCAATAGTGCCGGTGCGCCGGTAACCACCTGCAGCCCCACCACCAGTTACTCGTTCAACCCGGCGCCAGACATCGTCGCCAAGCTCGCCTTTGAACCTGGGTTCGGACACTACGAGATCTTCGGTGTCTACAGCCGCTTCCGCGACCGTATCTTCCCCTGCGCGGAAGCGTCAGCTACTGCCCCTTGCGGCGCGATTGTTGCCCCAAGCACTGCTGGTGCGTTTAACAGCTCGAAGGACGGCGGCGCCATCGGCGCGAACGCCCGCTGGTCGTTCGCGAAGAAACGTCTCGACATTGGAGTGCACGGCTTGGCGGGCGATGGAGAGGGACGTTACGGCACTAGTACTCTCGCCGACGCCTCGATCAAGGGCAACGGGCAATTCGATCTGATCCGCAGCTACCAAGGTCTGGGAACGGTCGAATGGCACGGTCCGAAGGTCGACATCTACCTGAATGCCGGGATTGAATACGCCAGCCGCACTTGGGATTTCGACCCGATCTCCAAGAAGTACGTCGGTTACGGATCGCCCCATTTCAGCAACTCCGGCTGCTTTAGCGAGACTTTGCCCGCGAATGGCACCGGCATTCTTCCCGGCGGACTCAGTTCTTGCACGGCAGACACACGTTCCCTGGTCGAGGGCACAGTGGGATTCTGGGTGCGCTCCTACAACGGGCCGAAGGGCCGGATCCAGTGGGGTCCGCAATTCTCGTACATCAATCGAGATACTTGGTCCGGTACTGGTGGCGAGCCACATGGATTGGACGCCATGGTCTTCACTTCGTTCCGTTATTACCTGCCGTAGAGCGCAAGCGCTCGGCTCTAGTCCCCAGGCCGCAGGTGCACAACTTACCGGCATCCAGACACAGTCTGGGTGCCGGTTTTATTTGCCGAGGATCATGCGCAAAGCCGTATAGGAGTTGAGTCCGACCATCGCCCACCGGTCTCCGGAAATGCTTTATACTTGTTCTTCGGCATGCATCTACGTTCGAGTACTTCCCCTCTGATTCGCAGATTGAGAGCGCAAGTTCTGCTTGCTTGCAGGGCACATTAAGGCCGTTCCCATGGAAACTGCCTCGGAAGACCAGGGACGGCGATAACAGTGCACAATGTTGGGTCATCGCCTATACTTGCAAGCGCTTGACGGCAGGGAAACGGGCTACGTAGAGGTCCAGCCGGAGCAGAAAGCCGCACCAGTAACGCACTGATCGCTTAAGTCATGGCTCGTATCGCACTCGACAACCCCCAGTATTACCTCAACCGCGACACCTCGTGGCTCGCCTTCAACCGGCGTGTGCTCGAAGAGGCCGAGGACGAAGGGAATCCGCTTTTGGAGCGGCTGAAATTCCTTGCCATCTCGGCCAGCAACCTGGACGAATTTTTTGAGGTCCGCGTTGCCGCCATGATGCAACAGATCGAAGACGGCTACAACGAGGCCGGTCCCGACGGCCTGACCCTGACCGAGAAGCGGGATGTGCTGAGCAAGTTGACTCATGAATTCGTCGACGACCAGTACGATTGCTGGGATGCACGGCTGCTTCCAGCGCTCACCGCCAACGGAATTCGCGTGCTGGGCCTGCAGGAACTCGACTCCAAAGCCCTGCAGTTCGTAGAAGAGTACTGCGAGAAGGAACTTGATCCCCTGTTGACCCCAGTGACCGTGGATCCGGCGCATCCCTTTCCGCGGGTCATCAACAAGGCCCTGTGCGTGGGGTTCCTGCTGCGACGGCGGCGCCGCTCGGCTTTGACCTACACCGGTGTGGTGTCGGTGCCGAGGGCATTGCCCAGGCTCGTCCGCCTGCCTTCGGAGGGCACGGTGGACTTCATTTTCCTGGCGGACCTGGTCGCGCATCATGCCGAGAAGATGTATCACGGCTACGACATAGTTTCCTCCGCCCCCTTTCGCGTCACGCGCAACAGCAATCTTTACCTGGCGGAGGAAGAAGCCCGCAGCCTGCTGGAATCAGTGCGCACCGAATTGCACAACCGTCGCAAGGGGGACGCCGTGCGCATGGAAATCGAGGCCGACGCCGACCCCGAAATCATCGACCGCTTGCGCACTGTGTTTGAGATCGATCCCTGGCAGGTTTTTTCGGTGAATGGCCCGGTCAACCTGGTGCGTTTGTTCAACATTTACGAGCAGGTCCAGCGGCCCGATTTGAAGTACCGCATGTTTACCCCGCGCGAGCTGCGGCTGACTTCGAAGTCGAAAGATCTGTTCGAGGAACTTCGCGGCCACGACGTTCTGCTGCACCACCCCTACGATTCCTACGATGCGGTTGTCTCCTTCATCGGCTCCGCGGCGGAAGACGAAAGAGTTCTTTCCATCAAGCAGACGCTCTACCGGACGAGCGAACATTCGCACATCGTCCCGCATCTGATCGACGCCGCCTCACGCAAGGAAGTGACGGCGGTTGTCGAACTGAAGGCGCGCTTCGATGAAGCCTCGAACATCCGCTGGGCACGCGATCTCGAAGATGCGGGAGTGCAGGTGTTCCATGGTTTAGTGGGTCTGAAGACGCACTGCAAGCTGTCGCTCTTGGTTCGGCGTGATCCCGACGACGTAATCCGCAGCTACGCCCACATCGGCACCGGCAACTACAACGCGACCACGGCACGGATCTACACGGATCTGAGTTTGTTTACGGCCAATCCCGAAATCACCCGCGCCGTCCATGATGTCTTCAGTTTTCTGACCGCCTACGCTGAAAACCCAAGCTACGAGCCGCTTCTGGTGGCCCCCCTCGATCTCGCGGAAAAGTGCATTGCACTCATCGACCGCGAGGCCGAACACGCCCGCCAGGGCAATGAAGCGCGCATCATCGCGAAGATGAATGCGCTGCTCGACAAAAATGTGATCCAGGCGCTGTACCGCGCGTCCCAGGCCGGCGTACAGATTGATCTGATTGTGCGCGGTATCTGCGCGCTTCGTCCGGGAGTGCGAGGGGTGAGTGAAAACATCCGCGTGCGCAGCATCGTGGGCCGGTTCCTCGAACACAGCCGTATCTATTATTTCGCCAACGGCGGCGAAGAAGAGATCTACATCGGCAGCGCCGACTGGATGCCACGCAATCTTTATGAACGGGTGGAGGTGCTGGTTCCGTTGCGCGATGAAGTCCTGCGGCAGCGGGTGCGGCATGAAATTCTTGACGCCTACCTCGCCGACAATCGCAAAGCGCGCATTCTGCTGCCGGACACAACCTACATCCGCGCTTGGCAGCCTCTGCACGGCAAAAGGAACCGGCGGCCGCCGACCGGAGATGCGGTGTTTTGCTCGCAGAATTTTCTCATCAGCGTAGCGGAAGGAAAGACGCCCTCCGTCGTTCCGCTGCCGGTTCCAGCGCGCAAGCGTAAAGTAGTGGAGAGAAAGGTACGATAGGCGAGAATGATTCTCTACTTTTTACGCCATGCCAGCGCCGGCGAACACTTCGTCAACCCCAAGAAAGATGAAAAGCGCGCCCTCGATAAAGAGGGAATCGAGCAGTGCGGTTACGTCGGAAGAGCTCTGGTTGCACTGGATGTGCAAGTTGACGTCATTGTTTCCAGCCCGCTCAAGCGTTGCACGCAGACCGCATTTCTCATCGGGAATGAACTAGGCTACGAGGGAAAGCTGCAGTTGGACCCGGGCCTGCGCCCCGAGGCAGGACTCGCCGACTTCCGCAAGCTGCTCGAAAAATACGCGCGCCAGGAAGCGATTATGGTGGTCGGCCATAATCCAAACTTGAGCCAATTCCTCGGATCAGTGATCAGCGACTCCGGGTGCGAGGCTTCGCTCGAACTCAAAAAAGGCGCGGTGGCCAAGGTGGAGCTCCGCCGCACCTCCGGCACACTCCAGTGGTGCCTGACTCCCAAGCTGGTGCGCGCGCTCTACGATACGGCGGTGGAAAGTTCCCGTCCAAAGACCTCGCGGAAGTAGTCTCGCTCCTTCTCGATCGCCCAAAGTTCCAGGTCCACTCCCATCCTCCGGCGAGGAACCAAGGTCAGTTTCACACCCGGCGCGCGCAGGCTGATCCTCACCTTTTCCACCGCGCGGCTTCGGCCGAGATTCAGAGCACGCGCAAGCCGCAGTAGCAGAATCGCTTTCTGGGCATTATCGCGATCGGCAGGTTCTACCATTTTCATGGGGCCATCCTCCACCGCGGGCCGCGATTTTCCCAGATAACGCGCAATGGCCGCGATCAGCCGCCGCTGCTGCGGGGTGTAGCCGAGGATTTCCGAGTTCGAAATGATGTAATGGGTGTGGCGATGGTGACCGTTACGATTCACGTAGTCGCCTACTTCGTAGAGCATGGCCGCGGTCGAGAGCCATTCGCGATACTCAGGAGGCAGCCGGTGCAGCGAGCGCAGTTCAGAAAACAGCTGCATTGCTGCGGCCCGCACGTCCAGAGCATGTTTGCGGTCGATTTGGTAACGGTCGACGGCCTTGAGAATGGATTCCCAGCGCTCGGATTCGATCTGCCGCCCGGACCGCGTGCTGCGATCGTAGTCGGCCGCCATCTGCGCAAGAATGCCGTCTCGCAAACCAAGCGGCGAATAGCGGAAGCCACCCAGGTGAAGGCGATCCAGCAATTCGCGATACACCATCGCCCCAGCCACGATGATCTCTGCGCGCCGCGGACCAATACCCTCAATCTCTCGCCGTTCGGCCACCGGTAGCCGTGCCAGGCGCTTTGCAATCCGCGTCATCTCCGCGCGTGACACCACCGGGCGCCGCCGGTTGTTGCCGCGGCGCAGGTGAATAGCGACGGCAGCCAGGGCAGCCGCCGTTCCTGATGTAGCAATAACATTCTTCACCCGGGCCGCCGCGATGCGAGCCGCGATCTTTCCCGCCTCACGAGTGATAAAACCCCGCAGTCGCGTCAGTTCGCCCTTTCGTGCGGGCTCGTGACTGAGGAACTCATTCGTCAGCCGCACCGCTCCCAGCGGCAGGCTTACCGCATCGCGGATATGTCCGCCCTGCGAAACGGTCAGTTCACAACTTCCGCCGCCCAGATCGATCATCAATGTGGGAGCCTTGTCGATGCGGGGGCTGGTAACCAGTCCAAGGTGAATGAGACGCGCTTCTTCTACACCCGAGATGATCTCAACCCGCCAGCCCGTAGCGGACCGCACCCACTCCAGGAAGGCTTGGGAATTGCGCGCATCCCGCAGAGCGCTGGTGGCAACTACCCGGACGCTGTCGGTGACGACCTGCTGCGCGGCGCGATGGAAGCGGCGCAGCACCTTCACGGTTTCCGCCATTGATTCTGGCGTTAGAAAGCCCGAGCGAAATACACCATCTCCCAGCCGCGTCACTTCACGATCCTCGTCAATGGGGCGGAGGCGCCCTTGTTGCAGGCGCGCAATCTTCAGCCGGACCGAATTCGAGCCGATATCGACCGCGGCAAACGTGGGCATGGGGAGCACACAGTTTACATTCGGAACGGAAGAACCGTCACTCAACTTCGTGAGGCGGAGAAGAAGATCTCGTCAGGGCTTGGTGGTCATCTCGTCCAAGGCAAGATTGAGTTCCAGCACGTTGACCCGGGGTTCCCCAAGCAAGCCCAGATCTCGCTGTTGGATGTGTTTGCGGACCAGATCGTGCACCGCGGTCTCGGCAATACCTCGTTCGTGGGCCACTCGCGGAACTTGGAACTCAGCCGCCGCCGGAGAAATCTCCGGGTCGAGGCCCGAGGCCGACGTCGTCAACAGATCCACCGGAATTGGCTGACTGGGATTTTCCTTCTGTAAGCTAGCTGCGTCGGCACGAACGCGGTCAATGAGTTTCTGATTGGTGGGAGCGAGGTTGGTGCCGCCGGAGTTGGCGGCATCGTATCCGTTCCCGGCCGCCGAAGGCCTTGGATGGAAATACTTCGCGGACGTGAAGGGCTGGGCGATGATACGCGAACCGATGACTTCTCCGTTGCGCGAAACCAGTTGCCCGTTCGCCTTGTTTCGGAATAGCACCTGGGCCAGTCCGGTTATGACGAGGGGATAGATCAACCCCAGCAGTACGGTCATGACCACGGTCATCAGCAGCGCGGTAATAAGATGCTTCTTCATATCGGTCTTCCGGATATCAGTCCTCAAGCCAGGCGAACGGCTGTAATCAGCATGTCGATGACCTTGATGCCAACGAAGGGCGCGATCAGCCCGCCCACGCCGTAGATAAAGAGATTGCGCCGGAGCAACGCTTCCGCGCTCATGGCGCGATATTTCACGCCCCTGAGTGCGAGAGGGATCAGGGCAATGATTATCAGCGCATTAAAAATGACTGCAGAAAGCACAGCCGACTCCGGCGTCTTGAGATGCATCACGTTCAGCGCATTGAGCACCGGGAACGTCCCCGCAAACATGGCCGGGATGATAGCGAAATATTTCGCGACATCGTTCGCGATCGAGAAAGTCGTAAGCGCGCCCCGCGTCATCAGCAACTGCTTTCCGATTTCCACGACCTCAATGAGCTTCGTCGGATTGGAATCGAGATCGACCATATTCCCGGCTTCTTTGGCGGCTTGCGTGCCGGTGTTCATCGCGACGCCCACGTCGGCCTGGGCCAGCGCCGGAGCGTCGTTGGTCCCGTCACCCGTCATCGCAACCAGCTTGCCTCCGGCCTGCTCGCTGCGGATGAGCTTCAGCTTGTCTTCCGGCGTAGCTTGAGCGAGAAAGTCATCCACCCCGGCTTCGCGCGCAATCGCGGCAGCGGTAAGCGGATTGTCGCCGGTGATCATGACCGTCCGAATGCCCATCGCACGCAACTGCGCAAAGCGGTCGCGAATGCCTCCCTTGACTACGTCCTTGAGGTGAATTACGCCCATGGCCCGGCAATTCTGTGCCACTACCAGAGGCGTTCCGCCCGACGATGCGATCCGCGCCACTGTGGCCCGGACCTCCTGTGGCATTGCGTCGCCGTCTCGCTCGCAGTAACGTGCGATGGATTCGGCAGCACCTTTGCGGATTTCTCGTCCATCCAGGTTGACCCCAGACATGCGAGTCTGGGCCGTGAATGGGATGAACTGCGCTTCATGGGTAGCGAATTCACGGCCGCGTAGTCTGTATTTTTCTTTCGCGAGCACTACGATCGAACGGCCCTCCGGAGTCTCATCCGCCAGCGACGATAGCTGAGCAGCGTCCGCCATATCTGCTTCGCTCACGCCCGGGGCACAGAGAAATTCGGTAGC
Source organism: uncultured Acidobacteriaceae bacterium (assembly GCA_963819035.1). Lineage (GTDB taxonomy): Bacteria > Acidobacteriota > Terriglobia > Terriglobales > Acidobacteriaceae > Sulfotelmatobacter. Next base: position 100,528 of record CAWFUU010000012.1, on the reverse strand, counting down.
CTGGCGGTTACCAAACGTAATCGTGCCGGTCTTATCGAGCAGCAGTGTGTTCACGTCGCCTGCCGCCTCGACCGCACGTCCGGACATCGCCAGCACGTTGTGCTGGACCAACCGGTCCATCCCCGCAATGCCGATGGCCGACAGCAACCCGCCAATGGTGGTCGGAATCAGGCACACCAGCAGTGAGACCAGAACAAAAACTGTCTGCGGCGACCCGGAATAGATCGCGAACGGCTGCAGCGTGACCACCGCCAGCAAGAAAATGATCGTCAATCCCGCCAGCAGGATGTTGAGCGCGATCTCGTTGGGCGTCTTCTGCCGCGCCGCCCCTTCTACCAGGGCAATCATGCGGTCCAGGAAAGTCTCCCCCGGGTTCGACGTAATCTTCACCTTGATGTGATCGCTGAGAACCCGCGTGCCGCCAGTGACTGCCGAGCGATCGCCGCCCGCTTCGCGAATCACGGGCGCGGACTCGCCCGTAATTGCCGATTCGTCGACCGAGGCCACGCCCTCCACGATCTCTCCGTCACCGGGAATAAGTTCCCCGGCAGAAACGGAAACCATGTCGCCGGAGCGGAGTTTGGCGCTCGCCACTTTTTCAATTTTGCCGTCGGAGGTGATTCGATTCGCCATCGTCTCCGACCGGGCCCGCCGCAAAGTCTCAGCCTGCGCCTTGCCCCGGCCTTCCGCCATCGCCTCAGCGAAATTGGCGAACAGAACCGTGAACCACAGCCACAGCGTGATCTGAAGGTTGAAGCGAAACGCCTCGTGCGGATGCAGCAGCAAAAGAATCGTCGTGATTACGCTGCCGATTTCGACCACGAACATAACAGGATTCCCCATCATGTTGCGCGGATTCAGCTTCAGCAACGAACTCCAGGATGCGTCCCGAACCAGGTCCAGGTCCCAAACCGATTTGCGATGGCTTGCCATAAGTTGCTGGAGAGTCTCCCTAGAAAGTCTTTCCCACATGCAGAAGTAAATGTTCAAGAATCGGTCCCAGGCTCAGCGCCGGAAAAAACGTCAACGCACCCAGGATCAGGATCACGCTGATCAGCAGCAGCGAGAATAGCGGCGTCGTCACCGGAAACGTGCCCAGCGATGGCGGAACGTATTTTTTCTGCGCCAGGTTGCCGGCGATGGCCAACATGGGGATGATCATCAAGAAACGTCCCACCAGCGTGGTGATTCCGGTGGCCGCGTCGTACCAGATTGTGTTGGCAGTGAGGCCGCCGAAGGCCGAGCCGTTGTTTCCAGCGGACGACGTGAACGCGTAAAGAATCTGACTGAGACCGTGGGGCCCCGGATTCGAGATGCCCGCCGTACCAAAGCCCTTGATCACCGAAATTCCGGTCAACGTTAGGATGATGAGCGGGAAGACCAGCGACACCAGCATCGCCATCTTTACGTCGTAGGCCTCGATCTTCTTGCCCAGGTATTCCGGAGTACGACCCACCATCAGACCCGCGATGAACACGGCCAGAACGATGTAGACCAGAATGCCGTACATCCCGGAGCCGACGCCGCCAAAAATAACTTCGCTCAGCATGATATTGACCAGCGGAACCATACCTCCGAGCGGAGTGAACGAGTCATGCCAGCCGTTGATCGCGCCGCAACTGGCGTCCGTGGTCACCGTCGCAAACAGGGCCGAGTTAGCGATGCCGAAGCGTGTCTCCTTGCCCTCCATATTTCCGCCCGACTGCAAACTGGTTGCTCGCTGAGCGACTGCGGAAGGGTAAAGCGGATTGCCTTGCGCCTCAGCCCAGTACGCTACTGTCACGCCGCAAAGAAACAGAATGGCCATCGCCGCCCACACGGCCCATCCATGAGCGACCGATCCGGTCATGCGTCCCAACGTGTAAGTAAGGCCGGAGCCGATGGCAAAAATGCAAAACATTTCGATCAGATTGGTGAGCGGTGTGGGATTCTCGAATGGATGGGAGCTGTTCGCGTTAAAGAAGCCGCCACCATTCGTTCCCCACTCCTTAATGATCTCTTGCGAAGCAACCGGGCCTTGCGCGATCGTCTGCGTCGCGACCGTATCCATGACCGCTTTACCTGCCGCATCCACAACCGGTTTGCCGTCGGCGCCCACTCGCTGTACCTGTTGCGCTTCGACCAGTTTCACCGTGTCGTAAGGCTTGAGGTTCTGCACGACTCCCTGCGACACCAGCACCAGCGATCCCACCACGCAAAACGGCAGCAGCACCCACAAACAGCAGCGAACGAAATCCACCCAGAAGTTTCCGAGAGTTTTGGTCTGCCGGCGGGCGATGCCACGAATGAACGCAATCGCCAGAACGATGCCCGTCGCAGCCGACGCGAAGTTGTGAAACGCCAAGCCCGCCATCTGGGTGAAATAGCTCATCGTGGTTTCGCCCGAATAGGCTTGCCAGTTGGTGTTCGTAGTAAACGATGCCGCGGTGTTGAAAGCCAGGTGCTCCGGCGTGACCGCTCCGAGGTGCTGGGGATTGAAGGGCAGCATCCCCTGGACTCGCTGGATCACATAAAGCAACAGCATCGACACACCGCTGAACAGCAGCATGGACGTTGCGTATTCAGCCCAGCCCATCTCGTGCTTTTCATCGACGCCGGTGACACGATAGAGCAGCCGCTCGATCGGCCGAAGCACCGGATCAAGGAACGTGTGCTCACCCGCAAACACGCGCGTCATGAACATGCCGAGTGGCTTGGTGACCAGGAGGATTAATCCTAGAAACACAAAGATCTGCAGCCAGCCGTTCACCGTCATTTCAGAATTTCTCCGGACGAAGCAACGCATAGAACAAGTACACGGTAGTTGCTGCGCTGATGATGAGCATGATGAGAGATTGAGTATCCATACGTCCCCCTACTTCATTCGGTCGCAAAAACGCACGTACGCGACCGACAATCCGAAAAATACGATAGTGACGGCTACCCAAAGAGCGTCTTGCATAACAGTTCTCCACAAATAAATGCGATGGCCAGTATTACCGCGTGACCTCTTCATCGCTGCCGCAGCTGCCTAGGCGATCCGCTTGCCGGTCCCGGGCGGAGATGTGCGCTTTTGAGCGCCAGGATTCACTAACATCAGTTCCTGTCGTCGGATGGTTGGTCTGAACTTCGCCGAATCAACTTGCATATTGCGAGGCCGCTTACTCATTGCTTCTGTTATAAGTGCAGCAAGAACCCGCAGCAGAAATGTCACAGCACCGATGCACAGTACTGCCAAAGCCATTCGCATAACATTTCCGAAACTTGTTCCACAATGATTGGAGCACGCCGTGCATAAAGCCCGGGTCAAGAGTTCATAAGGAATCCGTAAAGGTGAAGCGCGTGGGTGCCCCATTTCTCGCGCGTTCTTTGCGCGAGAAATGGGGGCTCAGCAGCCTCATTCTGCCTCGCCCGCCTAGGCAAAATACGGGCGGCTGGTGTTACTCTGAGCAGCCCCCGTGGCCAGTTCCAGCAGCGCCAAACGAGCTGCCGCCACCATCAACTTGCGTTCCTGCTGCGGCGTGTGATCCCACAAAGTTGCCTTTTCTCCGGTGGGACAATCGAAGTCGTGCGCCAGAGCGGCGCGATAGTGATGAAACAGCTTCGCCAGTTCTTCAGCAGAAACATCCCGAATCGACCACATATGCTCTCAACCTTTCTTGGATTTCACTGATTGATCTCCGCCTCCGGAGGGTTGATCTGATTGGCGCCAGCTGCCATCGATCGCGCGTGCTCGGATCAAATATGCCAACAGGAGCAAGATCATGTTTCTATCCGCGGCCAGGAATCGGCTTGCAACTCCTGCCGCCTTCAATGGATTTGATAATGGCGGGCGTAAAGATTGAATAAAAAGTTCGTAGAATCTTCGTAATAAGCAGACTAGCGCTCTACAGAGTGCCTGTTTTCTGATCTGCGTGCGGAATAAGATTTATCAGGGCGCTTAAAATGCCCGAACAGACAAACTAGGAGTTATACGATCGTGTGGCACGCCTGGAGCGCGATCTCGAACGCCTGACCACCGGCGTCCGTCTCTTAGGAATCAAGTCTTGTTCCTGGTGCAATAAATATTTTCGCTGCTCCGATTCAGTTACGCTCTTCGATCCCGGCACGCCGGTCTGTTACAGCTGCGTTCTTGAATGGTGGCACCACCAGTGCAACCAACTTAGCGTCCAGGAGAGGGAGAACATCGAGCGGGCGCTGAAGATATGGCTACTCCGTTATCATCATGCCGAAGTGATCAAGAATCCGCAGAAAATGCCTAAAGATCCGCCGCCCCAACTGCCGATCGTTGTTTCCTGCAATGAATGTCATGCAAGCGGATTTGTGGCGAACACCCGCTGCGGGTACTGCGATGGCCGCGGAACGGTTTGGATCGTCGTACGGGGTTAAGGTCGCAACCTCAAATTCCAGGCCGAACGCGCACTACTCTCGCGGTTCAAACCGGTATCCGACCCAAGGCTCCGTGACGATGTAGCGCGGCGAGGCCGCGTCAGGCTCCAATTTCTTCCGCAATTGCCCCACGAACACGCGAAGATACTCCACCTGCTCGGTGCTTTGTCCACCCCAGATGGCGCCCAGCAGGGTACGGTGGTTGACGACTTTCCCGGGGCGCCGCGCCAAATACACGAGCAGATCGAACTCTTTCGGTGTGAGGCGCACTTCACGGCTGAGCACGGTCACTTTGTGGGCCTCCGTGTCGATGCGAAAGTCGCCAATCTCGATCACGACGTCAGCCTGACCCTCGGTTGGAACCCGCCGAAGATTTGCTCGCACACGGGCCAATAGTTCGTTCATGCCGAACGGCTTGGTGACATAGTCGTCGGCGCCGGCATCGAGCGCTTCCACTTTTTGCCGCTCCTTGTCGCGAACGGAGAGAACCAGGATCGGAACCTGCGAGACTGCGCGCACCTTGCGGCAAAGCTCGACGCCGTCCATCGCAGGCATCGACAGGTCGGTGATGATCATGCTGGGAGACCAATCCTTCATGATCTCCAGCGCCATTTCGCCGCTGTTCGCGACGCGAATGTCGTATCCCTGCGCGGAAAGACTCGTGCGCAGCACGCGGGTGATCTGTGGTTCGTCATCGACGACAAGAATATGAGGCGGGTCGGCCATCAGTGTGCCTCCTGCGTCACGATGTGAACATCCACGGAGGGCGAGTCGCGCAAAAAGCGCTGGATCGCCGACAAGTATAGGTACCGCTGCCACCCGGTGCGCGCCGACCGGCCAAAGATCACCTGTGTAATGTGATGCTCGCGCACAAATTGGGCCACGCCGTCCGCGACACTTCTGCCGATGGCGCGCCGAACCTTGGCGCCGAGATTCTCGGCGAAGCGAATATTCTCTGCCAGCGTTTTCTGATCCTCTGGCCGGGTATCGCGCCCCACGTCCACATAAAAAACGTAAAGTTCGCCGCCCATCGCCTGGGCCATCCGCGAGCCGCGGGCGATCAGATACTGCGCCGCGGGATTCGAACTTACGCAGACGGCAATGCGCTCGCGCACCGTGTGCGCCTGCTGCGTCGTATCCTTATCCAGATAGGCGTCCAGGCTGCGATCCACCACGCCTGTTACCTGGCGCAGCGCCAGTTCGCGCAGGGCAATCAGGTTGCCGGGCCGGAAGAAATGCGAGAGCGCTCGCTGCGCACGGTCGACCGGATAAATGTCGCCCCGCTGCATTCGCTTCTGCAGTGCCTGTGGCGTCAGGTCGGCAAGCACGATCTCGTCCACCCGCTGCATCACCCAATCCGGCACCGTCTCGCGGACCTGCACGCCGGTGATCTGCTGCACCGTGGGGCCAAGGCTCTCGACGTGTTGCACATTCATGGTGGAAAGCACATCAATCTTGGCGTCGAGTAATTCCATGACATCTTCATACCGCTTGGCGTGCTTGCTGCCCTCAATGTTAGTGTGCGCCAGTTCGTCGATCAGTACGACCGCAGGATTCCGCGCGAGGATCGTCTCCACGTCCATCTCGTCAAACACTGTGCCCTTGTACTCGATTTTTCGGGGAGGAATGCGGTCAAGCTTGGCGGCCAGTTCCGCCGTGGCCTTGCGCCCATGACTCTCCACTACGCCGACGGCAACGTCTTCGCCACGGCTGGCGCGCCGGATGGCCTCACTCAGCATGCTATAAGTCTTGCCCACGCCCGGAGCGTAGCCGAGAAAAAGTTTGAAAATGCCACGGTCTTTCTCCGGGGAAACTTCCTGCAGCCACTCCTCGGGCGTCTTGGCCATCGCAGTTATTGTCTTTCGCAGCCTGGGATTTGTCACCCCCATCGTACAATGCGGATGTGAAAGCCGGAGCTCAGACGCAGGCAATGCGCTACGTGGTCGTAATCGCGGTCATCGCAACCATCACTGCGATCGACTTCCGCCTGCACGTCAATCACACAACCGTTGCGCTGATGTTTCTTGTCGCCGTACTGCTGGTCTCCGCATATTGGGGCCTGCGCTACGCGCTGGTGCTGGCCGTGGGGGCCACCGCAGCCTTCAACTTCTTTTTTCTGCCTCCGGTGGGAACCTTCACCATCGCCGATCCGCAGAACTGGGTCGCTCTGTTCGCGTTCCTCGTAACCGCGCTGGTGGCCAGCAACTTGGCGGAAAAGGCGCGCAGTGAGGCTGAAGGAGCCAAGCAGCGCCGGCGCGAGGTTGATCGCCTCTACGGTCTCAGTCAGCGCTTGCTGGCATCCGAAAATGTTCTGGAACTTCTCAACGCCTTACCGGCCTATGTGCAGGAGTCATTCTCGGTGGGGAGTGTCGCCGTCATGGCCGCGGATCACCCGTCCGTCTATCGCTCCTCCCTCGATGCCAAGTTCGACGAAACCGTTCTGCGCTCCACTCTGCTGCGCGGCGAGCCGATCACACAGGCCGGCATCTCGTACGTGCCGCTGCGGCTCGGCATGCGCACCGTCGGCGCCCTGGCCGTAACCGGAGATGAGCTATCGCGCGAAACTCTCGATGCCCTCGGAAGCCTGGCTGGTCTTGGGATTGAGCGCGCGCGCGCCCTCGAAGCGCTCAGCAAGCATCGCGCCGAGCAGGAGCATGAACGCCTGCGATCGGCCTTGCTCGATTCCGTCACCCACGAATTCCGCACTCCGCTCACTTCGATAAAGGCCAGCGTGACCACGTTGCTGTCGGGCGCGATGCTCGATGAACAGGGAAGAAGGGAACTGCTGACCGTAATTGACGAAGAGACCGACCGCTTGAACCGCCTGGTCGGGGAAGCCTCGGAAATGGCGCAACTCGATGCCGGACTGTTCAAACTCGATCTCCAACCACACTCCATCCAGGACGCACTACAACCTGCGCTCCTGGACACCAAAGCGTCGCTGGAAAATCATCCGGTGGAAGTTGTAGTTCCAGGCGACTTACCAAAAGTCCCCATGGACGTGCAGCGCATTCGCGAAGTGATCATGCATTTATTGGAAAATGCCGGCAAGTATTCCGATGCGGGACAGCCGATCAAGGTGACCAGCGAAATGAAGAACGAGCGGCTCGTGACCAGCATTTCCGACCGTGGTCCCGGCATCGATTCGTTCGAGCAGTCGTTGATCTTCGAGAAGTTCTATCGTGGCCAGCACCAGCGCTATGCCTCGCCCGGGACGGGCATGGGCCTGGCGATCGCCAAGGTCATTGTCGAAGCTCACGGTGGGACGATCGGGGTGGTCAGCCAGTTGGGAAGCGGCTCGGTCTTCTCGTTCACCCTGCCGCTCGACAAGAACTCTCGCCCCGCCCTTGGCCTGCGCGAGCAACAATAGTAAAGGCTTCTGCCGGTTGCGTGGGGCGGGCACTCTTGCCCGCCACATCGATGAGGCTAGCGGGCAAAGCCTGCCCTGAGCTTGTCGAAGGGAGTGCCCGCTCCACACGTGTCAGGGCAAGCTTTCAGCAAACTGCTAGGCTACAATCATTTGCGCTCCAAAATCACAAGCAGTCTGTTTCCCATCTGGGTGAAGCGAATCTATGGCTGAGACCGCAACCGGTGCGACCGCGCTTGATAGCAAAAAGATTTCCTACAATCGCTTTCTTCTCGTGGTAGCCGGACTGGGCGGCCTGCTCTACGGGGTGGACGTCGGCATCATCGCCGGCGCCTTGCCGTATCTGGAAGCGACTTCGGGCTTGAATGCCGGCCAACTCTCAATTGTGGTCGCCGCCGTGCTGCTCGGAAGCGTGATCTCAACGCTGTTCGCCGGCGTGCTGGCCGACTGGATGGGCCGCAAGTCCCTGATGGCTCTCAGCGGGGTCATGTTCGTTATCAGCATTCCCACGATCGCTCTGGCGCACGGTTACGGTCCGTTAGTCTTGGGCCGGCTCCTGCAGGGCGTCAGCGCCGGCCTGATTGGCGTGGTCGTTCCGCTCTATCTCGCGGAGTGTCTCACCGCCTCAAACCGCGGCAAGGGCACAGGCATTTTCCAGTGGCTCCTCACAGCAGGAATCGTAATCGCGGCCCTGGTCGGTGTGTATTTCAGCTTCCGTGTGGACCAGGTGGCGAAGCTTGGGGACGCCGCCAAACTGCTCGCCTTCAAAGACACGGCGTGGCGCGGCATTTTTTGGGTCTCGTTGCCTCCCGGCATTCTGTTTGTCATCGGGAGCCTGATGATTTCCGAATCGCCCCGCTGGCTCCTGCGCCACGGCAAGAGAGAGGCAGCTTACTCCGCCCTGCTCCGCTCGCGCACCACCGCCCAGGCCGATCTGGAACTTAAGGAAATGGAGGACGCCAACGCATCCGAAAAAGGCAAAGCGTCAACGGCCGGGGGTGTCAGGGAATCGCTGCTGCGGCGCAAGTATGTAATTCCGTTCGTGCTGGCCTGCATCATCCTCGCCTGCAATCAGGCCACGGGAATTAACTCCATCATCGCCTACAACACCAATATTCTCCTGCAGAGCGGACTCTCCGACGTCGCCGCTCATTGGGGATACGTCGTCTTCACCATAATCAACTTTGCGGTCACCTTCGGCGGTGTAGTTTTGGTCGACCGCAAGGGACGCAAGTTTTTGCTCTCTCTCGGAACCGCAGGCATTATTGCGTCGCTCGTCTGCACCGGAGTCCTATTTCGCGGCGCCGAACGTGCACGCCTGGATGTGAAGACCGCGGTTCAAACGATGGTGACAGTCGACCAGACTCTCGCGCTGTCCTACGACCAGATGCTGGCCAACCAGCTTTTGAACCAGCCCCAAGCGAGTCAGCCGACATCGCTTGTCGTCATTTATTCCTATGGAGACTTCCGCGCCGCAAGCCAGGTCGTGCGTTCCGACGATCGGGCTGCCAAACCGATCGTGATCACGCGTGATAGCTGTGTCCCCGCCAACAAAGTAGTCGCATTTTTCTCCAACCCGTTCGGCAATCTCGACGCGTCGCGCAAAGCGCCGCTCCGAATCGAGAACGCGCTCATCAGTCCGGTGCCGAGCCGCGGCAATGGCTGGCTGGTAGCCATCACCCTGTTCGTGTTCATGGCGTTCTACGCCGTGGGTCCCGGTGTGTGCGTGTGGCTCGCGCTCTCCGAACTTATGCCTACCCGCATTCGTTCCAACGGGATGAGCATTGCCCTGGTGCTGAATCAGGCGGTTTCTACAACAATCGCAGCAATCTTCTTGCCCACCGTCGGGAAGTACGGCTATTCGACGATGTTCTTCGGCTTCGCCGCCTGCACCGTGATCTACTTCGTTACCGCCACTTGGTTCCTTCCGGAAACAAAAGGAAAAACGCTCGAAGAAATTGAGGCCCACTTCGAGGGCGCCAGTTCTGCGCAATCGTAGCGCCGGCATCTTGCCGGCTGTCGCGAGGGCGTCTCGCCCTCGCAGCCGGGGCGAGACGCCCCCGCGACAGCCGCCGGGACGGCGGCGCTACTCTCCGGGCGCCGCCCGCGCCGTTGCCCCCCAGCGCAGTTTGCCCCGCGCAATCGAAATGATTTACCCTCAGCCCCAGTCCCTATGACCCCGACCAAACCGACTGACACGCACTCCCACGCCATGCGCCGCGAGATTTACGAGCAGCCCGAGGCCATTGCCAAAACCGTCCAGAAACATTTGAAGAACGATCTGATTTTCCCCGGCGAACTCGATGCGATCGAAAGCGCGCTCCGCACGTTCGAAAAGCTCATCATCGCGGCCAGCGGATCGAGCCGCCACGCGGGCCTGGCTGGCGAAATCATGATCGAAGATCTTTCCGGCGTTGCGGTCGACGTCGAGTACGCCAGCGAGTACTGCTATCGCTCAACTCACGCCGCCGTCGATCCGATCGTGATGGTCATTACACAATCAGGAGAAACCGCCGACACCATCGCCGCACAGCGCGAAGCCCTCACCCGCGGCGTCAAGACCATCGCCATCTCCAATGTGTCCCCGGCTACCATCGTTCGCGAGGCCGGAGCGGCGCTCATCACAGGCGCAGGCCCCGAGTTAGCCATCCCCGCCACCAAGAGCTTCACCACCCAGGTCACGATTCTCTACCTGATGGCATTGTTCCTCGCGCGCAAGCGCGGACGCATGACTTCGGAAGTGACGCGTTCGTACTTGCAACGCCTCATGCGCCTGCCGGACGCGATCGAACAGAGCCTCCCCACATGGGACAATCTAGCTGAAGGGTTCGGTGCGGCACATTTCACAGCAGAAAAGTTTCTATATCTCGGCCGCGGGGTGCACTATGCCATCGCGCGCGAGGGCGCGCTCAAGCTCAAAGAGATTTCTTACGCCCACGCCGAAGGATATCCGGCGGGCGAACTCAAGCATGGCCCCAATGCACTGGTGGATGAGAAGCTACCCGTCGTGGTCCTCGCTACCTGCGACCACGCCGATCCCGATTCGGTCCTGCGCTACAAGCGAACCGTAGATGTCATGAAGGAAGTGAAATCCCGCCGCGGTCCTCTTGTAGCGGTTGCAACGGAGGGCGACCGTGAAGTCGCCACGGTCGCCTCGCACGTATTCTACGTACCCCCCGCCCCGGAGTTGCTCCTGCCCATCGTCGAGGTGATCCCTCTCCAGCTCTTCGCCTACCATGTGGCTATCAACAAGGGATACGACGTGGACCATCCGCGGAATCTAGTGAAGGCGGTGGTCACAGAATAAAGGTGGCAAGGTTTGTGTGGGTCCGGGTCTCAGACCTGGACAGGCCGGGCAACGCCCGGCTGCCGAAGCTGCCGAAAGACTCCCAATTCTAAACGTTCACCAGGAACCGGCTGAGCACCGACTCCAGAACTTCCGCCTTCTTCCGGAGCACCTTTTTGAAATGATGATGGTCGGTGTGGGAAATCTCCACCAGCAGCGTGCGATGCCGCTCTTCCAGAATCTCCTGGATCAGTTCTCTTTCCTCGTCACTCAAAGGTCAGGGAAACCATCGTCGCGGTCACAGGCACCTCCAGGTTTTGCAGCCCCAGTATTGTAGGTCTCGGACGGGAGCAGCGCAGTGATCCCAGATACCTACTCTCGTCAGGGCCCCGGCGGCCTCCCGATCCCCACTTCCTCTGCCTGATGGCTCTCGACTGACAACTTCCGCAGCGACAATCTTTCATGATGCGCCAGCAGCAGCCCCACCGGCACCACCGCCGCAAAGGTCACCAGCCACAACAAAATTCCGCAACTCGCCGCCATCTCCGGTGGCACGTCAAACACGCTCGACAGCGTAGCAATCGTCGCCATCTGCGCCCCGCCGCCCACGGCCGGCAACTGCAACATCGAGCCCAGCATGCTCGAAAACATCAGAATCAACAGCTGCGAAACCGGTATCGCCAGCGCGTCTACTCCGTAGGAATGCGTCACCTCCTGATACGCCAATGCAATCACGTACCACATTCCCACCGATACCGCTGTGAGCGACAGCAGCGACACCGGCCCGTGAATCGTGTTCAGGCCCATGCCGAACTCGCGCACTTTCTGCCCCAGCTTGTGTCCGAGATTCGACGCCAAATGTGCGAAGCGCTCTTCCACCCAACGCGCCGCCTTCTCGCCGTTGCGCCCGATGATCACCGCCAAGACTGCCGTTCCAACCACCAGCGCGGTGAGGATAAACCCCAGTTCGCGGAAGCGAACGTAGTACTCGGGATGCGGAATTGAAGGCAGTGCACTGGGAAGGAAGATCGCGAGCAACATCAGGATCGTAAATGCGCCCATATCAAAAATGCGCTCCACGCCCCACACTGCCAGTTGCGAAGAAAAGGGAAGGTCGGTCCGCCGCGCAATCAGGTACGGACGAATAAATTCTCCCGCCCGCCCCAGTAATGCCAGCCCGGTGAAGCCGACCAGAGTGGGCGAGACCATATCAATCGTCCTGGTTTTCGGACGAACCGGCTTCAGAAAAATTTTCCAGCGCCACGCCCGCATCCCGTACGCAATGTAGATTAGTGCGATTCCGTGCAGGACGTGCCATTTGTTGATCCGGTGGGTCTGACTCCAGAACGTTCCCCAATCGAAGGTGCGCCAATGCCGGTATTGCAGGTAAACCAGAACGGCCAGGATGAGGAACACCACCACACTGGCCAGGATTCGCTTCTTATCCATGAAGGGGCAAAACTCCGCGCCGCGACCCAAGCAACGCGAAGCGGGAAACGGCAGTTCCAAAGGTATATGACCCTTCCGAACGGGTCAAACGCGAGCGGTATCTGTCGTGTTGTTGTGGAGCGGGCGCCCTCGCCCGCTGCTTTTGACCTTGTTTTTGGAGAATGGCCGCCCAGCCCGCAATCACCCTCACTCACTCGGCGACGGACTCGCTTCCGCCTGCGTGACGGGCTTAGGATGTTGCGCCCTCGCTGCCGAGCCTGGCGTCTTCGGGTTCGTTTTCCTCGCGGCGGTGTTGTTTTCCGCAGGAGTACTTTTCCGCGAAGAAGCCACCGCATTCTGTTGCGCCGTCTTTTTCTTATTGAAGTCCTTCACGATCCGCGCCACATAAGCCCGCGTCTCATGAAACGGAGGCACCCCGCCAAACTGCTCCACTCGTTGCGGCCCCGCGTTGTAAGCAGCCAGCGCCTTTACCAGGTCAAAGTTGTAGCGCTCCAGCAACTCCCGCAGATATCTCGTCCCGCCCTCAACGTTGGCCTGCGGATCAAACGCATTCGGCACACCGAGCTGCGACGCGGTTCCCGGCATCAGTTGCATCAGCCCTTGCGCCCCTTTCGGCGACACGGCACGCACATTGAATCCGCTCTCCGCCTTGATCACGCTGTTCACCAAGTCAGGATCCAGCCGGTAACGCCCGCTTGCCACATTTACCACTTCATTCAGGTCTGTGTAGGGTTGAACCGGAAAGCCTCGCGCGCCGCTCTTCGCGTTCTTTACGAATGAACCTGCTCTCCCCGCCGCCGAGTCGCCCGCTGACGCCGATTCCGAAACCGGTGGATCCGGCGCTTCCTCGTAGTGATCGATCTCGGCTGTGGGTATGTCCACAAAGCTCGCGCCATCGGCACTCATATAAAGACGCGTAACATCCCCAACGACTTCGCGCCGCTCATGCTGGATGGTGAACCCGTTCCGCAACACCGCGACCTCGGCGGCAAAGCAGGCATGTGCCGCCACCGCCAGAATTGCGACGGCCCCAGCATTCAATAGATATGAGTACAGACGTTTCACCTGTTACCAACCCCGAATCCCCACCCAACGACTATGGGGCTACCAACGACGATTCCCCCAGCGCAACCTCGACCGCTGCCGCCACGCCGCAGTCATCGTTCCCGCGGGTGACCGTCCAACCCCGGCCGCGCAGCTCCGCGCAGGCATTCCCCATGATAACCGGATACCCCGCAAACTCAAGCATCTCCACGTCATTATGATTGTCACCGACGGCCATGACCTGTTCGCGCCGGTAGCCGCGATAGGCCGCCCAGCGCTCCAGGGCGTGCCCTTTCGAGCAGCCCGCATTCAGCACGTCGATCATCGACAAATCCCGCGCGGGATACTCCGTCCGCAACACCGTCACCAGCCCATTCATCCCGGCTTGTTCCAAGGCCTTCAAAGCATTGCTCATCCGCGCCATTGTCCCACAAAACATCGCCTGCACGGGATCGGTGGTCAGCGCCCTCTCGATGGGTACCACGAACTCGATGTACTCCATATTCTTCTCAAGCCATCGCCGGATGCTCTCGCCTAGTTCATCGAGCCGCTCCAGCACAATCGCACCCTTACCTTCGGCGTCAAAAGTCAGAACGGTGTTACCCCGGAATTCTTGCATCGCGCCGCACAGCCGCCTGCAAGTCTCGGCCGGCATCAGGTCCCGGTGGAACCTCTCCCCGGCCAGCGACCGCGTTACTGCCCCATTGGAGCTGATCAGCCACAAATCGAACCCAAGCTGCTTTGCGATCGGCAACGCAAACGTATGCCGCCGGCCGGTGACCAGCACAATTTCGATTCCCGCCGCATGCGCCCGCCGCAGCGCGGCCAGGTCGCCAGCAGAAATCTGAAATTGTGGATTGAGCAACGTGCCGTCGATATCGGTCGCCAGCAGCCGGATGGGGGGCTTGGAACTCGTCACCACACCTATTTTACCATCAGCCACTCACCAGTCCCGAGCGGACCATGGCTTGACATCGCCTTCCCATCAGGCAGAATAAGTCATTACAGTCCGCAGGAAAGACTGATCGAATCGTTCATGCTTCTCCGCCATTCGCTACTCGCTTACGGTGTACTCCTACTTCTCGCCGCAGGCCTGATCTCCTGCGGCTCGAGCAACCAGACCATCGGTCGCGTGCTTACCTCAATCGCCGTGACGCCGCAGACGGCGGACGCGCAAAGCTCTCCCAACGGTCAGATCATCTTCGCGGCGACCGGCACGTTCAGCCTCCCGCCCTACACCGGTCCGCTGACTTTTGTGGCTCCGTACGCCGGACAGTTTGTCGTCAACAATCCCACCAACGCGACCATCGCAACCGTAGTCTCGAGCGGCGCCGGCACTGTAACCGTGCAATGTGCGTCCGGTGGGTCCGGGAGCGTCGCCGTCACCGCGACCGCATCCGCCAACAATGGCAGCACCCTCGTAGTCTCCGGCAGCGGCCAACTCACCTGTCCCTAGTCCTGTGAAGTTCAGCTACGCAAATTACCAGACTCGCTCACCTTCTTCCGGAGAATCCCGGCCGAGGCCAGCGTCACCACCAGCCCGATCGGAAAGGGTTCCATGAAGGTCATGGCCGCATTGATCGCCGGATTGTCATACATCACCTTGAACTCCTTCGCCTTCCGCTCCGTCTCCTCCACCTTCTGCGGGCTCGCCCCGGACGCCTTGGCGCGCTCCACCATGTGGGCGGCATATTTCTCGTTAAAGTCGGGCATCCATTTGTAGCGGAGGATTTCCCATGTGCCCACGTAGCACGCGTTGGAGATCAACGTGATCAGGATGCCGACGGCGAACCCACGGGCAAATGTCAGGCGTCCGCCCCCAGCATTCTCGCGATACGAACGCACCCCGAAGAACACCATAAGCGCCGAGAGCACGATCGTGGTGTACCCAAGGATTAACCCTTTCTCGAAGCCGATCTTGTCGACGAACGGGAATGTGAGCACCATCATCACGGCCGACATCGCGCCGGAAATCAATCCAAAAATCAGAACTGTTTTTTTCATTGAATTGCAGTCTCCTTTTCCGTGAATCGAGCTTTCACGGACCCAAATGTCGCTGGGCACGCCGGCGTGAGGGTCAGTCTTCTGTTGGCTTTGGCGGTTCCCATAACTCAATGCGGTTGCCGTCCGGGTCGGTGATCCAAGCGAAGCGGCCGTAGTCAGCTTCTTCCCGGTGAGGATCGATTTCGATCCCTGACTTCTTCAGCTCTTCCAGCAGGGCGTCGAGATCGTCGACCCGGTAGTTCACCATGAAGCTTGCCTTGCCCGCGCCGAAATATTTCGTGGTCTGCGGGAAGATCGACCATGCAGTTAAAGCTTTCGGACCGGGTTCGGTGCCGTCGGCGGCCTGCAGTTCGCGCCAGTGAAACGATGCTCCCTGGCCGTGCGGTTCGCGCTGGATGCCGAGTTGCTTCTCATACCAGTCGTAGAGCTGCTGCGGGTTTTCTGATTTGAAGAAGATTCCACCGATACCGGTTACGCGCTTCATGAGCCTCCTTTACCTGCTTTTATGTGCCCGAAATATAGCGCGAGACGCGCGCGATGTCGTCATACTTTCGGGTGATTTTGCATTTGGGAGCGAAAACTCATGCTTTCGGGTGGGGCAGAGGCCTTACGGAATCAGCCGGGCGGTCTTGCCGATCTGCACGGCTTGAGTCCGCCGCTTAGCGCCGAGCTTGTCAAACAGCCGGCTCGAATGGGTCTTCACGGTGTTTTCGCTGACAAAGAGCCGGTCAGCAATCTCCCGATTGCTCAACCCGGCGGCGATGAGCGCAAGAATCTCCAGTTCGCGAGCGGTGATGCCGAGTTTGTTCACCCGCGTCTCATCCACGACGAACGGAACTGCAACCGGCACCGGAACTTCCTTGACGATCGTCGTCGCCTTCTTTCTGGTGAGTGTCTGCCCCAGCCAGATGCCGAGCCCCGCAAACAGGACGGCCACCAGTGCGCCATAGATTTCCACCGAATGCTCGACCACCAGAAAGCGGTACTCCGTTAGGTTCAGGACCGCGATGAGCACGCCGCTACACACGCCATAGAGCAGGATGTCGCGCACTACTCGACTGCGCGAACTCGGGGCGGATTCCCTCGTCAGGCTCACGGGAGCCCATGATATAAGACGGCAGCGTTGGGAGCACCACCCGCTCGTGTGGGAACTGCTCGTGTGGGGACGGGCACTCTTGCCCGTCCGCCGAGCGAAGCTGGGCTTGAGTGGCACTGGACTAACCCTGCGCCGGCAGCCTCGCCAGCAGCGCGCTAGCCCTGCGAAACCACGGCCGCTCCCGCCGCCGCAAATATCCCGGCATAGTCGGCTTCTTGTCGAGAATCTTCTGAGTCCACACGCGAGCCTCAGCTATCCGTCCCTCCGACTGAAGAAACAGCGCGTAGTGATAGTAGGTCTCGGAAATTGTAGAGATCCGCGTTGCCTCCCGAAACATAGCGTTCGCCTTCTCGGCCTGGCCAGTCTGCGCGTATGCCCAGGCCAGCAATCCCTTCGCGCGGTGGAAGTCATAATCCGGGTCGGAACTCACCGCCCGTTCCAGGTCGGGCACGGCGGCGGCAAAGTCCCCCAGTTCGACTTCCGCCACGCCCCGCCGGTAGAAGGCGTCAACATCGTCTGCGCGGGCGGCAATTGCCTTGTCATAACTTGCGCGCGCCTGGGCAAAGTTGCCGTCGTCGAGATACAGGAGACCGAGTTCTTCGTAGTTTCCCGCGGATGGATTGTCGAGGATGGTTCGTTCCAGTTCGCTGATGCGCCGCCGCCGCGGGAATACTTGAAACGAACTCCGCAGCAGCCCGGCGTCGGGGATGACCTCGACCGCGATGTAGACCAATGCCCCAATCGGGTGAATCAGGATCACCCAGATCCAGAAAAAATCCGGACGCCGCCGAATGAAGTGGACGATCGCCACAACCCTCAGCAGAATGCCCCACCACGAAAAGGCAAAGAAAAGAAACGATCCCATGGGAACCGCACTATAGCATGCAGGCCGAGCGCCTTCCGGAAACGCTAGGGGAACTTAAAGAAACAGCGAGCGCCGGTAGCGCGCCTGCGGGCACCCCATTTCTCGCAGTTCTTTACGCGAGAAGTGGGGGATCTGCGCCGCGAAGAGAACACTACTTCTTTACCTGCTGGCTTACGTTCGTCACCATCGCCGGCACCGGCACCGGAGCCAGACTATCCTTCACCGACTTGGGCAGCTTATCTGCGTTCGCCAGCAACAAGCTCACCTGCCACATCTGCGTCGTCGACAACGACTTGTCGAATCCAGGCATACCCGTCATCCGGATTCCTCCCGCCACCTTCCAGTAGGTCTCTCCCGGAGAATCGTCCGTCACGCCCTTTCCCTCGAGCAGGACCGGAGGTTTGGGAAACATCCCCTTGGCGATTGCCGTCTGCGCTTGTGCCGGCAGCCCATGACACACCGCGCAGTGCTCCTTGTAGACTTGAGCCCCGGCCGCGTAGGCGCCTTCATCCGCGCTGATGGGCACCGTCTTCGGCATTTCCTTATCCAGCCGCGCATGCAGCGCCATCTGCGCCATCATCTTTTCAAACGGCATAGGCGGCGCCGCCGTCGCTACCGGAGCGCTGCCCGAAGAAAAATAGAAGTAGACTACCGCAGGAACCGCTATGAATCCCAGGATCAGCCCAAAAAGAAACGTTTTCATCCCTATCTCCGTGAAGTGAGGTGACCACAAATACTAAACGAAACCTCCCGAAAATGCTGCCGGTGCGCCATTTGGACGTAGCCGATGGCAAGTGATCCTACTCACAGACTCGACCACAGGCCCGCCCTACCATGCCCTTAGAAGCTGCTCGCTCTCTGCCGCTCCTCGCTGACCCAGGAGGTGAGTCATGCTGCTGCTTTTCTGGTTCCTTCTAGTTCTCTTCGGCTCTGCGCTCGTCCTTTTTCTGCCAGCGCTCTGGGGACGCGAAATCCACCATCAATATTCAGCTCCTCGCGCCGTGACTTGCCCCGAGACGCATCAGCAAGTCGGGGTCACCATCGATGCCGTGCATGCCGCCGCTACCGGACTCCGAGGCACCCCTCAGTTCCGACTGGCCGACTGCACTCGTTGGCCGGAGCGCATCAAGTGCGAACAGGACTGCCTCCCCGAGGCCCTGCGCAACGAACCCTACACTCAGGGTGAAGTGCGGCCTTCCAGAACGAGAGGCCCAATCTGTCACCTCCCCGTGCTGCTGGCCGCCTTTGCCGCGTGGTACATGGGAATGGTCTGGCACTCCCCCCACTTGTTTCGCACCCGTTGGATGGCCGCTCTCGGCCTGACTCCGGCTCAGCTCAAACAGCTACTTCTCTGGTACTCGCCGCACCTGCTCAGTGTCGCGGCCTGCCTGCTGTTCGCTTACGGAGTCGCCTGGCTGCAGACTTGGCTTTCGCGCCAAGGCGTATGGCAGGGAATCCTCTCCTCGACCTTGCTCTGGTCGGCCGTCCTGGTGGTGACTTTGCCCTCGACGTCGGCTCTGCCCCGCGAGCTATTTTTGATCGAGGCCGGCTACACTCTCGTAGCCGCACTCGTCGTCGGAGCCATCATCGGCGGCCTCAGCGGCCGACTCATCCTGCCGACACCGGAGCGAAGTAGCTAGGCCCCGACCTATGAGTGGACGCCGGTTGTGCCGGAATCTTCACCCGCGGCTCGAAGCGCGACGTGAGGCCTGTTTCTCTCTCAGCAGAGCCTGAAGGTCAGAGATCGCTTCTCGAATGGCTTTTAGTTCAGCGGGCGTCCCAGGGGTGTCGCCCCATTCCGCGTAGCGTCTTTCCAGCGCGACCGTTGCTTTCTTAATGAGAGCGATTCTTGTTTTCGGATCACATTCTCGCAGCGCTGACGCATAAACTTCGCGCCAGGCGTATCGTGTTCGTCCCATCTTTCAGGCCCCTTACTCTCTCTGAACCGACACAAATAGCTCGGAGGCGCGACCCGAGTCTTTTTTTGTAACCACTATTGCGGACATGCTACCTCTTTTGCCTGCTCCTGCAAATGAATCTATTAAAAAAAACGTTTTGCGAACAACGGGGGCCTCATCGCGCCGGCCCCCTAGACTTCGTTCCGCGCTCGCGGTACCCTCTCGTGCATGAATCGACGTGACTTTGTAGTTGGATCCGCTGCTGCTGCAGCTACCCTCGGTCTTCCGCATCTTTCGCACGCCGAAAAGGCCGACCTGGAACCGGTCTGGGCTGAAATCGAAAAACGTCATGACGAATCGGTAAAGCGCCTGCAAACCTGGATTCACCAACCCTCCATCGCCGCCGAAAACCGCGGCGTCAATGAGGGCTGCGAGCTGACCATGCAGATGCTTCGCGAGGCCGGTTTTCAGTCCGTCTCCAAGATTCCAACCGACGGACAGCCGGGCATCTTCGCGACTCTCGACGCCGGCGCTCCCCGCACCATCGGCATTTACTTCATGTACGACGTCAAGCAGGTTACTCCGTCGGAGTGGTCCTCGCCGCCATGGGACGCCGCGCTTGTTGACAAGCCCGGCCTCGGCAAAATCCTGATCGGACGCGGCGCCGTTAATCAGAAGGGACCAGAGGCCACGTTCCTTGCCGCCTTGCACGCCATCCGCGGCGCGGGTCGCAAGCTGCCCGTGAACTTCGCCTTCGTCGGCGAAGGCGAGGAGGAGATTGGCTCGCCGCACTTCGCGCAGATCGTGCACCGCCCCGAGGTCGTAGCGGCATTAATAAAGTCGGATGGAATCTTTCTGCCCGACGCTGCGCAGGAGCTGGATGGCAGCGTCACCGTGGAACTTGGTGCCAAGGGCGTGATCGAACTGGAACTGGTCTCGAGTGGCGAACACTGGGGACGCGGTCCGACTCACGACGTTCACTCCAGTTTGAAGGCCTGCGTCGACAGCCCTGCCTGGCGCCTGATTCACGCGCTGAATACGCTGGTCTCGGCCGACGGCAACACGCCGGCCATCGCCGGCTTCGCCGATAAAGCCCGTCCGCTCTCCGCTGCAGAAAAGCAGATGATCGCTATCGCTGCCAACCGGATGGATGAAAATCTGGCCAAAAAAGCGCACGGTGTCACGCACTGGATCAATGATGTCGGCTGGCAGGAATCGATCGAATTGCTGCTCTCTCGGCCCACCGTGAACATCGAAGGTTTGGTGGGAGGCTACACCGGTCCGGGCGGAAAGACGATCCTGCCGCATCGCGCCGTCGCCAAGCTTGATCTCCGTCTCGTCCCCGACATGACCGCCTCGGATGCTCTGGCCGCGCTGAAGGCACATTTGGCGAAGCAGGGATTCAGCGACATCGAGGTCAACATGACGGGCGGCTACGACCCCAACAGCACATCGGTCGACGCCAAAATCATTCAAACCGAGTTGAAAGTCTACCGCGCGAAAGGCATTGACCCGATCGTGTTGCCGCGCAGTCCGGGATCGTGGCCGGGCTACGTCTTCACCGGCGATCCTCTCCGCCTGCCGACGGGCGGTTTCGGCCTCGGTCACGGCGACGGCGCCCACGCGCCCGACGAGTACTACCTGATCGAATCCGCTAATCCCAAGGTCCTCGGAATGGACGGCGCCGTGCGCTCCTACGTCGAATTCCTCTACGAGATGGCGGCGTAACCGCGTTCGTCGAGTACGGGCGCCCATCCTAACGTCGCGTTTTTTGCGACGTTAGAGCCTGCCCTGAGCGAAGCCACAGGGATGGGGATTTTCGACAGAGCGATGTCGAAGTGTGCGGCTTTCATTACGAGACCATTCTTTTACAACTCTCAAACCTTCCGATGACACCATCACGGAGCCGCGATCCTATTCTGCCCTCACGTTGACTTCGCAGTCCCAGCTTCGAACTTCAACGCATTCTTAAGACGATTAGGAGCGCAGAACCATGAAGCACGAAGAACTACCATTCTCTGACTCACCCAACAACGAGCCGAACTCTCAAGCCCCGCGCGCAATCGAGCGCCGTTCTTTCATGAAAGGCCTCGGCATCGCTGGCGCTGCAGTTTCGGCGGCGCCGTTGTTGCACATTGCTGCGAACGCCGAAGAACGCAGTGGCTCGCTCACCAAAGGGGACGCCGCCCTCCTCCGGTTTGCCGCCGCCGCTGAAATTATCGAAAGCGATATCTGGCTGCAATATGCCGAACTCGCCGGTGTTCAAGACGGAGAAGTCGCGAAATTGTCGAGCAAGCTGATTCCCGGCTATCCCTCCCAGCCGACCGGGGGGAACCCCGACTACACCAAAGACATTAAAGCGCTTGACCAGGACATGGACCAATACATTGCCGACAACACCGAAGACGAACTAAGCCACGAGACCTTCCTGAATGCCTATCTCGCGTCCAAGGGTGCCGACACCGTCAGCCTCGATGCCTTCCGCACGCTGCCTGCCAGCCAGGCCACTGGATCGAACAAAACTTTCGGTCGTCTCACCAACCTGACCCAGCTCACCGTCCACACCGATTGGTGGACTCGCTATCGCAGCCGCACTGGGAACCCGGATTTGGGAGACAAGTTTCGCAACGCCGTTCCTACTCTTGCCGTTGGGCAGCACACCGCGATCCCCCGAACCGACTCCGATGTCAGCCAATCGGCATTCCTCCAAGCGGTGGCCAATACTGCGGGCTTTCACTTCGCTTGGATCGAACAGGGCGGCACAAGCCTCTATCCTCAGCTATCCCAGCGAGCCACCAGCGTGGAGGTTTTGCGCATCCTGATGAGCATAGGCGGGACAGAAATCTGTCACTTCCAGACCTGGCACGACAAAGTGGGAAACGTGACCCCGGCGCAAAACGTGATCGATCCCGTGACCGGCGTCTCGGTTAGCTTCCCCAATCTGAACACTCCGCCCCTCGGCGGTGAGGATTTCCAGACCAACCTCATCATGCCCGAGCCCACACATTTCCTTAGCCGCCAATTCCCGCCCGTTTCGATCGTTCGACCCACCGAGACCAAGGGCGCGGCCATGGGAGCGGTAAACGCCCTCACGAACGACGGCCTCTTCATTGGCCAGTCAAACCAATTCATGCAATTCCTGCGCGACCTGGCCGAAGACGCGGATGAGGCGCGAAGAGGCGGTCGGTGACAGTAGCACGCTGAGCCCGTCGTAGTTGCGATCGAAGCCGTAGACCCATTGCTGGGTCAAAAGATGGGAGGGCGCTGGCACATTGGCAAGCCCGCGCCTCTCCGATAACACATCAAACCCACGAGAAGAGGAACCATGTTCGAAGGCCTGTTTCAACCCATGCATCTGATGATCATCGCCGGAATAGCCCTGCTGGTTTTCGGCCCGAAAAAACTCCCAGATCTAGGCAAAGGCCTGGGCGAAAGCATCCGCGGCTTCAAAACGGCAATGGCAGCCAAAGACGAAGTGAACCCGTCACCATCAAAACGTAGCTCAACACCAACAGAGTGAGGCGAGACCGGACTGACCATACTGAATACTGAGTACCGAGTACTGAATACCGAGTACCGAGTACTGAGTACCGAGTACTGAGTACCGAGTACTGAGTACTGCCCCAATGTTAAACTCGCATCGCCATGCTGACGCATCTCGAATGCACCCGCTGCGGCGAACATTATCCCGCGGATCGCCCGCAATCAGTCTGTCCCAAAGATGCAGGCGTTCTCTACGCCCGCTACGATCTCGCCGCCATCAAGCGATCCTTCTCGGCTGGACGCCTCGCCGGCCGCGCACCCACCATGTGGCGTTACGACGCCGTCCTGCCCGAAGCCGATCCCGTCTCGCTCGGCGAAGGCCTTACTCCCATGTTGGCCAGCCGCGAATGTTCCAACGTCTTCATCAAAGACGAGGGCCTCAATCCCACCGGATCGTTCAAAGCGCGCGGACTCTCGGCATGTGTGACCATGGCTCGCCGCTTCGGCCTGAAGAAGCTGGCGATTCCCTCCGCCGGTAACGCCGCCGGAGCGCTCGCCGCCTACGCTGCGGCTGCAGGCCTTGAAGCCCACATCTTCATGCCGCTGGACGTTCCGGCCGCTAACCGCATCGAGTGCGACTATTACGGCGCACATGTGACTCTGGTGGACGGCCTGATCAGCGACTGCGCCCGCAAGGTTGCCGAACTGAAGCAGGAAACGTTCTGGGAAAAGGACGGCTGGTTCGACGTCTCCACCACCAAAGAGCCCTATCGCGTCGAAGGCAAAAAGACCATGGGCTACGAAGTTGCCGAGCAGCTCGGCTGGAAGGTGCCTCAGGGAATCATTTACCCAACCGGCGGCGGGGTCGGTCTCATGGGGATGTGGAAAGCCTTTGAGGAGATGGAAGCGCTGGGTTGGATCGGTTCCGAACGCCCGAAGATGGTCACCGTGCAGTCCTCAGGTTGTGCTCCAATTGTTAAAGCATGGGATGAGGGCAAGTCCGCGTCTGAGCCGTGGGCGAACGCCGCCACTCTGGCTTCCGGCCTCCGCGTGCCCAAACCGTACGGCGACTACCTGATCCTCGACATACTCAAGCAAAGCAAAGGTACGGCCGTCGCAGCCACAGACGAGGAGATCCTCGAGGCCACACGTCACTGGGCGAAAGCCGAGGGAATCTTTGCGGCCCCGGAAGGCGCCGCGTCCCTGGTTGCCTATCGCAAACTCCGTGCCAGCGGATTCTTCAAGCCCGAAGACACCGTAGTCCTGTTCAACACCGGCAGTGGCCTGAAGTATCTCGATGTGCTGGATGCAAGTCGTGTGGAGCGCACACTCCTGCCCGCTAAGCCCGCGCATCCAAAGCCAGCCGCCCGCCACATCGGCGGCATCATCGGCCCATACTAGGATTCACCCACGTACTCCACTGAGTTTTGCTATTGAATCGACATCTTTTCATAGAGGAGGTAGAGCAATCCAATCCGAGCGACGGGATCGCCGGCGAAATGGCGCTGCATCCTCCCGTGAGTGATCGCGTTGTCGAGCGCGGCCATGATCATGGACTGGTCGAGCACCAGCCGGCGATGACCTATCGAGCCAGTCATGGGATTGACGGCGTCATAAAAGCCTCCGTCGGAGCTGTAGACATCGGGGTACAGGGTCCGCAAGTTGACGATGTTCGCATAGGCCTCCTGCGGCAGAACAGATAGCGCAAGGATCGACGTATGCGGTGATACCGTATCCTCGGTGGCGCAGCCGTGACATTGCGATAACCCCAGGTTCGGGTGGCTTGAGTCCGCTCCACCCCCGACGTAGGGAAAGAGCAACCCCTCGACACCGAAGCCACCATAGTGGCCGGTGTCGTCTGCCGTGCTTGAAGGAGACATGCCCCAGACGGGGTAATGTAAGGCTTGGGTTGCATACTCAACCTGCACTTGGGCCCAACGAAGATCGTTTAGACCGAAACTCTGCGGCCCAAAGATCGTTTCAGGCATCACCAAGTTTGCCATCAAACCTTCGAACATCCCGCCAGCCCAAGTGGGAACGAAGTTCGTAGATGTCCCTGGGTATTCGTAGTTGCCTTCCCAAACGTTAAATGTCTTGCCGGACTGAAAGTCCGTGTAAGTCTGCCAATAGCCTTGCGCAGGCCACTGACCTATCCATGAGAAATCGGGATCCGTTGCGCACTGCTTCGGAGGTAATACACGCCATGACCGCCACCACACATCGCCAGGCATCTGGTGAAGGCCCATCCCGATATACATGGCGATGCGCGGGTCGCTGTACAAAGCACCGTTGTGATAGCCAGCAGGACCTTGGTTGGCGTAGTAGCCACCATACATCTGGCCGGTTGGTTGATTCGGGTTGGGGTCAGTCGGCGCGTTCACGTTGCAGCCGGGGGTCTGATAACCGCTGTCGTAGAAGAGGCCGAAATTCATCGGCCGGAGAAGGGCATCAACTTGCCGCCGCAACTCCGGTAAGGCCTGCCGAACCACGATGAGCCCAGAAGCGTACCAGCCATTATCCACGGCAGAGAGAAAATCACAGTTGTCGGTGTGCGGCGGCGGGTCGAGTGCGCAATCAATGTCGTTGGGGTTGCGGATTTTGTGCCCGTTGGTCGTGTCGTACCACTGATAAAGTAAGCCCTGGTAGCGATCTAGCGTGGCAACCTCGTTCAAGGTCGCACTGACGAGCGATTTGGCCGTCGAACGAGAGATCAGGTGAAGGTCGTGGGCAGCGACAACTGCCCAAAGGTATACGCCAATGTTCGACGCAGATGTGTACTGACCTTTGCCGCTCACCGGGCCTCCGCCCGCCCAGGTAAGGTTATCCATGGGCAGGTTGGTGTTGGGATCGACGTCTCGCGGCGTAGAACTTCCAGGTGTCCGCAGCGATGCTGTAGAGAACGGCGTTGTGTCCGTTATCGTCATCATCCGCCAGGACCCATGGCGGCATGAACAAGATGGACAAAATCGGGATGACTGCAGCAATGCAACCAATGGAAGAGGAGAGCGATTTCAGTCGATTCATTTTTTCCTCCCGGACAGAGGCTGTCGCACCTCACCTGGCTATGTGGGCCCAGATTTTGTCTCGGTAAACAGGAGCTTCGGAGGACAGCGTTCCGCGACACCGTAGCGGCGAACCGGCGATGCCGTCAATCGGGAAACTACTGTAGTGCCCGCGCAGATTTTGCCGCCGTCTGTGGTTCCACGAGTCCGTAACCGACCACCGCCACGATAAGGTTGTCAGAATTCGAGCGAGTTTCTAACGCTCAGAGACATTTGGAATGCCACGGGACAGCTAACTCCTGTTAAGTACGCTGGACAAGTTGCTTATCGTTCGATCCTCTCAGCCCGGAAAACACATTTCTCCCGGACACGTTGGTCGGCGTCGCTAAATGCCTCGCCTTCAATGCTCCTCAGATATTCCTGGGTTTTGTTGACGGCGTTTCGATTGGGAATACCGGCTCGCACACCACGCACTCAAAAGATTTAGCAGGCAGATAATCGACAAAGCAGTTCTCTAAACCCCGCACCGCCGCCACCTTTTGGTAACTTGCCGAGTACGGTGTGTCCTGAGGAGGCCAACAGCCCAGAAAAACCGTTGCGATGGCCGGCCTCGTTAGAGAAGGCCTGTTAATCAGGACTGAATTAGTTCCGAGTTGCCGACCATCCAGGAGCAATCGTTGTGGTCGAATCACGCTAGTGCTTTTTCGGACGCGACGCCGGGATGAGTGCTCAAGGCTGAAAGAAAGTGTGAGGCGTCGCGTTCGAAAAAGCCGTCAGAAGGAAGCCGCTGGCGCGGCGGACGCGGGACCTATGCAAATTGAATGGAGTGAGGCAGAGGGGTTGAAGTTAGGTGGAGTGGTCAAGGCCGCTGGAGTAGCAGCCGGCGCACCTGTGCAAAGACGAGTCGATGGCGGGAGTGAGCCGAGGCAGGGACGAGAAGAAGGTGTCTGGGGGCTATGGAGACAGACTTCGGCGAAACGCTCTGAAGCGCGCCGAGAGTGCGGTGGGTGGGTGAGTGATTTCATGCAGCCGTGGCCAGGAGCGGTGGGGAACGGAGTTGGAGTTGTGGGGCTGTGAATCGTTCGACAACGGCCATCGGTCCATTGCACTTGGGACAGGGCCACAGCGGGTGCGCTGTAGCGGTTGAGGTTTCCGATTCGTTTTTCGGGGGAGTCGCGTGGAGAGCGGCGAAGCACCGTGGCAGCAGAGCAGCGCGCCTTCGGTGGGCGAGGAAGCCGAAGTGGCGGATGCGGACAAAGCCCTTGGGGAGCAAGTGAAGGAGAAAGCGACGGAGAAACTCATCGCGTGATAGCGACATCAGCTTCTGCTCATTGTTGTGAGCGGAGTCGCGCCAACGAAAGGTGACCTGGCCGTCGTCGAATGAAACCAGTCTGTGGTTGGAGATGGCGACGCGATGGGTATAGCGGCCGAGATACTGCAGCACGTACTCGGGTCCGCCGAAGGGCGGTTTGGAGTAGACGATCCAATCTTTGCGGAAGAGCGGACGCAGCCAGGCCGCGAAGAACTTGGGATGGGTGAGCGGTGCGAGTTCTCCGGCCAGGTGCAGTTGGCCACGCTGGAAAGCAGATCGAAGAGCCGCGACGAACTTGCCACGAAAGACGCGCCGGAGTACAGCGATGGGAAGAAAGAAGCGTGGGTGCGAGCGAATCCAGCGGGCGTGATCGCGGGAGAGTCCGCCGGCGGGAACGACACAGTGGACATGGGGATGAAGTTGGAGTTTCTGGTTCCAGGTATGGAGCAGGCCGAAGAAGCCGATCTCGGCTCCGAGATGAGCGGGATTGCGCGCCACTTCGAGTAGAGTTTCTGCGCTGGCCCGAAGCAGCAACCCATAGATGACTTTCTTGTTCTGGAGTGCTAACGAAGCCAGTTGCGGCGGCAGCGTGAAGACGACATGGACGTAGGGCGTGGGCAGCAGTTCGCGGCGACGTTCGGCAAGACGGTGTGGGAAGCGCGTGCGCCGTCGAGCGGAGTGGTCCTGTATGTCTGCGCCGTGCCCTCGATGAAGAAAGGTGAGACGGTAGCCAACATCGGCGTGGTCGCCGGCAAGGCGCCGTAGCGGGCGGCTACCGATTCGGTGATGCGGGCCACGCTTATCACCCACATGGGTCCCAGGGAACAAGACCGCAGGCCAAGGTGGACGAAAAGAGTGTGAGAAGACCGCGACTGATAAACACGGGCGGCCGTAAACAACCGCTTGCTGTGTGAACACAGGACGGAATCGGAGCCAAGTACGTGAAGGCAGCCAGTGGGTTTCATAACTTCTGGGTTGCTACAATTCGCTGGGCAGACCACTCGGGTTGCCACGCCAGAGCTCAGTGGGATGTCTCGACTACGTAGTGGTCAATCTACTCTTGATGCATGGGTGCGGCCGTTCCGTCGGACCACTTTGCAACTTCGACTGCGAACACAAGAATCGGCGGCAGCCCTTTCGCCTGGGCCGGTTCCTCTGACGAGAACCAATAAGGACCGGAAACAACTGGCGAGCCCGATGCGCCAGCCCCCCAATCCTTACCGTCCTTGAGCGCGGTAAAGAACATCAGGTGCGGTCCGTTGTGATCCCCTGCGTCGTAGAGATATGCCGACTTCGACATCATGAACACCATATTGCCGTTTTCGAGATCCGGCAGTTGTTTATTGTCGAACGCCGCCTTAACGGCCGACACGATCTCCGCCTGGAGTGGCCGGCCATCACCATCCTCGTCCGCAGATGAACGATCGGCAATATCGATCGCGCAGCCTGGCGATTATAGGCATTCGGCACCTCTCACCTTCGGGTTCCAGAACTCAGGCGAGTCAAACTGCGCCATCCAGCTCTTCTCTCCACCATACAGACAAACCCGTTCGTTCCTTGGACCGCTGTTTAGTAGCCTTGCCGTCCCAAGATCAAGACCGTCGCGTCGCTGGATATGGAATCCGGAGCGGCGCTCCGCGCCAGCAGAATCTCAGCATTCCTTTCCATCAAGTATTGGTCGACAGGCGCCATTTTCGAATATTGATCCGACGGTGCCGCCGCCTTCGGCACAAGGAAACCGATGCTGATGACCAGCCCCAAGTCCGCGATCCTGATTATTCTTTCTCTCGGGCTTTCCCTCGTGGCCGCCCTCATCGCGAGGTATCCTTTCGCCGCCGCTGCTCACTTGCCTTGATCATTTCGCTCAAATCCGCAATCGGCCGTATCTCAATCGGTCCAAGTCCATACTTAAAGCCTGGTTGCTGTGAGACAAGCTGAACGGCGTGATTGAGGTCTCGCGCCTCAAGGATCTGAATGCCGCCGACCTGTTCCTTGGTTTCCGCATAGGGGCCGTCGATCGTCGCGACTTTGCCGTTTTTCCAGTACAGGGTCAACGCGGTCTCCGGAGGCTGAAGAGGTACTTCGCCGACAAGATGTCCGTTGGCGCGCAGATGGTCATTGTGCTCAAAGCATTCGTCGAGCACTGCGTGTCGCTCGTCCTCGGTCATCCCTTCGAATGTTCCTGGATCGAGGTATCCCAAACAGATGTATTTCATCGGTTCCTCCTTGTTTCTTGTGACTCAGAGAGCTGTAGCTCATCCTGTTATCCGATAGTCGTTCGGGAGACCGAAAATCGACAGCTTCAGGCGCGGGTGCGAAATCCTGGGTATCCCCCTCCCCCTGAATCTTGGGAATCAGTGGCTTAGCACGAAATTCCCGGCAAAATCTGGACAGCAAAGAAGTTAAATAGCAAAATCCGCGAAACAAAGGACTTAGGAGCGGACGGTTTGGGCTTTGCCAGACGGTCGCGAACCTGGGTGATGATTGCGGAATTGAAATCCTCAGTCAAGGTTGTACGTCACATGCGGGGCTGTGGAAAAGTGCGGGGACGGGGATCTATCTGGATGCCTTGCGAACTGCGAGGCGCTTTCGGCCTCGCGCCTTCATCTCCGCGATGCACTGCAAGCGCTCCGGGCCGCTCTCGAGACCTTCGCGGATGTCCAAATGCAGAGCGTTTAGCTCGTTCTGATTCTTCATAAGTGCGATTCTTCGCGCATGGGAGTTCAAAGGTTCTCGCTGCAGGCTTCAGCGCTACCCACCCTTGCAAAGAACGCAAGGATGGGGCACCAATTGTGTTGATGGTGCCGGCGAAGTCAGACGCCTGGGCCATCCGCCTTGCTCGCCTTCCCACTTGCTAGATGGGTTTTTGTGGTATGTTTCAGCGCATGAACCCTGGTATCCCAGTACTAGCGGCCATCTTTTTCGGTCCAGTCTCCGCGCTCCTTACATCGCGATTGCTGGACCGAATGCGGGAAAAAAGGAAAGCCAGGCGTGACCTCTACTTCACGGTGATGGCTTACCGAGCAACCTGGCTCTATCCCGATTCTCTAAGAGCGCTCAACTCGATCGATATTGGACCTTTCCGCCGAACTCGATTGCGCGTCGAGATAGCGCAGGAGCTCGTCTTGAGACGCATCAAATCGTGCCCGTCGACGCAGAGTATCAATGGCTTTGAATCGGGCCGTCGAAATCAACCATGGTCGCGGGTTGCCGGGTACTCCACTCCTCGGCCACAGGCTCAGCGCAGCCGCAAAGGCTTCGTGCATCGCCTCCTCGGCAAGATCAAAATCACCGAGCAAGCGGATCAGAGTTGCCAGGATTCGTCCCGAATCCACGCGATAAAGGGAGTCGAGCAATTCGCGTATCTGCTCGGTGGAACGCTCGGACATGACGACGACCTTAGCAAACCAGCTACCCCAAATCAATTTGGCGAACGGCGGATCGATGCAAAGTGCCAGGTCGCAACTCTGAAATCTGAACAACAGAAGGTCCACCGAGTGCCCGGGTGCTGGATCGGATCGCGCTTGAGCGCGGATTACCAGAAGCAATCGTTCTGGACAATGGGCCGGAGTTTCGCGGTCGGGCACTGGCGGCTTGGAGCGCAGAGCGTGGTGTGAGGCTGGACCATTCAGCCGGACAAGCCGGTGCAGAATGCCTACGTGGAGAGCTTCACCTGGAGTTGCCGCAAATTAGCGTCCGTGCTGGGACCTCACATCCACCGTTACGGCCACTCCGGGTTACTAGAAGCCGACATTTGTGAAAGCCAATTTGCTGCGGCCTCAGGGAGCCTTGCGGCCCCCCGGGCGTCAAGTTGAGTCACTGATGGATGGCAACGCCTTCGATGTAGTTTCCCGGATTGAGCGGAGACACATCGACTACGTTGAAGGTGGATCGGTCTGGCGCTACCTGAATGTTCAGCACCCAGCCGCAGCTGGGGCCGCAGGTCAGGCCAGCGACACCACTGCCGTTGGCATTCAGCGACTGGATGGTGAACGTGTTGCCACTGCTGGTCCCGTCGCCGCATCCCGCGGTGTGATAGGTTCCAGTCGCGTTGGACGACGAACCGCTGCCGTTCAGGGTGAACGTCCACAGCGTAGTTCCAAAGCCACAACCAGTCTGGCCGATCGTGGTCATCTGCCAGTTTCCCGCTAAGTCAGACTTGCTCACATTGCCGATGCTGGCTTTGCTGGTTCTGACCATCGCAAATATTGCGACCAGGCCAAGCGCAACCAATCCTGCGAAACGCACACTTCGACGAATGTTCTTCATACTTCCTCCTCTGTTTTTGTTCGGGGAGCTGCCGGGGGGCAGTCGGCTTTGCCAACCCAACTTCCTTACACCTATATCAACGCAAAACGCGAACGGACTGGGTCATGGACGAGAAAAAAAGTTCTACGACCGCAGACAGTGCGGCGTCCTTCGGCTGGGCGGAACTGAGTCTAACCTAGAGATGTTGAGGTCGGTCCTCTGAAATGCCGATTGGGCTCGTATCATCGAGCCACCATGCAAATCTGAAGTGGGCCCAAGAAGAGGCTTAGGCTTGTATCAACGCGGGCGAGGCACGTTTTGCATGGATGCCAGCGCTGCCTCACACCGGCGCAAGCTGTTGGTGACCGCTTTTGGATCTTGCTCCGCGGGGGAGTTTCCGTGTCTGTCCCGCCGGTCCGCAGGGACTTTTTCCCAGACCGCGAGGCTCTTGCGATACCAGTCCTGGGCCCGCTTCCAATGCTCTCTCCGTTTTGGGTTGTCCTCTGATCGATTCGCTGCCTGCCTGCTCTCAAGGTCGCCTAGTCCGGCATAGGAATCCGCACCATGATACAAAGCATCGAGCTCTGGCTTGTCCTTGGTCAAGAACGACTCCACAAGAGTAAGTGCTCGACGGAAAGCTGCATCGGCAGCGTCCGTCTTACCTGCGCGTAGAGCTGCATATCCACCCCTCGAGTTGCAATCTGCGATGGCTGTGTCAATCTGACTAGCGGTATCGGAGGTACGAAGCTCGCGATATGTTGTACAGGCTTTCTCGTACTCAACTGCCGCTCGATCTAATTCATGCCAGCGCAGAAAGTTATCTCCACGATCTACGTAGATTGCGGCGAGCACGAGTTTCTGCTGGACATTCTGCGGACTTGAGGCCACAAGGTTTTTCATGACCTCGAAGCTCAGGTCCATAGAACTCAAACTTCCGGTCCTGTCGCCAGTCATTCCCTCCTCCCAACCAACGTTGGCATAGGCAATGGCCAGCCCCTGCCGAAGCAGGGCGTTTTCAGGGTCCGCGGCTATCGCCTGCTGATACAGTTGGAGAGCCTTTCGGAAATTCTCCAGGGCTGGCTTCGAATCCCCGAGGTCATCGGAATAAACGCTACCGATCTGGTAGTAGGCACGCGCAACGTCGCGCAGGTGTTGGGTGGTGGGTGAGCGCCGGTTCAGCGCCTCAGCCATCTCGAGCGCTTTGCGGTAATTTTCGAGAGCTCCAACTGCGTCTCTATGCGTTTCTCTGAGCAAATTGCCCAGACTATCAATATCAAGTTCATATGCGCGTTGAGTTTGTTCGTTGTCGGGATCGATCTTCAACATGGCCGCATCGACCGCTGCGGCTTTGCTGCTGTAGCTCTCCCGGATATCCGCAGGCTCACTAAAACCGCCCGCCCAACTCGTCCCCCGAATTTGTGCTGCAATCTCATAGTCACGAGACAATTCATCCAAGACTCTCAGATCGCCGGGTCTTTTCTTCTGCAATGACTCGGTAAGTGAAACCGCTCTGGCGTTGTTGTCGAAAGCTCCCCGCAGGTCTCCGGTTGCCCACAATTGGTTTGCGACTAAACGCTGACTCTTCGCCAGAGCCAATTGATCGCCCCACTCGCTGGATTTTGTCGCCAGTTGCTCGCGAACCTGAAGAGCCCTTTGATAGCTTCGCAGGCTGCCCGCCGTGTCCCCGAGACTGTTCTGCAGATAGTGGCCCTGTACCTCTCCAACCCGTTCGTATGCCGTCGCCAGTTCCCGCATGAGGGAGAGATCACTGCCACCTTCGGCAGACAAACTGTCGAGGTAGCGCAAGGCACGGTCGACGATGAGCTTGCGTGCGGGTGTCGAGCCCGGCAGGTCGCGAATGCTATCGTGAATTTCGAACAGCAGTGAGTTCGCCAGCGCCCGGACATCGTTGAAGCGCTTGTCCGCACGGCGTTTTTCCGCCAGCGTCATGCCCATTCCCGCGAGCAGAGCCACCACAACAATTGCGGTTGCAACAAGGCCGGCTGTGTGCCTGCGGACGAACTTCGTTGCGAGATAACTGACGGTGCCTTTGCGCGCTAGAACGGGCTGATTTTCAAGATGGCGGCGAATATCCGCCGCGAACTCTTCGACCGATCCGTAGCGGCGAGCGGGTTCCTTCCGCAGCGCTTTCAGAACAATATTGTCGAGATCCCCCTTCAGTTGTTTACTGAGTTTCGCAGAGGAGACATCCCTGTGATCGCCTGATGAGGGTTTGTCGTCCTGAGGCGACACCGGCCGTCGGACGGCAACGCTAGGCTTCTCTGGTTCCAGATCGCAGACTGCGTGCGAAATTTCATGCGGAGTGTGGGTCGAAAGCGGATACGGGCCCCGACCGGTAAGGAGTTCGTACAGCACGACTCCAAGCGAGTAAACATCGGTGGAGGTAGTGATCGGCTCGCCCTTAATCTGCTCCGGACTGGCGTAAGCCGGCGTCAAAGCCCGAAAGACCGTTAGCGTAGGATCAGCCTGCCTGTCGACCACATCTGGATCCATCATCTTCGACACTCCAAAGTCCAGAAGTTTCGGAGTGCCGTCTGCTGTCACCAGGATGTTGCTGGGCTTAATATCGCGGTGAACGACCAGACGTTGATGAGCGAACTGTACGGCGGAACAAACTTGCAGGAATAGCTTCAGCCGATCATTGATTCGCAGCCTGTGATCATCGCAGTATTGACCAAGAGGCTGACCTTCTATCAACTCCATAACAAAGTAAGGAGCGCCTTCATCGGTGGCGCCTCCATCCAGCAAACGAGCGATATTCGGATGATCGAGGCTGGCGAGAATCTGGCGTTCATTCTTGAACCGGCTGAACACAACCTGTGAATCCTGCCCCGCGCGAACCAGTTTGAGTGCTACCTGTTTTCGGTATTGATCGTCGGCGCGGAACGCCCGATAGACCTCGCCCATACCTCCAACGCCGATCAGTTCTGCAGTCTGGTAAGCGCCCACACGTCGCCCGAGCATCGCGTTATGCGGCGTGTCGTCAAGATCCAGTGGTATCGCCATGGCCGGCCGATTTAAGAATCCAGCCCCGGCTGATTCCTCGGCGACCAGTAAGCGCTGAACTTCGTGTTGAAGGATTCGGTCGCCGCCACAGGCGTTGCGAACGTAGGTCTCTCGTTCCGAAGAATGCAGTTCCAGAGCTTTCCCGACGATCTCCTTGACGCGCTCCCATCGCTCCGGGGTCATTGGTTTAATCCGCCTGGTTCATTTCAGCAAACAGCCAAGCGCGTGCGATGGCCCACTCCCGCTTCACGGTTGACGGCGACATTTGTAGAACTCGAGATGTGTCTTCGATCGACAGACCGCCGAAGAAACGGAGTTCGACAATCTGGGACTGCCTCTCGTCAAGCGTGGCCAGCGTGTTCAAGGCATCGTTCAGTAGGACCAAATCCAGTTCCCGCTGAGCAGGCAAATCTACGGATTGATCGACCAACAGCGTCAGATTCTGGGGCCCGCGCTTTGCCGCGTTGCGCTTGCGGGCATGATCCACCAGAATCCGCCTCATCAACTGCGCCGCCACCGCGAAGAAGTGGGCGCGGTTCTCCCAGTGCACATCGTCGCGGCTAGCCAGTCGTAAGTAAGCCTCGTGGACCAGGGCCGTGCTTTGCAGAGTGTGCGCAGGGCGCTGGCTCGCCAGAAAATGCCGCGCCAGCCGACGGAGCTCGTCGTACACCAGGGGAATCAGGGCGTCTCTGGCCGCAACTTCGCCGCCACTCCAACGGCGGAGCAGTTCGGTTACTTGGTTGGACGAGGCTGCGTGCACGCCATCCCCGACCGCGCGGGAAACCCCACAGGGCACAGAGGTTAGCCCGCTAGGGCGCGAAAGTCAATGTGCTTGACCAAGTGCTTGACCAAAAAGAATTAGCAGCCAAGAAATCCCTTCGGACCGAAAAAGTGCAGCTAGGGCCATTCCACTCCCGAATAAATAAATGTTGTCGTCATGAACCAATTGCTCCGGCTTTTGCGTGTTTATGGGTAAGAGGCAGAATTTCGCGGATGGCCGAGGTCCGCAGAGACCGAGAACGAGGGCAAGTCTAAGCCTGAAAAACGAGGAGGAAACTATGCTGCGAAAGCGACTGTTGATCACCATTCTTCTGGGTGCTCTGGCTGCCGCCAGCGCGTGGAGCCAACAGAACCCACAGTCCGGGTCGGATCACCAATCCGCAGGCATTCAAACTCCGGCGGCGAGTGGTGGTCAGGCGGCATCGAGCAGCCAGCACCGCCCTGGGATTCATTACCAGCGCGGCGCGGGTCCGGCTGCGGCTACGAACCCGCTGAACATTCCGTACTTAGGTGGCGCGGTCTTTGCGCATCCGAAGGTATATGCGTTCTGGTGGGGGAATCCCGCCGACTTCCCATCCGACACGCACGACGGGATCGATGACTTCTTCCATATCCTGGATGGGACGCCTTATCTCGCTCTAGCAAACCAATACTTGTTCGGGAAGAACGCCAATGTCAGATTCGGTGGCAACGTATATGACTATTCGGCACCGCCGGCTCAGGATCCACCCACGTCCACAATCGTCGATGAGATCTACAACGTTCTCACAGCGCAAGGCGTTAAACCAGACCCCACTGCCTTGTACGCGGTCTACACGTCCAACTTCCCGCCCCAAAATGTCTACTGTGCCTTTCACGAATCTTGCCCCCGCGCCCCGACGGCACCATGATTCACGTGATGTTCATGCCGAACTCAGAAAATCATCCGCCTTGCTGGGTGCAACCGCCTGAGTTGAGCTGCAACAGCAAGCTCCAATGGACTTCAGGCGGCCGCGAACTCGACCGCGCACGAGTTGATGGAGTCAATCACGGACCCGAACGTCGACGCGTGGGTCAACATTCCCGCTGGCTACAATGAGATCGGCGACCCGTGTAACTTCACCTACAAGCGCTGCGTCAACCTGAGCGACGGCAGCAAGTGGCAGCTCCAGGAGATATGGTCGAACAAGGTGAGCGCCTGCGTGCAGGGAGCCGGTAGTGGTGATCAGTAGCGCAGAAAGGCAGCCCAAAATAGCTGTCGGCCCTCAGCTACCGTCGTCAGCGAAGAGGTGGAAATGAAGGGCGACGCCGCCTATTTTGCAACGTTCAACGAGGGAGTCCGTTCACAGACTTTGATCTCCGCGCCGGGATTCCTGAAGACCGCCTATATGTCTTTGCTCGTCGTCGCGCTTGCCTGCTCCCTCCGAGCGCAAACGTATAAGGTGGACTCTGGTTCTTCCGAATCGCCCCAGGTGAATTCCGGACAAGTGTCGACGCCGAATAAGTCACTTGGCTGGGGATCGAATATTCAAAACGCCCGTCTTGCAGGAGCTGCGGAATTAGCCCTGAAAGACGGCAAGTATGCGATTGCCGTTGATTATGCTCAGCGTGCTGTGCAGGCAACGCCTAACGAAGCCCAGCTCTGGTTCCTTCTGGGATACGCGGCGCGGCTCAACGGGAAACTGCAGCTCTCGGCCGATGCCTATAGTCGGGGCCTTCGGCTGAATCCGTCGGCGCTCGACGGGCTCTCAGGACTCGCTCAAACCTACAGCACTATGGGCCGGACCGCTGAGGCCGAGCGTCTTCTGAACCAGGTGCTCTCGGTCGACCCAAAGCGAATCAACGATGCGGTGTTGTTGGGAGAGATTCTCCTGCGATCTGGAGAGTACGCCGCCGCTCTCGATATCCTAGCTAGGAGACACAGCCAGGGCACAAGACCAGATCTCCCTGATCAGCAGTTCGGCCGATAGCGAGCCTAGTTATCAATATCTGCTGGTCAAAGCTAACGAGCTTCGCCAGGAACACCAAAACACTCAGGCGCTTACTGCCTTTGCCCACGCCGCCGACGCCGCAGGTGAACATCAAGCGGCGGAGCAGAATCTGCTCCAAGCCGGAGCGAACGAGGGATTACGGATCAACTCGAGAGTAAGCTTCCTTTCAGATCTTTCCGTGACACCAATTTTCGAAGATACGACGGTTTATGTCCTGGACTCTAAGCTGGATGTCACAAAACCAATACCAGGCCGCCAGGGGTTGCTTCCGCCGCCCCGTTCCTCCCTCGATATGCAATGGACGGGCGCGTATCATCTTCACCTCGGCAATCTTCCCGAAGCGGGCGGATTCTTTCAGATACGAAATGCTCGCGGGCAAATATCGTTGCCTAGCGCGGACACGATCGTCAATCGGGATACGACCGATTACTCGTTTAACTTCGGGCTGAATCCCACGATGCATCTAGGCACCCACGTGGCATTCAGGAGACGGTTCGCCGCGATTCCTCGTCTCCGGTGGAAATGAATCAGAACCTGTTTCGACAGTTTATTTATATATGTCTACGAGTTCATTCTTCAACATGGTTTCGGCAAGCGGATATGGCATTCGTGAAGCCGGGCCGTTCACCGAGAGCGGTCAGCATTCGCGGGAACTGGCCGCTGCGCTCAATTTCCGAGTCGGGCGGCCGTGGGAAAAGACTGCTCTGGTCACGGGGTGGGGAGCTAGCGACGAGCAGTTCTTCCCAGTTACCAGCGAGGATTACTACACCTCTGCTTACCTGGCATCGAACGCGGGTTTTCGGAACTTTCCGTTGTATTCGCCCATTATCTGAGTCTCTGTATAGAAACGCATGCTAGTATTCCGACGCCCGGTGGACTGTACAGAATTGCTCAGTCCCTCAGATTGTCTTGAGAAGCTACTCTTCGAATCGAAAGGTGTGCACCAGGAGAACCAAGCCTCACTTGCCACCGATGCACTGCTTCGACGGGTGACATAGAGCTAAAGTGAACAGCTTGGAGGGGGATAGTTCTGCCAGACTCTGGCCATGACAACGAAAACGATTCCGGCATATCTTGAGGACGAGCGCCAGAAAAATAGACATAATCAGCAGCGTGTGGAAGAAGAGGCTGCGCGCATCCAGCCACTGAACCATGGCCACCATCGCACTGCAAAACAGCCCAAGCTGGAATTGCCAGTCGCGGTTGGAGGCGCGCCCAAAACGAGAAAAACCGTAGCGGCAGCTCGGAAGAAGCCAAGCACGGCACGAAAGACGGCGTCAAAAGCCCGCAAGGCGGCATGACGGCGCAGCTACGCTCCAACCATGACAGGGCGGGCTCCACCGGATCGTCCGTTTACCCGTCGCTCCCGAGCAGTCGGTGTGCTGAACCGGGAATGATCGCGTCGATCCTCTCATGATCTTTGCGGCCGGAACCTTGAGCAAAGAGGGTGGCAAACGCTGCATAGATTAGTATCGGAGGCTGAACGTGAGTAACCCTGCGCTGAAGACGTTGTGGTTCATGGTGAGTCTCGTATTCTGTATTGCAATAGGCACTCTTTCTTATGCGCAGGTCATTCAACCAGTCCCACCAACGCCTATCGACATCACAAAAGTCGAACTCGGTGGGACGCCCTGGAATCCAGAATGGGATCAGATCATCGAGCAGGCGCTGCCGCCCGAAATGCTTTCTTCGCACGTCCCCCGGGGCGTGCGTCGATTCTGCCCACGATTTTACGAGATGGCGGAAACCGACAAACGCACATTTTGGGCGTACTTCTTTCAGGCGCTTGCAGGCGCTGAAGCCGGACTGAATCCTAATACGAGCGTCCGTCACACCGAACCGGAAGGCACGATGGCCCTGCGCAGCGAAGGATTGCTGCAGCTTGCGTATGCAGACCACAAGCGTTACGGCTGCGATTTCAACTGGCCACTAGACCGAGCGTTAAGGGCGAACGATCCGGCCAAAACCATTCTCCAGCCGAAGAATAATCTCGAATGCAGAGTCAAGATTCTGGTCAACCAGACCATCATCCAGCACAAACCCTTGCTGACCCCGTCGGGATACTGGTCGACGTTGCACCCGACCGGGCCGAGCTTCCGCGTATTCGCCGAGCAGATGACAAATCCTCCCGCAGCATGTGGTCTGCACACCAAATCGCGGATCTCCAAGTCGGCTACGACGAAGTCCGTGCAGGACGACGCGAACCAGGCCGAAACTCCCAAATAGCGTGGCACGGACTATCAAGCGGCACGCGCGCGACTGTCGCAGCTCCCCAGATCCGTCGCCAACGAGAATCGCTCGCGGTAGGCGCGGCTGTAACTGTGGCTACAGTCCGCTAAACAGTCCAACGTTTCGAGTTTTTGGGAAGTAATTCGCTGTGCGCCGATGCCTCTTTTTCAGGCAGCAATTCTCTGCGGAAGTCGTGCTCCGGCCCAAGAATCCATTCGGGCGGATTGATTCGCAGCACTCAACCAATTCGTGTTCTGCGTAGTGCTGAGCCAAGTCTCCAAGGGTCAATCCCCGTCGCACATCTACCCGGTTGATAGGAACACGGAGTCGTTCGACCTCCGGCCCATGCACTTCTGCGTCTGGTCGGATGCGGGACCGGCGTACCTATTTCGCAAGTGTTGATCGAGCGCGGGTTCAAAGTTTATGGCGTAGACCCCCCACCCGCGATCGTGGCAGCGTTCCGAGCCCGTTTTCCAAGGGGTCCAGTGGAGTGTGTCGCTGTAGAAGATTCGGATTGTTTCGCTCGAACTTTTGATGGCGTGGTTGCCTGGGGGTTCTTCTTTCTGCTCGATGCGGACGCCCAACGCAGATTGATCAATAAAATTGCCGGCGTGTTGCAAAGCGGTAGCAGTTCCTCTGGCTGCCTGTCAGCCGGGAAGGCGCTCTGAGCCTACCCACAGTTGAGCCAGATCTCTGAGGTTGTCTTTGTATGTACGCGTTACCAAGTATTCTTTCCCGCCTTTTACCCGCAGCCTGTACTCTCCCGTTGGTAAAGATTGGATCTCCTCCACCGCAGACATATTCACGACGACCGAGCGGTGGATGCGAATAAAACCGTAGGGCTTGAGCTTCTCCGCAATGGACGAGAGGGACTCGTGCAGTAAATAGATATTGGGTCGGTGTCGCAACGAAACGTAATTGCCTTCCGCTTGCACTGCCACGATCTCGGCTAAATCCAAGAATAGGATTCTACCCTTTGCCTTGAACGCAATTCGTGGCGCCTGTCGTTTTGCTATAACATCCAACTGGCGCAAGACTCGGATGAGGATTGCAGCATCAACTCGGGTTACCGGAAACAATGAAGTGTCTTGTTCAACAAACATCTCACGTGCAACCGCCTTCTGATCCTGAATTTCGCGGGCGCTCATGATGGAACCCCTTGCTCTGTCGTTTCGACTTCCTGGTACCCGAAGTGAGATTGACGAGTGCACTGCTTCTAGATGTAATGGTGCTACATAACCGGAGCAGCGGATATGTCTGACCACCTGCCCACGGGAACGATAAACACGTCGATTGGTTGAGCGCCTTTGAATTGTGGATTCAGCATCACCGGTGATTTCGGCAGATCGGCGCCCACGCCTTACCTTTCAGGCCCGCAGGTTACTTCTGCCCAGTGCTCACTGCCGACGGAAAGCTGGATTGCGCGCCGAAATAACACTCAATGGATTGCAACTTTCCATTCTTGATTCGGAGATACTCCACGTTGCGGAACGATTTACCGTCCTTGGTGTGGCAAAGATACTTCACAAAAGCATCCTCCGCGCCAGTGGTGATTCGCTCCATGTCAAAATGTCCGATGAAATCGACCTGTGTTTCCCAGCATCGCGCTTTGAAAGTGCTCTTGCTGATGTGGTCGTCGCCGGCCGCGCTCGTAAAGGTGAAGTTGTCGGCGAGCAGGATATTGAACGTGCCCAAATCCTTCTTTTCCCAAGCCGCGTACCACTTACGGATGATCTGCTCGTTCGTTAAGTCATGCCCTCCCAATGCGCTGGCCCTTGCCGGTCCCGGTAGGGGCACTGCACTAACCAGCGCGCAGGTTCCCGTTGCGAGCAGATTCCTGCGCGACATTGTGATCCTTGTCATTGTTCGTTCTCCTTTTCATGACGTAGTTTGAAACGCTTAGCCCGATTGCGATACTGACTCCAGGCATACGAACCGGTTGGTATGTATTAACGCCGACTACCTCCGTAGGAGTCGATGCCGGTCAGCCCCCCTTGTAGTTGTCTGGCGGCCGAAGAGACCTTAGCCAGCCCACGATATTTCTGATTCCCAGGTTCCACACTTTCGCATCCTGAGCATTCTTTGCCAACACCTCGTAGCCTTCGACCATCGCGATCAGAAGGCTCGCCGTCTCCTCCGGAACCAAGTCGCGGCGCACTGTTCCCTGCGACTGCCCCCTCCGCAGAGCCATGGCAATGCCTTCTTGCCAGGCGTGGAAGATTCTCTCCAATCGCTTGCGGAATTGTTCGTCGAGCTGAGACATCTCCTGCGCCAAATTAACCAGGGGACAACCGCCCTTTACGTCTCTTGGCCGATGTGGTATCGCCCGTACAATGCTGATCAAAGTATCGATAGAGTCCCTGTCCTTGCTCTGT
This sequence comes from uncultured Acidobacteriaceae bacterium, assembly GCA_963819035.1. GTDB lineage: Bacteria > Acidobacteriota > Terriglobia > Terriglobales > Acidobacteriaceae > Sulfotelmatobacter. Next base: position 58,725 of record CAWFUU010000012.1, on the reverse strand, counting down.
TGCAGAGGAAGCATCCACCTTTCACGGGTGAGTTTTGCGACGATCTCTTCGATAATGGCATATCCCAGAGCTTCCTTGCTTTCGAAATGGTAGTAGAGCGCTCCCTTGGTGACATTGGTGGCGGCCAGAATTGTATCAATCCCTGCACTCTGGAAGCCGTATCTGTAAACCTCCCGAAAGGCCGCTTGCAGCAAGTGTTTCCGCGTGCGCTCAGGATCGCGGGTCCTTCGCGGCTTGTAGTTACTGACAGACATACCGACTAGTATGTATGTTAAGGGGTCGAAAGTCAATCGAACTTGGTCGGCCTGAACCTTTGCGGCCCGGCGTCTCGAATTTCGTAACTTCTCGCCAGTGTGTGTATGAAAAGTTGGAGAAACAATAGCTCCGGCTGTTTTGGGATCGTCCCAGGAAGTTGTTATTCCGCCACTCCGTTTCGAAATCTGAAATGTTTTGGCTGTTGTCTCACGTAATCGTTGTGAACGTGGAAGACTACATGCTCCCTCAGTTCTCGCTCAGCAGGAGTTTGTGAAGTTGTGGGCCAATTCTGCTCTCAATCGCACATGAACTGTAAGAAAGCGAGTGATACGTGGCGTAATCCGCCAGGCATCCCGGCACCACGACTTTACCGGAGGAAATGAGGAGATATGAGAACGCTCAGCCAGTTGCGGAAGTTCTGGATACTTTGGGTTTCAGCGATGGTTCTGGCTTGCTTCAGCAATGCGCTCGCGCAAGCGAGCTACAAGGTTAAAGATTTGGGCACTAACCACAGCAACGACAACTTTAGCATGGCCATGGGCCTCAATAATCACGGTTGGGCGGAGAACATGGATGGGTTCGTGAATTCTCCCGAGAATAATCTGTTTACGACAGTTGCAAGGGGCCGCGCGGTGATAAACGTCGACGGACTCAACATCGACTTGGGCACGCTTGGAAAACCCGACGGCAACAGTTGGATCAACTGGGGCGGGATCAACGAGCGCGGGGAAGCCGTCGGTATGTCTGAGACGGCTGTTCCAGATCCGGACGGCGAAGACGTTTGCGGCTTCGGCACAAAACTTACGTGCGTTCCGTTTCTTTGGCGAAACGGCCACATGAGCGCTCTCCCGACGGTGGGCGGGAATAACGGGCAGGCCAGCGCCATCAATAACCGCGGACAAATCGCGGGATATGCGGAAACGTCTGTGGTTGACTCTGGGTGCCCCCCTTATAAGACTACATTGGGGGTATTGTGGAACAAAGGTAAAGCCCAGCCCCTTCCTACGGTGGGTAGCGATCCAGACGGGATCGCGTTCGGCATCAACAACCGGGGCCAAGCCGTAGGCTACTCGGGAACCTGCACCACAGCGCTTCACGCCGTAATGTGGGAAAATGGCACTGCCGTCGTGCTTCCTGACCTCGGATATCCACGTTCCAATATCGCCTTCGCCATTAACAACCGGGGTCAAATCGCTGGGAAAGTCCGCACCTCTGATGGCACAACCTACGTAGCCGCTCTTTGGCAGCCCGACGGCACACTCACAAACCTCGGCATTCTGCCGGGAGATTTTGCCGCCTTCGCCACCGGCATCAACAACCGGGGCCAAGTGGTGGGAAACAACTTTGACTCCAGCTTTAACTGGTCCCACGGCTTCATTTGGCAGAATGGTGCGATGACCGACCTTAACACGCTAATTCCCGCGGATTCCAACCTCTTCATAATCTCGGCTAGCAATATCAATGACCACGGACAAATCTCGGGTATGGCAACAGTGGTCGCCGGGCCCCATACGGGCGACATCCACGCCTATCTTGCAACCCCTGTGGACGAAGACCTAGGCAAGTCGGTTGCAGACGTCGTACGTACGCATCCGAAAATCACTTTGCCCGCGAATGCTGGTAAGCAGCTTTCGCCGAGATCCGGACACTGCCGACTCGAGCGATAAGAGCATTCGTTCCTCTGGGTATGTGGTTGGTCTCCGCTCGGTTGATTCCCCGAACGCGACCGCACGCACGCTTAGGAACACGAACCCGTGAGGCGGGATAAACGGCACGCCACACGTTGTTTTTTCGATACGAAGAATTTCCGGCAAGCCGTGAGCCGATTTTGCTCTGGATCGGACATTAGTTGTTAGGGTCGAGCAACGCTGAGATCTGCCTACATTTTGTGCAAGGAAAGAGCGGGTTTCAGCAGTACTGAGTACTACTCGGGAGGACGTATGCGCTCACTTCAGGCTGTCACTGACTCGCAGGCTGTGGCGCTCGCGCCGCTAATGCGTCATTCAGAGTGACGCTTATCGTGCGACGGGTTTTTTCGGGGCAAAGCCTCACCCCATCAACGAAATAGTGAACCCGAGTCAACATTCGCAATAGCCGCTATTTCTGACGCGCCACACTGAACCCGCGCTTTCAATCGTCATGTCACGTGTTCGTCATTGCGTCGAGTGCCCGAGATGCCGCACTCGATATTTGCCAAGTTCCAGCCCGTATCGCAACGGATCGTATCTGATCCCGCTCACCGCGCACAGCGCCTCAGGTTGGATCCTGTACTGTTCTTGCCGTATGCCGCTCGCGTCCAGTCAGTGGGGTTCGACGGACTTGAAGCCGTACGAAATCTGCGGCCAAGCCTATCGTCGCGGTTACGGTTCACCGGACGAAGTGTGGGATCTGACCCGAGATAGTAGGGTCGACCCTAACCGACGCGATTTCGATAGGCGCCTGTAAATGCGCTGGCTGTCCAGAACCGAGACTAGCGGAATGAATTCAAGGATTGGAGGTGCGGCATCTTTTTGTTGTGAGTGTCGTATTCATTCGCCGCCATGCCAGGCGATCCCGTTCTTGCGGCGTAGATGCTCCGCCGTTCCCTTGGGAGCAGGGCGTTGTTGTCACTTTCATTGGACGTTCCGAGCCAAATGCTTCGGCGCTTCCAACTTGGGGCCGTTTTGAGACCGCACGTCTTTTCATCGACAACTACTTCGGTGAGTACGTGGATGCGAAAGGCATGGTGGACATGCGCGGCCCAGAGACTGCGCAGTTTGGCATGACTCTTTCACTTCTGGCGCGATACTTCAACTACACACACGATAGCAGCCTGATACTCAAATACCGAGGAAAGATCGAGGCCACGGCCAATTTGCTGGCTGATATGCACGACGAAAGCCTACGTCTCCCGAAGGAGCATCCGAGTTGGGGGCTGATCCGTGGATGGAGCGAGTCAGATTCGTGTCTGAGCGAGAATCCTTCTCTGTACTGGCAGCCCTACTACGCCAACAGTGCCTTTGCTGCCCGGGGATTCAGGGACATAGCTCATGCCTGGATGGATTTGGCCCACATCCAGCCGGCATCCAGCATGGAAACGTTGGCAAAAGGGGTGGCTCCAGCGCAGCGAAACTCTTTCCGACCGAACTATCCAGAGCATTGAAAAGAACCTCCAGAATGACAAAACGCCACCTTATATCGGATTGTTCCCCGAGACGCCACTTACATTTCGCGAGTCACTGGAGAAGGAGAAGCCAAGCCCGCAGCAATGGCCTCACCGCCCTTATGCGGAACTGCTGCAAGCCGACATCCTGCCGCCACGCCTGGCCAACCTGGTGGTCGACTGCATGCGCGCCTACGGCGCAACCACGCTGGGTGTCGTCGCCAACGTCTGGCGGTTTCAGGAAGACGGTCGCCAAATCCTGGGCTTCATTTCTTACGGGTACGCTCAGGCTCTCCTGCGACTCGACCGTATTGAGGAGTTTCTCCTGTTTCTTTATGCTCACCGCTATCATGCGCACACTCGAGGAAGTTGGACCGCCGGCGAAGTTACCAGGATTACTGGCGACTCTGCGACTTATTGCGTCCCGGCGCAGCAAACCGTGCCACTTCTTGTACGTTGGATGCTGGTGCTCGAAGATTCCGATGAAGACGGCCTGTACCTGGCGAAAGGTATACCGCGAGATTGGGTCGCTTCAGGCAAGGAAATTCGCATCGAACAGGCGCCGACTCGTTGGGGCAGAGTCTCGTTCCGCCTTGCAGCAAAGTCTGAATCAAAGGCCGTTGCAGGGCACCTGGAATTCATTGGCGCCAGCACACCGAAACAATTGCACTTCAAGATGCGGGTTCCGGCTGGAAGTACTCTGCAGAGCGTCGGTGTAAATGGCATGCCTGCAACCGTGGGAGGGATTCACCGCGATACTGTCATTATTGCGACCGGGGCGCAGAAGATGTTCGAAGTGGTGGGTCAATTCAATTGATGTGGTCGCATGAAATTCGGGTCAACGGATCCGATCTCCAGTTGGAGTTGCCGCGCTCGTCGGTGGCAACTGCGACCTTGCCAATTCACTAGGAAGTCGACCGATTGCCATCCTCGGAGTCGGTTTGACTTGTCCGTTTCTGCTGCAGAACTTCCTTCAAGGACTGCCCGGCGTGGAGAATATGGTCTCGCAGGAGTGTGCAAGCCGCAGGTACGTCGCGGTTGCGGCATAATTCCAGAATTTTGTGATGTTCTTCGTTAGCGCGCTTGGTTCCGTGCGTCAAATACAATTGCAGGCGAGTATACCGTTCGCCGCTGTTATTGACGTTTCGGATAACCGCCATAAACCGCGGTAGGACCGCGCGCGAGTACAGAGTGGAGTGGAATTGCCAGTTCAGGCGTCCCCATCCGGAGACATGATCCTCTCGCCGCAACTCACTGACGTACTTCCGCAAGATGGCGGCTGCTTCCGTGAAGTCTTGCTCGGTCAGATGCGGAATTGAAAGCTTCAGGACTTCAGGCTCAAGCAGTGCGCGAATGGAAAATAGTTCTTCGACATCGTCAGGGGACAGCGCCGGTACGATGGCGCCGCGATTGGGAACGATGGCAATCAGTCCCTCTGCGTCAAGTTGCCGGAGAGCTTCGCGAACCGGAATTCGGCTGACCTGATACTGGGTCGCGATAGCATCCTGACGGAGTTGAGCGCCTTCCGGGATTTCTCCACGGATAATCTGATCGCGAAGTTTGTCAGCCACCGCCGAGGTGAGAGATTGGCGCGGGATTGCCGAGTCTGTTGCGTTTTGCAGGTCCATCTTAAGAGGTCTCGTTTACCTATTTGCAGATCTGGGGTTAGCAAAACCAAGTCTATAAGTGGTTCCACTATACAGCATGTTTTGTCCAGCTAATTCCTCTATGTTCGCAGTTCTTACAGCAAAAAGCGCTGCCTTTCCGCATTCAAAACCAAACCGCTCCGATCAATCTGCTGTCTGAAAATCGGGTTTTCCAGGTTCCTGCACGCCTGGGTTGCGGCCCCGTTTCTGAATCGTCAAGTAGATGGGAATTCCTAAAAGCACAATTAGCAGGCCCGGCCATGTTGTTGCGGGCCGGTAGGCAAACAAAACGAGAAGGATCGCACTCGCGGCAGCAATATAAAGCGCCGGAACGACGGGGTAACCAAGCGTGCGATAGGGGCGTGGGGCAGCCGGGCGCTTGACCCGAAGCCGGAATACGCCCGCAACCGTCAACACATAGAAAATGAGCGCGGCTGAGATCACATACTCCAGCAGATTGCTATAAAGGTTTCCCCAGGACTGCGATGTCGCATCGTAGACGCGGGGTAGCACAAGCACAGCCGCCCACAGTTCCTGCAGCCGCAGGGAAGAGGCAGGAACCCTCGCCCGATTGAGTCTTCCAGCGAAGGGAAAGAACAGCCCCTGTCGCGCCATGGCATAGTAGACGCGGGCTCCGGTGAGTGTGAGCGCATTGATGGTCCCGAAGGTCGAGACCATGATTGCGACCGCCATCACAGCGTTCCCGGCGCTTGGGAAGATCGCCCGCAACGTGGCAGTTCCGACACGGTCCGCTGGTGCACGCTGGATCGCTTCCAGAGGAAGCGTTACGAGGTATGCAACGTTTGCCAGCACGTACAGTGTGATGACCAATACCGTCCCAATAACCATCGCCCGGGTGACATTCCGTTCCGGCCTCTGCACCTCGCCAGCCGCAAACGCGATATTATGCCAGGAGTCCGCAGAGAACAGCGACCCCGTTTGACTCAGGCAGAGGGCAACGAACAGACTCAGCGCGGCTGTCCAGTTCCATGCCGCTCCGTGAGTGGCGACTCCTTGCGGTTGCCAAGCGTGGGCGAAATTAGCGTGCAATGCCGCCGGGTTGCACCCCAGCGAAATGCCCAGAACAATCAGGCCCAGCAGTGCCCCAGTCTTCGTTACCGTGAATACATTCTGAACCAGCTTCCCGTAACGCAGGCCCAGGGTGTTGCTAAAGGTGAGCAGCGCGATCATACCGATAGCGAGCAGTTGAGCCGTAGAAAGCGACAGCGCGTATCGCGACGAAATATGAATCGGCGCGATCAGGTAGCGATCTTCCCCAATCAGCGGCCAGACTACGCCGGAGAATCGGGCGAAGGCCACAGCGACGGCAGCGATTGTGCCGGTCTCGATCACGGAAAAAAGTGTCCAGCCGTAGAGAAAACCAAACAGGGGCGAGTATGCCTCTCGCAAGTAGACGTACATCCCGCCGGCGTGGGGCATCATGGCGGACAGATCGCCGTAACACAGCGCGCCCGCGATCGTTAGCGCCCCTGCGACCCCCCAGGCCACCAGAAGCCATCCTGCACTACCGATATTCCGCGCCATCTCGGCCGGTACAATAAAGATGCCGGACCCGATCATGGCGCCGACCACCAGCATCGTCGAGTCGAAAAGACCCAATCCCCGCGAGAATTCACGATGTTCGCGATCTACAGGTGACAGGTGGGGTGTTTCGCTCAGTGGGCCGCCTCCGGGGTGCAATTACATTGACGATTGCATATTGTATCCATAAAATACCGCCAATGCTCATGTTCACAAAAATAAGCCAATTACCCGGCCCGGACCGGCTAGCAAGCCGGTGACGCAACTGCAGAAAATCCGGATCATCGACTCCCACACGGGCGGTGAGCCTACGCGCCTTGTTGTCAGTGGCGGTCCGGATCTGGGAACTGGCTCGCTTGCCGAGCGGCTGGAGCGTTTTCGCAACGAGCACGACGATTTCCGCTCCGCAGTAGTCAACGAGCCCCGCGGTTCGGATGTGATGGTGGGCGCGCTGTTGTGCGAACCAACGGATCGTTCGTCAGTAGCGGGAGTTATCTTCTTTAACAACGTGGGCTATCTCGGAATGTGTGGTCATGGAACCATCGGGCTTGTCGCCACTCTGGAATACATGGGCCGAATCCGACCCGGGGAGCATAGGATCGACACACCAGTCGGAGCAGTAACCGCCATGCTGCACGGGAACGGCGAAGTGAGCGTTAACAACGTTGCGAGCTATCGCAAAGCGCAGAACGTCACTTTGGACGTGCCCGGCCACGGCGCTGTAACGGGCGACGTCGCGTGGGGAGGAAACTGGTTTTTCCTGGTGAGTGATCACAACCGGCAACTGACGCTGGCGAACGTAGAGGAGTTGACGAATTTCACCTGGGCGATTCGCTTGGCGCTACGGGCCAAGGGCATCACTGGTGACGATGGCAAAGAAATCGACCATGTGGAGTTGTTTGCCGCATCACAATTAACGGGTGTTGACAGCAAGAATTTCGTGCTATGTCCTGGAAAGGCTTACGATCGGTCTCCTTGTGGCACTGGAACCAGCGCAAGACTCGCCTGTTTGTACGCCGACGGCAAGATCCGCGAGGGTCAAATCTGGCGGCAGGAGAGCATTGTCGGAACAGTCTTTGAAGGTAGCATCAAAGTGCGGGATGGGAAGGTCTATCCCAGCGTTCGAGGATCCGCTTTCGTGAACGCCGACGCCGAGTTGGTGCTGGATCCTCGGGACCCGTTTTGCATGGGCATTCGCGGATGAGCAAAGCCGCCTATGACGCCGTAGTTGTAGGCGCCGGGATTGTGGGCGCAGCTTGTGCGGATGAACTCGCCCGCCGGGGCTTGCGGGTGGCGGTAGTGGACCGGGAGGTGGTCGGGGGCGGTGCGACTGCGGCCGGCATGGGGCACATCGTTGTCATGGACGACTCGGAAGCCCAGTTCGCCCTAACTCGATACTCTCAGAAGTTGTGGCAGGAATTGCGGCCCGAGTTGCCGGACGATGTCGAGTACGAGCAATGCGGAACGATCTGGGTTGCCGCCGACGAGGAGGAGATGGCGGAAGTCTGGCGGAAACGCGATTACTACGGCAAGCGGAAAGTTCCGACCGCAGTGCTAGACGCATCGGCTCTGCAATTCCTGGAACCAAACTTGCGCAAAGGAATAATGGGGGGCCTGCTGGTTCCCGAGGATGGCGTGCTGTATCCCCCATGCGCAGCGCGCTTTCTCATCGAACGAGCGCAGGGAAGCGGCGCGAAGCTCCACGTGGGATCTTGCGTTGTCCGGGTCGGGGAGGGATCGGTTCAATTCACCGACGGTATGAAGATGTCTGCCGAGTTCATTGTGAACGCGACTGGGGCGGGAGCCATCGATCTCACGCCCGGACTCGAAATCAGGAAACGAAAAGGCCATCTTGTGATCACCGACCGCTATCCAGGATTTCTGCGACATCAGTTGGTGGAACTTGGTTATTTAAAGAGCGCCCACTCGGTGAGCCGCGATTCCGTCGCTTTCAATGTTCAACCGCGTCGGACCGGCCAGATCCTCATTGGTTCTTCTCGCCAGTACGGTGCAGAACACAAAGGAGTGGACAACGCCGTGATGGCTCGCATGCTGCAGCGAGCCCAGGAATATATGCCCGGATTGGCGCAACTATCGACGGTGCGGGCATGGACAGGCTTCCGCGCCGCCACTCCTGACAAGCTTCCGTACATCGGCCCGTGGCAGGGAGACAAATCCATCTTCTTGGCCACGGGCCATGAAGGGCTCGGCATCACGACTTCTCTCGGAACCGCGAGACTCCTCGCCGATCAAATTACAGGTACGAACCCGGAGATTCCCATCGAACCGTATTTGCCGTCTCGCGCTCACAAGGAACAGGTCCATGCTTAACAGCGTTACAGTGACCGTTAATGGAGCCCCGGTTGCAGTGCCGCAAGGAGCGACCGTGGCGGTGGCCATGGCGATCGCCGGGGCGCCATGCCGGACCTCTGTCAGCGGAGAGCCACGTGGACCGCTATGCGGAATGGGCGTCTGCTTTGAGTGCCGGGTGACGATCAACGAGGTACCGCACTGCCGGAGTTGCCAGACCGAGTGCGCACCCGAGATGAAAATCAGGACGGATGACTAAAGACGTTTGAGCAGGAATACGATGGCAGTGACACAGCGCTTCGACATTCTCGTAATCGGCGGCGGACCTGCGGGCATGGCGGCCGCGATCCGCGCAGCCGAGTGCGGAGCTTGTGTCGGCATCGCTGACGACAACCCCAGGCTCGGCGGGCAGATCTGGCGAGGTGAGTCGGAACAGCAGGGGAAGAGCGAGGCGGCCCAGTGGGCCGACCGCCTTCATCGGTCCGGAGCTACCAAGCTGTGTGGAATCCGCGTCTTTCACCAACCTCAACCGGGAGTCCTGTTGGCGGAGGGAAGTGACGATCTCGTAGAACTCTGCTACGAGAGACTAATCCTGGCAACCGGAGCGCGCGAGCGGTTCTTGCCGTTCCCGGGCTGGACGTTGCCCAACGTTATGGGTGCGGGCGGCTTGCAGGCCATGGTAAAGAACGGGCTCCCCATTCGCGGCAAGCGCGTCGTAATTGCAGGGACTGGTCCCTTGTTGCTCGCAGTTGCGGCATACCTTCGCAGGCATGGCGCCGAAATTCCCATGATTTGCGAACAGGCATCCTGGGGAAGTCTCGTGGCTTTCGCGATGTCCCTCGCAGGCCAGCCTCGCAAGATTTTGCAGGCTCTTCAGCTGAAAAGGGAACTAGCTGGGGTTCCATTCATCCCAAAGAGTTGGCCGGTAGCCGCTTATGGTCAGCGGACGCTAGAGAAGGTGACGATTGCGCTCCCTGGCAGAACTGAGACGATTTCCTGCGACTACTTCGCGTGCGGCTTCCATTTAGTTCCCAATATCGAACTACCGATGTTGCTCGGTTGTCAGGTTCGAAACGGATGTGTGATGGTCGATGAACTTCAAAGAACGAACCTTCCGGACATTTTTTGCGCTGGCGAGCCCACGGGCATAGGGGGACTGGAGTTAGCCCTTGTTGAAGGACAGATCGCCGGCCTTGCCGCCGCAAACAAAGCCTCGATGGCACAGGGATTGTTTCGTCAACAAAAGAGCGCGCGGCGCTTCGCGAAGGTTCTGGATCAGACCTTCCAACTGCGTCCCGAACTCCGAACCTTGCCGCAACCCGACACGATCGTATGCCGGTGTGAAGACGTTCCGTATTCCCGCCTGCGCCAGCATAGCTCCTGGCGTGCGGCCAAGCTCCAGAGCCGTTGTGGCATGGGCCCCTGCCAAGGGCGGATCTGCGGACCTGCAACTCAATTTCTTCTGAAATGGAACCCTGATTCCGTTCGGCCGCCAGTCTTTCCCGCTCGGGTTGAGAGCCTGGCAACGATTACGGACGATTCGGAACTGGTGGGTAGCGAAGTAACCGGAGGGCGATGATGAACTGGAAGGGCGTGATGCCGGCTATAACAACTTGCTTCAACGAAGATCTGCACGTCGATCATGCTTTCGTTGGGGCGCACTGCCGCTGGTTGCTCGATAACGGCTGCACCGGGATCGTTGCCCTAGGTTCCCTGGGAGAAGGCGCAACCTTGTCATTCGACGAGAAGCTCGACGTACTTCGTACTTGCGTCGGGGCCGTCAGCGGGCGTGGGCCGGTTGTGGCTTCCATCTCTGCTCTGACCACTGCGGAGGCTGTGGCTCTGGCCAAGGCGGCCGCCGACATCGGCTGCGACGGTCTGATGGTGCTGCCCCCCTATGTCTACCAGGGCGACTGGCGCGAAATGAAGACCCACGTCGCCGCCGTGTTTGCCGCTGCGCCCCTGTCTTGCATGCTCTACAACAATCCCATCGCTTACGGAACCGATTTCCTTCCCGAGCAGATTCGCGAACTGGCGGAGGAATACGCGAACTTCGAGGCAGTGAAGGAATCCAGCACGGACGCCCGGCGAGTCTCCGCGATTCGTGCGCTCGTTGACCGCAGACTGGAGATTTCGGTCGGTGTAGACGATGCCGTACTCGAAGCCATTGGCGTTGGCGCAACCGGTTGGATTGCAGGGCTGGCCAATGCTCTGCCGCGCGAATCCGTCGATCTTTTTAACTGCGGTATGAACGGCGACAGCGATAAGGCCTTCGAACTGTATCGCTGGTTCCTGCCACTGCTGCGTATGGACACCGTGCCGAATTTCGTGCAACTGATCAAGCTGGTTCAGGCAGAACTAGGGATGGGAAATACGCGCGTGCGCCCGCCGCGCCTTGAGTTGGTAGGAGAAGAACTCGCGCAGACTAAGAAAATAATCCATAATGCGCTCCGTTCCCGCCCGCAACCTGTTACCAGCTACGCACTGCATGAGCGAAAGTGAGTCGGTTCTATGGCAAACCTCTCTGGTAAGTCGATCATCGGGTTTCGGGAAGGCGAGGGCACAGCAGAACCGCTCTACGCCACTAATCCGCGCAATGGACAACGCCTGCAGCCTGGGTTCATCCCTGCAACTTCCGAAGAAATCGAGCTTGCAGTCCGGTTGGCGTCCGACGCTTTTCCCGCCTACAGCCGAATTCGTGGACGCGAACGCGGCGAGTTCTTGCGCAGGATTGCGGCGAAGATTGAGTCCATCGCCCCGGAGTTAATCGATCGCGCTGGGCAAGAGACTGCTTTGCCCCAGGCGCGGCTGCAAGGTGAAACCGCCCGCACTTGCGGCCAGCTGCGGCTGTTCGCCGAGGTAGCGGAAGAGGGATCGTGGGTGTCGGCGCGGATTGACCACGCCGATCCGGACCGTAAGCCCGTTCCCAAGCCGGATCTCCGTTCCATGCTGCGTCCTCTGGGCCCGGTGGTTGTCTTCGGAGCCAGCAACTTCCCGCTGGCATTCTCCGTTGCGGGAGGCGATACCGCTTCCGCACTTGCCGGCGGAAACCCCGTCATTGTGAAAGCGCATGCGGCTCACCCGGGTACTGGCGAACTCGTTGGACGGGCAATTCAGGCCAGCGTTCGAGAGTGCGGCCTGCCCGAGGGGGTGTTCTCCTTGTTATTTGGTCACGGCGCACAGGTCGGCACAGCACTGATGAAACATCCGTTAGTGAAAGCTGGCGGCTTCACCGGGTCACGCGGCGCCGGGAGAGTGTTGATGGACATCGCTGCGGCCCGCCCGGAACCGATCCCGTTCTATGCAGAAATGAGCAGCACCAATCCGGTCTTCATCTTGCCAGGCGCCCTGCACGAGCGAGGAGAGACGATTGCGGCCGGATTGCACGCTTCATTCACGATGGGTGCGGGACAGTTTTGCACCAAGCCAGGAATGGTCTTCCTGCCAAAAGGGACCGACGCCGTACCGTTCAGGGAGAAGTTGCGGCAACTGGTCGCGGAGTCGGCGCCGTTCCATCTGCTGACCTCGACGATTCATTCTTCTTATGCCTCGGCCATTGGCGAGCGCAAGACTGAAGGTCAGGTAAGCGTTGTGGCCGAAGCTCGGCAAGAGAACGGTGGTGACGGCTTCTCGGTCGGCTCTGCGCTATTTGAGACGGACGCGGCATCATTCCTCGGTTCGACCCTGGATGAGGAGATCTTCGGTCCGACAACGCTCCTGGTGCAGCACTCGACACGCGAAGAAATTCTGAAGATTGCCCGGGGTCTCGAAGGCCACCTCACTGCGACGATTCATGGCACGGAGCGGGATCTCCGAGAATTTGCCGACTTGGTCGAGATTCTGGAGAGCAAAGTTGGGCGGCTCGTCTTCAACGGATTTCCTACGGGCGTCGAGGTATCCCACGCGATGGTGCATGGCGGTCCCTACCCCTCGACCTCGGATGGACGATCTACATCGGTGGGCACTCGCGCCATCTTCCGTTTTTCGCGGCCGGTCTGTTACCAGGGATTTCCCAACCAAGCGCTGCCAGAGGAACTCAGAGATGAGAACCCGCTGGGAATTTGGCGCATGGTCGATGGGAAGATGACGAGGGAGGCGGCGGCGCCTTCACTGTCCACTCATGGCTCTCGCAAATAGGTTTTTGCTCACCGTGTATTTATATTCTCGACCGCTTTGAGTTAGCCGGCAGTGTGCCTGATTACGCTCGTGAGAGGAGGCGTCTGGTTCCGCCATGAATCTTCGAGGTCATGAAAACAGAGGCAACTTCTCCCAAATTGCAAATGCGGTCCGAGCCTGTTGCTTCGCGATGACCTTGATCGTCACCTGTCATGCCGGGGCTGCCCAGCAAGGCAACGAAAAGAAACAGCCTCCAACTCCCGGACCGATGCTCAGTCAAGGGACGATCGGCCTTGATACGCGGGAGTTTACGCTGAGCTTGGTCAAGAGCTCACAAACGGTCGCCGCTCTTAGGCCGAAGACAGCTGGCGATTTCGATTTCACGCCCGGAGATCTCCTGGTTGCGCGTTCCAAAGACGGTTATTTCCATCTTGGAGACATCACGCTGCGCTTGAGAGCAGGGAACTCAGGCGATTGGAAGAACTACTCCAGCGCCGTCGCTCGTAATCCAGTAAGAGCGTTGCCGGCCTCCAAGGACGAACTGGCCGCCGCCGACCTAACTCCAACCCTACCTTCTGAGGTTCCGCTACAGATCACGAGGACGTGGGCATTAGAAGGTGGCAAGCTAGTGTTGCGTTTCACACTGAAGAACAAAACAACGAGCACGATTCAAATCGGAGCTTTGGGCATCCCGATGATCTTCGACAACGTGCTCAACGAGCGATCGCTCGAGGAAGCCCACGCGAAGTGTTCTTTCTACGATCCATACATCGGAGAAGACGCAGGATACCTGCAAGTGACCCGCCTAAGTGGTCACGGTCCTGTACTGCTGGTTGTCCCTGACGGCCGGACTCCGTTCGAAGCCTATAACCCAATCCTGGATCGGGCAGACCGCTGGGGTATGAGTCCGGTCTTCACAGACCCTACCCCGCGTGGCATCACCTTTGAAGGCTTTTACGAATGGATGATCCACAGCCAGGCATACAGCGAAAACGAATGGAAGAAGGCCCAACCGTGGAATCCTCCCACCAGCCTGACTCTCGCGCCCGGCGAGTCCAAGATCTATGGCCTGAAGTTCCTGCTCTCGGACTCGATTCGCAACATCGAGAAAACTCTGGCGGACGCCGGACGCCCCGTAGCGGTCGGCATTCCCGGTTACGTTCTGCCGACCGACCTCGACGGACGGCTATTCTTGAAGTACCCGAAGAACGTGAAGTCGATCGCAGTCGAACCCCAGGGCGCAATCGCGATCAGCCGAGACGCGTCGCCGGCCGCGGGCTGGCAGTCCTACACGCTGAAAGCCAAGACCTGGGGACGCTCCCGCCTGTCTGTGACCTACGCAGACGGCTCCGTGCAGGCGATCAGCTATTTCGTAATCAAGCCGGCGGCGGAAGCCGTGTCCGACATGGGACACTTTCTCACAACGACGCAATGGTTCATCGACCCCGACGATCCTTTCCATCGCAACCCTTCGGTGATGTCCTATGACCGTGAGCTCAACCAGATCGTGCTGCAAGACAGCCGCGTCTGGATCGCCGGACTCAGCGACGAAGGCGGCGCGGGCTCCTGGCTCGCGGCGGCGATGAAGGAACTCGGGCAACCAAAGAAAGAGGAGGTCGACAAACTCGAGCAATTCGTCGATGGCGTGGTTTGGGGCAGCCTCCAGTTCAAGGAAGGTCCATATCAGTACGGGGTTCGCAAGAGTCTTTTCTACTATCAGCCCGACCAATTGCCGCCGAATTACTATCGCCCCGATTTGAATTGGAAGACCTGGACCAGTTGGAGCAAGCATGCGTCCGAAGCGGTCGACCGCTCGTTCAACTATCCGCACGTTGCAGCCGCATACTGGGTCCTCTACCACCTCGCGCGCAACAACCAGGGCCTGATCACGGGTCACCCTTGGAATTGGTACCTCTCACATGCGTACGAGACAGCCATGGCAATGACGAGATTTGCCTCGGGTTACGCCGAGTTCGGTCAGATGGAGGGAGACATCTTCGTTCAAATCCTTGCTGACCTGAAGCGCGAAGGCATGAATACCGATGCCGATGCACTCGAAGCAAAAATGCGTGAGCGCGCGGACCATTGGAAAGCCCAGGCTTACCCCTTCGGCAGCGAGATGCCATGGGACTCGACCGGCCAGGAAGAAGTCTACGCGTGGACGAAGCACTTCGGCTACAACGACAAGGCTGATGTAACACTCAACGCAATTCTGGGATACGACCCCGCGATCCCACACTGGGGATACAACGGTAGCGCCCGCCGGTATTGGGATTTCATCTTCGCCGCAAAATACAGCCGGATCGAGAGACAGTTGCACCACTATGGCTCCGGTATCAACGCGATTCCGCTTTTGTCGGAATATCGCGAGCATCCTGATGATTTCTACCTGTTACGCGTCGGCTACGGTGGCACTATGGGCGCGCTGACAGACATTGATCAGGAAGGTTTTCTCTCTCCGGCGTTCCACTCTTTTCCCGACATGCTCAAGCCTGATCCGCTCTCCGGTGACAACGGGCCCAATTTCTTCGGCCACGCATGGAATACGGCGACCTATATCGTGCGGCATCCCGAGTTCGGATGGCTGGCGTTCGGCGGGAATATCTCTAGTGATGGAGGCAAGATATCTGTTGTCCCGCTCGACTCGTTCCGGACCCGCCTTTATGTGGCTCCCCTGGGATTGTGGCTTACCCTGGATGCTGGCCAGTTCCAGCGTGTGGAGTTGGACGCGAAAACTGGATCGGTTCGTCTTGGTTTTGCGCCGGCTACGCAGTTTGCGTCTAGCGCCCGCTTACGCGTGGAGCAGCCAGCAGCCGGAGAGGGTGGGCTGGAGTATCGCCTTGTGGGGCAGTTCCAGTCAGAACTCGGAGCATTCGTTGTCCCTCTTGGCGTCGAGACTGTATGGGTTGACTTGACTTCCACGCCAAAGGGTCGTTAGTCCGCAGAATTCAAGGTGTCACAGAAAGTTTGACTATCTGGTCTTGTCAAAGGTTGAGTGTAGGTCTCCGTTGCAACAATTCGGACGGAGCCCCCATTGCGCCACGCCGTTGCTCCGCCCCAGCTTGCGCCAGAGCGGAGTCATAAGCGCGTGACCTACCCCTGTGTCGGATGCAACACGCGGAAAATATTGCCGCCGTTTGACCAAACCAGCACCAGCGCATCCTGCCCATTGGACACGTTGGAGAGTGCCTGTGCCACATCGGCTGCAGACTGTTCAGAATGCCGGTTCACTTCCACAATCACATCTCCACGCTGCAAGCCTGCATTGTCGGCGGGACTGCCCGGCTGCACATCCTCTACCACGGCGCCATGAACGTCGCTCGGGAGCTGCAGTTGGTCACGCGTGGCAGGGTTCAGATCACCGAGGCTCAGTCCCCAGCGGCCTTTCCCGTGCTCCGCGCCGGCGGATCCGTTGCCCTTTGCCTCATTCATGGCTTCCAAAATAACGGGAACATTGATGCTCTTGCCATCACGCATCACTTCAAGATGAATGGTGTCGCCGGGGCGCTTCTGCCCGACTTCCATCTGCAGCTCTCCGGCATCTGTAACGGGTTGTCCGTTCAGTTTGGCGATGACATCGCCAATCTTAAGACCAGCTTTCGCTCCAGGCGCGTTCGGTTCGACCTGCGTTACCACCGCTCCGGTTGCACTGCTCATCTGGAAGAATTTGGCGTTATCCGGGGTTACGTCCGAGATGCCAATTCCGATGAGTCCGTGACTGACTTTGCCGTCGCGGATCAAGGTTTCTACCGTGGGCTGAACGATCTGCGTCGGAATCGCGAAGCCCATTCCTGAGAACGATCCGTTCGACGAAATCAGGAAGGTGTTGATTCCGATAAGTTCTCCGCGCGCGTCGACCAGGGCGCCTCCGGAGTTCCCGGGATTGATGGCGGCGTCGGTCTGAATGAACTCCCCAGGCTTGTGGCGATCGCTCCCATCGGGATTGGGGCGATTGAGCGCGCTGATGATTCCGCGCGTCACCGTGAACCGGAATCCGTACGGGTTGCCGAATGCCAGCACGGTCTGACCCGGATGGAGCTTGGCCGAATCACCAAACGGCACGCTGGGCAAGTTCGTCCCGTTCACCTTGATCACTGCCAGGTCGGTCAGAGGGTCGGTGCCAATCAGCTTCGCCGAGAGCACCTCGCGGTTGCTCATGGTGACGCGGATATCGGTGGCTCCTTCCACCACATGATTGTTCGTCACGATGTACCCATCGGGCGAGATGATCACGCCGCTGCCCAGGCCGTGTTCCACTCTTTGCCGAGGGTTCATCGGCATGTTGAACTGGCGGCCGAACGGTGTACCCCCAAACGGGTTGCCACCGAACGGACCAAAGAACTGTTGCATGTCTTCAGAGGATTCGTCGCCAGCTTGCTGTGCGCTCGGCTTCGACGTCACGGTCACGTTTACAACCGCGGGAGTAACCCGGGCTGCTAGCGTTTCCATAGCGCGGTCAAGCGTGAGCAACGCAGCGACACTGTTGTCGTCAAGCGGTGCAGCAGCGGGAGCCGCCACAGCTGCTCTCGCGGGCTTAGCGAACTCGTAAGTCGTAAGCGCCGCGACTGTTACTACAGCGACCACGGCCGCTAGTAAGCGCCGGGTCAGTTTTGTTTTCCAGCTTTGCATTTCACTTCTCCTTTGCAACTAATTGTTTAGTTGTTACTTCGCAAAATTTTTTATCCTAAGTCTTTTTGGCGACCGGTACTCTTCCCACTCCATCCGGAGCCGCATTCAGCATAGTCAACTTCCACACTCCGACACTCCAAACCCAGGAGTTTGGCCCTACGCGCTGCGCCGTTTGGATTATCAGCAGTGTCTCCGATGCCGGCCGGAGACTCTGGTTGGTTTCCACGGTCATCGAGTCAACCGGGTGCTCGGTGTCCGCGCTCCAACGTGTTGCGATCATCTCTGGGCCAGCGTGCCGATTTTCGAGAGGGTGTCCGACAACGTGCGCAGCAGGACGTCGAGATACTTTCTTGAACGATGACGATGAGCCCGTGCGCATAGCAGGAATGCCTGCTGCGACTGGGACAGGAGACTGATCGACCAAAGCCAAGTGTGCTTCATCGGTCTGAATTGAGCGCGTGTTCTGCTCGAATGCGACGAACTCGGGAGCGCGTTGCACGACCATAAGACAAAGCACAGAAAAAGCACCCATGAGGGCCATGGCTGGTTTCCAGACGTTCTTCGTATTCGGCCGGCCGACATCAAGGATCTGCGCCAGGCGCAAAGAGGCCTCACGTGCGCGGTGAACGACCGCGTGTGCCATCGCCCATCCACGTCGTGCAACGCTTTTCTCGAGGAGCGCGATCAGGCACGTCGCGTAACCGCGCGGATTGGCGGTTTCAGCCAGGACATGGTCGTCGCAAGCCATCTCTCGCTCCAGCGAGAGCTGCCTATCGATCCACCACACCGCTGGATGGAACGGGAAAACAGCCCGCACGATCTTCTGCAGTAGATTCGTCCACGCATCCCAGCGACGCACATGCGCAAACTCGTGAACCAGAATCGTGTTCACCTCCTCGGGCGACAGTTCTCGAAGGACCCAGCCTGGAATCACAATGATCGATTTGAAAAAGCCAACGACCGAAGGCACGCTTACGTGCTCTGACGTGGCCAGGGTCACTGATCTCGATGAACTGAAGTCGGCGATAGCTTTTGCCGTCCCGGGGATGAGGTCGGCCGTGCAGATCGGGAGGCATGACGCGCGCAGTTGGCGCAGGCGCCAAAGCCCCGTTATCAAACGCAACATGGCAAAACACACCGCCATCATCCACGCCAGAAACAGAATCACTCCCCAGGGACCGGGTAAGGTGATCAGAGGCCGCGCCGCAGCTATCCGGAGAAGAGAGTGCCCTCCCGGGACGCCTACAAAGGGAAGTCCAGCGATTGCCAACAGGGCCACGAACCAGACCGCGAATCGTGTTCCCGAATTCTGCCGCGGCAAAATGCGCAACGTCGCCCCTGCAAACAGTGCGATGAGCAATCCCTCCGGAAGCGAATTCAGAATACGGCCGATTGCGATTTGGGCAACCATCTCCAAGTCAGGCCACATCATTTCGCGCCGCTCCGTTCCAACATCTCTCGCAGGCGATTAAGTTCTTCCGCGTCTATTCCTTGTTCCTCGAGGATGTTCAAGACGAGCTGTTCGTGGGAGTTCTTAAAGAAACGACCGATGAGGTGTTGGATCTCGGAGCGTGTTGCCTCTTTGCGCCCTACCAAAGCGGCGTAGACGTGCGCGCGGCCATCCTTGGAATGCTCTACGTAGCCTTTCCGCTCCAATACTCGGATGGTCGTCAAAACAGAGTTATAAGCCAGAGCAGGCTTCTGCGTCAGCGAATCCAAGATCTCCTGAACCGTCCCAGACCCCCTCAGCCACAACACGTTCATAATCCGCAGTTCGGCTTCAGTCAGAGTCTCGGACTGTTTTCGCGGCACCTTCAAGTCCTCCCCACATCTCTTTAGACGAACCAAGCCAAGAAAAGTAACTAATTCTTTAGTTGCAGCCGAAAGACTCTAGGTTGCCCTTGTCCGATTGGCGATTCTGGGAGGTTCTGAGATTGGATCCCTGATGCATGAGGACACCAGCCTTGAGCGGTAGTTGCTACAGGGTCGTTGATTCTGCACACAAACTCCGCGACACTTACGAGCCCGTAAATTGTTTTAGATAAGAGGCTTACTGCTGGCAATTGGACGGCAAGTGGGGAACTAGTCCGTTATGGTCGGGGATTCGGCGTCACCATTCCCGGAAGTGTGAGTGGCCTTACAATGCGCGTCGAATTGCTGTTGGAGAGACTTCTGGTACTCCTTGCGGCTAGGCCGATGGCCTACACCCTTCGCCTTGAACTCAACGCCAGCACACGCACTGCAGTGAGCCTCTACGGGAATGTCCCCGAGCCATTTCGTCACGCGTATCACTGGCTTTTGCATCCGTGTGCCTTCAGCAGAACAACTGGCTTGGCAGAGCGCGATAACCGATATCGGCCGCACACTCGGGTATTATGGCAGATTCGCGCCTGGCGGACGTGGGTCAATGGAGCTAATCGTTGTCTCAAACGATCAGGCTGCCTTTCTTCGTTCGCCGTCGCCTTCCTTCGCTTTGATCTCCAGGTTCTCGTGCTTAATGTCGAGGCGCAAACGGCTGTAGATGCTCATGTATTGATTGGAGACCCAGACCAGCGCGAAGAGCGAGACCACATAACCACGCCATCCGGTATAGAGCATCTGAAATCGAGTTAGGGTCAGAAAGACCACGGCGACATAGTGGCTGAAACAATATTCGCACGTGAACAGATAGAAGAATTTTCGCCGAGGCGCGCTGCGAGCCACGCGTGTCTGTCGCTGGCAATATTCGCGGGGCTCACGGAAAACCTCTTCATGCGTGACCGTCCATGCAACGCAGGCCACCGGAATTGCGAGCAGCAGGAGTCGTGCCGTCTGAATGGCAAGGGATGTCGGAAGAGGTTCCATTGGTTTGCCAAGGATCTGAAACGGCGAGAAGAACTGAGTTCTAACGCCAACCAGTCGAGGTCAGATGCGATCTAGCGATAGGAGGATGCTGAGGCCGCCGTCAAAGAAAGCGGTTCCGCACGGTTTCCTTTCTCTCCCTACAGTGATCGTCGGATTGTTTATCTCTTGCTTCAATCCCATACTCCGTCTCGATGTCTTCATAATGCAGGGAAGGTTCAGGAGGTCGGATTTGGCACACTATGGGATTTTAGGGGACGCGCGGGTGATCGACGCCGCCGAGGATATCCGCGGCTCACAGCTCTACGGAATGAACAACGAAAAGTTAGGAAAGATCGACGATGTCATCTTCGATCATTCCACGGGTTTGATTCGCTATATCGTTGTCGATACCGGGGGCTGGCTCACGACCAAGGAATTCATCGTGCCGGCTGACAGCCTGCGCCCATCCGCCAAAGCAGGTGACGGCTTTGAGACACTGCTGAACAAGGAGCAGATTGAGACTTTCCCACCCTATCAGGAATCTGACCTGGATTCCGACACCAGATGGGCAAGCTACGAGCAACGTTACCGCTCGAAGTGGGAAAGTAGTCCGGTCATGCATCGCGTAGGAACTGACCGCAATGTCACTCCCACACCCCAGCAAATTCCGGGAAACTCCCCTTCCGCTGCTGCGGCGGCCGAAGCGCACGGGTGGACGGCAGATACTGAAACACGCCCGATTGACGCACCATCCAGGACAGCCGAGATTGAAGCCGCATCTTCGCCGACGGAACGGGCTGTGCCTGCGGGCACCGACTCAGTGGTGATCAGTAATAGCGCGGCTGGAATCGGTAGCCGGTGGGACACTTTCCAGAGTCGCCTGCGTGAGCGCCGCAAAGAAGCCGTCGCGGGGTGCAAGACCTGCACCGGCGGTTCGGCGGAGAAGCGCGGATCCGAGAATGCCACCACCCTCCGGAAAGCGGTTTAGAGAGTTCGCTAGGAGAACATGATCGTTGGCAATCCCAAGGCGGGTCGAACGCTGTTAACCATCTCCATTGCTCTCCTGGGGCTGCTATTGACGATTGCTGCGTTCGTCGGTCTGCGGAAGAGAACGGCGCCGCAAAAGGAGCCGCCACTCCACCCTGCCGGACTCGTCACAACCAAACTGCCCGGATTTTCCCTTCAGGGCGCACGCGAGCGGAATCCTCTAAGCGACGTTCGTGGAAAACTGAGGGAAGGACGCGTCGGCGCCCTTCCACTCTCAACTTAGGCGGCCCGCTTGGACGTACTCTTGCTCTCGCGCTGCCGGCCGGTCGTTTCTGTTTCACCTTTTTCTGCCTGCGAATTGACCTCTTCCGCCAACTGGGTCAGCTTTTCATCCGCCTGTTTTTCCTCTTCCAGCGTCTGTTCGATCAGGGACAGGTGATTGCGTTCACCCAACAGCTCAGCAAAGGCCCGGACCGTCCCGTAGCCGGCGATCTCGTAGTGCTCTACTCTCTGGGCAGCTCCGATGATGGCAGCATCCATGACGGTATCCCCATATTTTTCTTGCATCGTCTCTGCGCCCTCTTTAACCAGACCTTCCATTCCCACGCATTTCTTGCCACCGGGTTTTTCTCCAAGCGTCTCGAAAATCTGTTCCAATCTGGAAACATGTTCCGAGGTTTGCCGCAAGTGTTCCTCGAACGCCTGGCGCAACTCGGCGTTCGATGATGTTTTTGCTAGTTTGGGTAGGGCCTTCACCAACTGGGTCTCAGCGCTGTAGAGATCTTTTAATTCGTCGACGTATAGCTGCCGCAATGAGTCCTTCCGCATCCTGTTCCTCCTTGGTTAGTTCCAGCGACGAAGCGGAGTGTCATCGACTGGGGTTCTATTTTCAAAAAATATTGTGACGATAACAGGCGAACAATACCCCAGATGCTGTATAGCCGTTGCGAATGGCGCAATCGGAGCGACCGATGCTAGGGGAAAGTGGGATTCGACCTTGAGCGAGCGCTAGCGCACTGCAGTGGATCCTTGGTGGTCGACACGCGAGCTTTGGTTCTTATGACGCCAGCCCGTTCACTTTCATCTGCCATTCATCAGTGTTTTCAACACCTTGATTTTTGCAATGGTGCATTCGGTGACGTTCGGTGACGTTCGGTTGCGAGGCAACGGGCAGAGTTCGGGCATGATTTCCACGATTGAAGGCAGGTGTACGATATTGGCCATGATCGTGACGGAGGAGCACCGCAAACGTCAGGCGCGGCTCTGCCGCAAGCGCTGGAAGTTGTGGACTCCAAGGCCATCCTTACCAGAATCGCCCGTCCTGGCGAACGCTGTGCGCGTGCCGATAGATCCTAGCCGCTGTGCCGCGGACGGTGCTTGTGCCTTTCCACCAGTCGCGCAAGGCCGATGCCGGCAGCATGCACGCGATCTGGTAGCGGCAGGATCGCCGGTAGGTACAGCCTACGGTCTGCTGCGCGATTATGGTCTGCTGGAACGTGGCGACGAACGCGGCGAGACTGGATCGGGACGGCCAGCGATGCGGCGCCGCTGCAAAGTGGCCAGTCGGCTACTTAAGACACCTGCATGTGAAATCAAAGATTGACATCACTAGTTCTGCTCCGACAAATATCGTGATTGCAACCTCCATCGTGATCAGCCACGTTTCTCTTCTCTCTGCCCTGTCGTATTGTTCTTTGAGCCAGATCAGGAGCTGCTCCCGCATTTCAGTCTTGTCGGCTATCGTACCGTCCTTCAGTTGAACGGTGAAGCCCGGAGCTGCGAGATAGGCCCTCATGCTATCGGCTCCGTATTCCTCGAAGCGCGCGCGAAAGCGAGCATCAATCTTGGCATTATGAACCCAAAACCACCTCACAGATTTCTCATTTCCCGTTGACGGTGATCTTGGCGCCCTGCAGAGTGTCCAGCGAGCGGGCAACCTCTTTCAGTGCATCCACGATTGCGTATAGCGCCTCATCTGTCCCAGCATCCTTCATCGCGGTTTCAACAGTGCTGATCTTCTTTCGCAGTGCATCGCCAGCGGCCATAATGAGTGAACCTCCGGTCGCCATCTTGTGGCTCGGCCTGCGCAGCACAAGGTTACCGTAGTGGGGCGACGATCGCGGCGGAACTGAAGCAGGACTGGCTGCGATGCGCGAGGGCTGGAATTCAGCCTTCTAGCGTCGATCTCGCCTTACTCCTCAAAAAGAATGACGTTGACGCTGGCCCATTTTTCAGATTCAATGGGGTTGTCAGGGTCGTTCGCTCGACCTAGGAAAAGTGTCGCCTGAAAGGGGCGCCACTGAGAAATTTGAATCCTAGGAGCGACCCGTGGCACCGCAAGCCGTAACACAATCCAATCTATCGCCCCACAGCCCCCTGCGGACTCATCCGCGGGATTTTTTTGCTGCATGTGGCCGCCGTGGTGGTCGTCCCCGATTATCAGAGCAAGAACGCCACCAGCGGGCCATCGCTCGTCTTGAGCGGAAACTGGCCACGCTGAAAGCAAGCCAGCCGTGCCGGACATTGCATATTGACACCAGCGCTCACACGAAACGCCGCAAGCAACGCGGGGTTTCGCGTTCGTCCGCCCGAACGATTCCCGTTCTAAAGGTGTCGCGATGAACGGCCGAGAGTCAAAAAATTTGACCTTCGTTCCGGTGAGCCGACCTGACCATCAAGAGATGGAAGAGCTGGCTCGGGACGTGGCCAAGGAATTCCATAGCTACTGTCGGAAACTCCGATCACTCCGGCCTAAGATCGAGAGGATTCAAAGTTACTTTAATAATAATGTCCGGGGATCGGTCACCCTGGCAGGCTGCAGCAGCTTCAAGGAATATTGCGAGAAGAAGCTAGGCCGCACGAAGCAAGCCGTATATTCCATGCTCGGCAGTTATCCCAAAAAGCAAAAAGAGAAGAAGCAGCGGATACCGCGGCCGAAAGCCACCTATGAAGCCAACCTGACTCAAGAAGATGTCACCCGCATGCAGGTTGGGCTCAATGCCGTTGTCCGAGCCCGAGAAGCAGAGGGAAAAGGGCTGAAAGAAGAAGCTGTTATTGCATGGAAAGAATTCGACTATACCGCCGCGGCTGAACCACTCAAGTCTCATCTGGCTGGCGATCAACCCAACCATAAGATGATGCTGGTCGACTTACTCGGAGCTACCGAGCACCTAGTTGCGGTTCTTTAGAAGATCCTGGCTGCCCACATTATTAAAGATGATCCCGAGCTTCTAGCGATGGCGACATCCTGCTTGAGACCGGCGGCCAGACTTTGTAAAGCCTATAGCCATCGGCTGGGTATCACCATGCCGAGCGGTGTGAATTGAATATGCACGCCAGCGGCGCAAACGCGACACTCAGAGAATCTGGGTGTGGCGTGTACGCCGATTTTGTACGTACAAAACAGCGAGCCGTCAGTCTTAGAAGGGCTGACGGCTCAAATCTTGTTCCTCGTGAGGGAACACGGTGACCTTGAGGTTGATTGTCGTGGATGAAACACGACAGTGTCAAGCCGAACACACAGCGGCCACGACGTAGCGGCCGCGAGTGCAAGACGCACAGGTTCAACCCTGCCGGCGTAACGGGGCGCAGTTGACACGGGATACCGACCTGCAGCCGTTATTCGCCGTTTCTCAACCGCATCTGCGTCTGTAGGAGCCTTGCGGAACCTGAGAAGTAAGCGAAGTGCAGGCACCCATCCGAAGCGAAGCGCCTTGCTCTGCGGACTCAGTTCTCAGACGAATGCGTTTTAGCTTTGTACGGCATTAGGCCGTACTCTGCTCGCGCCCGCCGCTGCGGATCTAGCTCTAGACGAATGCAAGGGGCAAGAGCAGGCAGAGGCAAGGACAGAGGCAGGAGACAGGAGCAGAGCAAGAGCAAAAGTCAACACCGTCTGAGAGCTGTGGTGGATATACAGAGTGGAAGGAAAACAATGGGGCGTAACGACGGGAAATTGCGACGCGACGAAATGGATCAACTGAGAGTCATTCGCGACCATGAGTTAATCTGCCCGAGCGCTGGTTCACTGGAAAAGAATGAGCCGACGGCACAGCAGAACATGTACTCGCTCACGATTATCGGCGGCGCTGATCCAAGCTGGCTATGAGCGATCCAAAAAGAAAAGCGGCTCCGCCGATTTCAAAACTATGGCGGCCAATGACAAATGACAATTACTAGTGACAAGCACCGGACTTCAAGTCGGAGTCCGCCGGCAACGCGGCAGTGGATGCGGCTTAGCAGATGAGTCAGCCTAGAATGGGACCGTTATAAGGCATGCCCAATAAAACATGAGAGTGCGACGGACCAAAGCGGAGATGCAGGAACTTCGTGGCGAGATTCTGTCCGCCCTGGAGTGCTTTCACCCACAGACGACGAGGCAATTGTTCTACCAGCTAATAGCCTAGAGCGTGATCCCAAAGAAGGAGGCTGCGTACCAAGGCATCGTCATTCGGCTCTGTGGCAGATGCGCGAAGACGGCGAACTGCCGTGAGCTTGGATCGCGGATGAACACGATGGATGCGGAAACCACATTCCTATTCCTCGATGCAAGAAGCGTTGCTTCGCACGCAGGAGACTTACCGTCGCGACTTGTGGGCCAATCAGAACGCATATGTGGAAGTTTGGTGCGAGAAGGAAGCACTCAGCGGTGTGCTTTTCCCGATCACCAGTGAGTACGATGTGCCGCTCATGATCGTGAAAGGATTCCCGAGCAAAGACTTTGTTCACGGAGCGGCCGAGACCATCGAGGAAATCGGGAAGCCTGCGTATCTGTATTACTTCGGCATCACGATCCCAGCGGCTTGTGGATCTGGCGAGACGTGCAAAACAAATTCCGCCGATACGCTCCCGACGCGAATCGACATTCCAGAAAGTCGCTGTGACGCCAGAGCAGATCAAACAGTACCGGCTTCCGACGAGGCCAACGAAGCGAGAAGGCAATAGTCACGCGAAGAACTTTCGTGGGCAGTCGTCGAAGTAGATTCGCTTCCTCCCGATACGCTGCAGCTCTGTCCGCGTGTGATCAACAACACATTGACCAGCGGCAACTGCGAATCACCAAGATCGCAGAGCATTCGGAGCGGGAACAGCTTGCAGTGCTGGCCAACATGAAGCATTACGGCCCGAAATTGAGCGGAAGTGAACGGCGATGAGCGCAAAACCACAGAATTCGACACGGCTCGGACGCCGAATGAGCGTTGCGATCGCAGCCTTGCTTAGCAGTAAGACGATCGAGGATGCCGCGCAAGCCGTTGGCGTTCCAGCATCTACCTTGCGGCGCTGGCGTTCGAAACCGGCATTTGCGACTGCGTTGTGCCGTGCTCAAGAAGAAATTCTCGCTGGCGTCATCAATGAATTGCGAGTCGCTGGCGTGAGTGCAGCGAGCACACTGCGAAAGATAAGTTCGGACACGAAGGCGGCGCCGGCCGCGCGTGTGCGTGCGAGTGTGGCGATTATTAATCTGCTGTTGAAGGCGCACCAGGTGGAAGTGATTGAGATGCGACTTACCGCGTTGGAAGCGAGGAGGGACAGTGGCCGATATCGAGAAGCGCTTAGATGACTTAGAAAACGAAGAGACGGAACGGGACATCGTTATCACGTGCGTCGAAGAAGCGACGGTATTTAATGAGCAGGGCATGCGCATGCCTGTGCATCCAGAGCCTATCGGCTTTGATGAAGGCTGCTGGAGGCCGACCCATGGCGGCAGAATGCGAGTTCGCTGGGCTATCTATCCTGACCATCGCATGCTGCGGGACTGTGACCGGGAAGAACAAGGCTTACCGCCACTTTCGGATCACGGCATTATCAAATGCGATCCGGTGACCGGGGATTGAAATGGTGCGGAAGATTGACAACCCGTCACGGCGAGTCTTGCGATTGAAAGCGGCCGCACAGTATCTCAGTGTGAGCGCGGCCGTCATTCGCACTCTCGTTCAAAAAGGCGAGTTGCCAGTTATCAAGATTTCGGAGAACACGCATGCGCCGTGGTTGCTCGATGTTCGCGACTTAGATGACTTAGTAGATAGAAGGAAAGCAACGTTGTGACGTTGGATTGGATATGCAATTCAGAAAACTCCTTCCAGCACGGAAGGAGTTTCCGGACGTTGGATTGGATATGCAATTCCCGCCTGAGAAGGCAGGACTGGCGCGGCATTTCAAGGGTTCAGTTCTGAACGAGGACCGAGGAGAAGAACAATATGAGATTCACAACGCCAGTGTTCGGAGCAGATGGGCAGCAAATTGGCGAGGTCGCGCTAGGCCAAGGCGAGGCTCGTCCTTTGCCCACTTACCGCGACCCGGTGAAAGAGGCGGAGGAACGAGAACGCCGTATCGATGAACTTTTTCAGCAGCACGATCCAACCATGTTCGCCGCGCGAAAGCGATTGGAAGCTTGCCACCAAGCAACAGCCGGCTATTTGCGGCGAGTCGCAGAAATTCAGGAAGCGATACAGCAGTTGCGTCCATTGAGTCCAGATGCGCCGCTTGGCATGGCCGAAGAACGAGCACAAAGCATGCATGCTCTTCGAACACAGCTAACCGAGATGACAGAAGAAGCCGCGGCGGCTTACGAAGAGGAACAAGTTGCGCGGCGGGCAGTGGATGCGCTGCTGGAGGCAAAGGTATGAGCAAAGAGAGACTGAGGGACGACGATTCGTTGACTGGAACGACTTTGATTGGCCGCATGAAGATCGGCGGAGTGCCGCACATCAAGAAACTGGACCTGTCCAAGGGCGCCGACATTTCGACGAAGCTGTTCGATGAAGCTGTCGCTGAAAGTTTGAAAAAGTGCGGGCCCACACGCAATACAAAATTCAACGGAGGAAAATGACCATGGGATATGCCGATCAGATCAACGATCACCGTTTTCCGGTGAAGGACAGCGATCCGGGAAGCGTCGAACGTAATCAACTGCACCACAGTGTCGCGTTGCAACGAGCAAGCGCCAGAAACGGTGGCCAGCATGTTCCATCCTCGCCGCCTTCGTCTGTGATTGCCGGCGACATGGTGCCTTCGCGAGCCGTAGACGTGCCTGTTCGCCAGATCGCAGACGAAGGGCCCGGCGGTCCGGATTTTAACGAAGAGAAAATGCGCGAAGCCAAGAAAGAGCACGCTGTGGAATCGGGCGACAGCGGCATGTCTTGGGGCAGAGGCGGGGAAACAGAAACGACGGCCGAGCGCGGCGCTGAGAGTATTCCGCCGGCAGCGTTGGCTTCGATGGCGATTGATCCACAGCCGGGCGGCACGACAAGCCCACAGCCCGATCAACTCTCGCGTCCGGTTCGGCCTGATGCTGACGCGAGCGCGGGCAACTGGAATATGCATGACATTATCAACACGAAGATCGGTTGAGGAGATATCGGGCATTGTGCGGGATGAGGCCGTTCGGAATGCCGTGATGGGCATGGCCTTGCAGATTGGACCTTGGACGTCATCACCAGTGTTTTGGGGGGAAAGATGCGCAGTTACTATGGATCGGCGATCTCACAGAATCTGGGGAAGACACCGGAAGGTTATCTCATTGCCAGGAACTGCACGCTGGCGCGAACCGCGACACAGACGCCGCAAATGTACAAGCGCAGCGAGCTTGGCGTGATGGACCGCCGGATGAGCAGCTTCCCGTCTGGCGGTTGCCAGAAGACGTGATGAGTGAGCAGTTCCTCAGTTCGCTCGAAGGAAAAGCGGTCACGCATTTTCATCCACCAACATTTTTGTCGCCAGCCAACACGCAAACCTATCAGTGCGGCGCTGTACACAACGTACACATTGGGCCCGTCGTCGATGGCGAGCAAACGATACGTGCGGATCTGATTATCACGGACCCGCAGTTGATCGAAGAGATCCTCAGCGGCCGATTGCGGGAACTCAGTGTGGGATACGACGCCGAGTACGTACCCGAGCCGAGCGGCAAAGGTTTCTTGCAGCGTCACATCATAGCCAACCACTGCGCCTGCGTGCCCCTTGGTCGTGCGGGCCCGGCAGCAAGAATTTTCGACCACGACACAGGAGAGCATATGGGAAAAATCGACTGGCGAAACACAAAGTCACTTAGCGAACTGAATGCGTCCGAAGCGCTGCAAGTTTTAGGCATGATTTCTGAGGCCTTGAAGCACTCCGAACCACAGCAGACCATGGATGCCACGGATCCCCGCGTCTTGGCGATTAACGATTCTGCGGAAGCGATCGCATTTGCGGATGCATGCAATGCCCTGGGCAGGAAGATGCGCGCGGTTCACGACTGCCGGCCGCAACTGCGACAGGCAGCGGACGCAAAGCGAGAGACGAGACAACGGACATCGCCGGAAGAAGATGCCAGCGACTACGCGAGCAGCTGCAAGGCGTATCACAGAAAGTGAGGAGTCATGCCGATCGGAACGATCTACAGCGCCACCGTGAATTCAATCCTGCCCGGATTGTCTTTTCCGCCACCCACCGACGTCTACTCGGCAACCATCTTCGACAGTACCGCGGACGACTTGACTGGCGATGGGTCCACAGTGCGGGCCAGGTGGAACCGCTTCACGACTGCAGGAGCGGCCGCTCTGCCGGCCGCACGAGCCGGGATGGCGATTCTCGTCTGTAATTCTGATCCATCGAACCTGCTGAACGTGTCGCCGGCGTCAACCGAGCAGATGAACGGCATCGTAGATGCGAGCTTTGCGATCACGTCGAACACGGAAGCCACGTTTCGCTGCTTCGCCAACGGTGCATGGTTTGCGGCACTTTCGAACTGAGGGCATCGGGCGTGTTCCTCCTTTCTCACGCCCGCGGGCTGCGTTGGCTTCCGTGCAGCCCAGGGGCCTTGCGCAACGAGCAACGCAGGGCCCTTCAAAAAGTTTCCGCTGCGCCCAGTGCACCCATGAGCAGGGCCGCAATCGCTGCAGCGAGAAAGAGCACATGCGATGCGGGACGCTCAACGAAGAAGGGGCAGGAACAGTACGGGGTTCCGGGCTTAGATGCCCATGGCCGCACTGGATGCGTTTCCTGCCCTTTTTTCTCAAAAGTCTAAATTTAGACTTATTCGCAAAATGAGACGTCGGAGTAGGTGTCCAGTGCTCATAGTTGGAAGCCGCTAGGGATGGCGGAAAGCAACGTGCTCAGCCTGAAGAATTACCGAACAATTCTCTACCGAGAAGGCATTGTCTCACGTCGTGAGACAATCAAAATCTTGGCATGATATTAGAAATGATGTACTTACGGGGACGAACCACCGTGCAATGGGCACCGGCGAGAACGAGTGGTACACGCTTTTCTATCGGGTTTTACAAGTATCAGGAGTAGACTGAAGTCGTGCCGGGCAGGTGCTTGAAACACCCAGCCCAGCACTGGCCAACGGTCCTGAGTTGACAGGAATATGGTTCCCACCAAGTTATCAAATTCCTCCTACTCAGTCGTGCGCCATCTCTTCGAGATCAAGGAGGATCTCATCATGGAAGAAACAAAGAAACGCCAACGTGGAGAAGGCAGCATTTTCCACAACGGCGACACTCCCGTGTGGTCGATCAAGTATCTACGTGGCGAGGCGTTCCCAAGCGGGAAAGCAGCCATTCGACTGATCGCGCAGTCGCAGAGCGTTTGCTGAAGCGCAGACTGGCAGAAGTCCTGACCAGAACCTACACACCGCGCACCAACGTCAAGATCGACGAGCTCATCGTCGACGTGCTCGCTGAGTACAAGCGAGAAAGGAGGAAAACCACCAACGACATCAAACTGCGGTGGAAGAATCACCTAGAACCGTTCTTCACCCGTTTGCGGGCGGATGATCTGAACAGCGATCACGTGCAGCGCTATTGCGCGAAGCGGGAAGCGGAGGGCGCCTGTGGGCCGACGATCAACCGGGAACTAGCCGTGTTGAAACACGCCTACCACCTGGCGCTGAAGAACACGCCGCCGAAAGTCAGATCCTGTCCGATGATGCCGATGTACCGGGAAAGCGATCCGCGCACCGGATTCCTTGAAGACAGGCACGATGAAGCCGACATTGCCGAAGCGGCGCGGAAGTTGGATGAGCGGCAAAAGTCCAATGCTCTGTCTTTTGAACAGCTTGAAAGGGAGAACGGGCAGAGTTTGGGCATGATTGTCGAAAAAAGCACCAAAACTGAGGCAGTGGCCCACCTGAATTCCACCACTGCTGTGCTGCCTAACTAGCTGTCTTGTAAACGGGTTGGATATATTATCGTCATTTTCGGGCTACAGGTTCAGACGGGAAAGAGCCTTGGTTCTTATGTCCAAAGTCAAGGCCGAAGCGCGGTTCCTCGTGCGTGCCGGTGATTTTGAAAGGAACTTCCGTTCCTGCTCCGTGCTTGCGAAAGAACGGGTCAACCGGCTTCAACAGGATTGATTTCCAGCCAGTCGTCATCTGAGAGAGTTTTGCGTCCAGCCTAACCGTTCCATGAAAGTCGAAGATGTTGCCGTCGAGGCTGTACTGTCCCGCCATGTCCGCGTGCGTGCCTGGAATCTGGAAGTGCAGAAAGGGAAAACTGAGCACCCCCTGACGGAGCGCGAACGTTCCTTGCAAATCAGACGCTACATTCTCTTCGCCATGCGCTTGCGCCAGCTTTGGCTTACCCTGGCTGCGCAGGCTCAAAGAATCAATTCGGTTCTGAACTTTTTCGTTGTCGAAGTGGCCTTCCGACACATGAAAGGTGCCGTCAAGTCTTAGTCGGTCGGCGACGTCGGCTGGTCCGGGCATGAGACGAAGCTTGGTTTTCATCGCCACTGCGCCCGTCATGATAGGGGGATCAGTTTTGACGCCAAGCTTCAGCAGATCTTCGATATTAGCGTGGCCCAGTACTACGTTGAGTTCGATGTCGTGCCCGGGCGCATTCTTCATGCGCACAACCTTGCCGTTGGCGGTAAATGAAGAGTGGAGCACCCTTGCCTTGACCGGATCGAGATAAGTATCGCCGTCGGTTCCATCAACGATGGCGTGAAAGTCGGTATGAAGCGGGACGCGATGGCCGCTGGCCACGTGAAAATCGGGCGTATCGGTCTGGCCGTTCACTTCAATGCGGCCCAGGGTCCCGGCATAGGCTCCGATGGAAGAAAGGATTCCTCCTATGCCCTTGAGCGTTCCGAGATCAGCATTGGTAAAGGAATAGTTTCCCGAAACGGCGGATTCGCGAGGGCTTTCTTCGTTCAAAGGTCCGAATTGCCCCGTCGACTGAATGTCCCCGACCGGCTTGGGGTTGACCAGCGTGGCGTCGAAGCGCAAGGGCAAACCAGGGCCGACGTCTTTCATTCGCAGAGCGCTGATATCGAATTCCATCGGCGCCTTGGCCGGATGCGCGTTGTTGATGATGAGCTTCGTGTTGGTACACACGAAGCGGTCGACCATGATGCTCATTTTTCCTGAACGTCGGCGCAGGTTATTCATCTGCTGGCGATCGTTTTTGGGCGGGATATTCATGGTGAGGCCGGCCAAAAAGACGGTGTCCACGTGCATGGGCTCGCGGAACAGGTTGCGCAGGGCAGTCTGAAAATGGAATTCTTCGATCTCCAGTAAGGGCTGGACACCAGGCTCCCAGGGATTGGGGTCGGTAGCGCCGAAAATCTTCAAACCCTTGCCGCTCACGTGGACCCCGTTCGCGACCCAGACGTTAAGTTCGGCGAGGTCGACTCGGCTCTTGAAGCGAGTCGAGAGAGTCTCGATGACTCGGCTCCGCAGAATCGGCTCAGCGCGAACTATAACGATGCGCACGCTGATGGCCACGACGATGAGAAGTAACACTAGGATTGCAATCGCCCAACGCCACCTGTGAAAGGGGCGGCGTGGCATGGCCAGAATTCGAGCGCGCGGGGGCGGAGGCGGCGATGGGGAAGCTGTAGCCAAACTTAGGTCTTAGCCCGGCCAGTGCCGGTAGGGAATAGGGTCTTTCCTGCAAATACAGCATTCAGACTCTCCAGGCCACGCCCGAACTCAGGGACTTGTGCTGTATCCTTGATGCGCCGCTCTCGATCCAGGCGGTCTCTCGGCAGGTTCATCATTCACAGTGGCACAGCTAGAAAACTTTCGCCTGAAGGTGTTTCGTGCAGTAGCTGAGCACCTGAACTTTCGCAAGGCCGCGGAGCAACTTTTCCTTACCCAGCCTGCAGTGACTCTTCAAATCAAAGCGCTCGAAGGCGATCTTGGTGTGCGTCTCTTCGACCGTGCGGCGGGCCGCATCTCGCTGACTCGGCAAGGCTCAGTTTTGCTCGGCTATGCCAACAAAGTCGCGTCGTTGATTTCTGAGGCAAAACGAGAGCTTGGCAGCGACGATGGCAAAATATCCGGAGACCTGTCGCTGGGAGTCTCCACCACCATCGCCCAGTATGTTCTCCCTCGACTCCTCGGGGCCTTCCTCGACGAGCATCCGCTCGTTCAGTTCTCGCTGCATAGCGGCAATACCAGCGAAATTGTTCGTTGCCTGCTCGAAGGCAAGGTTTCCATCGGACTGATCGAAGGGCCAGCACGCGACCGGGGTGTTCGTACGGAACCCTTCATGGAAGACGAGTTGGTCTTGATCACACCCCGGGATTTCGAATTTGATCGTTTGTCCCAGGGCCAATTCGCGGCATTTAGTCTTCTGATGCGTGAACAGGGATCAGGCTCGCGCCGTGTCGTCGAGACGGCCCTTGAAAAGGCAGGCTTCAAACTCAAGTCCTTCAAGAAGGTGATGGAACTGGATTCCACGGAATCCATCAAGTCTGCGGTGGAAGCCGGTCTCGGCCTCGGCTTCGTCTCGCGATGGGCGATTTCCAAAGAGCTGGAGTTGGGCGCGCTCAAGGTCGCCCAGGTCAGTGGTGTCCGGGCCAAGCGTCACTTTACGCTCATTTCTCCGACCGGGCCGGAACCGCAAGGCCCGGCGGGCGCGCTCCGCACATTCGCTCTCGAGCGAGCCCGCCTTCTTTCGAACACGCCACAAAAGCCGCTCCGGGCAGGCAGTTCCAGCCGATAAGCCAAACTAATCGCCAATGACAATTACTGCTTGGACGGACGTCCTGTCTCGGCGTCAGACTGACGCAATGGGCAAGTACCTCTTCCTCGCGGGCCTGATTCTGGCGGCTAGTGGTTTGGTCTCGCCGCCCATCGCGCTTCTGGGAGGACTGATTTACGGATTCGCCCTGCCCCATCCGTTTCACGTCGAGAGCAAACGCCTGGCAAAGTTCCTGCTGCAAGCCTCCGTCGTCGCCCTCGGATTTGGAATGAACCTCCACGAAGTGGTTCACGCGGGACGCTCGGGTTTTCTGTACACGGCCGCCAGCATCACGATCGCGATGCTGCTCGGACTCGGGCTCGGCTATTTCATTCAGGTCGGAAAAAAATCCGCATTCCTCATCAGCGCCGGTACGGCCATTTGCGGAGGCAGCGCCATCGCAGCCGTCGGCCCGATTGCGGACGCAAACGAGGAAGAAATGGCCGTGGCGCTGGGGACTGTCTTCATCCTCAATTCGATTGCGCTGTTCTTGTTTCCTGCCGTTGGTAACATGTTTCACATGACGCAAGAACAGTTTGGCCTATGGTCGGCGCTGGCCATTCATGACACCAGTTCGGTCGTCGGCGCAACCGCCAAGTATGGTTCGGTGGCATTGTCTGTTGGCACAACAATTAAACTGGCTCGTGCCCTTTGGATCGTTCCTCTATCCGTCGTGACGGCCGTTACGTTGAAGTCCAAAGCGCGCATTCAATGGCCTTGGTTCATTCTGTTCTTCTGCTTTGCTGCTCTGTTGAACACGCTTTTGCCGACGTTCAGCCCGGCCTTCGGTGTTTTTAACCATCTGGGAAAGATGGGCCTGACGGCAACGCTCTTTCTGATCGGCACCGGACTCAACAAGCAGACGCTCGAGCGAGTCGGTCATCGTCCTCTTCTGCAAGGGCTAGCTCTTTGGATGATCGTGGGGACGGGCGCGCTCGTACTCATCCTTCTGAATTGGATTCACGTTTAGGACAGTCGATGAAGGAGCGATCTAATTCACGACCGGGAAGCCGAGTTTTTGTTGCAAGGCGATGAACCGGGGATCAGACCGTAACTCGTCGAGTTCCGGTTCCATCTTGAGGAACACGAGCCCGTTGGAACGGTCCGCGAAGGCTTTCTCGAGCCAATCGATGGCCTGGTCGTTCTTGCCCAACCCGACGCAAACGATCGCCAAGTAATACGGAGACACATACTGTGTTTTCGATTTCGTCTGCAGCTCAGCGAGAAGACTCTCAGCTTCTTTCCGGTTGCCGGATCGTGCGTATGCGTGAGCTAGCGCTGAGACCATCAGCGGCGTGCCGTGCGACAGTTCGACTGCTTTTTTCAGCTCAGGGATTGCACGGGCGTAATCCCCCTTCTGCTCGTAAGCCTCCCCCGCAACAAGATGCGGGAGTTCATAGGTGGGATCCATTTCCAGAGTATTCTGCAACTGCGCGATCGCACGATCGTATTGGCGTGCCATATAGAGTCGCCATCCCAGGCTGAAGTTTATGCTGATGGACAGAGGATCCAGCTCCCGGGCTTTCTGGATCTGAGCGAAGCTGTCCTGAACGCGACCCATGGCAATCAAGTAGAGCGAGTACCTTTGGTAGGCGGTGGCATAGCTTGGATTCAAGCCAATCGCACGTTCGAACCCTTCCGAGGCCCCACTCCAATCCCAGTCGTAGTTGAACTTCGCGGTGGCCAGAGACGTTTGCGCCTGCGCCAGTGTCGGATCGAGTTCCAGCGCGCGCAGAGCGGCGGCTTTTGCCTTCGGAGCCGCCTCCGACGCCGGCATGGTGCCAAAGATTTCAGCACTGATAATGGCGTAACAGTCGGAGAGCCCCGCATAGGCCAATGCGTATTGCGGATCAAGATGGGCGGCCTGCTCAAAATATCCAATCGCCTTGGCGAGATTTTCGTCAGAGCGCTTGTTCCAGTAATAAACACCTTTGAGGTAATTCTCGTAAGCTTCGGGAGATACTTCAGGAGCCTTCGCCAGTCGCTCTCGTTCTTCCGGCGTAAGGTTAATGCGAATCTCGTTCACGATCGCTGACGAGACCCGATTTTGCAAGGCAAGGACATCTCCCATCTGGCTCTCATATGTGTCCGCCCACAAGTGATGATCGGTGGAGACCTGGACCAGCTCCGCTGTAATCCTGACCCGATTTCCGACTCGCATCACGGTTCCTTCCACCACCGCGTCCACATTCAGCTCCCGTGCAATCTCCGAAAGAGGCTTACGGGTCCCCTTGTAAGCCATGGCCGTCGAGCGTGAAATCACATGCAGCGACCGGATCTTCGCGAGATTTGCGATCAGCTCGTCCGTCATGCCGTCGGCAAAGTAGTCCTGCTCCTTGTCACCGGATAGATTTTCGAGTGGCAGAACTACAAGGGAGGTACTGTGTTCAAGGGCTTTCCCAGTGGCGATGGCGCGGTTGGAGCGGAGCGCGAAAGCCAAAACAACGACGAGGGCAATCAGCAGAACGAAAGCCAGCGCAGCTATGTGAGGCGCCCTCACCCAGCGGCGGATTCCCGTTCTCGACGAAACTAATTCGTCCACCTGCGCCGGCGTCAAAGAAGGAGACGAACTCCGCGACAGCGATGCGCTGCTCGCAGAAGAATCGTCAACCGGCAAAACTTGAGCTTGCTCCACCGGGGCCACGAAGCGGTAGCCGCGACGCGGCACCGTCTCGACATACCGGGGGTGCTCGGAAGAGTCGAGCAGTACCTCGCGCACGCGCATCACGGCATTGTTCAGGCCGTGATCAAAATCCACGAAGGTGTCATCCGCCCAGAGGCGGGTGCGCAGTTCTTCTCGGGTGACAACCTCGCCGGGCCGCTCGAGAAGCATTGCCAAAAGCTGGAACGGCTGTTCCGCCAACTTGAGCCGAAAGCCATGCTTGCGGAGTTCGCAAGCCTTCAGGTCCGCCTCGAATACTCCAAAGCGAACGATCCGCGCAGACGCTACAGGAGATCCCATCGTTTCCCTAGCCGCTGGCTTCGAAGTATAGCTGCGTAGCTGCCCAAGGGTCAAAAGGATGTGCCCTGTTATCTCGTTTATTTTCATCGTCGATTTCAGAGAGGTAGAAATGTTTTCGATTGGATGGATCGGGGATTGCACCAAAGCGAAACTTTCTGCAAAGTCGCCGACACCGGAAGGACCCAGCTTCCGAATGTTTCGTCGAACTAGCAGTGGGCTAGCGCAAATTCCAAAAGAACAAGTCGTTGCAAGACCACTTCAATCTCCACGGAGCAATCCCAGTGGGGAACAGGGGCGCCGATGAAAACCAATAAGCGAACTGGAGCGGATGTTGGAATTCTGCTGTGCGTGTTGTTGGCCGTCTGTGCGGTCGTATTGTGGGCCATGCCCGCGCCGGCCCAGGTATCCGGCGCCACCCTGTCAGGGTTGGTAACGGATGAATCCGGAGCCGGAATCCCCAATGCCAAAGTTTCCGTCAAGAACGTGGGGACTGCCGAAGTGAGGGAAGTCCCGACAAACGGAAACGGTTTCTACTCCGTCCCCAACCTGTTGCCGGGAAAATATGAGGTTTCCGTCACCGCACAGGGCTTTGGGACAGTGGTGCAAAAAGGGGTCACGCTAACCGTCGGTGCGCAGCAGGCGCTGAACCTTAGCCTGAAGCCGGGCCAAATCAAGGAACTGGTCGAGGTGACCAGCGCTCTACCGGATGTTCAAACGACGTCCTCCACGATAAGTGCAACCGTCGACTCGGCGACCGTGCGCGAGTTGCCCCTGAACGGACGCGACTGGACCTCCCTTGCCGCATTGGAACCCGGCGTTTCCAGCATTGAGACCCAGGTCGGAACCGGATTCAGCGCCAACAAGGGAAATCGCGGATTCGGAAATCAGTTGAGCAACGGCGGCCACCGCGCCAACGAGAACACCTACCGAATCAATGGCGTCAGCATCAACGACTACTCAAATGGTGCTCCCGGAGGCGCTTCCGGTCTGAATCTGGGCGTGGATGGCATCCAGGAGTTTTCCGTTCTCACCAGCGATTACACGGCGGAATACGGCCGCACGTCTGGCGCGGTGATCAATGCCATCACCAAAAGCGGCGTCAATGATTTTCACGGAACCGCATTCTTCTTTGATCGCGACAAGGTGTTCGACGCAAAGAATTACTTCGACAGCGCCACCCAGCCGATTCCTTCGTTTCGGCGCGTGCAGTTTGGCGGCGCGGGAGGGACCGCGATTGTTAAGGACAAATCCTTCATCTATGGAACGTACGAGGGGGTTCGTCAAAATCGGCCGGCTTCACAACTCATTCACGTGCCGACCAACGCCGAGCGCGCCCTCGCGGTCCCCGCAGTGGCTCCTTATATCAAACTATGGCCAGAAGCCCCGGCGGGCACTCCGGTTGACAGCAACGGGTTGACGCAGACTTTCGGTGTGGCCCTCCCCAGCATTTCGAATGAGAACTACGCAACCGCAAGGTTTGACCAGCAACTTGGTGTCCCCGACAAGTTGGCAGTCAGTTATTTCTGGGACTCTGGACCGCAATCGCAGCTGGACCCGTTAATGAACGCTACCCACCAGGTGTTCTCACGGCGTCAGATGGCGAGCGTTGAAGAAACCCATATTTTCACCCCCGCGCTAGTGAACACTTTCCGACTCGGACTCAGCCGGGTCCGCGGAGACATTAACGACCCAGTGTCCGGCGACCAAGTCGCTACGGATGCGGCCCTCGCCATTGCCCCGGGGGCGGAAGCGTCGCCACAAATCTCGGTCCCCGGCGTCCTTACCACTGCAATCGGACTGGGAGGCCTCAACCGGTTCGTGCACCGCTGGACATCGGGCCAATTCTACGACGACGCCTTTCTGACCCACGGAACCCATTCCATCAAGATGGGCTTTGCGTTCGAGCGCATGCTCTACAACATAACTGAGAAGCTAAGCCCTAACGGAAGGATGAACAACTACCCGTCTCTCGATGCACTGCTGGCCAATCAGCCAGACCAGCTGAATGCTCTCGCGCCGGGAGGCTCATTCGAGGTGGCGATTCGCGAGAGTATGTTCGCGGGTTACTTACAGGATGATTGGCGTGCGCTTCCCAGACTCACGTTGAATTTGGGCGTGCGCTACGAATTCACGACTCTTCCCAAAGACGCCAATAACCGAATCCAGGAAATCACCACGCTGGCGAATTGCGCAACGCCAGGAGTTCTGCCAAGCCCAAGCAGTCCCTGCGGACCGGTCCATGTTGGCAGTTTCATCGCCAGCAATCCGACGTTAAAAAACTTCGAAC
Source organism: uncultured Acidobacteriaceae bacterium (assembly GCA_963819035.1). Classification (GTDB taxonomy): domain Bacteria; phylum Acidobacteriota; class Terriglobia; order Terriglobales; family Acidobacteriaceae; genus Sulfotelmatobacter. Next base: position 19,076 of record CAWFUU010000012.1, on the reverse strand, counting down.
CCCGCATCGGCTTCGCCTGGGATCCGTTCAATAACAGCAAGACCTCCGTTCGTGGCGGCTTTGGTATGTTCGACGTCCTTCCCCTACCCTACGAGTTCGGCCTGAACACCGCCGCTACATTCCCCTTTCAAGTTATCGGTAAGGATCCCGGAGCGAGTCTGGGCAGCGGCATTGACCAAAGCGTCAACTTTGACCCAAATGCAGTCCGTAACCGATATATACAGCAGAACCCGAAGCGCGCGCTGGTTATGAACTGGAACTTCAATATTCAGCGCGAAGTGTCCCCGGGCTGGACCGCCCTGGTTGGTTATGTTGGCTCCCGATCAGTGCACTTGTCGGTAGCTGCTGACGACATCAACCTCGTGCCACCAATTTCCTCATCAGCGGGCATCCTCATAGCCTCGAACACCTATCAGCTTGACCCGAATTGGGGAGGGGCCAATGGCGGACTGGTTCCGGGCGCGCCCGGAGGAGCGGGAATCCGCCCCGTATTGTTCGATGGCGAATCCACGTACAACAGCTTTCAGGCACAACTGAAGAAGGGCATGAGCCATGGCTTGCAAGGCCAGTTGTCCTACACCTACGGCAAGTGCCGTGACAACAGTTCGGCTCCGGTAACGGGTGACACCTATTCCAATTCGATTGCCGTTCCGCTCCTGCTGAGCCAGCAGTATCGCGGTGGCGCTTGCGACTTTGACCTGCGCCAAACGGCCACAGGTACTTTCATCTGGGATGTTCCCGGTCCGAAGTCTGGGGCAGCGTCCTATGTGTTAGGGGGATGGGAACTGGGCACCATCGTCACGGCGACCACGGGCTCGCCGTTTACCGTGACCACTGGTGGAGGCGGCGACCCGCTCAATACGGGCTTCAACGGCGACTTCTCGATGGACTTTCCGAACCTCGTTTCTGGTTGCAACCCGATCCATGGTGGAGTCGATTACCTCAACGTCAATTGCTTCGCTCTTCCCCCCACGGTCGCGAACGGCGTGTTGGTCGGTAACGCGGGACGCAATCGCTTGTATGGACCGGGGCTGAAGACGGTTGATTTCTCGGCGTTCAAGAATATTCAATTGATGGAACGGATAAAACTGCAGTTCCGAGCCGAATTCTTCAACATCCTGAACCACCCGAACTTCGCCGGCCCCAACTTCCTTAATGATGCCAATAATTCAGTCGCATTTAGTGGCGGAAATCCCGTTCCCGGATCTGCCGGTGTGTTGGGTTCGACCTCAACTGCTTCACGACAAATCCAGCTGGGATTGAAGCTGATCTGGTGAGAACTTGAAACCGAGGGGAACCGCAGTCGGTCTGCGGTTCCCCTGTCCCCCACCCACTGTAAGATTGCTCAGCCTCACAGGGGCTCACTTCGCACCGAGAACGTGCAAGCCAGGGTGAAAATCGCTTGGACACTACAAACCTAGAAAAGGAAATCAGTTTGTCCGGAGCCGGCGCTGCCCAGTCGGGCCGAGCGACTGCGGTTCGCTGGTGGATCATGGGCATCGTCATGGCCATCATGGCTGTGACTGCGCTCAATCGGCTCAACCTGAGCATCGCCGGAAAGACCATCGAGGAGGACTTTTCCTTCAACACAGTAGCTATGGGCTCGGTGTTCAGCGCCTTTCTGTGGGGCTACGCCTTGTTCCAGATTCCCTGGGGATACGTCTGCGACCGGATTGGTCCGCGGCGCACGCTTGCGGTGGCCATTTTTATATTTGCCCTGGGAGCGGGCGCGATGGCGGTTGTTCCCCAGTTTGCGGGCCTCGCTGGAATTAGTGTTCTCACTGGGTTTAGTCTGGTGCGCTTCTTAACCGGCGTGGGTGAGGCCGCGATTTCATCCAACGTGACCAGGGTGATCGCGTCTTGGACCTCGGTCCGGGAACGCGGTTTCGCCAGCGGTCTGCAGGTCTGCGGGCTCGGGCTGGGAGGAACCCTGACTCCCGTTTTCATCGCGTGGACAATGGTGCATTGGAGTTGGCGCGCTGCGTTCGAAGTCTGCGCTGGGTTGGCTTTTCTCGTGGTGGCCCTCTGGCACTTCTACTCCACGGACTGGCCTGAGGAGCACGGGGACGTAAACGACGCGGAACTGCAGATCATTCATCCCGGATCGCGAAAGGGGGACGTGGGCGCTCGCTCAACGCACAGGGGTGCAACCAGCGTGCCGTGGTCCAAGATGCTCAGCAGCATGTCGGTTTGGGGATTGATTCTGGGCTACGGTTTCCAAGGCTATGCGTTCTATCTCTACTACAACTGGTTCTATTTCTACGCGGTGAAAATGCGCGGCTTGGGAATCATGCAGGCCGCCATCTGGACGTCGGCGCCGTTTTTGGCGATGGCTTTGTTGTCCCCGGTCGGAGGATGGTTCTCCGATCGTGTCGCCCGGGCCACCGACCGCCGCAAGGGAAGGTTGGCAGCGGTGTGGCTCGGCATGGGTATGTCGGCGCTCCTGCTGTATAGCGGGAACCATCTTTCGGTCACCGTTATCGCTCTGCCCATGATCGCACTTGCTGCAGGGTTCAACATGTTCGCCGCGGCAAACTTCTGGGCGTCCTGCATCGACCTGGCGCCTTCCTACTCCGCTTCGCTCTCTGCGCTCATGAACACCTTGGGCAGCATCGGAGGAGTGATTTCTTCAACCGTCACCGCATCCATTGCGGTTCACCGAGGGTGGGGCCCTGCCTTGGACTTGGCCGTGTGGATCACCCTAGGTTCTGGGTTGCTTTTCACAATCGTCAACGGGAATCGGACGATTGAAGACGCGGTGAATTGAATCGTTTCTGCTAAATGGTGGTTCTATTCGCTCGTGTAGTTAATCTCCATGCGCCGAACCTGAACGCCCGAAACATAGAGCGCAACCAGCGCCACGATCACCACACCCAACACCGCAACTGGAACGGAGACAGGATCGGGGTTGGAAATCAGCAATGCCAGCAGAGCTGGCGTGCCAGGGGCGCTCGGAATCTCCACGGGGCACAGTGATTTGAGGTAGTAGATGACGCTGAACTGCTTGAGGACCGCCGGCAAAAAGGGATTAACCGCTTCCCAGATCAAGATCGCCGCCGCGGGCAAGATCGGATTCCGGAATAGCATTCCAGCCACCAGAAAGAACGCTCCGTAGCCAACACAGGCCAGCACGGTCACTCCTACGTATATCGCCGCATGTTCAAGACCGTGATTGTGATAAAGGTAGACGTCACGCACACTCGGCGGGAAGTGCCACACAAAAGCAACAGTCTGGAGCAATGTGCTGGTTACAAAAATGGCGCAGGTTGCGAGCAGGCCGGCAAGAAATTTTCCCACCATCAGAACTTCGCGTCGGATGGGCGCAAGAAAATAGAAGTGGAGACTGCGATCAAGGATTTCGCCGCGGAACAGGTTCATGAAAATCCCTAGGCAGCCAAAAAAGACGGCCAGCCGTAGAAAAAAGAACTGAAAAACGCTGGCGAACACGATCGAGTCCTGGCCCAGGTTGTAGCCCTCATGAATATGAACTGCCGCGACCCGACCGTCTACCACTTCCACATACAAATCGTTCTGTCCGTCAGAGTAACGGTATTGCTCATGGAGGATGTTCAGGGTTGTCAGCGGCCCCGTTGGCCGATTTTCAGACCAATGAAACTTAAGGGACGGTTTTCCAAGGATCGCAACCACTTCTTCCTTAGCCATACCAGCCTTCACCGCCATCAGATCCTGGTAAGTCAGCGGCTTCTCGGTCCGCCGGGCGACGTTGGCGCTTCGATTCTGCTGAGTCGAAGTGACCACTGCGTAGGCTATGAAGAGTAGAACGGGGAGAGCGGCAACCAGATATATCCAAAGGCCTCGCTTCGCGAAAAAAGTCTTCTTCAGCTCCAGTCGGATTACCGCTTTGATCTGCGGCCACCAGACGCTCATCATCTGACTACCTCTTCATTCCCGATCAAGTAACCATAGACAGAGAGCACATCGTCGTCAGCCGGGACAACTGATTCGATTTCAATTCCGTTCACAGCAATCTGATTCATCGTCAGATAGAACTTGTCGGAATCGCGCGTTTTCAGAAGCAGGCCGCGCTCGTCCTTGTGGATGGCAACTTCGATCGTCTGCGCATCCTCCAACATCTTCGCGGCAAACTCTCGCGGCTTGTCGCAGCGGATCAGAATCTGCGTGGGATGTTCCTGGATCTCGCTGCGCACGCTACGGATCGGGCCCTCGGCCACAACGTAGCCGTTGCTGAGCAGGATGACCTGATCGGAAATGACATCGACTTCGTGCAGGATGTGGCTGGAGATGATCACATAGCAGCCCTGCGCCGCCGCATCGCGGAACAGCGCGATCATCTCGGAGCGGGCGAGTGGATCCAGACCGTTCAGAGGTTCGTCGAGCACAAGAACTTTTGGATCGTGCGACAAAGCTTGGGCCAGCCGGATCCGCTGGCGCATCCCCTTGCTATAACCGGCGATGTTTCGTGTGGCGGCGTCGGTAAGGTTCACGCGCTCAATGGCTCGCCAGGCGAGTCGCTCCGCGCTCTGGGTATCTCTTCCCGCCAGCCGCAGATAGGAATAAACGAACTGAAATCCCGTCAGCCCCTTGGGAAACGCGTCAAACTGCGTGGAATAGCCGACGATCGTGAACAGATGTTCGGGATCGGTCGTCGTGTAACCAAGCACTCGAACCTGCCCGCGCGTGGGCCTGACCAGGCCCGTCATCAGATTCATCAGTGTGGTCTTGCCCGAACCGTTCGGGCCCACCAGGCTGGTGATCCCCGGCGGAATCGAAAGGTTGACGCGATTCACGCCCAGAATTTCGCCGTAGAACTTCGATACGTCTTCGAATGTGATGCGATTATTCACCGCACAACCTCGTAAGCGCGCACCTTGCGCATGAGCAAGCCAAGGCAGACGGCGGAGTACGCGAGCAGGGCGATACACGCATCGCCCACGGAAATTGCACGCACGGCGTCCATCCTGAAGAGAGCGTTATCCACTGTCGTCGTTAGGTACCCCAGGCTGAAGAAATAGCCTGAGTCGGTTTGCAGCACGGTGTTTACCGTTTGCGCAAAGCCTGCTCCGAAGAACATCACCGCCAGAAGCAGGGCACCGGCGACGATTCTCCACTTCACCCAGGCTGAGAGCGCCATCGCGAACAACGACAAGATTGTGATCCAGATCAGCGAAGAAACGACCAGGCTTCCCGCGATCCAGAGGTGGTCCCATGTCCATCGAGGTCCGGCAAAGCTTCCTTGCACAGCGAAGAGAATCAATCCCGGTATCCACGTGATCTGCGACAGCAGAATCGCCAAAACCGCGGACTTACCCAGCACGTACTCGGCGCGCGAGAACGGGCGGCAGAAATAGAGGGGAAGCGCGCCATTGGCAAGATCCGGAGAAATCAGTCCAGGCCCGGCAAATGCAGTCAAAAGAAAGGCAAGTGCTCCCTGCACGTTCACGAAATAGAAAAAGAACTTATTGTCGATGGAGATGAGCCGGCTGGGGATGCCCACTTGTGCCAGAAAGCTAGCGCTATGAACGAGGTAGATCGTGAACAGGCTCAATACCGGGAAGAAAAAGCAGGCCACAAAAAAACCGGTCTGAAACTTGGACTGAAAAAGGTTCCGTCTGGTATAGCGAAAGAGCACCAAGCACCGGGACCATGCGGGAGTCAACGACCCGGAATACGGCTTGTAGCTATTCCTGTAAACAGCCATCCCCACTCCTCGGCATCGCCCTCAAGCTTTGCATTCAGGATTCCATCGCCTTCAAGAAGATATCTTCGAGCGTGTCGCGCCGGAAATTCAGCCGCCGGATGCGGACCTGGCGTTCCGCGGCAATGCGGAAGATGTCGTGAGTCTCAATCCCATCGGCGAGAACCAGCTTCATGCGGTTTGCCGTCACAGCGCACTCACACCCGAGCTTCTCGATCGCCCCGGTAAAATCTCCATTTGCGTTCGCACCATAAATCTCAAGTTCGAGAAATCGTTTGTTCGCCTGACGCTCCTGGTCCAGATTGGAGTAATGAGCGATCTGTCCCTGTTTGAGGATCAGAACCTCATCGCAGGTCTCCTCGACATCGCGCAGCAGATGCGAGCACAGCACTATCCTCATTTCTTGGCCGTCTCGAATCTCGCGGATCATCCGGATCATGCGCTGGCGTGCGGAAGGATCCAGGCCGTTGGTCGGTTCATCGAGGATCAAAAGCTTCGGACCGTGAACGATGGCCTGGGCCAACTTCGCCAGTTGTTTCATGCCCAGCGAATAAGTTCCCAACTGGCGGTAACGAGCTTCCGCTAAGCCAACATAGAACAGTGCCTCATGCGCTCGCTCGAGGGCTGCGTCCGGCGGCAAACCCGATAGCTCTCCCATCATCTGGACAAACGATACCGCACTCATCTTCGAGATGAAGGCGTCGTTCTCCGGCATGTAGCCCACCAGACCGCGTATGTTTCTGACTTGCGTTCCGATCTCGTATCCAAAAACCCGCGCAGAACCCGCAGAGGACTTGTAGAAACCGAGGAGGGTATTGATCAGCGTAGATTTTCCTGCGCCGTTTGGGCCGAGTAAGCCTATCGCTCGCCCGCGCAACGAAGCCGTAAGACTACGCAGGATCTCGCGGTTGCCGAACTTAACCGAAAGACCCTGCAGTTCAATCAGCGGAGGCGACGGGGCAGCAGGCGGCGTCTGGTCGCGTTCGCCCTCTGCTGCTCCGAGGTGTGTCGTCGTACTCACTGAGTTTGAGGTGCAGGATGACTCAAGGTATTGCCCAGGAACATCTGGGGCAGGAACGGCCCATTATGCCCCATCGTTAAAAGAGTGCCCAAATCAAAACCCATGAAGCCGGTACTGCTCGCCACGACGATTCGGTCCGGTTCGCCATAGGCATAGATTAAGCCCGGAGCGGAGTTTGCCGTAAGCGCATCGACCGACTGGCGCTGCTGCGGGGTCAGAGCTCCGCTAGATTTCAGTTGTTCGGCCAGCGGGCCCACGACCGGGCCGATGTTGTGATAGAAGATCGCCGAAAAGTTGGTGTACCCGTCGCTCGGTAATAGAGCTTGAAAGCCGGCCGAATGTGCCAGCGTGTATCCCGTCTCGCGGGTTTGAATCGCCCGCGAGATGGTGGCCATATCAGGCGCGGCGATCAGATAACTGTCGACAAAGGTATAGTCAACCTCGGAATTCGGCGCGTTCGGGTTGCTCGGGTTCGAACTAGTAATGACGAAGTAAGTCCGGGAACCCACCTGCCGCTGAGTCAACTGCAGCGGGCGCCCCTTCTGATCGGCCTCGCGATTGTAACTATCAACGAGTTTTGCGATCGTCGATTGCAGGGTGGCCGGGTCATACACCTCGAAGATCAGCTTCCACCGCGGCGTTGGCAGCATCGGGCCGTCGAAAGCCATGGTAACCTCGCCGCCTAGCGGCGCCGTGATGTCATTGAGCACATTCACGCCAGTCTTGCTCTCGAACTCGGCCATGTGCTGCGTGAAGGCCGCATCGCCGCTCCCGATCATTTTGAACATCTCTTCCATAATGCTTCTCGGGTTCTTGATCACCGCCGATGTCACCATGCTGGCGTCGGGCGTAACGAATTCCAACGACCCCATGGAGGCAGGCGCTGCCAGCCACGCTGCCACGCCTTGGCGCTCTGACGCGAATGTCAGAGTGGCATGACTCTCCGTCTTGCCGCTCACCTCGCGATGTTCCATCGTCAGGTATCGTACGTCTCCCATCCCCGGTGGAAGAGGGTGGCTGTTGCTACCGTCTTGTACGTGTTGCGCGACAATTTGTTCCATGTCCACGCAGAAAAGCCATTCTGCGCCCTGCTGGTAGTTGCGGACAATCTGTTGGTAAAACGGTGTTTCGGCAGACGGACTTCCACCACCCTGCTGGACCCCTCTGACCACATGCTGCAGTTCCGCCACGTCCGCGGTGGCGATCAACAGGTCGTTGCTCACATAAACCAATAGAGGCCGACCGGCTGCCGGTGTCACGGCCCACGGGTCGTGCACGGTTTGCAGCGCTACTTGCGACGGATTTGAACTGAGATGCCGGCCTTCCTTTTGCAGAAAGGCTTCCAGTCCCGGATGCTGTACCTTCGCAAGCACGACCGGCGCGGTGTAAGTTGTTCCGTCCTTCGCAATGGCGAACACGATCTCCTCGCCCAGGTAGCTGCTGAACGTCTTTACGCCATTCAGCACATCTTCCAGCTTCGGCCCATTTCCTTTTTGCTGTTGCCGCCACCAGTTGCGCAGCTCCGGACTCTGCTGCAGCCGCTCTTCGAAAAGCCGGCTCGCTTCTCCCAAAGTATTTGCGAGATTCGGGATCGCCGCGTAGACCACGGTATGGTCAGGAACATACGGCAGAAGATCGGAGTTGTACCGTAATCCTGGCCCCGGAATCGCCGCAAACTGTTTCTGCAGGACCGCGAAGTCGCCCAGTAGAGCTAGGTATTTGGCCGCATTCCGGCTCCATGCGATCTCGTTTTGGATCGGAACCTTCGACACGCCGCCCGAAGTCGCTTCATCCCCGACGCGCAGATCGGCAGTGTTTTCTCCAAATTCCACGTGGACCACGCCTTCGATCACGGCCACGCGGGAGCCTTTCGTCCCATGTTTCACCGAGAAGATGGTGCCTTTCACTGAGACCAGGCCGTCGTCGGTGGCAACATAAAGGCGGCCCGAACGTTGCTTGGCAGCCTGCACGATGACCTGGCCGCCGTCCAGATGAATCGTCGTGCCCTTCCACGCCCGCGAGATCGAAACATTGGAACGTTCTCCCATCTCGACCAGGGAGCCGTCAAGCAGACGCACTACCGCCGTCGATCCTTTCGCGGTGCGGATCTCGTCCCCATTCCGGATCTCGTAGCCAGCGGGAACCACCCGCATCTCCGCGCCGGACACGGCATACAGCGAGCCGTCCACAGTTTGAACCGCCGCGCGAACGGAATGCTGGCCAGGAAGAAGCCCATTCTTGAATGCCAGGACCGCGAATGTTACTGCAACGACAGCGGTCGCGCCCATCGCCCACCACGCCCGTGAACCGGAGCGCTTTGTTTCCAGCCGCCAAACCTTTTGCGGCTCTCCCTCCCGAGCGCTCTCTAGCGCGTGGCGACATGCGACACAGGCGTGTACGTGATCGTCAAATAAGAGGGTACGCGCAAGCGGCAGTTGCTTTCCCAGATACCCGGGGATCAGCACCTGAAAATCTGCACAGCTTCGAAGCGTGTGCGCGCTGAGGTCTGCGGTCGCAGACGTCCCGGCAATCGAATTCCGGACACGCTCGCTAGCCTGGGCAACGACCTTGTCATCCACATGCTCATTTCGAATTGCCGACAGCAAACGGTCGAACTTCTCGTTCTTCATGACCTGCCTCCTAGATACGCGCCAAGCGCCTTGCGGAGCTTTTGCCGAGTGCGGTGGACAATAACCGCCACCAATACTTGCGATATGCCGAGCATCCGCGCGATCTGCGGATTGCTGAAACCTTCGAGGAAGCGCAGTGCAAAGATCTCCGCCGGACGCGGCTTTAATTGGGCCATCGCACGTCCCAGCGCCTCGCGAAGTCCGCGAGGGTCGTCATGGGTGCCCTCAGCCGGCAGTTCCGTAAGCTCCACGGTGCGATCGGTTTGTCGCGATCGCATCACGTCCAACGCGGCGTTAATTGCCGCCCGGCGCAGGTAACTCTCCTCATTCTCCATAGCGTCGGCGCCGACCGCCCGCCGGAGCAACCGCAGGAACACCGTCTGTAACACGTCCTCGGCGTCCGCCGCGTTGCCGGTAATCCGGTACGCCGTGCGGAAGACCAAACCGTGGTGGGCCCGAAAGGCCCGATCGAGTTCGTCCGGAATCGCGATCGCCGGTTCCTCTGCTAATAAGCTTCGCAGGTTACGCCTCCCGTTGCTCACTTCCACAACTAAAGACGGCCTGGAGGGCGAATTATTACAGGAATGATTACCGGGAGCCCTTTTTCGTAACCGTGCTGCAAGCCTCCAGACCGTGCACCTTGCGAGCGTAGGCAAGTGCTCCCGCCTCTTGTGGAGATTAGGCGTGCGGTCCACACACCGGTTTGATGTTAAGTGACATCACAACTTGTAAAGCTCTGTTTCGCACAAGATCTGTCAATCAGCGCGAATGTGACAACTCATAGACTCACATCCATAGTCTCCATTTTGTTGGAGGGTCAGGGACGAGCGCACCGCAACGTCGTGCGAGAAGCACTGAGAGTCCATCTGTAATTTCAGGGCGAAATGGCTGTGGCGTCAAACGTGCACTTTATTCAAGGCATGACTAGGTGAAGGCCGCCCGCCATTTCACATCGCATGAGGAGATGCTAAGCGCTATGAAGCAAGTTATAACTGTCAAGATCGCTGTCTTTGCACTGTTTTGTTGTGCGCCTGCCTTCCTTGCAGCACAAGCCACTTCGGGGATCACCGGAGTCGTCACTGACTCCAGTGGCGCGGTTGTGGTAGGGGCTCAGGTCGAGCTTAGCAACCCGGCGACTGCATTTTCCGCCACGACCAAAACCAACAGTGTAGGCGCGTATCAGTTTGCTAGCGTCCCCCCGGGTACCGGATACACGCTGACAGTCACAAAGCAGTCATTCCGCAATGTGGTTGTCACCAATGTGTCTTTAGAGGTGGGTGTCACCGAGACGCGCGACGCACACCTCGCGGTCGGTCAAGCTGCCGAGACCGTTGAGGTCAGCGCAGAAACGTCCGCAACGGTAAATACGATAGACGCCAGCATCGGCAACGTGATTACGGGGAGGCAGTTTTCCGACCTCCCAAGTTTGTTCCGCGACGACGCCTCGAACCTGTTGCAACTGCAGCCCGGCGTCCAGGCGCCGCAATTCGGGTCTGATGCGCAGAGCGGATCGGTCACCGGTTCGCGGGCCGACGCTGGTAACATCACCCTTGACGGCCTCGATGTAAATGACGAAACCATCGGGCAGTCGTTCACGACGGTGGGCCGGGCCCCCATCGATTCCATTGCAGAGGCCCGCACTATCGTGGGAAATTCTGATTCAACTTTCGGACGCAGCGGCGGCGCGCAAGTCGATCTGGTCACGAAGAGTGGAACAAACCAGTGGCACGGCTCGCTTTCCGAGTTCAATCGTGTGTCGCTCCTGGCGGCTAACGACTACTTCAACAATCTGGATGGGGTTAAGAAAGGACAACTCACGCGTAATCAATACGGCGGAAGTGTGGGTGGCCCGATACTGAAGAACAAACTATTCTTCTTCTTCAGCTACCTTGGACGCCGGGACGCCGAAGGACTGCCTCAGAACATCACGGTTCCTCTCTCAGCCTTTCGCAACGGCCAGATTTCCTATGTCAACAGCAACTCCGGTTGCACCGCATCGGCGACCCTGCAATCCCAGCCCAACTGCATAACAACATTAACGCAGGCTCAGTCCGCTGCCATCGATCCGCAGGGAAGAGGTCCGGATACCGCCTTGGTCGATTTCATACAGAACCGCTATCCGGTTCCCAACAATACCAGCGTTGGTGATGGCGTGAACACAGGCGGCTTTGCTTTTACCGCTCCTTTTCGTCGGAACGAGAATACCTTCGTAGGCCGGCTGGATTACAACCTCAGTTCCAAGCATCAGTTGTTCGCGCGTGGTACCTGGGATCGCGACCATGACACCCAGAATCAGCAACTCTTCCCGCAAGATCCGCCGACGCTCATCGGGAGAATTGTGCACGACCGCACCTGGGTCGTAGGCGAGACTTGGGCCATTAACAACAAGATGACCAATCAGGCCTTCGCGGGACTCAGCCGTCAAGTCGATGACTTTCCGGCTGAATTCGCGCCAACGGCTCCGAATGAGTTCGGCTTCACGAATGGACTGACCGGCCCTTACGGGGACTTTCGTGCGCAAAGCCGCAACGTGGGGGTTCCGGAGGTTCGCGATAACTTCATCTGGAGTCTGGGCAAACATTCATTGCAACTCGGCGGCGACATCAAACCAATTCGCGTGCACTTTTCCAATGTCAACGACATAAACTTTCCGACCATCGGACTGCAATCGCAGATCACCAGCTTGGATTCATCGCTTAGACCAGGGGATATCTTTCCGGATCCCAGCGTAGCGGCCAATTGGGACAACAACTTTACGGTCTTGCTGGGTAGGTATTCCAGTAATACTGGGCAGTACAATTTCGATCGCGCCGGCAATCCATTTCCGCAGAATAGTGCTGCGGTCCGCGACTATCACTACAACGAATATGAATTCTTCGCGCAGGACTCCTGGAAGCTTCGTTCGGATCTTACGATCACATACGGTCTGCGCTGGAACTACCACAGCGTGCCTTTTGAGGCCAATGGTTTCGAATCTGTGCCCAACGTTTTCGAGCAGCAGATGTTCGGGACGCGGCAGCAGGCCGCCGCCAACGGGACCAACGGGTTCGCGGCGGCTCCGCTCGTCAGCTATACGCTGGGTGGACCCGTGAATCATGGGCCGAATCTCTACCACCCGGACTGGAAGGATTTTTCTCCTCGGATCGGAATCGCTTACTCGCCGTCCTTTACCAGCGGAATTCTCGGCAAAGTTCTCGGCGACCGCAAAACCAGCATCCGAGCGGGGGGTGGAATTAGCTATGACCGAGTCCTCAGCACATTGAGCTTTGAAACCGACGAGGTCAGCCAGTTGTTCGCTACATCCCGGTCGACCCAATATGGCGTTGCGAGCGATCCATCCGGATCGCTCCAAAACGATCCTCGCTTCACGTCGATCAATTCACCCGTAGCTCCACCTGCGCCTGGAACGCTGCCGAGACCGTCACTCACCCCGTTTACAACTGTCAGCGACGGGGTCAGTTGCCCCGTCGGCGGATTTTGGGTTGCCAACGGCTTTAACTTCGTTCCCGCGGGTCAGCCGTGCTCAACGGGTCTGTTTACTAACAACGATCTGTTCCAGTTCAACAACACCCTGAAGATGCCCTATAGCATAACGGCGTCGTTCGGATTTCAAAGACAGCTTCCCAAGAACATGCTGTTGGATGTCAATTACTTTGGCCGGTTCGGACGCCGTCTGATTGCGGTTGGCGATCCCGCGCAGCAGCTCAATTTCAAGGATCCCCAATCGGGTCAGTTCCTGAATACGGCGTTCGGCAACATACAGTCCGCCATTCAGGCGGGCACGACTCCGCAAGACCAGCCATGGTTTGAGAATCAGATGAACGCAGCGATCGTCAGTGTGCTGGGTCCGGGCGCCAACTGTCAGGCAGCGTTCGGAGCGAGTTGCACGAGTGTGGCGGCTGGGTTCCTCCCCTTCAATTTTCAGATCGGCGATTTGTCAACCGTAGACGTCGTGCTGGCCAATGCCGGACTGCTGTTGCCCAATACCGGCCTGCCCTACCAGACCGGCTCCATCGCCAACGTGGGGAACTTTGGTGCGTCGAGCTACAACTCTCTGATCGTCAGTTTGCGCAAGCGCTTCTCCAACCACCTGCAGTTTGACTTCAACTACACGTACGCCCATTCGATCGACAACGTCTCCGACATCACCAATGATGTCATTTTTTCGACCTTTAACGGACAAGGGCTGGTCTGCGATCTGAGGAACCTGCGAGTTTGCCGGGCAAGCTCGAATTTCGATGCGCTCCACACCGTCAGCGCCAATTACGACTACGAACTCCCGATTGGTCGTGGGCGATTTCTGCTGGGTGACGCTCCGAAGTGGCTTGACGCTGTTGTTGGAGGCTGGGCAACTGCGGGCATCGTGACGTTTCACTCCGGGTATCCGTGGAACACCACAACCAACGCGTTTCCCATTGCCTTTACCCAGACCGGCTCAGCGGTTCTGGTAGGGCCGAAATCTGCCGTCAGGCAAAGCATTCACGTTGATCCTGCCACCCACTCGGTCGATTTCTTTGCCGATCAGACCGCCGCATTAAACGCTTTTGGATTTCCATTTGGCGGAGCCACTGGAGACCGGAACGCCCTGCGCGGACCCCGCTACGTCAACACCGACATGGCGGTGCTCAAAACCTTCAAGATGCCCTGGTCGGATAGGCAGACTCTGCGCTTCCGGGCGGAAGCCTTCAATGTCTTCAACCATGCCAGCTTCAACGACCCTTCCACGGATCCCAATGCAACCGGTTCTCTGAGAACGGCAAACAATAACATTAACAATCCGAGCCAGTACGGAATCCTCACCAATCTGGCGCACGAGCCGCGGCAGATGCAGTTCGGCCTGCAATACACGTTCTAGCTAGGATGCGATCGTGATGGGGGCTGGTCCAAAGCCAGCCCTCTTGTGCTTTCGAAGTAGCTCCCGGACGCCGCGAGGCTGCTTGCTGCCGATTTTTCTTGCCGCGTGTGGTAGTGCGCACAATTCTAATCACTGAGGAAGAGCGGCTCGCATGATTCTTGCCGTGGTGACTTTCGCCGTCGCCTTGCGCTCACCATTGTCGTCGAGCGTGTCCCAGCCTGAGTTTGCAATGTAGTAGAAATCCGACCCGACGATCACTCCGTGGGTGGGATCGCCAATCGTGCTTGTGGCGGACTCGATGACATCCTGCGAGACGACTTTGCCGTGGGAGGGGTCGAGCCGGAATGAAATCACGCGCTCGGGGGAAGAACCGTTCTGGACGGCGAGAACACTGTCGCCATGTAAGTAGAGTCCGTCAATGCCATTAAGAATGAACTTGTTGTCCATGGAAAGCCAACGCACTTGCCGCGTCGATAGACCGAGTATTCCAATGCCACGCAGATAGTCTGGAACGAAGAGGGAACTGCCGTCCGCACCCACAGACGGAGTCTGCGGAGAAATAAAATCTCCGCGATCGATTCGTTCCAGTGACTTGCCATCGTTGACCCGGTAGACTCCTCCGCCTTCGCCGTCCGAAACAATGGGGACACCGTCCCGCATCAGCGCCATATCTCCCAGCGCACTTCCCTCGGGGCCTTCGATTCTGAACAAGAGCTTGCCGTCGTCGAGGTTATAGCAGAGAACAGCGGAACGCCCCCAGTCAGGCTTTTGTACGATGCTGAATCCTTTCAGTGCGACTTCAGTGGCCCACACACGGTGGCGCTGCGCATCAAGCTTAAGTGCGAGCAGGGGCCAGCGATCAGGAGCAGTCGCAAAGTCTCGGACCTTCCCATCTGGGCCGAGCGTAACAATTTTCTTTTCCAGAACGCTGGTGAGAAAGAATCGCTTTGTAGATGCGTCGTAGTCAATGTCTTCGGGCAACAAGCCGATGTCTTGCAGTTCCCAGGCAAGTCTGGCCTTGGTAACGGGCGTTCGATTGGC
Organism: uncultured Acidobacteriaceae bacterium; assembly: GCA_963819035.1. Classification (GTDB taxonomy): domain Bacteria; phylum Acidobacteriota; class Terriglobia; order Terriglobales; family Acidobacteriaceae; genus Sulfotelmatobacter. Next base: position 3,852 of record CAWFUU010000012.1, on the reverse strand, counting down.
AGCCACTGCGACGTCCAGATTGTGCAGTCCATCAAAGAGCGCAGCCAGCAGGGCATCTTCGGCCTGGCCCATTTCGAGGATGTGCTGAACTTCAGCCTTCGCTTCCGCAGTTCGCCCGCGCATCAGATTCGTACCCTTTCTGAATCGCTTCAGCGTGGGTACCACTTCCATTCCAATTGCAGTGGGCCTGATTTTGATGATGTACCCGCCGTTAGTGAAGGTCCGTTACGAAGAAATGGGCGAGGTCTTCCACAACAAGAAAGTCCTCGGCCTGTCGCTGTTGCAGAACTGGGTGATCGGCCCGGTACTGATGTTTGTGCTCGCCATTGTGTTTCTGCGCGGCTACCCGGAGTACATGGCTGGCCTCATCATGATCGGCCTGGCCCGCTGCATCGCCATGGTGATCGTGTGGAACGAATTGGCCCAGGGCGACACCGAATATGCCGCCGGACTGGTGGCCTTCAATTCCGTCTTCCAGGTGCTGTTCTACTCGGTGTACGCCTGGATCTTTATCACCAAGCTGCCCGAGTGGTTCGGCTTGCACGGTTCGGTGGTGAACGTTTCGATCCGTGATATCGCGAAGAGCGTTTTCATTTATCTCGGGATTCCTTTCCTGGCGGGAATGATCACTCGCTTCGCCATGGTGCGCGCGCGCGGAAGGCAGTGGTACGAGAAGAGCTTCATTCCACGCATCAGCCCCATCACCCTGATCGCGCTCTTGTTCACGATCGTGGTGATGTTCTCACTGAAGGGTGGCTACATCGTGCGATTGCCCCTGGACGTGCTGCGGATCGCCCTTCCGCTGCTGATCTATTTTGTAGTGATGTTCTTGGTTTCGTTCTATATGGGGCGCAAGCTGGGGGCGGACTATTCAAAGACGGCGACCTTGTCGTTCACCGCCGCCAGCAACAATTTCGAACTTGCCATCGCGGTGGCGGTTGCAGTCTTTGGTATCAAGTCCGGGGCGGCGTTTGCGGCGGTCATTGGGCCGCTGGTCGAAGTCCCGGCTCTGATCGGGCTGGTGAACGTTGCTCTGTACTATCAGAGGCGCTACTTCGAGGCGAACATTGCAAACGAGGCCCCGATTCCAGCACTCGATTCCGTGGGAAAGCCGTAAGGGATAGAAGATCCGGGGCCAGCATCCGCCATTGCTACTTCATCGAACCCATGACTTGGGCAACCAGTGCCTTGGTTTCGACGTCCGACACCAGATCGCCCGGTTCCACAGTCGCCTTCACCACGTTTGGCTTGGCCTTCATCCCGATATAGATCGAGTTGCAGGGGGTATCGCCCAGGTTTTCGACGCTGTGCTTTAACGGCGGAAACCAACGCGATTCCCCGGGTTTCGCGAATACGTCGTGCGATTTTCCGGTCTGATCGGTAAACCGCAGGTGGCCACCGGTGAGTATGACGACCACTCCGCCAGGGTGATCGTGCATCCCTGACTTCTCGTGTGGGCCGTAGTGAACATTCAGTACCTGAACGGTCTCGTTTTCAAAAGCTAATGAGTAGTGTTTTGCTTCGGTTTTGAGTGGATCTTGAGCGTGCGCGGCAGCCAGCGCGAGGCAGGCAAACACCGCGGCCGGAAGCCTCTTCTTGATTGACACAGTCTCCTCCCCAATGACAGCTGTGAGTTTTTCCCCGTCCCGAGTTTGCGTAAAGCTAACGTTCAGTCTGGGGCCTGTCAAGAATCCAACCGTGAGTTGTACCAGTGTGTAGTGCCTGAAACGAGGTAGGCTACGACTTCACGCCCTCGCGTTACACTTGCCCACATGCCCGCCCGCCGCAGCTTCGAGGATCAACTCGCCGCTTTGGACGCCCTGCGGCAACAGGCCCCCGAATCGGCTGTCGTAGCACTGCGCAAGGCGCTGACCCATCGCAATAACTACGTGGTCGCAAAGGCGGCTGACCTGGTCCGAGAATTGGCGCTACCCGAATTGATCCCCGAGGTGCTGGCCGCGTTCGAGCGATTTTTCTCTGACCCCGTCAAGACGGATCCGCAGTGCTGGGCGAAAAATGCATTGAGCCGCGCGCTTGCGGCATTTGAGCATCAAGATGCCGCGGTCTTCCTGCGAGGGATGCGGCATATTCAACTCGAGCCGGTCTGGGGAGGCCGCTCGGATACCGCCGGAACTCTGCGCAGCACCTGCGCACTCGCGCTCGTGCAGTGCCGCAGCCTGCTAGAAACGGAACTGCTGCAGTACTTGCTCGAGCTCTTCAGCGATAAAGATAAGTCCGTGCGCGTGGAGGCGGTGCGGGCTGTCGAGCAGATCGACTCTCCCAATGCTGCTCTTCTACTTCGGTTGCGGGCTGTGCTCGGTGCCGACGAACCGGAAGTGCTTGGCGCCTGCTATGGCGGCATCTTGCGGATTGAAGGCAAGAGCGCGATTCCGTGGCTTGCCCGCTTTCTTGCCGCTGGAGATGACGCCGCGGCGGAGGCGGCGCTGGCCATTGCCGCTGACCGCTCATCGGAATCATTTCGCGCGCTGCACCAGCGATTCGTGAACGATGCACCGTGCGACCCGTGGTTCCGCTCCGTCCTGCTTTCTGCCATCGCGCTCACGCGCCAACCGGAGGGAATCGACTTCCTCCTCGATCTTGTGCGGCAAGACACGCTCCATTCTGAACCCGCAATCGAGGCCCTGCTTCGCTCGGGACTTCCGCTGAACTGGTTCGACAACTGGAATGGACGGTGTCCGGCAATCCGCGCTTGGCCCGGTTCGTTGCGGACCATCAGGCGCAACAACGGTGATCCCCGCCAGAGTGAAATTTTCCTGCTCTCGGGATGTTCCCAAGCCTGCGCTCAGCGTTTACAATGCAACAGGTTCCATGCAATCTGCACCTTACTGATCAGGCTGGGTATTGAGCAGGCCGCTGAATTTGCGTGAAATCTTGGTGCGGGCTGCGAGCATCCAATCAAGCATAGGAAACGGATGGCGACCACAAAGACCGACCCAAAGCTGGCCCTTGCGGCCAACGGCGCGAAGAAAAATAAAGTCTATGACGGGCTGACGCGCGACCAGTTCATCCAAGCCTATCGCTTGATGTACACATCCCGCCGCATCGACGACCGGGAGATTCTACTCAAGCGCCAGCAAAAGATTTATTTCCAGATGTCAGGCGCAGGGCATGAGGCCATTGGGGTGGCCGCCGGCCTGGCGCTCAAGCCGGGCTACGACTGGTTCTATCCCTACTACCGCGATCGTGGATTGTGCTTGGCGCTCGGGGTCAAACCATACGACATGTTCTTGCAGGGGGTAGGTGCGGCTTCCGACCCCAGTTCCGGCGGGCGGCAAATGCCTTCGCACTGGAGCTATCCCGCACTCCACATCGTCACGCAATCATCCCCGACAGGGTCGCAGATCTTGCAGGCTGTGGGCTGCGCCGAGGGGGGAAGAGATTGCGCGTGCATCCGAAGCGGCCGAGGTTCGCCATCGAAATTCGTTGACTACCGCCAATTCAAGAACGTCACCTTCCAAGGCGACGAAGTGACTTACGTTTCGCTCGGCGACGGTACCTCCAGTGAAGGCGAATTCTGGGAGGCGATGAATGCCGCCGCGCTGGGCAAGTTGCCTGTCATTTTCTGTGTTGAAGATAACGGCTACGCCATCTCGGTACCGGTCGAGGTGCAAACTGCCGGCGGCAGCATCTCGCGGCTCGTCTCCGGATTTCCCAACTTCCACTTCGAAGAAGTCGACGGCACGGACCCGGTCGCGAGCTACGGCGCATTTCAACGCGCCGTGCAATCTAGCCGCGAGGGACACGGCCCCGCCTTTGTGCACGCGCACGTCATCCGTCCATATTCGCACTCGCTGTCGGACGACGAGCGACTCTACCGCCCCGACGCCGAGC